>CBDHEM010000001.1:0-44486 GCA_965261955.1 Leptonemataceae bacterium
GTCTAATATGTCAACCACTTTCTTTGCCATTGCTGTCTGATGCAGTGTCATGTCTAATATGTCAACCACTCTCTTTGCCAATGCTGTCTGATGCAGTGTTATGTCTATTAAGTCAACCATCTCTTTGCCCTTGCTCTCTGATGCAGTGTCATGTTTAATAAGTCAACCACTCTCTTTACCCTTGCTGTCTGATGCAGTGTCATGTCTAATAAGTCAACCACTCTCTTTGCCATTGCTGTCTGATGCAGTGTCATGTCTAATAAGTCAACCACTCTCTTTGCCCTTGCTGTCTGATGCAGTGTCATGTCTAATAAGTCAACCACTGTCTTTGCCCTTGCTGTCTGATGCAGTGTCATGTCTAATTAGACAACCACTGTCTTTGCCCTTGCTGTCTGATGCATTGTCATGTCTAATAAGTCAACCACTCTCTTTGCCCTTGCTGTCAATGTCTTTATTTGTGTGTTGTTATATCTGTTGCCTTATGCATTTAGCCTCTTCTTTTTAATGACCTTTTGAACTGTTCATATGGTAATAACAATGCAAACACAATAAGCTCCTGTTTGGTATATGAATCTGCTCCATTGAGGTAAGCAGACAAAAGCTATACATCTCTATGTCACTCTATGTCCACCACAAAACTTACAACAAAGAAATCCACCCAGGAGCACCTCCTTTCTCTAGAGTGAAAGGATTTAGAGTGATTCCATGTAAGCAAAGGTGCCTATGCAGCTTTCTTCTGAAGAAGAGACTGTTCATGAGGGCAGTTGTGATCGTCAGCCATTTTTTCAAAAATTTGTTTGCTTCTCCCACAAACCGAAAGTAATATTTGATGAACGATGCAATCGTCTACTGGGCGTGTGCCTATAAGAAGATTGGTTCAGCGTGTAAATGTATTTTTTTATGAGTTTGTTGTTAACTATGTCAGTTTTTCTACCTGTAGCTGCTTAAGGGTGTGGTTAATTTGTTAAGCAGCTGCCTAATGTTTTGCACACATATTCCTGGACTGTATGATATTCATCTCCTGTTTAAAACATCGAGCCAGTATTTATTATATATATATATATATATACGTTTGCTGATTCTATAATGCTATGGTATGTTGGAATATCAGAATGTGCTATGATGTTCGATTAAAATTCTGCCTCCAGGTGTTCACCCAGCTCATCAAGCAGACTGCAGGCTTGTCTGAGACGGAACTGGACAGTCCCAGCGTGCTGTCGTACTGGCAGACTATGGCCTGCATGTGCTGCACCTTCTTCCCAGAGAGAGCTATCAAGCATTACCTCATCATGCACATCAACAAGTATGCCAACATAACATTATTACTTGAAGAAAAAGGGGGGAGGAGTTAATATTTAAATATTAAACTTGTCGATGTTGTATCACACCTACTAATTGGTTTCCATGGTAATTGGATTTTTTTAAATAATTATCACATGGTTAATAATAAGGAATTATTTCCGTTCAACCAACTATGTGTGTGTGTGTGTGTGTGTGTGTGTGTGTGTGTGTGTGTGTGTGTGTGTGTGTGTGTGTGTGTGGTGTGCATACACTATGTATAACTCGGCCTTGGTGATGACTGTACTCACCGATGTACACATGTGCATATATTTATATTTTAATTATGTAACTCATTCTCCGTGCCTCAGGGTGGTGGAGAAGTACCCAGATACAGAGATGTCTAAGTTTGCAGAATATTGTGCGACCAGTTTGCAGAGGACCAAGAAGAGAGCCTTTGCTCCTTCCAGAAATGAAATCATAGCTTGTCTGGTAAGTATGTCTGTCAGTTTTTCCCACTCCATCATCACATACTGCTGCCCTAAATCTAATCTAAGAAACAGTATTTATTTGTTGGGTAAAGGGTCTAATTTTATGAAATACACACATAGTGGTCCTCTTGTAATACATGCAGTAAGTGCCAAACTTTAATTTCTATTTTGTCATATTGTACATACTTCAATTCCACATTCCCACCAATGTTCCGCCACTCCATCGAGAACCGTTTTGCATGTATTTTGCTTCGTTGTTTCAGGAGGAGGGGGATGTTGCTTGTTGTTTCAGGAGCGGGGGGATATTACTTGTTGTTTCTGGGAAGGGGGGATGTTGCTTTTTTGTTTCAGGAGCGGGGGGATGTTGCTTTTTGTTTCAGGGGAGGGGGGATGTTGCTTGTTGTTTCAGTGGAGGAGGGATGTTGCTTGTTGTTTCAGGGGATTTGGGATGTTGCTTGTTGTTTCAGGGGTGGGGGGGGGGGGGGGGGATGTTGCTCTAACACTGTGCAATCAGTTTCTTAACTCTCCAGGTACGATAATTTAAAAAAAACGCTGCATACTCGTCTGCCGGAATTATTTTAGTCGTGTGAGAGGAAAACACTGTCGGTCCTCGAAATCATCGGACAACTTCTTCGCTTTAGCTCTCAACCCTGTTAGCATATTGCTAGCTTACCTTGGCAACTTCTAAACCACACCTTTGTTTTGCTAACGCTTTTAGCGATATCTGTCGGCATCGAAATCTTCTTACTATCAAGCTTCCAGGCTATTCTACGTAGTTTCATCCTCACAAATAGTTTAAAAAAAGCAAGCTAGATAGTGTAGCACAGTACTCTATAGCTTGAAGCCTACCTAGCTAGATAGTGTAGCACAGTACTATATAGCTTGAAGCCTACCTAGCTAGATAGTGTCGCACAGTACTATATAGCTTGAAGCCTACCTAGCTAGATAGTGTAGCACAGTACTATATAGCTTGAAGCCTACCTAGCTAGATAGTGTAGCACAGTACTATATAGCTTGAAGCCTACCTAGCTGGATGGTGTAGCACAGTACTATATAGCTTGAAGCCTACCTAGCTAGATAGTGTAGCACAGTACTATATAGCTTGAAGCCTACCTAGCTAGATAGTGTAGCACAGTACTATATAGCTTGAAGCCTACCTAGCTAGATAGTGTAGCACAGTGCTATATAGCTTGAAGCCTACCAAGCTAGATAGTGTAGCACAGTACTATAAAGATTGAAGCCTACCTAGCTAGATAGTGTAGCACAGTACTATATAGCTTGAAGCCTACCTCCAATCGGCATAGCTTTTTTTGGGTTGACAGTACTGTTGTTCACTTCCTATGGCAAGGACATGATGTCATCAATATTTACTGGACAAGACATGGATATACTGGTAAGTTGATGAGATATTGAAAGTCAATAATATATAGTTTTGCTATGTAGAAGTAAGTTGAGTATGAAACATAGATAACTATTTAGCTAGCTATTCTTATTGAATGTTACTGTGTGAAATTGTTTTTAGTACCACAGCTTGTAGCAGTCCTCTTTCAGGAACAGATGTGACTTCTCAGGACAGGCATTGCAGACCCATATGCTACTTCTCCATTGGGAGGGTTCATGTTTGTTTGTTTTTGGCAGTAGACGCACCTCCTAGATATATCTCCTCCTGCTGGAAGGAGATCTAGACGAGGAAGTGTTGGTGGTTGTCGTTCTGTGGCAGCACTAATTGGCCTTCCAGTATGCTTCTGTGACTTGTAGATCCAATAAGCTGTGGTGCAGGCTTCATCCTGATGGTTTTTAATGATTGAGATACTGGTTGGTGACTGTTGAAATTTTAGATTATAATATGTATGCATTTATGATGCACACATCGAACACAAACCTGTACTTATATTTTTTTGATACTTTTCAGGCGTACTATGTAATACCCCCTAAGGTTGGCCTTGTTGACATTACTCTGTATTGCCATGGTTATATCACATTTGTGTTGTTGTTTCACACACCTGTAGCAAATGTATATCCTGGACTGAGCTGTGTACCAGTATCATTCTAACCTATAGTTGATGGAGGTGTAGTTGACTCCTCTAAAAATATATATTGTTGTTGTTTCACACACCAGTAGCAAATGTAAATCCTGGACTTAGCTGAGTTTCAAATATCATTATTGAACATTTTATCATAAACAAATCATAGATGTTGGGATGAACTTCTGAATCACAGTGCTGGAGGAGGTAAAGCCGGTTCAACAGTGAATACTGGTTCTTCAGTGAATAGTTATGTAAATTACAAACTTACTTTATATGATTCAAAAGCATTACCTTTGTCTTCCTTAATTTCAAAGTCTCACTTCTTTCTGCTATATATTCACTGATGCTGTTGACATTACCGGAAAAAAAGTCCACAACACACTCTAGACAAAATTAATTTGCCGGTTTCAGTTGTGGGAAGAGCAGCTGCAATTAAAAACAGCTACAAGCTACAGGTCAGAATGATACTGGTACACAATCCTAATGAAAATATACCGCGTTGAAGTAATTAATGTTTCTCCGCAACAACAGTCGATATCGTTGTTACGGACAATTGAATTATGCGCGTGAAAAGTCGCTATCGGCCCTAAAGAGTGATATTACAAATGCTATTTGTTGAAATGTTGTGTGTGACTTTCTCTCCTCCTACATGTGGTGTAGTGTTTCTTGCATTGGTTTTTAACCAGACTAATCTTTGGATGGGATGTCTACATATGTCACCCTCTATGCTCCTCTGTATAACACTCTCCAGGTTCTGCCCTGCAATAATTTAATCTGCTAGCTCAGTAATCTATGATGCAAGAAATTTGTTATGTCTGTGCATGGTAATTATTTGCTCGTTGTTAAGTCCCTTTTTCTTGCCTATGAACACCTGTGGTATAACTGAAGTTTAGTGAGATCTCGTAAATATGCATGTGAATTACTTAATTACCATTTGCCCTTGGTTTCTATAAATTTCCTTCCAATTTTAATGTTTGGCTGGCTGGCTACTTGAATGGGTGGATAGCTGTATGAATGGATGGCTATATGAACGGCTGGCAGGCTGGCTACATGAATGGGTGGATAGCTAGATGACTGGCTTGCTGGATGGCTACATGAATGGGTGGATAGCTGGATGTCTGGCTTGCTGGATGGCTACATGAATGGGTGGATAGCTGGATGACTGGCTTGCTGGATGGCTACATGAATGGGTGGATAGCTGAATGGATGGTTTGCTGGCTGGCTACATGAATGGGTGGATAGCTGGATGACTGGCTTGCTGGATGGCTACATGAATGGGTGGATAGCTGGATGTCTGGCTTGCATGATGGCTACATGAATGGGTGGATAGCTGGATGACTGGCTTGCTGGATGGCTACATGAATGGGTGGATAGCTGGATGGATGGCAGGCTGGCTGACTACATGAATGGGTGGATAGCTAGATGGATGGATGGCTGGCTGGCTGGCTGGATGAATGGGTGGATAGCTGTAAGGCTGGCTGGCAGTGTTGTTATAAATGTGTACCGTGTCAACAAACTTGACTGTAACATCATTTGAGGTGCCCCCACATAATTAAGTGTCCTCATGCATGTGGTGTTTGTAGGGATGATGTTGAGGAAGTCTAGCCCATGTCAAAGATTGTGGATGAGGCCAAGACACAGAAGGAGCTCTATAGTCAGAGCAGTGTGCAGGAGACATACCATGCTGTGAGTTGACTTTTTACAATCACGCACATCATACAGTATATGCATGAGCATATGTATGTATGTATAGGCATGCATGTGTGACAGATTTGTGCATGTATGTATAGCTAGCATAGCTAGTGCATATATGTCTATTATATGTGTGTGGTATGTGTGTAGCTAGCATAGCTAGTGCATATATATGTCTGTTATATGTGTGTGGTATATGTGTAGCTAGCATAGCTAGTGCATATATATGTCTGTGGTATGTGTGTAGCTAGCATAGCTAGTGCATATATATGTCTATTATATGTGTGTGGTATGTGTGTAGCTAGCATAGTTAGTGCATATATATGTCTATTATATGTGTGTGGTATATGTGTAGCTAGCATAGCTAATGCTTTCCCATTTCTGCAGAAGACCATTAGGAGTAAGGGCATTGGCACCACCAGTAAGAAGTTTAGGGCCCCTGAGATCACAGAGAAAGATAGAGTCAAGTCTGCCACTGAAGTTCTGAAGAATACCATCCAAGTTTGTGTGCTGGACTGGTGGAAGAGATTACATGTGAGCGTTGAGTTTTCTTCTTTACTTCTCCACCCACTTCATCTTCTTTCTCAATTTCCTCCGCCTCACTTTCTCCTCAATGTTAATATTTATAACGGGGTTTTTTTTGGTTTGGGGGGGGGGGGGGGGGGGGGAGTTATTAGCTGCACAAAGAAAGCATATTCACTATTACACACCTGAAGGCAACATGCTGGCTTGCACACATACACTTATATATACATTCACATGTCCTTACACACATGCACTCACACACACATGCACTTACACATAAGCATACACCTCATTAAACTTGCAGAACACATTCCAAGGCAACTCATCATGCAAGTATATAGACTCTCACTTATAGCACCACACACCACTCACTCACGCACACCACACACACTCACACCACACACACAGGGAGTGATCACGTCACAAGCACAGCTCAAATACGTGGAGATGCTGCAGGAGTGCCAAGCCTTTGCCTCCACTCTCTTTGAGGCTGAGTATGTCAACAATGACCAGCGCTTCCCTAAGGATCTGTGGCTTGCTATCAACAGAGTTGGCATCCAGATATACAAGAGAGGAGCCGTAGTCCCCGTACCGAGATACGCATACGAAATGTAAGCACATGTGGTGAAGACAATGTCAGTTAATTAAGTGGTCTGGAGGTCAAGCACAAGAACTCATGATTTTTTTTGGTATATTATTGTACATGTGGCTAAAATATACTTCTAGCCTTGGCTAGGCCTGGGGCTAGTATATGTTATATATATACACATACTAAGAATATACTTCTAGCCTTGGCTAGGCCTGGGGCTAGTATATTTTATAAATATGTACATACTGTGAATATACTTCTAGCCTTGGCTAGGCCTGGGGCTAGTATATGTTATATATATGTATATACATACTGTGAATGTACTTCTAACCTTGGCTAGGCCTGGGGCTAGTATATGTTACATATATACATGCTGTGAATTCATGCACACATATATATGTATATGTCTGTATTGTAAGTATCTTGCCAGTTACAGGTGCAGCTGATGTTGGGCAACCTCAGTATTTGGAAGGTCACTAGAAGCTTCTGAGTAGTAAAATAAAAAGGAGATACTCTTGCTGAGAGCTAGTACCCTCCAAATACTGAAGTCCTCTGCAGCTAACCAATCCATAAGTATCTACAGGCAGAAGAAAACTGGGACATTGATCACACACACACACACACACTCACACACACACACACTCACACACACAAAGTTTATTAATTATAAAAAGTCGGAACACTATGTGTACTTCTGGATTCTGGGGTGAGTAAGCCTATTTCACTTACTGACTGAAGCACTCTAGGTCTCTTCACTCTTGAGAAAGTTCCTTGCTGTATGTTTTTGCTGTAGTCATAGCATGACATGTGTAGCTTTTATATTGTAATTGTGTGAGCAGTTTTGAATGATTGTTCCTGAAAAAAGTGTTATAGCTATCAATATAGATACACCTGCATATAGTAGTCTTACTAGACCCTTTACCAAATCTCTACACTTGACAGGATCTGGAGACATCAGCATGTTAAATTGTTCTGTTGGCGTGTAGAACAGTAGCAGTTAGACACGCTTAGCACTAATGAGCAGCGTCTGAAGTCAAATACTTTATCAGCTTCTGACGGTATAGCAAGAAGCTATGTTGCAAGTGGTTGCTAAGGAATGCTCAACTGGATGTGATTAAGGAAGTTGTCACTGACTTCAATCATTCATGCAACAATACAAAGATATACTTTTAATTTTTCCAGGCACATCAGCCCAGCTAGATATAATTTCATGGCTATTTTATAAGGCGGGCCATTTTTTTTTGTTGCATTAGTGAAGAACGTATTTGGTATACAATGTTTCCAGACCCTATCTAGCATAGCGGTTGTAAATGGTCTGGCTACGGGAGATTAGCACACTGGGAGTGCTATATTTCAGACCCTATCTAGTATAGCAGTTGTAAATGGTCTGGCTATGGGAGATTAGCACACTGGGAGTGCTATATTTCAGACCTTATCTAGTATAGCAGTTGTAAATGGTCTGGCTATGGGAGATTAGCACACTGGGAGTGCTATATTTCAGACCTTATCTAGTATAGCAGTTGTAAATGGTCTGGCTACGGGAGATTAGCACACTGGGAGTGCTATATTTCAGACCCTATCTAGTATAGCAGTTGTAAATGGTTGGCTACGGGAGATTAGCACACTGGGAGTGCTATATTTCAGACCCTATCTAGTATAGCAGTTGTAAATGGTTGGCTACGGGAGATTAGCACACTGGGAGTGCTATATTTAAGACCCTATCTAGATTAGCACACTGGGAGTGCTATATTTCAGACCCTATCTAGATTAGCACACTTGGAGTGCTATATTTCAGACCCTATCTAGATTAGCACACTGGGAGTGCTATATTTCAGACCCTATCTAGCATAGCAGTTGTAAATGGTCTGACTACGGGAGATTAGCACACTGGGAGTGCTATATTTCAGACCCTATCTAGATTAGCACACTGGGAGTGCTATATTTCAGACCCTATCTAGATTAGCACACTGGGAGTGCTATATTTCAGACCCTATCTAGCATAGCAGTTGTAAATGGTCTGGCTACGGGAGATTAGCACACTGGGAGTGCTATATTTTATCAGATTAGCACACTGGGAGTGCTATATTTCAGACCCTATCTAGCATAGCAGTTGTAAATGGTCTGGCTACGGGAGATTAGCACACTGGGAGTGCTATATTTCAGACCCTATCTATATTAGCACACTGGGAGTACTATATTTCAGACCCTATCTAGATTAGCACACTGGGAGTGCTATATTTCAGACCCTATCTAGATTAGCACACTGGGATTGCTATATTTCAGACCCTATCTAGCATAGCAGTTGTAAATGGTCTGGGAGGGTGGTTAACAGTGCTATATTTCTGGCTCCCCACAAGAACATTGTCTGACCTCAACATTTTAGTGTGTTTTGAGATATGATCTCTTTGGATGATTATATGGATAGTGACTTTCTGTGTGCAGAATTGAGTGTTTTGGAGCTCCATCTCCTTCTTGATTATCGGCTGATGGTGGAAGGACAGGTGCCCATCTCACTGCAAATTAAACTGGTGAGTGGATTTAGTTGAAGTTAAGAATAAGTTCCCATGCCTGATTGTAAACTATCCTTCGAATAACTTCATTTTTAACTAGTTGCTGTAGCTCTGGGTGTGGCAGCTTTTAAGCTTGGCCCCACTAAGATAGGCCAGTGATGAAACTAGTTGTTGTGGGTGGCAGCTTCTAGACTTGGCCCCACTAAGATAGGCCAGAGATGAAACTCGTTGTTGTGGGTAACAGCTTCTAGGCTTGGCCCCGCTAAGATAGGCCTGTGATGAAACTAGTGTTTGTGAGTGGCAGCTTCTAGGCTTGGCCCCACTAAGATAGGCCAGTGATGAAACTAGTTGTTGTGGGTGGCAGCTTCCAGGCTTGGCCCCACTAAGATAGACCAGTGATGAAACTAGTTGTTGTGGGTAACAGCTTCTAGGCTTGGTCCCACTAAGATAGGCCAGTGATGAAACTATTTGTTGTGGGTGGCAGCTTCTAGGCTTGGCCCCACTAAGATAGGCCAGTGATGAAACTATTTGTTGTGGGTGGCAGTCTAGGCTTGGCCCCACTAAGATAGGCCAGTGATGAAACCAGTTGTTGTGGGTGGCAGCTTCTAGGCTTGGCCCCACTAAGATAGGCCAGTGATGAAACTATTTGTTGTGGGTGGCAGCTTCTAGGCTTGGCCCCACTAAGATAGGCCAGTGATGAAACTAGTTGTTGTGGGTGGCAGTTTCTAGGCTTGGCCCCACTAAAATAGGCCTGTGATGAAACTAGTTGTTTTGGGTGGCAGCTTCTAGGCTTGGCCCCACTAAGATAGGCCAGTGATGAAACTAGTTGTTGTGGGTAGCAGCTTCTAGGCTTGGTCCCACTAAGATAGGCCAGTGATGAAACTATTTGTTGTGGGTGGCAGCTTCTAGGATTGGCCCAACTTAGATAGGCCAGTGATGAAACTAGTTGTTGTGGGTGGCAGCTTCTAGGCTTGGCCCCACTAAGATAAGCCAGTGATGAAACTAATTGTTGTGGGTGGCAGCTTCTAGGCTTGGTCCCACTAAGATAGACCAGTGATAAAACTAGTTGTTTTGGGTGGCAGCTTCTAGGCTTGGTCCCACTAAGATAGACCAGTGATAAAACTAGTTGTTGTGGGTGGCAGCTTCTAGGCTTGGTCCCACTAAGATAGGCCAGTGATGAAACTAGTTGTTATGGGTGGCAGCTTCTAGGCTTGGCCCCACTGAGATAAGCCAGTGATGAAACTAATTGTTGTGGGTGGCAACTTCTAGGCTTATCCCCAATAAGATAGGCCAGTGATGAAACTAGTTGTTGCGGGTGGCAGCTTCTAGGCTTGGCCCAACTAAGATAGGCCAGTGATGAAACTAGTTGTTGTGGGTTGCAGCTTCTAGGCTTGGACCCACTAAGATAGACCAGTGATGAAACTAGTTGTTGTGGGTGGCAGCTTCTAGGCTTGGCCCAAATAAGATAGGCCAGTGATGAAACTAGTTGTTGTGGGTTGCAGCTTCTAGGCTTGGACCCACTAAGATAGACCAGTGATGAAACTAGTTGTTGTGGGTGGCAGCTTCTAGGCTTGGTCCCACTAAGATAGGCCAGTGATGAAACTAGTTGTTGTGGGTGGCAGCTTCTAGGCTTGGTCCCACTAAGATAGACCAGTGATGAAACTAGTTGTTGTGGGTAACAGCTTCTAGGCTTGGTCCCACTAAGATAGGCCAGTGATGAAACTAGTTTTTGTGGCTGGCAGATTCTAGGCTTGGTCCCACTAAGATAGGCCAGTGATGAAACTATTTGTTGTGGATGGCAGCTTCTAGGCTTGGCCCCACTAAGATAGACCAGTGATGAAACTAGTTGTTGTGGGTGGCAGCTTCTAGGCTTGGTCCCACTAAGATAGGCCAGTGATGAAACTAGTTCTTGTGGGTGGCAGCTTCTTGGCTTGGTCCCACTAAGATAGGCCAGTGATGAAACTAGTTGTTGTGGGAGGCAGCTTCTAGGCTTGGTCCCACTAAGATAGACCAGTGATGAAACTAGTTGTTGTGGTTAGCAGCTTCTAGGCTTGGTCCCACTAAGATAGGCCAGTGATGAAACTAGTTTTTGTGGCTGGCAGCTTCTAGGCTTGGTCCCACTAGGATAGGCCAGTGATGAAACTAATTGTTGTGGGTGGCAGCTTCTAGGCTTGGTCCCACTTAGATAGGCCAGTGATGAAACTAGTTGTTGTGGGTGGCAGCTTGTAGGCTTTCCCCCGCTAAGATAGGCCAGTGGTGAAACTAGTTGTTGTGATATATGTTCTGTATACACCATACAAACTAACAGTGATATATATTCTATATACAGCATACAAACTAACAGTGATATATATTCTATATACAGCATACAAACTAACAGTGATATATATTCTATATACAGCATACAAACTTACAGTGATATATATTATATATACAACATATAAACTAACAGTGATATATATTCTATATACAGCTTACAAACTAACTGTGATATATATTCTGTATACAGCATACAAACTAACAGATATATATATATTCTATATACAGCATACAAACTAACAGTGATATATATTATATATACAACATATAAACTAACAGTGATATATATTCTATATACAGCTTACAAACTAACTGTGATATATATTCTGTATACAGCATACAAACTAACAGATATATATATATATATATATTCTATATACAGCATACAAACTAACAGTGATATATATTCTATATACAGCATACAAACTAACAGTGATATATATTATATATACAACATAAAACTAACAGTGATATATATTCTATATACAGCATCCAAACAAACAGTGATATATATTATATATACAACATATAAACTAACAGTGATATATATTCTATATATAGCATGCAAACTAACACTGATAAATGTTCTATATATAGCATACAAACTAACAGTAATATATGTTCTATATAGAGCATACAAACTAACAGTGGTATATGTTCTATATACAGCATACAAACTAACTGTGATATATATTCTATATACAGCATACAAACTAACAGTGATATATTTTCTATATATAGCACACAAACTAACAGTGATATATATTCTATATATAACATGTCCAATATCTAAAGCTACTATATACTCTTATTATCTTATCAAATTATTGTTTGTTTAGTTAATAATTATTTATTAATTTGCTCTTTTTTATTTGTCATTTGTCAGCTTTATAATTTATTTTAAATTTATTTATTTGCAATTTTGGGGGGTTAAATTATTCATTATATATTCGCTAATTTATCGTTGATTATTTCAATAATTGGTAAGTTATTATTTATTTGTTTATGTTTGATGATGTGTGCACGACCTCTTCTTGGCTCTAGGCAGTTTAAATATTTTATTCAACCAAAATGTGTTCCATGATAAGATGATGATGATTCCAGAAAGGAGACCTATTGCAGCATGAATGGCAGGCATTTCTATCTAGCTAGATAAACTTCAAGGTGAAAATAGGCACAGTACAAATATATATGTATATATATATATATATGTACCTTATTGTAATTTACACAGAATATAGCTGTAGTATGGTATCTCCATCAGTACAATGTCTATTATGATTTTGATCTGTTTCAAATTTCTTGTTCACTTGGACAAGACCTTCACAGGAGCTGTCTAGTTAACCATTCACTATTTGATGGCCAAGATATATTATTATATATTGTTGCTGTGTTTGAAACTAGACAGATGTGCAGTCTTGTGAATATAATATCATATCTTCTGACTTGTAGGTTGCTGAGATTGCCAAGTTGATGGCTGCATATATTCGTCAGGTGGTCACATATTAGTTCTTGTTGTACAAACCTATCATAAAACATTTTGAATCATTCATGGAAAGTGAAATATTATTCTATAGTATGTAAGTATGCTGTTATTACATGTCCGAACAGTTGTATTATTTGTAATCACTTGTGTTATATTCATATCGATTAATCAATTGGATGCTATTGCAACAATCTCCTCTCAGTTCACTTGTAGTTAATCCAGGTCAATGTGTATTGCAAGATAATAGTGTGGTCTTCTCCACCTGGTCTAGCTTGAAGCTATTATTTTAATATTATGCTAGTCTAGGTAATTATTTTGCATGAAATATTCGTATATTCTGTGAAAAGTGGTGAAAGATGGAAAAAAAAGTGATTTTAAAATTCAATATTGTACTGCAACTGTCTTGTTACTCATTAAGTTTAGCTTATAACTAGGAAAATACACCTTCAGGGGCAGTAGAAGACAGTTGAACTAGTATGACTTGAGCAGCTTGCTGACAACAGCTGCAAATGTTGTCCTCTATAAGCAGTTGAAGTGGCCAGGCCAGAGAATGTTGGTGGATATAATAGAGATGTTTCCAGAAGAAATTGTGGGCAAGGTAATAAACCTTCATTTAAATTTTACTGATAATGATAAAATAATAATTATAAAACTCTAGATTATTAATATATTAACGCAATATGCATATTCAGTCTGTACTTCGCCAAGATACTTGAGTGATGTTTGGAAAATTCACCAAATTCATTCAAAAGTACTTTGAGGTCAAGTCGACCTGTCTTCTATGAACATGCAGAAGCATTAAATTGTTAGGCGTGTCATAGCTGAACGTAGATAACTTTTCACTTGTCTCAAAGTGCGGAAGGATTTCTCTGATGATGATTTTATAGCTGGCATCACTAATAGCCACTGTAAAAGTTGTGGGAGCAAAAGGAGATCAAAGGAAGATAGTTTGCCAAATACTTCCATCTGTTCTCACTTGCTGATGGTGTACTCCCAAAGTTTGAAGCTGGTTGTAAAACAATTCTCGGTCAAAATTTCTTTATACTTCCTCCAACAATTCAAAAATCCAGTATATTATGTAATAATTGTGATTACTTTGCAGTATGGGAGTGGAGAAGAACTGAGCTAGTTAGGAAACATACAAATGCTGAATCTGCACTGTTGGTCCTCACTCTTTTTAATTTGAATCTCATCAAAAAAGTATGGCAGAACACATCTTTATATAGCCTCATCATGATGTAGAGAGTGCAAATGGAAGAACCAGCTAGGCAATAACTAAGAAGAACAGACATTTTCTGTCCAAATGATGGGGAATTTGAAGGATAGTGGTCGATAGCCCTTTCTGGAATATCACTCAAATTAGCTACAGCAGACTGAAGATTAACTATTCATGATGTAGAAAGTGCAATTGAGAGAACCAGCTAGGCGAAAACTAAGAAAAACAGCACTTTTCTGTCCAAAGGATAGAGAATTTGAAGAATAGTGGTAGATAGCCTTGTCTGGAATATCTCTCAAATTAGCTACATCAGACTGAAGATGAACTATTGCACAGCTAGCCTATAACCGCATTTTCTTCACACACAAAAACGGATGCTGAAATGTCCAAGCGAGAATCACCTGCTCGTGCATTTCAAGTGACAACAACAACAAAAAAAAATTCCTATAAAAAGTATTGTGGCCCAAACCTGACCTAGCTGACTGCTTGCTGGGATTTTTACTGTGCAGGTGTGGATTATGTGCGGTTAATAGAATGGCAACGTGGCTTTATCCGCCCTCGTTAAGGTCACGTGAACTGTATTGCAGCTCCTACGCGGCGATTTCTGTATACTAGTTAGTATCTTTGTCTTCTCTGCACAGTAGGAAAGAACTTCATATGGAACCTCCAATGGTACTAGTAGATTGAAGTTTAGGGAGGAAATTTTGGATGCTATGAAGAGAGTAGAGAACCAGGATGACATGGCTATTTTTCACTATAGCGAACTTGGGGATGGTTTGTAATAGACCAGCAACTTACTATATTGCTAGTCTATGTTAGACAGCTTTAACGCTTTTGTATTCAATTAGCTTGAATCCTTCAACAATGTATTGTTAATGAATGCATGTAGAAGAACCTTTCCTCCTACACACAAAATGTATATAAAGGCTATCAGTACCATGAATCCCCCCCCCCCCCCCACCCTCAACACCAAAGATAAGGTAAAGACTTACCTACAGCACCAAACAATACTTGTAACAGCTGGCCCTTTCCCACCCTGATGGGATACTAACACCTGACTATATCTATACTAGAATACCAGAACCTTTCCCTTCCCCTCAAATATAAGTTAAAGGGTTTCATGCACTTTCAGCAACACTTGATTCTTCACCCTCCCCCCCCCCCCCCCCCCCCCCCCTTCCTCCCAAATATCGGTACACTTCCACTAGCAATACCAGGCTCTATTCCTTCATTACCCAATTATAAGGTAAAGGTTCTGAGAATATATTTTAGACTTTAAACCCACACAAACAGCTAGCCCATTTTTGTGAGTGAATAAATTGTCTTCAGGAATATTGGCTCTATACAAATTATAAGTTGTTTTCAGGAGTTTTGGTAGCCATATTGGCTCTATACAAATATTAAGTTGTCTTCGGGAGTTTTGGTAGCCATATTGGCTCCATACAAATATTAAGTGTCTTCAGGAGTTTTGGTAGCCATATTGGCTCTATACAAATATTAAGTTGTCTTCGGCAGTTTTGGTAGCCATATTGGCTCTATACAAATATTAAGTTGTCTTCAGGAGTTTTGGTAGCCATATTGGCTCTATACAAATAATAAGTTACCTTCAGGAATTTTGGTAGCCATATTGGCTCCATACAAATAATAAGTTACCTTCAGGAATTTTGGTAGCCATATTGGCTCCATACAAATAATAAGTTGTCTTCAGGAGTTTTGATAGCCATATTGGCTCTATACAAATAAAACTTGTCTTCAGGAGTTTTGGTAGCCATATTGGCTCTACACAAATAAGGCATATTCCCCCAATGTTCATTTGGTTGGAATTTGAAAATGTTGTTCTAGAAACAGTCCTCTGTGAAGAGCACTCTGAAGGAAACAAAGTCTGCTGTAATTTGTGAAAGGTTAAAAGGGAGGACTAACCCATTTTCCTCCGAAATTTGGAAAAAAAATTGTACCTGTCTTAACTTTTCCCCCCTTTCTTCTGTGCAAATAATTATTATACCAGCTTGTTTCTTATTGTGTGTGCTTTAAGATGATATGTAAAAAGTCTCTATAGGCACTTTTTCTTAGAAGATATAGCAAAACACGCAAGGGTCACTCAAAAAGTGGCACCTCCCCAATGGCAAGTCCTCTAATTCCCAGGCGCCTTGCGCTAAAGACCCCAAATTTCCTGAGTGGCTAGCTAACACCCTAAGCTGTGATATGCCTGAATCATAATTACAACGCGGTGAAATGTTGAATAGATATGAGACACTTTATTTCCAACCGTGCCAAAAACCTCGGAACATCTGTGACCCCGCCTCTTGTAATCACCATAACTCAACATTGCTTCACGGCAAAAAAAATAAAAAATTCTCAGCCATATCGCAGCTTAGGCTTGTGGGAAGCCTCAATACGAGTTTGGGGTCTCTAGCTCTAGGCTCCTGGCCATTAGAAGACTTGCCACTTGGGAGGTGCCATTTTTTGAGTGACCCTTGCGTTTGGGGCTATATCTTCTAAGAAAAAGTGCCTATAGATACATTTTACATATCATCTTAAAGCACACACAATAACCAACAAGATAGTATAATAATTATTTGCACAGAAGAAAAGGGGAAAAAGTTATGTTGGAAAAAAAAGTACAAATTTCGGAGGAAAATGGGTTGGTCCCCCAGCTCCCAAATTCCCTAGATTACAAGACTGCTCCTCTAATCTGACTGGAGAGGGGATAATAACACCTCTTCAATATCATGGCTCCTCTAATCTGACTGGAGAGGGGATAATAACACCTCTTCAGTATCATGGCTCCTCTAATCTGACTGGAGAGGGGATAATATCACCTCTTCAGTCACATGGCTCCTCTAATCTGACTGGAGAGGGGATAATAACACCTCTTCAGTGTCATGGCTCCTCTAATCTGAGATGAGACTTGGCCTATGATAAAGAGAGAGATGAGACTTGGCCGATGACAAAGAGAGAGATGAGACTTGGGCTATGACAAAGAGAGAGATGAGACTTGGCCTAGGATAAAGAGAGAGATGAGACTTGTCCTAGGATAAAGTGAGTGATGGATCTTGGCCTATGATTAAGAGAGAGATAAGACTTGGCCTATGGTAAAGAGAGAGATGAGACTTGGCCTTTGGTAAAGAGAGAGATAAGACTTGGCCTATGATAAAGAGAGAGATAAGACTTGGCCTATGGTAAAGAGAATGATGAGACTTAGCCTATGATAAAGAGAAAGATGAGACGTTGCCTATGATAGAGACAGAGATGAGACTTGGCCCATGGTAAAGAGAAAGATGAGACCTAGCCCATGATAGAGACAGAGATGAGACTTGGATAAAGAGAGAGAGATGAGACTTGGCCTATTGGTAAAGAGAGAGCTGAGACTTGGCCTATGATAAAGAGAGAGATGAGACTTGGCTTATGATAAAGAGAGCGATGAGACTTGGCCTATGATAAAGAGAGAGATGAGACTTGGCCTATGATAAAGAGCGAGATTAGAATTGGCCTATGATAAAGAGAAAGATCAGACTTGGCTTATGATAAAGAGAGAGATGAGACTTGGGCTATGGTAAAGAGAGAGAGATGCCACTTTTACTTCACCCAAAAAAATATATATGCCCTGGAATTTCCCAGCAAGTGTAGGTATATTCTCTTCTAGGGTTGAGGCCCTGACTCATGACTCTAGTTGAGCGAAAGCTGGAGTGTGCTACTTACAGCTAAATCAGCTTGACAATTTCTCACTGGCTCTTTGATTCCCGGCCACCACAAATATCTCCTTGCCACTGAATTCATCAGTAAGTTTTCTTGTACTCTCTAGACAGCTCCATCTTCAGCTTGCTTTGCAATGTTTCATGGACCATTGCTCGGATTTCCCACATCAGACACCCCTCCTGTCCTGTACCATCATTTCTTTTCTTTTGTTCCAGTAGTGTCTGAAAGTTGTATCACAGCTCTCTGGTCCACATTTGTTCACAAAATTAGCTACTTTACCAACTACTGGAAAGTTCATAGTCTCTGCCCTCCATGTAGCTAAGTATCAAAATGCATCTATCAATATTGGATTAATCGGCTGGGTAAAGTAGCAGTCGTGCAGTACTCAGAAAGTTTCCAAAAATCAGCACAGCTAAATTATTGGTGCCACTGTGCACAATTTTTCTGCATTTTTAATAAAATAAAAGAATTCCGGTAATTTCTAGAACATATCTTAAAGTTAGAAACTGCTGAGCCAGTTCTCTGTTGCCTTATTGGATAGACTTTCTTGTTTCTTGTTTCTGTAGATTCAAGTTTATAGCACTTGGGAGGTACGGTTTGGTGGGTGATGGTGGCGAGACATAACACTTTCAAAATGTAGCTTATGACCATTTTCTCAAGTTCAGTTTCAACTTTCCCCATACATGTGCTACATCACAGTTCACACTTTAATTCTGTGGCTGTTTGGCATGCCAAAGAAAGTGATATTGTCTTATTCATTCTTGTTCCCCATATAACATATGAAATACAGCCCCCTAGTAACATTGGCCCAATCAAATTGAAAAGCATAACCCATGTCATGTCACATTTAAAGCCAATTCTAGAGTGGTGATAATCTAGCAAGGAACTATTCAGCAGTTTGTTATCAAAGAAAAATTATGTTGCCAACTTACAACAATATCATTAAATAGTCCAACACTATTGAAGTAGTATCTGAGTACAGAAAATACTTAATACTTCACAGATACATGCCATTTATATCAAGAAGAAATGAGTCTTATGCCGATAATTTACTGTCAATGGCTTGAAGCGTACTGCAGAATTTTCAAGGCATATGAACTGGAAATAAATAGTGCTACTTGCGTAGATCAATGATAAAGCTGTCTAAAGCAGGCTGTATAATGAAAATAGCATCATCAATAGTCACAAACAAAATGATCTAGTGTAAACTAGCAAACTAGTCTTCTTCCGAAGTAATCGATGCGCGTCAGGTGTTGCATACCGAGCATACGTGGGGAATGTTTTCGGACAAAATTATGTGTCAATAATTATTCCTTAGCCAATGGGGCGCATATCTGCATGAACGTTTGATTTTTCAATATTTCGTGATTCCAAAGACCTCATGCATAGAGATCCTCTCTGATGAGGCTGATAAAAATACCAAAATGACTATCTTTATTCAAATAAGTTAGAGGAGCTGGATATAGGCCTATCTTTAGAAGACACATATTCAGACATGTAGAAATATATTCAGACCAGAACCATCGTATTCTTTTCCTAGGCTAATTCTGCTTCACGTTCAGTCTCTTATTTGGACTTAAATTTATGCTCAAGTAAATCCGAAGAATAAGATAGCAGGACAACTTTGACTTTAATCAGCCTCTTCTAATTGTGCTTAATAATGGGAAGCAGGCAAGTTGAATTTCCTATTCAGATATAACATCTGCAGAATTGAGTACCATGGCTGTCATGAAAATTGTCATGTAACATGCACCAACTTTACAGTTATGTTGAAGCAAGCGAGTAAACATGCATATCAGAATATTTAAAAATGCACTGAATATCTACATTCATATATTAATTTTCAACCTTTACATATATGGAGCCTCTCATTGTGACATCCAACTCCTGGCTTGCAATTTGCTTATAAATGGCTAAATTATGTGTCTAAATATTTTGAATGTGGTTCCCAGAATATGCAGCATGTTTGTACATCGTTTCGTGATCACAGAATGCAAGCTAATTGAATATTCACGTCTGTACATTCACAATCGATGGTCCACAACATTCTGACATTTTTATAGCAAACTTGTGAGCCACAGGTTGTTGGTCTGAATGTGTGTGTCAATTTATTGAGGATAAGAATGTGAATTTTTTTTTTTATCAATGGAAATTTGACTCGGTGATAATTGGTACAGTTTGTAGGTGGAAATCTTAGTGTGACTCTGCCTTTATTCGAATGGTAGTGATTTGAGTTGAGCGTGACTCAGCCCATAGATTTCTGATAGAGATTTGGGTTGAGTCTGCCAACTGTGTGGGTAGGTTTTGGGATCACACAAACCGACAGACTTACAAGCAGACAGACGGATTGAAATTATAGCGATATATAAGTTATTTTTGTTATATTCTAAAAAACAACGATTAGAGCAATATCTTTTGATCATAACAGCATTTAAATTTCAATGAAATTTATCTCAGTGTTTAAACCAAACTGAAGCACCATTTCCAATTAAACAATTTACATATTTAGACTCACCCAGACTTTCAGATGCTCTAAGACCCTTCATTTTGGGATGGAAGAATTAAGACAAAATATTCCTGAAAACACCACAGGGTTGATTTGAAAGTACAAGAAGATTGAATACCAAACACATCCACTTGGCCACAATGGCCCAACTTGGGACTTTGATGTGTATATTGGTATGAAGTTGTCAGTACAGGGTATCCTAGACAGTAACATTTCTTCCTACCATATATATAATGATAGTAATGATATGATGCCATCCAGCAATATACTCTCACACCAAATAGATACCAGAGGATTCCAGTGAGAATTGAATATGGTGAGATGAAAATACTATGTTGATGTTTGATTTCAGGGCTTGCATTGTTGGCAATCTTTTCTCCAGTATCAAATATTTCTTACATACATTTGTACACAAGTCTTGTGCTTATTTGAGGATCTACACTTTATAATCGTATCGCATATGGGTGCCAGTCATTTTCGGGATGTAAAACAAGCATTTTTTCAATCTCATGATGAAAATGACTAAACATGTGTACACGGATAAGAAAACAGCATCAAAATATCTGTTCACAGGGCCTACATATCAGCTCATAAATCTATCTAGTAAACGTAAAAAAAAATAAAAAAATGACAGAATAGTACTGGAATGAAAAAATATATATATACAATTCAACAAATATTATCACATATATAGTAATTATTACATGGGACATGAATTGTAGTGCACACTTTTGATTTGATAATACAAGAGAACCTTTATTGAAATAGGCTTTATTCAACTAAGAACTCAAGTAGCAAACAACACAACTAACCTAACAAACATGGAGCAGGAATACAACGATACACAATGCAGTTTTGGGTGAGCATTAATAAATGGTGTTACATGCATTCTAGGGTGGTTACGGGAAAAGGAAATCTTTCACATCATTCACCCCCTTGTGGGAGGTGTTCGTAGCATTAAACGATCCGTAGGCTGTCGACTCCGATTGGAACAGCATAGAGGAGGAGGCTCTGCTCTCGACTGTGTAGAAGAATTAGATGAGTCATCCAGGATAGGAGTGTTTGTGAGGGCCTAGGTTCCTGTCTCGGATACTGGTATTACTTCTGTTACTTCTGGTGAAGAAGGTGTCAAAACTGAGGGGTTCTCAATTGTTGAAGTGAATTTCTCAAGTCTTGGGGTCACGTATCCATGAGGGGCCAGGTGTAGAATAGACACCATTGTTTCACGTACATCAGGAAGGCATATACGAGCGTACTGTGGATTAACTTCGAGGACTCAACTCCTCCACCAGGGACTCCGATTAATGAGCTCGAACATGTCGCTTGAGGAGAATTGTCCCTGGGGTCATAAACCAAGTAGGAATATACCGCCCAACAGTAGACCACCGAGTGAAGCTGAATATCCGCTCATTGGGAGTCATGTTTGTAGTACTACAGAGCAATGATCGAATAGAGTGCAGTGCATCAGGGAGAACCTCTTGCCAGTGAAATGTCGGTACACTCTTGGTCTTGAGGGTGAGAGTAATGGCTCTAAGACAGTTCCATTGTACCTCTCAGATTGTCCACCACATTGAGGATTATAGGATGTAGGTGTAAGGCTAGTAGCTATCTCCTTTTGCTGAAGGAAGTTACACAGTTCTGTACTCAAGAAGGCAGCTCCCCTATCTGAGTGTATATAGCCAGGCATGCCGAACTAGGAGATGAGTCCACAGAAACATTTGATAACCGTTGAAGTGGTCATATTTGCACATGAGAATAAGAAAGGAAACCTTGAGTACTCTTCTATCACTTTCAGCACATATCGATTACTACTATAACTTACAAGAGGACCTTTGAAATTAAAATTTAATTGTTCGAAGTGTTCAGTAGCCTTAAAGAAATGTGCTGGATCAGGTTTATGAAACTAAGGTTTGCATTCAGCACAAATGTGACATGTTCTGATCATTCTTTTCACATCCTCCATCGAATAAGGCAAATTTCGGGACATTACAAAGTGAAACATTCGTGTCATACCTGGATGACACAGAGCTTGGTGCAATTCAGCAAGACTTCCACTATTCAGAGCATCATAGGTCCCTCGTGATAGAGTTTCGGGAGGGATATTCTCCTTGCCAGTCCGATGCACAATATAAAAATCATTACATGAGAAATCCATTCTCCATCGCATGATTTAATAAAAAAAATTATCTTTCTCCCATCTTGAGTGAAAAATGTCCACCCGTTAGATAGTGCTTTCAATGACGAACGGTCTCTGTTATTGCTTGTTTCCTTCTCTATTGATAAATGGCATCTTCCAGGCCCTTGGTGAGTGAGATAAAAAATGCCAATGGACGCCCAGCTTGGTTGAGAGTTAACGATATTGCAAAATATGAGGCTTTGGTTTCAATGTCAAATCTCACTGACTCGTCAAAACTGTATACCACGGATTCTTCAATGTTTTTTTTTTTTAACCTTGAAAGCTTCGGCTATTTCAGGAGTGTACGGAAATATCTTCATTGCAACCAGAGGCTGAATCTTATCAGAGTACCATGATATATAATTGGAGTAGTACGAGAAAAAGCCTAATATGCGGTTGTGAGCTTTTGTATCTGAAGGGACTGGTAATCCTCGAAGAGGACGCAGTCGCTCTGAATCCGGCTGAATCTCACCATTCTAGACAACGCTTCCTAGTTTGTGAAGCTCGGTCACTTTTTAGGATTGTATGTAATGTTGCACCGTTTTGCAACGTTAAGAAAAACATTCAGATTGTAATAATGCTCCACTATCTCCAACCAAATATAGAGATATTATCCAGGTAGGCAAACTGTACCTTTCAACTCTTCCTCTGAAATGAACGCATCCATCTTTCTCTGTAAACAAGCCACACTATTAGTGGCTCCAAATGGTGTCTTGTGAACTTGTTTCTGAGTTAGTAATTTTTTTGTCTAAAAAGAATAGTTCTCCATGAATTTCCCCCAAAATGCTTCAAAACAACAGAAAGGCACAGTTTAACATTATTTGGCTCACTTTGTGCAGAAAAACGTTTTTTTTTTAATATTTATCCCTTTTTAATCTTTTGATCAAAAAAAGTTGTTTAAATATATCTAAATTTTCCTCAGAATTTGCACTTTTCAAACATGGTTAGAAAAACAAATTTTTGGAGTATTTCAGTGTTCTTTTCTGAGATAGTCACTATTATGTCTTAATAGAAAAGTTCTCTATGAATTTCCCCAAAAATGCTTCAAAACAGCAGAAAGGCAAAGTTTAACAGTTTTTGGCCCACTTTTTGGAGAAAAACAGTTTTTGTTAATAATTATTACCTTTTACTTGTTTGATTAAAAAGAATTGTTAAAACAAATCTAAATTTTCCTCTGGATTTGTTCCTTTCAAACATGGTAAGAAAAACAAACTTTCTGAGTATTTAAGTGCTCGTTTCTGAGATAGTCACTTTATGTCTAAAAAGAAAAGTTCACTATGAATTTCTCCAAAAATGCTTCAAAACAACAAAAGGCATAGTTTAGCAGTATGTGGCAGACTTTGTGGAGAAAAAAAGTTTTTATTAATATCTATACCCTTTTAATTGTTTTAGCAAAAACAATTTTTTAAACAAATCCAAATTTTCCTCAGGAATTGTCCCTTTTCAAACATGGTAAGAAAAAAAAATTCTGGGTATTTCAGTGCTCGTTTCCGAGATAGTCACTTTTTGGACTAAAAAGAAAAGTTCTCTATAAGTTTCCCCCAAAATGCTTAAAAAAAAAAGAGAGGCATAGTTTAGCAGTATTTGGCTCACATTTTGAAGAAAACCTGTTTTTGTTAATATATATCCCTTTTAATGTTTTGATCAAAAAGATTTTTAAAAACAAAACAAAATTTTCCTCAGAATTTGCCCTGTTAAACATGGTAAGAAAAACAAACTTTCTAAGTATTTCAGTCCTTGTTTCAGAGATAGTCACTTTAATGTCTAAAAAGAATTGTTCTCAATAAATTTCCCCAAAAATGCTTCAAAACAACAGAAAGGCATAGTTTAGCAGTATGTGGCTCATTTAGTGGGAACAATTTTTTTGGTTAATAATTATTTCCTTTTACTGGTTTGATTAAAAAAAAAAGTTTAAACAAATCCTAATTTCATCGGGGTTTGCCCCTTTCAAACATGGTAAGAAAAACAAACTTTCTGAGTATTTCAGTTCTTGTTTCTGAGATAGTCACTTTTATATCCAAAATGATAAGTCCTCTATAAATTTCTCCAAAAATGCTTAAAAATAACTGAAAGGCATAACTTGGCAGTATTTGGCTTACTTTGTAGAAATTTTTTTTATTTTTTTTTATTTATCCCTTTTTAATGTTTTGATCGAAAAATTTGTTTAAACAAATCCAAATTTTCTTCAGAATTTGTCCTTTTCAAACATGGTAAGAAAAAAAAAATTCTGAGGATATCAGTGCTCGTTTCTGAGAATAAATTTTATGTCTAAAAAGAAAAGTTCTCAATGAATTTACCCAAAAATGGTTCAAAACAACAGAAAGGTATAGCTTAGCAGTATGTTGCTCACTTTATGGATAAAAACAGTTTTTTTTACTAATTATTACATTTTATGGTTTGATTAAAAACAATTGTTTAAACAAATCCTAATTTTCCTCAGGATTTTTCCCCTTTCAAACATGGTAAAAAAAAACAACCTTCTGAGTATTTCAGTGCTCGTTTCTGATTTAGTCACTTTTATATTTAAAAAGGAAAAGTTCTCAATGAATTACTCCAAAAATGCTTCAAAACAACAGAAAGGTATAGTTTAGCAGTATGTTGCTCACTTTGGGGAGAAAAACAGTTTTTGTTAATATTTGTCCCCTTTTACTGGTTTGATTAAAATCAGTTGTTTAAACAAAACGAATTTTTTCACAGGATTTTCCACTATCAAACATGGTAAGAAAAACAAACTTTCTGTCTAATTCATGCTCGTTTCTGAGTTAGACACTTTTTTGACTAAGAAGAATAGTTCTCTATAAATTTTCCCAAAAATGCTTCAAAACAACAAAAAGGCATTGTTTAACAGAATTTTTCTCAATTTTTGGAGAAAACCATTTTTTTAAAAATATTTATCTCTTTTTAATTTTTTGATCCAAAAAAGTTGTTTAAACAAATCCAAATTTTCTTCAGAATTTGCCCTTTACAAATATGGTAAGAAAAACAATTATCTGAGTATTTCAGTGGTCTTTTCAGGGATAGTCATTTTACGTCTTAAAAGAAAAGTTCTCTATGAATTTTCCCAACAAAAAGGCATAGTGTAACAGTATTCGGCTCACTCTTTGGAGAAAAACAGTTTTTGTTAATATTTATTACCTTTTACTGGTTTGATTAAAAAAAAATGTTTAAAAAAATCCAAATTTTCCTCAGGATTTGCCCCTTTCAAACATGGTTAGAAAAACAAACTTTGGGAGTATTGTAGTGCTCGTTTCTGAGATAGTCATTTTATGTCTTAAATGAAAAGTTCTCTATGAATTTCCCCCATAATGCTTCAAAGCAACTGAAAGGCATAGTTTAACAGTACTTGGCTCACTTTTTGGAGAATTTTTTTTTGGTTAATATTTATTACTTTTACTGTTTTGATTAAAAACAATTGTTTAAACAAAACGAAATTTTCCTCAGGATTTGCACTTTTCAAACATGGTAAAAAAAACATATTTTCTGAGTAATTCAGTGCTCGTTTCTTAGTTAGTCACTTTTTTGTCTAAAAAGAATAGTTGTATATGAATTTCCCACAAAATGCTTCAAAACAAAAGAACGGTATAGTTTAACAGTATTTGGCCCACTTTTTGGAGAAAAACCTTTTAAAAAAAAAAATTTATCCCTTATTAATATTTTGATCAAAAACAGTTGTTTAAACAAATCCAATTTTTCCTCAGAATTTGCCCTGTTCAAACATGGTAAGAAAAACAAATTTTCTGAGTATTTCAGTGCTCTTTTCTGAGATAGTCACTTTTATGTCTTAAAAGAAAAGTTCTCTATGAATTACCCCCAAAAATTCTTCAAAATAACAGAAAGGCATAGTTTAGCAGTATTTGGCTCACTTTGTGGAGAAATACAGTTTTTGTTAATATTTATCTCCTTTTGCTGGTTTGATCAAAAATAGTTGTTTAAACAAATCCAAATTTTTTCCAAGATTTGCCCCTTTCAAACATGGTAAGAAAAACAAACTTTCTGAGTATTTCAGTGCTCGTTTCTGGGATAGTCAGTTTTATGTCTAAAAAGAAAAGTTCTCTATGAATTTTTTCAAAAATGCTTCAAAACAACAAAAATATACAGTTTAGCAGTATGTGGCTCACTTTGTGGAGAAATTTTTTTTTGTTAATATTTATTACCTTTTAATGGTTTGATTAAAATCAATTTGTTTAAAAAAATTCAAATTTTCCTCAGGATTTGCACCTTTCAAACATGGAAAAAAAAAAATTCTGAGTATTTCAGTGCTCGTTTCAGAGATAGTCACTTTTATGTCTAAAAAAAAAATTTCTCTATGAATTATTCCGAAAATGCTTCAAAACAACAGAAATGCATAGTTTAGCAGTATTTGGCTCACATTGTGGAGAAAAACAGTTTTTGTTAATAAATATCCCATTTTACTGGTTTCATCAAAAACGGTTTAAACAAATCCAAATATTCTTCAGGATTTGCCCAATTAAACATGGTAAGAAAATTTTTTTTTGAGTTTTTCAGTGCTCATTTTTGAGATAGACAGTTTTATGTCTAAAAAGAAAGTTCTCTATCAATTTCCACCAAAAAGCTTCAGAACAATAGAAAGGCATAGTTTAGCTGTATATGGCTCACTTTATGGAGAAAAACAGTTTTTGTTAATATTTATCCTTTTTTAATTGTTTTAGCAAAAACTGTTGTTTAAACAAATCCAAATATTCCTCAGGAAATTCCACTTTTCAAAAATGGTAAGAAAAACAAAATTTCTGTGTATTTCAGTGCACGTTTCTGAGATATTAAATTTTTTGACCAAAAAGGAAAGTTCTCTATGAATTTCCCCCAAAAATGCTTCAAATCAAAGGAAAGGCATAGTTTAGCACTATTTGGCTCACTTTGTGGAGAAAATTTTTTTTTGGTAATAATCATCCCCTTTTAATGGTTTGATCAAAAACTGTTGTTTAAACAAAACTAAATTTTCCTCAGAATTTGCCCTTTTTAAGCATGGTAAGAAAAACAAACTTTCTGAGTATTTCAGTGCTCGTTTCTGAGAAAGTCACTTTTATGTCTAAAAAGAAAAGTTCTCAATACATTTCCCCCAATATACTTCAAAACAAAAAAGGCATGGTTTAGCAATATTTGGCTCACTTTTTGGAGAAAAACCTTTTTTTTAATATTTTTCACTTTTTAATGTTTTGATCAAAAATAGTTGTTTAAAGAAATCCAAATTTTCCTCAAAATTTGTCCTTTTCAAATATGGTAAGAAAAACAAACTTTCTGAGTATTTCTGTGCTCGTTTCGGAGATTGTCACTTTTAAGTCTAAAAAGAAAAGTTCTCTATGAATTTCCCCAAAAATCCTTAAAAACAACAGAAAGGTATAGTTTAGGAGTATGTTGCTCACTTTGTGGAGAAAAAAAAATTTGTTAATAATTTTTAACTTTTACTGGTTTGATTAAAATTTTTTTTTTAAAATATTCAAATTTTCCTCAGCATTTTCCCCTTTCAAACATGGTAAGTAAAACAAACTTTCTGAGTATTTAAGTGCTCGTTTCTGAGATAGTCAATTTTATGCCCAAAAATATGTGTTCTCTATGAATGTCCCCCAAAATGCTTTTAAAGAGCAGAAAGCATAGTTTAGCAGTATGTGGCTCACTTTGGGGTTAAAAAAATGTTTTTATTAATATTTATCCCCTTTTAATTGTTTGAGCAAAAATTGTTGTTTAAACAAACACAAATTTTCCTCAGGATTTGTATCTTTTCAAACATAGTAAGAAAAACAAAAAATTTCTGAGTATTTCAGTGCTCTTTTCTGAGATAGTCACTTTTTTTCTAAAAAGAAAAGTTCTCTATTAATATCCCCCAAAATGCTTCTAAACAACAGAAAGTCATAGTTTAGCAGGTTATGGCTCACTTTGTGGAGAAAAACAGTTTTTGTTAATATTTATCCCCTTTGACTAATATTTATTATCTTTTACTGGTTTGATTAAAATCAAACTGTTAAAAGCAATCCAAATTCTCCTCAGGATTTGACCCTTACAAACATGATAAGAAAAAAAAAATTTGTGAGTATTTCAGTGCTCGTTTCTGCGACAGTCTCTTATATGTCTAAAAATAAAAGTTCTCTATGAATTATTCCCAAAATGCTTCAAAACTAGAGAAAGGCATACTTTAGCAGTATGGCTCACATTTTGGAGAAAAACTGTTTTTGTTTAAATTATCCCATTATACTGGTTTTATCAAAAACAGTTGTTTAAACAAATCCAAATATTCCTCAGGATTTGCTCCTTTCAAAAATGGTAAAAAAAAAAAACTTTCTCTGTATTTCAGTGGTCATTTCTATAAAGAAAAGTTCTCTATGAATATCCCCCAAAAAGCTTAAAAACAACAGAAAAGCATAGTTTAGTAGTATGTGGCTCACTTTGGGGGAGGAAAAAAGTTTTTGTTAATATTTATCTCATTTTACTGGTTTTATCATAAACAGTTGTTTAAACAAATCCAAATATTCCTCAGTATTTGCCCCTTTCAAAAATGGTAAGAAAAACAAACTTTCTGACTATTTCAGTCCTAGTTTCTGAGATGGTCACTTTTATGTCTAAAAAGTAAAGTTCTCAATAATTTCTCACAAAATACTTCAAAACAACAGAGAGTCATAGTTTAGCAGTATTTGGCTTACTTTGAGGTGAAAAACATTTTTTTTAAAATATTTATCCCATTTTAATATTTCGATCAAAAACAGAGGTTTAAACAAATCCTACTTTTATTCAGAATTTGCCCTATTCAAACATGGTAAAAAAAAATACTTTCTGAGTATTTCAGTGCTTGTTTCTGAGAGAGTCACTTTTATGTCTAAAAAGAAAGTTGTCTATGAATTTCCCAAAAAATGCTTCAAAACAACAGAAAGGCATAGTTTAGCAGTATGTGTCCATTTTGTGGGGAAAAAAGGTTTTTGTTAATAATTATTACGTTTTACTGGTTTGATTAAAAAAAATTGTTTAAACAAATCCAAATTTTCATCAGGATTTGCCCTTTCAAACATGGTAAGGAAAACAAATTTTCTGAGTATTTCAGTGCTCCTTTCCGAGATAGTCACTTTTTTGACTAAAAAGAAAAGTCCTTAATAAATTTCCCCCAAAAATGCTTCAAAACAACAGAGAGGCATAGTTTAGCAGTATATGGCTCACTTTGTGGGGAATAAAAGTTTTTGTTAATATTTATCCCTTTTTAATGTTTTCTTCAAAAACAGTTGGTTAAACAAATCAAAATTATCCTCAGAATTTGCCCTTTTAAACATGGTAAGAATTTCTGAGTATTTCAGTACTCGTTTCTGAGATAGTCACTTTTTGGACTAAAAAGAACAGTTCTCTATGAATTTCCCTCAAAATTCTTCAAAGCAACAGAAAGGCATAGTTTAGCAGTATTTGGCTCACTTTGAGGAAAAAAATTTTTTTTGGTAATGTTTATCCACTTTTGAGGTTTTGATTAAAAACAGTTGTTAAACAAATCCAAATTTTCTTCAAAATTTTCCCTTTTTAAACATGGTAAGAAAAACAAAATTTCTGAGTATTTCCGTGCTCTTTTCTGAGATAGTCACTTTTATGTCTATAAAGAAATATTCTCTATGAATTTCACCCAAAAAGCTTAAAAACAACAGAAAAGCATAGTTTAGCAGTATGTGGCTCACTTTGGGGGAGGAAAAAAGTTTTTGTTAATATTTATCCCATTTAACTGGTTTTATCATAAACAGTTGTTTAAACAAATCCAAATATTCCTCAGTATTTGCCCCTTTCAAAAATGGTAAGAAAAACAAACTTTCTGACTATTTCAGTGCTCATTTCTGAGATGGTCACTTTTATGTCTAAAAAGAAAAGTTCTCTATGAATTTCTCCAAAAATGCTTCAAAAGAACAGAAAGGCATAGTTTAGCAGTATTTGGCTCTCTCTGTGGAGAAAAACAGTTTTTGTTAATAATTATTATCTTTTACTGGTTTGATTAAAAACAAATGTTTAAACAAATCCAAATTTTCATCAGGATTTGCCGTTTCAAACATGGTAAGAAAAACAAACTTTCTGAGTATTTCAGTGCTTGTTTCTGAAGAGTCACTTTTAATTCTAAAAAGAAAGTTGTCTATGGATTTCCCCGAAAATGCTTCAAAACAACAGAAAGGCATAGTTTAGCAGTATGTGTCTCACTTTGTGGGGAAAAACAGTTTTTGTTAATGATTATTACCTTTTACTGGTTTGATTAAAAACATTTGTTTAAACAATCTAAATTTTCATCAGGATTTGTTCTTTCAAACATGGTAAGGAAAACAAACTTTCTGAGTATTTCAGTGCTAGTTTCTGAGACAGTTACTTTTATGTCTAAAAAGAAAAGTTCTCTATGAATTTAACCCAAAAAGCTTCAAAACAACAGAAAGGCATAGTTTAGCAGTATGTGGCACACTTTGTGGAGAAAAACATTTTTTTAAATATTTATCACTTTTTAATGTTTTGATCAAAAACAGTTGTTTAAACAAATCCAACTTTTCCTAAGGAATTGTATCTTTTCAAACATGGTAAGAAAAACAAAATATCTGAGTATTTCAGTGCTCCTTTCTGAGATAGTCTCTTTTTGACAAAAAAGAAAAGCTCTTAATAAATTTCCCCAAAAAATTCTTCAAAACAAAAGAGAGGCATAGTTTATCAGTATGTTGCTCACTTTGTGGGGAAAAACAGTTTTTGTTAATATTTATCCCCTTTTAATGTTTTCTTCAAAAACAGTTGTTTAAACAAATCCAAATTTTCCTCAGAATTTGCCTTTTTTAATCATGGTAAGAAAAACAAATTTCTGAGTATTTCAGTGCTCGTTTCTGAGATAGTCACTTTTTTAATAAAAAGAAATGTTCTCTGTCAATTTCCCCCAAAAAGTTTCAAAACAACAGAAAGGCATACTTTAGCATTATTTGGCTAACTTTTTGGAAATATAATTTTTTTTTTATAATTATCCCTTTTTAATGTTTTGATAAAAAATTTTTTTTAACCAAATCTAAATTTTCCTCAGGAATAGTCCATTTTCAAACATGCTAAGAAAAACAAAATATCTGAGTATTTCAGTGCTCCTTTCTGAGATAGTTACCTTTTGATTAAAAAGAAAAGTTCTTAATGAATTTCAGCAAAAATGCTTCAAAACAACAGAAAGGCATAGTTTAGCAGTGTGTGGCTCACTTTGTGAAGAAAAACATTTTTTGTTAATATTTATTACCTTTTACTGGTTTGATTATAATCAAATTGTTTAAACAAATCCAAATTTTCTTAATTTTTTGCCCCTTTCAAACATGGTAAGAAAAACAAACTTTCTGAGCATTTCAGTGCTCATTTCTGAGATAGTCACTTTTATGTCTAAAAAGAAAAGTAGTCTCTGAATTTCTCCAAAAATGCTTCAAAACAAGAGAAAGGCCCAGTTTAGCAATATGTGTCTAACTTTGGGGGGAAAAACGGTTTTTGATTTGTCCCCTTTCACTCATTTGATCAAAAACAGTTGTTTAAACAAAACCAAACTTTCCTCAGGATTTGCTCCGTTCAAACATGGTAACAAAAACAAACTTTCTGAGTATTTCAATGCTCGTTTCTGTGGTAGTTACTTTGATGTCTAAAAATAAAAGTTCTCTATGAGTTTCTCCAAAAATGCTTAAAAAAAACAGAAAGGCATAGTATAGCAGTATGTGGCTGACTTTGTGGAGAACAACTTTTTTTATTAATATCTATACCCTTTTAATTGTTAGGGCAAAAACTGTTGTTTAAAGAAATCCATATTTTCCTCATGAATTGTCCCTTTTCAAACATGGTAAAAAAGAAATTTCAGAGTATTTCAGTGCTCGTTTCAGAGATAGTCAATTTTTTGACAAAAAATAAAAGTTCTCTATGAATTTTCCCAAAAATGCTTCAAAACAACAGAAAGGCATTGTTTAGTAGTATTTGGCTCACTTTGTGGAGAAATGTTTATATTTATCCCCTTTTAATGTTTTGATCAAAAACAGTTGTTTAAAGAAATCTAAATTTTCCTTAGAATTTGCCCTTTTTAAACATGGTAAGAAAAAAAATTACAGAGTATTTCAATGCTCGTTTCTGAGATAGTCACTTTTATGTTTAAAAAAAAGTTCTCTATAAATTTCCCCCAAAATGCTTCTAAACAACAGAAAGGCATAGTTTAGCAGTAAGTGGCTCACTTTGTTGAGAAAAACAGTTTTTGTTAATATTTATCCCCTTTTACTTGTTGGATCAAAAACAGTTGTTTAATCAAATCCAAATTTTCTTCAGAATTTGCCCTTTTCAAACATGGTAAGAAATACAAATTTCTGCGTATTTCAGTGCTCGTTTCTTAGATAGTCAATTTTTGGTCTAAAAAGAAAAGTTGTCTACGAATTTCTCCGAAAATGCTTCACAACAACAGAAAGGCATACTTTAGCAGTTTGTGGCTCACTTTGTGGAGTAAAAAAGTTTTTGTTAATATTTATTACCTTTTACTGGTTTGATTAAAATCAAATTGTTTAAACAAATCCAATTTTTCCTCAGGGTTTCCCCTTTCAAATATGGTCAAAAAAAAAAATTCTGTGTATTTCAGTGCTTGTTTCTGAGATAGTCAGTTTTATGACAAAAATGAAAAGTTCTCTGTGAATTTCCCCCAAAATGCTTCTAAACAACAGAAAGGCATAGTTTAGCCCAATATGGCTCACTTTGGTGAGAATTTTTTTTTTTTAATATATATATTTTTTTAATGGTTTGACCAAAAAAAGTTGTTTAAACAAATCAAAATTTTCCTCAGGAATTGTCCCATTCAACACTGGTAAGAAAAACAAACTTTCTGAGTATTTCAGAGCTCGATTCTGAGATAGTCACTTTTATGTCTAAAAAGAAAAGTTCTCTATGAATTTCTCCAAAAATGCTTCAAAACAACAGAAAAGCATAGTTTAGCAGTATTTGGCTTACTTTGTGGAGAAAAAAAGTTTTTGTTAATATTTATTACCTTTTACTGGTTTGATTAAAATCAAATTGTTTAAACAAATCCAAATCTTCCTCAGGGTTTCCCCTTTCAAATATGGTCAGAAAAAAAATTTCTGAGTATTTCAGTGCTCGTTTCTGAGATAGTCACTTTTATGACAAAAATAAAAAGTTCTCTATGAATTTCCCCCAAAATGCTTCTAAACAACAGAAGAGCAGTGTTTAGCACAATATGGCTCACTTTGTGGAGAAATTTTTTTATTTTATATTTATCCCCTTTTACTGGTTTCATCAAAAACATTTGTTTAAATAAATCCAAATTTTCCTCAGGAATTGTCCCATTCTAAACAGGTAAGAAAAACAAACTTTCTGAATATTTCACTGCTCGTTTCTGAGATAGTCACTTTTATGTCTATAAAGAAAAATTCTCTTTGAATTTCTCCAAAAATGCTTCAAAACAACAGAAAGGCATAGTTTAGCAGTATTTGGCTTACGTTGTGGAGAGAAAAAGTTTTTGTTAATATTTATTACCTTTTACTGGTTTGATTAAAATCAAATTGTTTAAACAAATCCAAATTTTCCTCAGGATTTGCCCCCTTAAAACTTGGTAAGAAAAACAAACTTTCTGTGTATTTCTGTGCTCCTTTCTGAGATTGTCACTTTTATGTGTAAAAAGAAAAGTTCTTAATGAATTTCCCCAAAAATGCTTCAAAACAACAGAGAGGCATAATTTAGCACTATGAGGCTAACTTTGTGGAGAAAAACAGTTTTTTATAAATATTTATCTCCTTTTACTGGCTTGAAGAAAAAAAATTGTTTAAACAAATACCAAATTTTCCTCAGAATTTGCCCTTTTCAAATAAGGTAAAAAAAAACATAATTTCTGAGTATTTCAATGCTCGGCTCTGAGATAGTCACTTTTATGTCTAAAAAGTAAACTTCTCAATAAATTTCCCCAAAAATGCTTCAAAACAACAGAAAGGCATAGTTTAGCAGTATTTGGCTTACTTTGTGGAGAAAAACAGTTTTTTTAATTAAATTAATCCATTTTTTATGTTTTGATCAAAAAAAGTTGTTTAAAAAAATCCAAATTTTCCTCTAGAATTTTCCCTTTTCAAACATGGTAAGAAAAACAAAATATCTGAGTAATTCAGCACTCCTTTTTGAGATAGTCATTTTTATGTCTAAAAAGAAATGTTCTTAATGAATTTCCCCAAAAATGCTTATAAACAACAGAGAGGCATAGTTTAGCAGTATTTGTCTCACTTTGTGGAGAAAAACAGTTTTTGTTAATAATTATTACCTTTTACTGATATGATTAAAATCAAATCGTTTAAACCAATTCAAATTTTTCTCAGGATTTGCCCCTTTCAAACATGGTAAGAAAAACAAACTTTCTGAGTATTTCAGCGCTCGTTTCTGAGATAGTTACTTTTATGTCTGAAAAGAAAAGTTCTGAATGAATTTCCCCAAAAATGCTTCAAAACAACAGAGAGGCATAATTTAGCACTTTGAGGCTCACTTTGTGGAAAAAAAACAGTTTTTGTTAATATTTATTACCTTTTACTGGTTTGATTAAAATCAAATTGTTAAAAGAAATCCAAATTTTCCTCAGGGTTTCCCCTTTCATATATGGTCAGAAAAAAAATTTCTGAGTATTTCAGTGCTCGTTTCTGAGATAGTCACTTTTATGACAAAAAAGAAAAGTTCTCTATGAATTTCCCCTAAAATGCTTCTAAACAATAGAACGGCATAGTTTAGCACAATATGGCTCACTTTGTAGAGAAAATTTTTTTTTTTTAATATTTATCCCCTTTTACTGGTTTGATCAAAAAAAGTTGTTTAAATAAATCCAAATTTTCCTAAGGAATTGTCCCTTTTCAAACATGGTAAGAATAACAAAATATCTGAGTATTTCAGTGCTCTTTTCTGAGATAGTCACTTTTATGTCTAAAAATTAAAGTTCTCTATGAATTTCCACCAAAATGCTTCTAAACAACAGAAAGGCATAATTTAGCAGTGTGTGGCTGACTTTATGGAGAAAAACTATATAATTCTTTGTGTATAAAACAGAGATACGCTTCCTTCAAACAGTCTGCACACATGGTGTTTCAAAGACATTCTGTGTAGAAATACTGAAATATCCTCTAGCAGGAGTACATCTGTAGTGCGCAGTGCTTGTATTGATATATTTATTGGTATAAAGGTGAGAAGGAAAAATATGTACAGCTTCCGTCGAACTGCCATCTTTCCAAAGCTTGCTTGGTTGTTTGCATATGTTAGTTCCACATAATTATTGCTTGGATGAATAGTTTACTAACTAAAATTTGTGTGAGGCTACAATACGTAAGGAAGGCCTCTACAGTACTTGGACTGAAACTGTAATTGGGAGGAAGGAAAAAACAGTTGGATGTATTGAATCACACAGTTATGGGGGCAAACTTCATGCCAGTTTGTCTATTGTTTGTATCCGATTGTACCTGAAGCACCTCAGAATCTCCGTGCACTTACCTGATTTGCAATGTACTCAACCTTCTCACAAGTTGGCACAAAATCAGAGTAGCTTAAAAAGTTCTTTACATTGAGATTGTCAAATTAGATTGGGTAATGAGTTTACAGTAAGACTTGAACTGCTGGCAAAACTCCTGTTCTGTCGTCTCTTATTATGTGTAACAGAGTGGCAATTACTTCAGAAAAACCTCTACTATGTATTGATCAAATGGGATTATTTGGCTTGTGTGTGTCCAGTAAGAGTTATGGCTAATTTACTCTGCTTTGTTTTATGATCTTTACTGGCTGAGGCTTACTCTTGTCCTTCCGAGTTTAGTCGTACATTTATAATACATCATTATAACATGATCTGATCTTATTTTTTCAGCCTGTTGATGTACTTGTCAGATTCAATAATTGTTTACTGTTCTTGTGCAAGCATGAGGAAATTTGTTAAGCCCCTTTACCCACTCTATCTAGTTCATTTGGAGGAAGTACATATGTGGGTAGATAAATCTGCACAGAGTATCTCCACCTGTGCTTTCTGTTGTCGTCCCTCAGCAGTTAGTAGTGGTGTGTGATAGGGGAGAAAGGCTGTTGCGTAGGTAACAATTTATGGTTTTACTAGCTCTGCGATTTTCACTTTTATGTGTGATGACGCCATTTTTTATCTTTCTATTTTCTTCTATTTTTTCTCCTCCTTGTTATTTTTGTTCATCCCTTGTCCTTTACGTGGGGAAGCATCTGTTATCTTTTCCTGTCCGTGGTGTGGATAGTGACTCGGAGTAACCAGAGCTATGGGATGTATGCTCAATAATGAACCATTGATTTGCACTCACCAGGGGACCCTTGCCACTAATATGACCTGTTTAAAACTGTGTGGAAGGTGATAACAGTGTAGCTGACCTCATTAAACTATGTGGATATATAAAGATGGATCATTTTTATCCTGGTAAATCTAGCTCTTATGTTACAATTATTAATGACAAAAAAAAAATTTGCATGAACTGAAATTGATAACTCTGTAGAGTGTATGGGAACCACTGCATGGGGTGTTGACTGGGCCCCGGCAAAGAATGGAAACAGCTCAACTAACTACATTTGTTCACCTCAGCACCAAGGAGTTGGTTACATGCATAGTTTATGTATTAATACTTACTGCACACCACTGAAATGTGTAGTGTACACCATTTTATCTTCCTAAAACACGCACTGTGGTGTTGCTGTACACCAAAGATAGTGAGTTACAATTACGTCCTTTGGGTTTTTCATCAGTTAGTGGCATTAGAACACCCTAAAAAGTGTGATTAAAACACATTTTTTTTTTACAGTGTATGTGTTTACCTTCCTCTTCAGTTGCTGTAGGTGTACCTACGTTCCCACAGCATTAGTGCTTGCATGCTGCACACACAACCCTGCACGCTGTAATAACCCACCTTCCAGCATTTGCACTGCATAGTATTGCATGCTGTAATGCAGTCACTGCCATGAGTCAAAAACAACAACTCTGGTTCTGAATTACTGGAGTTTATCTTCTGACTACCATTCCACACTCACTTCACTAACTTTTGTTTCTCCCCCAAGATCCATTTTGTTGTGGTAGCATAGACTTGGTGTTGTTGCTGGCTTACTTACTGCCTTAAATCTGGTGCCCACAAAATCATAACTAGTGCAGTTCCATGCCTCCACTGAAGATGGTAGTAAGGTATTTTAATGTACAATTTAACATGCTACTCTTCATTTGGGGGGACTAACCCATTTTCCTCCTAAATTTGCAAATTCTTTTTACCTCTCATAACTTTTTTCCCCTTCCTTCTGTGCAAATAATTATTAAACCAGCTTGTTGCTTATTGCGTGTGCTTTAAGATGATATGTAATAAAAGTTTCTAAAGGCACTTTGTCTTAGAAGATATAGCCAAACACGCAAGTGTCACTCAAAAAAGGCACTTTCTAATTTACAACTACTCTAATTCCAAGGCGCCGTGAGCTACAGACCCAAAACTTGAGTTGTGGCTTCCCACAAGCCTAAGCTGTGATTTGACAGAGAGTTTTATTTTATTTTATCGTGAAGCAATGTTGAGTTATGGTGATTAGAAGGAGGGGGGGTCACATATGTTCCGAGGTTTTTTTGCGGGTTGGAAATAAAGAGTCCGATATATAATCAACACTTCACCGCGTGGGGTCAGAAGCTCAAGGCGCCTGGAAATTAGAGGACTTGTCATTGGGAGGTGCCATTTTTTTATGTGACCCTTGCGTATTTGGCTATATCTTCTAAGAAAAAGTGCCTATAGAGACTTTTTACATATCATCTTAAAGCACACACAATAAGCAACAACCTGGTATAATAATTATTTGCACAGAAGAAAGGGAAAAAATAGTTATGACAGGTACCAAAAAAATTGCAAATTTCGGAGGAAAATGGGTTAGTACCCCCTTTTAATGTTTGCAAAACCTCAGGAATATAGTGGCACGTGCAGCGATCTTCGTTCAATAAGTGCGTGTGCAATTAGGCTTGGTGTGCATGATCAAGAGCCAGGAGGTATGGTTGGTGTCTAACTAAGCTAGCAAGTTGGAACGGGATACGTATTAAGCTTGACCTGTGTATTGCTAAGGTCACAACTGAGCTACTGCAGGCGGGAGCTGTGGGACACTTTATCTTTGCAACTGAAATATGATGGAAGGATCTGACTTGAAGCCATCTAAAGAAGTTTAGCGAATGCCAGAACATAGCTAATCAAGTTCATTGATGGCGTCTACGAAGCATGGCTAATCTTGTATCCTCCCATTTATTAAGGTCTGTTTTTGTTTGTTTTTTATGGAGAAAACTTGCCACCAATAGCCCCACTCTCCTGCCCATAAACTAATATATGTTGTTACTGATATCTTGGGATCATTTTTTCACTCGACCCAACCCAACAGTTTATTGGTTTTGCCTGCAGTGTATACTTTCTTGATATGCTTGGGTTTGCTACCTTACTTGGATATCTCTGTTCACCAAGCAGGATTTTGATTTCACCTTGGCTAGATGTGCATCTAGTTTCTGTTTAGAGGAGGGTGTGGGGCATGGCAAGTTGCCTGAGATGGCAGGTTTATAATATGACACATACATAATAGCATTACAATGAGATGTTTTGCAACTCATACAATTAATGTCTTGCAACTGACGACATACCAACTTATGCTGGAATAGAATTCTATTTTTGCATCAAACAGAGTTGATGTGCTTTTATTTAAACAAATTAGGAGGGGGTAGGTGAGTCATAAATCTTCACGAAGATATCTTAGAAAATTCAGCTAATGGCATGCTAATATTTTAAAAGGGGGGACATATTTTTTGTCATGAAAAACTTGTGATGTCGTCTTTGGAGCACCATACATTTTTATTACTTGCTCTTTGACCTGGATATATTGCTCACTAGATGTATCTCGCTGTGTGCTCTCATTTATATATATATATATATATATATATATAAGGTACCTTGGTTTAACCATACCCAAGTTACTGTAGATTGTGTCTTGGAATCTCAAAATATTTAAGGCCTTGCAACTTCCCCAGTAATAGCTCCTTATTTTGAAATGCTAGAAATCTGATTTTCACTGTGTGGTTTGAGCTGGTACTTAGTGATACGATGAGTGTTTTCAAAAGGACTTGTAAAAACTGCATGCTCAAGCTTTAAGATTTTTACTATGAAGCATTTGATGGCCCAGCTTGCCCTCTTTGAAATAGAAGGGAGTAAAAACTCTCATTGTATAGCTTGTGGCTTCCTCTATCCCACACTTTAAAAACATATATCAAGCACTTCCTCATAAGGTGCTATGCCTGTGGGTATTTCTGGCTTCAAATATTTTTTGAGATTCCCTACCTCTTGCTGGAGTAACTTGCTTGGTTTTTGTCATACCTAGACAGTGTATTTTATATCAAAGGAGAGAGCTCACAGTGAGGTCTATAATTTGAGATATTTATCTGGTTCATAGAGCAATGGACTCAAAACCTCTACTGCTACAAAGTCGTATCCACACTTTTGTTTGTTTTCACTATTATTATTATTTTTTAATGTTTGTGCTCCTCCCACATCATCCTCATTTACCAAAATTAATTATTAATTAGTTGTTTATATATATATATATATATATATTAATTTGTTGTTTATATATATATATATTAATTAGTTGTTTATATATATATATATATATATATATTTTTTTTTTAATTAGTTGTTTATATATATTAATTAGTTATTTATATATATATTAATTAGTTGTTTATATATATATATATTAATTAGATGTATATATATATGTTTATTTTAATTAGTTGTTTATATATATATATATTTATTTTAATTAGTTGTTTATATATGTGTGTTTATTTTAATTAGTTGTTTATATATATATATATTAATTAGTTGTATATATATATATATGTTTATTTTAATTAATTGTTTATATATATATATATATATATATATATTTTTTTTTTTCTTCTTACCTTCTTGGTCTTTGAATTACAAACTGTTCAGCACCTTTCACCGTACTCATTGCATAGCCTTGTGCTTCCTCAAACCTACACAGTAAAATCTACACTTCCCTATAAGGAGTGACAACTGCAGAGTTCAAGGTATATACTAAGATTTAGTGAGGTCCCTGACTTTAACTACGTACAGCTTCACTCTGTAGGTCAAGTTCATATTGCCAATTCTTAACCACATGTTTTTAAAATATATTGAAACTAAAATGGTGTGTTCCTCCCCACCTTAAATGATTATTTAGCAATTCCAATAGTCTCCCATTATACAACATAACTCAACCATTTGGAAGAAAACTATGTGCCCATAACACATCTGCCTAGCCAGCTCTCTCGGATTCACCATCTGTGGCCTCAAGCGAACTAGACCTGGCTTTCCATACCGCTACCTAATAGTTGCCTGGGTGATTAATTTACTGCCTAGAAGTTGTGTGATGCTTGTGCATGTACTGAAGGTCTGTACAGTGCATAGACTGAAGCTGTAGTATGGCAGAGCAAAAAAGTGGTTGGAAGATTAGAATCTTCCGTTCTGGGGACAAAATGCTTGCCAGTTTGGCTCTTGTTATAAGTGGTAGTGCCAGAAGCACCTCAGAATATCTGTGTGCATACCTGATGTGCTGTAAATCCAACCTTCTCACTTATGATTGGCTTTTAAATAATATTATCCTTTACCATGTGATGATCAAGTTAGATTGGGTCATGAGTTTTCTGGAACTACTGGGAACTCTACTGTTCTGTGGTCTGTTCTTAGGTATATAGATATCTTTTTTTCTTAATAACCTTTTTCTGTGTAGTGATCAAATGTGATTACTTGGCTCATGTGTTTATGGTAAGTGTGTTTTGGCATATGTATTTGCCGAGTTATTTTTGTGTTATTTGCTGGCCTTGGCTTACCCATGTCCTTCCGAGTTGAGTCCATACATTAATATTATATATCATTATAACAGGCTGATCATATTTTTGTCTCTCTGGTGATGGACATGTCAGTTGTCGTAATTGGTTATGCTGTTCCCGAGTAGGCCAAGCTATTGCTGTTGAAATGTAATGTTGACCCTTAACCAACTCCATCCAGTTTATTTGGCGGATGCACATATGTGGGTAGATAAATCTGTATGTGTCTCCACCTGTACTTTCTGTTGTCGTCCCTAAGTAGTTAGTAGTGGTGTGTGAGAGGACAAAGGCTGTTGCGTAGATAACAATTTATGGTTTTACTAGCTCTGTGCTTGTCACTTTTATCCGTGATGACACCATTTTTTCTTTTCTATTTTCTTTTTCTTATGTTCTTCCTCCTCCTTGCTTTTTTGTTCATAGCTTGTCCTTTACGAGTGGCAGCATCTGTTCTCCTTTTCCGTCTGTGGTGTGGATAGTGACTAGGTGTGACCAAAGCTATGGGATATATGCTGAATAATGAAGCATTTATATGCACTCACCAAAGGGCCCTTGCTCCTGCTCTGGACCTGTTTAATACTATGGTGGAAGGTATGTAGCTGACCTCATTTAACTAATATTGTATATATGGAGATCGATTATTTTTGCCCTGGTAATTCTAGCTCCTGTGTTACAATTATTACTAAGACAAGAAGCTTGGATGAACTGAATTTATTATTGGTAACTCTGTAGAATATATGGGAAGCACTGCATGGGGTGTTGACTAGGCCTTGACAAAGAATGCAAACAGCCCAACTAACTACATTTGTCCACCTCACACCAAGGAGTTGGTTACATGCACAGTATATGTATGAATACTTACTGCACACCACTGGAATATGTAGTGCACACCATTTTATCATACTGAAACACACACTGTGGTGTTGTTTTACACCAAAGATAGTGAGTTAGAATTACATTCTCTGGGGTTTTCTTCAGTCAGTGGCATTGAAACACCCTAAAAAGTGTGATTAGAACACCTTTTTGTACAGTGTATGTGTTCATGCTCCACTTCAGTTGCTGTAGGTGTATCTATGTTCCCACAACATGAGTGCTTGCATGCTGCACACACAACCCTGCATGCTGTAATGACCCACCTTCCAGTATTTGCACTGCACAGTATGGCATGCTGTAATGCAGTCACTGCCATGAGTCAAAAACAACTCTGCTTTTGTGTGTCTGGTGTTTTTCTTCTGATTCCCATTCCATACTCACTTCACTACCTTTTGTTTCTCCCCCATGATCCATTTTGTTGTGCTAGCATAGAATTGGTGTTGTTGCCGGCTTACTTGCTGCCTGAAATCTGGTACCCACAAAACCTTAACTAGTGCAGTTCTGGTGTCTCTACCAGAGATGGTAGTGAGGTATTTTAATGACAATTTAACATGTAACCCGCCTTACGGTGAGTAAGAAAACTACTGGAATATAGTGGCATGTGCTGTGACCTTCGTTCAGTGCATGCTTGTGCATAAGGCGTGGTGTGTATGATTTAGAGCCTGGTGGTGTAGTTGGTGCCTAACTAAGCTTGCAAGTTGGGACAGGTTTGGTATTAAGCTTGACCTGTGTAATGCCATGGTCATACCTGAACTATTGCTGGGAGGAGCTGTAGGACGGTATTCCTTTGCAACTGTAATATGCTGTAAGGATCTGACTTGAAGCCGTCTATAGATGTTTAGCCAAAGCCAGGTCATAGCTAATAAAGTCCGTTGAAGGCATCTACAAAGCATGGCCAAACTTAAAAGTTTGGATCCTCCCATTTATTACGGTCTATTTGCGTAGAGTGCTCTCTCCCCCCTCCCTGCCCGTAAACTAATATATGTTGTAACTGACTCCTTGGGATCTTTTTTTCCATTCATCCCAACCCAACAATTTATATTGGTACTGCCTGTAACTTATGCTTTCATATTTATATGCTTGAGTTTCCTGTCTAACTTAGGAAATCTCTGTTCACCAAGCTGGATTTTCATTTCAGCCTTGAGTAGTTTTATTTCCGTTTAGAGGAGGGTGTGGGGCATGGTACGTAGCCTATGGAGGCTGGTTTATAATATGAAACATAATAGCATTACGATGAGATGTGTTACTACTCATACTAAGAATGTCATGCAACTGACAGGATTGGTGTGCTTTATTTAACAAGTAAGATGGATTGGGTTGGTCATATATCATTTCTAATGGACCTCTAAGCTTATTCTGCTTATGGCAAGGTAACATTTTGAAGGGGGCAAAGCATTTTGTTTGTCGTAATAAACTTGTGTTTTGGTCTTTGGAGCGCATATATTTGTATGACTTTGCTCTTTGGTTGTTCTATAGGTACATCTCTCTGTGTGCTCTCTTTTGTTTAAATCAATGTTGCCTTGGTGAAACCATTCCCAAGTTTGGAATCTCCAAATATTTAAGGCCTTGCAACTCCACCAGTCATAGTTCCTTATTGGGAAATGCTTGAAATCTGATTTGCAATGTGTGGTTTGCACAGGCACTTGGTGACACATTGAGTGTGTTCTTTAGTACATTTAAAACTGCATGCTCAAGCTTTAAGATTTTTACTATGAAGCATTTGATGGCCCCGCTTGCCCACTTTGAAATAGAAGGGAGTAAAAACTCTCATTGTATCGCTTGTGGCATCCTCTCTCCCACACTGTAAAAACAGAGGCAACGCACTTCCCAATATGGTGCTATTACTGTGGGTGTTTCTGGCTCTACAGGGCAATATATTTCATATCAAAAGAGAAGGCATGCAGAGAGTTCTTTGTTTGGAGCTATATATCCGGTTCATAGAGCAATGGACTCAAAATCTCTGGAGCTACATATTCGTAACCACAGATTTTTATTTTTTATTTTTTAACTATGATTATTATTTTTAAATGTTTGTGCCTCCTCTTGTATCATCCTCATTTACCTAAAACCTTCGTAATTATTTAACCTCTCTGGCCTTAGTTACATCATGCCATTGTAATTGTAACCTAACAATCAATTGTATTCCTTGCATAGCCTCTGAGACAGTCTTAATCATGTACCAGTGACTTCACTCGTCCTGTTAGCCTGTGTGCTATATCTCATCATAATGTGCCACATAGAGC
>CBDHEM010000002.1:0-45484 GCA_965261955.1 Leptonemataceae bacterium
CTTCAAATTAGCATTGCAGCGACTAATCTGCTTCTCGAAAACTCCCATGGAAACATATAGAGCTTTGCAGCTGAGGTGATTCAATACGTTTTTAATGTCTGGAAAAGATCTTCATGGCTAAAAATCTCTGTGACTAGCTAAATCGCATCCTATGTTAACAGCTGCTATCAGTCAGTGGCTGTACAAAGAATCTAATTCTTCAGAAAGAATTAAGTTTTTTTAAAAACTAATAAATCAGGTTTGGAATAAGGTTTTGTTTGTTCTTACTTGAAGTATCTATATGTCCTTTTCAAACAATAGCAACAAGACATGGCAGGAGCTGATTTGTCTGGTGCACAAGAAGAAGAAACAAGTGACAAAATCAAGAGTTTAAAAGTGCTGGAGACACACAAGAGAGTGAGACAATCTCTAGTTCTTTACCGCTCAAAAACAAACAAACAAACAAACTTGAAACAATAACAACAACAAAAAAGTTAAAAAAAGGATTGGTCTAATGGAAACAAGACTACGCCAATCTCTACCACAATAAGTTAGATGACCCTTTACCATTTAAACTTACATACACCAATACACTTATTTTTTTTTGTTTGAAGCAACAAACATGAATTGACCAATGTAAACCACACTTTACCATTTAGGAATGTCAATAATTCGACTGCTTTTTAAACTGGTGTTCATAACTTCAAATGGTTCTATGTGTTTGTGGTCAACAATGGTAAATACAGGTCTCCTTCATTTTTGACTTGTCATACAATATCATGGGCCATCATTTTATTAGCCAAAATAAAGAGTCCAAACTCTGCAAAATTTTCATATAATATATATATATATATATAAAAAAAAAAAAATTCTCACACATGCACGCACGCACACACACAGTGAGTGCAAAGCTATATACACACAACCTCACACTCACTATTTGTGGAATGCTGGCCAAGTTCTCTGCAGCGGCCTCACAGACAGACTTCACCACTTCCAAACGCACCTTTTCATCTCTGTCGTAAAAAAGATCGTGCAGCTTGGCTACAAAGAAAGAGATAGACACAACAATCGTCAATGCATTGTTATAAATGAATGCATTTCACTCTCTCTTAAAAGGCAAGCATGGAGGCCGTTTTTAAAATTTAAAGCTATAGCTTCTTATTTCAAAAATAATTCTTCAAATTGTTCAATCATTAGAATGCAATTACAATTAGCTGCAGTTTGGAAGAATCAATTCCATTGAGGTAAGCCAACAAAAGCTCCACGTCACTCTTTATCTACAACTAAACTTATAGCAAGAGATCCATCCAGGAGGAACTCCTTTCACAAGAATGTAGCGCATCCAGAAACTGCCATGAAGGCCTGGAAGAGACACTCTTTGACAGAGTTGCGAATGAGTCAGTCATTTTTTTTGTGTTACTTTTCACTTTTGCGTGTGTTACCGTTTAACCAGAAGTAAAGTTTTTTTATTACTATTTTATAACAATAGAGCAATTCTCTGGCCATGTGGTGGCAAAATAAATATGGTACTTAGCGTGCATGGTGTCTATGTCAAATAGACATGTTGGTGTGCATTAAATAAAACTTCCTCATCATCTCCATGTCAAGTAGGATGCCATGCACACATGGAGCAGGATTGAGAGTTAGATACCTAGCAGACCATGTAAGAAAAAAATGTGCCAAACAGCGAGTCACCGGGTCTTGGGGTCCAAAAGTTTAAACACTTTCCAGGGTATTTTTCCTGACTAAAAAAAACACACAAAAACATTTATATATATATATAGAGAGAGAGAGAGAGAGAGAGAGAGGTATGTTGCGACCGATGTCCACGTTTACGTCCAACAACACTTGTGGTGCTTAAAATCGGCTAGCATAAGCACGGGCGACTAAAACAGAATGTTTATCAATTAACAAAAGCACTGGCTACTAAACAGTGTTCCTCAATTAAAAGCACGGGCTACTAAACAGTGTTCCTCAATTAAAAGCACGGGCTACTAAATACAGTATTCTTCTATTAACACAATCATGGGCTAACCAAGTGTTCTTCAATTAACACAAGCACGGGCTACTAACCACGAGTGTTCTTCAATTAAAGCACATGCATGAACAGACTATATATCAACTTGGACACAATTCCCAGGAAGAAGATGGTATCCAAGGAGGCAGTAATATATGGAGACATTTTCAAGAGGTTTAATATTCATGCATTATACAGTAAGTACGAATAAGGAGCAGTAGTGCATAGTGGCAAAAAAAAATCCTTCAGTTAGTCACCATCTACAAATATTAAAACTCCTAAAAAATATATTCTGGTCTGTGCTATAGTACTATATCACCATAGCAACAAGATATTTAATATGTATTGGTAAGTGTGTAGTGGACAGCAAAAGTCAGAAAAAGTGTTAAAACGTCTAGGAGACCCTCCACCAATCAACTCACACCTGATGTAGTCCTCCACTTCGCCACTGTAATACACACACACAACAAAACAAACAAAAACACTTGAAACAAGAGGAAAAATGTTATCATTTAAAAACACCACCACATTGGATTGACCTGTATAAACAGAACTGAAACAAGGCTGTACCCATGAGACCACAACCAGTAAGAACCCCTTTACCACTTAAGATCGTATATACCAATACTGTGGATTTGAGGGTTGCACAGGCACTCAGTGATTTTAAAACAGTGCAATATTGGTGTATATGATATTAAATGGTAAAGGGTCGAATTGGTTGTGATCCACATGGGTACAGTGTTGCTTCCATTCCGTATAAACAGGTCAATCCAATATGTAGCTAGTTGTTTCTAAATAAAACATTTTTGTTCATGTTTCCACTTGTTTCTAGTATATAGAAATGTGGAGGTGTGTTTCTACCCGATATGTCCTCCACAAGGTCAGGGTGGTAGGAGAGGAACCGTTTAGAGTAGCAAGCACACTCAACTCGAATCTGAGGAGATACATCCATAAACCTGAGCAAAGGTAAGGTAGAGAGACATGCGGTGACGTGACAACACTACACACAGCAACAAAAAAACTTGACGACAATACATCACACGGCAACAACAAATGGCAACATGGTGACAACACAATACATGGTAACAACACATGGCAACAACACAACACATTGCGACAATACAACACAACACAGCCAGGGTTTCTTGTCCAAGGGAGGGCAACTGGAGGAATCTGGATTTTAAGGGGGGGGGGGGGGCATGATGGTTAAAGAGGTGACAAAGTTTCACAAATGCCATCTGGGGGTCGGGCCCCCTCCACTTTCCTTCACAATCCGACTACTAGTACACTCAGAATCAATCTCAGAGCATCAATAAAAAATCTAAAAAATCTGGGGAGCATGCCCCCAGATCCCACTAGTTGTTATGTGCTATACACCCCCTCCATATCAACACCCAACTTTGGACTTCCCCCCTCCGAAAACTCAAAATCCTGTATAAAACCCTGCACACACACACACACATTCAAGCATACTGGGGGGGGGGGGGGGGGGGGGGGAAATAAAGTGGTCTTTGGGGTTAGGGGAAATCCCAGGGCTTCCCCCCTCTATTCTGCATTAGTGGTTTACTACAGGAAAAAGAACATTAAGTTGGGAAGGCTTACAGGAATGGGATTTGATGGAGCTGCTACTTTATCTAGTTACACAACAGGAGTTCAAAGACGGTTGAAAGAGCTCTCACCTCATGCATTGTTTGTCCACTGTCACTGTCATGTCCTTCAACTGGCTTCTGTGCAAGCTGCTAATGCTACACCAGGTATCAAGCATGCCTACATTATCCTGATGACGTTATGGAAGTTCTTTCATTACTCCCCAAAATGTGCAGTCATTAAATGAGATTCAGAAAGTACTAAATCTTCCAGAGCTCAAGATTGTGAAACCGTCAGACACACGCTGGCTTGCACATGAGCATTGTGTCAAAGCAGTAAAAGCTAGTTACAGCTCAATAGTTCTTGCTCTTGAAAATATATATGAAACATCACATGAACCAGAAGCTCTTGGACTAAGTAAAGCCCCTTCTAGTCACTCCACAACAGCAGCAATGTACCTACTTGACTACAATCTTCCTCAAGTGGCAATGCTTAGTCGTGCCTTGCAGACCAAGCACCTGGACCTCTCCCTTATTTCTAGTTTAGTGGAAGCTACTTATAATTCACTTGATGATGCTATACTGCCTTCAGCAAATTGGGTTTTACAGCCACAAGATGCAAGAGAAGAGTTAAACGCAGCAACAGGTATTGAAGTCACTCATTTAGATATATGCTCTTTTCAAGAAAGAGTGGTCAAGCCTTTTATCAGACTCATCAAAGATAACATATCCAGCCTGTTTAGATCCTCCTCGAAAGATGTGTTATCAGCCTTCAGTATTTCTGATCCAAAGAAAGTGCTCAGCCTCTCTACTCAAGAGCGACCTATATATAGAGACAGTTCAATTCAAACTCTCATTGGACAGTTTGGGAGAGATTTACCAGCTAAATCATTGGAAGGAACTAAATTGGAGAAGGCAGCCATTGTCTCTTCTGACCTCGACACAGAGCGGAAATCGTATCGTCAGCTACCTTATTAAGCAGCCAAAAGATGATATAGCCATGCAACTGAAGGAATTACTCACCAATGACATGTTTATAGCATTATTCCCCAATCTACATAAACTGGCAACCACATGCTTTTCTATTCCCATTTCTACAGCATCAGTGGAACAGAGTTTCTCAGACATGAAATTAATAAAGAGTCACCTTCGTAACCGCTTAAACTGAACTTATGTAGCTTGTCCAACTTTGAAAATTGCATTAAATCTTCCGAAAAACTCACTGATAGTGATTTGGAATAAATTGTTGACGTGTGGAATAGAAAAGGTAGACGGATTGCAGTGTAAACTCTCATTCAGACTCCATCTCATTACATATGCATACTCTCACTACTCATGCACTTTGTCAAGCACTTATCACATCAATAATGAATTTTAATAACATAATTTCCAAGTGGGGGACAAAAAAATTCCAGGGGGACACCCCCCAAATGAACCCCCCTGACAACATATGGCGACAACACACCATATAGCAACAACACACGACAACAACAACACAACATATGACGACATGAAACATGGTGACAACACACATGGCAACAATACAACATTGGTAACAATACAAAACATGGCGACAATACAACACTTGGTGACAATACAACACATAGTGACAACACAACACATGGCGACAACACAAAACATGGCGACAATACAACACATGGCAACAACACAAAACATGGCGACAACACAACACATGGCGACAACACAACACATGGCGACAACACAACACATGGCGACAATGGCAACAACACAACACATGGTGACAATACAACACATGGCAACAACACAAAACATGGCGACAATACAACACATGGCAACAACACAAAAAACGGCGACAACACAACACATGGCGACAACACAACACATGGCAACAACACAAAAAATGGCGACAATGGCAACAACACAACACATGGTGACAATACAACACATGGCAACAACACAACACATGGCAACAACACAAAACGTGGTGACAATACAACACAGTGACAATACAACACATGGCAACAATACAAAACATGGTGACAACACAACACATGGCGACAATGGCAACAACACAACACATGGTGACAATACAACACATGGCAACAACACAAAACATGGTGACAATACAACACAGTGACAATACAACACATGGCAACAATACAAAACATGGTGACAATACATCACATGGCAACAACACAAAACATGGTGACAATACAACACTTGGTGACAACACAGCACATGGCGACAATGGCAACAACACAACACATGGTGACAATACAACACATGGCAACAACACAAAATATGGTGACAATACATCAATGGCAACAACACAAAACATGGTGACAATACAACACTTGGTGACAACACAACACATGGTGACAATGGCAACAACACAACACATGGTGACAATACAACACATGGATAATACAACACAACAACACAAAACATGGTGACAATACAACACAGTGACAATACAACACATGGCAACAATACAAAACATGGTGACAATACATCACATGGCAACAACACAAAACATGGTGACAATACAACACTTGATGACAACACAACACATGGCGACAATGGCAACAACACAACACATGGTGACAATACAACACATGGCAACAACACAAAACATGGTGACAATACAACACAGTGACAACACAACACATGGCGCCAGCACAACACATGGTGACAACACACGGTGACAACACAAGGCAACAACACACAACATGGCGACAACACAACACATGGCAACAACAAATAATACTTGAGCTGTCTACAGCACTTATCCCATCACCCGAAAAACGGTCCGAGCTAAAAGTGGTCCAGGGTCTACGTATATTTGAATGGGAGAGTAAAGATTAACACTCTATTTGAGCTGTTTGATGCCATTGGGTGTCTAGGCATTGGACTCCTGTAGGTGGCTGTTGCTGGTGGATGCTTAGGCATTTGTCGTGGGGAGTCCAACTGGTGAGTGCTTAGGCCCTTCCCCCCAGCAGGGGAACAGGGCTGTCTCCCACTAGGCACCTTAATGTGAGTATCTGGGCACTGCTAAGGCTAGGATACAGCCAGGATAAGATGCTAAAATCAGAGCTAGGGCTAGACTTGGGACAAAAGAAAGTTTGGGTGGACCATTATCTCTACCAGACAGCTTATTTGCATGCTAGTCGCTCCTTATACACACAGCGTAGCAACATGATCACACTGCCAACATACTGCATGAAATACTGCTCTAGGTTGCACCAAATAACACTTCCCTGTCTACTCACCTGCCCAGAAAACAATTCCAGAGAGGTCTGTTCTCTGTGGCTAACTTGGAGCCTTTCAAGGAGAACATTCTTGCCAAGAGCTTAGTGACGCCAAACCTCTCGCTAGTTTCAGTGCTCTGTATGTACACACAAAAGACAAGCCAAGAGGCAGAGCATAAGAAGTATCACACACAATAAGCACAAACATGTACCGTGTAGCGCATGTGTGCACCGTAGGATGATGGGTATACCAATGCATACATGACATCTGTGTACCATAAAAGGAGTGAGTATTAATAAGTGCGTGTCCGGTGTTGGCCACAAGGAAGGTGCAGCTCTGCTATAAGGTGTTAACCGAAGACACACTGTGGGTTTTTTAACAATTGCTATAACTTTATTTCAAGATAAACTTTTCAAACTTTTCATATCATTAGAATGCAAACACAATAAGCTGATTATCATTTTATAAGAATCAGCCGCAAGCAAGTCAGCAAACAAAAGCTGCGCATCTCTGCATCAGGACAAGTCACAACAAAAATAACTGCAGGAACTCCACCATGAAGCACATCCATTCTTCAGAGAGAAGGAATTCAGGGAGTGTTTTCCAATAAGCAATGGTATCTGTGCAGCTTCCTCAGCAGAAAACTTCCAGAAACTGTAGCAAAATCCTGGAAGAGACACTTCTTGATGTGAGTTAGATGTGGCAGCCATTTTTAAAAACTTTTTTCTTGCATAATCTTCTAACCAGAAGTAAAGTTCCTTATTACGATAGAGCAATCTACTGGGCATGTGCAAGTAAATATATATATGGTGTTCAGCATTTAAAAAAAAAAATTGTGACCAATGACCACATTTACGGCAAACTATGCATATGGCTTTTAATTGGTGGTGGGACTAGGGGTAAAAACCGGTAAAGTCTTCCAATTTGCAATCACCACAACTTTTCCCCCTCTGTGCAGGAAACTATGGTAACATACTATTGCTTATTCTGTGTACTTTCAAAGGATACGCTGAATGTCTCTACAGACAATACGTCCAGCAACATCAATGTCACTCCTATTTTTTAAACAAATGAATGTCTTGTTCACGAGTGCTCAAATTTGGTGAGTGGCTTGTAGACCCTAGAGCTGCGAATGTAATAGGCATGAATCTGAAGTGTTAGCAGCTGCTGTGTAGAAACTATTTGAAGTCAACCACCCATGCAAAAGCCAAGTTTGAAAACTCTAGTTTTGCATGGGTTGTAAAAAAAAGCAAAAAAACATTGGCTACAAATAATTTACACAGCAGCAGCTAACATTTCTGAATCTTTCCTATCACAGCACAAGGTGTCTATAACCTACACATCAAATATGGGCACTTGTTAACAATGCACACATTACCATACACTGGGGTTTAAATGCATAGTTTAATACGAGTTTATATGACTTCACAATTGCACTACTAATTGGAGCCAATGGGGAATTGGATAGAAAACTTTGTATTGTCGCGCAGAACCATATCGAATATATATATGTTCCATGTGTTAATATGCCGTAAATGAGGAATAAAACGGCTAACGGTTACAGATTCGCGAACATCAACAATGGGGCTGGAAGGAAAGTGTGTATGAGAATAGTGTAAGGCATTGGAGGAAACAGAAAGAAGACTTGGTGAGCATACCAAACAAACAAACAAAAGATTATCAGGGGCTGGAAGGATGGCCAAGCTTCCAGACGTGGAAGAACAACTTGCACCCTGGATCGTGGAGCAGAGATCACAGCATCCTCGCGTGACCAGAAATGCCATGCAGCACAAGGCTCTCCAACGGCATACAGGAGAAGAGGACTTTGCTGCCAGCAGAGGGTGGCTGGAGAGGTTGCCAAGGAGGAATGAAGTCCAGCCTCAGAAGGAAAGCATAGTATCCTAGCGGTTACCTCTAAACTATATTGACAAGGTGGTTTCCATCATTATTCCTCCTTACTAGAGTCAGAAGAAGCAGACATCACAACCAATACTCTTTAGATTCCATTGGCAACACGGATGAGGCGAGACCCCTTTGTGCTCGACATGCCAGGGGATACCACATATGCCAGGCCTGGTGAACATTCCATACCAGCCATAACTACTGAACATGAGAAGGTTCACTTCAGTGATACTTGCAGCCACAGCCGATGGGAGAAAGACGCTTTTAAAGGTCTCCTTCCTGTTCCCACTCGCTTGTTTCTCTGGTGTGGTGGTCAGGTTAAGTAAAAATGGATGGGTTATGGAGACCTAACCAATGATTGGCTGAACATTGTGTGAGGACGCTTGAGCTTCAGACACATTGTCTTTTGGTATGGGATGCCACAGTATGTGCATGGTATAACAGGTAATATTTCAACACACCAATATTGATTTACAGGTGCCATGACCGAAAAGGTACAAGGCCATGCACGAAGCAGACAGAGTTTGATATCATCATCATTCCAGGCTGTTTGACAAGTAAGTTTTAATCTGCTAATGTTCCATGGAACAGGCCTTTCAAAACTGTTTATCGTGAGCTCTTTGATAAATGGATGGATACAGGAGACAAGTCCTTCACAGCAGCTGGAAATGTGAAAGCTCCAGACAAGCTCCACCATTCTCATTGGGTCAGAGAAGCCAGGGACGCAGTTAGCATGGATGTCATCATTAAGTCCTTAAGACATGTGAGATATCAATTGTAACTGATAGCACTGAAGGTGGGGAATGTTCACTGTCTTAAGAGTGGAGCCGTTAGCAGATCAGGCAGTCCCCAGAATAGCCAAACAGATGGTGCAAATGGTGGAGGTGGACTAGCAGTCCAGCAGTGACCCGTACTCTAGTGATGACAAGGAACTAGATACTAATGAACTAGCTATCGACAACTGCCAACCAGCGAGACTTTTACTGAACTCTATGACTTCTGTATTTGACTGTTCAGTGTTCCATGCTGTGTTTTTTTAACATTGTTTACCGAGGTGATTATTTAGAACGTGAGCAAGTGCACTACATGGTTAACGGTTCAACTGCATGGAGCTTATAATAAGACACCCACGTACTAACTCCACCCTCATACTGCATCGGCACTGTCTGAAGGCAGAGAAGAATAAGTTTCCACAGAAACAGCTCAGGGGAAATACGGCAGCAAATACATTGGCATTAAAACAAAACCCCACAAATAAAGGCATTGTGTAATTGGTTAATTAATCACCAAATACATTCCACCTCAGTAGTCATAACTACTAAACTATAAAAGTCCTAAAATTCAAATCATATGACTGACGCATACGCCTGAATGATTTTTTTTAAGTCATGTGATTAATAACAGCAAGAATCGTGGGGGGGGGGGGGGGATTTTCTTCTTCGCTTGAGGGCACTATCAGGTAAGCACTATTGATATGCTAGTGCCTAGCAACAATAAAAGTAAACATAGCACTTGGATACCTCTTTTGTTTGACTAGCACACTAGCCACTCAGCCAAGGACCATAGCGGTCATTTTAGCTTTTAGTCTTTAGCTAGCTAATACCTCAATCAAGTAAGCTCTAGTATAGCTCTAGTATAGCTGTAGTATGGCTCCAGTATGGCAGGCTATGCATTTTGTACCTCCTGTTGTATTCTAAATCATTTGCTATCTTCTGCTATAGCTAGCTATATGCATACTAAACTTATCTTCTTTTAATTTATTTTGTCAAAGCCGATCATGCAGACGCTTGCCCTGGCCATTTCAGCAACTGCTGTGTTTTTTCTAGTACAGTAGAGTTCGGTGCAGCCTCACCAGCAAACAACTTGAATTGGATTTCACTGCACAAACTTGAGCATAGTTTTTTTTTTAATCAATGGATGTCAAGTTGTATTCTTTGCGCATATATACAAGCTATGGTCGGGAATGTAAAAAAATGAATGCACGTGTATACACGCTATGGTCCCTAAAGAGTTAACACTCGTCTTTTATGGACTTACTAGGGGAAGCACTAAGTTATGCAATAAGTGCAGCATTTGAAGAAGAAAAAAATAGAGAAAAAAAGGAGTAAATAACCAGGGGGTAAATAACTCAGGGGGTTAATAACTCAGGGGGTAAATAACTCAGGGATAAATAACTCAGGGGGTTAATAACTCAGGGGGTAAATAACTCAGGGGATAAACAACTCAGGGGGTAAATAACTCAGGGGTAAATAACATAGGGGTAAAAACATAGGAGGTAGATAACACGGGTAAAAACACAAGGGGTAAATAACACAGGGTATATAACTCAGGGTGTAAATAACTCAGGGTGTAAATAACTCAGGGGAAATAACTCGGGGGTAAATAACACAGGGTATATAACTCAGGGTGTAAATAACTCAGAGTGTAAATAACTCAGAGTGTAAATACCTCAGGGTGTAAATAACTCAAAGGAAATAACTCGAGGGTAAATAATTCAGGGGTAAATAACACGGGTACATAATACTGGTAAAACACAGGTAAAAACACAGGGGTTAATAACACAGGGAGTAAATAACACACAGGGGTTAATAACATGGAGTGTATACTACAGGGGTTAATTACACAGGGGTAAATAACACAGAGTGTATAACACAGGGGTTAATAACACAGGGGAGTATATAACACAGGGGTAAATAACATGGGATAAATAACACGAGTGTATAACACAGGGGTTAATAACACAGGGGATATATAACACGAGTGTATAACACAGGGGATAAATTCAGCAAAAAGTATCAAGAGTAAATTCTAACATATCAAACTGCTTCACTATGACTTAGTACACTCAGTGCCTAGAGCAGAGAATACACTACAACATGACACATGACGAAGCAATATTCATGAAAGAAATCTTATCATCACAAAATCATACATGTCTAGAAATCATTGTTGTGATGAGCACAGTACTAGCTATCACTCCTCGCCTCTGCACTGTTGAAATTATTGTTGCGATGAGCATAGTCCTAGCTATCACTCCTCATCTCTGCACTGTTGAAATAATTGCTGTGATGAGCACAGTACTAGCTATCACTCCTCGCCTCTGCACTGTTGAAATCATTGTTGTGATGACCACAGTCCTAGCTAGCACTCTGTGCCTCTGCACTGTTGAAATTGGTGAGTGAACTCTTGGAACTGCATTGAAGATAAAATCCTCCAGAACTGGAGAATGGAACATCCAAACGGTTTAAAGCTGAAAGTTAACTTGTATAGATACTTATGGAGATCAGCATCAAAGCAGAAATTTTTCCAAGATCTCAGGGTGGCTGCTGCCGGCCACGTTTATAGATGGTTCACAACTTAGTAAATTTATAAATTATCAACTCACCAAAAACAATATATATATATGTTTTAATATATATTTAATTATTACTCTTTTTTTTTTAATTAAAAAAAATTACTCTTCCAGATTCTGTATAACATTATCAAGTTCATGATGATACACACTCAAATGGTTCAACATCTCACATGGTGTTACACACTGCATTATATTTGTCAACACCTCACATGGTGTTACACACTGCATTATATTTGTCAACACCTCACATGGTGTTACACACTGCATTCTATTTGTTCAACACCTCACATGGTGTTACACACTGCATTCTATTTGTTCAACACCTCACATGGTGTTACACACTGCATTCTATTTGTTCAACACCTCACATGGTGTTACACACTGCATTCTATTTGTTCAACACCTCACATGGTGTTACACACTGCATTCTATTTGTCAACACCTCACATGGTGTTACAAACTGCATTATATTTGTCAACACCTCACATGGTGTTACACACCGCATTCTATTTGTTCAACTCCTCACATGGTGTTACACACTGCATTCTATTTGTCAACACCTCACATGGTGTTACACACTGCATTCTATTTGTTCAACTCCTCACATGGTGTTACACACTGCATTATATTTGTCAACACCTCACATGGTGTTACACACCGCATTATATTTGTCAACCTCACATGGTGTTATGCATTCAACATCTCCATGGTGTTACACACTGCATTATATTTGTCAACACATCACATGGTGTTATGCATTCAACATCTCCATGGTGTTACACACTGCATTATACTTGTCAACACCTCACATGGTGTTATGCATTCGACATCTCCATGGTGTTACACACTGCATTATATTTGTCAACACCTCACATGGTGTTATGCATTCGACATCTCCATGGTGTTACACACTGCATTATATTTGTCAACACATCACATGGTGTTATGCATTCAACATCTCATATGGTGTTACACACTGCATTATATTTGTTCAACATCTCACATGATGTTACACACTGCATTATATTTGTCCAACACCTCACATGATGTTACACACCGCATTACCCGAATTTGAATCAGACTATAGAGGTATTGCAGCAAGGAAGCTTACTCTGAGCTTGAACTCCAGCTGGGGCATGACGGCAAGGAGAACTGAGGAATCAATTGTATGCAGCTCAAGAATAAGTTCATAGAGATGGTTGGCCATCTCACTCTCAGAACTCTTGCCTCCCACGAGGGCATTGTTGAAGAACTTCATCAGAGGAAGGTGAGGAATGGTGTAAGGGTGATGGAGCAAAGGTGAGGAAAGATGTATGCATTAGGGGAGGAAAAATAGTGTCATGGAAGTGTGAGAGGGATTTGCAAAGAAGAAAAGAAAAATTAGAGGCAGTAAGAGGTGAGAAGGAGGAGGGTGGAAGAGGAGAGAGGAAGGAAGGTGAAAGGGGAGAAGGAGGAGATGGAAAGGGAGAGAGGAGGTGGAAGGGAGAAGGAGGAGGTGGAAGGAGAGAGGGAGGAGGGTGGAAGGGTATAGGAGAGTGAAAGGGGAGAGAAGGTGGTAGAAGTGGAGAGAGAATGGTGGAAGGGGAGAGGAAGGAGGGTGGAAGGGGAGAGGGTGGTGAGTGGAAGGGAGAGGGAGGAAGGGAAAAGGAGATGGATTACAAGGAGGATGGGAAAAGAAAGGAGGAGTGAAAGGTAGGTTGTGGAGGTGAGAGTACGGATGAGTAGGAAAGTGAAGAGGGTGTAGGTAGGTTGTGGAAGTGAGAGTACGGATGAGTAGGAAAGTGAAGAGGGTGTAGGTAGGTTGTGGAAGTGAGAGTACGGATGAGTAGGAAAGTGAAGAGGGTGTAGGGAGAGTGGGTAGTGAAAAGGTTGGAGAGGAGAGTGGGGGAGAGGAGAGGGGAGTGAGGAGGGAGAGTAAGGAGAGGAGAGTGGGGAATGAAGAGGGAGGAGCGGATCAAGGAGGGTGGATAGGAGAGTGGGAATGAGGAAGGTTGAGAGGAAAGCGGGGGAGTGAGGAAGGAGGTGGAGAGAAGAGGGGGGTGGGGTGGGGTAAGAAGGGTGGAGCCATTAGCAAAAATGAGGAACATGAAGCAAGCTGGAACTTTCTATCTGAGATTCCATGCCAGCACCAGTCCTTCCCATAGCCTAACCATAACCAGGAGCCCAGCAGGTGCCTTAACCCCATCCTAAAAAGCAAGGCCTAGTCTATGCAAGGCCTACTCAGAGCAAGGCATAGTCTGTGCAAGGCATAGTCTGTGCAAGGCCTAGTTAGTGCAAGGCATAGTCTGTGCAAGGCATAGTCTGTGCAAGGCATAGTCTGTGCAAGGCCTAGTCTGTGCAAGGCCTAGTCTGTGCAAGACCTAGTCTGTGCAAGACCTAGTCTGTGCAAGGCCTAGTCTGTGCAAGGCCTAGTCTGTGCAAGGCCTAGTTAGTGCAAGGCATAGTCTGTGCAAGGCATAGTCTGTGCAAGGCATAGTCTGTGCAAGGCATAGTCTGTGCAAGGCATAGTTTGTGCAAGGCCTAGTCTGTGCAAGGCCTAGTCTGTGCAAGGCCTAGTCTGTGCAAGACCTAGTCTGTGCAAGGCCTAGTCTGTGCAAGGCCTAGTCTGTGCAAGGCCTAGTTAGTGCAAGGCCTAGTCTGTGTAAGGCCTAGTCTGTGCAAGGCCTAGTCTGTGCAAGACCTAGTCTGTGCAAGACATAGTCTGTGCAAGGCCTAGTCTATGCAAGGCCTACTCAGAGCAAGGCCTAGTCTGTGCAAGGCATAGTCTGTGCAAGGCCTAGTTAGTGCAAGGCATAGTCTGTGCAAGGCATAGTCTGTGCAAGACCTAGTCTGTGCAAGGCCTAGTCTGTGCAAGGCCTAGTCTGAGCAAGGCCTAGTCTGTGCAAGACATAGTCTGTGCAAGGCCTAGTCTGTGCAAGACATAGTCTGTGCAAGGCCTAGTTAGTGCAAGGCATAGTCTGTGCAAGGCCTAGTCTGTGCAAGGCCTAGTCTGTGCAAGACATAGTCTGGTGCAAGGTCTAGTCTGTGCAAGGCATACTTTGTGCAAGGCATAGTCTGTGCAAGGCAGAGTCTGTGCAATGCATAGTCTGTGCAAGGCCTAGTCTGTGCAAGGCCTAGTCTGGTGCAAGGCCTAGTCTGGTGCAAGGCCTAGTCTGGTGCAAATCATAGTCTGGTGCAGGGCATAGTCTGATGCAAGGCATAGCCTTGTGCAAGGCCTAGTCTGTGCAAACAATTTAATGCAAAACTTTACCGAGGTGTGAAGAAGAGCGAGGATGGGCAAGCTGGAAGAGAAGGGTAGTAGGGGAGAACAGTATTTCACTTGTAATGGCTTACCAGGTGGATATAAGGTTCAATATTTGAACTCGTATTCCTGATGAAGTCAGCAGTGAAGGTGTACACTGATTTACTCTCAGACTGAAGAAATAAAAAATAATTAAGAACAAAACAAAAACACATAACAGCAAATATATCAGAGAGACTCCAGAAGAGGTCTTGCAGCAGCAAACCTTCGTGGGCTCCAGGATATTGGAGAGGATGATATCAATCACTTCCTGTGGCAGGGATTCAGCTTCCTGGACTATGGCAGATAGAATGTCAGCGATGTAATTCTTGACGTTGGTAGATACATCGTGGCTGAGGAAGAGGAAGAGAAAAGAATGTGAAGCCAGGCAAACTCCATTATAAGCTTGCACCAGAAGAGCCTACTACTACAGGCGTGTCTACACCAGCAATTTCAAGCCAACATCAATTTAATCCAGGTTGTAATCCATCTATTAACATGGGTCAGCTAACCAGGTTTTCAAACAAGAATTGTTTACATGAATCAGATATACAACCAAGGTTAAAATCCAGCAGTTAAAAACCTAGGGGGGGAAAAAGGCAACAGATACACCAAACTGATAACGTACCCGATCACTGAAAACAACATCTTGAAGATGTCACTGGTGAGGCCTTGATAATCCATCTCTATACACAGGTTGAACAGACGGATAGTAGCCAGTGTCTACAAAGACCGAACAGAGGAGGAAGATAATGTGATGTGTACATCATGTTAACCTTGCTAAGGCAATAATTTATAATATATTGTAAATTGTATATCGTAAATTGTTTAATTAAGCAGGACCTACTTGATCACCATAAGCACCTAGTTGCAAACTCAGACTTCATACACATTTAATTTTTTTTTATTGACTAATCACAGGATTTGTTTAGCTGGACATGCCCAGTAGACTGCTCTATCATAATAAATTATTCATAAAACTTGACTTCTGGTTTGATAGGGAGAGTGAGCAAAATAGGGGAAAAAAAGAAGGCAGATCGTAATTTCCATCATGAATGATCTCATCCTGGCCTTCACTAGAAAGAAGCACAGGAAGGTACCGATGCTTACCTGGAATCGCTATGAATTCCTTCACTCTAGAGAAATGAAGAACTCATGGTTGGATTTCGTGATGCGTAGCATTTGCTTGCTTTCCACAATGGAGCTGATTCTTACCAAACTGCAGCTTATTGTATTTGCATTCTAATGATATGAACACTTTGGAAAGTATCGTCTTGAAAAAATTATAGCAAAATTTATTTATTTATTTTTTAAATCACAAATCAAAAGTTGGTGGTCGATTGGTCAGACACCTACGTTTTGTTAACATCCAACTCTTTGTTGATTCTACACTATTTGTTAAGTACAGTACCTCAAGCAATTGGAAGCAGTACTTAAAGCCAGGAGACGATGGTTTCTTCAAGCCTTCCATTTGATTCACAAAGAGAGTGAAGACCGTCTGAATGTAACAGCATACAAATTAATTAAACAACAACAGCGGAAAAGGTTTGAACCCAACTCACTTTTCTCTGGGCACCATCGTAAAGAGATTCAGGATAAGACACTCTAAATATATCAGCAATGCAGCAAGCGACGAGAGACTTGACCTCCCGTGCTCGGTGAGATATGAGAAATGGTTGGATCAGGGCAGACGAGAGCAAGCAAAGGGAGGAAAGATCGGCATCATTTCTATTCTCACATTCTTCAAGACTCTTTTGACAATTCTACAAAAAATACACATTACAAAAAATACACATTACAAAAATCCAAGTTTCGTAATCAATTGAAATGAGTGCCTGCTATAATTTAGTACCTTTAGCCTCTTCACCAACTCATCCGATTTCAGCTCTTCATTGAGATCCTCGAAAGTAATACCAGAAGATGTGCGCGGCATGGCAGCTAGATACATACCCAAGGTTTCAGCACATCGTGTCGTGACTTAAATAAAAACCTGGCTTACCACTTGATAAAATATTTACAGAGTTTACTATGAAAAGCAGCTGCTTCTTCCAAACTCCACCGTCGAAGTCTAACCTAGTTCTAGGATTAGGAGGTTTTCTTTTCAGAGTTGAAGTTCTGGGTAAGCTCTTGTAGGATCTTTGTCTAGCTAGCTGGCAAGCTGGAACTTCATGGACACCAAAATTTCCAATTCAACCGCCATTAGGAGTGGTGTACGGAATGGATTAGTAGTTTACGATTTTATTTTACGGTAGATAAGAACTTTGACCTCAGCAATTGGACGCTAGCACACCAGGTCCAGCTGTTCTCTCTGTAGCATTGGTTATTTTGCCCGTTGTAAACTAGTGCAACGATGAGGCTAGTCATACTTGATGATTACGTCAAAACCAGCGAATGGGCTGCTAGATATATACGAAATACCATCCAGAAGTTCAAACCTGGCCCCGACAAGTATTTTGTACTTGGTCTACCAACAGGTAGGTGCTTAGTTACAATGTTCAAAATCGTAACTAATGTTGCGTGGTAGAAATTATGATGCTATGGAGTAGGTATTGGGCGGGGGCACCTGCCCCCAATATCTTATATTGTCAAAACAACAACATTGGGTAGCTCAGGTACTTACTGATAGCTACCCAGGTACTTACTGATAGCCTCAACATATATGACATTATGAAGGAATTTATTTAATGAAAAATGGATTGACTAGTTTGGACACGTCAGATCTGATGCATTAATATGCTCTAAAATAACTAAACAAAAAACATAAATGTGTTGCATAGTAGCTATCAATCTTAGTCTGGCTCTGCTCTCCCCCCCCCTTTCCCCCACCAACATGTTTTCCCTTCCTACTCCACTGTAATGCATTTACTGATATGTGTGTGTGTGTACGTCAATGATATTAACAGGAGGTACTCCTTTGGGCATGTACAAGAAATTGGTGGATTTTTTTGAGGAGGGTCTGTTGTCATTCAAGTATGTGAAGACGTACAATATGGACGAGTATGTGGGTCTACCCCGAGATCATCCAGAGAGCTACCACTTCTACATGTTTGAAAACTTCTTTAAGTATATCGATATCGATCCAGGTGACCTTTGTAATGCACTAGCATCCTTACAATTACTAGTAGTCCTTGTCAACATTGATTTGATCCAGTATTTGAATTAGGAACAGAGTGGTCGAGTGGTGTGGCTGTGGACAATCCCTGGATCAACTGGATTTCCCAGTTCAAAAATGTCTAATTTCCTTTCTTTTTTAACAAGTCAATCTAGTTTGTTTTAAAAAAAACTTTTTCCCCTTTAATCCTAGCACTAGCCACTGCAGGTTGGCAAGAACTTCGAACATTTAAAATACTTTTTTTAAACATTTTAATACTTTTTGTGTGTGAAAATTCAAGATGAAAATACCTGGATACACAAATATTTGTCCTATAGTAATGGCAACATGAGCAAAGATGCAATGTGGTCTTTGAAAGTGAAGAGTGAAAGGGTTTCTTACCTTTTGAGGCCACTTGTTTTAAGGTGACAGAACTAGGCAAGAAATGAATGCTTGCATCTTGCCATATGATTGGTTCAAGAGATTTCAATAATGGGTGGTCCTTCCTATAGCCACTAAGTGAGCTTCTAGATGCCCGCAACTTGATACACATGCAGCCAAGCTATGGCCACTAGGTGAGCTTCTAACCTACCAGCTGCCATCCCATAGCTGCCTGACAACAACTCCATATGCATGCAGATACACCTCTACTGTCTGGACGGCATTATACTTTAATTTAAAATACCTTGAGACCTGCCTAAGTCTCCACGACTCATTGAACTGCAACAAGTTTAGGTTAGACTATCTGTTTCGCATGATTTCCTTCCCTAATTGTGGCAATTGTTAAGTGAATAATTGCTTAGCAACTCCAGTATGTAGTGAAAGATCTGATTTTCCACTCATTCTTGCTATGGAGGTGTTAGAAATTGTTTTATAGTGGGGAGCTGTTGGTGGTCAAAATATTTGATGATTTGGACATTCAGTGATATTTGATGGTATTAAAATTTGTGGCAGTGATGATTGTCGTGCATGTGATTGATAGGTGGGCGGGTGTGTTTTTATTTGATGGTTGTAGGCTTGGACTGCCAATGCCTCAAATTTTGTTCTCCATCCACATCTCTGGCTAATAATATTCAGTGCCACGTGTCATGAATATCATCAGGATATTTCATACAAGATTTTTATTATTATTATTATTATTTTGCTATGGAGGGATAATAATGATAATAATATTTAAAAATAAATAATAATAAGTTAATAATATCAATTATAATTAATAATAATTAATAAATAATAATAATTAATAATAATAGTAGTAATTAACGGGTGGAAGGACCAGAAGAGTAATGGTGACTTTATAGATATCATGGGCATATTACAATAATAGATTGCTTGCCTCATCTAGGAGGAAGGGGGGATTTCTGTGAAGGGGTGGATATCCCCCTTTTTTGCACTGATATCATTATTTATTGTAGCATTATAGTCTATGCAGTATCTCTTAGCATACATAGTTATATGGATGTGTGTGGAAAGTTCTGGTTGAAATGAATAGCAAGCTGCTATAGTGTTCACTCATGAGGAGTGTGTGGTGAAGTAAGAGCAACATCTTCTTGTGCATTACTAGCATCAGGGGCATCCACCTCCCCCTTGGATATGGGTGTCCCCCCCCCCCCCTCCCCCCCCCCCCATGGAGATAGGGGAGTGTGATGGATAAATTCCCGCACAGCTCTCCCCTAGAATTTCACATTCACAAATACTGATTTCTCCTCCCCCTTACACTAATTTTAAATGAAACACTGCCTGAGGTGGAATGTGTAGCTTTCCTAGAGTTTGTGAATGGAATTACTTCCCCTATCATCCATTGCATTGCCTCTTTCATCCTGCAGCCAATGTGCACATTTTGGATGGAAATGCAGAGGACTTGGTCGCAGAGTGCAGAAAGTTTGAAGAGAGCATCGTCAGGAATGGAGGAGTGGACCTCTTTGTTGGAGGTAGGCACACATATGTTACTGCATGCTGTGTCAGCAGTATGTCTGCACTAACCTGCATGCATCGTACGTGCAGTATCAGCAGTATGTCTGTATTAGTGTCAGAGAACTTGCATGGTGGACAAAATTAGGGAGGTTAGGAAAGAGAAAGTGGCGAGGGTACAAGAGAAGAGTGGAGAAAGACGGGATGGGAGAAGGATGATAGGGGGAGGGAGAGAGGAGAAGGATGTGAGGAGGGTAAGTGAGAGAGAGAGAGGAGAAAGACTGGCGGGGGAGGAAGTGAGGTAGAGAGAAGAAGGACAGAATGGGAGCAAGAGTGGAAGATAGGGAGAGAAGAGCAACAGGAGAGGGAAGGGAAAAGATGAAGGGGTAGGTGAGGGGGAGGATAGGCGGGGAGAGGGAGGGGAGGGGGTAAGGAGAACGAGGGTAGACGAGAAGGATGGGAGTTGGGAGAGGTCTTGAAAATGACATCAATGTTAGTAAGTGCTTTGGCCGTTTTTAGTTATAAAAAAAACAAAAAATATCCCTTTACCTGTTTATAAATTAACTATCTACACGAAATATATTTTATTTAAAAACAAACAGCTCTATTGGATTGACCTGTAAATGAACGGTGACAAGACCGTTGTCCGACCACAACCTGTTAGACCACTTTTACCATTTAAAGTCATACACTCCAATTGTGCTTGTTTTTTTGTGTGGTTACAATGGCACTCGGTGATTTTAAAACCATTGGTGTATATAATTTTAAATGATAAATAAAGGGATCTAACTGGTTGTGGTCTACATGGGGACGGTCTTTTTTGATAGATCATTCCAATATAGCTGTTTGTTTTCAAGTAAAATGTTTTTGCTCTTGTTTCAAGTTTGTTTGTTTTTTCTGTTTTGTTGTTTCTGTATATTATAGTGGGGGAAAAGTGGAGGACTACTCCAATTGTGAGCTGATTGGTGGAGGGTCTAGACATTTAAACTTTTTTTTTCTAACCTGTTTATTGTTGGCTGTACACTACACACATAATCAACACATGCTATGTATTGTTGCTATTGTTGTCTGTACCATGTACACTATATGTCCACTACAAAATAATCAGAACAGACCATATCTTGTTGCTATTTTTGACTGCACCCATGTAGGGTCAGCTACAGCTTCCTTCGAGGACACAACAGCTGATATTTTGTGTAGACTATCAGCTATAGTCTCCTTTGGACATGGTAACAGTTGACCAAGGACGAGAACTGCACTAATCAAATAGCTGAACTAAGCGCGAGTTATTCGTTTTGTGTCTTGACGATACTAATCACTTTTGCCTTTTTTTTCTTTTTTTTTTCTTTTTTGCTTTACTGGATCAGAAACGGAGTAGTCGTGGACATTTATTGCAGCGTTTGTGGTCTTCTGGTACGTGATGATGGGTTGACCTATTGTGTACCAATTACGTGTGGGAAGATACTGAGAGAGAGAAACAAATGAATTTTACCGTTTTTTGGGGGAGGGGGAGGGATTGGTGCTGCCGGTCCACCACCTTCTATTCAAGGCACACTTGGAGTCTTTTTGGAGCCAATATCGGCTGAAACCACCATTTAGTTAGCTAGGAAGATGCCTGTGTGAGTTTTAGCTGAGGTATAAGCTTTTTGGAGGGATTGTTTGGTCCGCCATTTTAATTAAATGGGTCAATCCATAGGGAGTGCTATCATACTCCTTGATTCTACCTTTTTTAGTTGGTATTATAACATCGGCTCTATTTGGTTAGTTTTGAGAAACTTAGCAAGGTCTTTGAAGGAGGCTTCTGTTTACCCTCCCTCTGCCCAGGGTTTGACTAATGACTAGCCAACACAATCAGCCGGATACGATATGTGCTTAATTATCTGTGAATACAGGAGATAAAGTTGTGTATATGCATTTTTTAAGAAACTATTACAACTAGAGAAACAAACAATTTTTTTTTTTTATTTGACCTATCAAATAGAAGGGAAACAAAAACTTTGAATATAACATTTCATAATGCTCCCATTTATAAATTTTAAAAAAAGTCCTGTTTGCCAGATTTAAACTGATAGTATTCATGTGACAAAAATTAATAACAAATAGGATTGTCAAGGAAGGGAGGAAACAAGAGGTGACCATTGTTAGTCACTAAGGACCTTGGGGGGACTATACCTGAAACCACCGAAATTTGAACACATATTTGTAGCTGTCATAACTTTTCCCCCCTTTCTTCTGTGCAAATACTTTTGATACCAGCTTGTTGCTTATTGTGTGTGCTAAGATGATATGTAAAAAGTCTCTATAGGCACCTTTTCTTAGAAGATCTCATTTCCTAATTTGTGGCAGTCATAATTCCAAGGCGCCTTGAGCGACGCACCCCCAAATTGGTGTGTGGGTTGCTAAAGCATGTAGCTGTGATACTAATGTGTTAAAAAAAATTAACGTAAACCCCCCCCCCCCCCCCCCCCCCTCTGAGTTATGGTGTTGAGAAGAGGCGGGATCACAGAATGCCCGCGCATATTTCTGTGGTCCCGCCTCTTCTCAACACCATAACTCAGGGGGGGGGGGGGGGGGGGGGGTTTCTGCGCAATTTTTTTTTAACTCGTCAGTATTACAGCTACGTGTTTTAGCAACCCACACACCAATTTGGGGGCTCGTCGCTCAAGGCGCCTTGGAATTATGACTGCCACAAATTAGGAAATGAGTGACCCTTGGGTGTTTGGATATATCTTCTAAGAAAAGGTGCCTATAGAGACTTTTTTCCTATTATCTTAAAGCACACACAATAAGCAACAAGCTGGTATCAAAAGTATTTGCACAGAAGAAAGGGGGAAAAGGTTATGACAGCTACAAATATGTGTTCAAATTTCGGTGGTTTCAGGTATAGTCCCCCCACCAAATATAATACAATTTTTTGTTTTATTTTTTTTATAGCAGTGTAATGATTGGTGTGCATGATTTTAACTGGTAAAGGGTTGTCTAACTGGTTGTGGTCTACAGCGATACCGTCTTGTTTTCTTTCATTTTTGACATTTAAAAATATAAGTATTATATAAAGCCTGGTTTCTTATAAAGCCTTGTTTCTTATAAAGCCTTGTTTCTTATAAAGCCTTATTTCTTATAAAGCCTTTTTTTCTATTCATGGTTTGTTGCTTTTGTTTTTATAGTCAAGCAGCCTCCTACAAGCAGTTGCTCAGATAACTCCAGATCTACCAATCATAGATGTCATTTGTTTGCCATGTTTATTGTTCATTACTCAAGTATATACACATGCCTATATATGTATTCATATATATACTTGTGACTTGTAGGAAATGGAAACAAGACTGTACTCATATAGACCAAAACCAGTTAGACCCCCTTTGCAGACCCCCTTTACCATTAAACAGGTCAGGCCAATAGAGCTGGTTGTTTTTTAATAGAGCATTTTTATTCTTGTTTCAAGTATTGTTGCTTTTGTTTGTCTGTTTTGTTGTTTCTGTATACTTTGGTTTAGCAGTTGAGGAGAAATGGAGGACTACTTACTTATTTAACCCTTTCAGGGTCGGTTTTTTTTTGTGAATTTTGGTACCATTACTAAAATTAAATGTAATCTTTCAAATATTTATTAAAGTCTTTAGCAACCATATATTTTTGGAATCACACATAGTTACTTAATGTGTAGGTGCAGTTTCTGTTGCCTAGCAACAAAATATGTGGTTATAATTGTGGTTTTAGTAATTAATTTTTGAATTTTAAGGCAATTATTGTTCTATTTTCAAGTATATCTTATGATAAAATATTTTATACATTTGCAGGTTCACAGATTTCAACCATAATGACTTCAGGCTGCAGCATGGAATTACAAGAAAACATTATATAAATGAAGAAAGCATTCATTTCAATAAATGAAAATTGCAAAGTACAACCAAAAATAATTCAAAGCATTACTTTCTTTTCTTTTCCATGGGCCATTTAGTATGTGCTGATCCTGTGTAATTCCACTAGTATCCCTCCCATCCCATTCCATACATTGCTTGACTGAAAGCCCCACGTCCACCTCTGCCACACCCTCTTCCAAGTCTACGTTCACAATCCCTTCTCCTTGGTTGCATACACTCCCTTCCTCTAACACCACCACCTTGCTCTTGCTGATCTTCCACCCGAGAACTATCATCATCATCATCATCATTTGATCTAGCAAACTCTAACTCACTACCATCTGATGAGACCTCATCACTACTGCTGGGTATTTGAGCTCAGTTGGAGGTGGGGCTGCTGTACTTTGTATAGATCCAAAAAAAGTGGACATAGAAACAGATGTTTTTATATTCTATACCTTTTTGAACTGTAATACTTACCTAAAGGCTGAGTAACACTCTCATCACTAGAACTAGAGCTGTCATCAAAAACTATATCGTCAAAATCCATTGGTTCTTCATCTTCCTCCATTACCTCTGAGTTTTTCCCATGACTAAGTTCGGGGTCTACTCTAGGAAGGTAGCTCTCTACACCTTCGCCTTCAAAATCACTCTCATCTTCTTCAGAGAGACCGAAATCGTCGTCTTCCAACAGCTGAAGCGCATCGCTAGTGTTTTAGCGTTTAGCCACAATTTAGTGTGAACGGTCGAGTTCAAAGTCCTTAGCAACCGTTATGCTGTCATCGTTTTATGAATATGACGTCATAGAGCATCGTTTTAGGCGTCGTTTAATATGTTTGTTTCGCGGTAAGTTCGAACGATCGATTTTTTAATGAATTTTTTAACCAAGATCCTTCCCTGGGCGCTTTAAAGCGCCCGTGACCGTTAAAGGGTTAACTACTGTAAAGAAAGGGGGTTTGAACGCTTAACTTTTAAACTAATGTGGCAGTAATAGGGCCGGCCTAGTTAGAGTGTGAGCTGATTGGTGGAGGTTCTAGACATTTAAATACTTTTTCTAACTTGTTTGTTGTTGCTGTGCACTACACACATATCAACACATGCTATGTATTGTTGATTATGCCCATGTACACCATGTTGTCCACTACGAAATATAAAAACATACCATATCTTGTTGCTGTTGTTGATTGCATCCATGTAGGATCAGCTACCGCTTCCTTCGAGGACTTGGTAACATTGCACAGGATAACACCGCATAAGGTATTTTGATAAAGGATCAGCTATGGCCTTCTTTGGACATGGTAACAGTTGACCAGAATCAAGAACTGCTCAAACCAAATAGCTGAACTAAGCGAGAGTCATTCATTGTGGTAAGAATCGTCAGCGTAAAGTGGGTCTTGATGATACTTACAATTTTCGCCATTTTTTACGGCTTTGCTGGATCGAGAAATAGAGTGGTCATGAATGTTTATTGGAACATTTGGAGTCTTCTTGCACTAAATCATGAAAGGACCTATTATACGCCATCAGCGTGGGAGGAAACTGAGAAACAAACAATGGAGCAAGCTATCTCTTATGATGAATTTCATGGGTTTTTCACAATTCTGCCATTTTTTGTGCAGTCAGTTTATGGAAGAATTCAAAGCATACTAGGAGTATTTTTGAAGATTTCAACTATAGCCACCATTTAGGTAGCTAAGAAGCTGCTGTTGTGAGTTTTAGCCGTGATATAAGCGTGTGTGTGTTTTTGTTTTCTTATGAGGGGGGGGGCTAATCTGCCATTTTAAAAATGGGTCAGTCTAATATGGGGAGTACTATTGGATCATATAGATCATAGTAGTTAACTGGTTTTGTTGAAGGTCTGTCTGTTAACTTCCATGATCACGACATATATGAGTGTTCTATATAAATATGAGGCAGTTGGCTTGGAGGCACGCCTTATATAGTGTGTTTTGTGTCTATGGAATGTGTAGGTATTGGACCAGATGGACACATGGCATTCAACGAGCCTGGGTCATCCCTAACCAGCAGGACCAGAGTCAAGTCGTTGGCAGTGGAAACAATTGAGGTCAATGCTCGATACTTTAAAGGAGAACCAGAGAGTGTGCCCAAGACTGCGCTCACAGTTGGCGTGGGAACCATCATGGATGCCAAAGAGGTGTGCCGATATCGTAAGGGGGTAGTTTCCTGGGATCATGGTGTTAATATGCAATTCTAGGGGCGTATTCTTAGTGAAGTTTTAAATTTTGAGCTGTGATTTTGGTCGCCATCTTGTGGGCTGCATGTGGTTATATGTAATTGTTGGAATTTTTACTTTCTTAGCACCTCTGAATTGATATTAGATGTATAGCAATGTTATCCTTTTTGGTGTATATAGTTGGCAGTGAGAGTGTTAAAAATCACGTACTGACATTGGATAAACAGGAGCCACACACCCTTCCCAGGTTTCACCACTGCTATTTGCAACACGAGAGGCTCTGCCATTTTTTTGTTGGTCCATCCGGGAAACTGGGTGTGGTTGGGTGTGGTCAAAATGTGCATTCAATTTACAGTGTTTATGTTCCTATTGCACAAATAGCCTCAAATAAATCAGCGACAAACTAGGAGAAGTAAAAGTATCGGCAGTAGCTCCTGGCTTCACTGCTATATGCTTAGCTTTCAGTAGCTCCTGGCTTCACTGCTATATGCTTAGCCTTCAGTAGCTCCTGGCTTCACTGCTATATGCTTAGCCTTCAGTAGCTCCTGGCTTCACTGCTATATGGTTAGCCTTAACAGCTCTGCAGCATCAGCATCAGTAGCTCCTGGCTTCACTGGCTATATGCTTAGCCTTAACAGCTCTGCAGCATAGGTGCAGTCCTTTTTACTATATTGTAGCCAAGACCAGGAGGACACGGAACCAGCTGCTTGCTTGGCACAATCTCTCTAGTCTCGCGTAGCCAGACCCTTTACCTAGCCTACATGATAATGCGTAGAGGTAAGGCTACGATCTCTTAACTGTCTTCTTTTTCCCGAAAGCTCTCTTTGGATGGGCGAAGGGTTCAGGAGGTTGGCGGGAAACCTCGGGATCACTTCAGATGCTACATCAATGCTTGAGGGGGGGGGGGGGGGGGGATGATACCTGAAACCGCCGAAATTTGAACACGTATTTGAGCTGTCATAACTTTCCCCCCCTTTCTTCTGTGCAAATATTTTTGATACCATCTTGTTGCTTATTGTGTGTGCTTTAAGATGCTATGTAAAAAGTCTCTATAGGCATCTTTTCTTAGAAGATGCATGCAAAAAAGGCAAGGGCACTCAAAAAATGGCACTTCCTAATTTGTGACAAACCTAACTCCAAGGCGCCTTGAGCGACGCGCTCCAAAATTGGTGTGTGCGTTGCTAAAGCATGTAGTTGTGATCTAGTGGCTTAATTTTTTTTTAACGTGAAGCCCTCCAGAGTTATGGTGACTAAAAGCGGTGGGATCACAGAAATTGTGTGGGTGCCCACGCAATTTCTGTGATCCCACCTCTTCTAGTCAACATAACTCAGGAGGGGGGGGGGGGTTCACGTTAAAAAAAATTAAGCCACTAGATCACAACTACGTGCTTTAGCAACACACACACCAATTTTGGGGCTCGTCGCTCAAGGCGCTTTGGAGTTAGGTTTGTCACAAATTAGGAAGTACCATTTTTTGAGTGCCCTTGCCTTTTTTCCATGCATCTTCTAAGAAAAGATGCTTATAGAGACTTTTTACATATCATCTTAAAGCACATACAATAAGCAACAAGATGGTATCAAAAGTATTTGCACAGAAGAAAGGGGGGGGGGGGAGTTATGACAGCTCAAATATGTGTTCAAATTTCGGTGGTTTCAGGTATCATCCCCCCCTGAGCCATGTCATAGTCAGACTATCTGAGGAATTGTTGGCTCGAACTCTGTAGGAAAAGTGGGTTTTTACATCTTGTTGACTGAACCCTTATAAAAAGTAGTTCAATGTCAGAATGGTCGGAGTACCGTCGCCGCCTCTGTAACAGCTGTGTTATGTGTGATTACAACTGGGGGCCATATCAAAATTGTAATATACAAATGTAGTATAAATTGTCTTTCCTAAGTATGTCAAGGCCCCTCACATTATTCCAGCATTGTTGTGTTATACCGAGTTACCATTACATCGGGCCACCATTACATGTGCAAGGTAAACTGGGCCTCTAATTACCAGCCATGTTTTATTCCATCATTGTTCTAGGTCATGGTATTGATTACGGGGATACAAAAGGCACTTGCCCTTTCCAAGTCCATCGAGGAAGGTGTGAGTCACATGTGGACCGTCTCGGCACTTCAGCTGCACAACAATGCCTTGTTTGTTTGTGACGAAGCTGCCACTGCCGAGCTCCGGGTAAAGACTGTTAAATACTTCAAGGGGCTAATGAAGGTTCATAACTTGGCAGTTCAAGACTGAAAATATAAATGACTTTTTCCTGAGACTCTTGCTATGTTCATCATTTTGCATTATGATTTGACGGTTGTTTTGTGGGTGATAGAGAGCCATTTCCAATATCAGAGACTTTTTGAAGGTTCTATTGTGTTCTTGGCCAAACCCCTCTTCCTTATGACAAGAACAACATTTTGAAGTGTCAATTTCAGATATGATATTTGGCACGATATTTCTTCATCCATTTTTTCCTCTCCTTTTTTTTCCAGCGATTGTGATTTTCCTGTGTATGTACTGATGGTAACCACATGAAATGGAAACAAGGCCGACCCATGTAGGCCACAACCAGTTGATCCCCTTTACGATTTAAAATCATATACACCAATATTGTGTGTTTTTTTTTGTTTGTTTGTTTTTGTGGTTGCACAGGCACTCCGTGATTGTAAAACGACACAATATTGGTGTATATGGTAAAGGGATATAAGTGGTTGTGGTCTACATGGGTTCAGTCATGTCTTTTTTGCTCGGTTTCAAGTGTTGTTGTTTGTTGTAGTTGAGCAATGAAGGAGAAATGGAGGACTACATCAAGTGTAAGGTGATTGGAGGAGGGTCCCCTGCACTTTCTAACTTGTTTGTTACTGTACACCTCACTCATATCAATACAGGCTATGTATTGTTGCTATTGTTGACTGCATCTGTGTAGGGTCAACTATAGCTTCTGTCAAGGACTTGGTAGCATTGCACAGTAGAACACAAGCAGCAGATATTTCGGTAGAGGATCACTAAAATTATGATGAGGGCACCTCTCATGGCATTTGATCCTACCCAGATTTGGTCCTAGGCAAGCATATTTGATTCGGCCAGACCAAATATGGCTCCTGTATTTGGTCCGACCTATTAAAATTTTCCCAACCTTTTCATGGTGCAGAAGCTCGTCAAAACTACTTACAATAGCTCCGTCAAAGCTACTACAAGGAGAGAGAAAGGACTAAGGCTATGTGCTTGAAGATAGAATGCCTTCAGAAACTAGAATACCTCCAGAAACTAGAATACCCCCGGAAACTAGAATACCTCCAGAAACTAGAATACCTCCAGAAACTAGAATACCTCCTGAAACTAGAATACTTCCAGAAACTATAATACCTCAAACTAGAATACCTCCAGAAACTAGAATACCTCCAGAAACTAGAATACCCCTGGAAACTAGAATACCCCCGGAAACTAGAATACCTCCAGAAACTAGAATACCTCCAGAAACTAGAATACCTCCAGAAACTAGAATACCTCCTGAAACTAGAATACTTCCAGAAACTAGAATACCTCAAACTAGAATACCTCCAGAAACTAGAATACTTCCAGAAACTAGAATACCTCCAGAAACTGTAATACCTCCAGAAACTATAATACCTCCTGAAACTAGAATACTTCCAGAAACTAGAATACCTCAAACTAGAATACCTCCAGAAACTAGAATACCTCCAGAAACTAGAATACCCCCGGAAACTAGAATACCTCCAGAAACTAGAATACCTCCAGAAACTAGAATACCTCCAGAAACTAGAATACCTCCTGAAACTAGAATACTTCCAGAAACTAGAATACCTCAAACTAGAATACCTCCAGAAACTAGAATACTTCCAGAAACTAGAATACCTCCAGAAACTGTAATACCTCCAGAAACTATAATACCTCCTGAAACTAGAATACCTCCAGAAACTAGAATACTTCCAGAAACTATAATACCTCCTGAAACTAGAATACCTCCAGAAACTAGAATACTTCCAGAAACTAGAATACCTCAAACTAGAATACTTCCAGAAACTAGAATACCACCTGAAACTAGAATACCTCCTGAAACTAGAATACTTCCAGAAACTAGAATACCTCACACTAGAATACCTCCAGAAACTAGAATACTTCCAGAAACTAGAATACTTCCAGAAACTAGAATACCTCCTGAAACTAGAATACCTCCTGAAACTAGAATACTTCCTGAAACTAGAATACCTCAAACTAGAATACCTCCAGAAACTAGATCTTCCAGAAACTAGAATATCTCCAGAAACTAGAATACTTCCAGAAACTAGAATACCTCAAACTAGAATACCTCCAGAAACTAGAATACCTCCAGAAACTAGAATACCTCCAGAAACTAGAATACCTCCAGAAACTAGAATACCTCCAGAAACTAGAATACCTCCAGAAACTAGAATACCTCCAGAAACTAGAATACCTCCTGAAACTAGAATACCTCCAGAAACATGAATACATTCAGAAAAGAATACCTCCTGAAACTAGAATAAAGGTGCTTATATGTGAATATGTGGTCATCATGATGTGATGGATGGATTGTAATATGGGGAAGTAGCCAAGAAGTTGCATGTATTTAATTCTTACAAGAGCGAGGTTGGACACACCCTGATTCCTTACAGCATATGCGATGACAAATTCTGAAATAGAAGATGGGGAGCGCACCACACTATTAACTATGTGTTTAACAACCAGAGAATACAGTATTCCCTTGTACCTGACACCTCTCCAGGGCTTAGAGTGATTCTTCCCATAACACCAGCTGAAATGCTCCTTCAATAGATTCTAGGTAACATCCCCTAGCTCCCCGGAAAGGTGGCATAAAGGTGATCAATTCTCTGTCTGTCTTTAGTTATATAGTACACACTTTTATATATATAAGTTGCATCATCGTTGGGGGGAAAACACCGGGAGGAATCAATTCAATTTAACTTTATAAAAGTTTTATTACTTTGATTTCCAGTTTCATTTTTTTCTCTTGAATTTCTGGAGTTGCTTCCTGCATAAATAGAAACAAGAGAATAAACAGCAATGCACATATTATGATATCTGATAAAAGTTTAATTTCATATCCATTGCCTGATAGCGAGCATACTGAATATATAACATGCACGCAGTAATACAGTATCATATATATTGAGACATCATTTAACAACCTACAACAAAGCAACGAAAGTCTTGATTATTGTTTTAGTTGTTTCACACACACACACACATGCATGCACGCACACACATACAAAGGCATATTGGTATAATTGAAATAGGTTGAGCATTCACGTTACATGGTATAAGTGCGAAAACACTATTGATTCCATTTTTAGCTCCTTATGCGATGCAACAATGCTTTAATATAATCAGAGGAGTATATTAAACAATCAAGTTGTATTCACAGAATCAAATTGGCAAGGCACTTTCCTATAATATTACTCACAATGCATAAAAAGACATCACAATCATAGAAATTCCTTTGTTCTGGTATGTCCTATAATTATGTAAGTTGAGAAATAGAAGAATAGCATTACATACAGATATCCTCATTTTAATCAATGGCCATATATAATAATAACCTTTGGGAAAAGCAGTTTCCACCTGGAGAAATCCATGCCTGTTTTTCTTTACATGAAGAAATCACTGTTAAAAATAATATCATAATGAAGAATGTATACGAGTGTATGTTTATAACTAGTTATAACAACCATATTCTTTCCAAGCAACAAATATTCTCTCCCATCAGGGAGTTGTAATATCTTAACTCCAGTTTAATGAAGTTAATCACAGCTAAACACCTACGTGCACAGGAATTCATTTCTTGCAAGGAAGAAAATATCAAGCTGCATATAAGGAATAACTCACACACAAAACAAGCTTATCTTTATATACTACAATCCAATTAGCAACTTTGGCAAGGCTACCACTTTCTGATAAGTAGCTTTTTGTAAAAAGAGTGTAAAACAGGAAACACAGTACACATATTTAAAGTTCTTGTTTGGTTCAGCTATGATCAAGAAGACATGGAAACTGTGCTCTTACATGACTATTATAAATACACCATAGGGGAAACCCAAAACTGGAATACCATAGCCACTGCTTGCCAGTAAGAGTTAAGATCCCAGCTGTACACTTGTCAATGGTTGATGGCGAACACAAGCACGAGATGCTGTAGCCTACAAAGAAATATAATCTTAATTAAACTCAGCAATAAAAAGTGTAACATAATATAGTAATCTGGATGTATGACTTGGAAACAATCCTTTGAGGATCCGATTGCTTGGAATTATGCATTATGAGAAACATTGTGAACACTACTTGATCTACTTGATAACCTCGCATTTATTCCCTATTCCTGCATCTCATACGTACTACCAATCTGAAGCCCAAGGTTATTGCACCGTCTTGATAAGCAGCACTGCTCTCAGATTTCTTTCCCACTGTGGCATGCCATTACAACATTGACCTGTTGCAGTGCAGCCTGTGCAAACTAATTATAGTCAATTTTCCCTTTCTGTGGTTGGTTGGCCCTTGTGCAAACAGGTAGTGTAGAAACAAGATTGCATTCCTCCTGTAGGATAATGCTATACGCTAAGAACAACAGAATTACATGATATATAGCAAATTAACGGATGAACATTGTTCATCAACTACATCTTACACATTAGTTACATTGATCTACATTCACTGGAAGTAATCTCAGCAGATGCAGTTTGAGTTGATAGACAATACCAAGTGAATAACAAGAGAATATATATACCAATATTCCACACACATATCAACTCCTCTTTTCTTCTTCACATAGTCATGGAGATCCCTGCTTGTTGAACTAAAAAAAAAACTGTAGGTAGAGAGTTATTATTAATACAGCCTCTGCATGGTCATATGATTGTTTTTTACCTGTTTAGTGTTCGCTCAGTTTGAACACCTGAAACTTTTAGTCTATGCGTAAATGATTCAAGCAAATCTAGTATATGGTGGCACACCAGTAATACTGTGTAGTTCACAACTGTTCCAGTTTATTAGTCTTTCATCGTCTCTCCCGGGTTTTACAGCTCGTGTTGTTTGTCGTCAATAGGGGACTTGCACTATTTGGTCGTCAGCCAAGCTTGCTTATTGTATCAATAATTCTATGTCCCAATAGGGAAATGTATTGTCATTCATGATTGTCTGAACTCTCTGGATTGCATGGACATAGACTCCACCAGCTCCTGCAAATGACGGACTTCTGAGAGAAATACTACTGCACACCAGGGCAACAGATCCAGTATGTGGCAGACAATGTTGACCACAATGTTTGCACAATTGATGGAGCTGGTACTGTTCATGGCATGAGTCTTGTAGCCAACAAACATCCGGTTCAACCAAATGCAAACCAGACCCTAAAATATCTGTTCCTTTTGCCGAGATTGCTGCTATTCAGCATGTCATTGAATATTCCAAACCAGCCACTTCTCTACCACCTCTAGTTTGTAAGACCACATGTAAACTTAAGAGTTGAAGAAGCAAAATTCAACCTTGATGTACTCTGGAAATCATCTCTGATCCTATGTTCTCCAAGGCCTGCGTGATCTGGTGTGATGCAGAAGGTGAATGCTGGACAGCATCCTGGCTGGTCATCAGTGATATTTCTTCCCATGATTGATTTGCAGCCCAGTAATAGTGTCCTCAACTCTACAGTTGACCAGCCATTGTGGTGGAAAGCACTCACAATTATACATTGTCAGCCCAGTGACAGTGATTTGAGGAACATTGTGCTATGCCTAGGAGGGTTTGGTTCATCTATGCAATGAAGATTCATCAGATAGTCTTGACTCACTAAGGTATAGGCTATTTTGTGACTCTGTGTCCACCAATACATCGTTTGTTGAACCACATGACTCCAAACCTTCCAATGCATGTCCACGATTCATCTGTTTCTCGATTACAGAATGAAGTGTTTGGTAACGATCAGCCAGTTGGGTTCGTTGATGATGCAATAAGCTAATACACATGCAGTATTATTCAATGATGCAATGTAGCTGGCTCATGTTATACATACAAATTTGCTTGAATGGAAGAACGGAACTGAGCAGTCTGTTGATTGAAGGAGGGTGGATGTACCAAGTAAAAAGCTGACCTGAATAGTTAACGATAGCAACAAGACATGGTATGCACCGATATTTACTGGTCAATGTGGTCGACATGGGTAGTAAATATGACATGTCATGGCATGTACTGGTATGTGTATCTTAGAACAACAATGAACAAGGTAGAAAAAGTGTTTAAAAATCCCTGAAGACCCAGAAGCTTTGAAGAATTCTGACCTAGTGTTATCCTCCATCGCTCAAACAAACAAGAAAGAACTTCAAACATGTAGTGTTGAATTGACTAGTTAAAAAAAAAAAAAAAAAAAGTGGGGAAAAAATATTAACATGGCTGGACCAATGTAGACCACAGCATTAAATGTCCTGTTACCATTTAAAATCATATCTATACACCAACGTTTAAAATCAGTACTACAGTGAATGAATATGATTTTTAAATGGTAAAGGGTCATCTAACTCTGTGGTCTTCATGGGTACATCTTGTTTATTTTATTATCTAAACAAGTCAAGCCAATAAGATAGTAGTTTCTATAGCAGTTTGCCTCTAAATATTTTTCCCTCTTGTTTCAATTGTTTGTTTGTTTTTGTTGGTTTTGTATATTTAGTTTAGCAGCGGAGAAAAAGTGGAGGACTACATCAAGTGTGAGCTGCACACTAATCAATACATGCTATGTATTGTTGCTATTGTTGACTGTACACATGTATACCACATTATCCACTACAAAATAATCAGAACATACACTTAGCTTTTCAGCTGTTTTGAAACATTTTTACAGATATTGACAAAAAACTTGTCATTTAGGTCAAAAAAAATTTTTCTCAACAAATAAGCCACATGCCTGTTTTTCTCATCAAAATGAGCAAAATACAGCTAAACGAAGCTTGTTTGTTGTACTGAAGCATTTTTACAGAAACTGACAAAAAAATTGTCATTTAGGTCAAAAAATGTTTTTCTCAACAAATTGAAACATATCCGGTGTTTTTTCTCATCAAAATGATCAAAATACAGCTAAACAAAGCTTGTTTGTTGTATTGAAGCATTTTTACAGAAATTTACAAAAAACTTGTCATTTAAGTCATAAAAGTGTTTTTCTCAACAAATTGTGCCACATACCTGTTTTTCTAATCAAAATGAGGAAAATACAGCTAAACTAAGCTTATTTGTTGAATTGAAGCATTTTTATAGAAATTGACAAAAAACTTGTCAGTTAGGACAAAAAAGTATTTTTCTCAATAAATTGAGCCATTATACAGCAAAACTAAGGTTTTCTGCTGTTTTGAAGTATTTTTTACAGAAACTGACAAAAAAATTGTCATTAAGTTCAAAAAATGTTGTTCTGAACAAATTGACACAAATACCGGTGTTTTTCTCATCATAATGAGCAAAACACAGCAAAACGAAGTTTGCTTGTTGTATTGAAGAATTTTTACAGAAATTGACATAAAACTTGAAATTTATGTCAAATAAGTATTTTTCTCATCAAATTTAGCCATATAGAGCTAAACTAAGCTTTTCTATTGTATTGAAGCATTTTTAAGAAATTGACAAAAAACATGTCCTTTAGTACAAAAAAGTGTTTTTCTCATCAAATTGAGCCAAGGGCAGCTACACTTAGCTTTTCTGCTGTTTTGAAGCATTTTTAAAGAATTTGACAAAAAAAAACATTTCATTTATGTTAAAAAGGTTTTTTTCTCATCAAATTGAGCCATTACAGCTACACTAAGATTTTCTGCTGTTTTGAAGCATTTTTACAGAACCTGTCCAAAAAATGTCATTTAGGTTAAAAAATGTTTTTCTCAACAAATTGAGCCATATACAGCTACACTAAGCTTTTCTGCTCTTTTGAAGTATTTTTACAGAACAAGACAAAAAAAACCTGTCATTTAGGTCAAAAAAGTGTTTTTCTCAACAAATTGAGCCACATACTGGTGTTTTTCTCATCAAAATTAGCAAAATACAGCTAAACGAAGCTTATTTGTTGTATTGAAGAATATTTACAGAAATTGACAAAAACTTGTCATTTGTGTCAAAAAAGTGTTTTTCACATCAAATTGAGCCATATACAGCTACACTAAGCTTTCCTGCTGTTTTGAACATTTTTACTGACAAAAAAACTTGTTATTTATGTCAAAAAGTGTTTTTCTCAACAAATTAAGACACATACCTGTTTTTCTCATCAAAATGTGGAAAATACAGCAAAACGAAGTTTGCTTGTTGTATTGAAGAATTTTTACAGAAATTGACATAAAACTTGAAATTTATGTCAAATAAGTATTTTTCTCATCAAATTTAGCCATATACAGCTAAACTAAGCTTTTCTATTGTATTGAAGCATTTTTAAGAAATTGACAAAAAACATGTCCTTTAGTACAAAAAAGTGTTTTTCTCATCAAATTAAGCCAAGGGCAGCTACACTTAGCTTTTCTGCTGTTTTGAAGCATTTTTAAAGAATTTGACAAAAAAAAACATTTCATTTATGTTAAAAAAGTTTTTTTTCTCATCAAATTAAGCCATTACAGCTACACTAAGATTTTCTGCTGTTTTGAAGCATATTTACAGAACCTGTCAAAAAACTTGTCATTTAGGTCCAAAAAAAAATTCTCAACAAATTGAGCCACATACAGGTACGCTAAGCTTTACTGATCTTTTGAAGTATTTTTACAGTACAAGACAAAAAAACTTGTCATTTAGGTCAAAAAATGTTTTTCTCAACAAATTGAAACACATCCGGTGTTTTTCTCATCAAAATGAGCAAAATACAGCTAAACAAAGCTTATTTGTAGTATTGAAGCATTTTTACAGAAATTGACCAAAAACTTGTCATTAAGGACAAAAAAGTTTTTTTCTCAATAAATTGAGCCATTATACAGCAACACTAAGGTTTTCTGCTGTTTTCAAGAATTTTTACAAAACTGACAAAAAACTTATCATATAGGTCAAAAAATGTTGTTCTCAACAAATTGAAACAAATACCGGTGTTTTTCTCATCAAAATGAGCAAAATACAGCTAAGCAAATCTTGTTTGTTGTATTGAAGCATTTTTACAGAAATTGACAAAAAACTTGTCATTTATGTCAAAAAATTGTTATTCTCATCAAATTGAGCCACATACAACTCAACTAAGCTTTTCTATTGTATTGAAGCATTTTTAAAGAAATTGACCAAAAAAAATTATTTATGTCAAAAAAGTGTTTTTCTCATCAAATTGAGCCAAATACAGCTACACTAAGGTTTTCTGTTGTTTTGAAACATTTTTACAAAAACTGTCAAAAAACTTGTCATTTAGGTCAAAAAAGTGTTTGTCTCAACAAATTGAGCCACATACAGCTACACTAAGCTTTTCAGCTCTTTTGAAGTATTTTTAAAGAACAAGACAAAAAACTTGTCATTTAGGTCAAATAAGTGTTTTTCTCAACAAATTGAGACACATACTGATGTTTTTCTCATCAAAATTAGCAAAATACAGCTAAACAAAGCTTATTTGTTGTATTGAAGAATATTTACAGAAATTGACAAAAACTTGTCATTTGTGTCAAAAAAGTGTTTTTCACATCAAATTGCGCCATATACAGCTACACTAAGCTTTCCTGCTGTTTTGAAGCATTTTTACAGAAAATGACCAAAAAATTGTCATTTAGGTCAAAAAAGTGTTTTTCTCAACATTGAGCCACATACTGTTTTTCACATTGAGCAGCTAAACATAGCTTGTTCTGTTGTATTGAAGCATTTTTACAGAAATTGTCAAAAAACTTGTTATTTTTGTCAAAAAAGTGTTTTTCTCATCAACATACAGCCACAATAAACTTTTCTGCTGTTTTGAAGTATTTTTACAGAAACTGACAAAAAAACTTGTCATTTAGGTAAAAAAAAATTTTCTCAACAAATTGAAACACAAACCAGTATTTTTCTAATCAAAATGAGAAAAATAGAGATGCTTCAAAACAGCAGAAAAGCACTTTTATGTCATAAAAGAGCTTTTCTGCTGTTTTGAAGCATTTTTACAGATATTGACCCAAAAAACTTGTCATTTATGTCAAAAAAGTGTTTTTCTCAACAAATTGTGCCACATACCTGTTTTCTCATCAAAATGAGGAAAACACAGGTAAACTAAGCTTATTTGTTGTATTGAAGCATTTTTACAGAAATTGACAAAAAACTTGTCATTTAAGACAAAAAAATATTTCTCTCAATAAATTGAGTCATTATACAGCAACACTAAGGTTTTCAGCTGTTTTGAATTATTTTTACTGAAACTGACAAAAAAAACTTGTCATTTAGGTAAAAAAAAAATTTCTCAACAAATTGAAACACATACCGGTGTTTTTCTCATCAAAATGAGCAAAATACAGCTAAACGAAAGCTTTGTTTGTTGTATTGAAGCATTTTTACGGAAATTGACAAAAAACTTGTCATTTACGTCAAAAAAGTGTTTTTCTCATCAAATTGAACCTCATACAGCTAAACTAAGCTTTTCTATTTTATTGAAGCATTTTTAAAGAAATTGACAAAAAAAAAGTCCTTTAGGGCAAAAAAGTGTTTTTCTCATCAAATTGAGCAATATACAGCTACACTAAGGTTTTCTGCTGTTTTGAAGTATTTTTTACAGAAACTGTCAAAAAACTTGTCATTCAGGTCAAAAAGGTGTTTTTCTCAACAAATTGAGCCACAAACAGCAACACTAAGCTTTTCTGCTCTTTTGAAGTATTTTTACAGAACAAGACCAAAAAATTGTCATTTAGGTAAAAAATGTGTTTTTCTCAACAAATTGAGCCACATACCAGTGTTTTTCTCATCAAATGAGAAAAATACAGCTAAACGAAGCTTGTTTGTTGTATTGAAGTATATTTACTGAAATTGACAAAAAAAACTTGTCATTTATGTCAAAAAAGTGTTTTGCACATCAAATTGAGCAATATACAGCTAAACTAAGCGTTTTTTTTTTATTGTATTGAAGCATTTTTACAGAAATTGACAATAAATTGGTCATTTAGGTCAAAAAATTGTTTTTTTTCCATCAAATTGAGCCATATACAGCTACACTTTTCCCTGTTTTGAAGCATTTTTACATTGAAAAATAAATTGTCATTTAGGTCAAAAAAGACCTGCCACATACCTGTTTTACACAACAAAATGAGGAAAATACAGCTAAACTAAGCTTGTTTGTTGTATTGAAGCATTTTTACAGAAATTGATAAAAAAATTGTCATCTAGGACAAAGAATTATTTTTCTCAACAAAATGAGCCATTATACAGCAACACTAAGGTTTTCTGCTGTTTTGAAGCATTTTTACAGAAAATGTCAAAAAAACATGTCATTTAGGTCAAAAAATGTTGTTCTCAACAAATTGAAACACATACCAGTGTTTTTCTAATCAAAATGAGAAAAATACAGATAAAAAGAGCTTGTTTGTTGTATTGAAGCATTTTTACAGAAATTGACAGAAAAATTGTCATTTATGTCATAAAAGTGTTTTTGTCATCAAATTGAGCTAATTAGAGCTACATTTAGCCTTTCTGCTAATTTGAAGCATTTTTAAAGAAATTGACCAAAAAATGGTCATTTAGGTCAAAAAAGTGTTTTTTTCCATCAAATTGAGCCATATAGAGCTACACTAAGCTTTCCTGTTGTTTTGAATCATTATTACAGAAATTGACAAAAAACTTGTCATTTAGGTCAAAAACTGTTTTTCTCAACAAATTGAAAAATATCCGGTGTTTTTCTCATCAAAATTAGTAAATACAGCTAAACATAGCTAGTTTTTTTGTATTTAAGCATTTTTACAGAAATCGACAAAGAAACTTGTCATTTATGTCATAAAAGTGTTTTTCTCAACAAATTGTGCCACATACCTGTTTTCTCATCAAAATGAAGAAAATACAGCTAAACTAAGCTTAATTGTTGTATTGAAGCATTTTTACAGAAATTGACAAAAAACTTGTCATATAGGACAAAAAAGTATTTTTCTCAATAAATTGAGCCATGATACAGCAACACTAAGGTTTTCTGCTGTTTTGAAGTATATTTTACAGAAACTGACAAAGAACTTGTCATTTAAGTCAAAAAATGTTGTTCTCAACAAATTGAAACATATACCGATGTTTTTCTCATCAAAATGAGCAAAATACAGCTAAATGAAGTTTATTTGTTGTATTGAAGTATGTTTACAGAAATTGACAAAAAACATGACATTTATGTCAAAAAAGTGTTTTTCACATCAAATTGAGCCATATACAGCTAAACTTAGCTTTTTTATTGTATTGAAGCATTTTTACAGAAATTGACATAAAAATGGTAATTTAGTTCAAAAAAGTGTTTTTTCATCAAATTGAGCCATATAGAGCTACACTAAGATTTTCTGCTGTTTTGAAGCATTTTTTACAGAAATTGACCAAAAAATGGTCATTTAGGTCAAAAAAGTGTTTTTTTCATCAAATTGAGCCATATACAGCTACACTAAGCTTTCCTGCTGTTTTAAAGCATTTTTTACAGAAATTAACAAAAAAAACTTGTCATTAAGGTCAAAAAATGTTTTTCTCAACAAATTGAAACACATCCGGTGTTTTCTCATCAAAATGAGCAAAATACAGCTAAACGAAGCTTGTTTGTTGTATTGAAGAATTTTTACAGAAATTGACAAAAAACTTGTCATTTATGTCAAAAAAGTATATTTCTCAACAAATTGTGCCACATAACTGTTTTTCTCATCAAAATGAGGAAAATACAGGTAAACTAAGCTTATTTGTTGTATTGAAGCATTTTTACAGAAATTGACAAAAAACTTGTCATTTAGGACAAAAAACTATTTTTCTCAACAAATTGAGCCATTATACAGCAAAACTAAGGTTTTCAGCTGTTTTGAAGTATTTTTACAGAAACTGACAAAAAAAACTTGTCATTTAGGTCAAAAAATGTTTTTCTCAACAAATTGAACCACATATAGCTACACTAAGCTTTTCTGCTCTTTTGAAGTATTTTTTCAGAACAGGTAAAAAAACTTGTCATTTAGGTCAAAAAGTGTTTTTTTTCAACAAATTGAAACACATACTGATGTTTTTCTCATCAAAATGAGCAAAATACAGCTAAACGAAGCTTGTTTGTTGTATTGAAGAATTTTTACAGAAATTGACAAAAAAATTGTCATTTATGTCAAAAAAGTTTTTCTCACCAAATTGCCACATAACTGCTCACATACAGTTAAACTAAGCTTTTCTGCTTGTATTGAAGCATTTTTTACAGAAATTGACAAAAAAACTTGTCATTTAAGTCAAAAAACTATTTTTCTCATCAAATTGAGCCATTATACAGCTAAACTAAGCTTTTCTGCTGTTTTGAAGTATTTTTAAAGAAATTGACAAAAAAAATGTCATTTAGGTCAAAAAAGTGTTTTTCTAATCAAATTGAGCCATATACAGCTACACTAAGCTTTTCTGCTGTTTTGAAGCATTTTTACAGAAATTGACAAAAAAACTTGTCATTTTAGTGTCAAAAAAGTGTTTTTCTCATCAAATTGAGCCAAATACAGCTAAACTAAGCTTTTCTATTGTATTGAAGAATTTTTACAGAAATTGACCAAAAACTAAGTCATTTATGTCAAAAAAGGTGTTTTTTCTCATCAAATTGAGCCATATACAGCTACACTAAGCTTTCTTGCTGTTTTGAAGCATTTTTACAGAAATTGACAAAAAAATTGTCATTTAGGTCAAAAAAGTGTTTTTCTCAACAAATTGAGCCACATACTACACTGTTTTTCTTATCAAAATGTGGAAAATAAAGCTAAATGAAGCTTGTTTGTTGCAATGAAGCATTTTTACAGAAACTGACAAAAAACTTGTAGGACAAAAAAAGTATTTTTCTCAATAAATTGAGCCATTGTACAGCAACACTAAGGTTTTCTACTGTTTTGAAGCATTTTTACACAAACTGCCAAAACAATTGTCATTTATGTCAAAAAAGTGTTTTTTCAACAAATTGAGCCACATACCTGTTTTTCTCGTTAAAATGTGGAAAATACAGCTAAACGAAGCTGTTTTGTTGTATTGAAGTTTTTTTTACAGAAATTGACAAAAAATTTGTCATTTAGGACAAAAAGGTATATTTCTCAACAAATTTAAACACATCCGGGTTTTTTCTCTTCAAAATGAGCAAAATATAGCTAAACAAAGCTTGTTTGTTGTATTGAAGCATTTTTACAGGAATTTACAAAAAAATTGTCATTTATGTCATAAAAGTGTTTTTCTCAACAAATTGAGCCATGAACAGCTACACTAAGTTTTTCTGCTGTTTTGAAGCATTTTTACAGAAATTAAAAAAAAAACTTGTCATTTATGTCAAAAAAGAGTTTTTCTAAAAAAATGTGCCACATACCTATTTTTCTCACCAAATGAGGAAAATACAGCTAAACGAAGCTTGTTTGTTGTATTGAAGAATTTATACAGAAATTGCCAAAAAAATTGTCATTTAGGAAGTAAAAAAAAATTTTCTCAATAAATTGAGCCATTATACAGCAACACTAAGGTTTTTTTTGCTGTTTTGAAGTATTTTTACAGAAACTGACAAAAAAAACTTATCATTTAGGTCAGAAAATGTTGTTCTCAACAAATTGAAACATATACCGGTGTTTTTCTAATCAAAATGAGCAAAATACAGCTAAACGAAGCTTGTTTGTTGTATTGAAGCATTTTTACAGAAATTGACAAAAAACTTGTCATTTATGTCATAAAATTGTTTTTCTCAACAAATTGAGCCATATACAGCTACACTAAGCATTCCTGCAGTTTTGAAGCATGTTTACAACAATTGACAAAAAAAATGTCATTTATGTCAAAAAATGTTTTTCTCATCAAATTGAGCCACATGCAGCTAAACTAAGCTTTTCTGTTGTATTGAACAATTTTTTAAGAAATTGACAAAAAAAAAGTCATTTATGTCAAAAAAGTGTTTTTGCATCAAATTGAGCAAAAATGTTTTTCTCAACAAATTGAAACATACACTAAGCTTTCCTGTTGTTTTGAAGCATTATTACAGAAATTGACAAAAAATTTGTCATTTAGGTCAAAAAGTATTTTTCTCAACAAATTGAGGCGCGTGTACCTGTTTTTCTTATCAAAATGTGGAAAATACAGCTAAACGAAGCTTGGTGGTTGTTTTGAAGCATTTGGACAAAAAAGTATTTTTCTCAATAAATCAAGCCATTATACAGCAACACTAACGTTTTCTGCTGTTTTGAAACATTTTTACAGAAACTGTCAAAAAATTTGTTATTCAGGTCAAAAAACGTTTTTCTCAACAAATTGAGCCACAAACAGCTACACTAAGCTTTTCTGCTCTTTTTAAGTATTTTTACAGAACAGGGAAAAAAACGTCAGTTAGGTCAAAAATGTGTTTTTCTCAACAAATTGAGCCACATACCGATGTTTTTCTCATCAAAATGAGCAAAATACAGTTAAACGAAGCTTATTTGTTGTATTGAAGTATGTTTACAGAAATTGACAAAAAACTTGTCATTTATGTCCAAAAAGTGTTTTTTTCATCAAATTGAGGCATATACAGCTAAACGAAGCTTTTCTGCTCATTTGAAGCATTTTTAAAGAAATTGACAAAAAAATTGTCACTTATGTCAAAAAAGTGTTTTTCTCAACAAATTGAGCCATATACCGGTGTTTTTCTCATCAAGATGAGCAAAATACAGATAAATGAAGCTTAATTGTTGTATTGAAGCATTTTTACAGAAATTGACAAAAAATTGTCATTTATGTCATAAAAGTGTTTTTCTCAACAAATTGAGCCATATACGGCTACACTAACCTTTCCTGCTTTTTTGAAGCATTTTTACTGAAATTGACAAAAAATTTGTCATTTATGTCAAAAAAGTGTTTTTCTCAACAAATTGTGCCACCTACCTGTTTTTCTCACAAAAAGAAGAAAATACAGCTAAACTAAGCTTGTTTGTTGTATTGAAGCATTTTTACAGAAATTGACAAAAAAAATTTGTTATTTAGGACAAAAAAGTATTTTTCTCTGTAAATTGAGCCATTATACAACAAAACTAAGGGTTTTTTTTTGCTGTTTTGAAGTATTTTTTACATACACTGACAAAAATAACTTGTCATTTAGGTCAAAAAATGTTGTTCTCAATAAATTGAAACATTTACCGGTGTTTTTGTTATCAAAATGAGCAAAATACAGCTAAACGGAACTTGTCTGTTGTATTGACGTATTTTTTACAGAAAGTGTCAATATATTTGTAATTAAGGTCAAAAAATGTTTTTCTCAACCAATTGAGCTATATACAGCTACACTAAGCTTTTGTGCTGTTTTGAAGCATTTTTACAGAAATTGACAAAAAATTGTCATTTATGTCAAAAAAGTGTTTTTCTCATCAAATTGCGCCACATAAAACTAAACTAAGCTTTTCTATTGTATTGAAGCAATTTTAAAGAAATTGACAAAAAAAACATGTCCTTTAGGACAAAAAAGTGTTTTTCTCATCAAATTGAACCAAGTACAGCTATACTTAGCTTTTGTGCTGTTTTGAAGCATTTTTAAAGAAATTGACAAAAAACATGTCATTTATGCCAAAAAAGTGTTTTTCTCATCAAATTGAGCCATATACAGGTTTTCTGCTGTTTTGAAAATTTTTTACAGAAACTGTCAAAAAACTTGTCATTTAGGCCCAAAAATGTTTTTCTCAAAAAATTGAGCCACATACAGCTACACTAAGCTTTTCTGCTCTTTTGAAGTATTTTTACAGAAAAAGACAAAAAAAAAGTCATTTGGGTCAAAAAATGTTTTTCTCATCAAAATGAGGAAAATACAGCTAAACTAAGCTTTTTTTATTGTATTCAAACATATTTACTAAAATTGACAAAAAACTGTCATCTAGGACAAAAAAAGTATTTTTCTCAATAAATTGAGCCATTAAACAACAACACTAAGGTTTTCTGCTGTTTTGAAGTATTTTTTCAGAAACTGAC
>CBDHEM010000003.1:0-4634 GCA_965261955.1 Leptonemataceae bacterium
TCAGCTCCTTTAGGAGAGTAGTGAAAGTACTTCCAGAGAGTGGTCAACGTGGTATAGACATGCTTAATTCTAGTCATGCTACTAACAGCTTGCACGTAAGCTAATTGCAGGCGGTGACAGTAGACAAGCACTGCATGTGGAGTATGTTTCTTGAGTCTTGCTTCAACACCAACCAGTCTTTTTACCAGAAAAGATTGCAGCACCATCAAAACCCATTCCTACAATATTGCCAACCTGAAGATTTTTGTCTTTGATATACTTGGCAAGTGCTAAATATATGCTCTCAGCATCTGCTTTTTTAAAGGCACAATGTCCAAAAATTATTTGACAGGAGTGCCATCTTCCTCCCAACGACAGAAAACTGACAATACCTCCACTGCCGTGATATCAGTGCACTCATCTGCCATGACACTAAAAACTGATGCCTTTTGACGCCTTTTCAAAATAGACTCCTCGACCCATGTTCCAAGTGCTTGGATAAAGTCAATCACTGCCACTCAAGAAGCGTATACTACATTCCTTGAGGCATTTTCACCGAAGCCCCCCAAGACACGATTAAATCAACTAATTGGGTAAAATTGGTAAAGTGAGAAATATGGTGCCAGGTAAGAAAGTGAGTGCAACGTACAAGAGATTTCGTTATAGCTCTGTTCTTCTCTCCTTCTTGCATACCTAGCCTCTGTAGTTGCTGCACAACTGAACCCTGTTTTAATATGACTAGCAGGGCTTGACTGGCTTGAGTGTGGAGGCTGACTAGCAGGGCTTGGCTGGCTTGAGTGTGGAGGCTACTTCTTTCATGAGCTTTCATTCTCTCGGTAGCTTTCTTCCAATTCTGGAACGGTTTTGTGACCCAAACACCTCCTGTGGCTGTGTGGCGCTCTCTGCTGTGGTATGTTTACAAACTTTACAAAAAGCACCATTGATGTCTTCATCATACATTACACAAATGCATACAGAAAAAGTGGCTTGGGGGGGGGGGGGAGAGAAAAATGAGATTTTCCAAAAGTTTAGGGAGATATTAACATACCTCTAACTTTCCAAAAGTCTAAGGGGGGGAGGGTCAAATGCCCCCTTCCCCCCTGCCCCACCCCCCCCCACCCCCAATAAATGCAGCCATGTGTTAGCCAGATGAACTCGTTTTCCCAGTTCTTTGAGTATTTTCTCTTCGTTGTTGAAGGCTGAATAATTCTCTACAAGCCTTCATGGAGGGAGGCTCAGCAATACCAGAATCGGAATCAGAACAGTTGGATCCCGTTTCGGTATCGGTACTAGAACTTGCAACAGAAGAGGATGCTCCAAAGAAAGAGTGAATATCCATGTCTTCATGCAGATATTTGATTGATCCACCTCATCTAGCAAACTATCAAAAAAAACAACGTCTGTACAGCTACTGAACTGACAGTGTTGTATGCCTGTGAGCTGCTGACTATATACTGAGAAAAATGCTGAGTCACACTTAAGTGGTATTGCACCTTTTTAAGGTGTGAAAAAATATGGTCACAACTTTGGAGCTCGACAGATTCTGCACACTTCACTGTGTGGACTTGATGTATAGCTCACAATATAGACATCTCTGTGTGCTCTCTTTTATATTAAATATGCTTTTTCATAGATATAACCATAGCAAAGATATCTGTAGCCAAAGTTAGGTTCCTAAAAAATCCAGAGGTCGCTTTGCTAAGCAAGGATAGGTATCTCCCTTCTATAAAAGTGTTATACTATTAAAAATTTACACTTATAGAGGAGGTCCTATTCTGTGGCATTTTTAACCACAGATACAGTGGGCTCAACAAAAAAACTTCAAGGCCACACTTGGCTAAAGTCCAGTAGCTGGGGACCACCTCAAACCACGTTAAATTTGCAATAGCATGACACTTTACAGTAGGAGACATCCTTGGAAGCTGAGGAAACTTCTTTATGGTTGTTGTTTTTAGGTGCCCAACTTTGGCAGCTGGTAACTTTGCCATGATCATACATATGCAACATTTTAGTATCAAAAGAGAGCACACAGAGAGGTCTATCTTCTGAGCTATATATCAAGTATACACAGTGAATAGCGTAGAATCTATGGAGCTCCAAAGTCATGACCACGTTTTCCCACTTTTTATCAAATAAAAGGTACAATACCTCCTCAGCAGATATGAGCAGACTTTTAATTACTCACTATCACTTAGCAACCAATTACAAATGTCAGCACTTAGCCTGGTTCACAATAATTATTACATTGGCTGAGTACTGCTTGTATCACATATTTTTGCAATTAGAAATCCAGGTCTAAGGCTGGTTACTCCTTGTCTTGAATTTATGGTACGGTAGAGTGATGATATGATGGTTGAATGGACTCGCATTCTATTCCAGCGTCCTCGCAAATTCATGACGCTCGGACCTCATGAAATAACATGAATGATGCGATGTGATGCTCAGGCAATGTCATATTCACCTGGCTTTAGTTCAGCATGTATCACAATGCATAGGGTTCTAGCTAGGACTGCAGTTGGGTTGGGCACAGTATATTCCTCCAACACGGGCACTTCTACACATAAAATGGAGGCTTTCGGGGCACACTTGCAACATGCTATCGCTATTTATAAAGTGAAAGTGAATACTAATAAAATGACTTTTATGGTGGAATGAGATTTCCAAGAGGTCGGGCATAATCAACCTAGCTGAACTGATTCAACACAATGTTGATATATATATATTTGGAACAAAAAAGCTCCTTATATAACTGAACTATATATAGCTAATTAGTCTCCTTATATAACTGAACTATATATAGCTAATTAGGCTCCTTATGTAACTGAACTATATATAGCTAATGTTTTGCTTAGTTAAGAGAAATGAACCTTAAATGTCTGAAATGAACCAAAAATGATCTCAGATTGTTGATTAAAAAAAAAAATCCTTGGGGAACATGTCCACAGATCCCCTTGTTATATACCATAGGCTCACAATTACACCACTGCCCCCCCCCCCCCCCCACATTAAGAAATGTCACAGTTTGCCCCCTTAAGCCCCATTTTCTGTGCAACCCTGTATTGCCTAATATATTGTTAATGTAAAAAAACAAACATTATTATTATTATTCTTTATTTTATAACAAAATATACATATGATAATAAATACATGTGATAATGTGAAAATTAATGAGTAAAAATTATAATAAATAAATAAATAAATAAATAAATAAATAAATAAATAAATAAATAAATAAATAAATAAACAAATAAATAAATAAATAAATTAATTAATAAATAAATCAATTAATTAATAAATAAATAAAAAATAACAACAAAACAAACAAAGAAAGAAATAAACAAGTAAATAAATACACAAACAAATAAATAAAAAGTAAATAATAAATAAATATATAAATCTTTAATTAACAGCTGAATTCAGGACAGATGCAGGAAATTTCAAATAATCCTGTGGTTTATTTAGTTCATCATATTCCATATAAGGTGCAACAACACTCACTTTCTTACTGTACACACACGTTGAGCCTTGTATCAGAAGTGCTGCCTCAGCAAAATTCATGGTGCAACTCTCCCCATCAAATACAATGGTAATCTTCTCAATCTGCAGAGTGCAAAGTACATAACACAACCATGCACGATGGTACAAGGTGCACATCGTAGAATTCTCAAGGTGATTACATATACCCTATTTCCGCAATTTGTAACCTCTCCTTCAATCGTAACCTCCCCTTAATTGTAACCACAAACTTTAGTCTAAATTGATTATAGGAACCGATGCTCCAATTGTAACAACAACTCCAGGGGGGGACCGAGTCAATCTATAGCTAGAATAGCCTGGCTAGCGAGGCTATTGAGAGAACTTTTTTCATCATTACAAAGAAAACACAACAAACTATTGAAATAGAACAAATAACAGTTTAAATAGAAAAAAATAGTTAGAAAATAGAACAAATTACAGTTAAAAAATAGAACAAATAACAGTTAGAAAATAGAACAAATAACAGTTAGAAAATAGAACAAATAACAGTTAGAAAATAGAACAAATAACAGTTAGAAAATAGAACAAATAACAGTTAGAAAATAGAACAAAATAACAGTTAGAAAATAGAACAAATAACAGTTAAACAATAGAACAAATAACAGTTAGAAAATAGAACAAACTACAATTAGAAAATAGAACAAATAACAGTTAGGAAATAGAACAAATAACAATTAGAAAATAGAACAAACTAGTTAGAAAATAGAACAAATAACAGTTAGAAAATAGAACAAATAACAGTTAGAAAATAGAACAAATAACAGTTAGAAAATAGAACAAATAACAGTTAGAAAATAGAACAAACTAGTAAGAAAAAAATAACAGTTAGAAAAGAAACAAACTACAGTTAGAAAATAGAACAATAACAGTTAGAAAATAGAACAAACTAGTTAGAAAATAGAACAAACAGTTAGAAAATAGAACAAACTAGTTAGAAAATAGAACAAACTAGTTAGAAAATAGAACAAACAGTTAGAAAATAGAACAAACTACAGTTAGAAAATAGAACAAACTACAGTTAGAAAATAGAACAATAACAGTTAGAAAATAGAACCAACTACCGCAGAATTGAACCGGCTCTTGAAGAGCAAACAAAAGCAACATCGGACTACGTCAAC
>CBDHEM010000004.1:0-7060 GCA_965261955.1 Leptonemataceae bacterium
TGTGAAGATGCACACATAAATATAAATATATATAAATACATGCATATACGTACAATATATTGAATAGTACTTATATATGAATATATCATATATATATATATATATATATATATATATACAGGGAACTCAAATATCACAGCTGATAACCCCCTGCCTATTCCTAGTCTGAGTGCTACTCAGCCCTCTCATCTTAATATTAAAAGAGAAAACGATGGAATAAATACTCTATTTCCTCGAATGGCTATCACCTTAGCATTGTGTCTGCCCATGAAATCTGATTGAGAGTTCTCCCTTTTTGTGTTCGCAGTGAGTGTTCACTCCACACATGCGCAGATATAACTATTCAAGGTCTGCAACATATGGCAGTGAAGACGGTAGTGACATTCACTTCCTAAAGAAGAAGAGGTGGCAGTTAAAGCAGTACCAGAAAGTCCATGTCTTACTTCGAGCTGAGGAAGAAGGGAAGCCTAACAAACTAAGCTTTGTTTGAACACTGACATGGCATAGGAAATGGTTGGATTTGGGAGTCTTCTCAAAATTGATTTATATTTTATATAAATTCCTTGGACAACGAAGAATCTCAGCGCATTCCATTAATAAGATATAAGAATTATTGATCATTAAAACAAAGGTGAATTTTCCAGATTTTACTAGTTGACATGTAATATGAGTGGTGATAATAAAGCTAAACTAAACACAGCTGTTAGACAAGTCAAATCTGCTCAAAATGCAGCCAACTTGAGTCTGTACTAACAAGAGTCATCACATCACCAAGAGTCAAAAATGTATCTTCTTTTGGCCGTATATTGTGAGGAAGACGCTTAACATTACTATGAACAAGAGGGAATAATCCTACTGTATCAAGATGCCTCTGTAGTGCTTCAAACCTTCTGTGACTGAACAGTATGTATAAACAAGAAGGTTTTCAGGCATACTCTAAGCTAATGAAAGTCTGTTTGATCTGACGACTATGAAAGGCGTGTAGCTGAGAAAGAATAATGAGGTCCAAATGATTCCTCACCAACTGAAGGCAGGCAGATATTTCATGTAGACACTGCTAACTTCCTACATAAAAGACTTGAGAAGCTTGCATTGTCAGGACCACGCTTACAGATGCAGCCTATGGAGAAGAACTTGCCAACTGTTTCTCTGGAAAAAATGAGCAAACCCATATTAAAATAGAACAACCTGCTGCAATTTCCACAATATCCACTTTATCAACTTGAAACATAGACATCCTTTAGCTTTTTTGATACTCTTTTTGGTGCACTCCACTACGACGAAGTTATAATTCAATTTAGACTATAAAAATAGCACATTACATCATGCCATTACTAAAATTAACCTCATGAGTTTTTTCCTTTTTCTAAAGTCCCACCCACCTTTTTCTATGCCATGTCACATTACTCAGTTGATCATGAGTTTAAGGCAGCTGGCTAAATGTGTAAGTGCGTGCTTAGTTAATTGCCCACCAATTGTGTTCTACCAATTTAGTGTGTGCTCTATATGAATTGCTAAAACAATTTTTCTCTTTTCTTTATGGAGGATTTTGTACCTAACTGTTGCTTATTCTATGTTCTATCAATTTTTTTATAAATATCTCTATAGGCACATTTTTGTAGAAGATTAAAATCAAGATCACATCTTCAAACCACCAAAACTCAGCAATGCTTGCAATATAGAAAATCTGGAACACTCATATCACAGAGCACTAAAAAAGCACTCAAATAATATATAAGGTACGCTTGGAAAGCAAAATGTAGCAATCAATGCTTGTTTCGAATACAGAAACCATGAATTGCAGGCATAAGCTATCAAAGTTGGACTTCCCTTCAAATTTTTGACTTAAGAGATAAGTGAATACTGACAAAAACCACCCTAGTTTGAAATGGAGCATCCAATGACTAAAATTTAGGAAATGGCTAGTACATCGATTTGGCAACATTTTAAACTGATTTTACTTTCAGTTTTTCAAATGTTTCTGGGGTAGAGTCCACCCACCTATTCAAATCAATACGACCTATACTTGTAGTATATGAAAACCTGGATCGCTCATTTTATACAGCAATGAAAATCTCTTAAACCACATAAAATAAGCAACAATCAAGTATGGTAAAGTTATCGTCGTATTGCTTGCATCACGCACACCTCTTCGGATTCAGTTCGTTTGTCGTCAAAATTTTTTTTTTACTTGAGAGAAGTGAAATGGCATGGAAAAGAACAAATATAAACTAGGAAAAAGGAACATGCAATGTACCTCCAAAACTTAGAATACGGCAACAAGGTGGATACACAGCAACAGCTTCAACCAGAAATAGTTTTTTGTTTTCTTCTTAAGTTTTTGAGGTCTACTCCTCCCCCTTCCTTCAACACCAGATGTCTATTTTAATTCATGGTAATCATTCATATTTTTGCTAGTACAACTACATTCTAAAGCAAGATTAATGGAAGCCATTTGCAGGTCCTTGTTCAACCTCCTCTAATACATGATCCTTAGAGATAACTATTCCTTGCACATCAATACACTAACACCTGTCAGAACCTTTCAGTGGTAACAAAGACAGCTTGATTTGTTTTGCACTATAGTAAGTTTCATGGAATTCATCCCGTTACAAGAAAACGAGAGACTCCCAAACGAAAATTGCTCGAGTTAAAAATGTTCCTCAGTATCAAGTCAACCTCAGCTCTACTTTGTCACTCACTGCTTAGCAGAGACTTCGGAACCCACGTAACGGCAATGCTGCAGCCACCTCCTGATTTGTAAACCTGAGAACTGGGCCCACAACAGCCATAGCTGTCAGCTCCAACTATACCCCAACACCATGTACCAAAAACGAGAAGTTAAAGAAACACGTGGATGCACTTTGCACCTAACATGGATATGCCAAATTAAATTAGCGACCCCTTACATTCAGCAGCATCATTCGTCAATGTCCATTAGATCTTGTCTATGATTCTTTACTTTCGTCCGTAGCGCTCCTTAACTTTCCCAGCTTGAATTTACATTCTATATCTTTGCCCTTCTAGATAGGCTACACCATAGTGGTGACAAGTTTAACGATAAGTAATAACGTAGGTGGCCTCCCTCAGCTTCTAATTTTTGTGATTTTTTTTAATATTTTTTTTAATGGCTAACAGAACCCTTACCCCATCCTCAAAAATAAAGAGGGGGATTATTTCTCGGCTAAAACTCACATAGGAATCTTATTAGCTCCAAAAGGATTACATGTTTGCCTTTAATACTTCGCTAAAGAGGAGTGAATTGGCAACGCAAAAAAACAACACAAAAAAGCATTGGGGTGTCAAAGAAACCATGAAATTGATCATAAACGTATTTGTTTCTTTCTTTGTTTGTTCTTTGTTCACATATCTAGCGTACAATTGGTTCACTTTAGACCAGAAAAACTCGTCCACAACAACTTCATTACTCGAGCCAGCGAAGTCCAAGGGAAGTATCGCGAAGTACAACTTAAAAACGATTCGTACCACAACAAATGACTCTCGCTTACTTCAGCTATCTGGTTTGGGTAGTTCTCGCTCCTGGTTTAACTGTTACCATGTCCAAAAGGAGGCCGTAGCTTATCCTTTATCTGTCAAAAATATTTGCTCTAGTGTTCTGCTGTGCAATGTCACCAATTCCTTGAAGTAAGCTGTAGCTGACCCTACATGGGTGCACTCAACAAGAGCAACAAGATTTGTAGTGGACGTGGTATCATCGGTAGTAAAAATACATAGCATGTATTGATGTGTGTAGTGTACAGCAACAATAAAGAAGTTAGAAAGAATGTTGAAATATCTACGGATCCTCCACCATAAAACAAAACAAACAAAACAGAAACTTGAAACAAGAGCAAAAATGTTTTATTTAAAAACAAGCATTGGACTGACCAGTTAAAAAAAGAACGGAAACAAGTCTGTATTCGTAAAGACCACACCCCACAACCAGTTAGACCTCCAATCTTGTGCTGGTTTTTAGAACAACTTAAAAACTCACATGGCAGCTTCTTAGCTGCCTGAAACTGGTTTTCTAAAAAGACTCCAAGCGAGTCTTGAATCTTTCGCTAAGGTAGTAAACTCGGCAGTGCAAAAATACAACAGCACACGTGTGGAAAAACCTTGAAATGCATCATCATTGAAGGATCTATGTTTCTATGTAGTGCTTCTTTTCCATTCACACAACTTGTTCTCATCAATGATGCAATTAATCTTGCTCACACTGTTAGTAAAGACCACACATGCTGTATTGTAGCAGAAAGGATGACCCCGCATAGTTCTGCTGTTTGGTATGTGGAGTTTCGCTCCTGGACAACTGTTGTATACCAAGTCCAAAGGAGGCTCTACCAAAACATCTGCTATTTGGTTGGTGGAGTTCTCCTGTGCAATGGTTTCCTAGTCCTCAAAGGAGGCTATAGCTACATGGGTATAGTCAATAACACTGGTGTACATGGGTACATTCAACACTAGCAACAAGACAAGGCATGTGTTGATATGTGTAGCTTACAACACAATAAACAAATTAGAAAAAGTTTTAAATCCCTGAAGACCCAAAAGCTCATACTTTGTGTGGTCCTCCTCTGCTCAACTATATACAATATACAGAACAATATACAGAACAATATACCAAAACAATATACAAAACAATATACAGAACAATATACAGAACAATATACCAAACAATATACCAAACAATATACAGAACAATATACAGAACAATATATAGAACAATATACAGAACAATATACAGAACAATATACAGAACAATATACAGAACAATATACAGAACAATATACAAAACAATATACAGGACAATATACAGAACAATATACAGAACAGTATACAGAAGCAACAACAAAAATGTAATAATAATATAAAAAATATGAATGTTTTATTTAATTGACCTGTAAAAATAAATAAATAAATAAAAATAAGTCTGTTCCTAGGTAAATTACTTGACTCTTTATCCCTACATGGCTACAGTCTCGTTTCTATTCTATTGGGGGGACTGGACCATATTTCCCGAAAGTTGTATATATTTTTTGGTGACCAGTCATAACTTTTTTTTCCCTTTCTTCTGTGCAAATAATTATTATACCAGCTTGTTGCTTATTGTGTGTGCTTTAAGATGATATGTAAAAAGTCTCTATAGGCACTTTTTCTTAGAAGATATAGCCAAACAAGCAAGAAGGGGGGAAAAAATGGCACCTCCCCATTGCCAAGTGCTCTAATTTCCAGGCGCCTTGAGCGACAAACACCAAACTTCCTCCTGTGGCTTGCTAACACCCTAAGCTGTGATATGGCTGAAACCATAATTACAACGCGTGAAGTGTTGAATAGATATGAGACACTTTATTTCCAACCGCGCCAAAAACCTCGGAACATCTGTGACCCCCGCCTCCTTCTAATCACCATAACTCATAATTGCTTCACGGGAATTTTTTTTTTGTCTCAGCCATATCACAGCTTAGGCTTGTAGGAAGCCACAACACATGTTTGGGGGCGGTAGCTCACGGCGCCTGGCAATTAGAGCACTTGGCAATTGGGAATGTTTTTTTTTTTAGTGACCCTTGCGTGTTTGGCTATATCTTCTAAGAAAAAAGTGCCTATAGAGACTTTTTTTACATATCATCTTAAAGCACACACAATAAGCAACAAGCTGGTATAATAATTATTTGCACAGAAGAAAGGGAAAAAAAGTTATGACTGGTCACAAAAAAATATATACAATTTTCGGGAAATATGGTCCAGTCCCCCCTTGGTCAATCCAAGTAGTACACATCATCCAGAGTTCGTAGAACACAAGCACCTTACACAGTGTGAGGTTACCTTACCTACTCCTTGGTGCTTACGGCTCATATATGGATTTAGTTGGTAGGTAATTGGACTCAGCATGACAATAACTCTATATAGCTTACGTAAATGAAGCCATAATTGCCTATACTCAATTTCACAAATCTGGCCTGCTGGATTGAGAGGGCAATTGATATTGTGATGGCATTAAAAAAAAAATTCCAAGATATCAGATTCCTTCGTCTGCACAATCATACATCTAGCTACCTGCCTACTAATAGACAATTCAAGTGCTTTGCTTTGCTTCTCGTTTGTTTGTGCAACAAGTACAGCTACATTAGTGCATAAGGCTATTTTTTCAGGCAAAATTAACACAATCCGTCATTACTTGTTGCTACTACCCACGATGCATAAGATTTCTCAGCAGTTAGTCCAGTCTACTCTGCAGTATAGCAATGTTATGCATGGCCATTGTCATTGTTGTGCACCAGAAACAAAAAAAGGAAGAAAGAAAAAGAGAAGCTTGGAGCTCCCCACAAGTGATTGATTATCTTGCCCCCAAATATTAGCTTTTAAAGCTTTGGAGCCTATGGTGGGTTTTCAACAAACTCCTGCTCCCTCCCCTCCCCCCTACCCCCTACCCCCCAAAAAGTAATAAAAGTAATAATAATAATAATAATAAATAATAATTAAGAGTAATCATGTAGACAGAATAAGCTTAGCTTATGAAACTTGTGAAATTCACCTTGGCCACACTACTATGATGTTCCTCACCTCCTTCCATTTACTCACTTGCCTCTCAACCTTAAGGTCATATGACAGATAATATGTTTTAATGCTACTAAGGCCACAGCAGAAAAATATATATTTCACATCTAGGAATTGCTTGAAAAACAATGTGTGCAGGAGCTATAAAAAAAAAAGACAAAAAATATTGTCAATGAGTCGGGCATCACAAACCCAATATGTAATCTGAGCTGTTTTGAAAAGTCTCCGCTATAAAAAATTTATGTAAATTTAACAATATAAATTGTATTGCGTTTTTCAGTGAGATTAAAAATATTTTTAAAAAACTGTACGAGGGAGGTGGATGAGAAGCATGAAATTTATCTACTGTGGTCTAATATGCGACGGGATCCGAATAAAGAGGGCAATTGCGCAAAAAACAACAATTTTTTTTTTTTAAATCAACTTTCAAGTCATTTACTTTCAACACGTTCTATTTGGAAACAGATTTTGATTCAGTAGACAGCAATAAATGCACGGACATGAA
>CBDHEM010000005.1:0-6379 GCA_965261955.1 Leptonemataceae bacterium
CAATTTTGTGATTACGACTTTGGTGCTCCTATGATTCTGCATACTCGACTGTATGAATCTATTATAGCCCAAAAAATAGATCGCTTTGAGTGTTCTCTTTTGATACTAAAAAGTTTTGCATATGTATAGCCATAACAAAGGTAATTGCAGCCAAAGTTATACCACAAAATCTGGGTAGAGGTCACATGGAAAGTGAACCTCCCAAGGGAAGAGTGGGCCTGGCTTACATTTTCTCCCTTCTTTTTTACCATATCTTTACACACATTCGTGCTATTGTCCTAGTTTATCTACTAAAATATAGCCCATTCAATTTCCTTTCAAATGGTATGTCATATCTTGCCATACATTTTTTTGTTTATGAATTGCTAATTAGAAATGTACCTCATTTGACCAGCCCGAGTAGCAAAAAGTAAAAAAAATTCTCCAGCACAAGGTGTTGATAAGGTGATACTTCATGGTTGCTCATTAACACTTCCACAGCACCACATAAGTACTCGTTTAGAAGTGTTTTATTTGTATCTTACTAGCGGAGGTACCCGGCTTTGCCCGGGGATACCTAGGACAATAAAATATAAATGTGCTATGATCGCTCACCATGAAAGAAAAACCGGAGAAATGCCATTTTCGTCCGTTTTTATGACAAAAAGATGCACAATTTTCACATGGATCAATCAATAGTAGAATTCTGCTAATTAGCGGACAACTCTCATCCGTGGTCTCAAACAAAGAATTCGTCGTAGCGACTACGTGCACGCCAGAGCTTGTTTCCGGTTAAGATTCGTCGTAGCGACTATGTGCACGCCAGAGCTTGTTTCCGGAGCCTACACCTGAAACCAACGAAATTGTAACACTTATTTGTAGCTGTCATAACTTTCCCCCCCTTTCTTCTGTGCAAATACTTTTTATACCAGCTTGTTGCTTATTGTGTGTGCTTTAAAATGATATATAAAAAGTCTATATAGGCACTTTTTCTTAGAAGATATATCCAAATACGCAAGGGTCACACAAAAAAAACCCTGCCTAATTTGTGCCACGATTGACAGCCAGGGGCCTTGACCGCAGCGCACCAAACTCGGTACGAATGTAGCTAAAGGCATTAGCTGTGATATAGTGGTTTTTTCCTTTTTTTTCGGTGAACCCCCCCTGAGTTATAGTGTTGAGAAGAGGCGGGACCAAAAAAATTGCGCGATTTTTTGGGGTCCCGCCTCTTCTCAACGCTATAACTCAGGGGGGGTTCACCGGAAAAAATAAATAAAACCACTATATCACAACTAATGCCTTTAGCTACATTCGTACCGAGTTTGGTGCGCTGCGGTCAAGGCCCCTGGCTGTCAATCGTGGCACAAATTAGGCAGTTTTTTTTTTGTGTGACCCTTGCGTGTTTGGATATATCTTCTAAGAAAAAGTGCCTATATAGACTTTTTATATATCATTTTAAAGCACACACAATAAGCAACAAGCTGGTATAAAAAGTATTTGCACAGAAGAAAGGGAAAAAAAGTTATGACAGCTACAAATAAGTGTTACAATTTCGTTGGTTTCAGGTAGAGCCCCCCCCTTAAGAGTTTCGGTTTCGTATACATGCTAACTAAAAAATTAACAGGTTTTTCCTTAAATTAAACTGTTAATCATTTAAAACCAGGCTAAAACATCCTCAGGAACCTGCTGATTCCAAATATCCCATTGGTTTTGCTTGGAGATCAACCATTGACGACTGATGCGTGGACAGACAGACAGACAGACACACAGACACCTTTGCTTTATGTATATAGATTTAGTTATGACTCATCAAAAATGACAATTTTGCACTTGCTTTTATAGCCACCTAATTGACTTTTATGCCATGTAGAGTAATGCTTTACCAAACCACACTACATATTACAGCTATTTTCCAGATTTCCCTATATGGAATTTTCTAGTCAAGAGCAAGGCACCTCGGATTTTTTGGTACCTAATTTTGGCCACATGTAACTTTGGTGGTATGGTTATACCTATTAAATAAGAATCAAAAGAGAACACAGAGATAGCCACGTGTGGGGAATTTTATAGCTCCAGTGTAACCACAAAATTGTCTTAAAATGGTCGCAGCTCTACTCCTACCAGGAAAGTCCAAAAACAGGTGGAAGATGTTGTGTGATTTAAGTGAAACATTAATATGCACCCCCTCCGTTAACCCTCTTAACCTGGAGCCAGTGTAATAAGCTAAAAGGAGCAAAAACAACTTGTAAAATATAATTCATCAAAGCCAATTATGTTGATGTGCATTAGCTAGCAGTGGAAGATATGCAAACTGGAATAAGGTGGAAAGTTTAGAAGGGCTCCAAGTAAGTACACTAGTTATGGCTTTCACTATCACCGTCAGTTTATTAATACTATCAAGAGCATTATTGAGCTGTTGATTTATACATGCACTCAAGTGCAGTGAAATGGCTGTTGTTCTCATCCATAGCAGTAGCTATATCCAATGCACTGGTCTAGGCTTGGTACAAAGAAGGAAAGCCACAAATAAAAACCATGCGCTAAAAAAAAAATTAAAAAAAACTTGAAGCAAGAGCATTGAAACAAAAGCTGCCAAGTTTGCACTAGTCACAGCGTAGGCTAGATATGCAACTTTCATGTATAAATAGGGTGCTTGTGAGCCATTTGAAAGCTAGAGCTACAAAATACAGCTATAGCTCTAGTTGATGGACTGGTCTAGGTTTGTTCCAAAGAAGGTAGTCCACAGATAAAACTGACCCAACTAGTAACTAACTTCCTTTGAGCCACTGATTGGGCTTCCTACGTAACCTACTTTTATATACAGCAGCACTTTCAATAGTGCGCTTGTGTGTGCCGTGTGAAAGCTATTGTTACAAATAGCTGCTGTAAATATAGCAGCTGCACCGGTCTAGGATCTGTCGTAAGAAAAAAAGCCTACTGATGGAAACTTCCATGAATATGTTTTTCTAAGAGGTCCCTAGCGGCGTGTAACTGTGCATTCATTGTAACTACGTCAATTTTTTTTTTTTTTGCTTTTTTTTTGGTTGGTAATTATGAGTCAATTTTGTGTTAGGCATATAGCCCAAACTCAAAGATCAGTTGATTCGAACCTATTATCAACAACTATAGTATATGTATATCTGAGAGTATGCTAGTACCCCCTATATCAATTTAAAATAGCATATACTCCATTTTAACTGTAAACCCCCCAAAAATATAAACCATAACAATATCTTCAGCCAAAACCAATATTGGCAACTTATGTAGCTACCTAAACTGTGGTTTCAGTTGCTATTTGACTCTAAGCGAGCCTTGAATCCTTCGCTAAGTGTAGGTAATCACATGGATTCAAGTCCCATTTGGGAATAATTGTAAAGTTAAACAATCTGAGTAATTTCACAGGTATGTGTGATTGGCTATTAATTGTTCAGTAACTTGTCAAATGTGTAGATATGAATTAGTTATCCAACCAGGCTGTTGACAGAAGAAGATCGGAAATATTTGCTATATCTTACACAAGGGCTAGTTTATGAAGCTTATGACTAGCTAGTTATATCTTACTCTAGGACTAGTTTATGAAGCTTATGACTAGCTTAATCATATCTTACACTAGGGCTAGTTTATGAAGCTTATGACAAGCTAGCTATATCTTAGACTAGGGCTAGTTTATGAAGCTTATGACTAGCTAGTTATTTCTTACACTAGGGCTAGTTTTTGAAGCTTATGACTAGCTAGCTATATCTTACACTAGGGCTAGTTTATGAAGCTTATGACTAGCTAGTCATTTTGCAGCTATATTGTCTAAAATTGTTCTCAATAATTCTCTTTATGTTAGCATTTTCCTTAAAAAAAACAAAAACCAACTGACTCTCATTCCTTTCACTCAAAGATTCTTAGGTAAATTTGCAAAAAAACCTCGAGCTCACTCCAGGTCATGGTCACATATATCAGTTATAAACTCAACTACTGCTATGCACTCTCAACAAGGCTGAATAATTTTTTTTCCAAGTTCCATTTCTCTACTGTAGTAAACAGTAACATGTGTTGCTAACTTAAAAAATAACAACTGACCATGCTAAAATTTTTGTTGCTATGGTAAGATACCAATGTGTACTTTTTAAATAATCAGTACCGAATTGAAACTAAGATGCTAAAATACTAGCCAAAAGCTGCAAAATGATCACTATTAATAAAGCCAGGGACTATAAAATGAGAACAATTAATGAATTTTTTTTAGTACAATTAAATAATTGTATGGGTGTAAATATACTAGTAAATATCTGTGTAACATTGGCTGAGCCAGCAAATCTCTCAGAGCTGTGATTCCTGAATACAATAATATGAACTAACTCTCTCTTCCTCCCTCCCTCCCGCCACCTCTCTCTCTCTCTCTCTCCACATTATGAAGGATCAAGTCTCTTAATGTCAACTAAATCTATAAGGAGGATTAAACCTTTATTCAATAAGTAGACTACAAAAGAAGAAAACGAAAGGAAAACCTCGGAATCACAAGACATAGCTGAATGGTTCACATGGAAGGGGCATGGCAAGGTGATGAGATGAGTAGAGTGATTGACCAAAAGTAGTGGACAAAATGTAATATAATGATGAAAAGAATATAACGAAAGCTCTGGTTCTTCAGCATCCCATATCTAACTACAACCAGCAAGAAAGCCGGAACCTACCGTTACTGTGATTGGCCTCCTACAGAGTTTTAGGCTACGAATCTCCACAGCTCATTCTACAGGTTATCCATTCCAACATCTTTCTGTAGTGCTCTGGAGAGGCAATGCCACTCTCAGGTCCACCTGAATCCCCATTTGTCCCTCTGATGTTGATGGCATCATCTTGTTACAACAAATATTATTTAGCATGTATGCATTCTCTCAGTCCGTGTACAAGCTCTTTTTTTCCTTTCTTTGTATACCATGCTAGATTCTTGAGCACACAAGAATCCATATTGATTGTTTATTGATGTAATTGTCTAGAGACGGATGGAGGCATGCACATAAAGTATTAAAAGGAAATAACACTCCTCCTTCCCCCCCCCCCCCCCTCCCTCCATTCCTCTTAGGGACACCTTAACATTAACATTAGCTGCTTGTGATAGAGCTTGTTGGTATATGCCCCAATGCTGTTGTTGTATTGTATTTGATAGAAAAAAAGGGGGGAAAGAAAAAAGGGATATAAGGTCAAAACGGACGACGGACGCCTGTGGCGAAGCTAACCACACTCTCTTCCAATAGTTGGCCATTAACTTGTGGAGGGATAGTGCCACTCTTTGGATCCACTGCCTCCTAATTCAATCCCCGTAGGTGGATGGTGTAAATAATTGTTTTTTACTTTTTGTTTCCATATAGAAAAAAACAAAAAAAAATACAATTCCAATCGCCTAAAAATTAAAACAATAAATATCTTAATAAATGAAAAAAATCTGTGTGAAAACATAGTCATTACTGTGTATGTGCACTTGCTTCACGTAACTGTCACTATACAACAGTATGATTAGGTAGCTAGCAACAAATGCAAGGCATTTAGTGGCGAGTGAAAGTGCAGAGAGAGAGAGAGAGAGAGAGAGATATCAAATATATATATATATTTCAGACAAAATTTGAAATCCTAGCTTTGTTAGATTGCATTGCTCTACCCATTGTCCTATCCCTAGCATAGCTGAATGCCTAATACTACTGGTCTATACACATTGATACCATCATGAAGTTGTAATGGTTGGATGTGATATGGGGAAGTAGCCAAGAATTGTAAGCTTAAAAGGTTGGACAACCTGATGCCCTATAACATAAAGGAATGAAAATTCTGAAATGGAAATGCGCAAGTAGAAGTAAGGAAATGAGGGAAGCTTATATGGAGGCTGCACTCTTGAAGAGAGAGAGATTGTCAGACAGTTCATCTTGCAGAGTAGTACTATACAAAAGACCACGTAAAAGCAGACAAGAACTTAAGTTGATTATTTACACACTTGGCACAGCACTCCTCTATTGACTAATTGCAACAGTAATTGTTTCCATATATGCTAACTAGGTAGCCAGTCATCTCGCTGTCCAAGAGTGAGAGCAGAGCTATATATGCAAGTATTTGCATTTACCTTGCCATGATTGATAATGGTTCCAACACATCAAAACGCATAACTTGCATCACGTCCAATGCCTGAGCATGGACTAATTTGTCAGAATAATACTCCAGCAACCTTCCCCTGGCTGCTATATGTCACGTATGTATCCAGTCCTTATCTTCGAAACTTACTAATTCTATTTATTGACGACCATTCCCTAATCTGGCATATCCCTGGTTGATGCGCACAATTAAAAAAAAAAAATCGTACGGCTCATACCAAACAAAAAAATCAATTAAAAAGAAAATCAAAATAAACTATATATGATTG
>CBDHEM010000006.1:0-15450 GCA_965261955.1 Leptonemataceae bacterium
TCCTAAACGACAAGTTTTTTGTCAATTTCTGTAAAAATGCTTGAATACCTTAGAAAAGCATAGTTTAGCTGTATATGGCTCAAATTGACGGGGAAAACACTTTTTTGACATAATTGACAAGTTTTTGTCAATTTCTGTAAAAATACTTAAATACAACAAGCAAGTTCCGTTTAGCTGTATTTTGCTCTCTTTGGTGAGGAAAACACTTTTTGGACATAAATGACAATTTTATGGTCAATTTCTGTAAAAATGCTTCAAAACAGCATAAAAGCTAGTTTATGGCTCAATTTTATGAGAAAAATACTTTTTTGTCCTAAATGATGTTTATTTGTCAATTTCTGTATAAATGCTTCAATAAAATAGAAAAGCTTAGTTTAGCTGTATGTGGCTCAATTTGATGAGAAAACACTTTTTTTACCTAAATAACAAGTTTTTTGTCAATTTCTGTATAAATGCTTCAATCCAACAAGCTAGCTTCATTTAGCTGTATTTTTCTCATTTCGATGAGAAAAACACCAGTATGTATTTCATTTTGTTGAGAAAAACACTATTTTGAACTGAATGACAAGTTTTTGTCAATTTTTGTAAAAATGCTTCAAAACCGCATAAAAGCAGCTGTATATAGCTAAATTTGTTGAGAAAAACATTTTTCTAACCTAAATGACAAGTTGTTTTGTAAATTTCTGTAAAAATCCTCAAAACAACAAACAAGCTTCGTTTAGCTGTATTTTGTTCATTTTGATGGGAAAAACACATATGTGGCACAATTTATTGAGAAAAACACCTTTTTGACAAAATGGATAAGTTTTTTGTCAATTTCTGTAAAAATGCTTCAAAATAGTAGAAAAGCTTAGTATAGCTGTATGTGGCACAATTTAATGAGAAAAACACTTTTTTGACATAAATGACAATTTTTTGGTCAATTTCTGTAAAAATGCTTCAAAACAGCAGAAAAGCTTAGTGTAGCTATATGGCTCAATTTGTTGAGAAAAATACTTTTTGTCCTAAATGACAATTTTTTTGTCAATTTCTTTAAAAATATTCAATACAACAAACAAGTTCCGTTTAGCTGTATTTTGCTCATTTTAATGAGAAAAACCCAAGTATATCGGCTCAATTTATTGACAAGTTTTTTTGTCAATTTCTATAAAAATGCTTCAATACGATTGAATAGCTTAGCTTAGCTGTATGTGGCTTAATTTGATGACAAAAACACTTTTTTGACATAAATGAATTTTTTTTGTCAATTTCTGTAAAAATACTTCAAAACAGCAAAAAAGCTTAGTGTAGCTGTATGCAGCTCAATTTGATGAGAAAAAACACTTTTTTTGACATAAATGACAACCTTTTGTTTTATTTCAGTAAAAATGCTTCAATACAACAAATTAGCTTCATTTAGCTGTGCTTTGCTCATTATGATGAGAAAAACACATGTATGTGGTACAATTTATTGAGAATAACACATTTTTGACAAAAAGAACAATTTTTTTGTCAATTTCTGTAAAAATGCTTCAAAACAGCAGAAAAGCTAGTGTATGGCTCAATTTTATGAGAAAAACACTTTTTTTGTCCTAATGACTAGTTTTTTTGTCAATTTCTGTATAAATGCTTCAATACAATAGAAAAGTTTAGTTTAGCTGTAATGGCTCAACTTGATAAGAAAACACTTTTTTGACCTAAATGACAAGTTTTTTGTCAATATCTGTAAAAATGCTTCAATCCAACACACTAGCTTCGTTTAGCTGTATTTTTCTCATTTTGATGAGAAAAACACCAGTATGTGTTTCATTTTGTTGAGAAAAACACTATTTTGAACTGAATGACAATTTTTTGTCAATTTCTGTAAAAATGCTTCAAAACAGTAGAAAAGCTTAATTTAGCTGTATATAGATAAATTTGTTGAGAAAAACATTTTTCTAACCTAAATGGCAAGTTGTTTTGTAAATTTCTGTAAAAATCCTCAAAACAAGAAACAAGCTTCGTTAACAGTATTTTGCTCTTTTTAATGGGAAAAACACATATGTGGCACAATTTATCGAGAAAAACACTTTTGACAAAAAGGACTTTTTTTGTCAATTTCTGTAAAAATGCTTCAAAATAGCAGAAAAGCTTAGTATAGCTGTATTTGGCATAATTTGACGAGAAAAATACTTTTTTGACATAAATGACAAGTATTTTGGTCAATTTCTGTATAAATACCTTAATGCAATAGAAAAGCTTTGTTTAGCTGTATGTGGCTCAATTTGATGAGAAAAACACTTTTTGACATAAATGACATGTTTTTGATAAATTTCTGTAAAAATGCTCAAAACAGCAGAAAAGATTAGTACAGCTCTGTGAGGCACAATTTGATGAGAAAAACACTTTTTTGACATAAATGACAATTTTTTGGTCAGTTTCTTTAAAAATGCTTCAAAACAGCCGAAAAGCTTAGTTTAACTGTATGTGGCTCAATTGGATGAGAAAAAACACTTTTTTTGACCTAAATGAGAAGTTTTTTTATCAATTTCTGTAAAAATGCTTCAATACAACAAACAAGCTTCGATTAGCTGTATTTTGCTGATTTTTATGAGAAAAACTCCGGTATGTTTCAATTTGTTAAGAAAAATATTTTTTTACTTAAATGACAAGTTTTTTGTCAATTTCGTAAAAAATGCTTCAATACAATTGAATAGCTTAGTTTAGCTGTATGTGGCTCAATTTGATGAGAAAAAAAAAAATTGACATAAATGACAAGTTTTTTGTCTATTTCTGTAAAAATGCTTCAATACAACAAACAACTTCGTTTAGCTGTGCTTTGCTCATTATGATGAGAAAAACACATGTATGTGGCATAATTTATTGAAAATAACACATTTTTGACAAAAAGGACAAGCTTTTTGTCAATTTCTGTAAAAATGCTTCAATAAAACAAACAAGCTTCGTTAGCAGTGTTTTGCTCATTTTGGCACAATATGTTTTGAAAAACGCTTTTTTGCCATAAATAACATGTTTTTTGAAAAACACTCAATTTCTGTAAAAATGCTTCAAAACAGTAGAAAAGCTTAGTAGAGCCATATGTAGCACAATTTGATGGGAAAATTTTTTTTTTTTAATAAATGACAAGTTTTTTGTCAATTTCTGTAAAATTACTTAAAAACAGAAGAAAAGGTATATGGCTCAATTTGATGAAAAAAACACTTTTTTGACCTAAATGACAAGTTTTTTGTCAATATCTGTAAAAATGTTTCAATACAACAAATAAGCTTCGTTTAGCTGTATTTTGCTAATTTTGATGAGAAAAACACCGGTATATGGCTCAATTTGTTGAGAAAAACACTTTTTTTGACATAAAGAACAAGTTTTTTGCCTTGTTCTGTAAAAATACTTCAAAACAGCATAAACAAATAGTGTACCTGTATGTGGCTCAATTTGTCGAGCAAAATAATTTTTGACCTAAATGACAAGTTTTTTATCAGTTTCTGTAAAAATTCTTCTTTGACAAAGGACAATTTTTTTTGTCAATTTCTGTAAAAATGCTTCAAAACAGCAGAAAACCTTAATGTAGCTGAATATTGCTCAATTTGATGAAAAAAACACTTTATTGTCCTAAATAACAATTTTTTTTGTCAATTTCTGTAAAAATTTATATACAACAAACTAGCTTTATTTTGCTGTATTTTGCTCATTTTGATGAGAAAAACACCGTTAACTGTTTCAATTTGTTGAGAAAAACACTATTTTGACCTAAATGCCTTTTTTTTGTCAATTTCTGTAAAAATGCTTCAAAACAGCAGAAAAGCTTAGTATAGCTGTAAATAGCTCAATTTGTTGAGGAAAACACTTTTTTGTCCTAACGACAAGTTTTTTGTCTATTTCTGTAAAAATGCTTGAATACCTTAGAAAAGCATAGTTTAGCTGTATATGGCTCAAATTGACAGGAAAAAGATTTTTTTTATATAAATGAAATTTTTTTGGTCAATTTCTGTAAAAATACTTAAATACAACAAACAAGTTCCATTTAGCTGTATTTTGCACTGCTTAGGTTTCGAGTTGATGCTGGAGACCAAGTTCTAATGGAGCATTTAGAGACTGCTAGTCTCAATGCGACTTACACCAGTAAAGAAATTCAGAATCAAATGATATCAGTATGTGGTGATATACGAAATAGATTTTTGGATAAAATTCATAAAGCTAAAAAAAATTTCAGTTATAGCAGATGAGACCACTGACTCATCTAATATTGAACAGTTGTCTATTAATGTTCATTTTCTTGAAAATGGTTAACCACAAGAGAAGTTTCTAGGCTTTCAAGAATGCATCTCTGGCACTACTGGTGAGGCAATTGCTTATAATATTTTATCAAAGCTTACTGACTGGAAGTTAGAAGCAGAACTGCTAAGAGGGCAAGCTTATGATGGAGCTGGTGCTATGGCAGGTAGAGTAAAAGGTGCAGCATCACGTATAACTGCAAAGTACACTAAGGCTATATATACCCACTGTGTCTCTCACAGGTTAAATCTTTGCATAGTGAAATGCTGCAGCTGAAGTTAATAACGCAATGCAAGTAGCTGATAAAATTGCTTGCTTCTTCAGTAATTCACCCAAGAGACACGCTACATTAGAAATTTGGATACAAGACATTCTGCAGGGAAAAAAGAGGAAAACATTAAAAGAAATGTGCCGAACTAGATGGGTGGAGCACCACGAAGCTTTTGAATTGTTTTCTGATTTATTTATGCCCATTATTAGCTGCTTAGAAGCAATATCACAAAGTACATCTTTGGAATGGAACAGAGATTCGCGATCTGATGCAGAGTCTTTTTTTCTGGCATTGTCACAATTTTCTTTCATTGTGGGATTGCATATCACACAAGCAGTTTTGGGATACACCAAGGGTTTGAGCATAAAACTCCAAGGGAAGTATGTGGATGTTGCTCATGCTCACCGTGATATAGAACAGGTGAAGTCTACTCTACTGAATGCTCGAAGGAATGTAGAGTCACTCCATAAAGTATCTATGGTGATGCTAAACGAGTAGCTGCTACTGTAGGCATTGAAGAATCTGCACCATGCCTAGCAAGTCAACAGCAACATCGCACTAACATCCATGCTGATAATTCTATTCAGTATTATCAGCGTAATCTAACAATTCCATTGTTAGACCATTTAATTGCTGAACTTAATAATAGGTTTGATCCTGTCTATCTCAGCATGTCATTGAGTTGATGAACTTGCTTCCATCTACCATAACAAATTTACAACATCATGATCTTGAGAATGTTTAGATGTGATGCAGGTGAGTATTATATGTTCCATAGAGATACACAACAGGTGAAGTGGTTGGATTGTAGCATGGGTAAGTAGCCAAAAATTTTATGTTTTCACTGTATTCCCTACAGGTGCAATATTAAACAACCTGATACCTTTTAACATAATGGGATGACAAATTCTGAAATAAAAATGTGCATGTGGAAATAAGTTGTTTTGTTACTGAGGAATCGAAATAGCTTTCCTTGAGATCATCAGGCAGTCCTTTCTGTAGAAATTATAATATAACTTAGGGAAGACTGTTTAGAAGCTGACTGCAACTTGATCAAGTGATACTTTTGACACAGTTTATTGTTTTCATTATGCTCTATATCATTACAAATATTGACTATATGCATAAGTTATGCCTTCTATATAAACTAAACTATCCAGGTGTCTAAATACTCGCTGTCCAAAAGGGAGAGAGCATCTGCACATGCAAGGACCTGTGTTTACCGTATCAAGATTGAAAATAGTTCCTACTACCAAGAACTCGTATCACATCCAATGCCAGTATGCTGACAAATTGAGTAGTTTTGTCTGAATAAAACTCCAGCATCCTTTCTATAACAGCTATTAACCTACCGTCTTCGACTCTGCAGCCATTTTCTTCATCATTGACGAATCTAGCTTATTTATGGCGAGTTTTCAAGACATTTCCTTTTTTAAGTGGAGTCTGTAAAATCACCCGTGCACGTGCACTCTCCAGGTTATGAAATAATAATAATAAATAATAATTATTAATAAAAAATTATTAAAAAATAATAAATAATAATAATAACAACAACAACAACAACAACAATAATAATAACAATAAAAAAGTAATAACAATAGTAATAATAATAGTAATAATAAATGATTTTACAGCAAGGCAAGGTAGTGTTAGACATTGGGTGCATATAAAATGTGAACAATTGCTGATGATGTGCCTATAAGTCCTATAGGTAACTTAGAATAGTTATATCTAGATAATATGTTTTGGGTCGGTGGGCATAAGTGCATCTTGTACAGGGGCATAAAAAGTGATACTACAGGGTTGCTCAGATCTGAAGTGCTGCTTGAAGTGATCCAAAATACATTTATAAGCTGGAGTTGTGTGTGATAAGTCCAAGTGGAGAATGGGAGTGAGTTCTTAGTCTTGGAAGTAATGGGAGACTACACCTGAAACCACCGAAATTTGAACACAGATTTGTAGCTGTCATAACATGTTTCCCCTTTCTTCTATGCAAATAATTATTATACCAGCTTGTTGCTTATTGTGTGTGCTTTAAGATGATATGTAAAAAGTCTCTATAAGCACCTTTTCTTAGAAGATATATCCGAACATGCAAGGGTCACTCAAAAAATGGCACTTCTTAATATGTGGCAAACATAACTCCAAGGCGCCTTGGAGTTATGTTTGCCACAAATTAGGAATGACCCTTGCGTGTTCGGATATATCTTATAAGAAAAGGTACCTATAGAGACTATTTACATATCATCTTAAAGCACACACAATAAGCAACAAGGTAGTATCAAAAGTATTTGCACAGAAGAAAGGTAAAAAAAGGTATGACCGCTACAAATATGTGTTCAAATTTCGGTGGTTTCAGGTGTATTCCCCCCCAGTAGAAATTACCTATGCTGTTCAATTGAGTGTGCCTTAGCTTGGTTGGGATGATGATCTGGTGTTGCTGAAGGAGATAGAGATGTACTGGTTGATGTTAAATCTCTCTGTGGGATTCTTTAGTTCTTTGATGAAGAACATGATGTCAGCTATCTCGGACCACATTATTAAAGCTAATATGTTTAGAGATAGCTGTCGATGTCTGTGTACTCCAGTGTTAAATTCTTCAGGGTGAACTTAATTGCCATCTTCTGAATCCTTTCCAGCACAGTGATCTCCTTTATACGGTCATGCGTGGTAATACTAAGTTTTCCATCCACCTTCCTCAGCTCGCTTCGCTCGCCAATTATTCCCAGAATTATGCGAGTAGAATAGCCTCAGCCAACCCATCAAAAGGAGAAACATCCAGTTCAAAGATGGTCAAAGATGATGGGAAATAGCTAGACACAAAAAGCATTCCCCATCCTGATAAGTGCTGAGATTTGTAGCATTGCCAAAATTTACAGGTCAGCCCACTCCAGTCTACCCAGAGATCACGTGAACAACATGGCTAGGCCAGCCCAGATCCCAGCCTACCTAGGATCATGTGGATGATGTGGCTAACAAGCTGGTTATGAAGTTGTTGTTTGCCTCCCTGTAGCTCAGAGGTGGATCCAGGAATTAGAAAAGTGGGGGCAGGAGGTGCACACGGCACTTTACTGGAGAAATAGATAGGAAAACGGATCATAAGGCATGTGAGGGTGAGGCAGGAAATAGTGGAATCAAGTTTACATAGCATAATTATGCAAGAAAGTCACTAACCAGTACAAAAATCGAGTATGTGTATGAAAAAAATCATCTTTAATTAATTTGCAGAGGTGGGTGGGGCTCTGGCGCCCTCCCCTAGATCCACCCTGATAGCTTATTGCAAATAAACACTCCAATCCAAAGAAGTGCTTGGTTTGGTGGAGAAACAACCACTGGTATCGTTTTGCTATTATGTTAATACTTTTTTTTTTTTTACTAACATAATATGAAACAGTGTATAGAAAACAAAGACAGAACATCCATATGCTTAGATTGCATGTATGGATAAGGCTTGGCCAGGGAGAGTGGCAGGTGTGGAGGGTACAAGACTTCACAATGCAACAGGTATGCTTCTTTTGGTATAAACCAAAGTAAACTTGAAAGGTGAACCAGAACGCAATATACAATAGAATTCGGCTTGCAAAAACTGCACTCTATTGTGCACCTTTAGAGATCCTGCAATCCCCAAATAGCTATAATGTAATACTATAATTACAGCTATATTATAGCGAGCATGCATGGCTAACCAAACTTAGTAGCTATACACAATATACCAGAGATCTGCATGCCAATCTCTCAACTCAAAAGAACCTGCAACAAAAACAGGCTAGATGGCTAGAAACTTAGTTCATTTTTTTATTTTATTGTTTATTGAAGTTAGTGAGTCATGCAAAAAACTTCACAATAAAAGGCATATCTGTGGGGGGGTTTGGTTTTTTTTAAATGTTACCATAAGCGTTGAGTTCTCAACTGTTATGCTTCAAAGTTCTCTGTAAGGTATTGCATTCCAGCCATGAATTGCCCATAATATTTATAGTATAGCTCATACACTCCAAGTGTGCCTTGAATCATTTCATTTGGTAGAAACCGGTATCACAATCAAAAACATCATCTTCAAATGGCTATCGTTTTTTTCCTCCCACACATAAATACTTGTGTACAAGAGATAATGATTTGTCTCCTTTATTAATTTTTTTAAAATATTTAATGTTGACCATGCTGAGCACGTTAAGGTTATCAGACACATACAAACCAACCAATCACACTGTTAGTTCCATAGAACTACTTATTTAGTATTAGTCCTTGATGAAATTGGGCTAGGCTTCACTTCACTGCAACCCATTGTCTGACATTCCTTCTGTTATAAATGTAAATTCCAGGGATCCTCCTCTTCAAACATTTTTATTCCACCAGTCTCCCTCCATCCACATCCAACTTGTAACTACTACTACCACTCTGAACTACTACCACATCGCTCACTAGTACTCTTCTTCCTCCTCGTTTTTACCACTGGGGTCCATCCCAATTTCCCATTCTTCACATACTTCAAGCCCACCTTTCCCTCTCACATCAGTCTCCATTAGCTCAGTTAACCAACTTTATATCATCATCTTTATCCCTGTAGTGCACAACTTCATTGATACTACTGTCTGTAGGGTGATGGGTAACTAATGGAATAGGTATTTTAGGCCCATGCCTTACATGATTCTAGCACTCCTCACTTGGCTCCTTATCCCTTGTTGGCATGCTTAGAAAACTTCTTGCATCTTTTCCCCTTCTTTTTGGAAATTTTACCAACTGGCTACTTCAGGACCTGCAGGGTCTCAAAGGATTTTTTTTTAAATACCAGATCTAGACTGTCTGGCTGTTCACACTGTATCCCAAAGCAATCCCTTCTCCTTAAAAAAATGCACAATGAAAGTGGGATGCCAGCCTTGTGCATTTCAGAGAAATGCCAGTTTAGAACAGACATGGTTATTAGGCACTTTTCCATTATTTTTGCAATGAATGTCACAAATGATTATTATATATATATACACAAATACCATGTTCATGCAAATTCTGCTTCTGGTCAGTAGTCTGTCAGACCTGGGATTGCCTTTGCTGTCCACCAGAAGATCCTTCCAGAAGCTATGTCTTTATCGCCACATTCTATCTAGTCACTCACTATTCACTACACAAACTCTTTCCCTCTCCTCAGACCCTATGTTAGAACCCATCAAAACCAGTTTTCGTTGCATGATTGATGAACTTACTTGCCTGATGATCCTTGTCGACTGCCTTTTAACCGCAATTGGGAGTCTTCTTGTACTAAAATTTCTATTAATGAACATATTGTAAGCAAGTAATGCAAGGGAGAAAGGGAGAAAGTCTTAGATACATAGACCTGAAAGTCGAATTTCATGGGATTTTTTTAAAACTTTATTTTAGGCGGCAGTCTACTACATTCAAGTAGCCAAAACCAAATTAGGCTGCTAAAAAACTGCCTATGTGAGTTTTAGCGGAAATGTAGTTTGAATGTGATATTACTTGGAAAAAATTAAGCATACAAGCCCAGTAGATAGCTCTATCATCATAAAACGGTAAAAACATTATTTCTAGTTAGATGGTTACACAAGCTATAGGGGAGGAGGGGAGGGGAAAAAGGCTAATTCGTTCACAAGGTCAAGAAGCATCGCTACAGACCTTGGAGTCACTCTTGAATGGATGTATTTGCTGTAAGTTTCGGTGTAGACAGCAAGTGGCATAGTGATGTGAAGCTTTTGTCTTCTAACATCAATGGAGCTGCTTCTCATACCAAAATGTAGCTATTGTACTTGCATTCTAATGATGGAACTGCAAGTGACATAGTGCTGTGAAGCTTTTGTCTGCTAACCTCTATGGAGCTGATTCTCATACCAAACTGCAGCTATTGTACTTGCATTCTAATGATTGAAAAATTTCAAAATTGTTTTGTTGAAAAAAAGTTATAGCTATAAATATAATTATTATAATAACCCATATATAAAGTCGGTTTTTGTCGCCCTAGCATCGGTTAACACACCTGTTCCAGTCCACTGAATATTTAACATTGTGATTAAAAACAAAACTTTTGCTATCCCAGGGTACCCCCCTCCCAACCACAGTATGGAAAACTGCACAATTCTGTACATCCCAGGACACCTTCCAACCTCAGTGGAACACTTCAACAATTCATGTGCTGTACGTGATAACCCGAGAGTGTCCGGACGATTTTTGGGACTCGACTTAAAAAAGGAAATGATCGTCTTGGCAAACAAGCCATAGCGATCGCCAGATTAGTAAAAGATGAAGGAAACGACTGCCGGTTCTAAGTCCAAAAGGAAGAACACTGGATATACACGCGACTTACATAGTCAATAGCTGTATTGGAATGGTTGCCGGATTATTTTGTGACTAAACTAGCTTAATGCTATGCTCTGGCATTGAATATCATTCAAGTTTTCTTGATGGTAGCTAGAAACTATTTTTAATCTTGCTAAGTTAAGCACAGTTTCTTGCATGTTTACTACCACTGTCTCTCTCGGACAGCGAGTAGATTACTGGATATTTTGCATATAGAAAGCATAACTGATGATTATAGCCAAAAGTTTTGCTAATGATAGACAGCGTACTGAAAACAATAAACTGTCCAGAGGTGCAAACTATTAATTGAACAGATTCTTGTCAGCTTCTGCATGATCTTCCCTTATTTCTCTGATATTTTTTGTAGAAATCACTGCTTAATGACTTCACTCTTAATGTGATGCTCTTCTTATCTTCATGGAAAGCGGTTTCCAAGTTTTCTTAACAAAACTACTTACTTCCACATGCACATTTCCATTTCAGAATTTGTCATCCCATTATGTTGTAGATATCATGTTTTCAGTCTTGTACCTGTATGGAATACAGTAAGATATGCAGTTCTTGGCTACTTCCCCATATTACAGTCCTACCACAAATCACAACAGTGTTAAATCTCTAAGGAATATATAATTCTCAACTGCATCACATCTCACAATCATAAATAATACATCTACAAATCGAGTTCTTGATGTCAGGAATTGTTTTCAATCTTGCTAAGGTAAACACAGTTCCTTGCATGTTTACTGCCGCTCTTTCTCTCTGATAGCGATTACATGACTGGATATTTTAGTATACATAGAAAGCATAACTGATGCAACTAATGATATAGAGCAAACTGAAAAGAATAAACAGTGTTAAAAGTGTAAACTATCACTTCAACAAGTTCATCTTAGCTTCTGCATCCCTTTGTTCTCAGATAATTTCTGCAGAAAGCACTGCCTGATGACCTAACTCTTATGCAGTTCTCATCTTCAAGGAAAGTGACTTTCAAATAATCATAACAAAACTACTTCCACATGCATATTTCCATTTCAGAATTTTTTACCCCATTATGTTGTCAGGTATCAAGTTGTTCAATCTTGCACCTGTAAGGAATATACAAAAACTTACAATTCTCGGCTAATTCCCCCTTTTTTTTTACAAAACACATGTACAGTTCCAGCCACTTATATCAATTGTGAATCTCTAACAACATGCTCAGCTGCATCACATTCCACAATCGTAAAAATGACATCTACAAATCACATCAAAAATCAGTATTGGGTTAGCTCTTCAGCTTGACCTTACCAAGGTTATGGCCAGAGTAATGTCATATGTTTTAAGCGGGCCAGTGGTTAAGGCTAGGCAAATACCAAGAACACTAAAACAAAAAAATCTTGACAATTCTGATATGTACAGCGTTATGACATCAATCTTAGTATGATTGCATATTTGTTTCTAAGTAAAGTATCTACTCCTACGCAAAGTAATTCACCCTCGGCCATATTTCTATAATGTGGATTTCTATCTATCTATATATATATATATGCAGGACGTTCATAACCCGGGGAGTGCACGGAAGATTTTATGGAATCGACTGCTCTACACTAAATGACCTTTTTAATGAAATGTTTGGGACTAAGAGTAACGCTATACAAGAACTTCTAGTAAGAGCTGGAAGGGAGTATGGAACAAGTTAAAAAGCAGAGCAATTTCTTTGCTCTGCCTTGCATTTGCAGTGTGGCTGTCTCCTACGCTCAGGACAGGTTTGGCTTAGCCTTCTTCCCCTGCCATGCGGATAGATGGCACTTCATTTAGTGAGCGACTCTCCTCGGTGCGATCTGCAACAATTATAGATTTTTTTTAAAGATGGCGAAATTTGGGGGTTAATACTCATGGCAAATGTGGTACTTTCTTATGCTGGCATAATAGATACATATTACTGAAATTTTAGAGGCTTAAAAATGTACATTTCAGCAAAAAAAAAAATTACAAGACAGTTAAACATATTTTACACTACACTATAGACCTACAGATGCTAAGTCAGGAAGCTGCTTAAAAAATTAGACCAGCCATCTTCAGCTGCATCAAATTTATGAGCATAATTTCGAGCATAATCGACGAGCATAATAGGTGGGAATTGATGTGAAAAACAACAAGCCCAATAACAGTTCACAGCTTCGCCTGTAGCTGTTACTCCTTTCGAGGCACAAATGAGGTGTGCCTCCCGGTGAAACGGAATAAGTTCTTGATACTCAATATATTATATACATACAATACTATTGTACTTCTAATAATTCCACTCTCACTCTGTAACTAACTCTGTAACAAACTCAGTTCAGATATATCTATACTTTTGTCCTCTGGCTCAATCCAATCAAATCGTTTGATTGTTCTTATCCTTTGGGCACTCTGTAGTTAGGGTTGGGGTCTCAGATACTGGGCACTCTGTAGTCAGGGTTGGGATTCCTGACACTCCCCCAACCGTAGTCAGAGACCACTGGTCTCTTGACAACCCATCAGCATTGGCGCTCTTGCTTCCACTTCTGTGTACAATTGTAAAATCATATTGCTGTAATGATAGGGCCCACCTTGCCAACCTGCCATGACTGTCCTTCAGGTTGCCAAGCTGAGTTAATGGGTTGTGGTCTGTTTCGATTGTAAACTTTGATCCCTGCAGATAGGTACGAAAGTGTCTCCTTGAACAATTGCAAGAGCCTCACGCTCTATGGCAGAGTAATTTCTTTCACTCAGTAATAAATTTTTTGAGGTAAAAGCGATCGGATGCTCTTCCCCTGTTCCATCTATCTGACTAAGGACATAACCCAATCCAAATGCTGATGCATCTGTTTGTAAAATAAATGGTTTGGTCCAATCTGGTGTGACTAATATTGGTGCACGGGTGAGTACTTCTTTTAACTCAACGAAAGCTTTGTCGCATTTCTCATTCCATTTAACATGCTTAGGTATACTTTTCCTTGTAAGGTCAGAGAGAGGTGTGGCAATAGATGAAAAGTTAGGAATAAATTTCCGGTAGTAACCGCAAAGACCTAAGAAGGAACGGACATCCTTTTTAGTCTTGGGCTGCTTAAATATCTTCACTGCCTCCAACTTACATTCCATAGGCTATACCAAGCCATTCCCAACTATGTGTCCCAGATATACTTTCGGAAGTGGCAGTTGTATATATTTCCTCTCTTTTACTTTTAACCCAACTTCTCTTAGCTTGTCGAATACAATTTCCATATGCTTTAGATGGTGGATGATAATATCATACAGGTATGCAACCGTGAAGTCATGCAACCCATTCAATAACCCATCCATTAACCTTTGGAAGGTAGATGGTGCTGAAATTAACCCAAAGGCATCATCAAAAACTCATATTTTCCGTATGGAGTCACAAATGCTGTCTTTTCTCTGTGCTGAGGGTTTACAGGGACCTGATAACAAACTTTCATTAAATCCAGGGTGGTTGTGGGGGCCAAAATAGGATATCCAAGGGATATGCTGCCACCAGAGCCTTAGGTCTTACCAAGGTACCCAATATTCCCTTAAAAGCAAGTAGCTAATTAAAACTATCATTTGATTAAGAATATGATACAAGACATAGACTGACTAGTCCCAGGGCATGCCTGAGCTTAAAGCTCTTACATCACTTCTGGCCAATCGACTGTTGACACACTTCTTTCCAAGATATCACACACATCAGTCACAAGACATACAGGTCATCTTACATATATTACACAAAGTAATTAACACATGTTTGGTTCTAATTAGTAGCCAATGGTTCTCTTCTTCAGATGAGCTCCTTAGGCTCTACCATTCTGAAGGCTGCTACCTGCTGTGTATGTTAGGCATTGGTCCCTAACGGTGGTTATAAACTTTGATGAGCCAATGTTAGCTATCAGGTCTTCTGGGTATGGGTCATTAATGGTCACCTTGTTCAATTTTCTGTAATCTACACACATACATTGTGTGCCATCCTTTTTCTTTAGTAATACAATGGGTGCTGCCCAAAGGCTTTTGGATGGTCTAATTATTTCCTGGTCAAGAAGTGTTCTTATCTCCTCTCTCAGGACTTCTTGAGAGTGGTGGGCCAACCAGTAAGGGGACAATCATATAGGCACAGCATCTCCTGTGCGTATGTCATGCTGCACAATTTGTGTCTTTCACAATACATCTTGTATTACATCTTTGTATTTTTCCTTGAACTTTTCAATGTCTAAGTGATGAGGGTCTAGCATGTGTGAGCTATTCACAACCTCAACATTCGCCAGGTCTTCCACGTCGTTGCCGTAGACTAAGAATGCTGCTGACTCAGGAGGAGTCCACAACTTCATGCAATTGACATGGAAGGTACGATACTGTTTTAACTGGGTTCCCAAATCAACTTGGTAAGTTACTTCGGTTATTATTTTCACAATGGGAAAAGGTCCTTGCCATTGATTGTGTAGTTTGTTAGTTTTTCCCGGTCTAAATACGAACACGAAGTCGCCTACAGTAAAGGTTCTCTCCTTAGCCTTCTGGTCATGGGAAAATTTCTGTTTCACTTTTTCATCTCTCTCTTTATCATAGGCCAAGTCTCGGACTACTTGCATATTTGCATTGAGTGTAGCTATATATTCACTCACGCTACTTTCATCATT
>CBDHEM010000007.1:0-13338 GCA_965261955.1 Leptonemataceae bacterium
TCTATGTTGCTCATTTTGATGAGAAAACACTTTTTTGACCTAAAAGTGACGTTTTTTTGGCAATTTCCACAAAAAGGCTCAGAACACCAGAAAGGGTTAGCCTTGCTGTATGTGGCTCATTTTGGTGAGAAAAATTCTTTTTGGACCTAAAAGAGTATTTTTTGTCATTTTTTCCAAAAATGCTTCAAAACACCATAAAATCTTAGTTTAGCTGTAAGTGGCTCATTTTTTGATGTGAAAAACTCTTTTTGAGCAAAAATTGATTTTTTTGGTCAATTCCATCAAAAATGATTTAAAACACCAGAAAAGCTTGCTGTGTGTGGCTCATTTAGAATAGAAAAAAATTTCTAACCTTAAAGAGATCTTTTTTGTCATTTTCCACAAAAGTACTTCTAAATGCTAGAAAAGCATAGTTTAACTCTTATTTGGCTAATTTTGATGAGTAAAATTTTTTTCAGACCTTAAAGAGATGTTTTGCTGTATGTGGCTCATTTTGATGAAAAACTCTTTTTTGGACCTAAAAGTTATTTTTTTGTTCAATTTCTGCAAAAATGTTCAAAACACCAGAAAAGCTTAGTTTAGCTGTAAGTTAATTTGATGAGAAAAACAATATTTTGACCTTAAAGAGATTTTTTGTAACTTTTTGCAACAATGCTTCAAAACACCCGAGAAGCGTAATAGCTTTAAGTGGCTCATTGTGATGAGAATTTTTTTTGACCTTAACGAGATGTTATTTGTCATTTTCCGCTAATATGCTTCAATATACCAGAAAAGCTTAATTTAGCTGTATGTGGCTCATTTAAATGAGAAAACATTTTATTGACCTAAAAGAGATATTTTTTTGTCAATTACGGCAAAAATCATCAAAATACCAGAAAATCTTAGTTTAGCTGTAAGTGACTCATTTTGATACGAAAAACCCTATTTTAAAGGGGGGACTACACCTGAAACCAACGAAATTGTAACAAATATTTGTAGCTGTCATAACTTTTTTTCCCTTTCTTCTGTGCAAATAATTTTTATACCAGCTTGTTGCTTATTGTGTGTGCTTTAAAATGATATATAAAAAGTCTATATAGGCACATTTTCTTAGAAGATATATCCAAACACGCAAGGGTCAATAAAAAAAAAAAATTCCTAATCCCCAACATGTTTTACAGCCAGGCGCCTTGACCGCAGCGTCCCAAACTCGGTACGAATGTAGCTAAAGGCATTATCTGTGATGTAGCGGTTTTTTTTTCTTTTTTCCGGTGAACCCCCCCTGAGTTATAGTGTTGAGAAGAGGCGGGACCCCAAAAATTGCGCCAAATTTTTGGGGTCCCGCCTCTTCTCAACACTATAACTCAGGGGGGGTTCACCGGAAAAAGAAAAAAAACCACTACATCACAGATAATGCCTTTAGCTACATTCGTACCGAGTTTGGGGCGCTGCGGTCAAGGCGCCTGGCTGTAAAACATGCTGGGGATTAGGAATTTTTTTTTTTTAATGACCCTTGCGTGTTTGGATATATCTTCTAAGAAAATGTGCCTATATAGACTTTTTATATATCATTTTAAAGCACACACAATAAGCAACAAGCTGGTATAAAAATTATTTGCACAGAAGAAAGGGGAAAAAAGTTATGACAGCTACAAATATTTGTTACAATTTCGTTGGTTTCAGGTGTAGTCCCCCCCCCCGTAAAGAGATGTCTTTTTGTCAAATTTTGCCAAAGTGCTTCAAAACCGTAGAAAAGCTTGGTTTAGTTGTATGCAGCTCATTTTTCTTAAAAAAAACTCTTTTTTGACCTAAAGGAGATGTTTTTTTGTCAATTTCCGCAAAAATTCTTCTAAACAATAGACTAGCTTAGTTTTGCTGTATATGGCTTATTTTGATGGGAAAAACTCTTTTTTGACCCTAAAGATATTTTTTTTGTCATTTTCGGCAAAAATGCTTCAATACACCAGAAAATCTTAATTTAGCTGTAGTAAGCCAGAAGGAGCAGAGGAATCTGAGTGAAAGGGGAATCACAAACTCTTTTGTAACAAGGAGCAGATCTAAGGATTCTCAAAGCAGTGAGAGCAACAGCTATGAGTACACATGCTTAGGCAAATAAGATAAAGATCATTCTTTGGATGGATTTACCCAATACCTGGGAACAGTGTACCAACAAAGAGAAAGAGCCATTCCTACAAAATGAAAACATTACCACAAGCTCAAAACTGTCCTCACTGTTTTTGCCAGCTCACACTTCTTGCATCCATTTGAATCATATATACATATATATATATACCCTTCATGTTGTATTAAATTTGTAATAAATTTTTGTTTGTATTGAAAGTTTCATTTGTCCCTACGAACAATTCATAACAATGCAATCTCTTATTTCTTTCTTTATATTATTGTTCAAATATTCAAGTAACAAATGCAGGGATTTGAGTGGCAAACAAATGTGCAAGAGAGAGAAAAGAGAAAGAGAGAGAGAGAGAAGAGGGTGAGAGAGAATATATATATATATATATATATATATATATATATATATATATATATATATATATATATATATATTAAGCCTGATGATTGTTTTAGCCAGAAGCTCTATTTGACAAAATCTGAAATCTGAGCATAGTTAGATTGCATTGCCCTACACAATGTTTAAGCCCTATAGTCCTATAGTTGAAGGCCTAGTACAGTATTGATTGGTCATATTGTTGCCATCATGATGGGGATTTTGATATTTTGTATGATAAGTGAGAAAGTAGTTAGACCTAGTTCCCAGGAGCAACAGAACAAGGGAGGTAACTGCTTCTTCCTTTTCCCATAACTGACATATTAGATGCGATAGACCTTGATAGAATCATTCTGTTAGTTTATAGGAATTTGGAGCTGAAGACCAATAACCAGTTCATCTTGAAGGACTATATTTTAGACAGAAGATATAGCTATCTAGGTAGCCTATTATATTTGGAAATTACAATTTTTTGTACCGTATTGATAGTCACCACACTTAGTTATATATTTCTACATTTTAAAAAAAAGCGAATATGTGACATATCCCCTTTAATCTATAGGTTGGGGTGAGGACATTAAAATTTGATATCCTGTTTGTCTTTACCCAGGAGAAATTGTTCTTTTGAGATGACAAGTCCCCACATGATTACCACCAACACATTACTGGGAAGGGGAAATGGGGTGGAGGGGAGGGGTTAACATTGACACGTGGTGGGTACGGTCACTGACAAGTTGGGACAAGTTTTGACCTCGCCACATCCTTATAGGGGGAAAACTAATGCTGTAGTTCACTGAGGCAATGGCTGCGTCATAAGCTGGAGGAAAGGTGCAAGTCATTTGGATGTAGGGATTTCCATTTTTTTCCGCAGCATTTTTTAATGGACCAGGATTTGCGGCCGCCTCCGAGCAGCTTTAAACCTCTTGCATGTAGACTAACTCGTACGTTCAGAGTAAAATTCAAACTACAATCTGGTATAACGTTGTCTGTAACAGTGAAGACCAGTGTGGGCTAGAGGAAGGAATGTGAGACTGTGAAACGGCGAGAATAGAGAATATAAGGAAAAACCATGAAATGATTATTGATTTGAGTATATATTGTCTAAAATAATAATGTCTGTGTTACACTAGTGTATTGGCAATACTATTTCTATTATTTTGTGGTACTTTTTTGTTGTATATTGTCACAAAAATGATATCATTAATGAAAAGCATATAGAATGGATGTGTTCTCTCATCTTGCTGAGCCTTAGGTTTGATGGAGTCAATGAACTCTGTATTCATTTCAATAGTCAAGATAAATCACTACATTGGAATGCTCAGAAGCAATGGTGATAGTAAGACACTCCTAATCAATTAACACTCTCTCATAGCCACCTGCTAGGAATTTTGCAAATGATCTGTTATTTTAAGTACTGAATGGATTCTTAATTTTCTAGTGCATGAAGCGTAATTTTATTTACATCCCACACATATGTAATTTTACTATGAATGTGATAAGAATTTACTAATTTATTTGGTGTAGCTTTACTTGGATTTCTCAGATCCATGCTTATCCAATAATGCCATGAAAAGTACAGCTACCTTGAAAGACGTCATAGTTACTCTGACAGTTCTGAGATATCCTGGAATATGTGATCCCTCACCCCCAGCACACCTCATGGCAGAATGACCTTGTACATCAAATAATGCCATGAACAGTATAACTACTTTGAGGGATGTCATAGTAATTCTGACAGTTCGGGGTCTATACTGGGATCTATAATCCCATGGCAGAATATCCCTGGAGAGTCCAAGGAATTTTGAATTACTATAACTATGATGTCCAGGGATATTCTGCCATGGGATTATAGATCCCAGTATAGACCCAGAACTGTCAGAATTACTATGATATCCCTCAGTTATAGTAATTCAAAATTCCTTGGACTCTCCTGGGATATATTGCCTCTGTCCCAGAACACCTAGGATAGTCCCAAAACTGATAGAGTTACTGTGACATCATGGTATACTCTGCCATGAGGTGAGCTGAGGTTGAGGGATTATATCCCATGATAATCCAGGAAGTATCAGAGTTACTATGAAGTTGTGTGTGGTTCTTGGACAGAACATGGCACCATTGGACGTGGCTCCTTTAATGGCTCTAACTGATATTTTAGGGGTAATTTTTGAAATAATACTGTATATTCAGTTTTGGTTTATTTTGGTGTCTCCTATTGATTAATTAGTATTGAAAACTTGTGTTATATCATTAGCTTGGTTATTTAAATACTTACTGCAGGTTTGTACGTGTCAACCTCCATGTTTAGTGTTGACAAGCTGTAATCAGTATTGTACCTTCCTCTCATTGTATATGTTGTCAAGTGCATGTTTCTCGATCAACAGGGATGCATTCATAATTTACCTCTTGCTCTCTGTGATTGACTTATCTGCTATCCTGTTACGCTTCTATCTGAACTTGACTCAACAAAGAGGTAACTGATATACACTGTAGCAATTCAGTTTGTGCATACAAGTCTGGTTTTGTCAGTTGATAATCCAGTTTTATCGGCTGATGATCAAATTACTTGGAATATCCTTGGTCCATCCATGGATACCAATTCTCCCTCTGTCAGAGTATCCCCGCTGTGGATGGATCTGTGTAAGAAAAGTTACTAGGGATATCCACAGATCCACCACAGTTGACCAAGTTATTGTAGCCATCCTCAGATGTACAGTTATACCAAATACCCCCCTATATCAGTGTTTCATTGGATGACCAAATAGTTATGAATATTCCTTGTTACTGGTCACCCATAGACGATGCAGGATTGACGCTGATAACACCGTACCACACAGCATTTGTTTAGACACAGCATGACCATGAAACACATTTAACTTTTCAAATTCGATTGTCACAACTACGTGATGTGCATGCATGTCAGTAAGTCCTTTGTCACTAATCCCGGCCATGTAATTTTTACCTATAAACTATTGTCAAGATATCTTGCAGCTGAACTAAACTCGTTTTATTGAAGTGTCAAACCCTCTAGCTCTATTGTCTACCCCTCTGGAAATTTGTGTACACCCCTCTTGCACGTTGTGTCCACCCCTCTGGCAATTAGTGTCCACCCTTCTTGCACTTTGTGTCCACTCCTCTGGTAATAAGTGTCAACCCTTATGGCACAGGATCTTTCTTCTAAGGCAATGAGTGCAGCTATACCTTTCTATTCTTTATGATTCCTTAATTTTGACTGTTGGTAGTTTTAACAAATAAGACCAACAGTAACTTGTGATATCATTCAGTATTAGCTAGGAATGATATTTTTTCCCCCCTGCTATTTTAGTGAAAATAATACTAGTATTTGCAGGAAAATGAACGTTGTGGAACTAATGTGACAGTCTAGTCGTTTCTTCCTTTGGGGATGTTGGAAAACAAATTGGCTGCTAGTGAATAGCAAGTTTAGCAGCTTCTATGGAAGTGGGCGTGAAATGGACTTGTTATTATGTGGGAGGATATTGATGTTCTACTTGTGCACACAACCATGGCCACCCCCTTCTTTAGTTAGTTACCAAGCTAGTTCTTCACTGTACAGCAGCTAGCTCACTTAGCAACAACAATTTTGTTTTTCAACAACAAGCTTGGGAAGCTCAATGTCTGCTTTATTGCATCCTAAATGGCTTCAGCTTTTATTAGCTCCAGAAAAACTGCAAGTATGCATTGAATACTTTGCTAAGGTAGTAAGAAGCAGGAAAAGAAACACTGAAGTGGAATAAACACAAAATTCATTGTTAAGTGTCCGGTTTTTTCCCGGTCCCTTCATCCATATTTCTTGCATATGATTGGTCCATTCATCATTATTTTTGACCACATTACTTCAAATGTTCCAATGCACTCTGCTTGCAACAGATCAAGTTTACAATTTGTAAAATCATTCCGAATTTGGACAATGTCATGACACAGATTTCAACTTTTCTTGCATGTGAAGTGTTCCATATATCCTATGTTAACTCTGGCTCAAATTCAACTCTGAGTGAGTTTTGGATATGTTAATCATTTTTGCAATGTTGTATGTTCAATTTAGACAAGCACAGACATACTCTGAACCAATGTTAATTAATACTCTATTAAAGTTAGCAGATCTTTTCACGTCGCTAAACATAATGGTCGCTTCCCAGAATGCTCACACTCTAGCAAAGAGATTTTGAACAAGGGTTTCAAGTTGCTTATACAGCAGTTGTCAATCCACTACTGGCGACAAACTGACTTTCCTCCCCCTTTGTCTAAGGCAGGAGGTGACAACAGTTGTCTTGCAGCTAATAAGATAGTTGATGATCTTTCTGCTCAGTGTGAGATGTAATAGTGTAGCCCGTGTTATCTATCTAGCAACAAATTTTACTCTAAAGTAGCACAGTACACTTGGGCAAATGGGAGTAAATCAACTATAGACTTCTTCTCCGCTCGGCTTGGCTATTTCAATCCTGACCATACAGTAAGAATCTTCAAGCACACTTACTTGTTGAATCTTATAGCTGGTGACAATCAATTTTTTGTCATTATCTACCTCATGCCCCTGTTAGCCGACACTAAGTCATTAGTAAATTTAACTCTCCAGTGTTTCACTACATCAAGCAGCTTTGTGTTGCTGGAGGCATTTTTAACTGTGACATTGTCAAAATAGCCTTTTGAGGGTATTCAAATCATTGAATGTACTTATTGTAATTACAATGACTCTGTGCATGTAATAGGGATTTATTAATGGTGTTTATTTATTTATTTATTTTTTGCATAATAGTTACAATTAGTCACCATCATCTTGACCCTCATGCTAAAAATGTTAAATATAGATACCTTTAACCTCTTTTTGTTGGCAGTCATGTCCTTGCTCTATTTAAAAAATAAATTATAAATCACTGATGCTTGTCCAAAACTACTCGTTTCTCGATTCAGTGAAGTAAGAAGCATGGGAAAAGGTAGTATGTAATATACAACTGAACATGCTCATAATAACATGTTTATTAGATTGTTGATTCTGGTAAAATACATTCAGTTCTGTTGTTTGGTTTGCGGACGTCTGCTCCATGGAGGCTGTTACTGTGTCCATGAAGGAGCTGTGGCTGGTCATACACGTGTGTGTGAACAATAGTAACAACATGGTTGTGTGCCATTTAAAAAAAAAACTTTACATGTACCTTGTCAACGATGCAACAAGACACATCATGTTTGCAGTGTACAACATTGTGTACATAGGCACTGTTAACAATTGCTGCAATACAAGATTTGTGTTTGTATGTGTACTGTGTGGTGTATAATAACAATGAACTAGTTAGAAATGTTTATAACCAACAGTCTATCCAACGCTCATCTATAATACACTGAAACCCAAAACTGAAGCAAAGAAAGAAACAGCTTATATCAAGAACAAAAATATTTATAAAATATTAGGTTGACGTTGAAAAAAAAAATTTAAAAAATGGACCACACATGTAGACCATAACAACTCAAATGTCACTTGACCATTCTCCCGATTAAACATCATAAGCATAGTTAAGTAGAACGGCCATTGTTTGTTAAATATGTATAAAATGGACCATATGCGCTAAACACCTTATGTTTTACCTGCACACACAAAATAGATTGGTCTATCGTTGTAAAAAAAAAAGCATTACTTCTGGTTATAGAGTCACACAATGAAAACTTGGAAAGGAGTTTTTCCTGGATGGATTTCCATCTGTTTGTTTTGTTGTAGGCATGACTCGATGTAGGTTTTTGCTTGCTTACCTCAAGTCGGTTGATTCTGATACGTAACTGCAGCTTACTTTAATGGTATTCTATTAATATGAAGTATTTCAAAAGTTTAATCATAAAAAAAAATTATTCTTATAAATATAATTGTTAAAAAAAACTCTCAAATAAAGTCAATGTAAACTGTTAGACTCAGAAGCACCAATATTGTGCTGGTTCGTTATCAACCGAGTGTCTTTGCAGCTACATATCTACAGTGTTTCTCTATTAATTTTTAAATGGTAAAGGGACTATGTGACAGATCTGAGAGGAAAAAAAAACCTACCAAGCAAAAACTAGTTTTGCTCTAGGAGAGAATGTAGTTACACAGTACATCAATCAAGAATTATTATATTTTACCTCAGCGGTAACTTTTACTGCCTCAAAGCACTTTTTGTATCCTGCTAGCAGTTACAAAAGGTTTGCAATATAGAAGGGTCCCTTGTTCATGGAATATTAAACAACACATGGGAATTCCCCCATTGGTTTCTACAGAAACAGCAAAGTAAACACCATTCCTCATTAATACAATGACATCTTGCTCCTTCCAAAGTTTACTATAGCAATATGTAAAAGAAAAAATAACTTGCTTTATGACATTGCAGTAGCTAACTCATAATTGTCTGCACATAGCTAACTAACTAAAGACGTTTTATCCAAAATAGGCAACCACTTCTTTAAAACACTTCAGTATTTTTTCTCCTTTTTTCTAGTTATAAGTCGAACCAGAATCCCTGTGCTTCCCAGTAATTTAAGAAAGAACTGAGAGAGCTAGTGCATGCATCTCTCTGTCACCTATAGCCATGTAGTGAAAAACAAATGAAATTAATATGTCATTGGTTCGTGACTTAGGTTTCACCATGGTTTAATGTAAGAATCCCCCCAAAATTGCTCACAGCTTTGGAAGCATTTTTTTCCAACTCATGAAGTTAAAGAGACTATACTTTGGAATGGTTCCCGATCAAGGTATGATTTATGGACCAGTCTTAGTTGTTGTTTAAGTAAACTTTATAGGGGGTTGGGAGAATGAGGAAATATAGTTTTCTAAAATACATAAAATATTAATCTCCTGGTGGTCTATAGCTAACACCAATATATATTTTTATAATATTTTTTAGTTTATTTTTCTTGTCAAAAAGAAGGTTTATTTTTCTGTTCATGGGGCTTCTGTTCAGGTTAAATTTTTCTGGTTGTAGACATGTTAATGCATGATATCACAGGGGGACATCCACTTGCTCAAGACATGCATCTGTAGTAGAGGAGAGCGAACAATCAGAGGCCAGTGACCGCTCCGATCACAACCTCAGGTTATTGTGCAATTCGGAATACTTTGCTGTTATACTAGCAGTAGTTATTCTGATGTTGACAATATTGCTGAGACATACTTATACAAACCAAAAGTGGAGCATCCTCTAGACCACCTGCAGAGTCTGAGATGAAAGGCTCCTCAATCAAACTGGTGAAGCAACAGCTTCTATTATTCCATCTAGAGCAACCCTTAGCATGAAGCTTGCAGTAGCCAGGTTGCTTATCAATTTGGTGATGGTTGCTAGCTCTATATAGCTATATTCTATGATACAATTATTGGCCTTGTACAGGTACCAACAGTATCTATAGCATTTACTGCAGTGAAATTAACAAAATGAAGAAGATAACTGCAGCAAATGGCATGAATGGTTTATTCACCCAATCCATCACTCAACATCCAGGACTTGATGTGAGAAATACCTTGGGTCCTTCAAGCTGCATTTTTACCTTTATAACAACATTAATATGGACATCATGACATCTGCACAACTCCAGTACATGAGTAGCTTAGATTTTGTATGTATATACTATGTTTTGCAATTGAGGCAGAGCTGGTTTATGGCTTCAGCTAGTAAGCTGATGTTGTGAATGACTTGGAAGGCTAGTTCACATCTGCTCACAGTGCCCACTCCTGTACCACAGCATTTATTACATTACATTATTATTGCTTTAACTACCAAAATAATAAAATATTTTCCTTCATGAGTTTGAGTTTTGGAGCCTTTGGTAGAGATGTTCACTACTTAAGAATCACCTTAGATGTAGAGAGCATTGATGCCTTCCCCCATTACCAGAGTATAGCCAGATAAACATTAATTATCCCTGTACCATCCACAGTTATCCACATATAATCCTTTCATACTCTATTAGGGCATCTGTAGGTAACAGAAAACAGAGGATATGAAGATTGATGCAGCAAGGACTAACTAGACATAGTCTCCCCATAAAACATTATGGGGAGGTTGACATCAAGTGGTGGTATTGGGACATGTGAGCGACACATCAGCATTATGAGATTGCAATGCAATATGGTTGCTGACATTGAAAGAATGACATAAATTCTGACAGTGATAATGAGTGATGTTTTGCACATGTATAAATATATTGAGCTATTGTTCTTTTATTATTTTAGGGGAACAAATTGTTTGCCACAAAGGTTGAAAGCTGGAAATTAATGCCTTTTGTAACAAACATTTATATAAGAGATTATCTTGTTCTAATCGTAAAGCACCATTTTAATATCAATACACTCACGTAAAACTGAATTTAATGCAAATGCCGTTATTAATAACATGTTGATCTATTAGGACCAATACACGAATATAGTTTGTTTTTGACGGGAAGTATGCAAGATCATGTCAATTTCATGGACCAGATTCGTATCAATTTTCGCGTGTTTTAATTGATATTTTGAGAAGGGGGGGGGGGGGCCATTGTTAATTATGTCAATTTAATATATACATATTTTACATCCATGATTGTTCCAGTGTATATATTACATAATACTATTGATATTAAAAATTATAGACACCAATAACTTAATGAATACTACAACTGAAGTAGCTGGTTGAATTTTTTGTTTTTGTTTTTTTTGTTCATATTACAGATTTGTTCATAGAGATGTCATATTCCAAGTTTCAAAGCAATTAAAAACTCCATAATAAAGTTACAGTAATTTTTATACACACCCACACCAGTTGATTGTCTCGATTTCAGCCAACAAACCTGAAGAATGAACTAGATCCTTCCAAGAAATGTAGATTTACGATCGTCAATGGTAGAAACTTCGTTTATACACCAAAATGTAGCTTATTCAAAGGAGTAAATAACCACGTCTTACGGCGTACAGCAAAATGTCATTTTAGCAAAGGGCGGGTCGCGCATGAGAAAGAATTGTTTCGAAATTCTGTCCGCGGGTAGTTGACTTCGCAGCTGTTTTTGTTGCCTCTGAAGAATGCCCGAGACAAAAAAACAACAATTAAAAATCTACAGAAGAAGTAGAAGAAGCCTTGGGAGAGATTCATACCGGAAAATAATGCTCAACAAAGCAGCTGAGCAGGGAGCTCAACCGATGACCTCGGTGACCGCGAGCACACTTTCTACTGTAAGTTTATCCTGGCTAATAGTTAGCTAGCTAGTTCCTAAGCTCTTGGAGAAATATAGCTAGCCCTTTCCCCTTTCATGCCTTTCCACCTTCATGCGTATCGTATCGGAACCTGTTGCTGCTCCTTCCCAGTCTGCTTCCACTCCTGCCCAGACTGCTTCCACTTCTGCCCAGACTGTTTCCGCTCTGGCCCAGACTATTTCCACCCAAACTGCCACCAGGAAGAAGTTCGCCCTTTTATCCCCCTCCACCAGTCTACCTTCCACTGCATCTACCTCCTCTCCAGGCGCTACTGACCAACCCAACCTACCATCTTAGCTTCAGATGAGTGTTGGTGGGAGAGAGAAGATTGGGTAGGAAGAAGAAAACTAGAAATAGGGCAGCTGCAGAGGAAAACGCTATATTGGAGGAAGGGCCTACATATGGTTCTGGCGAGTTCTAAACCTTGAATTCATGTAAGAATTGCTCAGAGAAATGTGTGGACTGGTGTACTCCATCCTACAGCAATGTAGAAACAGGTTTCAGTACATAGATTTCACAGTTTCATCCCAAAAATAGTACCTCAACTTTGACCATGATTTAACAAGAATCTATATTTCTCAACTGAAAAAAAGTTTTCCCTGGAATGTTTAACCCTGAATTACAAACTTTATATATCATTAGAAAGTCTATTTCCTACACTACAGCGCTGGCTATTTCATTTTCATCTATATGTGTATATTGTGCCTCTATGAGTGTACGTATGTGTAGTGTTTTTTTTGTTTATTTTGACTGAAATTGATTTTACACTGGAAGTATATATATTTTCAACCTGTATAAATAGTCAGTGGTGTGCTAGCACTACTGAACTAGTCACAGACCACTTTAACAACCATTCAGCACTATCAACAGATTTTAAAGCCTTCTCCCCACTTAAATCAGCTGGGCCAGGAGGTATTTGACAACTTGGGTACATATGACCAATATATATTATTAAAGAGCTTGTTCAATGAGCTGCATTTTGGTACTAAAATCGACTTCATAGGTGGTAGGGAAGTGAAGTTATAATTTTTTTGTCCAGTCACATTTTTTGGATTTATTCCCCCCTTAAATCTCAGAACTAAAGCATTGCCAAAGTATCTTGCTTGACCTATATATTTAATTCAGTAATCTCATATCAGTTCATTATAAATCATAAGCTGTTACTTCATAGAGGTTTGATGCCTAACTTCTGTGATAAAGTATCCTCTAATCATGACCATGTTAATGTAACCTGGTATATATGCTGGACCTAATATATATATAATATACTAAAAAAAAACTAAAAAAATCAAATGATCAAGAAAATGAAATGATCTCACAGACAACATGTATATTTAGCTGTTCAAACATATACAGCTATACATGTAATATAGCTATATTTGTAGCTATATACTAGTATGCATTGGCTACCAGATTATGCTCCAAATTGTATCTATAATGGTATTCTCATGCAAATCACCTATAATGCTCAAATATTTATTCAAAAGTTAACCCAAAAACTGGCCAAGTTAAAGAGAACAACTCTATTTTTACCCAATGCATGATTATATTTTTTATTGAAGCTTGTATGTACTAAACCAATATACATATATATTCTGGTGGCTCATATGGAAGTTGAATGAGTAATGTAACTCATGAACAACTAAGGAGTCTACTC
>CBDHEM010000008.1:0-34716 GCA_965261955.1 Leptonemataceae bacterium
TATCGGTATATATACCATTGGAATTGAAAATGTTGAAGACCTCATCTGGGACTTGGAACAAGCATTTGACAAGTTGCTTAAGGGGGGACTCCACCATTTTTCCCCGAAACTTTCATTTTTTTTTGGTAGCTGTCATACCTTTTTTCCCCTTTCTTCTGTGCAAATAATTTTTATACCAGCTTGTTGCTTATTGTGTGTGCTTTAAGATGATATAAAAAAAGTCTCTATAGGCATATTTTCTTAGTAGATATATCCAAACACGCAAGGGTTTCTCCCAAAAAAAAAAAGACCTAATTTGTGGCAAAGATAACTCAAAGGCGCCTTGACCGACGCGCCCCCAAATTGGTCTGAGGGTAGCTAACGCACTTAGCTGTGATACTGATGAGTCAGAATTTTTTCCCGGTGAACCCCCCCTGAGTTCTAGTGTTGAAAAGAGGCGGACCGCGGAAATTTGCGCCAAATTTTCGCGGTCCGCCTCTTTTCAACACTAGAACTCAAGGGGGGTTTACCGGAAAAAAATTCTGGCTCGTCAGTATCACAGATAAGTGCGTTAGCTACCCTCAGACCAATTTGGGGGCGCGTCGGTCAAGGCGCCTTTGAGTTATCTTTGCCACAAATTAGGTCGTTTTTTGTGGGGAAAAACCCTTGCGTGTTTGGATATATCTACTAAGAAAATATGCCTATACAGACTTTTTTTATATCATCTTAAAGCACACACAATAAGCAACAAGCTGGTATAAAAATTATTTGCACAGAAGAAAGGGGGAAAAAGTTATGACAGCTACAAAAAAAAAACTGAAAGTTTCGGGGAAAAATGGTGTAAATCTTGGAGACTTTGACAATTCTTTTTTGTCGTTTCAACAAGAAAGATTTCACGATATTATTATTTTAGTTTGGAGACATTCTTATCCACCATCGCAAGTCTTCCCCGGGTGAAGGTGGGAGTAAAAACCTGTTTACGCAGCACCTTGACAACCACAAACACGTTGATTAAAAAGAATGCCAGTCCTGCCAAATAGATCCACAAAAACGTGTTATATCCTTGGAAGTCCAGGAGGTAGGCAGGCAACAGTCAGAGGACCTGGAAAGCATGGCAAGTGAAGTCACTAATCACAAGTTGGTGAACCAAGAAGATAATTCCAAGCACACCAACCATTTCCCTTCATCCCTTACCCAAAAATCCTGTTCCCCCATCTTTACCAAATAGTCTGTTTCCCTCCATCCCTTAACAAAAATCATGAATTGTAATGGTAATTAAGATGCCCCTCCATGCTCATGATATAAATATATCTATAATTTATATATATATATATATATATATATTGGTCTTGGGAGGCCTGTGCATGTACTGGGAACGCAATATTGAGGGGATGGCAATAGAGTAAGAACAAAAGGAGCAAAAGCCGAGAGCAGTTAGGTGTGTGTGATCAGTACGACTCAAGACTGGAACATGTTCCAGATAGCAATAGAGCAAGATGTGAGAGCAGTCAACATCTAGCAGCCAGCATAGCTGAGCTGAGATCATAAGTCTTTGTTTAAACTCGACCTCCCCAAGGATCAGCATGCAAAATAACACGACCATACAAGTCCTCATCTGTATTGCTTCAGGGAGATTATATGCATGGCAAAGTAAGTGGTTAATTTTCAACCTGATGACCCTCCAGATTCTACCATTTATTATTTGTGTAGTAAAGACAACCGTAGTTTGGGAAGATTGTTCATGGAAGTCATCAAATCAAGTTCATGGTCACTTTTTTTCATTGTTAAACTTGGCCATGACTCCATGTCCCTTGGTCACATGCTGAAGCTGAAGGACCTGAAGCTAAAGAAGCTGAAGGAGCTTGAAAAGAGCTGTTATATTTGTGGCTAGCATGTCTCCAAAGTGATGGTGGTTCTTGGGGGCTTTTCTTCTTCAATCACGTGATAAGCAACTGCTATGGCTTATGGGGAGAGTGAAGATGAGTGGAGGCCTTGGGACCAGGCACTCCATTGCTTTGACTTGAAGCACTATCAATGAAGCATGGCAACCACAGGCTCTAACAGCAGCTGAGGAGAATCTTGATGAAGTCCAGCTTGCAATATATATGCCACACCCATGCACTTAAATCAATGTTGAAACACTTCAATGTGCTAATTATTCTCCTACATAATCAACTCCAATCAACAAATGCATTGAAAGACTTCATTCAAATTATAGCACTTAATTAACCCACTTAATTAGCCCTTAGAGGACGACTCTCACGAAAATGGGACATGATTAATTAAACGTTTATGTGGAGACAATGGACACAGATTCGCGACATGCTTTTTCTTTATGAACACCCTTTACCATGCATCATAATCGTTGTGGGAGATATGGCACCCAACCGGTTTGCTCACCTACCTCTCCAGCAAGCAACCTTTTCTAAAGTATTACAGGGAAGCAACAGCTAGCTAGCTACCTACTAGATAGTTACCTGAACAAAGTTTGTAGTGTCGGGCAGCAAGCCAGGCCCACGATACAAACAAAACAGTAGGTAAAAATTATTCAGCTTGATCAAAACGCTAGCATAGCTAGCTATCTTAACAAGAAGCGCTATATCTAAAACATAGAGAAAGCTATTTGTCCAAAGAAGTCTTTCTGTATTTCGGTAACCATGGAAGTACCAATAATAGCTTATAGCTTTAAATCCAGCCTTAGAGCAAGAGCCTGAAGTGCTACTAACTTTTTTCTTGAAAATTGCATGCAATTAAAATAGAGCCATCTCAGTGTTTATTTGCTTTAAACTTACCTGGCGTTGCCTTATGGGATTTTCCCCATTCCCGAACGTATTCAAAGTGTTAGCAAATGCAACATGCAAATCATAATGTCACAAGCTGTTGTACTTGTGATTATGTAAAGAAGAGAAACAAAAAATGTTGCATTGTCATGTGCACAATTTGTGTGGGCGGAGATGGATTTATCTGTATGCAATATACCTATGCGTGTATATGTACATACATGTCCTGAGAACCAAAGTGGTAACATGTGAACTGCCTCCGTGACATGCAGTTTAGAATATGGAGTGACAAGTGGGAGCAGGCATAGGTACCACAGGAAATACTATAGGGAGGGAGGGTGGAAAGAGATAAGAAAGAGGTTGGGAAAAGGAAGGGAGAAGGGAGGGAGGGAGGGAAGATGAGAAAGAGTGATTGAGAAAGAAAAGAAGAGAGAGATCTCACTTGACTATTCCACAGCCTAACCTCATGGTTGCACAATTAGTTACCTAATGGGCAGACAAGTATAGTATTGCATAACCAATCAATAAGAGGTACGCGTGTGAGGAAGAAGCTGCACAAATATGACTGAAAAATGTGATTTCTTTTGTTGTTGTTTTTGTAATTTAAACAACTGGTCCTTAAATAAGGACATAAGCCCTGTTCAAATGCACTGGGAGTGTTGCCATGTGTAACCAGGCAAGGCTAGAGTTGCCAAGCAGTGCAAGTGGACATGGATTGATTTATGGTTGGCCATCAGGATGGAATGTACATACACCATACCTGTGATGTACACACTTTGTTGAAAGTGACAAAGATGAAGGTTTGGACAAAACATCAAAGAGTAATGTCTCTGTGGAGATAGATAGCAGCTGCTAGCAGGAGCAGTGCCTGAGGCAGGAATGCAATCAATCCAACAGGCAGTGAGACCCAGGAGTCCTGGATGAGGTATAGAGGGTAGAAATAGACAGAGAAATTGTGACTCATATCACGTCTCATGACGTGGTAGAGATAGGCCTCTTCTAGCAGAACATTACCATACCTGGAAGGCCATTATATCTCTATTATCTTCACTTGCTAATGTATATATATATATATACAGACCAGAAGTGCCATACATCTTTCTTGCACAGTATGGTGATATATAATAATCAGCTAACCTAACTTGTAAAGTAACCATGGAAAATATGGTGCTACCATTACCACTCACATTAAATAGAAGTAACTTGTTATTGTGAAAAAGGTTGTGGAGCTCACAATCACAAACTTTAGTCTTTGGGGGTTAAAAAACAATTTGAGTCGTTTTGGAGGTGAAGTGTCAAGGCTCTCAACATTTGCAGATTAATCGTCCTTAAAGTGGGGACTGGTTCTGAAACCACAAAAATGTGAACACATATTTGAGCTGTCGTAACTTTTTTTCCCTTTCTTCTGTTCAGATACTTTTGATACCAGCTTGTTACTTATTGTGTGTGCTTTAAAATGATATATAAAAAGTCTCTATAGGCACCTTTTCTTAGACGATATATCCAAACACACAAGGGTCACACAAAAAAAAACTTCCTAATTTGTGGCAAACTTTACAGCCAGGCGCCTTGACCGCAGCGCCCCAAACTTGGTGTGCGGGTAGCTAAAGGCCTTAGCTGTGATCGTATGGATTCACTTTTTTTCCCCGGTGAAACCCCCCCTTAGATATAGTGTTGAAAAGAGGCGGACCACGGAAATTTCCGTGAGCGGACGACAAATTTCCGTAGTCCCGCCTCTTCTCTGCATTATTTCTCAGGGGGGGTTCACCGGGGGGGGGGGGGAATCCATACGATCACAGCTAAGGCCTTTAGCTACCCGCACACCGAGTTTGGGGCGCTGAGGTCAAGGCGCCTGCCTGTAAAGTTTGCCACAAATTAGGAAGTTTTTTTTTAGCGACCCTTGCGTGTTTGGATATATCTTCTAAGAAAAGGTGCGTATAGAGACTTTTTATATATCATTTTAAAGCACACACAATAAGCAACAAGCTGGTATCAAAAGTATTTTCACAGAAAAAAGGGGAAAAAAGTTATGACAGCTACAAATATGTGTTCCAATTTCGTTGGTTTCAGGTACAGTCCCCCCTTAATGAAGAGATAAATGGGAAGTGAATAGATGACAAGGAATAGTTTCAAGTGGACGGCAAGCCCAAAGAAAATGGCGGCAATATACACTCGCCTACGTATTAGGAAGTAAAGTGTAACAGCACCAAGACAGCAAGGAAGGACTCTGCATTTCCTCGGCTTGATACTGTAGCTGTTAATGGGTTTAAGAGCCAGAGGGCCACTGGAAAGATTATCTTGGTTCTTCGTAAACCTTGAGCACTCAACACGAGATGAATAAGGCCGACTCCTCGGCTTGATACTGTAGCTGTTAATGGGTTTAAAGTCAGAGGGCCACTGGAAAGGTTATCTTGGTTCTTCGTAAACCTCGAGCACTCAACACGAGATGAATAAGAAGGCCGACCAACAAGTCACACAAAACAAACACAACTTTGTCAAAGGACGAGAAGACCTGGTGGTTTGGGGCGAGGAGTGGACTATACCTGTAAGTGGGTCGCGCAAAGGGTGATTCTCCATCTAAAACGAATCTCGCTGCATCAGTCAAGACTCGGTAATCCACATCTGTAAATTTTAGGGCGAAGAGGTTATCTTGCCACTCTGCGTATACCAGCAGCACTACTCGGAGCAGAGAGGATGTGATAAATACTACGGTCAGAGAGAAGTATCTGAGAAAATAACGGGCTAATGACTGCATTCCTACATTCCCTAATTTTATGACTACATCCCAAATAATGGCACTGTATACATTTAATTTTGGCAATCATCATATCCAAATATCTGCATTTGTGCAAAAATTAGTGTCAGAACGAACAGGTGATAAGACATCTATCAGACAATAAGACATCTAAAAATACAATGCATACATGAAGAAAAACACACTACTAGTGTCAGTTGTAATCAGAGGTTTTGCTTATTTTTATATCTGTTGGTGAAGTGAGGAGAGAAGGGCTGAGTGCAAGGCCTATCACTTGGCTTAATAATAGTAGGGGCATAACGAGCAATGGGCTGAGCCTTGTGCACAAGTGTCTTGCGATGCACTGCAATTTCCTTGGCCTCAGAAACCTTCCTGAGAGTGAGCCTTTGAAGATTCGCCATATTCAGCAGATAATACCGCTGGCGCTTCTCAGAATCATACTTCATTCGCTGAGTGCTTCGGAGTTCAGAGTGGAGCACAAAGTTGTCTACCTGTGCCAGAGGATGCTTGGACTTCTCAGGAACGAACGGTTTGTTGTACGGGATGGCAGATACATTTTTCTTGACCTTAATTTTAACCTCGTTCTTTTCCGTCTGTAGTTTCTCTTCCACCTACAGGTATACAAGACAAATGATGACAATGATAAAAAAAAAAATAACGACTATGTATTGAATATTATTCTTTAACAACACTCTAGTCTCACTGACCTCTTTTTTCCATTTGTGGGTGTGCTTCTCTCCTCTTATCTCCGTGTGGAACGTAAAGGGAGCTGGTCTGGTAGGAGAAGAAGTGTGCTTGGTTGGCCGCCACATCTTGGAGAAGTCTGGTAGAAGCTGTGCTTTGAACACAAACTTCTGCAATGTAGTGACAAAATAAAAGTCCTCATAAATTATTGATTTCAACTCTTATTGTATTACACATCAAGTCCTTGTATGCTACAAACAGGCACAAGGTTTGTAATACTCTTATGGTAACAGCCACACACTTCTTCAGAGGCAGGCTTCAGTATTGCCTTGTTTCTCTCCCTCTCCTCAAAGCTAAATGGTTGAGGTATAACTTGCTCTCTGTCTGCGTATTTCACCTCAAACTTCTTGTCAAAGTTTGGTATAGGGTTGACAAAGTGGCCACGGGTTTCAGGTTCCTTTCTTCTGTCTTCTTTTCCCAAGATGGAAGTTGAGTTGCAATGACGCCGACGTTTCATTAAGGTCGGAGACTCACCCTCAACAGGAGGAAGAATCCTCTTGGCTGGCACACCCTACAAACAATTGTCATCATGAGAATAAACCACCCAGTAAGTAACTTGCACTGTGTAAGTGTAGGCATAATTGTCTGCTTTACTTTAGAGTACATGTTAAAGTTGAGATAGTCACCCACCGCAACCATTTTCACTTTCTTGAAGTCAGGCATGTGACATGCATGTTGTACACTCCACCTTACTCACTTTCTTAAAGTCAGACATATAACATGCATAAGACATGTATGCTGTACCACTCCACCACACACACTTTCACTTCCTTGAAGTCAGGCATGTGACATGCATGTTCTACCTCTCCATCACACTCAATGCCTTGAAGTTTGGCATGTGACATGCGCATGTTCTACCTCTCCATCACACTCACTTCCTAGAAGTCTGGCATGTGACATGCAGGTTGTATCATTCCACCATACTCACTTTCACTGCCTTGAAGTCTGGCATAGGCTGGGCTCGGAATTGTCTGTTTGTATCCTTATGGCCTGTTTCCTGCTCGTCATTTACTCTCCCCCTCTTCTTCATCACCCTCTTGCTGGTCAAGTCTGGGGTCTTGGGATGAGTCAATTGGAAGGTTCTCTTAAAGGGACCATTATTATTGAAGTCTCTTTTGAAAGGCTTGGCCTTGAACTGGTGCCTGTGCATAGGAAAGTGACACTATGATGAGGAGAGATACATAGAGGAGGAAAGGGACACACAGAAAGTCACACAAAAGTGGAGAGAAGTTGAGGAGAAGGAGAAGTAGTTAGATTTGAAATAGAGAAAAAGTCATCGGGAATGGAAGAGGTGGGAAAGAAAGTTGGAAAAGAGAAATAATAGAAAGGAGGGAGAGAGAAAGATATTGTGGACAACAGCTAACACACACTTCTTCATTTTCAAGATATCTTCTTCCTCCATTTCCTTTGCTCCTTTTGCTGTAACAGGTCTTGTTCGCCCCTTGGTTATAAGTTTAGGAGACTTGGCAATGGTGAGGTGAGACCCCAGACCAAATTGACCACAAGTCTTCTGAGATCCGGTCCGGTTAGGGCCAGGTTCGTTTGGATTACACCTGAACCGCGGAGGAGTGCTCGTCTGGTAGTTGGCAATAAACTCTGCCATGGGCACATAGAAACTATTTGAAGGTCCCGCAGTATCTGCTGTTCTGAGTGCCGCCCTCTTCTCACACGCAAACGTAAAAGGTTTCACTTTAGTAAGGTTCCTAATGGAAGATGTTTTCTTCTGTGTTGAGGAAACAGAAACAAAGAAAGAAAAGTCAACAAGTTTAAGAGACTAACAAACGTCGTCCCCCCCAAAGCAACTTAGTGCTCCTACAACAGTTTTTAAAGCTATACATGTTATAACACTTTAGGAGCCAATACCGTATATATCCGTATTACAAGAAACATCTTGGAAACCATGACTCAAAAGCTACACACTAGCTCTGTAAGGTAAATCCAATGCATGCTGCTTGCCATAGAAGCTGCATCTAACCCTCCTCTACTAAAAAACACCACATTAGCTGAAATGGCAAATCTTAATGTGGGCCAGTTTCAACAACAACAAAGCAACTAAACTTAGTAACCATATACAGTAGCTCGCTAGATCTCGACAGCAGATGCTATAGAATACAACCAGGGAGAATGAGACAAAGTTCATTGCCTGCTGTAATAGAGCGTAGTCAGTTGCGGCACTAGCCAACCAAAATGACCGTTACAATATTTGGCCTAGACGTTTAGTCGCTAGGCAAGCTATCAATATCAATAATCCTTTCCTGATAGAGCCTTCAAGCTAAGAAGAAAACATCCACGATTCCATTGTTCTTGCAGTTACTCTTCACATGGCATTAACAAATAATCCAGGTACACATGTGCGTGGAATAATTTAATTTTAGGGCCTAAAGAGTTATTTGGGTATTTTTTGTATTTTAATAGCCACCTATTTAAGGGGGGACTATCCCAAAAAACTTTGGATTTTTTTATCATTATTATTATTATTATTATGAGTTCAAACTGTTGCTGTACCCACCTACTAGCCAATTCCAAAGTTTTAGAGCTATTGGATGCCCATTTCAAAGTTATGATGGTTTTTGTCCATGCATTGATTTAAAAATTCAAAGAGAAACCACAAGGAACACTAACCACGAACGCTAACGTAAGTTTTTGCCAGCATATAATGGCGACAACGTCTACTAGGAAGTTCATTTATTGCCTACAGGAAACTGATTTCACACAGTCTATTTATGACTGTTGCGTATGAGTACTGAGCCACGTTTTCCACTAAGCAACACGTTTTGGCGCGGAGTGTCATTCTATCGAAATTTGCCAGAAAGTTAAAAGTGATGTCTTCTAAAGATGATGGTAGCTCCTATCGGGCGAAGCAGCTGTCTGTTCAACGTAGGAAGTGACCTAGAATGTTTGGGTTTACTAAGAGAGTCTCTAGTGAGGAGACTTCTTCTCCAGTGGCGGTTCCAACCGCTACTGGGAAGAAGCTTGCTCTCCCAATGCCTTCTACATCCTCCGCGGAGTATTCGGTAAGCTCCCCAGCTGCAGACAGTGCCTGTAGGTCTGATTCTCTTTGTGAGATGAAAGGTCTACGGCTCATTGATTTGGAAGGACTGCTAGCATCCGTCACTAGGCGGGCTAGCTGTAATGTCTGTGGATCTGGCCTTACTGTCAGGGAAAACCTGGGTATTCGCAGGGGGCTCAGTACAAAGCTGACTCTGTCCTGTACCAATCCGTTGTGTACAGGAAAAGAGGATGCTTTTTCTGACCCCTATGTACATTCGAAAGCGCTGAATACCAGGTTTATTCTGGCAGGGAAGATGTGTGGCAAAGGGAGTGCAGGGCTAGAGACGATCTGTGGAGTTATGGGTTTGCCTCCACCTGTAGGCCCAAAGAGTTATTCTAACCATAATAACATCCTCCACAAATTCGTACAGAATGTGCGAATGGAGAGCTCAAAGGTTGCTTCTGCACAGCTCGATAGATTGCAGGGTGCCGATCCAAGCGATGTTATTGATGTTACAGTTACATGTGACGGCCCCTGGTCTCATCATGGATTTGTTGCACCTTACGGCGTGGTTGCAGTGATATCGTGGGAGACAGGCCAGGTACTCGATGTGACGGTCCTGAGCAAGTCTTGCAAAGATTGCAAAGAAGCTGAAAGTACCATGGGCAGCGAGTGGCAGGAGTTCCTGGATTGGATGGAGAAGCACCAGGACTCCTGCAATTCGAATTTCACTGGTTTTTCTCAAGCTATGGAAGTGGAAGGAGCATCAATTCTTTGGGGGAGGTCAGTGGAGAAGAACCGGCTGCGGTACACGACGGTCATATCCGATGGGGATGCCAAATCTATCGTTCGCCTGAACAACGAGCACCCCTATGGTAGTGATGTTGTGATTCAGGTAATTACATTTATGTAGATTTTGTTTATATTTATAGTGATTTGTTTACATTTATGGTGATTTGTTTACATTTATGGTGATTTGTTTATATTTATGGTGATTTGTTTACATTTATGGTGATTTGTTTACATTTATGGTGATTTGTTTACATTTATGGTGATTACATATTTGTTTTTTCTTGTTTTTTGACACCTTCAGAAGATGGAGTGTGTGGGACACATCCAAAAGCGCCTCGGGAAAAGACTGCGTGACCTAAAGAAGAAGACCTTTGTTGATGAGTGGTTAAGTGAGGAAAATAAAGTGGGGCAGGAAGGGACGCTTGACGGAATCTGTGATCAATTCTCTATCGGTTTACTTTGGCAGGGCTATCCGCAATTTTCCCGGGGACGTGGATGGAATGTTCAGAGCGATCTGGGCAGTGTTTCACCATTCGATATCTTATGATGATCAGCATGACCATCAGTTTTGCCCGACAGGATCAGAATCATGGTGCAAATACAATCGTGCACTCGCTAATAATCTGGAACCACCCAAGCACACTCCTAAGCTGTCGAAGGATCTGGGTCCCTTCATAAAGCCAGTATTTACTGCGCTTTCCAAGCGGGAGCTCTTGGAAAAGTGTGTATTGGGTGCGACTCAGAATGAGTCTTTTAATAATATCGTTTGGTCCCGGTGCCTTAAGACGGGATACTGTTCTCTGGTGAGTGTGGATATCGCTGTCGATCTGGCAGCTATCACTTTCAATCATGGATTGGAAGGACTCTCGCCTCTGTTTGAACAAGTTATTGGTTCTCCCCCAAGTGCATTTACAGCCAACTACATTACATCTTCGGATGATAAAAGATGTATGAAGGCTGGGCAGAAGGCAGAGTGCACAAGCCAGAGACGGAGAAAGTCCCTGCGATCTAAGGAGTTGGCGGTGGAGGAAAGACACGTCGCTGAGGAAGGCACCACTTATGAGGCTGGTGGATTTTGATGTGTACATTTTGACCTCCCCTCTCTTTATTTTATTTTTTGGAGGTGGATTTTTAACTTCATTTATTTGGTCTCTTTTGGCCACCTTTTTTCAAATCCATTTATTATTTGACCGGCTTTTTTCAGAGCCAAACTTTTCTTTCAATCCACCTCAGGTGGCCCAGCACTGGACTGCCACACAATCTAAAAAAATTAAAACTATGCATACAATACAGAGCAAGACACTACTTCATTGAGGGATGATGTTCAACTCTCAAGGGAAGTTCCATTTACATACATGTCATCAAATTTCATCATGTTTTTCTATCTTACATATTCATACAGGCACAGCAAACTCAAGAAAGGCATGGAAGTACAAGAACATGTCAAGAAACAACTGAAACTTTATAAGAACACATTTTGCCAGCTATTTCATTGCAAAATTCAAACATTTCATTGTCCTAACTTAAACCCCTATTCCCAGGAATTGTGTAAATCGATTTTATTCTGATTTTTCCAGGAACCTAACTTTGCCACACTTCACTCAATTTTAATATTTGAGGGTTCATTGGAGAGCTCTTTTAGTGCTCTGTGATATGGCTGAATCATTTTTTTTTGTACGTGAAGTGCTGCTCAGTTTTGGTGATTAGAAGTGGTGATGTCACAGATATTGCGTGGGTTTTTGCGGGGTTGGAAATGTAGTGCCTCATATCTATTCAACACTTCACCACATTGTAATTATGGCTCAGCCATATCACAGCTTAGTGTGTTAGCAAGCCACAACACAAGTTTGGGGTCTGTAGCTCAAGGTGCCTTGGAATTAGAATCCTGGGAAATTAGGAAGTGCCATTTTCTGAGTGACCCTTGCGTGGTTGGCTATATCTTCTAAGAAAAAGTGCCTATAGAGACTTTTTACATATCATCTTAAAGCACACACAATAAGCAACAAGCTAGTGCAATAATAATTTGCACAGAAGAAAGGGGGAAAAAGTTATGACAACTACAAATATGTGTTCAAATTTCGTAGAAAAATGGGATAGTCCCCCCAGGGACGAATTCCTTTTTAAATAATCTTTTTGAACTTTCATTAGAATGCAAATAAAAATAAGCTGCAGTTTATTTTTATAAAAATCACTCGCGTATTATGTCCATTACAAACCAAAAGAACATGCATGACAGTAAGTTATCCTTAAACAATTTGTATTTATGTGGCAGCGATTAAACCAATCAAGAAGGGCCATTAGCAAATGTTTTTACATAGAGTTCTGCATGTTTTGTGACACAAAATTCATGGAGATACTCCAGCCTATCTGTATCAGGTGGCTTAGCTTGGAATTTTCGGTGCACCACATGCGCCACCTCTACAAATGCTCTCCAGAGCTACTTCAGATCCACTGGTAAGCAAACGTTATGTACTTAGCAGCAAATAACTAGCAGAAAAATCCAGTGGCCTCTGGCTGCCTTTTTCTGCATCATTATTCGTTGATGATGAGCTCAACGACAATTTACACTTGGAATTAGGTTAGTTCCAAATTAGTAAGTGCCATTTTTTGAGTGACCCTTGCCTTTTTGCATGTATCTTCTAAGAAAAAGTGCCTATAGACACGTTTCACATATCATCTTAAAGCACACACAATAAGCAACAAGCTGGTAATAAAAGTATCTGCACAGAAAAAAGGGTGAAAAAGTTATGACAGCTACAAATATGTGTTCAAATTTCGGTAGTAAATGGTCCAGTCCCCCCTTAGTATCAGTTCTGCAGTCATGGGTCAACCCCCACTTTATGTCCCCCCCCCCCCACTCCTCACACACACAAAAATCCTGCATTTTGTTGCTGCTGCTGTTGTTACCCACTTCCATTTACAGTGTAAAATTGAGAAAAATGGCAGATATCTCACTAGCACTTTATTTTGGCTAAAGTCTTTTCTGCTGTTGTTTATGGAAGAGTCGTGGTGTTAGTATAACCTTCTCCCTGCATTGCTGATTCCAAGGTATCACATGTGGTGCTTAGAAAGCCATATGTGTGAAACTTCTGCACTAGTTTTGAGGATTCAATGACTGAAGTTCATCAGCCTTTCTATAAAGCACTTCTACCTACGTTCAAGAGTTCAATTAGCTGTTACAGAGGCAAGACCCATGTGATCATCTCCTCCATGAGCAAGTACATGACGTACAGAGGCAAGACCCATGTGATCATCTCCTCCATGAGCAAGTACATGACTTACAGAGGCAAGACCCATGCATCCATCTCCTCCATGAGCAAGTACATGACTTACAGAGGCAAGACCCATGTGATCATCTCCTCCATGAGCAAGTACATGACTTACAGAGGCAAGACCCATGCGATCATCACCTCCATGAACAAGTACATGACTAACAGAGGCAAGACCCATGCGATCATCTCCTCCATGAGCAAGTATATGACTTACAGAGGCAAGACCCTTGCGATCATCTCCTCTATGAACAAGTACATGACTTACAGAGGCAAGACCCATGCGATCATCTCCTCCATGAGCAAGTACATGACTTATAGAGGCAAGACCCATGTGATCATCACCTCCATGAGCAAGTACATGACTTACAGAGGCAAGACCCATGTGATCATCTCCTCCATGAGCAAGTACATGACTTACAGAGGCAAGACCCATGCATCCATCTCCTCCATGAGCAAGTACATGACTTACAGAGGCAAGACCCATGTGATCATCTCCTCCATGAGCAAGTACATGACTTACAGAGGCAAGACCTATGTGATCATCTCCTCCATGAACAAGTACATGACTTACAGAGGCATCTCCTCCATGAGCAAGTACATGACTTACAGAGGCAAGACCCATGTGATCATCTCCTCCATGAGCAAGTACATGACTTACAGAGGCAAGACCTATGTGATCATCTCCTCCATGAACAAGTACATGACTTACAGAGGCAAGACCCATGCGATCATCTCCTCCATGAACAAGTACATGACTTACAGAGGCAAGACCCATGTGATCATCTCCTCCATGAACAAGTACATGACTTACAGAGGCTCCTCCATGAGTAAGTACATGACTTACAGAGGGAGCCTAAAACTGAAAATGGTAGTCCCAAGAATTAGGAGAAAACAATCAACTCTAGAGCAATACTAACTTATTATTACATCCCTTCACACCGATTACTCAAAGCTCAGCAATCTTGCGTGTTGAACTAAAGAAGTGATTATCCTCTCTTCCCACATTACTAGCGTCATTTCTGGAGTCATGCAATAAGGCCTCACTTCCCACATTACTGCCATCATTTCTGGAGTCATTCAATACTATTCTATTCCCTGCAGAGATGAACAATAGCAAAACATTGCACTCAGCGTCAACCAACACAATCACTCTACAAGTAATAAAAACATCCCACCAGCATCTATCAATCTAAAGCGAGAGTACTCCCAGTATTGCTTCAACACACATTTCAAAATGACATACGTAAAACTAAAGCTCATATACCACAAAAAATCATTGTTGCACTTTCATAGCAGCCTAAATGGTGGTTTCAGCTGCTATTTGCTCCAAAAGCACTTTCTATGCACCTTGAAAATTGGCAATCCCCTCCCCCCAAAACACATGTAATTTGTCGTCTGATCTATCGCCCCCTTACAAAACTTGCTTACAATAAATCTAATTTTACAACAAGAACACTCCAAACTTTTCCATGACCATCTGTTGTTTCACTTGATTCAGTAAACAAGGAAATGGGTGATGAGATTATCAAACAATCATGCCGTTCATACAGTATGTTTTGAAATAAAAACGAGCACAACCACAAGATCTGGCTAGCACACGCCACCCAGTACAACTACTAGACAACCACAGAACACGCTACACAACTAGTACACCCAATAGATAGCTAAGCTACTGAAGAGGAAAATAATAAAGCAGGACTTTTGGTGTCACAGTGTCTTACCAAACCATTCATCCGCCTTGTCATCATATTGGTTACCCTTCAGAGCCAGCTCTTTGAAGTCCACATATGTAGGCGCCTCACACTCGAATTTTGGATCTAAGCTAAATTCCAACTCTGCCTTGCCACTCATCTCTGCTTTGACACACTCTATAAGTCCAACAAGTTTAAACTCACACACAAGCGTAGTACCTCTTCGATTATTTTGTCGGTATTTGAATTTCATATTTCATCCATTGCGCATGCGTTATCAAAGTTGTCTGGAACTGCAACGTTGACTTGAGCACCACCCACAGATGGTGATGGTAATGGTAAATTTAAAAAAAGGTACTTGATTTGTTGGGAAATGTCTGAGCAGTCTTATTGTTTACATCTCCATAAAAATCTCTAGGAACGAGGCTGAGTTAAGAAAGGAGTATGTCTCAGGTTTTAGAGGGACTTGATAGAGAGACTGTAGCACTGTTAATCCTAGTCCATAGCCCCCCCCCCCCCCCCCCCCGAGTTATAGTGTTGAGAAGAGGCGGGATCACAGAAATTGCGTGGGAGGACGGCAAATTTCTGTGATCCCGCCTCTTCTCAACACTATAATTCAAGTGGGGGGGGGGTTTCACCGGGGGAAAAATGTCAATCCATACGATCACAGCTAAGGTATTTAGTAACCCACACACGGAGTTTGGGGCACGTCGGTCTAGGCGCCTGGCCACAAATTAGGAAGTGCCATTTTTCATTATTTTTTTGTGACCCTTGCGTGTTTGGATATATCTTCTAAGAAAAGGTGCCTATAGAGACTTTTTTATATCATTTTAAAGCACACACAATAAGCAACAAGCTAGTATCAAAAATATTTGCACAGAAGAATGGGACAAAAAGTTATGATAGCTACAAATGTGTTCAAATTTCGGTAGTACAAGTGTTGATTACTAGTGTAGCTAATCACTAACGCTCGTTACTCCATGCGTAAGAGCTACTTGTAATGACGTCTAACGCAAGTTTACACCACCAAAATGCCACAAATCAACGTAAGAACGAACTACTCTACGAAAAAGTACCAGACCACTCAGCGTAGCGATTTGGTAAAGCCAGGCTAGCGAGAGATTACCTAAAAATGTGGATAAACAGTGGGTATATTGATTCACATGGCAGAACGAAAACTCTGTGGTTCAGCTGATATTCTTAGAATCCTTCGCTAAGATAGTAAACCGGTGGCATAAAAATAACAACGATGAATTGTGAAGGGAAAAATAAGTCAATATCTTTGTTCCGATGCATGTCCATCACAATTATGTTAATAATAAAAAATTAAAAAATTGGCGAAAATTGGTATGTATCGCCGTGCTCAAATTGTAGCACGGTTAAGGGGGGACTATACCTAAAACCAACGAAATTGTAAAAATATTTGTAGCTGTCATAACTTTTCCCTCTTTCTTCTGTGCAAATAATTATTATACCAGCTTGTTGCTTATTGTGTGTGCTTTAAAATGATATATAAAAAGTCTATATAGGCACCTTTTCTTAGAAGATATATCAAAACACGCAAGGGTCACTAAAAAAATGGCACTTCCTACTGTTTAGCACGCCTAACTCCCACGCGCATTGACCGACTAGCCCCAAACTCGGTACGAATGTAGCTAAAGGCCTTAGCTGTAATAAGACTAGAACAAAAAAAAATTCCGGTGAACCCCCCCCCCCTGAGATATAGAGCTAAGAAGAGGCGGGGCAATGCAATCAAACAATGCTCATGTCATCATGTTGATGTAATGTTAGGATTCTCATTAAATTCCTTTCTGGAGGAATCTGAAGTAAAAACAACAAGGGAAAGAAGAAAAATGGCTCAAATATTAGTTAGGCCATAGCCTGCCATTTTGAAAGCCAAAATGGTCAGCTGTTAGTGTCCCAAGTGTACCAAGGTAGTATAGCATACCTCACCGGTACAGGCTATATATAATCAATTCATACCGACTGCATATATGATAATGAGTGTGTAGCAGTGCCGATCAAGATCACAGGCAAGCCTCTCTTCCCCGCCCTCTCCTATATCTGCCCCTGGCTGCTTCAAACCACAAAACCACTACTGTGGCATTCAATCAACTAATAAATAGCCACACCCTAGGATGCAACTTTGCTAGTTACTTTAGCTATATATACATTTCACTTTGAACAGCAAATCCTCCTACCCCCCCCCCCCCCCCCCAAAATAAAAACAAAAAAAAAAAACACACACACCGTTTTTCTTTTGTATTCACACATACCATTCAAAGGTAATGTTAGTGGGGTGGATGGAGACAAGGGTAACATAGGAAATTAACTTTCCTAAAAAACACAGTTCCTCCAACTCCGTCCTTGCCACTTTAGAGGTATAGAAGCACATGATAGACTTATATCTAGTGGATGTGAGTACAAAATCTAAAACATACACTATAACTAATATTATTCCCACTTTAGCTTATATTCTTCCTCCATTTTCTAATAAAAAAGGGGATAAATATTAACAAAAACGGTTTTTCTCCACAAAGTAAGCCACATACAGTTAATCAATGGCTTTCTGTTGTTTTGAAGCATTTTGGCGGAAATTCATAGAGAACTTTTCTTTTTATACATAAGAGTGACTATCTCAGAAACGAGCACTATAATACACAGAAAGTTTGTTTTTCTTACCATATTTGAAAGGGTCAAATCCTTTGGAAAATTTGGATTTGTTTAAACAATTGTTTTTAATCAAACCAGTTAAAGGAATAAATATTTAACAAAATCTGTTTTTCTCCACATAGTGAGCCACATACTGCTAATCAATGGCTTTCTGTTGTTTTGAAGCATTTTGGGGGAAATTCATAGAGAACTTTTCTTTTTACACATAAAAGTTACTATCTCAAATACGAGCACTATAATACCCAGAAAGTTTGTTTTTCTTACCATGTTTGAAAGGGGGATATCCTGAGGAAAATTTGAATTTGTTTAAACAATTATTTTTATTCAAAACAGTAAAAGGGAATAAATGTTAACAAAAACTGTTTTTCTCCACAAAGTGAGCCATATTCTGCTAAGCAATTTTTTTCTGTTGTTTTGAAGCATTTTGGTGGAAATTCATAGAGAACTTTTCTTTTTATACATAAAAGTGACTATCTCAGAAATGAGCCCTGAAAAACTCAGAAAGTCTGCTTTTATTACCATGTCTGAAAGGGTCAACTCCTGTGGAAAATTTGGATTTGTTTAAACAATTGTTTTTAATCAAAACAGTTAAATGAATAAATATTTAACAAAAACTGTTTTTCTCCAAAAAGTGAGCCACATACTGCTAAACTAAGCCTTTCTGTTGTTTTGAAGCTTTTTGGGGGAAATTCGTAGAGAACTTTTCTTTTTAGACATAAAAGTGACTATCTCAGAAACGAGCACTGAAAAACTCAGAAAGTTTGTTTTTCTTACAGTGTTTGAAAGTGGCAAATCCTGTGGAAAATTTGGATTTGTTTAAACAATTGTTTTTAATTAAAACAGTAAAAGGGAATAAATGTTTTAAAAAAATGTTTTTCTCCACAAAGTGAGCCATATACTGCTAAACTATGCCTTTCTGTTGTTTTGAAGAATTTTGGGGGGAAATTCATAGAGAACTTTTCTTTTTAGACAAAAAAAGTGACTATCTCAGAAACGAGCACTGAAATACTCAGAAATTTTGTTTCCTTACCATGTTTGAAAAGGGGCAAATCCTGAGGAAAATTTGGATGTGTTTAAACAACTTTTTTTGATCAAACAAGTAGAAGGGGATAAATATTAACAAAAACTGTTTTTCTCCACAAAGTAAGCCACATACTGCTAAACTATGCCTTTCTGTTGTTTTTAAGTAATTTGGTGGAAATCCATAGAGAACTTTTCTTTTTAGACATAAAATTTACTATCTCAAAAACGAGCACTATAATACAGAGAAAGTTAGTTTTTCTTACCATGTTTGAAAGGGGGATATCCTGAGGAAAATTTGGATTTGTTTAAACAATTGTTTTTAATCAAAACATTAAGAGGGAATAAATGTTAACAAAAAAAATATTTCTCCACAAAGTGAGCCATATACTCCTAAACTATGCCTTTCTTTTGTTTTGAAGGATTTTGAGGGAAATTCGTAGAGAACTTTTCTTTTTAGTCAAAAAAGTGACTATCTCAGATCGGAGCACTGAAATACTCAGAAAGTTTTTTTCCTTACCATGTTTGAAAAGGGGCAAATCCTGAGGAAAATTTGGATTTGTTTTAACAACTTTTTTTGATCAAACAAGTAAAAGGGGATAAATATTAACAAAAACTGTTTTTCTCCACAAATTCAGCCACATACTGCAACACTATGGCTTTCTGTTGTTTTGAAGCAATTTGGGGGAAATTCATAGAGAACTTTTCTTTTTAGACATAAAAGTGACTATCTCAGAAACGAGCAATGAAATACTCAGAAAGTTTGTCTTTCTTACCATGTTTGAAAGGGGCAAATCCTGAGGAAAATTTGGATTTGTTTAAACAATTGTTTTTAATCAAAAGAGTAAAAGGGAATAAATGTTAACAAAAACTGTTTTTCTCCACAAAGTGAGCCACATACTGCTAAACTATGGCTCTCTGTTGTTTTGAAGCAATTTGGTGGAAATTCATAGAGAACTTTTCTTTTTATACATAAAAGTGACATCTCAGAAACGAGCCCTGAAATACTCAGAAAGTCTGTTTTTATTACCATGTCTGAAAGGGTCAAATCGTGTGGAAAATTTGGATTTGTTTAAACAATTGTTTTTAATCAAAACAGTTAAATGAACAAATATTTAACAAAAACTGTTTTTCTCCAAAAAGCTAGCCACATACTCTTAAACTATGGCTTTCTGTTGTTTTGAAGCAATTTGGTGGATATTCATAGAGAACTTTTCTCTTTATACATAAAAGTGACTATCTCAGAAACGAGCCCCGAAAAACTCAGAAAGTCTGTTTTTATTACCAAGTCTGAAAGGGTCAAATCGTGTGGAAAATTTGGATTTGTTTAAACAATTTTTTTTAATCAAAACAGTTAAATGAATAAATATTTAACAAAAACGGTTTTTCTCCAAAATGTGAGCCACATACTGCTAAACTATGCCTTTCTGTTGTTTTGAAGCATTTTGGAAGAAATTCATAGAGAACTTTTCTTTTTAGACATAAAAGTGACTATCTCAGAAACGAGCACTATAATACACAGAAAGTTTGTTTTTCTTACCATGTTTGAAAGAGGCAAATCCTGAGGAAAATTTGGATATGTTTAAACAATTGTTTTTAATCAAACCAGTTAAAGGAATTAATATTTAACAAAAACTGTTTTTCTCCACATAGTGAGCCACATACTGCTAAACAATGGCTTTCATTTGTTTTGAAGCATTTAGGGGGAAATTCATAGAGAACTTTTCTTTTTAGACATAAAAGTTACTATCTACAGAGAAAGTTAGTTTTTCTTACCATGTTTGAAAGGGGGGATATCCTGAGGAAAATTTGGATTTGTTTAAACAATTTTTTTTAATCAAAACAGTAAAAGGGAATAAATGTTAACAAAAACTGTTTTTCTCCACAAAGTGAGCCATATTCTGCTAAGCTATTTTTTTCTGTTGTTTTGAAGCATTTTGGTGGAAATTCATAGAGAACTTTTCTTTTTATACATAAAAGTGACTATCTCAGAAACGAGCCCTGAAAAACTCAGAAAGTCTGTTTTTATTACCATGTCTGAAAGGGTCAACTCCTGTGGAAAATTTGGATTTGTTTAAACAATTGTTTTTAATCAAAACAGTTAAATGAATAAATATTTAACAAAAACTGTTTTTCTCCAAAAAGTGAGCCACATACTGCTAAACTAAGCCTTTCTGTTGTTTTGAAGCTTTTGGGGGAAATTCGTAGAGAACTTTTCTTTTTATACATAAAAGTGACTATCTCAGAAACGAGCACTGAAAAACTCAGAAAGTTTGTTTTTCTTACAGTGTTTGAAAGTGGCAAATCCTGTGGAAAATTTGGATTTGTTTAAACAATTGTTTTTAATTAAAACAGTAAAAGGGAATAAATGTTTTAAAAAAAATGTTTTTCTCCACAAAGTGAGCCACATACTGCTAAACTATGCCTTTCTGTTGTTTTTAAGTAATTTGGTGGAAATCCATAGAGAACTTTTCTTTTTAGACATAAAATTTACTATCTCAAAAACGAGCACTATAATACAGAGAAAGTTAGTTTTTCTTACCATGTTTGAAAGGGGGATATCCTGAGGAAAATTTGGATTTGTTTAAACAATTGTTTTTAATCAAAACAGTAAAAGGGAATAAATGTTAACAAAAAAAATATTTCTCCACAAAGTGAGCCATATACTCCTAAACTATGCCTTTCTGTTGTTTTGAAGGATTTTGAGGGAAATTCGTAGAGAACTTTTCTTTTTAGTCAAAAAAGTGACTATCTCAGATCGGAGCACTGAAATACTCAGAAAGTTTTTTTCCTTACCATGTTTGAAAAGGGGCAAATCCTGAGAAAAATTTGGATTTGTTTTAACAACTTTTTTTGATCAAACAAGTAAAAGGGGATAAATATTAACAAAAACTGTTTTTCTCCACAAATTCAGCCACATACTGCAACACTATAGCTTTCTGTTGTTTTGAAGCAATTTGGGGGAAATTCATAGAGAACTTTTCTTTTTAGACATAAAAGTGACTATCTCAGAAACGAGCAATGAAATACTCAGAAAGTTTGTCTTTCTTACCATGTTTGAAAGGGGCAAATCCTGAGGAAAATTTGGATTTGTTTAAACAATTGTTTTTAATCAAAAGAGTAAAAGGGAATAAATGTTAACAAAAACTGTTTTTCTCCACAAAGTGAGCCACATACTGCTAAACTGTGGCTTTCTGTTGTTTTGAAGCAATTTGGTGGAAATTCATAGAGAACTTTTCTTTTTATACATAAAAGTGACTATCTCAGAAACGAGCCCTGAAATACTCAGAAAGTCTGTTTTTATTACCATGTCTGAAAGGGTCAAATCGTGTGGAAAATTTGGATTTGTTTAAACAATTGTTTTTAATCAAAACAGTTAAATGAACAAATATTTAACAAAAACTGTTTTTCTCCAAAAAGTTAGCCACATACTCTTAAACTATGGCTTTCTGTTGTTTTGAAGCAATTTGGTGGATATTCATAGAGAACTTTTCTCTTTATACATAAAAGTGACTATCTCAGAAACGAGCCTTGAAAAACTCAGAAAGTCTGTTTTTATTACCATGTCTGAAAGGGTCAAATCGTGTGGAAAATTTGGATTTGTTTAAACAATTTTTTTTAATCAAAACAGTTAAATGAATAAATATTTAACAAAAACTGTTTTTCTCCAAAAAGTGAGCCACATACTGCTAAACTATGCCTTTCTGTTGTTTTGAAGCATTTTGGAAGAAATTCATAGAGAACTTTTCTTTTTAGACATAAAAGTGACTATCTCAGAAACGAGCACTATAATACACAGAAAGTTTGTTTTTCTTACCATGTTTGAAAGAGGCAAATCCTGAGGAAAATTTGGATATGTTTAAACAATTGTTTTTAATCAAACCAGTTAAAGGAATTAATATTTAACAAAAACTGTTTTTCTCCACATAGTGAGCCACATACTGCTAATCAATGGCTTTCAGTTGTTTTGAAGCATTTAGGGGGAAATTCATAGAGAACTTTTCTTTTTAGACATAAAAGTTACTATCTACAGAGAAAGTTAGTTTTTCTTACCATGTTTGAAAGGGGGATATCCTGAGGAAAATTTGGATTTGTTTAAACAAATTTTTTTAATCAAAACAGTAAAAGGGAATAAATGTTAACAAAAACTGTTTTTCTCCATAAAGTGAGCCACACACTGCTAAACTATGCCTTTCTTTTGTTTTGAAGCATTTTGGGGGAAATTCATAGTGAACTTTTCTTTTTAGTCAAAAATGTGACTATCTCAGAACGGAGCACTGAAATACTCAGAAAGTTTTTTTCCTTACCATGTTTGAAAAGGGGCAAATCCTGAGGAAAATTTGGATTTGTTTAAACAACTGTTTTTGATCAAACAAGTAAAAGGGGATATATATTTTAAAAAAATGTTTTTCTCCAAAAATTGAGCCACATACTGCTACACTATGGCTTTCTGTTGTTTTGAAGCAATTTGGGGAAAATTCATAGAGAACTTTTCTTTTTAGACATAAAAGTGACTATCTCAGAAACGAGCAATGAAAAACTCAGAAAGTTTGTTTTTCTTACCATGTTTGAAAGGGGCTAATCCTGAGGACAATTTGGATTTGTTTAAACAATTGTTTTTAATCAAAACATTAAAAGGGAATAAATGTTAACAAAAACTGTTTTTCTCCACAAAGTGAGCCACATACTGCTAAACTATGCCTTTCTGTTGTTTTGAAGCATTTGGGGGGAAATTCATAGAGAACTTTTCTTTTTATACATAAAAGTGACTATCTCAGAAATGAGCAATGACACACTCAGAAAGTTTGTTTTTCTTACCATGTTTGAAAAGGGACAAATCCTGAGGAAAATTTTTTATTTTTTTTAACAACTTTTTTTTGATTAAACAAGTAAAAGGGGATAAATATTTTAAAAAAATGATTTTCTCCACAAAGTGAGCCACATACTGCTAAACTATGGCTTTCTGTTGTTTTGAAGCAATTTGGTGGAAATTCATAGAGAACTTTTCTTTTTATACATAAAAGTGACTATCTCAGAAACGAGCCCAGAAAAACTCAAAAGTCTGTTTTAATTACCATGTCTGAAAGGGTCAAATCCTGTTGAAAATTTGGATTTGTTTAAACAATTTTTTTTAATCAAACCAGTTAAAGGAATAAATATTTAACAAAAACTGTTTTTCTCCACAAAGTGAGCCACATACTGCTAAACTCAGCCTTTCTGTTGTTTTTAAACATTTTGGGGGAAATTCATAGAGAACTTTTCTTTTTAGACATAAAAGTGACTATCTCAGAAACAAGCACTGAAAAACTCAGAAAGTTTGTTTTTCTTACCATGTTTGAAAGGGGCAAATCCTGAGGAAAAGTTGTATATATTTAAACCACTTTTTTTCATTAAACAGGTAAAAGAGGATAAATATTAACAAAAACTGTTTTTCTCCACAAAGTTAGCCACATTCAGCTAATCAATGGCTTTCTGTTGTTTTGAAGCATTTTGGGGGAAATTCATAGAGAACTTTTCTTTTTAGACATAAAAGTGACTATCTCAGAAACGAGCACTGTAATACTCAGAAAGTTTGTTTTTATTACCATGTTTGAAAGGGTCAAATCCTGTGGAAAATTTGGATTTGTTTAAACAATTGTTTTTAATCAAACCAGTTAAAGGAATAAATATTTAACAAAAACTGTTTTTCTCCACAAAGTGAGCCACATACTGCTAAAATATGCTTTTCTGTTGTTTTGAAGCATTATGGGGGAAATTCATAGAGAACTTTTCTTTTTAGACATAAAAGTGACTATCTCAGAAACAAGCACTGAAAAACTCAGAAAGTTTGTTTTTATTACCGTGTTTGAAAGGGGCAAATCCTGAGGAAAATTTGGATACGTTTAAACTAATGTTTTTTATCAAACCAGTAAAAGGGAATAAATATTAACAAAAACTGTTTTTCTCCACAAAGTGAGCAACATACTGCTAAACTAAGCCTTTCTATTGTTTGGAACCTTTTTGGTGGAAATTCGTAGAGAACTTTTCTTTTTAGACATAAAAGTGACTATCTCAGAAACGAGCACTGAAAAACTCAGATAGTTGTTATTCTTAAAAGTGTTTGAAAGTGGCAATTCCTGAGGAAAATTTGGATTTGTTTAAACAATTGTTTTTAATCAAAACAGTAAAAGGGAATAAATGTTAACAAAAACTGTTTTTCTCCTCAAAGTGAAACATATACTGCTGAACTATGCCTTTCTGTTGTTTTGAAGCATTTTGGGGGAAATTCATAGAGAAGTTTTCTTTTTAGACATAAAAGTGACTATCTCAGAAACGAGCACTGAAAAACTCAGTAAGTTTGTTTTTATTACCATGTTTGAAAGGATCAAATCCTGAGGAAAATTTGGATTTGTTTAAACAATTGTTTTTAATCAAACCAGTAAAAGGGAATAAATGTTAACAAAAACTGTTTTTCTCAACAAAGTGAGCCATATTCTGCTAAACTATGCCTTTCTGTTGTTAGGAAGCATTTTGGGGGAAATTCATAGAGAACTTTTCTTTTTATACATAAAAGTGACTATCTCAGAAACGAGCACTGTAATACTCAGAAAGTTTGTTTTTATTACCATGTTTGAAAGGGTCAAATCCTGTGGAAAATTTGGATTTGTTTAAACAATTGTTTTTAATCAAACCAGTTAAAGTAATAAATATTTAACAAAAACTGTTTTTCTTCACAAAGTGAGCCACATACTGCTAAAATATGCCTTTCTGTTGTTTTTAAGAATTTTTGGGGAAATTCATAGATAACTTTTCTTTTTAGACATAAAAGTGACGATCTCAGAAACAATCACTGAAAAAATCAGAAAGTTTGTTTTTCTTGCCATGTTTGAAAGGGGCAAATCCTGAGGAAAATTTGGATACGTTTAAACTATTTTTTAATCATACCAGTAAAAGGGGATAAATTTTAACAAAAACTGTTTTTCTCCACAAAGTGTGCCACATACTGCTAAAATAAACCTTTCTTTTGTTTTGAAGCTTTTTGGGGGAAATTCATAGAGAACTTTTCTTTTTAGTCAAAAAAAAGTGACACTCTCAGAAACGAGCACTGTAATACTCAGAAAGTTTGTTTTTCTTACCATGTTTGAAAGGGGATATCCTGATGAAAATTTGGATTTGTTTAAAGAATTTTTTTAAATCAAACCAGTAAAAGGGAATAAATGTTAACAAAACCGTTTTTCTCCATAATGTGAGCCATATTCTGCTAAACTATGCCTTTCTGTTGTTTGGAAGCACTTTGGGGGAAATTCATAGAGAACTTTTCTTTTTAGACATAAAAGTGACTATCTTAGAAACGAGCACTGAAAAACTCAGAATTTTTGTTTTTATTACCATGTTTGAAAGGGTCAAATCCTGTGGAAAATTTGGATTTGTTTAAACAATTGTTTTTAATCAAACCAGTTAAAGGAATAAATATTAAAAAAAAAAAAGGTTTTTTTCCACAAAGTGAGCCACACACTGCTAAAATATGCCTTTCTGTTGTTTTGAAGCATTTTGGGGGAAATTCATAGAGAACTTTTCTTTTTAGAAATAAAAGTGACTATATCAGAAACAAGCACTGAAAAACTCAGAAAGTTTGTTTTTCTTACCGTGTTTGAAGGGAAAATTCTGAGGAAAATTTGGATACGTTTAAACTACTTTTTTTTATCAAACCAGTAAAAGGGGATAAATATTAAAAAAAAAGTTTTTCTCTACAAAGTGAGCCACATACTGCTAAACTAAGCCTTTCTGTTGTTTTGAAGCATTTTGGGGGAAATTCATAGAGAACTTTTCTTTTTAGTCAAAAAAAGTGACTATCTCAGAAACGAGCACTGAAAAACTCAGATAGTTGTTTTTCTTAAAAGTATTTGAAAGTGGCAAATCCTGAGGAAAATTTGGATTTGTTTAAACAATTGTTTTTAATCAAAACAGTAAAAGGGAATAAATGTTAACAAAAACTGTTTTTCTCCTCAAAGTGAGCCATATACTGCTGAACTATGCCTTTCTGTTGTTTTGAAGCATTTTGGGTTAAATTCATAGAGAACTTTTCTTTTTAGACATAAAAGTGACATCTCAGAAACGAGCACTGAAAAACTCAGTAAGTTTGTTTTTATTACCATGTTTGAAAGGGTCAAATCCTGTGGAAAATTTGGATTTGTTTAAACTTTTTTTTAAATCAAACCAGTTAAAGGAATAAATATTTAACAAAATTTAACAAAAACTCCTTCCACTATGGAAGTGGAAGGAGCATCAATTCTTTGGGGGAGGTCAGTGGAGAAGAACCGGCTGCGGTACACGACGGTCATATCCGATGGGGATGCCAAATCTATCGTTCGCCTGAACAACGAGCACCCCTATGGTAGTGATGTTGTGATTCAGGTAATTACATTTATGTAGATTTTGTTTATATTTATAGTGATTTGTTTACATTTATGGTGATTTGTTTAAAGCTAGGGCTAAAATTAGGCAAATAGAACAAGTCTAAACTCATATATTAAGCTAAATTTTAAAGCTCAAGCTAATGCCAGGCATATTGAACACGACTAAACTCATATATTGACCTTGATTTTAAAGCTAGGGCAAAAGTTAGGCATATAGAACAAGATTAAACTCATATATTGAACTAGATTTTAAAGCTTGGGCTAAGATAGGCTTGTAGAACAAGAATAAACTCATATATTGAGGTAGAATTTGTTTAAAGCTAGGGATATAGAACTAGACTAAACTCATGTATTGAGCTAGATTTAAAAGTTAGAGCTAAAGCAAGGATATAGACCAATACTAAACACGTATATTGAGCTAGATTTTAAAGATAGGGTTAAAATTAGGCATATAGAACAAGTCTAAACTCATATAGTGAGTTTGATTGTGCTGTAGTAAACCATGTGCTGTATTAAACCCTGTGCTGTATTAAACCCAGTGCTGTATTAAACCCTGTGCTGTATTAAACCCTGTGCCGTATTAAACCCAGTGCTGTATTAAACCCTGTGCTGTATTAAACCCTGTGCTGTGTTAAACCCTGTGCTGTATTAAACCCTGTTCTGTATTAAACCCTGTGCCGTATTAAACCAGTGCTGTATTAAACCCTGTGCTGTATTAAACCCTGTGCTGTGTTAAACCCTGTGCTGTATTAAACCCTGTGCTGTGTTAAACCTTGTGCTGTATTAAACCCTGTGCCGTATTAAACCCTGTGCTGTATTAAACCCTGTGCTGTATTAAACCCTGTGCCATATTAAACCCAGTGCTGTATTAAACCCAGTGCTGTATTAAACCCTGTGCTGTGTTAAACCCTGTGCTGTATTAAACCCTGTGCTGTGTTAAACCCTGTGCTGTATTAAACCCTGTGCCGTATTAAACCCTGTGCTGTATTAAAGCCTATGCTGTATTAAACCCTGTGCCGTATTAAACCCTGTGCTGTATTAAAGCCTGTGCTGTATTAAACCCTGTGCTGTATTAAAGCCTGTGCTGTATTAAACCCTGTGCTGTATTAAACCCTGTGCTGTATTAAACTGTGCTGTATTAAACCCTGTGCTGTATTAAACCCTGTGCTGTATTAAACCCTGTGACGTATTAAACCCTGTGCTGTATTAAACCCTGTGCTGTATTAAACCCTGTGCTGTATTAAACTGTGCTGTATTAAATCCTGTGCTGTATTAAACCCTGTGCTGTATTAAACCCTGTGCTGTATTAAACCCTGTGCTGTATTAAACCCTGTGCTGTATTAAACCCTGTGCTGTATTAAACCCTGTGCTGTATTAAACCCTGTGCTGTATTAAACCCAGTGCTGTATTAAACCCTGTGCTGTATTAAACCCAGTGCTGCATTAAACCCAGTGCTGTATTAAACCCTGTACAAAGCCTGTGCTGTATTAAACCCTGTGCTGTATTAAACTGTGCTGTATTAAACCCTGTGCTGTATTAAACTGTGCTGTATTAAATCCTGTGCTGTATTAAACCCTGTGCTGTATTAAACCCTGTGCTGTATTAAACCCTGTGCCGTATTAAACCCAGTGCCGTATTAAACCCAGTGCCGTATTAAACCCATTGCCGTATTAAACCCTGTGCCGTATTAAACCCTGTGCTGTATTAAACCCTGTGCTGTATTAAACCCTGTGCTGTATTAAACCCAGTGCTGTATTAAACCCTGTGCTGTATTAAACCCTGTGCCGTATTAAACCCAGTGCTGTATTAAACCCTGTGCTGTATTAAACCCTGTGCTGTGTTAAACCCTGTGCTGTATTAAACCCTGTGCTGTGTTAAACCCTGTGCTGTATTAAACCCTGTGCCGTATTAAACCCTGTGCTGTATTAAAGCCTGTGCTGTATTAAACCCTGTGCTGTATTAAACCCTGTGCTGTATTAAAGCCTGTACTGTATTAAACCCTGTGCTGTATTAAAGCCTGTGCTGTGTTAAACCCTGTGCTGTATTAAACCCTGTGCTGTATTAAACTGTGCTGTATTAAATCCTGTGCTGTATTAAACCCTGTGCTGTATTAAACCCTGTGCTGCATTAAACCCTGTGCTGTATTAAACCCTGTGCTCTATTAAACCCTGTGCTGTATTAAACTGTGCTGTATTAAATCCTGTGCTGTATTAAACCCTGTGCTGTATTAAACCCTGTGCTGTATTAAACCCTGTGCTGTATTAAACCCTGTGCTGTATTAAACCCTGTGCTGTATTAAACCCTGTGCTGTATTAAACCCTGTGCTGTATTAAACCCTGTGCTGTATTAGACCCAGTGCTGTATTAATCCCTGTGCTGTATTAAACCCAGTGCTGCATTAAACCCAGTGCTGTATTAAACCCTGTACAAAGCCTGTGCTGTATTAAACCCTGTGCTGTATTAAACCCAGTGTTGTATTAAACCCTGTGCTGTATTAAACTGTGCTGTATTAAACCCTGTGCTGTATTAAACTGTGCTGTATTAAATCCTGTGCTGTATTAAACCCTGTGCTGTATTAAACCCTTTGCTGTATTAAACCCTGTGCCGTATTAAACCCAGTGCCGTATTAAACCCAGTGCCGTATTAAACCCATTGCCGTATTAAACCCTGTGCTGTATTAAACCCTGTGCTGTATTAAACCCTGTGCTGTATTAAACCCTGTGCTGTATTAAACCCTGAGCTGTATTAAAGCCTGTGCTGTATTAAACCCTGTGCTGTATTAAACCCAGTGCTGTATTAAACCCTGTGCTGTATTAAACCATGTGCTGTATTAAACCCTGTGCTGTATTAAAGCCAGTGCTGTATTAAACCCTGTGCTGTATTAATTAAAACCTGTGCTGTATTAAACTGTGCTGTATTAAACCCTGTCCTGTATTAAACCGTGCTGTATTAAACCCTGTGCTGTATTAAACCCAGTGCTGTATTAAACCCTGTGCTGTATTAAACCCTGTGCTGTATTAAACCCTGTGCTGTATTAAACCCTGTGCTGTATTAAACCCAGTGCTGTATTAAACCCTGTGCTGTATTAAACCCTGTGCTGTATTAAATCCTGTACTGTATTAAACCCTGTGCTGTATTAAGCCCTGTGCTGTATTAAAGCCTGTGCTGTATTAAACCCTGTGCTGTATTAAACCCTGTGCTGTAAATTAAACCCTGTGCTGTAGTAAACCCTGTGCTGTATTAAACCCTGTGCTGTATTAAACCCTGTGCTGTATTAAACCCTGTGCTGTATTAAACTGTGCAGTATAAAACCCTGTGCTGTATTAAACCCAGTGCTGTATTAAAGCCTGTGCTGTATTAAACCCTGTGCTCTATTAAACCCAGTGCTGTATTAAACCATGTGCTGTATTAAACCCTGTGCTGTATTAACCCCGGTGCTGTATTAAACCCTGTGCTGTATTAAACCCTGTGCTGTATTAAACCCTGTGCTGTATTAAACCCTGTGCTGTATTAAAGCCTGTGCTGTATTAAAACCTGTGCTGTATTAAAGCCTGTTCTGAATTAAACCTGTGCTGTATTAAACCCTGTGCTGTATTAAACTGTGCTGTATTAAACCCTGTGCTGTATTAAACCCTGTGCTGTATTAAACCCTGTGCTGTATTAAACCCAGTGCTGTATTAAACCCTGTGCTGTATTAAACCCTGTGCTGTGTTAAACCCAGTGCTGTATTAAACCCTGTGCTGTATTAAACCCTGTGCTGTATTAAACCCTGTGCTGTATTAAACCCTGTGCTGTATTAAACCCTGTGCTGTATTAAACCCTGTGCTGTAGTAAACCCAGTGCTGTAGTAAACCATGTGCTGTATTAAACCCTGTGCTGTATTAAAGCCTGTGCTGTATTAAACCCTGTGCTGTATTAAACCCTGTGCTGTATTAAACCGAGTGCTGTATTAAACCCTGTGCTGTAGTAAACCCTGTGCTGTATTAAACCCTGTGCTGTATTAAACCCAGTGCTGTAGTAAACCCTGTGCTGTATTAAACCCTGTGCCGTATTAAACCCAGTCCTGTAGTAAACCCTGTGCTGTATTAAACCCTGTGCTGTATTAAACCCTGTACTGTATTAAATTCTGTTCTGTATTAAACCCTGTGTTGTAGTAAATCCTGTGCTGTATTAAACTCTGTGCTGTATTAAACCCAGTGCTGTAGTAAACCCTGTGCTGTATTAAACCCTGTGCCGTATTAAACCCAGTGCTGTAGTAAACCCTGTGCTGTATTAAACCCTGTGCTGTATTAAACCCTGTACTGTATTAAACCCTGTTCTGTATTAAACCCTGTGCTGTATTAAACCCTGTGCTGTATTAAACCCTGTGCTGTATTAAACCCTGTGCTGTATTAAACCCTGTGCTGTATTAAACCCTGTGCTGTATTAAACCCTGTGCTGTATTAAACCCTGTGCTGTATTAAACCCTGTGCTGTATTAAACCCTGTGCTGTATTAAACCCTGTGCTGTATTAAACCCAGTGCTGTAGTAAACCCTGTGCTGTATTAAACCCTGTGCTGTATTAAACCCTGAGCATGATTAAACCCAGTGCCGTATTAAACCCTGTGCTGTATTAAACCCTGTGCTGTATTAAACCCTGTGCCGTATTAAACCCAGTGCCGTATTAAACCCTGTGCCGTATTAAACCCTGTGCCGTATTAAACCCTGTGCCGTATTAAACCCTGTGCCGTATTAAACCCTGTGCTGTATTAAACCCTGTGCTGTATTAAACCCTGTGCTGTATTAAAGCCTGTGCTGTATTAAAGCCTGTGCTGTATTAAAGCCTGTGCTGTATTAAACCCTGTGCTGTATTAAACCCTGTGCTGTATTAAACTGTGCTGTATTAAACCCTGTGCTGTATTAAATCCTGTGCTGTATTAAACCCTGTGCTGTATTAAACCCTGTGCTGTATTAAACCCTGTGCTGTAGTAAACCCAGTGCTGTAGTAAACCCTGTGCTGTATTAAACCCTGTGCTGTATTAAACCCTGTGCTGTGTTAAACCCAGTGCTGTATTAAACCCTGTGCTGTATTAAACCCTGTGCTGTATTAAACCCTGTGCTGTATTAAACCCTGTGCTGTATTAAACCCTGTGCTGTATTAAACCCTGTGCTGTAGTAAACCCTGTGCTGTATTAAACCCTGTGCTGTATTAAATCCTGTGCTGTATTAAAGCCTGTGCTGTATTAAACCCAGTGCTGTGTTAAACCCAGTGCTGTGTTAAACCCTGTGCTGTATTAAACCCTGTGCTGTATTAAACCCTGTGCTGTTTTAAACCCTGTGCTGTATTAAACCCTGTGCTGTATTAAACTGTGCTGTATAAAACCCTGTGCTGTATTAAACCCAGTGCTGTATTAAAGCCTGTGCTGTATTAAACCCAGTGCTGTATTAAAGCCTGTGCTGTATTAAACCCTGTGCTCTATTAAACCCAGTGCTGTATTAAACCATGTGCTGTATTAAACCCTGTGCTGTATTAAACCCTGTGCTGTATTAAACCCTGTGATGTATTAAACCCTGTGCTGTATTAAACCCTGTGCTGTATTAAACCCTGTGCTGTATTAAACCCTGTGCTGTATTAAACCCTGTGCTGTATTAAAGCCAGTGCTGTATTAAAACCTGTGCTGTATTAAAGCCTGTTCTGAATTAAAACCTGTGCTGTATTAAACCCTGTGCTGTATAAAACTGTGCTGTATTAAACCCTGTGCTGTATTAAACCCTGTGCTGTATTAAACCCTGTGCTGTATTATTAAACCCAGTGCTGTATTAAACCCAGTGCTGTATTAAACCCTGTGCTGTATTAAACCCTGTGCTGTATTAAACCCTGTGCTGTATTAAACCCTGTGCTGTATTAAACCCTGTGCTGTAGTAAACCCAGTGCTGTAGTAAACCATGTGCTGTATTAAACCCTGTGCTGTATTAAACCCTGTGCTGTATTAAACCCAGTGCTGTATTAAACCCTGTGCTGTAGTAAACCCTGTGCTGTATTAAACCCTGTGCTGTATTAAACCCAGTGCTGTAGTAAACCCTGTGCTGTATTAAACCCTGTGCCGTATTAAACCCAGTGCTGTAGTAAACCCTGTGCTGTATTAAACCCTGTGCTGTATTAAACCCTGTACTGTATTAAACCCTGTTCTGTATTAAACCCTGTGTTGTATTAAACCCTGTGCTGTATTAAACCCTGTGCTGTATTAAACCCTGTGCTGTATTAATCCCTGTGCTGTATTAAACCCTGTGCTGTATTAAACCCAGTGCTGTATTAAACCCTGTGCTGTATTAAACCCAGTGCTGCATTAAACCCAGTGCTGTATTAAACCCTGTACAAAGCCTGTGCTGTATTAAACCCTGTGCTGTATTAAACCCAGTGTTGTATTAAACCCTGTGCTGTATTAAACTGTGCTGTATTAAACCCTGTGCTGTATTAAACTGTGCTGTATTAAATCCTGTGCTGTATTAAACCCTGTGCTGTATTAAACCCTGTGCTGTATTAAACCCTGTGCCGTATTAAACCCAGTGCCGTATTAAACCCAGTGCCGTATTAAACCCATTGCCGTATTAAACCCTGTGCTGTATTAAACCCTGTGCTGTATTAAACCCTGTGCTGTATTAAACCCTGTGCTGTATTAAACCCTGAGCTGTATTAAAGCCTGTGCTGTATTAAACCCTGTGCTGTATTAAACCCAGTGCTGTATTAAACCCTGTGCTGTATTAAACCATGTGCTGTATTAAACCCTGTGCTGTATTAAAGCCAGTGCTGTATTAAACCCTGTGCTGTATTAATTAAACCCTGTGCTGTATTAAACTGTGCTGTATTAAACCCTGTGCTGTATTAAACCGTGCTGTATTAAACCCTGTGCTGTATTAAACTCAGTGCTGTATTAAACCCTGTGCTGTATTAAACCCTGTGCTGTATTAAACCCTGTGCTGTATTAAACCCAGTGCTGTATTAAACCCTGTGCTGTATTAAACCCAGTGCTGTATTAAACCCTGTGCTGTATTAAACCCTGTGCTGTATTAAACCCTGTGCTGTATTAAACCCTGTGCTGTATTAAACCCAGTGCTGTATTAAACCCTGTGCTGTATTAAACCCTGTGCTGTATTAAATCCTGTACTGTATTAAATCCTGTGCTGTATTAAACCCTGAGCTGTATTAAAGCCTGTGCTGTATTAAAGCCTGTGCTGTATTAAACCCTGTGCTGTATTAAACCCAGTGCTGTATTAAACCCTGTGCTGTAGTAAACCCTGTGCTGTATTAAACCCTGTGCTGTATTAAACCCTGTGCTGTGTTAAACCCAGTGCTGTATTAAACCCTGTGCCGTATTAAACCCTGTGCCGTATTAAACCCTGTGCCGTATTAAACCCTGTGCCGTATTAAACCCTGTGCTGTATTAAATCCTGTGCTGTATTAAACCCTGTGCTGTATTAAATCCTGTGCTGTATTAAAGCCTGTGCTGTATTAAAGCCTGTGCTGTATTAAACCCTGTGCTGTATTAAACCCAGTGCTGTATTAAACCCAGTACTGTATTAAACCCTCTGCCGTATTATACCCATTGCTGTATTAAACCCTGTGCTCTATTAAACCCTGTGCCG
>CBDHEM010000009.1:0-6022 GCA_965261955.1 Leptonemataceae bacterium
AAAAAAATATGTATATGGTGTGACGGATGTAAAAGTTATAGCGGCTTTGGGAAATCTCAAGCATAATTCTTGAGCATTGGACCCTTACCAACTCAGATGTAATCTCTCATAGATAAAACATAGGCAAGGGAAGAATAAATTGAGTGTGGGAGGAGCACAATCATCAATATGGCCTATACCACTATATAACTTTTAAACAAGAATCGCCAGAATTTTTTTCAATATTACTTATAAGTGCTTGTTTACCTCTTCCAAGCTTGTTTGACCCTATGTGTTTGACTCTATGAATAATTAAATCTTTAGCAAAAGTCGTCTGTACAGACATCGTTGAACAAAGATAGAATTCTCCCATTGACCACAATTTTATATTTTTTTACATTCAAACTCTGACCTGTAGATGTACAAAACATTTATCTACTTCAAGCTGTAAATTTGATATCAAAATGTGGCCGGGCACTTGCTCTTTACTCCAGAAAAAGTTCCCCTTGTCATCAAAGCCTACTGCAACTAATTTCCTATACCAAATAGCCTCAACTGTCGTAACCTCCTCACACATCGTATCTTCCATGCTCATGTTATCCTTGTTTTTAATCCTGAAGTCTTTATTTGAATACTTCAGCAGTATATATTCCAATTAAACTTTTATTTAAATCACATTTGCCAAGCCTTTTTGTTATGGTGTATCTTGAGATCTGGACTTATTCATGTCTTTGACTTGTTGTTCTGAATACTGTATGTTCCACTCAGATGAAGTTGGCTTTCCCCTCACTATTCATCTTAATGTATGTACTCTCATTTTTGTTGATAATATTTTTTTTACTAATAGCCAAAATATAACTTTCCAAACTTTAAAATTCTAAGACTTTTTTTATTTATTAATTAATTTTTTTAAAATGTTTTTAGCTATAGCTATGTGCTGACATAGATACTCCAATAATTTTGTTAGGTTAGCATAGTTTAGAACTCAATATAGAAGCTCTAGAAAGTTACAGGCAAAGATTTCATATATTGGTACGATTTTTTTTAAAAATTCATTTTTTTAGTCAATCGTAGGTGTTTTACACATGCATCCTTGTTGTCAATAGATTCATGTGCAAGTAAAGGGGGGAGGGGGGACAAATGTATAATAAATAAAATTTAGGGGGCATGGTCCCATGGCCACCCTAGTTCTTTCGCCTATGCAAAAGTAGATCATCTCCTTTCATGAATGACAGTAAAAATAATCTCTCTGACTCAATGTGTAAGTTGGGAAGGATATCTCTCTGCGTCTATGAGACCACAGACCAGCTGGATCTGATAAAATACTCACCAGACTTCATGGCATTACGACTAGAACACATGGTGCCCAGGTTGTAGGCAGAGCTAAGAGAAGCTTAGGTGAAACAATTGACTGACTATAAAGGTGGACGTGTTTTTACTTGGTATGGGATCAGTTTTTATTGTGCTATAGAGGCCTGTGGCAGGTCTCTTCAGGACTCCCAGTGGTATTCAGGCCATATAGATATATGTGGGAGAGCGATTGTTTGGTGTGGATATGTGTGGATGTGTGTGCAAGGGTACGGTCTGGTGTAATATGGGTAGGAGAGGGAGGGTCTGGTGTACTTGAAGGAGTCTGGGTGGCTATTTTCTTTTGAACTAATTAGGGGTGGTGTTCATAGTAGTAATGACCTGCATAAGGCCAAGTAAATTAATGATTAGTTCTCGTCATTACTCGCAAAGTAACTTTTTTGGGGCCACACTTGGCTTGTTAAAATATAAATGCCTTTTTGGGGTGACAGTGGACTAACTTCCGAGCATTATAGCCTTACTTATATATAATGATTTATTGTATTGCTTCCGTTTTTTTTCATTCCTCCTCCCAGATGATCTACCCAAGTTCATGATATGCTTCCCAAGTTACTTCAGCTCCTTGACACCACTCACTCATCTCACTGAAATCAGGTATTACATGTAGGTGTTTTTTTTTACAAGTGTGAAAAAAGTAATTTTTATAGGAACAAATAATATCTAGAAACATCTAAGAAAATAGTATAAAGTTGTCCAAATATATTAAATATCAGCAGAACATTGTATGCAATAAACCAATAGATGTAATGAGCCAAATAACAACAACAACAACAACAACAATAATAGCAACAGTAATAAATAATTAATATTAAAAACTGCAATTAACTAGCATAAATTATGTCTATCCTAATGATGTTTTTGCTTCAGTTCATTAATCATTTATTCTTTTATCTGAGGAATTTTATCCTGTGTAAAATAAAGAGGTAAAATATTAATGAAAAAGATATAAGCAAAAATGTTAGACAGAATATTTGTAATAGTATGACAAACCTGGCAAAACTTGAAGTGCAAGTTAAGTGCAACAAGCTGGTAACAAAAGTATCTGCACAGAAGAAAGGGGGGGGAAAGTTATGACAGGTACAAATATGTGTTCAAATTTCGATAGTAAATGGTCAAGTCCCCCCCTTAAGTGCCATAAACATGCATACTGTAAAGAGATTTTAACCAGAGCAATAACACAGAAATATCTTGACTGTTTATTTACACTATGTACTAATATTAACAGATGGGGAAGGGGGTGGGGGGTGGATCCACTATTCAACTGATGACAGTTTATTTTATCATTGCTATAAAAGGGGAGGGGGGGGGGGGGGGGGGGGGGGGGGTGTAGACTTCCTACTTAGAATCCTTTATTCTTTGAAAATGCAAACAAAAATAACGTGTAGCTTACTATACACTTGACACTCCACAGTAATACAGATTTACCTGGTTTGGTAAATACAACACACAAAAAAAGGGGAGTGGTTGGGGGTGCATAAGATATTATCTTAGGCATAGCATCTTCCATGATGAAAAATCTTAACTTGGTTTAACTTGCATAAGGCAATCACTAATCCATTAAAAAATTAACAATTACTTAAATACAGAGTTAAAATATTCATTATTACTCTTTACTAAAGGTATTGTTGCACAAAGATAGACTGTCTAATAATTTTCCATTATACAAATATTGCCACCATCCTTACATGGGACCATGCCCCCTAAATTTTTGTTTCTCAAGCAATTGATACCTTTGCTTTTCAACGATCATAATATTTTGGTGTTTTAGCATCACATAGTCTACTACAACTAATGACCAGTGAGATTGCTGGTAAATTGAAATAATCAGTGTTCTGAATGAAAAAGTCAACCTGCATCATTAAATTGAAAATCAGTGATATATTTGGTTTTTGATACATTATTATATATACCTTTATCCAATCCATGGCCAAATTGCCACAACCTTCTAAGGACAATTTGGTGTAATAAAACAGCAGATGAAGTAAGCAAATTTGTGTTTCTACTTGTTGGCTTTATCCATGGTCAGAAGCATGTGTGAATCTTTAATCTACGTAAAAAAAAAAGTTTTATAGCTAACGAGCACACTTTGCAGCAAGCTTATGATATTGTGATTTCAAAAAAAATTTGCTCATAAGGAGAATACTAGGGTCCCCCTGTGAGGATGTTGAGATCTGCTTGGTACACTGGCCGGTTTTGATTGTGGTCACTGGCTTGTTGGCACTTGATGCTCTTGCCTGTGAAAGATTTATAAGCATGTTATTTAAATCTGCAGATTTGTTTGGTAATTAAAAAAATGACAAAATTTAAATCTAATTACTTTCAGGGCCAGTGGATTAGCATCTACAGCAATCTTGAGGTTTAGTACACCATTTACATAGTTACATTACTTGCACAGTTACAAAAAAAGTTGTATGCAATCAGAGGGAAATTATAACTTATTTATCTATGCACATTTTTGTAATACATAATATGTGACATGCACAAACCATCGTTGTCCATGCTTATATTTTTTCACTGCCTCAGTTTACAGCACTTCCTCGGAGAACCTTTGCTACCAAATCTTAGCATGTCCAAACTATAAACAAACTTCCCTCAGTTTTTGGCGACACAACTTTCACATGTGCTCCATTTGCCTGCTGTACCAAAAGTGAGTCACATACCAATTTCCTATATAGTACTACCGTTAAAATATACCTTGTGATTATAGAGTGACCTGCTTGATATCCTCAGTTTTTTTCCTATCAAACAGGTGTCCTACATTATTACTAGTCATGCATAATACTATAATCAATTTGCTAACACGGAATTTGCAAACCTTGAAGGAAATGATGTCATCTTGGCAGTTTTTCTTCAAAACTAGAGGTGCTGTGCATGTACTTCTGAATAATGTTTCGATATAGATACCAAATTAATTCCACATATATTACATATTCCTTACATCAGACACTTACTATCAAGTCAAAACATACCTGCGTTTCTCCTCCTCTTCTCACAATTGTAAATTTCCTGACTCTATGTATTTATGTATACAGTGTAGGATGCTAAGCTAATATATCAATATTAATATATCGCTGGATGGGCAAGCTGTGGCTAGGTCATCAAAGCAATCAAATCTACCTAGACTCCACCTTTTCCCACTGCTAAATTGGATATTAAAGAATAGGCATCCATGCTCCTTATAAGTGCCAAAAGACATCCAATTTAGCCTTTGACTTTGCTTCATCTATGGAAAGATGATGTATCATGACAATGTACATGACCTTAGTAGCTTAAGTATTAAATGAAATTGACATTTACTGTAGACACAGGACCAAAAATGTTTATTGAAATACGAACAACTATATAGGATTGACTTAGAAATAATAAAAGACTGTATCCATGCATGTTGATGGTATATAGCACAGGATAACTCCAGAACTAACAAATATTTTTGTGCGTAAGTTTTGTTTGGGAAAAAAAAAAAATACAATCATACATACAATCATACAACATACATACATACAAGACTTCATCAAGGTTTGTAACATTTTGGGGGGGTCTGCCTCTTTACTGTCAGCTATGAAGCAGCCAATATAAGTTTTAGATGTTATATATATAAAACAACCACAATCTACAACATGTTAGCAACTCTAACAATACCATTGCCACATTAGCTTTACTAACAAATATCAATATTATTATTATTTAGCTTACTGCCTATTGGTTTAAAATCAACTTTTCTTCTTTAAATCTTTGACAGTAGGAGTAAATTCGGCAAGCATATTGACCAAGTCATCTGGCTTAATTAACATCTTGGAGATCTGCTGCAGCATCCTACTGCTCACATAAATGGATAGGGGGGGGGGGGGGGGAGGGAGGGGGACTATACCATTTTTCCCGAAACTTGCATTTTTTTTGTACCTGTCATAACTTTTTTCTCCTTTCTTCTGTGCAAATAATTATTATACCAGCTTGTTGATTATTGTGTGTGCTTTAAGATGATATGTAAAAAGTCTCTATAGGCACTTTTTCTTAGAAGATATAGCCAAACACGCAAGGGTCACTCAAAAATGGCACCTCCCCATTGCCAAGTCCTCTAATTGCCAAGCGCCTTGAGCTACAGACCCCAAACTTGTGTTGTGGCTTCCCACAAGCCTAAGCTGTGATATGACTGAGACAATTTTTTTTTTACCGTGATGCAATGTTGAGTTATGGTGATTAGAAGAGGCGGGGTCACAGATGTTCCGTGGATTTTGGCGCGGTTGGAAATAAAGTGTCTCATATCTATTCAACACTTCACCGCGTTTTAATTATGACTGAGTCAAATCACAGCTTAGGGTGTTAGCAAGCCACACAGGAAGTTTGGGGTCTGTAGCTCAAGGCGCCTGGAAATTAGAGGACTTGGCAATGGGAGGTGCCATTTTTTGATGACCCTTGCGTGTTTGGCTATATCTTCTAAGAAAAAGTGCCTATAGAGACTTTTTACATATCATCTTAAAGCACACACAATAAGCAACAAGCTGGTATAATAATTATTTGCACAGAAGAAAGGGGAAAAAAGTTATGACAGGTACAAAAAAAAATATGCAAGTTTCTGGAAAAATGGTATAGTCCCCCCCTTCTGTAGGAGGAACGATTAAGTTCTAAGTTTTCTCGCCTTCTGCGTACATCGATTGACAATTTACAAGCTACTATT
>CBDHEM010000010.1:0-3688 GCA_965261955.1 Leptonemataceae bacterium
ACCATTTTCATTTACTGACACAATTCTTTCCAGGTACCAACCTGGCTCCGAGGCCTTCTCCTCCTGCCAGAGTGTGAAGCTATGGCTATTCACACATGGAATAGAAAAAACATGCGTGTCTTGTTTGGGGAGTATCAATAAGAATCCTTTGGAATGGTGGGTAGCAATTGACTGTATGATGGGATTGAAGGCAACTAGAAATAGTAGAGGAGAGAGTGTGTCACCCTGGAACACACCTCTAGTGGGGGGGGGGGAGAGAGGGGGGTGGGTGTTTTGAATGTGTTTTTTCTGATTTTTTGTTAAAATTCAAAACATTTTTTTTTGCTTCATTCTTTTCTTTTATGTCTATGCTAGCTGTATTTCAAATTCCAGAGTATTTCAAAGCTCCATTCTAAAATTATAGCTATTTTAGTGCATGCTTACTTCAAGTAAAGATCTTACCTGAGCTGAGTGAGGGTGAATGGGAATGGATGACAGTTGCAGCTAGGCCTTTGCAAGTTTGAAAAAAATTGAGCTTATTCATTTACTTCTTATTTCCATAGTTACTGAGCTGAGCAGCTCCTAATTTCTTCATCACTATGGGAGTCAGCTGAGCCCTGTAAAACCTATAAATGTAACCTCAAAGAACACAAACTAGGACATCAAAGACTTACAATAGGGAAGTTTTATCATGCAGTGAAGTCAAACTACTTCATTTACCTTTGGACTGCTTTGTTTTATGCACACATGCTATAGATGGGTCAGGATAGAAGGATACGTGCAAGAATACAAGAATCATGCATTACGTGTATTCTGTAGACTGTTTTCTAACTTACCAAAAATCGAAAAGTCTTAGTCATAAAAATGAATAGAACTTGATCAATTTTTTAGGTAGTACAATTTTTAAGATAGTTTTTTAAAGCACTTTTCTGCTCTTTCCAATGCATTGTGAAAATTGGACCCATGTGTTTAAAAAGATTGAATTGGTTGGGTTTTGTGAAACCATGCCTCCTACAAGGGTTGACCTCAATAAGTAAAAAAACTGCACAGTAGGTGGCAATGTTTACAATGCATTCTATTCATCAGTGGTTGTGCTAACCACAACCTAAGTGGTTTGGAGAGCATGGGAGGTTATCTTGACTTCTATAGGGTAAGGTATAGTACATGCCCTCCCCCAATCCATATCTTTACATAGGAAGAAGCTATGGCAAACGAATTATATCATTGGAAAGAGCATAGAAAGGACTGTACTTGACGTCAAAATGACCTGTAAAAATAGAGTTAAAAAGTTATGATAAAATGTGCATTTTAAGGAAACCATACAATACACCCCCAAGTCTTACAGTCTTTGGTGGAGACATGGGCTGATAAGGATGAATACAGATTGTGAAAATTATTAGTAAATTCAGGTGGGAGGTTGATGAATCTGAGCATGCCATGGATGTAGGAAAGTGGTATTGAACCAAACGTGTTCTTCAAATCTATGAAGCATAGAGAGCAAGTTGGTGATGGTAAATATATATGGGCATTTTCACTGATGGCTTGAATACAAAATACATGTTCATTAAATCGTTGACTCCTCGCAGGAACCCCTTCTGTAGTATTTTCAGACCACTTCTCCATGTGCCTCAGCCATCTGAATTGAGCCAATTTTAAAATGATGAACCAAAAACTCCCCCAAACAGAGCTTATCGGAGCTTCTTGGCTGCCTAAATGGTGTCGTTATCTGACATTAGCTACCAAAATACTCCCAGCATGCCTACTTACAAAAATACTCCAAGCGTGCGTACTTACAAAAATACTCCAAGCGTGCATGCTTTGCTAAAACCGGCAGCGCAAAAAAAAACCACTGCAGTCTAAAAAACCCATGAAATTCATATTCAAGAGTTTGTTTCTTTGTTTCTTCCCACACATAACTTGCGTACAATAGATCCTCTCATCATAATTTTAGTACCAAAAGGAATGTTACCATGTGAAAGAAGAAGAAAAGAAGAAGAAGAAGAAGAAGGGAAAAAGACAACAAGACTGGCGAAAGTGGTGAGTATCGTATCTGATATTAGCTACAAAAATACTCCAAGCGAGCATGCTTAGCTAAAGTTGTAAACTGGCGGCGCAAAAAAAACATGAACTTCATAATCAAGAGTTTATTTCTTTGTTTGTTTCTCTCCACATATAACTCGCGTACAAAAGATCCTCTCGTCATAATTTTAGTACCACAATAAATGCTACAATGTGGAGCAAAACAACAACAAAACAAACAAACAAAAACTGGATAAAATGGTAAGTATCGTCGTGACACAATTTCTATTGATTGGCGCTTAGTTGAGCTATTTGGTTTGTGCTGTTCTCACTCCTGGTTAACTGTTACCATGTACAAAGGAGGCCGTAGCTGATCCTCTATCAAAATATCTGCCATCAGGTTCTCCAGTGCAATGTTACCAAGTTCTTGAAGAAAGCTGTAGCTGACCCTGTAATATGGGTTCAATCAACAATAGCAACAAGGTATGTTGTGTTCTGATATTTGACATTTTGGACATGGTATATATAGGGCATTGTCAGCAATAGCAACAATACTTGGCATTTATAGATACGTATGTAGTGTACAGCCAACAACAAAAAAGTTAGAAAAAGTTTAAATGTCTAGGAGACCCACAACCAATCAGCTCACACTTGATGTAGCCCTCCTTTTCTCCTCCACTGCTCAACCATGATATATAGAAACAACAAAACAAACAAAAAAAAAAGCACTTGAAATGAGAAAAATGTTTTATTTAAAAACAACCTGCTAGTTGTATTGGATTGACCTGTTAAAAAAAGGAGAGGAACACGTAGTACCCATGGGCCACAACCAGTTAGATCCCTTTGACTATCATATACATTACGATTGTGCTGTTGTTGTTTTTGTTGCTATTATTATTATTTTTTTGGTTGTACAGGCACTACATGATTTTAATACAATATTTATATACATACGTTCATATACCAGAGAGTACGTTGAAGATTTTATGAATTTGACGGGGTATGGTGGTCAATTAGGAAGGAGACTTCGCTATGGTTAAGCATGATTTGGAAATGGTTGTCAAATATGAAGATGGGCTGTAGTTCGATAGGATATGGTGGTCGGCTCGGAGATTTCGCCATGGATGCGCTAGATTCGAAATGGTCGTCAAAGATGAAGACAACGGCTGTCCAGTCCATAAAATATTTTGTGTACCCTCAGGTATATGAACATTCCGCAGAATATGAACAAATATATAAAACAAAGAAAAAAGTTTAACAAAAACTTTTAAACTAAATCCATACCAAACCGTTAGATGCCACTTAATTAACCATTCCAACTAACATACATCTATAATTTTACAGATTTTTTAAAAGCAGTATAATGTGTATTAGTTGAAATGGTAAAGGGTCATCTAACGTTTGTGGTATATTTGGATTTAGTCTTGTTTCCGTTCTTTTTTTGACAGGTCAAGCCAACCGTTTTTAATTTGATATTTTTATTTTATTAAATATATATAATTTTTTTTGTTGTTTATTTTGTTGTTTTTGTAAATAGAGAACGACTTAGAGATCTACAAACAACCAAATTGACGATCCTTTACCACAAATAATATGTACACCAATAATTACACAGAGCACATGCCATGTTGGTGATCATTTACCATAAATAATACACACCACTACACAGCAGCACATGCTATGTATTGCT
>CBDHEM010000011.1:0-87838 GCA_965261955.1 Leptonemataceae bacterium
TGGCAAAGGTTCCCTTGGTGGTATCAGGGGCTGGGGAGGAGACCATTAAATGCCAAGTTTGAAAGCCAGCAAGCCAGGGGCCTGCATGTCAGTAATGCCAGCCAAGCAATGAAGGTTATGTTTGTCCCCGCTCAGGAAGTCATGGATGCTAAAGAAGAGTTTGACATGGTTGTAAAGCTGATGCGCTCCATACAACTGTATAGGTTGTACGTAGACATGTTTTGCGCTGCCATGATTGCTACTTGTGCTGGAAACTAGCAAAATGTGCCATAAATTCATCTGGAACATTCATGAAGCTCATCATCTTAGTCCGACCAATCTCCAGAAATACAAAATGCTATCACGACAGGTGATAGGATTGTCTTGTCATGGGATATGCATGAGAACTAAAAACCATATGTTACCTAGGTGACGGATGTATGTGACGACAATTATGGTACTTCGGAGTATGATGTGACCCCTCTTCTGATAAAGCCATGGTATTTGTGGCAAAGGATCTCACTGATGAAAATAGTGGTGTGGTAGTATGGTCACAAATACTGTAGTTGTTGCCAGTAGCAATGGTCACTTCCCCTTCCAAGTAGCTATTTAAGTTACATGCTCGAAGCAGACAGTGTGGAAGAGACACTTACTTGACTAAGTTTGGTATTGGTTTGGTACATTCATTTAGTTCTAGACATTTTTTATCTACAAACTGGTACGAAAAATTAGTCTATAATGTGCATAATTGCATTCCACTCTTTCTTGTAAAAGGCATCTCTTCTTTGTAATTTAATTATTCTATTAAAAAATGTTATTTTCTGTTTGTGACTTTTTTTATTAATTAAGCCGGAAGAAAGTCCTAGCCAAACCACTTCCTTAACAAGTATACACGTAAAAATAACCTTACATCTAATAGGGAAAGCTTTTTACTTTCAAGTTCTCAAAACAAAACAAAAAGAGCTTCTGTAAATAACAGAAAAACTCTTGGCAACTTTTTTGAATTTTGTATCCCATAATAATAATAATAATAATAATAATAATAATAATAATAATAATAATAATAATAATAATAATAATAATAATAATAATATAATAATAGTAATAATGGTAATAATAATAATAATAATAATGATAATGATAATAATAATAACATTAACCATAATCATCATCATCATCATCATCATCATCATCATCATCATCATCATCATCATAATAATAATAATAATAATAATAATAATAACAACAACAACAAAAATAATAACAACAATAATAATAATAACATTAATAATAACAACAACAACAATAATAATAATATTAATAATGATAATGATAATAATAATAACATTAACCATAATCATCATCATCATCATCATCATCATAATAATAATAATAATAATAATACTAATAATAATAATAATAATAATAACAACAAAAATAATAACAACAACAATAATAATAACATTAATAATAATAACAACAACAACAATAATAACAACAATAATAATAATAACAACAATAATAACATTAATAGTAGTAGTAATAGTAATAATAATAATAATAGTAATAGTAATAGTGATAATAATAATGATAATAATAATAATAATAACATTAATAATAATAATAATAATAATAACAACAACAACAACAAAAACAACAACAATAATAATAATAATAATAAATTATTTTTTAAATTATTTTTTTAAGGTTATATTTATATATTGTTGCTTTAATTTTAAGCATTAAGTTAAACATGATTGAAAACTGTCTGGATCACTGTAGGAAAATTCACCATTTTAGAAAGAGATTAGTGTATGTTATTACGTTATAACATTCCGTTTGTTTGTTAATGAGGGTTGAAGTTTTCGTGAGGCACCTCTTTGAAAGTTGAAAGTGAGTGTTTTTATGTCACTCCTTCACCGAAGAACGTCCTATTTTGTCAACAATATCTTGATCTACTAAGCTCTATACGGCAGGAATTGGAGTTAGTCTCAGAATTCTTCTACGCCCAAACATAAGTAAACTTTGCTATTTCTAAATATGACATTTTTCTAGTAAGGTAGTGTTAGATGCAGTCCCTCTAGCACAGAGTCTGTCTCAAATTTGCCAGGAGGAGTTTTAGTGTGGCATTTGGGTAATATATGCCAAGACGTATTCTTGTGTGTGAATATACTCGTACATACCCTGTGATGTATTCAATGCATGCTGGAAATATTTTGGAGCCAAACTCAGCTGTAACCACCAGGTAGGATGCCATGAAGCTCCCAAAGTGAATTTTAGCAGGGATATAAGCTTTTTTTCCCTCCTTTTTATGCTTTTGACAACCACCACTTTGAAAATAAGGATCAAACTAATATAGGGAATGTTAACACACTCACCAATATAAATTCAAACTCCCCCTCATCCGGATGCCGCACCCGGACACGTCTGTCTACTAGGTACCTTCGCAATGTGACATTGGGCCAAGTGGCATTCTTGTGTGTGGATACACATACCTGTGGCATTGGGTAATGGATGCCAAGATGCATTCTTGTGTGTGGATATACATACCCAGTGGCATTGGGTAATGGATACCAAGATGCCTTCTTGTGTGTGGATATGCCCTGTGGCATTGGGTAATGTATGCCAAGATGCATTCATGTGTGTGGATAAACTAGAGGTTCTAACCCTCCCAATTTATCTGGGAGTCTCCCGAAAATTCATGCAAACTTCTGGTTCCTAATTTTGTCGAATTCTCCTGAATTTTTTTGGGGGAGGGGAAAACAAGAGGAAGTTCACCAACATGGGGACGTAGCCAGGGGTGTTCTGGGTGTTCAATCACTTACTCAACTTTATAAAAGAAGGAAAAGAAATGAAAGAAGTAATTAATAGCTACATTTACCTTGGCAACTGTCAGACTTATGAATCCCAAAACCCAGAGACTCTCCCTTCACCATGTTAGCTTTCCTTGTCCTGTACCATCTGTAGAAGGCTTCGTACTTTTTTCCACTTGTTCTTTACATGGGAACGGGAGAGAGAGAGAGAACTTCTGTTTAATGCGCATATGCATTTTAATAGCTAATTTGAACCATTTTTGAATAATTTTGAACCATATTTTGAATAATTTTGAAGTTTTAACTTTTTTTTCATCTTGCTTTGCACAGGACATAGGCCGCAGAACTGATCCTTGTCCCTATTTTGAGGCCATTCTTCATCTCCAATTGACTATAAGCTCTTGTAAGAACAAAAACACAAACTCAAAACATACTTTTTTTCTTTCTTTTTTTTACTGCACATGCCCAGTAGACTGAGAATCACGGTTGCACTTCTGGTTGAGGGAGTGGGGAAAGAAAAGGTACAACTGGTAGCTGCTGTCATGGGCCACCTCGTCTTTGTTTAGAAAAATTCTCCCTACTGATGATGGCAGCACAGGTACCTATACTTACCGAGAACCACTCTGAATCAAATCACTCGTGCGAAAGGAGGTGCTCTTGGGTGGCATTTCTTTGCTTTAAGTTCGACCTAGCAGACATGTAGCTGGAATGTGAAGCTGGGTATCTTTCGTTTCCTTACCTCAATGGAGGCATGTTGCTGTGGTGTGTGGCTGTGTATCTTTTTTCCCTTACCTTAATGGGGGTGTGGCTGTGTATCTTTCGTTTCCTTACCTCAATGGAGGCGATTCTTAAGCCATCTACAGTTTATTGTCATTTGATGTTTATAAAGATTATTCGTGAAAAAGTTGTAGGCACAAAATATGAAATACAATGTATAAACTACAAATTAAAATGGATAATAATAGGTAAAGAAGTATTAAGACAATACATAGTTCATCTGGCCCATCATCTAGAACAGAAGCAGTATTTCCTTGCCATATGGCCAGCAACCTCTGTAGAAGATAGGAAAATGCCGCACCTCCCTAGCGTGTTGTCAAAACCTGTGGTTTTGTAGAACGTTGAGGAAAGTCAATGATTGACCCGATCACTCCTGATGTTTGTGTGGCCATTAAGTTGATGATTCTATGTGTGCACAAGTTCACTGACATATTAGGTTTAATTTCAATAGCTTGTAATTATTTGCTAGTAATAGTGAAAACAGTTACAGACTATTTGGCAAATTTCAATGAACTGTAATCATCTCCACAGCAGCTACAGAAAACTGGAGTAGCTGGATATTAATAATCAATACTCCAGAAGTTACTATACTCTAGCTTTCTACAGCAGCAGCTGCAGAAAACTGGAGGAGCTGGAAAACTGGAGGAGCTGGATATTGATAATGAATGCTCCAGAAGCTGCTATACTCTAGCTTTCTACAGCAGCAGCTGCAGAAAACTGGAGGAGCTGGATATTGATGAATGCTCCAGAAGCTGCTATACTCTAGCTTTCTACAGCAGCAGCTGCAGAAAGGTTTATGTTTTGGCCATGGCTGTATTAATATGAACTAAACATGTCATTATTGCCATTGTCTGGGGGTGGATGTTTTACTGGGCCTGACCAATCCAAAAGTGGTTCTTCCCCTTTGTCGTGACCTTACAGTCATGCATTGCATCTCTACTACACGTCTATTTGAGCACCCTCCTCTTAGATAAACTTCTGCCTACTCCCCTGAAACACAATGTGTTTTAGCGACAAATGGAAAACTAGATGGGGCAACATTATGAATATGATCTACCTCTGTTCAGAGGGCAACATTATGAATATGATGTACCTTTGTTCAGAGGACAACATTATGAATATGATCTACCTCTGTTCAGAAATGTGTTTTTGATCATATCGTAGCAGCAGTCATCTAATTTTGTCCAATTTGTCTTTTCATGTCCCCGAACCACGTCCAGTTGAGTCCGGCACAGACGAAATCTGCTTACCCAGGCTAGTAAACCCACGAAATCTGAGGGGAAAATGGCACTCGGAAAAACTCCCTAATTTTCTGTTCCAGGGTTTGGAACCTCAGATATGCTACCCTGTGGCATTGGGTAAAGGTTACCAAGGTGCATTCTTGTGTGTGGATAAACATACCCTGTGGCATTGGGTAATGGATGCAAGGTGCATTCTTGTGTGTGGATACACATACCCTGTGGCATTGGACAATGGATACCAATGTGCATTCTTGTGTGTGGATACACATACTCTGTGGCATTGGGTAAGTATGCTAAGGTGCATTCTTATGGTGCATTCTTGTGTGTGGATACACAGAGTCTGTGGCATTGGGTAATGGATACCATGATGCGTTCTTGTGTGTGGATACACGTAGCCACTACCATCCAAGAATAAGAAGCTTACTTGCACTGATATATCCATTAGCTACCCTAAAGAGATAATACTCCCTCATCCCTTGCTACACATAATTATAATAATGATATTCTGTGGCTCCTACAATTATTATAGTTTTGTCTGCCCAAGAATGGTAAAGGATGTGTATTCGAGTACAGAGCACATGTTGTCTGAGAAATTGAAATAACGACATATTTTCGAGGGGTTATGTATTAGCAGATGGTGACTAACAGAATATAATTCGCTTTCATCCTTAATTACAGATTGGATTCTAGCTGTGAACACCACGCATATAAACATCTAGAAAATTTTCCGCTATGTGATATTTGCACTCAGTTTTATTGTAATAGTGTTGCCTATATTTGCAAACATTGACTTACTATAGATGGGAATGGTGACCTACTCTACCAGTGCTCGTGTTGAGTTTTCTCTGGACACTCATCAAGACCTCGCATCCCTCCAGCATGCTCTAATGGGGATTTCCTTCCATGGTGGGTGGACCGCCACTGCATGGGGGCTCTACTTCGCCAGAGTCATGCTTGATCCTTATTCAGGGTTTGGAGCACGCCCAGACTCAGAAGGAGCACCAAAAATTGCCATCCTGTTAACCGATGGGCGTTCGAACCTTGTCCCCATTGCGAGACATGCTGCTGATTTAAGGGAGAAAGTTCAGGTAAAATTGGCTACCTAGTCTTTATCTTTCTGTCATTTTAGTAGAATTTTCTTGCTTTATTTGGTGCACAATATGTGTGTGTGTGTATGTCAATCTTATTCATTAGGTCTACACTATTGGTATTGGCAACATATTCTTACCAGAGCTGTTGACAATTGCCAGTGATCCTGATAGCCAACACGTCTTTCATCTCCGATCATTCAGGGACGCTCCATATTTTGTTGATTTCCTCAGCTTTACAGCATGTGATGGTAAGAAATAAAGGAAGAGTGAGAGGAAGCTTGTCGGTTGGTGGGCGAGAAGGAGGAGAGGGGAGAGATGAGGTGTGGGAATGGACTTTCCTCCATAGATTTTTAACCGCTATAACTCACTTTTATCAATAGTGATTGAATTGAGGACTTATTAAGTTTTATTGCCAACGATAATTGGAATGCGAATGTATATCTGATACCGTTAATCAATAATTTTTCACTTGTGATAATTTTCGCCATTTTCGTCCCGTTTATAATACAGGTGAATATTAATTGCATGTGAATATTTGTTGTGGAAAAATTTAATTTTGGTGAAAATATTCTTGATATTGTTATGGCGAAATTTAATTATGGCAAAAAAAATTGATTCATAGCAAGTGAGTACTTCAAAGTGCGCCTATCTTGTATTTGGTACTGGCTTGGTCAATCCTGGATCATTCAGTGATTAAGGAATTAAAAAATGTTTTTCTTCACTTACATAATGCTGGCTATATCTAGGCTAGGGCTAAGGTTAGGGCTATGCTAAGGCTAGGACTAGGTAAGGCTAGGGCCAGGGTTAAGGCTAGTGCTAGACTGGGTTAAGGCTATGGCTATGGCTGGGCTATAGGGTTAGGCTGGGGCTAGGGAGATAGGACTGGGATAGGGAGACTAGGGGGTTAGGCTTGGGTTAAGGCTGGACTAGGGCTAGGACTAGGGGAAAGACTAGGGCTAAGGTTGGGCTAGGCTAGGCTAGGACAAGGGGTCGGAGTAGGGCTTAGATTAGGCTAGGTGTAAGTTTGGGCTAGGCTAGGACAAGATTGGACTAGGCTAGGAATAATGCTATGCTATAGCTAGGACTTAGGCTGGGCTAGGGTTAGACATAGGCTAGGCTAGGCTAGGGCTAAGTCTTGTGGATAATGTTGGACTGGGACCAAGGCTAGGAGGATTAGGAAAAGGCTTGGGCTAGGGCTACAGGTTAGACTTGGATGTTCCTAGGATTGTACAAGATACTACTAGACATGCTCAGAGTTGGGACGACACCTGAAACCACCAAAATTTGAACACATATATGTAGCTGTCATAACTTTTTTCCCCTTTCTTCTGTGCAAATACTATTGATACCAGCTTGTTGCTTATTGTGTATGCTTTAAGATGTTATGTAAAAAGTCTCTATAGGCACCTTTTCTTAGAAGATATATCCAAACACGCAAGGGTCACTCAAAAAATAGCGCCTCCTAGTTTGTGCGAAACCTAACTCCCAGGTGCCTTGACCGACGCGCCCCAAACTCGGTGTGTGTGTGTTGCTAAAGCTCTTAGCTGTGAAGAGGCGGGATCAAAGAAATTTGCGCAATTTCTTTGATCCTGCCTCTTCTCAACACCGCAACTCGGGGGGGGGGGGGGGGGTTTCACGGTAAAAAAAAAAGAATTTCACATTATCACAGCTAAGAGCTTTAGCAATCCACACACCGAGTTTGGGGCACGTCGGTCAAGGCGCCTGGGAGTAAGGTTTCGCACAAATAGGAGGCGCTATTTTTTTGGTTATCCCTTGCGTGTTTGGATATATCTTCTAAGAAAAGGTGCTTATAGAGACTTTTTACATATCATCTTAAAGCACACACAATAAGCAACAAGCTGGTATCAATTATATTTGCACAGAAGAAAGGGGAAAAAAGTTATGACAGCTACAAATATGTGTTCAAATTTTGGTGGTTTCAGGTGTCGTCCCCCCTTAAAGATGTGCATGACTGTGTGAGTCAATATGTGCTACTGCTCTTCCTGACATTGTCTTCTTCTCTTCCTTCCTCTCAACACTCTCTTTCTACATCCCTCATTCCATCTCCATTCCTTCCTCTATACTTCTTCTCTCCTTCCTTTCAAACCAACCCCCCTGCCAACCCTCATATCCCATAGCCCCTGCTATTATTGATCCTGGTAAGAACACAACTACAGATGTAGATGAGGATCACTTCCGCTACTTTCAAAGTTTCTGTCCTGCATTCTCTCAGACTGTCATGATAGAACAGATTGACATCATTGGAGCTTGTAGTCTCTATGCATCTGCTTCTGTGCAGAATCCTGGTGAGTTCTGTATCTATAGTTTGATGGTGCTGGTGGAGGTGGTGGAGGTGGTGCAGGTTGTGGTAGAGGTGGTAGTGATGGTAGTAATGGTGGAGGTTGTTGTTAAGGTGCAGTAGCGATGGAGTTGGTGCAGGAGATTATGGTAATGGTAGTAGAGAAAATGGTTGTAATGGTGGTGGTAGTGGTCATGGTGTTGTTGGTAATGATGATGCAATGATGGAGGTAATCGGCTGATGATGATGATGGAGGTAATGGGCTGATAATGATGTTACCAGTTATGGTATTGTGTCTGTGTCCACATTGCAAACTTCTGTGGAGTGGTATCCATGGCAACTACACTAGTACAGTAGATAATTAAGTACAGTAAATATTTACATATAAAAATTTTTTTAAATTTTAAATGCCCTCCAATGACATGCCCTCCAATGACCCTAATTGCTATAGAATACTCTCATCAAGGTAAGGGCACAGTCGTCCCTTGCTTTACCTGCTGATGTTGTCCTTGTATCAACAGGTCCACTTGATCCTAGTGGTCTTGTGGTTCGTAATGAAGACAGGACAGGAGAGAAGAGATCTGTTACCTTACAGCCCAACAAAGACAGAGTAAGCAAATATATTCTTAGTGGATGGAATATATATATATATATAATTCAACAAGAATGATTCATTTCTCTCTGTATAATATTCTGAAGACAGAGTAAGCATATTCCTGATAGTGTGGGACTACATGTATATCAGATTGACTCACTTTTTTTTTTAAATGAACCGAAATTCCCCCCCCCCCCCCCCTAACCATATCACCAAAAATTACTGGCTGTGTATTTTTGTGTTGCTGAAGTAGATGCGTATGTTAGTATACAATCATTGCCTCAACAATTCCATCCTGTTAGCTTCCTATAATCCACTTCGTTGCTAGCATGATATATATATATATATAGATAGATAAGTTAATTAAAGGTTAATCCTCCATTTCTCATCTATAATATGATCAATTTGTAAATTATTTTTGAGCATATTGTATATTCACTATCCCTTCACTTTCCCTCATTCAGTATGTCTATATCTCAGTCCGAGGACTTACCCTGAGGAACACATTTGCTGTCATTATCTGGGACATGATATTCGAGCAAAACGAGTACAATATTAGTATCCGTGGAGGCATTACTGTCTCATCCCTTTTCAATCTAACTGCTGTGTTGCAGACGACCAATGTCACGTACGTTCAGTTACTAATGTATAGAGTTGTTGTTTTTCGTTTCTCCTTTGACTCTCTCAAGATGAGAAAGTTCTTTATGAAAGCTAAAAAAAAAAAAATTACAAGTGTTTTGAACTATTATGTCACCATGGCGACTCATATAAGCTACATACATGTCGATCACATGATGTTGTTTTTTTTAACTATCTTTGTTTTCTATAATTCTTAATATGAGTTGTGCTATGAAGTACAATTCAAAAATGAATGTGGTTTGGGATTAGAGGGAAGAGCAGAGGAGAGGAAAGTACATATAGTGGTCCTGCACATTAGTCCCCAAAGAAAACTATATGCTATAGTGCATGGCTCTGTATGAATAGTATCATGCACGATATGCTACTAGTACATGGCTCTGTAGGAGTAGTTTCACACATGATATGCTACTAGTGCATGGCTCTGTAGGAGTAGTATCGTACATGATATGCTACAAGTGCATGACCCTGTAGGAGTGGTATCATACATGATATGCTACAAGTGCATGGCTCTGTAGGAATAGTATCATTACATGATATGCTACTAGTGCATGACTCTGTAGGATTAGCATCATACTTGATATTCTACTAGTGCATGGCTCTGCAGGAGTAGTGTCATACATTATATGCTACTAGTACATGGCTCTGTAGGAGTAGTATCATGCATGATATGTTACTAGTGCATGACTCTGCAGGAGTAGTATCATACATTATATGCTACTAGTACATGGCTCTGTAGGAGTAGTATCATGCATGATATGTTACTAGTGCATGACTCTGCAGGAGTAGTATCATACATTATAAGCTACTAGCACATGGCTCTGCAGGAGTTCTATCATACTTGATATGCTACTAATGCATGGCTCTGCAGGAGTTGTATCATACTTGATATGCTACTAGTGCATGGCTCTGCAGGAGTAGTATCATACATTATATGCTACTAGTTCATGGCTCTGTAGGAGTAGTATCATACATGATATGCTACTAGTGCATGCCTCTGTAGGAGTAGTATCATACATGATAGTGCATGGCTCTGTAGGAGTAGTATCATACATGATATGCTACTAGTGCATGCCTCTGTAGGAGTAGTATCATACATGATATGCTACTAGTACATGGCTCTGCAAGAGTAATATCATATATGATATGATACTAGTGCATGGATAGGAGTAGTATCATACATGATAGTGCATACCTCTGCAGGAGTAGTATCATACATGATAGTGCATGGCTCTGTAGGAGTAGTATCATACATGATATGCTACTAGTGCATGGCTCTGTGGGAGTAGTATTCAGGGCTCTAACAAGTGGTCAGTTGGTCTGGACTGACCAAATTTTGGACTGAAAATACTTTAAAAGTTCTAAGTTCATTAATTAATGTGTTTCTTAATGGGTAAGCTTGGGCCTCCAAGTGGCGTCATTAGTAAACAATTTTAAAGAGGGAGGGGAACTTAAAGGTCAAAACCATAAAACACCGGGGGAAAAATTGTATCACATTTCTAATCACCATATCTTTTTTCTAACCTCTATGCAGGTGTTTTTAGAACCACATAGTTGCTTATTCTGTGTGCTTTTAAGTGATATGTTGAATGTATCTAAAGGCACATTTTCTTAGAATGTACATGCACCAACATCAAGATCACTAAGAAAATCTCCTAGCGCCAAGCTCCACAGTCATGACCCACCCATACATGGATAACAAAACACCAAATTTTGTGTGTGACTTACCAAACATTAGCTGTGAGTTTTGAGGGTGTCCAAGATATGGCGCCTATAACTTTTCAACAACACAAGACCTCATGAATCTTATCAATAGATATCACAGCTAAGTGCTAGGGAACTAACACACCAAGTTTGGTGTTTTATTATCCATGTATGTGTGGGTTGTGACTGTTTCAAGCTTGAGTTGCAGATTATTTTTAGTGACCTTGATGTTGGTACATGTATCTTCTATGAAAATGTTCCTATGGAGACATTCAACATATAATTTGAAAGCATACAGAATAACAAATAATATGATACTAAACTTACTTGCACAGAGGTAAGGGAAAAAGCTATAGTTATTAGAAATGAGATAAAACTTTTTGGGGGTGTTTCTTGGTTCTCTAGTCCCCTTCTTATTAATCGAAGTTTTAAACCAAGGCTTCTTTTGTACAAGTGTATTATCCCAAATGAAAAACACAGTCTAGCTAAAGACCTACTCTAGCCACGCATGTACAAAGCAGCTTTCCTAAGGAGCTGTGATGTCTACGAATATATCTGTGGGAGTGAAGTATGTATAGCTATATCTAGCTACATTTTTGTATTAAAGGAGAGCACATAGAGAGATCAATCTTTTCAGTCATATATTAAGTTCATGCAGTGAAGTGGTATTTTATGACAATAGAGCAATCAATTTGGCATGTGCAGGTAAAAATAATGGTGTTTAACCCATATGGTTAATTTTTTAGTATATATTTTTTGCGAAGGATATCCACGTTACGTCTAACTATGTCTGTGATGTTTGATCAGTTATGTAGCCATATGCACCATGTGCAATAGCTTCTTTACTTGAATTGTAATATATATATTTTTTCTTTATTCTTTTTCTACATCATTTTTAATGGTACACATAATATGTGCATGGAATATTTTTTTTAACTTGTGCTATTATCCACTCATTTCTATATGTACACATTATTACAGGTTCAATTTCACTATCACAGAAGGAAACAGTGACTACTTTAATGTGGGACTTCAGAGTGGTATTGTAGAGCTAATCCATCCTCTGAATGCCAGCCAGGATGAATTTTTTCTCACTATAGTTGGTCAAAACTCCCAGTTCTCTTGCCATAGAGGAACAGTGTTACTTCGAATCACCGTACATAATAACATCGAATTCCCAATTTTGGATCCGGTTCAGATTAGTGAGTTTGCTGCCAATGGCTCTGTAGTCACTCAAGTAGAGGTTCTAGGTGGAAGTGTTGGAATTAGTTACTCCTTTGGTGACGGTAACATGGGTAATGCCTTTGCAATTGACTCCACCACTGGGATTATCACTGTATATTCAGCACTCAACTTTGAGGTACAAGATTCATACAACCTGACTGTAATAGCGACTATAAACCAGAATGATCCAACTAGGGTCATGCCGACTGAATCTACCATCCAGGTGGTTCAAGTTCTCGACATCAACGAGATTCCTACCTTCACCAATGCTTGTGTTTTCTCGAGCATTGGTGTGTGCAGCTTCACTGTCATAGAGAATGATCCAAACAGCGTAACCGTAGGTACTCTAATGGGAGAAGACCCTGACCTACCTAACCTGCCTAATGGCCAGGTCACCTTTAGCTTTGATGCCATACTTCCTCCAACTGCATTTTACTTATTCCAGGTTGGTGAAACAGTCACCATAGTGAAAAATGAAACATTTGACCGGGAAGAGACTGAGAGCTTCTTTCTAACCATAAGGATTACTGATGGAGGTTCGCCTCCTCTCTCCTCCACTCTTGTGGTAAGAGTTTTTGTTGATGATGTAAATGATAATGCCCCTGAATTTATCCTAGCTCCTCGTCTGTTCAACATTAGTGAGTCTACGGCGGTAGGGACAGTAATAGCACAATATCAAGCCATTGATAGAGATAATGGTGTTAATGGAGAAGTAACATACAGCTTAACTTCAGTCATCAACTCGGCCATGCTGCCATTTCAAATAGACCCAATCAATGGTCTTCTTAGTGTTAGCTCACCACTTGACTTTGAAGTTTTGAATAGTTTTTTTGTACGTATCACTGCTAGCAACCCGGATGGGCTGAGGACTGAAGCTGCCACAAATATTATTATTGTGGATGTGAATGACAATCCACCCGTCTTTGATCAGAGTGTGTACAATGCCTCTGTGAGTGAAGGGGACCCAGTGGGAACATTTGTGCTCCTTGTGGAGGCAACAGATGGTGACTTTGGTGAAGATGCCTTCAATTATTCTATAAAAAATGGAAATTTCAACAACTCCTTTGTCATCAGTGAGAATGGCACCATCTCCTTATCATGTGAAGTTGATAGAGAAGTGATACAGGTGTTCAACCTTTCTATCTGTGTCACAGATTTTGGTCTTCCTCCCCTGAGTTCGTTTGCTACTGTTTTAATCCATGTAAGTGATATTAACGATAATCCTCCGATATTTACTCAAGAGAGACATGAGATATTTATTAGAGAAGATGTTGAATCAGTAGACATCATCACTGTCACTGCATTTGACAGAGATGAACCACTTTCACCTAATTCAATGATAATTTTTAATCTCAACCAAAGCAGCAACATTGGTGGCGTGTTTAATCTGACACAAATTGACAACAACAATTCTGTTCTGCGTCTGATTGGTACGCTTGACTTTGAAACACTTGAAATGTATGAGCTTCGGATAACAGCTACTGATCACGGCTCTCCTCTGCTTAGCAGTGAGACGATCGTGGTGGTCCAAGTAACAGATAATATTGAATTTCCTATCTTCATTGAAAATAAAACCATCACTGTTCCTGAATCAGTGTCAGCCGGTTTTAGTATAGCACAGGTGAACATCTCTGGCTTTGACAGCATGGAACTGAATTTCACAATTCTGTCAGTTTCTGATTCCAGTGCAAGTGGAAATTCAAGACAGCTGTTTGATATAGATTCTAATGGAGTTGTGAGAACCAGAGAAGAGTTGGACTTCGAGAGCATACAAAACTTTACCATCTCAATCCATGTCTTTAACAGTGAGCAGAGCTTAATAGTATTCTTGACAGTTAACATTGTAGACGAGAACGAGTTCCCTCCCATATTTGAGGAGGTAGGGAATTTCTCTGTGGTTGAGGAGGAACCCAGTGGGACTTTTGTAGGTAAAGTAGTAGCGGTTGATGGTGACACTGGGCCAATGTCTGGTGTCACTTATGCTATATTGCAGGACTCTGAAGTTGCATCTTTGTTTAGCATTGAACCCCAAACAGGGAATATATTCACAGCTCAAGTTCTGGATCGTGAGAAATTAGTAGAACAGAACCTGTTTCTCCCATCCAGAGGATCTAGTGATGTGATTATCGTGGTGGCCACCGATACTGAAATACCATTTCGTTCTTCCATGCTTGCCGTGACTGTCAATTTGGTGGATATCAACGACAATTCTCCGAATATTCAGAGCTTTCCTGTATCTTTGTCCATACCTGAAAATGAAATGGAAGGAGAATTTATGGTTCAAATTGTAGCTACAGACAGAGATATTGGTAGCAATGGTGAAATTGATTTCACTCTGGTGGTACTAGAGCCCCTAATACCTTCAGGGCAAGAAATTCCATTTGTCATCAGCTCCTTAGGAGTAATTACTACAAATTCTGTTCTTGATAGTGAGGCAAGATCCAGTTATGTTCTCACTCTAATGGCAGCTGACAATGGCCAGCCTCCCAATAGCTCTCCTGAGGTCAGGTTTTCAGTTCTTGTGACTGATGTCAATGACAATGCCCCTGTCTTCTCTAATGACTCGTATGAAATATCAGTCCCTGAAAATGTGACTCTTGGTAGTGCAGTTCTGCTTGTATCTGCAACAGATGCTGACAACTCGACCACAAACTCTGAAATAAGCTTTGTCATAATTTCCTCAAATCCTTCCAATTCAGCAGGTATTTTTAGTGTCAGTAGCACTGGTCTGATTACTGTTGTAATGCCACTGGACTTTGAATCTGTTCGGACTCACTTCCTAGTTATTGAAGCTGTTGATAATGGGATACCAGCGATGTTCTCACGAGCTAATGTGACTATCAGAGTGGAAAATGTGGATGAAGCTCCTCCTGTATTTGTCAGACTTTGTAGTGTGACTATTTTTGAGAATAGAATCCAACTAGGATCTGCTATTGAACAATGCTTTGCAGTTGATATCAGTGAAGCCACCGGTCAACCAAACTTCACTTCCCCATTGGTGTACAGTATCATTTCTGGGAACTTTAATGACACATTTAGCATTGATGGGACTGGTTCAGTAATCGTGGAACGGCCAATAGACAGGGAGGAAGTAGATTTCTATTCCCTTATTGTTCAAGTCACAAACCCAGATGGGCTTACTGCATCGACATTTGTCAATGTGACTATTTCAGATGCTAATGATAATCCTCCCATTATAACAAATGAAGATTTGTTTCAAAATGTTGACTCATCAGACATCCTGTCTGGAGAGACTATATTTTTCACAGTGACAGCTATGGATGCAGACATAGGAGCTAACGCAAGACTAATTTACACGCTCGATAGCTCCATAGTTTCTGTGGATGGGATGCATGTAAATATATCAGTGACAGTATCTGACTCTGGTGTCCCATCCCTCTCAAGCTCAGTTATAATCACTTTGAACTTTAACATGCCATGCTTTCTTCAGGATCATGTGATCAATGCCACAGATGGAGATTTGACTAGTCGTCTCTTGTGCAATGCCATTCTTGATCCAGCAAATGTGGATGTAATATTTGGTGGTATGCTGGAACTTGCATGCTCCGTTCCACTGTCTAATATCCAGCCAACCAGCTTCGAATTTATCCACAACAACAGTGCTATGTCAGTCATCGACAGTTACTTAGTCATCCGTAATGTGACGTTTGAGACTGGAGGTGATTATGTTTGCAAGGTGGTGTCAGAAATTGGAAACTTGCAGAGTGATAATGGGATAGTTAGGATACTATGTGAGTACACTGATTTAACTACATGAATGGTATGACTACATATGTAATACCATAAGTAATGTGATGTCAGTTGTAAGAGCATGTGATAGATTATGCCTGTAATGCTTGTTGTTAAAGCACATTCCATTAAGCATATTTTCCCTGGAACACTTCGGTGTTTGTTTCTAGCCTTCACATGATAATATTTGTCCTAACCATTTCTCTAGTTCGGTTGTCATTTTGTCTACATGAATGCAGACCAGATAGATTGCCCATAACCTGTATAACACTCTCTCTAAGCTGTTTGCAGACAACTATTCATTGTTTCAATATTCTTGTAGCTAGTCTGATAACTTATTGATCCATGCCTTTAGAAAATAATTTTGCACACATTGATTGGCTGGCATACTCTTTGTAGACTCAGTATTTGCTACCAGCTGTAATGGCAGGATGTGTTTAACAGCCAGTTTTTACATTTGTTTTGCTAATCCATAGTGCTCCATGTTAAGAACAAAAATGGCGGTACAATTTCTGCAGCAACTTGGGTTGTCATAGGTATCTGGACCAGATTGTAAACCCAGAACTGCTCTTTTGTTTATGAATTGCAATACTCCACATGGCTATGATATTACTGCATAGGATATCATAAGTCATAGTTAATCCCTTAATGTGATCCTATGTATTAGCTATATCACAGAATATTAGTAGTTTAAATCACACATGTTACTATAGCTAGGGCTATTGTGGAACTCCAAAGTCTTGAATCTTACCCACCCTCTTCACATCCCTTTCCTTATTTTGTCTTAGCGTCCTGAATATCATACAGTATTCTATTGGTCATTCTTACATGCTTCCCATGCATTGTTCATGTCAGCTTGTGCCTATGTGTGTATATCTCTTACTTAGTACCTCCCATGGTTGTCTCTGCACCGATGGACTTGCTCATACAAGATGGAAGGGTAACTAATGCCCAGTGCGCGGCTACAGGCGTTCCTGAACCCATTATCACATGGACAAGGTTAGCATCTAATCTGCTCTAACATTATACTCTGTATTTCATCAAAAACGAGGGTGCTTGTCACTCTTCACTTAGTACCAACTTTAATGGATTTTACAATGCACAGGTCATTCTTGTACTAAGGATTTCCAATTATGCTAGATTCCCCTACATGGATACAGTGATAACTTGGCTTTCGAATATGTGCTGACGTATATCTGTAGTATGCAGCCAATATGGGCTATAATTAGAGTGGGCAGATCTAACCCGCAGCATTGAGAGGGCAAGGGTACTGGCCTCTTGAACCATACCCTTTAGTTTTCCATGTATGTATAATTTTCTCCGGTTCACGAGACTATGAATGTACCAAGTTAACATCAGTAGTATTTTTTTTCGAGTGATGGCTTATTTAAGCATATATGGTGATATATACACTGTGTATACATATATCTCTATAGTATATATATGGTATAAATATTGTATATATGAAGCAGAAATCAATCCAGTTGGTGGACACAATGTGACTGGCCTTGAAATGGCCTTAAACTGAAGGGGTAAGGGTTCACAATTCTCGTGTGCTCATTAATTATTCAGGAGATGTCTTAAAGCGGCCATGATGTTTACATCCTTCACGTACTACGCATAATTTTTTATCATCCCATAATAGCTCAGATGGTTAGTCTTCCATTAGTGTGTTTATTTTTAAAAAATCCCAATTAAGTGTAAGGATGCTCCATTTCTCCCAACTATACATACTCAGGGGAAAAATAATCAAAAAACTGGCATGTTAAAAAAAAAACTAAAAAAACTATCCATTATGGACTTGCTATAGTTAACATTTTCATCAGACAGATTGAGAGTGATAAACTCCAAACAACCAAAGTGACAGCCAGCATGTCAGCACTACAGTAGTCAATCATTTGATAAATAGAACATGATTGGTATTCAGAAAGAAAAACTGTTCTGATGAAATCGTGGCTTTAGTGGTTACTCTAGTAAGTCTATTAATGATGGTTTTTGAACTTGTTTATTAAAAAAAAAATGTAGTGGTGAATATGATTAGGTGAGTATGGTTGGGAGAGTATGATTGGGTGAGTACAGTTGAGTGAGTATGTTTGGGAGAGTATGGTTGGGAGAGTATGGTTGGATGAGTATGAATTGGTAAGTATGTTTGGGAGAGTATAGTTGGGTGAGTATGATTGGGTGAGTATGGTTGGGTGAGTATGATTTGGTAAGTATGGTTGGGAGGAGAGTGTAGTTGGGTAAGTATGATTGGGTGAGTACAGTTGAGTGAGTATGGTTGGGAGGGTATGGTTGGGGAGTATGTTTGGGTGAGTATAATTTGGTAAGTATAGTTAGATGGGGATGGTTAGGTGAGTGTGATTGGGAGAGTATGTTTGGGTGAGTATGATTAGGTGAGTATGGTTGGGTGAGTAAGGTTGGGTGAGTATGATTTGGTAAGTATGGTTGGGAGGAGAGTGTAGTTGGGTAAGTATGATTGGGTGAGTGCAGTTGAGTGAGTATGGTTGGGAGAGTATGGTTGGGTGAGTATAATTTGGTAAGTATAGTTGGGTGAATATGGTTGGGTGAGTGTGATTAGGAGAATATGATTGGGTGAGTATGATTAGGTGAGTATGTTTGGGAGAGTATGGTTGGGTGAGTATGGTTGGGTGAGTATGATTGGGTAAGTATGGTTGATATAGTATGGTTGGGAGAGTATGTTTGGGTTGGGTGAGTAAGGTTGGGAGAGTATGGTAATCCTTTTTGAAATAAACATTCCAATGGAAAGCAAATGAACTGAGCTATAAAAAAATATTTGTAGGGTGTGAAGTATGCAAATGCTATTGCCACTGAGCACTCGAAAATTATGCACCCTTTTGCTCCAGTTTGTTTTACTCTTATTCAGGGAGGCAATTGGATCTTGCTCTACCGGTGTCATGCTCCTCCCAGCTGCTTCTGTGGAAGAAGATGATCAGTTTGAAGAGTGCATCAAAGGATCAGTTCCTTTAATTTTTGCACTACTTTCAGCTTTCACTAGCAAACAAGAAGTATGGTAGTACTTCCTATATTGCTTTGCCACACTTTGTAAATTGGTGGATGGCAAAAATCCTCAAAACCGAAGCTCAACTAAGACACACACCAGCAGCTTCTTATCTTCCTAAATGATGGTTTCTGCAGGTATTTCTCCAAAAAGACTCCCAGTGTGTCTTGAATACCTCGCTAATGTAGTACACCAGCTGTCCAAAAAAAAAAGCTCTAAAAAGTGTGAAAAATCCCTTAAATTCATCTTCAAGAATCCATGTTTCTTCTGTTTTTGCAACAAGACATGGCATGTGCTGATATATGTAATGTACAGCAAATTAGAGAAAGTGTTTAGAAGTCCTATGAAGCTCTGGCTTGGACTTTATAGAACTCTGACTTGGTGTAGTCCTCTACTGCTCAACTATAATATACACAAACAAACAACAAGTACAAAAAACACTTGAACTTGAAACAAGTGAAACATCGGGTTGACCTGTTAAAAAGAAGTAGATCACAATCTGTTTGATGACCCTTTACCGTTTAATATTATGTGCACCAATATTGTAATTCTTTTATATAAATGGTAAAGGGTCTTCCCAGCAGTTGTGGTCTACATGGGACCGGTCCTGTTTCGTTTCCTGTTAATGTCATTTCATATAGTTGTTTGATATTTTATATTGAGTTTACAGTTGTAGCAACGGCTACTACAATAGCGTGTGCAATTACCATTCAGAGCGTGTTTAAAATAGAGTGTATATGTGTAACTTGAAATGGTGACCCAAAGAAGCTTATATACAATACTCGTCCTAGTAGATCAGTTGAGGGAGAAAGTGGCTGAATGTTCTGAGAAATGGGTACTGAGTGTTAATGGCTTGTGCCATACAAAACCTATGGTTTACATATATACACTGGAATGTGGTAACATGATAGGCTTCATTCAGAAAACTAGAGAATATATGGAAAAGGCAGTTGGAGTAATGAAATGGGCATGAAATGTGGAGCCCCCTACGTGGTGCATTCCGTGGTAGGACTATTGTAAGCTTGTTTTGGTTGTGTGCTGTTTCTTCTCACTGACATCCATGACTCCAGGGTATTAGAGAGCACAGGAATTAAAGAAGACGTTGCTGATAATCCAACAGATCGTTTCTTCGTTGAAGGAGGTGTGTTGATAATTGCACCAACCTCGCCTGGGGATCAAGGCAATTACAGCTGCACAGCCATAAATTCGGCGGGAGAAGTCTCGAGTGTGTTCGTGCTCTCTGTGTTCCAGCAATCTGACATCATTCAGGTGCAAATGATGGCATTCAGTAATATCAGCATGAGTGCCGGAGTGATGTGCCATGATGCTAACCACCAGCAATTTGAGGTGAGGCCACTCATACACAAAAACACTACAAAATATTAGTATATTCTGTTCATTAAATTATACATATATATATGCTGATGTTAAAAATGTTATCCTGAGAAAAGTTTCCAGTTATTTAATTTTTTTTACATTTATACAAGTTTCATATATTGCAACTTCTTATTTTAGACCGCACTATTTGAGATCACTGGAGCTGGGACTATAATTACCAATCGGAATGGAGATGGCCTCTGTGACAACACACCATGTAGCTCCACTCCTTGTCAGAATGACGGAGTTTGTAGTCTGCAGAATACCAGCTCCACGGGTTTTGAATGCACTTGTAGTGCTGGCTATACCGGGATTAATTGCGAAATTGACATTGATATGTGCAGCGAAGGTGAGATTAGAGTTAAAATTATATTGGTGCATGCTTGAGAGTTATGAAAGACAAATGTAATTATTAGTGTTGTCATGGTTATTAGGGTTAAAAAATAATGTTTTATTTTAAATGATAACTTAAAAAAAAATCTTATCCCATCTGCAAAGATCCATGCCCGTTTGGAGGTACATGTGCAGATACTCCATCTGGTTCCTTCACATGCACATGTTCTCAAGGCACCACTGGGCATCGCTGCCAGTTCCAAGAAGTCTGCTCTTCTACCACATGCCCCTCAAGACAGACCTGTGTCCTAACACTGACTAACACGGCTGGTTATATCTGCCAAAATCTGGCGCAGGAAAATGTAGGGTTGCTGAGAGTCACTACCAGTGGTAACAGTAGTGTCCAGGCCTTGGGAACACTTGATGACCAAGTCAATACCTTCCAAGAAAATGATGATGATAACAGCAGCATGGTATGAGCCATCTATCGCTTGCAGACAAATAACCATATTGTATATATATATTATGTACAGGAAAACTCAGGAAGGAGGAGAAAGAGAATGGCAGGAAATGACATCATCATCAATAATGGATTTGTGACTACCTGTGAAGCAAGGTTCATTCCAGATCCAAACTTTATCCAGGAGGATGAGCTAGTACTTGTTCTGGTCTGGGCTTGCCCTGAGGGGGTCTCTCCTCCATCTGTGAAGAGACTGGATGCCATTTGTGTGTTTTTTTACAATAGCAAGTCAGTTACCTCTTGTACTTCACCTAGTGGATTTACACTACCGACAAATTCCGAGGATCTGCCAAATACCACGTATGTTTACTATTGGATTATCATGATGTCTAACTTGATACTTGATAGAATAGAACACCAGAGCAGCTGTAGACATTAGGTACAAAGCGTAAAACTGGTTGTTTAATGTAGATGCCTATAACAACCATGTCAACATTGAACTCTGCATCTAACAAAGGGTTTATGCCTGAATATGTGCATCTGAATATGTAGTCCATTTTTGTGTGTGTAAAGTATGTCTACTGGGCTGGCTATATAGAAGGAAGGCAAACAATCCAAGTGTTGCAGAGCACGTCCTGGCGAGTGTTAGATGTGCACATCACAAAGTCTGTCTGGCTCTCTCTAATTGAGAAGCAACGATTCTTGAGCTGGAAGAGGAATTGTGACGACATGCTTAACAAGATAATGAAGTGAAACGCGAGTCCTATAGTAGAAGAAAATATGTGCTTTATTGCAGTGTGTGCTTTAACAGACTACATTTACAATTTCTTAACCTTAACTGTATTCGAAATTGTATACAAGTTGCTAATATAATCATGCATGTTGTAAGACCCTATGTGGTATGTAAATTACAGGCCCCTGTTAATGCATGCATATGCTTCTATAACCATGACAGAACATTCTAGGACAAGTTAATACTGTACAGCAGGATGTTTTTAAGGTGATTTTTTTGGTTTGATCTATAAGTCCCTGAAGAGACTTTTTGAATTTATAAATTCACTTCCATGGTGATACACTATGCTCACAGTTTGTTAAACTCTTGTATTAGCAAAACCCATTTTCTTCCCTGTAACAGCGTGAGATCAAGTACAAATGATCAAGTTGAATCTCCTCTAAACAGACACTGTCTTTCTTGGAAATTTAGGGATTGTTGGGCCAATATAGATGTATATATAATGAGGGGGGTGGGGGCAATAACAGGTTCTCAAGAAGTCTTCCAGCTGATGAAGGAAATTTCCAAAAATCTTGGCCATACACAATAGAATTGAATATAAGGACATTCAATTATATATTACCACCATTACAAGATTTCAATACATAGAAATGACGAATGTCCTTAAAATCATTGAATATGTTTCCTAGTAAATCAAAAAGGCTTTATAAGCCAATGAGCTCCAAGCAGCTTCATCATCAACATCTTGAAATAAAGATCTTGAAATATATAGCAGTGAATTTTATTAAATCAAGACATGAACCTCTCCCACATACCATTTGTCAAATAAGACTCCCATCATCAAATTCTTTTAGCTGACCAGTTAACTCAACACTTAAAATCCAGCTGTTATGATTGGTCGGTGTAATTCATGGGCAAATTAGCAATATACTCTAAATGTTATTATCCATAGTCTTATCTGTTACTTCAAGAAATGTCATGAAGATGGCAAGAGCGGGATTATCTTCAGACAAATTATGCTCTTGGTGCTTAGACGCCACATGGGACAATTATACAGTCTGGTATATGTTCTTTATAGTGTCCTCATTAGACCAATGTTTTTGTGTAGCCAATATTCGTAGCGTTTGATAAGGAAAAGCTGGTTGAAAGTTTTGCCTTGGTAAATTAATTGAAAAGATAAAAATTACCTGACAGTCTTCCACAGAACTGAGGCATGATTTTTGGCCATCCACTATCGCTCAGCATGCTTGGTTTCCTTTAACTCCATCATCCATTACAACCCAGGGAAAATGCTTCTTCTAGTCTGGTCCCATTTGAATACTAATTATAGTGAGATTCCCTTCATATCCACAGATGTTTTGATGTCCACAAGAAATTGCTCCTTTATTCTTCAAAGTTTTCCACCATTCTCTTTGCAGTCAAACTACTCCATCTTCACTAAGTTTAGGTGATACAATGTGATTTTTCCCATTTTTGTCAGAGCTGTGGTCCACCATTTTCTGCTGAAATTTTTTGCCTGCTCTCCTCACTAGCAGTAGCACCTGCAATTGAAATAGATGTTATTACACCACCACTGTAGCTTTTGACTTCATCATCATCTACCTTTTACCTCTATTATTAGTGGCCTTCCTCTCTTTTTCAGGGCATGCATTTAACTTCTGGAGCCCTAAAACCTTCAGCTTTCATTTTGTTTCTGTCAGGTACTTATTCTTCCAAGTGATAACAGAACTACCTTTTATTTGTATAGTAAGTTTCGTGGAGGACAACCTAACAACAGCCATGTTGCCAAGCTCCCATGCCTACTGTGCTATGGTTGTCCTTTTTCTGAGTTTATTTTATCATCAGTCCCTCTAGATTTCGAAGACTTCTCCTGAGCAATAGTGTCTTGTACAGCTTAATTGGCACCACATATTATCGCTGGACTGGTGGAAGCTGATGGGTCCATCAGGATCTGGATGACATTAGATCTTCGGTTGAAAATAATGTCAAAAAGCAGCTGCTTCTAGTCATGTGATAGATTAATAAGCTATCATCTAGTCATGTGATAGATTAGTAAGCTATCTGCATGAATCATGTGTGTGAAATCTATGAAGTTTGACTTTAGTTGTATTTCCACCAAAGACACAACAAAAATTGACACTACAGAAAAATTCCCGCTCTACAATATCACATTAGCTCAGTGTGTGTATGAGTGGACACTTTCCTACTATAATTCCCACTCTACAATATCACATTAGCTCTGTGTGTGTATGAGAGGACACTTTCCTTCTATTATTAATTCTTGCTCTACAATATCACATTAGTACTGTATGTGTATGAGAGAACACTTTCCTTCTATTATTAATTCTGTTGTTATATTTGCTGTTGTTCATAGGTTTACCTTTTCCTTTGTGTTGTTGGACTCTAACAAGTTTCCTCTGAGTGGTGAAGAAGCCTTGACTCTCTTACATGACACCGATGCCCTCAACAAACTCAAAGCTTGGGGTTATCAGCCTACTGAATTTGTACTTGAATCTGAACCCTCTACGCCCACCCAGCATGGTCAGTTATTCAGTGGTGTATGTACCAATTATTGCTATTACATAGTTACACAATACAGTAAAGGCCCTTTGACGGAATATAGTCAAGTACTTCTACAACTTGGAAATTGTTTTAGCAGATTATTAAATGAGAGGAGTAAGCAACATTGATGATCCTAGTAGTGTAGGCAATAATAAAAAACACTGTTATGTAAACTGACTAAAATACTTATGTAGCAATTACTCTCCAGACCAAACTGACGACAGAGCTAGACTACATTTAAAATTAAGCTATCTTCTTAGCTATAGTTAGCGATATCTGTGGATTTTGTTAGCCTCCCTCTCCTAGTAGCCTTTGTATGTTAACTCTTCCGAGTCAATAACGAATATATGTGTGCATGTGAGTTTCATGTCCCTGATGATAGCAGATATATCCACACAAAGAATGCAATTCAGTATCCATTACCAAAAAGTTAAACTAGAGCTCGATAGTGTAATCTAACTTGCACTGATTGCTAGCAAGGCTGCATATAACTATACTTTACTAGAATAACACTGTAGTAACTGACATGGCAAGGTTTACAGTAGCAGTTGGCAGTTTAGACAAAAAGAAGAAGTGAGTAGTCATGTACTATCTAGCTGTACCTGAAGGCAGTAGAATATAACTAAGAAGGACTCAGAGGCCAAAAAAATTCCTGCCATACTAGCTTGGAAGATTAAGTGACTGAAGCTTGGAAGATCGTGTGACTGAGGCTTGGAAGATCGAGTGACTGGAGCTTGGAAGATTGAGTGAGTGGAGTTTGGGAGATCGAATGACTAAAACTTGGAAGATCAAGTGACTGGAGCTTGGAAGATCGAGTGACAAGCTAGCTAAAAGTTAAAATTACCATTATAGTGTTGCCCTGAATGCTAGTGAACTACAATTTCAAGTGCTTTGTTTAATTTAAATGTCCCTAGGCTATCTAGCATATCAACACCACTTACCCTAAAAGTATTAAGAAGGCACCATTGACTCTTGCTGCAACTTTGTAACATGACTTATAAAAAATAATTGTGGTGCTCTTGTTCATCGTAATTTTCAGCCATACAGAGTTAAGTGAAGGTTGGGAGAACAAAAATATTATTGTTGATGCATTGATGTAAAACATCTCCCTTGTTATTGCAGTGGATGGCGCCTCAGTTGGGATCATTGTTGGAGTCTCAATTGCCATACTGCTCATCATGGCTAGTATCATACTTATTCTTACTCTTACCTTCTTGTGCTCCAGATCAAAGCAATCAAAGGGAAAGTGAGTAATATAATTATACAGTTGTGATGGTCATCATCATAAAATTACATGGAACTTTAAATAAACAAAATTGTTTCAACTGAAGATTTTATTGTGAAATCACTTGAGTATAGGATTGTTCTGAAATCTCAACGTGTGCAGTATTAATTCACAAGCACCGTGATTATTTACCCCTGTAAATATTCCCTTTTCTATCATATCACATTTCAGGAGAGTGCCCATGTCTGATGACACTCCACAGGAGCATGAGTACCACCTTGACAGAGGCAACTCACAGAAGTATCCAGCAGCATTTTCACCATTACCTCTACAGAGCGTGTCTAATTCGGAGCTATTTGACGATGCTGTGTACAACACTGGCTACATGCCACCTACGTTTACAACTACAGCAATGCAATTTCAGCCAAAAACCGAACATTTGGGACGAAAGTTGCATAAGAAAAATAGTACTCTGAAGAGTAGTATGAAGAAAAGGACAGATTCCACAGATGAGCTACTAAAAAATATCATTATAGACAATAGTGAAGTGGTCTCACATGAGCAGTCACTGGGAATCCCAACACTTCCTCCCAAGGACAAACTCTCTACTAACCTGTGAGTTTTTTCTTCCTTCAAGGTAGACAGAATTTGAGACATAACTCAAGACATGAGAGGGGGAGAAGAGGAAAGGCTTGTTGTATGTCTATGTGACTTCTGGTGTGATATCTCAGCAGGCACAGATGCCTCTGTTCAAAGACTAATCACTCTGTGTCTGTGCTGTAACAAATCTCTTAGTGTCTGGCTATGACAAATCACTCTGTGTCTGTGCTGTGACTAATCGCTTAGTGTATGCTATGACTAATCACTTTGTGTCTGTGCTATGACTAATCACTTTGTGTCTGTGCTGTGACTAATCGCTTAGTGTATGCTATGACTAATCACTTTGTGTCTGGCTATGACAAATCACTCTGTGTCTGTGCTGTGACTAATCGCTTAGTGTATGCTATGACTAATCACTTTGTGTCTGTGCTATGACTAATCACTTTGTGTCTGTGCTATGACTAATCACTTTGTGTCTGTGCTGTGACTAATCGCTTAGTGTATGCTATGACTAATCACTTTGTGTCTGGCTATGACAAATCACTCTGTGTCTGTGCTGTAACTAATCGCTTAGTGCTATGACTAATCACTTTGTGTCTGTGCTATGACTAATCACTTTGTGTCTGTGCTGTGACTAATCTCTTAGTGTTTTGTGTCTGTGCTGTGACTAATCACTTAGTGTCTGTGCCGTAACTAATCTCTTAGTATCTGTGCTGTGACTAATTACTGTGTGTCTGTGCTGTGACTAATCACTCTGTGTCTGTGCTGTGACTAATCTCTTGATATCTGTGGTCTAATAAGAGTGATTTGAGTGAAAATATGTGATGGGGTTTGACAAAAGTGGTCAATTATACAGAATAATAAACTGGTATCTGCTCAAAGAACAAGTATTATCAACTTGAATCAGCTTGTAAATCCATTCCAAACAAACTCTCTAAAAGCCTGAGAGCCGAGCGAGGCAGAGAGTTAGTACGTACTACTTGAAAGTCATTTTCTATACAATTAACCACTTTTCTCAGATCCTGTTGTCCACATATAGCTACACGTAATATATATAAGCATGCATCGCCAAATATTATTTTGATAAAATGATGTATGCTCTCTAGTATGGGGAATCTAGAAGCTAGTGGTATTTATGCCAATGAAGAGCATGCTCACCTGGGCGCCATGGGCAATGCAGGAAGGAGGTGGGAGTCATATCACAAAACTGCGACTCTTCTCAGATATCATGAGAACTGAAAAATTATCAGTTGATGATTGTTAATTAAGAGTGTGTATTATTATTACTCAGAGTCATTTTTATGCTATCTAACTTAATGTGCTGACATGATATTATTGACATATTTTATGATAAAATTCAAAACATGTTCTCACAAATAGAAACTGTGTCAAGTAAATAGAAATTTTTATCAGTAGTGGTATATATTGCAGTGAGCATGTTAATTAATTAAGCTTAGTAGTGGTATATATTGCAGTGAGCATGTTAATTAATTAAGCTCAGTAGTAGTATATATTGCAGTGAGTATATTAATTAATTAAGCTCAGTAGTATATATATTGCAGTGAGCATGTTAATTCATTTAGTTCAGTAGTGGTATATATTGCAGTGAGCATTTTAATTAATTAAGCTCAGTAGTGGTATATATTGCAGTGAGCATGTTAATTAAGCCTATTACTTCCTATGTTGGATTGACCCTTCTTTTTTTAATGGCGACCAAAAACCTCCCAAAACCAAAGCTTATCTTTTTAGCTTCCAAGGTGGTGGCTTCAGCTGCTATTACATAGCTCCAAAAGAATCCAAGTATGCCTTAAATCATTCGCTAAAGTTGTAAACTGGCAGCACAAAAACAATTAGAAACGTGAAAAATCCTGAAATTCTTTTTCAAGAATCTGTTTCTCTGTTGTTTTTCGTTGCAAACTTACAATAGGTCCACTCTTCATAATTTAAGTACCAGAAGAATCCAAATGTTCCAAAGTATGTCCACAAATACTCCATTTCTCGATCAAACAAAACGGTGAAAAGTGGTTAGTTTCATTATACCAAAATCATTCAAATTGTATTTGAATTGGATAAAGCATGCTCACTTTTGCAGTTTGGTTTGTGAACTTACTGTTTCATAGAAAATATTACAAAGTCCAAATGAGGCTGAACTTGGTTGGTTGATGGAGTTCTCCCGTGGAACTGTTACCAAGTCCTTGAAGAAGGCTGTAGTTGATCCAAATAGGTATTGTCAACATGAGCAACTAAAACATGGTCTGTGCTAATTTTTTAATTTCATTTTTTAGTTGGTAATGTGGTGTTCCAAGGTGTACTCAAGAATGGCAGCATGACTGGCACATGTGTCATGCTCAATGTTGTGTACATGGGTGCAGTTAGTAGCAACAATACATCAGTGACGTAGCCAGGGGGTAAGGGGTAAAGGGGAAAACTGCTCACTCCTTTTTTTCTCAGAAAAATAGGCAAAAAAATTAGTTAAATTATTGTTTATCCATAAATTTTTACTATTGATGACACCTTACCACACTAATAGATTAGTAGCTTTCTTTGCAGCCAAAGATTGTAGAAAAGCTGTTTATAAGGCAGTTTGACTTTCTATCTCAACAAAAGTTACACATCATAATTTCGAGCACATACCTTTCGAATTCAGAGGTCATTGTAAAAAGGATTGGGCGTGGCTGTTCCAATTTGTCCACATCTATGCTATTACTATTGCAAACACATGGAGCGGAACAGCTGGCTAAGAAGCTTACATCAAAGGTGTCCCAAACACTGGATAGATTCTTTAAGAAAGTTTCAAGACCACCTACAAACTCAAGGTATTAAAATAAACTTGAATGATGATGACAATAAAAATATATTCATAATATCTACAACAAAAATAAATATGAACCAAAACATTTGCATGTACACATACAGTAATACAGTCCCTGAATCACCCAGTCCCTCAACCTCTGAAGGTGAGACCACAGCCACCTCCTCTATTATATCACTCTTTCAATCTGACTCAGAATCTGATCAGAGCACTGATTCTCTTCCACCATCCCCAAAGCAGCCTCGTATTAAGCAAGAGCCAGAGTTATCAGTAGACTATGGGGGGACTATACCATTACTACTGAAATTTGAACACATATTTGTAGCTGTCATATCTTTTCCCCCTTTATTCTGTGCAGATACTTTTGATACCAGCTTGCTGCTTATTGTGTGTGCTTTAAATGATTGTGAAATGTCTCTATCGGCACCTTTTCTTAGAAGATACATCCAAAAACGCAAGTGTGACTCAAAAATTGCACATCCCAAATTGGAGCACGTATAATTCAAAGGTGCCTTGAGCTACAGACCCCAAAATTTTGTGGCTTCCTAAAATACCAAGTGTGATATGACAGAGCCATATTTACAACGCGGTAAAGTGTTGATTAGTTATGAGACACTTCATTTCCAACTGTGCAAAAACCCACGCAATATCTGTGACGCCACCTCTTCTAATCACCATAACTCAGCAATGCTTCACGTAAAACTGTCATATCACAGCTAAGCATTTAGGCAAGCCACAAAACAAATTTTGGGTTTGTAGCTCAAAGCACCTTTGAATTACCCGCGCTGCAATTTGAGAGGTGCAATGTTTTGAGCGACCCTTGCATGTTTAGATGTATCTTCTAAGAAAAGATGCCTATGGAGACAATTCACATATAATCTTAAATCACACACAATAAGCAACAAGCTGGTATCAAAATTATCAGCACAAAAGAAAGTGGAGAAAAGTTATGATAGCTACAAATATGTGTTCAAATTTCGGTAGTAAATGGTATAGTCCCCCCAATATAGATGTAGCTTACTTGGCCAAGAGAAGACGTTCATTAACAGAACATGAAAAGTAAAACTTCTATTTTACCATTTCACTCCTGATATTGATTACAAGTTTCCACATAAAGATTGTCGTGGCTTTCTACATCGGTATTTGAAATCGGTATTTGAAAAAGTAGAGCTGTTTGACTTACAGTTGGCAAGAGAATGGTGGGTACTGTCTTGCTTGTGTGCTCTTGCTAGGAACATAGACGTACGGAGAGTTAAGTTAAGTTGGATTTGTTTAAACAACTTTTTTTGATCAAACCAGTAAAACGAGACAAATATTAATAAAAACTGTTTTTCTACTCAAAATGGACACATACAGCTAAACTATGCTTTCCTGTTGTTTTGAAGCATTTTCGTGGAATTTAAAACTTGTCTTTTAGTCCAAAAAAAATTAAGTCAGAAGATCAGAAATAATCAGAAAGTTTGTTTTTCTAAACAAGTTTGAAAAAGAGCAAATTCAGAGGAATGTTAGGATTTGTTGTAAACAACCCTTTTTGTTCAAAGCAGTAAAACGTGACAAATATTAACAAAAACTGTTTTTCTCCTCAAAATGAGCCACTTCCCACCCAACTATACTTTTCTGTTGTTTTGAAGCATTTTCGGGCTAATTCACTGAAAACTTCACTTTTTTGGAAAGGATCACAGAAATACTCAGAAATTTGTTTTTCTTAACAAATTTGAACAGGGGCAAACCAAGAGGAAAATTTGGATTTGTTTAAACAAATGTTTTTGATCAAACCAGTAAAATGGGACAAATATTAACAAAAACTGTTTTTCTCCTCAAAGTGAGCCACATACAGCTAAACTATGCTTTCTTGTTATTTTGAAGCTTTTTCGGGTAAATTCACAAAAAAATTCTCTTTTTGGTCAAAAATATGACTCAGAAAGAAGCTCAGAAATACTTGGAAAGTTTGTTTTTCTCAACCATTTGGAATAGGAGCAAATTCAGTGGAATATTTGGCTTAGTCGTATACAACCCTATTTGTACAAAGCAGAAAATCGGGACAAATATTAACAAAAACTGTTTTTCTCCACAAAAATAGCCACATACAGCTAAATTATGCTTTCCTTTTCTTTGGAAATATTTTCGGGCTAATTTACTGAAAACTTCTCTTTTTTGTCAAAAAATGACTATCTCAGAAAGTAGAACAGAAATACTCAGAAATTTTTTTTTTTAACAAATTTGAATAGGGGCAAACTAAGAGGAAAATTTGGATTTGTTTAAACAACTTTTTTTTTATCAAACCAGTAAAAGGGGACAAATATTAACAAAAACCGTTTTTCTCCTGAAAATGAGACACATACAGCTAAACTATGCTTTCCTGTTGTTTTGAAGCATTTTCGGGGAATTTCACTGAAAACTTCTCTTTTTAGTCCAAAAAAACTATCTGAGAAAGAAGATCAGAAATAATCAGAAAGTTTTTTTTTCTAAACAAGTTTGAAAATGAGCAAATCCAGAGGAAAATTAGGATTTAACGGGACAAATATAAAAAAAACCCTGTTTTTCTCCCCAAAATAAGAAACATACTGCCAAACTATGCTTTTCTGTTGTTTTGAAGCATTTTCGGGCTAATTCACTGAAAACTTCTCTTTTCAGTCAAAAAATGACTATCTCAGAAAGGATCACAGAAATACTCAGAAAGTTTGTTTTTCTTAACAAGTTTGAAGAGGGGCAAACCAAGAGGAAAATTTGGATTTGTTTAAACAACTGTTTTTGATCAAACCAGTAAAATGGGAGAACTATTAACAAAAAATGTTTTTCTCCTCAAAAACTGTTTTTCTCCTGAAAATGAGACACATACAGCTAAACTATGCTTTCCTATTATTTTGAAGCTTTTTTGGTTAAATTCACGGAAAACCTCTCTTTTTAGTCAAAAATATGACTCTCTCAGAAAGAAGCTCAGAAAAACTTGGAAAGTTTGTTTTTCTCAACAAGTTAGAAATGGGGGAAATCCAGAGGAAAATTTGAATTAGTTGTAAACAACCCTTTTTGTACAAAGCAGTAAAACGGGACAAATATAAACGAATACTGTTTTTCTCCTCAAAATAAGTCACATACAGCTAAACGATGCTTTCCTGTTGTTTTGAAGCTTATTTGGGGAAATTCACTGAAAACTTCTCTTCTTATTAAAAAAGTGACTATCTCAGAAAGGAGCTCAGAAATGCTTAGAAAGTTTGTTTTTCTCAACAAATTTGAAAAGGGGCAAAACCAGAAGAAAATTTGGATTTGTTGTAAACTACCCTTTTTGTTCAAAGCATTAAAATTGGACAAATATTAACAAAAACTGTTTTTGTCCTCAAAATGACCCACTTCCCGCCAAACTATGCTTTTCTGTTGTTTTGAAACTTTTTCGGGCTAATTCACTGTAAACTTCTCTTTTTATTCAAAAAAGTGACTACCTTAGAAAGGAGCACAGAAACACTCAGAAAATTTGTTTTTCTTAACAATTTTGAAAAGAAGCAAACCAAGAGGAAAATTTGGATTTGTTTAAACAATTGTTTTTGAAAAAACCAGTAAAAGGGGACAAATATTAACAAAAACTGTTTCTCTCCTCAAAATGAGCCACATACCGCCAAACTATGTTTTCTGTTGTTTTGAAGCATTTTCGGGCTAATTCACTGAAGACTTCTCTTTTTAGTCCAAAAAAAGACTATCTCAGAAAGGAACACTGAAATACTCAGAAAGTTTGTTTTTCTTAACAGTTTGTAAAGGGGCAAATCCTGAGGAAAATTAGGATATGTTTAAACAACACTTTTGTTCAAAGCAGTAAAAGGGAACAAATATTAACAAAAACTGTTTTTCTTCTCAAAATAAGCCACATGCAGCTAAACTATGCTTTTCTGTTGTTTTGTAGCATTTTGGGGGAAATTCACTGAAAACTTCTCTATTTATTCAAAAAATTGACTTTCTCAGAAAAAACTCAGAAATACTTATAAATTTGTTTTTTCAACAAGTTTGGGAAGGGTCAAATCCAGAGGAAAATTGAATTTGTTGTAAACAAACCTTTTTGTTCAAAGCAGTAAAACGGGACAAATAATAACAAAAACTGTTTTTCTCCTCAAAATGAACCACATACCACCAAACTATGCTTTTCTGTTGTTTTGAAGTATTTTCTGGCTAATTCACTGAAAACTTCTCTTTTTAGTAAAAAAAAGTGACTATCTTTGAAAGAAGCTCAGTAATACTCAGAAAGTTTGTTTTTGTTAACAAATTTGAATATGGGTAAACCAAGAGGAAAATTTACTCTTTTTGATCAAACCAGTAAAAGGGGACAAATATTAACAAAAACTTTTTTTCTCCTCAAAATGAGCCACATCAGCTAAACTATGTTTTCCTGTTATTCTGAAGCATTTTCGGGGAATTTCACTGAAAACTTCTCATTTTAGTCAAAAAAAACTATCACAGAGAGATGCTCAGAAATGTTCAAAGAGTTTGTTTTTCTCAACAAGTTTGAAAAGGAGCAAATCGAGAAGAAAATTAGGATTTGTTGTAAACAACCCTTTTTGTTCAAAGCAATAAAACTGGACAAATACAAATAAAAATTGTTTTTCTCATCAAAGTGAGCCACATACAGCTAAACTATGCTTCTCTCTTGTTTTGAAACATTTTGGAAAAATTCACTGAAAACTTCTCTTTTTTGTCAAAAAGTGACTATCTTAGAAAGGAGCACTGAAAAACTCAGAAAGTTTGTTATTCTTAACAAGTTTGAAAAGGGGCAAATCCTGTGGAAAATTTGGATTTGTTTTAACAACTTTTTTTGATAAAACTAGTAAAATGGGACAAATATTAACAAAAACAGTTTTTCTCCTCAAAATGAGCCACATACAGCTAAACTATGATTTTCTGTTGTTTGAAGGAATTTCGGGCTAATTTACTGAAAACTTATCTTTTTAGTCAGAAAATTACTATCTCAGAAAGAAGCTCAGAAATGCATAGAAAGAATAATTTTCTCAACAAGTTTGAAAAGGAGAAAAGCCAGAGAAAAATTTGGATTTGGTGTAAACAACTATTTTTGTTCAAAGCTGTAAAATGGGACAATTATTAACCAAAAAAAGTTTTTCTCCTCAAAATGAGCTACATACCGCCAAACTATGCTTTTCTGTTGTTTTGAAGAATTTTTGTAGAAATTCACTGAAAGCTTCTCTTTTTATTAAAAAAATTGACTATCCCAGAAAGAAGCTTAGAAATACTCAGAAAGATAACTTTTCCAACAATTTTGAAAATGGAAAAGCCAGAGGAAAATTTGGATTTGGTGTAAACAACTGTTTTTGTTCAAAGCAGTAAAATGGGACAATTATTAACAAAAAAAAAGTTTCTCCACAAAATGAGCCACATCAGCTAAATTATGCTTTCCAGTTGTTTTTAAGCATTTTCAGGCTAATTCATTAATAACTTCTCTTTTTATTCCAATAAGTGACTATCTCCGAAATGAGCACAGAAATACTCAGAAAGTTTGTTTTTCTTAACAAGTTTGAAAAGGGGCAAACCGAGAGGAAAATTTGGATTTGTTTAAACTTTTTTTTTTTGAACAAACCAGTAAAGGTGGACAAATATTAACAAACACTGTTTTTCTCCACAAAGTGAGCCACATACAGCTAAACTATGATTTTCTGTTGCTTTGAAGCTTTTTTGGGATAATTCACTAAACTACTCTTTTTAGTCAAAAAATGACAATCTCAGAAAGGATCACAGAAATACTCAGAAAGTTTGTTTTTCTTAACAAATTTGAATATGGGCAAATCAAGAGGAAAATTTACAGTTTTTGATCAAACCAGTAAAAGGGCACAAATATTAACAAAAACTATTTTTCTCCTCAAAATGAGCTACATACAGCTAGACTATGCTTTCCTGTTATTTTGAAGCATTTTCGGGATATTTCACTGAAAACTTCTCTTTTTGGTCAAAAAAAACTATCAGAGAAAGATGCTCAGAAATAATCAGATAATTTTTTTTTCTCAACAAGTTTGAAAAGGAGCCAATCTAGAAGAAAGTTAAGATTTGTTGTAAACAACCCTTTTTGTTCAAAGCAGTAAAACTGGACAAATATAAACAAAAACTGTTTTTCTCCTCAAAGTGAACCACATACAGCTAAACTATGCTTCTCTGTTGTTTTGAAGCATTTTGGAGAAATTCACTGAAAACTTCTCTTTTTAGTCAAAATATCTCAGAAAGGAGCACTGAAATACTCAGAAAGTTTGGTTTCTTAACAAGTTTGAAAAGGGATAAATCCTGAAGAAAAATTGGATTTGTTTTAACAACTTTTTTAGATAAAACCAGTAAAATGGGACAAATATTAACAAAAACTGTTTTTCTCCTCAAAATGAGCCACATACAGATAAACTATGATTTTCTGTTGTTTGAAGCATTTTCGGGCTAATTCATTGAAAACTTCTCTTTTTATTCAAAAAGGAGCAGAGAAATACTCAGAAAGTTTGTTATTCTTAATAAGTTTGAAAAGGGGCAAACCAAATGGAAAATTTAGATTTGTTTAAACAAGTGTTTTTGAACAAACCAGTAAAAGTGGATAAATATTAACAAAAACTTTTTTTCTCCCTAATTGAGCCACATACAGCTAAACTATGATTTTCTTTTGTTTTGAACCATTTTCGGGGTAATTCACTGAAAACTTCTTTTTAGTCAAAAAAGTGACTATCACAGAAAGGATCACAGAAATACTCAGAAAGTTTGTTTTTCTTAACAAATTTGAATAGGGGAAAACCAGGAGGAAAATTTGGATTTGTTTAAACAACTTTTTTTGATCAAACCAGTAAAAGGGAACAGATATTAAATTAACAAAAACTGTTTTTCTCCTCAAAATGAGCCACATACAGCTAAACTATGCTTTCCTGTTTTTTTGAAGTTTTTCGGAGAAATTCACTGAAAACATCTCTTTTTAGTCAAAAAGTGATTATCACAGAAAGGATCACAGAAATACTCAGAAAGTTTGTTTTTCTTAACTAAATTGAATAGGGGAAAACCAAGAGGAAAATTTGGATTTGTTTAAACAACTTTTTTTTATCAAACCAGTAAAAGGGAACAAATATTAACAAAAATTGTTTTTCTCCTCAGAGTGAGCCACCTACAGCTTAACTATGCTTTCCTGTTGTTTTGAAGTATTTTCGGTGAAATTCACTGAAAACTTTTCTTTTTAGTCAAATAAGTGACTATCTTAGAAACTAGCTCGGAAATACTCAGAAGTTTTGTTTTTCTTAACAAGTTTGAAAAGGGGAAAATCCTGAGGAAAATTAGGATATGTTTAAACAACACTTTTGTTCAAAGCAGTAAAACGGGACAAATATTAACAAAAACTGTTTTTCTTCTCAAAATAAGCCACATGCAGCTAAACTATGCTTTTCTGTTGTTTTGTAGCATTTTTGGGGAAATTCACTGAAAACATCTCTATTTATTCAAAAAATTGACTTTCTCAGAAAAAACTCAGAAATACTTATAAATTTGTTTTTTCAACAAGTTTGGGAAGGGTCAAATCCAGAGGAAAATTGAATTTGTTGTAAACAAACCTTTTTGTTCAAAGCAGTAAAACGGGACAAATAATAACAAAAACTGTTTTTCTCCTCAAAATGAACCACATACCACCAAACTATGCTTTTCTGTTGTTTTGAAGTATTTTCTGGCTAATTCACTGAAAACTTCTCTTTTTAGTAAAAAAAGTGACTATCTTTGAAAGAAGCTCAGTAATACTCAGAAAGTTTGTTTTTGTTAACAAATTTGAATATGGGTAAACCAAGAGGAAAATTTACTCTTTTTGATCAAACCAGGAAAAGGGGACAAATATTAACAAAAACTTTTTTTCTCCTCAAAATGAGCCACATCAGCTAAACTATGTTTTCCTGTTATTCTGAAGCATTTTCGGGGAATTTCACTGAAAACTTCTCATTTTAGCCAAAAAAAACTATCACAGAGAGATGCTCAGAAATGTTCAAAGAGTTTGTTTTTCTCAACAAGTTTGAAAAGGAGCAAATCGAGAAGAAAATTAGGATTTGTTGTAAACAACCCTTTTTTGTTCAAAGCAATAAAACTGGACAAATACAAATAAAAACTGTTTTTCTCATCAAAGTGAGCCACATACAGCTAAACTATGCTTCTCTCTTGTTTTGAAACATTTTGGAAAAATTCACTGAAAACTTCTCTTTTTTGTCAAAAAGTGACTATCTTAGAAAGGAGCACTGAAAAACTCAGAAAGTTTGTTATTCTTAACAAGTTTGAAAAGGGGCAAATCCTGTGGAAAATTTGGATTTGTTTTAACAACTTTTTTTGATAAAACTAGTAAAATGGGACAAATATTAACAAAAACAGTTTTTCTCCTCAAAATGAGCCACATACAGCTAAACTATGATTTTCTGTTGTTTGAAGGAATTTCGGGCTAATTTACTGAAAACTTATCTTTTTAGTCAGAAAATTACTATCTCAGAAAGAAGCTCAGAAATGCATAGAAAGAATAATTTTCTCAACAAGTTTGAAAAGGAGAAAAGCCAGAGAAAAATTTGGATTTGGTGTAAACAACTATTTTTGTTCAAAGCTGTAAAATGGGACAATTATTAACCAAAAAAAGTTTTTCTCCTCAAAATGAGCTACATACCGCCAAACTATGCTTTTCTGTTGTTTTGAAGAATTTTTGTAGAAATTCACTGAAAGCTTCTCTTTTTATTAAAAAAATTGCTATCCCAGAAAGAAGCTTAGAAATACTCAGAAAGATAACTTTTCCAACAATTTTGAAAATGGAAAAGCCAGAGGAAAATTTGGATTTGGTGTAAACAACTGTTTTTGTTCAAAGCAGTAAAATGGGACAATTATTAACAAAAAAAAAGTTTCTCCACAAAATGAGCCACATCAGCTAAATTATGCTTTCCAGTTGTTTTTAAGCATTTTCAGGCTAATTCATTAATAACTTCTCTTTTTATTCCAATAAGTGACTATCTCCGAAATGAGCACAGAAATACTCAGAAAGTTTGTTTTTCTTAACAAGTTTGAAAAGGGCAAACCGAGAGGAAAATTTGGATTTGTTTAAACTTTTTTTTTTTGAACAAACCAGTAAAGGTGGACAAATATTAACAAACACTGTTTTTCTCCACAAAGTGAGCCACATACAGCTAAACTATGATTTTCTGTTGCTTTGAAGCTTTTTTGGGATAATTCACTAAACTACTCTTTTTAGTCAAAAAATGACAATCTCAGAAAGGATCACAGAAATACTCAGAAAGTTTGTTTTTCTTAACAAATTTGAATATGGGCAAATCAAGAGGAAAATTTACAGTTTTTGATCAAACCAGTAAAAGGGCACAAATATTAACAAAAACTATTTTTCTCCTCAAAATGAGCTACATACAGCTAGACTATGCTTTCCTGTTATTTTGAAGCATTTTCGGGATATTTCACTGAAAACTTCTCTTTTTGGTCAAAAAAAACTATCAGAGAAAGATGCTCAGAAATAATCAGATAATTTTTTTTTCTCAACAAGTTTGAAAAGGAGCCAATCTAGAAGAAAGTTAAGATTTGTTGTAAACAACCCTTTTTGTTCAAAGCAGTAAAACTGGACAAATATAAACAAAAACTGTTTTTCTCCTCAAAGTGAACCACATACAGCTAAACTATGCTTCTCTGTTGTTTTGAAGCATTTTGGAGAAATTCACTGAAAACTTCTCTTTTTAGTCAAAATATCTCAGAAAGGAGCACTGAAATACTCAGAAAGTTTGGTTTCTTAACAAGTTTGAAAAGGGATAAATCCTGAAGAAAAATTGGATTTGTTTTAACAACTTTTTTAGATAAAACCAGTAAAATGGGACAAATATTAACAAAAACTGTTTTTCTCCTCAAAATGAGCCACATACAGATAAACTATGATTTTCTGTTGTTTGAAGCATTTTCGGGCTAATTCATTGAAAACTTCTCTTTTTATTCAAAAAGGAGCAGAGAAATACTCAGAAAGTTTGTTATTCTTAATAAGTTTGAAAAGGGGCAAACCAAATGGAAAATTTAGATTTGTTTAAACAAGTGTTTTTGAACAAACCAGTAAAAGTGGATAAATATTAACAAAAACTTTTTTTCTCCCTAATTGAGCCACATACAGCTAAACTATGATTTTCTTTTGTTTTGAACCATTTTCGGGGTAATTCACTGAAAACTTCTTTTTAGTCAAAAAAGTGACTATCACAGAAAGGATCACAGAAATACTCAGAAAGTTTGTTTTTCTTAACAAATTTGAATAGGGGAAAACCAGGAGGAAAATTTGGATTTGTTTAAACAACTTTTTTTGATCAAACCAGTAAAAGGGAACAGATATTAAATTAACAAAAACTGTTTTTCTCCTCAAAATGAGCCACATACAGCTAAACTATGCTTTCCTGTTTTTTTGAAGTTTTTCGGAGAAATTCACTGAAAACATCTCTTTTTAGTCAAAAAGTGATTATCACAGAAAGGATCACAGAAATACTCAGAAAGTTTGTTTTTCTTAACTAAATTGAATAGGGGAAAACCAAGAGGAAAATTTGGATTTGTTTAAACAACTTTTTTTTATCAAACCAGTAAAAGGGAACAAATATTAACAAAAATTGTTTTTCTCCTCAGAGTGAGCCACCTACAGCTTAACTATGCTTTCCTGTTGTTTTGAAGTATTTTCGGTGAAATTCACTGAAAACTTTTCTTTTTAGTCAAATAAGTGACTATCTTAGAAACTAGCTCGGAAATACTCAGAAGTTTTGTTTTTCTTAACAAGTTTGAAAAGGGGAAAATCCTGAGGAAAATTAGGATATGTTTAAACAACACTTTTGTTCAAAGCAGTAAAACGGGACAAATATTAACAAAAACTGTTTTTCTTCTCAAAATAAGCCACATGCAGCTAAACTATGCTTTTCTGTTGTTTTGTAGCATTTTTGGGGAAATTCACTGAAAACATCTCTATTTATTCAAAAAATTGACTTTCTCAGAAAAAACTCAGAAATACTTATAAATTTGTTTTTTCAACAAGTTTGGGAAGGGTCAAATCCAGAGGAAAATTGAATTTGTTGTAAACAAACCTTTTTGTTCAAAGCAGTAAAACGGGACAAATAATAACAAAAACTGTTTTTCTCCTCAAAATGAACCACATACCACCAAACTATGCTTTTCTGTTGTTTTGAAGTATTTTCTGGCTAATTCACTGAAAACTTCTCTTTTTAGTAAAAAAAGTGACTATCTTTGAAAGAAGCTCAGTAATACTCAGAAAGTTTGTTTTTGTTAACAAATTTGAATATGGGTAAACCAAGAGGAAAATTTACTCTTTTTGATCAAACCAGGAAAAGGGGACAAATATTAACAAAAACTTTTTTTCTCCTCAAAATGAGCCACATCAGCTAAACTATGTTTTCCTGTTATTCTGAAGCATTTTCGGGGAATTTCACTGAAAACTTCTCATTTTAGCCAAAAAAAACTATCACAGAGAGATGCTCAGAAATGTTCAAAGAGTTTGTTTTTCTCAACAAGTTTGAAAAGGAGCAAATCGAGAAGAAAATTAGGATTTGTTGTAAACAACCCTTTTTTGTTCAAAGCAATAAAACTGGACAAATACAAATAAAAACTGTTTTTCTCATCAAAGTGAGCCACATACAGCTAAACTATGCTTCTCTCTTGTTTTGAAACATTTTGGAAAAATTCACTGAAAACTTCTCTTTTTTGTCAAAAAGTGACTATCTTAGAAAGGAGCACTGAAAAACTCAGAAAGTTTGTTATTCTTAACAAGTTTGAAAAGGGGCAAATCCTGTGGAAAATTTGGATTTGTTTTAACAACTTTTTTTGATAAAACTAGTAAAATGGGACAAATATTAACAAAAACAGTTTTTCTCCTCAAAATGAGCCACATACAGCTAAACTATGATTTTCTGTTGTTTGAAGGAATTTCGGGCTAATTTACTGAAAACTTATCTTTTTAGTCAGAAAATTACTATCTCAGAAAGAAGCTCAGAAATGCATAGAAAGAATAATTTTCTCAACAAGTTTGAAAAGGAGAAAAGCCAGAGAAAAATTTGGATTTGGTGTAAACAACTATTTTTGTTCAAAGCTGTAAAATGGGACAATTATTAACCAAAAAAAGTTTTTCTCCTCAAAATGAGCTACATACCGCCAAACTATGCTTTTCTGTTGTTTTGAAGAATTTTTGTAGAAATTCACTGAAAGCTTCTCTTTTTATTAAAAAAATTGCTATCCCAGAAAGAAGCTTAGAAATACTCAGAAAGATAACTTTTCCAACAATTTTGAAAATGGAAAAGCCAGAGGAAAATTTGGATTTGGTGTAAACAACTGTTTTTGTTCAAAGCAGTAAAATGGGACAATTATTAACAAAAAAAAAGTTTCTCCACAAAATGAGCCACATCAGCTAAATTATGCTTTCCAGTTGTTTTTAAGCATTTTCAGGCTAATTCATTAATAACTTCTCTTTTTATTCCAATAAGTGACTATCTCCGAAATGAGCACAGAAATACTCAGAAAGTTTGTTTTTCTTAACAAGTTTGAAAAGGGCAAACCGAGAGGAAAATTTGGATTTGTTTAAACTTTTTTTTTTTTGAACAAACCAGTAAAGGTGGACAAATATTAACAAACACTGTTTTTCTCCACAAAGTGAGCCACATACAGCTAAACTATGATTTTCTGTTGCTTTGAAGCTTTTTTGGGATAATTCACTAAACTACTCTTTTTAGTCAAAAAATGACAATCTCAGAAAGGATCACAGAAATACTCAGAAAGTTTGTTTTTCTTAACAAATTTGAATATGGGCAAATCAAGAGGAAAATTTACAGTTTTTGATCAAACCAGTAAAAGGGCACAAATATTAACAAAAACTGTTTTTCTCCTCAAAATGAGCTACATACAGCTAGACTATGCTTTCCTGTTATTTTGAAGCATTTTCGGGATATTTCACTGAAAACTTCTCTTTTTGGTCAAAAAAAACTATCAGAGAAAGATGCTCAGAAATAATCAGATAATTTTTTTTTCTCAACAAGTTTGAAAAGGAGCCAATCTAGAAGAAAGTTAAGATTTGTTGTAAACAACCCTTTTTGTTCAAAGCAGTAAAACTGGACAAATATAAACAAAAACTGTTTTTCTCCTCAAAGTGAACCACATACAGCTAAACTATGCTTCTCTGTTGTTTTGAAGCATTTTGGAGAAATTCACTGAAAACTTCTCTTTTTAGTCAAAATATCTCAGAAAGGAGCACTGAAATACTCAGAAAGTTTGGTTTCTTAACAAGTTTGAAAAGGGATAAATCCTGAAGAAAAATTGGATTTGTTTTAACAACTTTTTTAGATAAAACCAGTAAAATGGGACAAATATTAACAAAAACTGTTTTTCTCCTCAAAATGAGCCACATACAGATAAACTATGATTTTCTGTTGTTTGAAGCATTTTCGGGCTAATTCATTGAAAACTTCTCTTTTTATTCAAAAAGGAGCAGAGAAATACTCAGAAAGTTTGTTATTCTTAATAAGTTTGAAAAGGGGCAAACCAAATGGAAAATTTAGATTTGTTTAAACAAGTGTTTTTGAACAAACCAGTAAAAGTGGATAAATATTAACAAAAACTTTTTTTCTCCCTAATTGAGCCACATACAGCTAAACTATGATTTTCTTTTGTTTTGAACCATTTTCGGGGTAATTCACTGAAAACTTCTTTTTAGTCAAAAAAGTGACTATCACAGAAAGGATCACAGAAATACTCAGAAAGTTTGTTTTTCTTAACAAATTTGAATAGGGGAAAACCAGGAGGAAAATTTGGATTTGTTTAAACAACTTTTTTTGATCAAACCAGTAAAAGGGAACAGATATTAAATTAACAAAAACTGTTTTTCTCCTCAAAATGAGCCACATACAGCTAAACTATGCTTTCCTGTTTTTTTGAAGTTTTTCGGAGAAATTCACTGAAAACATCTCTTTTTAGTCAAAAAGTGATTATCACAGAAAGGATCACAGAAATACTCAGAAAGTTTGTTTTTCTTAACTAAATTGAATAGGGGAAAACCAAGAGGAAAATTTGGATTTGTTTAAACAACTTTTTTTTATCAAACCAGTAAAAGGGAACAAATATTAACAAAAATTGTTTTTCTCCTCAGAGTGAGCCACCTACAGCTTAACTATGCTTTCCTGTTGTTTTGAAGTATTTTCGGTGAAATTCACTGAAAACTTTTCTTTTTAGTCAAATAAGTGACTATCTTAGAAACTAGCTCGGAAATACTCAGAAGTTTTGTTTTTCTTAACAAGTTTGAAAAGGGGAAAATCCTGAGGAAAATTAGGATATGTTTAAACAACACTTTTGTTCAAAGCAGTAAAACGGGACAAATATTAACAAAAACTGTTTTTCTTCTCAAAATAAGCCACATGCAGCTAAACTATGCTTTTCTGTTGTTTTGTAGCATTTTTGGGGAAATTCACTGAAAACATCTCTATTTATTCAAAAAATTGACTTTCTCAGAAAAAACTCAGAAATACTTATAAATTTGTTTTTTCAACAAGTTTGGGAAGGGTCAAATCCAGAGGAAAATTGAATTTGTTGTAAACAAACCTTTTTGTTCAAAGCAGTAAAACGGGACAAATAATAACAAAAACTGTTTTTCTCCTCAAAATGAACCACATACCACCAAACTATGCTTTTCTGTTGTTTTGAAGTATTTTCTGGCTAATTCACTGAAAACTTCTCTTTTTAGTAAAAAAAGTGACTATCTTTGAAAGAAGCTCAGTAATACTCAGAAAGTTTGTTTTTGTTAACAAATTTGAATATGGGTAAACCAAGAGGAAAATTTACTCTTTTTGATCAAACCAGGAAAAGGGGACAAATATTAACAAAAACTTTTTTTCTCCTCAAAATGAGCCACATCAGCTAAACTATGTTTTCCTGTTATTCTGAAGCATTTTCGGGGAATTTCACTGAAAACTTCTCATTTTAGCCAAAAAAAACTATCACAGAGAGATGCTCAGAAATGTTCAAAGAGTTTGTTTTTCTCAACAAGTTTGAAAAGGAGCAAATCGAGAAGAAAATTAGGATTTGTTGTAAACAACCCTTTTTTGTTCAAAGCAATAAAACTGGACAAATACAAATAAAAACTGTTTTTCTCATCAAAGTGAGCCACATACAGCTAAACTATGCTTCTCTCTTGTTTTGAAACATTTTGGAAAAATTCACTGAAAACTTCTCTTTTTTGTCAAAAAGTGACTATCTTAGAAAGGAGCACTGAAAAACTCAGAAAGTTTGTTATTCTTAACAAGTTTGAAAAGGGGCAAATCCTGTGGAAAATTTGGATTTGTTTTAACAACTTTTTTTGATAAAACTAGTAAAATGGGACAAATATTAACAAAAACAGTTTTTCTCCTCAAAATGAGCCACATACAGCTAAACTATGATTTTCTGTTGTTTGAAGGAATTTCGGGCTAATTTACTGAAAACTTATCTTTTTAGTCAGAAAATTACTATCTCAGAAAGAAGCTCAAAAATGCATAGAAAGAATAATTTTCTCAACAAGTTTGAAAAGGAGAAAAGCCAGAGAAAAATTTGGATTTGGTGTAAACAACTATTTTTGTTCAAAGCTGTAAAATGGGACAATTATTAACCAAAAAAAGTTTTTCTCCTCAAAATGAGCTACATACCGCCAAACTATGCTTTTCTGTTGTTTTGAAGAATTTTTGTAGAAATTCACTGAAAGCTTCTCTTTTTATTAAAAAAATTGACTATCCCAGAAAGAAGCTTAGAAATACTCAGAAAGATAACTTTTCCAACAATTTTGAAAATGGAAAAGCCAGAGGAAAATTTGGATTTGGTGTAAACAACTGTTTTTGTTCAAAGCAGTAAAATGGGACAATTATTAACAAAAAAAAAGTTTCTCCACAAAATGAGCCACATCAGCTAAATTATGCTTTCCAGTTGTTTTTAAGCATTTTCAGGCTAATTCATTAATAACTTCTCTTTTTATTCCAATAAGTGACTATCTCCGAAATGAGCACAGAAATACTCAGAAAGTTTGTTTTTCTTAACAAGTTTGAAAAGGGGCAAACCGAGAGGAAAATTTGGATTTGTTTAAACTTTTTTTTTTTGAACAAACCAGTAAAGGTGGACAAATATTAACAAACACTGTTTTTCTCCACAAAGTGAGCCACATACAGCTAAACTATGATTTTCTGTTGCTTTGAAGCTTTTTTGGGATAATTCACTAAACTACTCTTTTTAGTCAAAAAATGACAATCTCAGAAAGGATCACAGAAATACTCAGAAAGTTTGTTTTTCTTAACAAATTTGAATATGGGCAAATCAAGAGGAAAATTTACAGTTTTTGATCAAACCAGTAAAAGGGCACAAATATTAACAAAAACTATTTTTCTCCTCAAAATGAGCTACATACAGCTAGACTATGCTTTCCTGTTATTTTGAAGCATTTTCGGGATATTTCACTGAAAACTTCTCTTTTTGGTCAAAAAAAACTATCAGAGAAAGATGCTCAGAAATAATCAGATAATTTTTTTTTCTCAACAAGTTTGAAAAGGAGCCAATCTAGAAGAAAGTTAAGATTTGTTGTAAACAACCCTTTTTGTTCAAAGCAGTAAAACTGGACAAATATAAACAAAAACTGTTTTTCTCCTCAAAGTGAACCACATACAGCTAAACTATGCTTCTCTGTTGTTTTGAAGCAATTTGGAGAAATTCACTGAAAACTTCACTTTTTAGTCAAAAAAGTGACTATCTCAGAAAGGAGCACTGAAATACACAGAAAGTTTGTTTTTCTTAACAATTTTGAAAAGGGATAAATCCTGATGAAAATTTGGATTTGTTTTAACAACTTTTTTTGATAAAACCAGTAAAATGGGACAAATATTAACATAAACTGTTTTTCTCCTCAAAATGAGCCACATACAGATAAACTATGATTTTCTGTTGTTTGAAGCATTTTCGGACTAATTCACTGAAAATTTCTCTTTTTATTCAAAAAGGAGCACAGAAATACTCAGAAAGTTTGTTATTCTTAACAAGTTTGAAAAGGGGCAAAACAAATGGAAAATTTTAGATTTGTTTAAACAAGTGTTTTTGAACAAACCAATAAAAGGGGACAAATATTAACAAAAACTGTTTTTCTCCCATAAGTGAGTCACATACAGCTAAACTATGATTCTCTGTTGTTTTGAAGCATTTTTGGGCTAATTCACTGAAAACTTCTCTTTTAGTTAAAAAGGTGACCATCTCAGAAAGGAGCACAGAAATACTCAGAAAGGTTGTTTTTCTTAACAAGTTTGAAAAGGGGAAAATCCTGAGGTAAATTTGGGTTTGTTCAAACAACTTTTTTTGATCAAACCAGTAAAAATGGGTAAATATTAAATTAACAAAAACTGTTTTTCTCCTCAAAATGAGCTACATAGAGCTAAACTATGCTTTCCTGTTGTTTTGAAGCTTTTTCGGGGAAATTCACTGAAAACCACTCTTTTTAGTCAAAAAAGTGACTATCTCAGAAAGAATCTCAGAAATTCTTAATAAGTTTGTTTTTCTCAACAAGTTTGAAAAGAAGGAAATCCAGAGGAAGATTAGGATTTGTTTTAAACAACCCTTTTAGTTCAAAGAAGTAAAACTGGACAAATATAAACAAAAACTGATTTTCTCGTCAAAATGAGCCACGTACAGCTAAACTATGCTTCTCTGTTGTTTTGAAGCATTTTGGGGGAAATTCAATGAAAATTTCTCTTTTTAGACAAAAATGTGACTATCGCAGAAAGGAGCACTGAAATATTCAGAAAATTTGTTTTTCTTAACAAGTTTGAAAAGGGGCAAATCCTGAGAAAAATTTGGATTTGTTTAGACCTCTGGTATTGATCAAACCACTAAAAGGGGACAAATATTAACAAAAAGTGTTTTTCTCCTCAAAGTGAGCCACATACAGCTAAACTATGCTATCCTGTTGTTTTGAAGCATTTTGGGTCTAATTCACTGAAAACTTCTCTTTTAGTCAAAAAAAGTGACTATCTCAGAAAGGAGCGCAGAAACACTCAGCAATTTTGATTTTCTTAACAAGTTTGAAACGGGACAAATCCTGAGGAAAATTTGGATTTGTTTAAACCAATTTTTTTGATCAAACCAGTAAAATAGGACAAATATTAAATAAATAAAAACTGTTTTTCTCCTCAAAATGAACCACATACAGCTAAACTGTGCTTTTATGTTGTTTTGTAGCATTTCTGGGGAAATTAACTGAAAAATTCTCTTTTTATTCAAAAAAGTGACTATCTCAAAAAAAATGTTCAGAAATGCTTAGAAAGTTTGTTTTTCTCAACAAGTTTGAAAAGAGGCCAATCCAGAAGAAAATTTGGATTTGTTGTAAACAACCATTTTTGTTCTAAGCAGTAAAATGGTACAAATATTAACAAAACCAGTTTTTCTCCATAAAATGAGCCACATACAGCCAAACTATGCTTTTCTGTTGTTTTGAAAAAAATTTGGGCTAGTTCACTGTAAACTTCTCTTTTTATTCAAAAAATGACTATCTCAGAAAGGAGCACAGAAATACTCAGAAAGTTTGTATTTCTTAACATGTTTGAAGACGACGATTTGGATTTGTTTAAACAACTTTTTTTGATCAAACCAGTAAAAGGGGACAAATATTTTTAAAAAACTGTTTTTCTCCTCAAAGTGAGCCAGATACAGCTAAAACAATGTTTCCTGGTGTTTTGAAGCTTTTTCGGTGAAATTTACTGAAAACCTCTCTTTTTAGTCAAAAAAGTGACTATCTCAGAAAGAATCTCAGAAATTCTTAGAAAGTTTGTTTTTCTCAACAAGTTTGAATAGGAGCAAAACCAGAGGAAGATTAGGATTTGTTTTAAACAACCCTTTTAGTTCAAAGAAGTAAAACTGGTCAAATATTTAAAAAAACTGATTTTCTCCTAAAAGTGAGCCAAATACAGCTAAAATAATGTTTCCTGTTTTTTTTAAGCATTTTCGGTGAAATTCACTGAAAACCTCTCTTTTTAGTCAAAAAAGTTGACTATCTCAGAAAGAATCTCAGAAATTCTTAGAAAGTTTGTTTTTCTCAACAAGTTTGAAAAGGGGCCAACCCAGAGGAAGATTAGGATTTGTTTTAAACAACCCTTTTAGTTCAAAGAAGTTAAACTGGACAAATATAAACAAAAAATATTTTTCTCGTCAAAATGAGCCACATACAGCTAAACTATGCTTCTCTGTTGTTTTGAAGCATTTTTGGGGAAATTCAATGAAAACTTCTCTTTTTAGACAAAAAAGTGACTATCGCAGAAAGGAGAACTGAAATACTCAGAAAATTTGTTTTTCTTAACAAGTTTGAAAAGGAGCAAATCCTGAGTAAAATTTGCATTTGTTTAAACAACTGGTTTTGAACAAACCAGTAAAAGGTGACAAATATTACCAAAAACTGTTTTTCTCCTCAAAATGAGCCACATACAGCTAAACTATAATTTTCTATTGTTTTGAAGCATTTCCAGGCTAATTCACTGGAAACTTCTCTTTTTAAGCAAAAAAAGTGACTATCTCAGAAAGGAGCACAGAAATACTCAGAAAGTTTGTTTTTCTTAACAAGTTTGAAATGGCGCAAATCCTGAGGAAAATTTGGATTAATTTAAACAAACTTTTTGATCAAACCAGTAAAAGGGGATAAATATTTAAAAAAACAGTTTTTCTCCTTAAAATTAGCCACATACAGCTAAACTATGCTTTTCTGTTGTTTTGAAGCGTTTTCGGAGAAATTCACTTATAACATCTCTTTTTAGTCAAAAAAAGTCTATCTGAGAAAGAAATTCAGAAACATTTAGACCGATTGTTTTTCTCAACAAGTTTGGAAACGGGTAAATCCAGAAGAAAATTTGGATTGTTGTAAACAACCCTTTTTATTCAAAGCAGTAAAATGGGACAAATATTAACAAAAGCTGTTTTTTTCCTCGAAATGAGCCACTTCCCGCCAAACTATGTTTTCTTTTGTTTTGAAGCATTTTCGGCTAATTCACTGGAAATTTTTCTTTTTAATCAAAAATGTGACTATCTCAGAAAGGAGCACAGAAATAATCAGAAAGTTTTTTTTCTTAAAAAGTTTAAAAGGGGAAAATCCTGATGAAAATTTGGATTTGTTTAATCAACTTTTTTTGATCAAACCAGTAAAAGGAGACAAATATTAACAAAAACTATTTTTTCCTCAAATTGAGCCAAATACAGCTAAACTATGCTCTTCTGTTGTTTTGAAGCATTTTTGGGGAAATTCTTTGAAAACTTCTCTTTTTATTCAAAATATTGATTTTCTCCGAAAGCAGCACAGAAATACACAGAAAGATTACTTTTCTCAACAAGTTTGAAATGGAGAAAAGCCAAAGGAAATTTTGGATTTGGTGTAAACAACTATTTTTATTCAAAGCATTAAAATGGGACAATTATTAACAAAAACATTTTTTCTCTACAAAATGAGCCACATACAACTAAATTATGCCCTCCTGTTGTTTTGAAGCATTTTAGGGCTAATTCATTGAAAACTTCTCTTTTTTGTCCAAAAAGTGCCTATCTCCGAAAGTGGCACAGAAATACTCAGAAATTTTTTTTTCTTAACAAGTTTAAAAAGGCTCAAATCCTGAGGAAAATTTGGATTTGTTTAAACAACTTTTTTGATCAAACCAGTAAAAGGGGTCAAATATTAACAAAAACTTTTTTTCTCCTCAAAATGAGCCACATACAGCTAAACAATGTTTTCCTGTTATTTTGAAGTGTTTTGGGGAAATTCACTGAAAACATCTCTTTTTAGACAAAAAAGTGACTATCTCAGAGAGAAGCTCAGAAATAATTAGACTGCTTTCCTCAACAAGTTTGAAAAGGGGAAAATCCAGAAAAATTTTGGATTTGTTGTACACAACCATTTTGTTCAAAGCAGTAAAATGGGTCAAATATTAACAAAACAGTTTTTCTCCTCAAACTGAGCTACATACAGCTAAACTATGCTTTTCTGTTTTTTTGAAGCATTTTTGGGGAAATTCACTGAAAACTTCTTTTTATTCAAAAAATTGAATATCTCAGAAAGAAACTGAGAAATACTCAGAAAGATTAATTTTCTCAACAAGTTTGAAAAGGAGAAAAGCTAGAGTAAAATTTGGATTTGGTGTAAACAACTGTTTTCATTCAAAGCAGTAAAATGGGTCAATTATTAACAAAAAAAAAGTTTTTCTCCACAAAATGAGCCACACAGATAAATTATGCTTTCCAGTTGTTTTGAAGCATTTTTGGTCAAATTCATTGAAAACTTCTCCTTTTAGTCCAAAAATAGCCTATCTCCGAAAGGAGCACAGAAATACTTAGAAAGTTTGTTTTTCATAACAAGTTTGAAAAGACGCAAATCCTGAGGAAAATTTGGATTTGTTTAAACATCTTTTTTTGTTCAAAGCAGTAAAATGAGACAATTATTAACAAAAACAGTTTTTCTCCACAAAATTAGCCACATACAGCTAAATATGCTTTCCTGTTGTTTTTAAGCAATTTGGGGTTAATTCATTGAAAAATTCTCTTTTTAGTCCAAAAAGTGACTACCTCCGAAAGGAGCACAGAAAAACTCAGAAAGTTTGTTTTTCTTAACAAGTTTGAATGGGGTAAACCAAGAGGAAAATTTGGATTTGTTTAAACAACTGTTTTTGAACAAACCAGTAAAAGGGGACAAATATTAACAAAAACTGTTTTTCTCCTCAAATTGAGCCACATACCGCTCAATATGCTATCCTGTTGTTTTGAAGCATTTTCGAGATAATTCACTGAAAACTTCTCTTTTAGTCAAAAAAGTTACTATCTCAGAAAGGAGCACAGAAACACTCAGAAAGTTTGTTTTTCTTAACAAGTTTGAAAAAGGGCAAATCCTGAGGAAAATTTGGATTTGCTTAAACAAATGTTTTTGATCAAACCTGTAAAATAGGAGAAATATTAAATTAATAAAAATGTTTTTCTCCTCAAAATGAGCCACATGCTTTTCTGTTGTTTTAAAGCATTTTTGGGGAAATTCACTAAAAACTTTTCTTTTTATTCCAAAAAAATTACTATCTCAGAAAGAAGCTCAAAAATACTCAGAAAGATTAATTTTTTCAACAAATTTGGAAAGGTTAAAAGTCAGAGAAAAATTTGTATTTGGTGTAAACAAATGTTTATGTTCAAAGCAGTAAAATGGGACAATTATTAACAAAATCAGTTTTTCTCCACAAAATGAGCCACAAACAGCTAAATTATGCTTTCCTATTGTTTTGAAGCATTTTTGGACTAATTCATTGAAAAATTCTCTTTTTAGTCAAAAAGGAGCACAGAAATACTCAGAAATTTTTTTTTCTTAACAAGTTTGAAAAGGCTCAAATCCTGAGTAAAATTTGGATTTCTTTAAACAACTGTTATGATCAAACCAGTAAAAGGGGACAAATATTAACAAAAATTGTTTTTCTCCTCAAAATGAGCCACATTCAGCTAAACTATGCTTTCCTGTTATTTTGAAGCATTTTCGGGGAAATTCACTGAAAACTTCTATTTTAGTCAAGAAGCTGAATATCTCAGAAAAAAGCTCAGAAATACTTAGAATTTTTTTTTTTATCAACTATTTTGAAAAGCGGCAAATCCAGAAAAAAATTAGGATTTGATGAAAACAACCCTTTTTTTCAAAGCATTAAAACGGGATAAATATTAACAAAAATTGTTTTTCTCCACAAAATGAGCCACATACTGCCAAACTATGTTTTTCTGTTGTTTTGAAGCTTTTCGGGCTAATTCACTGTAAACTTTTTATGCAAAAAATGACTATCTCGGAAAGGAGCACAGAAATACCCAGAAAGTTTTTTTTTCTTAACAATTTTTAAAAGGGGAAAACCAGGAGGAAAATAAGGATTTGTTTAAACAATTGTTTTTGAACAAACCAGTAAAAGGGGACAAAAAAAAACAAACTGTTTTTCTCCTCAAAAAGACCAACATAGAGCTAAACTACGCCTTCCTGTTGTTTTGCAGCATTTTCTGGAAAATTCACTGAAAAATTCTCTTGTTAGTCAAAAAAGTGACTATCTCAGAAAGAAGCTCAGAAATACTTGGAAAGTTTGTTTTTCTCAACAAGTTTGAAAAGTCGCAAATGCAGAAGAAAATTTGGATTTGTTGTAAACAACCCTTTTTGTTCAAAGCAGTAAAACGGGACAAATATTAACAAAACTGTTTTTTCCCTCAAAATGAGCCACATACCACAAAACTATGCTTTTCTGTTGTTTTGAAGTTTTTTCGGGCTAATTCACTGTAAACTTCTCTTTTTATTCAAAAAAAGTGACTATCTCAGAAAAGAGCAGAGAAATACTCAGAAAGTTTGTTTTCTTAACAAGTTAGAAAAGGGGCAAACTAATAGGAAAATTTGGATTTGTTTAAATAAAGGTTTTTGAACAAACCAGTAAAAGGGGACAAATATTAACAAAAACAGTTTTTCTCGCCAAAGTGAGCAACATACAGCTATACTATGATTTTCTTTTGTTTTGAAGCAATTTCGGACTAATTCACTTAAACTTCTCTTTTTAGACAAAAATTGACTATCTCAGAAAGGAGCACTGAAACAGTCAGAAATTTGTTTTTCTTAACAAGTTTGTAAAAGGGAAAATCCTGATGAAAATTTGGATTTGTTTTAACAAATGTTTTTGATAAAACCAGTAAAAACTTGACAAATATAAAATAAAATAAATTTCTCCGCAAAATGAGACACATACAGCTAAACTCTACTTTTCTGTTGTTTTGAAGCATTTTGGGGGAAATTCACTGAAAAATTCTCTTTTAATTCAAAATATATTCTGAAATACTCAGAAAGATTACTTATCTCAACATGTTTGAAAAGGAGAAAAGCCAGAGGATAATTTGGATTTGTTTAAATAACTATTTTTGATCAAACTAGTAAATCGGGACAAATATTAACAAAAACTGTTTTTCTCCTCAAAATGAGACACATACAGCTAAACTACGCTCTCATGTTATTTTGAAGCTTTTTCGGGGAAATTCACTGAAATCTTCTATTTTAAGTCAAAAAGTTGAATATCTCTGAAAGAAGCTCATAAAACTTAGAAAGTTTGTTTTTCTCAACAAATTTGAAATGGAGAAAATCCAGAAGAAAGTTTGGATTTGTTGTAAACAACACTTTTTGTTTAAAGCAGTAAAAATGGGATAAATATAAACAAAAACTGTTTTTCTTCCCAAATTGAGCCACATACAGCTAAACTATGATTTTCTGTTGTTTTGAAGCATTTTCGGGCTAATACACTGGAAACTTCTCTTTTTATTTAAAAATGTGACTACCTCAGCAAGGAGCACAGAAATACTCAGAAATTTTTTTCTTAAAAATTTTAAAAGGGAAAAATTCTGAGGAAAATTTGGATTTGTTTAATCAACTGTTTTTGATCAAACCAGTAAAAGGGGACATATATTAACAAAAACTGTTTTTATCCTCAAAATGATCCACATACAGCTAAGCTATGCATTTTGTTGTTTTGAAGCATTTTTGAGAAAATTTACTTAAAAATTCTTTTTTTATTAAAAAAATTGATTTTCTCAGAAAGAAGCTTAGAAATAATCAGAAAGATAAATTCTCTCAACAAGTTTGAAAGGAGAAAAGCCCGAGGAAAATTTTGATTTGGTGTAAACAACTCTTTTTGTTCAAAGCAATAAATTGATACAATTATTAACAAAAACAGTTTTTTCTTCATAAAATAAGCCACATACAGCTAAATTATGCTTTCCTGTTGTTTTGAAGCATTTTCGGGCTAATTCATTGAAAACATCTATTTTTAGTCATAAAAGAGACTATCTCTGAAAGGATCACAGAAATACCCAGAAATTTTGTGTTTCTTAACAACTTTGTAAAGGGGCAAATCCTGAGTTCTAGTGTTGAAAAGAGGCGGACCGCGGAAATTTGGCGCAAATTTCCGCGGTCCGCCTCTTTTCAACACTAGAACTCAGGAAAAAAATTCTGACTCGTCAGTATCACAGCTAAGTGCTTTAGCTACCCTCAGACCAATTTGGGGGCGCGTCGGTCAAGGCGCCTTTGAGTTATCTTTGCCACAAATTAGGTCGTTTTTTTTTTTTAGAAACCCTTGCGTGTTTTGATATATCTACTAAGAAAATATGCCTATAGAGACTTTTTTTATATCATCTTAAAGCACACACAATAAGCAACAAGCTGGTATAAAAATTATTTGCACAGAAGAAAGGGGGAAAAAAGTTATGACAGCTACAAAAAAAACTGAGTTTCGGGGACAAATGGTGTGGTCCCCCCTTAACACCAAGGCGCCTTGACCGACGCGCCCCAAACTCGGTGTGTGGGTAGTCTAAAGCCCTTAGCTGTGATCGTATGGATTCATTTCCCCCCCCCCCCCCCCCCCCCCGGTAAACTCCCCCTGAGTTATAGTGTTGAGAAGAGGCGGGATCACAGAAATTACGCGATTTTATTCAAAATATTGACTATCTCCGAAAGGAGCACAGAAATACTCAGAAATTTTTTTTTTCTTAACAAGTTTGAAAAGGGGCAAACAAAGAGGAAAATTTGGATTTGTTTAAACAATTGTTTTTGAACAAACCAGTAAAAGGGGACAAATATTAACAAAAACCGTTTTCTCCCCAAAGTGAGCCACATATAACTAAAACTATGATTTTCTGTTGTTTTGAAACATTTTCGGGCTAATTCACTGGAAACTTCTCTTTTTAAAAAAGTGACTATCTCAGAAAGGAGCACAGAAATACTCAGAACGTTTGTTTTCCTTAACAAGTTTAAAAGCTTAGTTTAGCTGTAGGTGGCTCATTTTGATAGAAAAACCCTTTTTTGACCGAAAAGAGATGTTTTTTTGGTCGATTTCGGCAAAAATGCTTCAAAACACCAGAGAAGTTTAGTTTAGCTGTATGTGGCTGATTTTGATAGAAAAACACTTTTTTGTCCTTGAGATGTTTCAAAATACCTGAAAAGCAGTTTAGCTGTATGTGGCTCATTTTGATAATAAAAAATAAAACAATTACTGAAAAAATTACCCCTGCTCCCCCCACATCCCTCCTTTCCTGTAGGACTCAGTTTGCCCCATGCCAATAGGGTTGAACCCAGGCCAGGTTCAAATCTAATCGAGCTCGATCTTACAAATTAAATAATAAACTAGGATTTTAAGTAGGATTCAATTTTCTTAAAAATGCTTAAAAACTCCAGGAAAACTTAGTTGAGCTGTACGTGGCTTCTTTTGGTGAGAAAAACATTTTTTTGAACGAAGAGATGTTTTTTGTCAATGTAAGCAATGCTTTAAAACACAAGAAGGCTTAATATAGCTGTGTTTGACTCATTTTGATGAGAAAAACTCTTTTTTGACCGAAAAGAGGGTTTTTTTGTCAATTTTTTTGAAAATACTTCAAAACTCCAGAAAAGTTTGTTTTTGCTATATATGGCTCATTTTGGTGAGAAAAACTCTTTTTTGTCCTTAGAGATGTTTTTTTCAATTTCCTTAAAAATGCTTCAAAACTCCAGGAAAAATTAGTTGAGCTGTATGTAGATTATTTTGGTGAGAAAAACATTTTTTTGAACGAAGAGATGTTTTTTTGTTAATTTAAGCAATATTTCAAAACACAAGAAAGGCTTAATTTAGCGGTGTGTGGCTCATTTTGATGAGTAAAACACTTTTCTGACCTAAAAGAGATGTTTTTTGTCGATTTCCGCAAAAATGCTTCCAAACACCAAAAATGCTTAGTTTAGCTGTATGTAGCTCATTTTGGTGAGAAAAAAGATTTTTTGTCCTAAAAGATGTCTTTTTGTAAATTTCCGTAAAAATGCTTCAAAACACCAGAAAAGTTTCGTTTAGCTATATGCGGCTCATTTTGATGAGAAAAACCCTTAACGAGATGTTTATTTTGTAGTTTTGTTTACAATCATGTTTGAACAGTCCATTATGGCAGATTTCAGCTCTTGTATATGAATCATCTTACCAATAATACTTTCACTGTAAGTCAGTAACTAATCTCGCATATCCCCGCCAACATTAGTGGTAATGAAATTGCTGAGGACTGGAAAAAAATTTCTTGGAGATAAAACTTTAAGAATTTATTTTAGTTTGAAATTCACACATATATACATATCATAAGCAGATATTCAATGTCTACACACTTATATAATGTCAACAGTATGCATCTTGATGAGTCTCCATACGCAGCGCCAGTGAAACATTTCCCAGTGTTGTCACAATTTATGCCAGAGGTGCAACTTTAATTAGCCGTGCTGACGGAAACATTTTCTACAGTGCTCACACTTGTATGCCTTCGTCTCCTGTATGAGTCCGGATATGATTTTGTAATCTGCTATTCCCACTGAAACATTCTCCACAGTGCTCACACTTGTATGGCTTGTCCCCTGTGTGTGTCCTGAGGTGTATCTTTAAATTGCTGTGCTGACAGAAACATTTTCCACAGTACTCACACTTGTATAGCTTGTCTCCTGTGTGTGTCCTGAGATGCAACTTTAATTTGCCGTGCTGACAGAAACATTTTCTACAGTGCTCACACCTGTATGGCTTGTCTCCTGTATGGGTCCTGAGGTGCAATATTAAGGTGCCGTGCTGACAGAAATATTTTGTACAGTGCTCACACGTGTATGGCTTGTCCCCTGTATGTATCCTGAGGTGCACCTTTAAATTGCTGTGCGGACAGAAACATTTTCCGCAGTGCACACACTTATATGGCTTGTCTCCTGTATATGTCTGGGTGTGCATCTGTAGTACGCTATATGCACTGAAGTATTTTCCACAATGCTCACACTTGTATGGCTTGTCTCCTATATGAGTCCTGGTGTGTTCTTTTAGTCTGCAATGTTGGCTAAAACTCTTTTCACAATAGGAACATTGTTTGCCTTGAACAAGGTTTCCATGCGTTCTAATATGTTGCTGTAATAACTCAAGTTGGGTGAATTGTTGATGGCATTTTAGAAAAGTAAAGGTTTGAGGATGAACAATACCACACTTTGAGCTGTGCTTCAGGTGGATACAAAATGATCTTTTTTCGGAGAAGGATCCTCCACAGCCTCGGCAATAGAAATTAGCAGGCCAGGCTGTAATCAAAAACCAAATCATGCTATAAATGAGTCAACAATATGAAATCGAACCTTCAGTTTCCAAATCCAACTCCTTGGCAACTTTTCCCCCATACCAGACAAGGAGCTCAGACTCAGGGTATATGGTTTTAACTGTGCGGTAATAGATGTTGCCACGGTACTAGTGTGCTAGTACATTTTTCTCATCTTCATGTCTGGCACAGTTAACAAATCTCATCCAATTCGAGTTGGAGATGTCATGTCCGTCGATCAAATATGCATTAACCCCATTACGCCTGACCTGAAAGATATTAGCAAAAATAGAGTTACAATGATAGACAATTTGCATGATGTATAGCAGGTATTTTGAGGGAGCAAACTTGCTGCCACACAAAAATTCATAACAATAATTTGCATGTGGTCGAGATCATACTAGAAATATCTCGTAAATATATCCAGCGATGAGTACCATTACCATATGATATAAGTTATTTACCCAATCAGAATTGCATTCATAGGATATGTGTCATCTAATAATTACACACTCAACTACCCCTTATTCAGGCAACGTGGGACTGGGCACTGCCCTGAACACAGAATTGGTCGTATCTGGAAATAAACCCCACTTTTGTTTCTTCCAAAATGATCACAACAAATTATGCATATTTCATGCCTTTCTGTTCGGAAAGTTGCAAGGTATATAAAAAATTTAAGGGAAAATATATATACAAATATATTAATATGTGTTCAGAAATGTCCAGATTGGGGCAACCAGATGAGGGAAGTTTTATGAGTATAGAGTGAGATGGCTCATGAGTTCTCTCAGGATGTGGTATTCGATGATGATGGCTTGGCTTGAGTCAAGAAAAAATTCGAAATTTGATTATTTTCAAACAGGCAGGTGACAAATCATCCCAAAAAATTTAAGCTCATAACTAGGCAACCAAAAATTATCATTGTAAATGGCAACTTCAGCCGATATTTGCTCCAAAACTACCGATGCTAGATTATCCTTCACTAAGGAAGCAAATTGGCAGACTAAAAAAACATTGATAGTAAGAAAAAAACTTGAAATTTCATCCTCAAGGATCTGTGTATCATTTATCCCCTAGCATTCCTTGTGTACAAAAGATCCATGCATAGAACTTTCAGTACCACAGGACTCCAAATTTTCCAATGCACCTCTACAACTAATCTATTTCTAGATTTCAGAAAAAAGGCATGGTAAGGCTATCGTTGATGACGCAATCAAGTTAGCTCGTGAGCTACTACAATTAGAAATTGGTAAATGACCTTCATACCTGAAGAAATGACTGAAGCTATGCTATACTCCATGCAGTGAGCGGTCAATTATTTCCTGATAAATAATCTACATCAAATAAGCAAAATCCAGTAACTTCATGTTTATGTATTACATAGTAAAGAATAACACCAATGTTTAGTTTGTTCTAAAGTTCTAATGTGCAACTCTACCCAAATTCTTGAAGGAGGTAGTAGCTGATCCTTGGCTGACTCCAACACCAAAGTAACTAGGTATGTTAATTGCTGACTAGATTGTCGAGTTTTTAAAAAAAAAAATTAAAAAAATTAACAATGTGTTTCCTTGATTAGACTGCATGCATACAATTCATTTTACTCCCGTAGAAACTGTGGACAAATCAAGGGCATGCCTGGTGTATTGGCACAAAGATCATGGGGCCAGTTGCCTTCTTAAGATTAGCACAAAATTAGAGCATATAAGACTACAAAGTAGTGGCTATAGCTAGTATTGAGATTGTTTAATAATCCTATATTACTGCTATTCATATATTACTGCTACATCCACTTCAAGGTCAGCCTTAACATCACTAGCAAAACGATCATTGTTGTCGTCAGTGACCTTCCTAATTTAGTTTGGCTGTTTCGGAGCAATATTTTTGGCTGTACTGGCTGCCACCATTCCAGGCTTTCAACAAAGGATACCTTATCTTAACTTTTGTAATGCCACACATCTAGAAAGGTGCAAACAGATCAAGGGCGCAGAGTAATCACAGATTTGGTTTACAAGGTCTATTCGAGGGCACAACAGTTGCCCATGAGCTAGACATGCCATGGATACTGATCTGTTCAATGGTCAGACAGATCAAGAAAATACCGTTTAGATAAAGTGTTTAATACGAGTGGTCTATCTCTGCTAACTTGTTTGCTACTGTTCAGTTTACCATAATCTTGAAGGACTCGGTAAAACAAAAACTAAAAAAAGTATTACAACAACAACAACAAATTAATTGACTGGTTAAAAAAATAATAGAAACAGGAATGTGCCAATGTAAATCACACCTAATTAGGTGACCCTTTACCACATAGACCTAATGATAAAAGATTCCAAACGGTAATTACTGTAAATCCTTGGGTCATGTGAATAATACAATAAAATAAGATAACAAACTAACAAGTTGCACTTAATTTCACCTAGTGACAATTATATTAGATGCTACCATGCACGTAGCCATATAATAGTTAGATCTGAGCCCGTCAAGTATCAACCTACCTCAACCATAAGAGTGTTGGGCAATGTAATGAACTGACAACATATAATAATTAGATCTGAACCCGTCAAGCGTCAACCTACCTCAGCCATAAGAGTGTTGGGCAATGCAATGAACACTGACTGACAATCCACTCACCTGCCAAGTATAGGCCATGTTGTGAATATCCCCTACATTTTCCTGGGACACTTTCCTGCCTTCATAGGGTCCGACCCGTATGCCTTTATTGATGAAAGAGACAGCAAAGATTCCTACTCCAGCCCCAGGGATCCCCGAGAGTCTGACAGTAAGTTGTGCAGGTACATGTAATTGTGTAGAGGTGAAGGAGGCCTGATCATAGCCTGCTGTAAGATCCAGCTCAGAGAGTGGACCATGCACAGGACAATCACCGTGATACTTCTTGTCACAGTCATCACAGACTACAGAATATAAGGGAATCCCACCACAAAACATGGCCAGAGAGTTACAGTTTCTGTTGTTAAAACTTACACAAATATTCATCTTCATCATCAGAGAAAGCTTTTCTTCATAATTGGCAGCTGCACGCTTTGAAGTTGTTCCAATGCTACAGCTGTGTACCCCACAGGGCAACCGGCAAAACAACTTTCAAACATGCACTATGTTGAAGAAAAAAAATCACTAATATACTTACATGTCTTGCTCAGAGGACTCGGCCTCATCATCCCTCGTTTGATCATAGACCAAGCATGCACCATCTCCACAATAACCATCACCACAATACAACTGACTGGATGAGCAACAACGATCAGGCACCTCCAAATTACCAACATTACACTCATCAAGGTCTTCCTTATTCAAGAGGTCCAAGATGAACATACCTAGTAGTGTTAGCCCTGGAGAGTTGATGTGCCGTTACATATAAGATTAGATCTCTCACCTTCACCTCATGCAGATGGTGCTTTTGGCTCTTCTTGCCAACCCCATATCCTCTCACCATTGCTTCCACCTAAACACACGGACACATAAAACTATTTATAGTGGTTCTCTGTACATCAAAACTCTTAAGGACCGAAAATTAAAGTAACAAGACACACATGTACGCATGCATTATATTTTTTTAAATTCAAGTGATGAAGTAAAAGAAGATCCAAGGGAGTTTTCTTCTCATTGCTGAAGATTTCTATCGGTAAGAACTTAGCTATGTAGCTTGCTAGATGAAGACTAAAATGAGCCGCCATCATTAGCCCATAATAGTGAGCTATAAACTGTTACTTGTTTGTGTTTATAGCTCACTATTATGGGCTAATGATGGCGGTTCATTTTAGTCTTCACATAGCAACTTCTATAAAAAATTTAAAAAACATCTGACACTTTAGCCTTTAGCTAGCTACAGCAATCTTCAAATCTCTAGGATGCAATCCATGCTATATCTGAAATCAATTGCTGCATTTTAACCAGAGCTATAAGCTGTTACTCATTTTATGCCTTTTGAAGACGATGATGCATGCCATGGTAAACCTTGCCTACCAGCAAATTGGTTGTTTTTCAGGTAGTACAGGATTAGATGCTGTCTGGCTAGCAAACAGCTTGAGTCAAACTTCAGCATAGAAGACTGAGCGATTTTTTTTCTTCTATTGGCTACCAAACTATGCTCCATGTGCTGATATATCTGCAATTCTTGCGTGAAACTCACATGTGCTGATTCATCTGCTATTGGCCCTAATGAGTTAAATTAAATGATGCCTAACACCAGATGAAGACCATTGTCATATCAATCAACATGTACTCTTAGTCAAGGAAGGGATAGTGATTAGAAGAAACCTAAAAATTAGTGAAGTAGCACGGATGAATTATAGGAACTTAGTAAACGTCCGTGCATGTGACAATATCCAAATGTGCTGACCATTAAGGAAGGGAAGGAATAGGAAAGTTAATCAGTCATGATCTAGTTCAAAACTACAGTGGTGTGTGTAGATATATCCAGAACAATGTAGAGCGGAATATAAACTCCTTATTCACAGCCAATATATTTAACCACACAACAAATACTGTTAAAAGGAACATGCATTATAATTCAAAATGGAATAACCATCAAGAATCATAAGCTTATCCCTCCCACTGTTGACTTGACGGAAGAATTGTCACTACCTTCTACTTATTTTTATTTTATATTTCAATAAAGCAATACGGACAGAGAAAAAGGGGACTAAGAAAAATACCAGCAACCATATACGAGATGACAACTAATGAGTTGAGGAACATAATAGTGAATTCTGGTTGCTTAGCAATAAACCACATACAGGTAGATATCATTGAAAGAAATGGGAAGGAAGTAAAAGTGGCTATTGCACAAACACATGAACAACCTGTACTACCCATACCACATTATTGGAACGGTAATAATAAAAATAATTAATTAATTATAAAAAAAAAAACACACCTAACAATCACATATCAGATGAAGGCTGTTGAGATGTAGAACAGAACCCTGAATTTTAGTTGCTGGAAAGATATCCTGTCCCTCAGCTCCCTAGTGGAATCAAAGCAAGAGACGAATGATAATGGTGGAATCAATGGAAGAGCTGAAGAAGCAACACCACACCTAGCATCTAGAGTTGGACCAGTACTTATTGAGAAATAAACAGCTCGCACTTATACATTAAAGCCTTGAAAAAAGATTCACCAAATGAAATAAACTAAGAGAATAACTTGATAAACAACAGATCATTACCATATAACCAAATAATCACAGATCCAATCAACTTTGAACTATTCTTAAAGCACTTAGTTCAAACATTTGTCCAGTTTGGACTGGATGAAACAACAGAAAATATGCAACTGCCGAAAATTTCCCGCTACACGGTATTCATTAAGCAGTTAAGTTTCAGGTCAGATTGAATAAACAGCGAGATAAGGTTAGTATGCATCACCTTTGACCTGTCAAAAGCATTTGACTCCTACCACATACATTTTATTGGCCAGAGTTTGCGTTCTTGCGGTCTGCTCCAGTCATTTTAAGGAATATATTTCGGGCCATCTTTACTGTATTGCTCGCAAAGGCATTACTTCTTCTACTATTGAAGTTACCTCAGGAGCTCCTCAATGCACAATTCGCTTTTGCTTCTCTCAATCAATAAGCTCAGTTTCTCCCATTATTCAACACAGGGTTTCTTGAAATATATGCTGCTGATCCCACCAACTACAAGAAAAATCCACTGTTGTGATGATGTGATAGGTTACCATGACTACTATGGATAAAACCAAAGAGACTAAAAATGTACTAAATTGAATACTAAATTATGAGTCATTGCAAGGAAACTTCAATCACCTACACCATCTCTGTGCATATGGAAGGTATACCAATTATATAACCTGGAGTCCTCCTTAACCAGGTATCCTCCTACAGCTAGTGTCAGTCATTAGCTTTATGTCCAAATGTCATCAGTCTACTGCCGAGCCTAGCCTCCAGTAAGCATCAGTCATCAGCTTGTGTCCACGGATCATTGGTCCACTGCCTATCCTAGTTCCCAGTACAGCTTTAGTCATCAGCCTGTGTCCAAGTCTCCAGTACAGTGCCTGCCTGCCTGCCTGCCTGCCGAGCATCATCTTAGTGTTCCTGAAATGGTTTTCAGCACAACAAAAACAATGGCTTCTGACTCTGCATGGCCAAGGCATTCAAGCAACAAATATATGTAGGATTTAGGAAGAGAAAGGAAGGAGTGCAGCTGGGAGGAAATCCATATCCATATGTTTTTGAAGAGGCACAATAAATCGTAATTAAAATTTAATGCAAATGTTCAATCAAATGAATATTGAGAAAGATCTTTATACATTAGGTTTGCCGTATAGTACGTTGCAAGCTCTCATGGGCACATGCCTTTCCTCCCTAAAATTGGATGGGTGGGTGCTTGCTACGTACAGCGGGCGCTTGTATTAGTATTTCAGTCCAAGAATTCTAAATGCCTTACAAAGTGCTTTTGTTGGAAATAAACAAGTCGAAGCTAGCAAAAAATGTTTGTTTAGCACAAAAAAAGAAGTTTGGCTAGCAAAAGGCTAAAATAAAGTTTGTATAGGAGCACAAACTTTGACTGCAGTTCCACAAGTTCACAGGCAAACGCACACTTCATCCTCTAGGTCAGCAAACAGATCCTCATCTATATTGCTCTCATCCTCTTCATCTTCCCTTGGCCTTGGACAGTCTCTTATAAGAATATCCTTGGAGCCATTGATGTTATTGGGGAGCCAGTGAGAAAAGAACTCTTTATCAATTCTTCTGAAAGTGAATCCCAGGAAGCTAAGACCCAATTGATGGCATGCTGTCTTTATGGATACTTCTTTCAACAGCGAACAGCATTTCATGTGTAGCACAGGCAGGATTGATTGACACGCTGTTTGGTTGCATATTGCATATTTTCAGACAAATTTCTATACTGGGCACATGCTTTGTGTATCAATCTAAATCCAAGTTATCTGGAAACAGTATTGTGGGTGCTAGCTATGTGGAAGACAATTCCAACGTACTTTATGGAGTAAGGAAACACACCATTGCCAGGAAGACAGGTAGCAGTCAGAATTTGACGATAACAGAGGTCATCAAGATTAATGAGGAAGACCAGATGAAGGTCAACGATAACACGACTGCTCATCAACTATGTAGGAGCCTAGAGAAGGAAGGTCATCCTATGTTGTTAAAGGAAAATTTTATGGAGTAGGATAGCTCTTGGTTAGACCCTTAGAAGCAGAGCATATCGTCAACTGATTCAATGTCCATAAGGTGTAACATATTCATGAAGTAGTCTTGCTAACCAAACAACCACACAGTGCAAAGAACGTAACTTGATACCTTTTATAAAAAGCTATGCTCGAGTTCACACGGTGAAATCCTACTAAAGCTGTTCACTGATGAGGCTGAACCGAGACACTCTCGACTACAAAAATACACAGCAGTTGCTAAAATGATGTGTTTTAAAGAGGAAACCGTCAACACAATCAGCTATGACAAAAAAAAGAAGGAAAAAAGTATGTAGCAATATAGCTAACTATAGCAGAAGACAAAAAATTGATTTTGAATATAACAAGGAAGTATAAAATTCAATGCCTGCCATACTAGAGCAATGTTATACAGAGCTTAGTTGATTGAAGAACTAGCTAGCAAAAAGCAAAAATGAGTGCAATGGTCATTGGCCATATCACTAGCTTGGGAGAAAAACAAAAAAATACTCCAAGTACTTTCATTGTCTTTAGGTAAGCTAACATATCAACAGCACCAACTTGATAGACCCCTCAAACAAAGAAGAAATCCACACGACTTCTGTTATTAGTCATATGACACAAAAATAATTCAGGGGTAAGCATGCGTAGAATAATTGAAATTAGCCCTTAATTTCCCAAGTTATTGTTGACCTATTCCAGTATTTTTACTCTAGCTTACTTATCTCATTGCAGGTACAAAACAAAGCAGTGAAAATAATTATACAACTGTAAGAAGGATGGTACTATCCATTGGCATAGTCATGTGAATGAACCATAATGTTCTAATTACTAAAAATAATTTCTTCCTGATAATTAGGGGGGGGGCAAGTTTTATAATTAATTTGGGCACATAATCATGTGAAAGATTTCTTGATATGAGGAATACTCACAATACACTAACAATATCAAAGCCAGAAATAAGATTTATGTGATTTACATACATTAACACAAAAATATGGAGGAAATAAACAGTACCAAAAGTATAGATTTTGGCCACTAATGTCTGCCATTTCCCACTTCTTCTTTTGCCTCTTCCTTTGGGTACACTACTTCCCTTTGGTCTACCTCTCGTCTTTTCATGGGATGAAGACAAATATTTACTTCTTTCTTCTGAAAAATCCCGACTATGCCACTTGACGAAGCAATCTCGATCATGGAAACACAATGGCACTTTATACCCAGAACATGCCCTTGTTGTACGATATTTCCCTTGCTGTGTGATAGTACAGTACACACATTGGCTTGGTGGGCATGATTTTCTCATCCTGTGATCAATATTGATGGCTTTTGAAAAAGGTTTTCCACCTGAACCTGTTTTTGTGCAACTAACATGCAACTCTGCCAGGCTTCGTACAAGAGATTCTTGAAATTCCAAATGGCTCATACGTTTTCTCATTACTTCTTTGTACAATATATATGCATTCACCACTGAGACGTCGATAAAATGAAAGAATAATATTTTGCATCCTAGGTATAAAAATTAATATACAAAACAAATCAGCTTAGCTCAAAGCTCACAAGATCTAATTGAGTGAAGTAGCTACACAAGCATTGATTGCTTCTTAGCTAAACAAATAGTTGCTCTGTATTTACCTTTTTTTCCTTTGGTTGGTCCTAGCTGTGGAGAGTTGACTTCAGACCTTGAACTACAAACAGTAGCTTCCTCAGAACTGTTGCTGTCAGTATCACCAGATTCTAAAGCTAACAAAACAGATTCTAAGTCCATCTAGAGGCAACAGAACAGCTCTACTGGTGGTAGCTAAGTGAGAACGATGATAGAACTGGACTCACTGCTAAAAAATATATAGAAATTCTAGAATGACCTTTGCCCCTTGAAATTGTTTCAGCTGCTTACTGGGGATTTTCCCTATCATGTGTCAAAATTTCAATCTTTAATACTGATGCCTTAAAATGAAAAATAATAGTGCAATAAGTTGTCCTGTTGTCTATGGGGTGAGAAATCACGAGTATTAGGCCCTAAAGAGTTAAAATAATATGTGCATAGGGAGATAAAGCCAGAAAAAGGAGGAATTAGTGGCAGGTATCCATACACAAGACATTTGAAGAAGGTACAGAATGATCTATCTTTAAGGAGCTGTTATTGACCATTGATTACCATATTTAATGTACAATCTCATGATCATTTGTATTAATGTCAACACAATAGTTCAGTTCCGTTTTGGTTACTTATAATATCAGAGTGTTGAAAAAACTTATTTTTTTCAACTCCTGAATTTTACAAATGGTATAGAAAATAAAGTAGATAAATCGTGATACTATTTTCACCACAGAAGACGATCTTTTATTACATACTCTGTTCCAGTATATATATACTTTAAATTAAACATGTGCATATTCAGTGGCCTGTCTCCACACTCCCTTATTAGAGCGACCCATCTTCCCACTCCAGCGAGGCCTGTCTCTCACTCTCCTAGCCAATTGTCCTAATACCCTAGACCTACCAGGAAACAAATTACTTCAAGATTCATGTCAGTTTGGTAATGTACACAAAGTTAGACCTTCTCATTGCTGAACTACCCCACCCATAGTGAGTGATCATGCATTATTGAAATAGCAAGAATAGTACATGTAATCATTTAGCAAATCAGAATAAGCACTAATAACAACTCGTTAGTTTAGCAGCCTGCTGAAGAGCATCCAAACACCTTCTCCACAAAGTTCCAGCTCCGATGTTGAAAGTGAGGAAAAGGCACAAGAAATTGCGACTTATGAAAAAGCTATTTCGGCATCTGGTAGCGAAGGAAAAAAATCTATTGGCAGTTGACACACAGTTTCATAAAGTCACCACCCAAATAGCCTTGCTGATTAGCATGCATGCTAGGGCTCTGGCCATGCAGTTTCTTGAGGGTGTGGTAGTGTTCCAAAACGTCCATAATTGATTAAAAAAATATTGCCGTTGATGGCAGTGCCCTTACAACAGCTGATAAGTGTGGCCATGGCAGGTTGAACGCTGTGGTTAAGCCTGCTAGTGGACATGGAGAGGTTACAGATAGGTCAGGAAGCTGTTGGTATATAAGGAAAGGCTGATGGTTGGTGAGGAGAGACTGGTGATAGGTAAGGAGACTCTGCTGACAGTGTAAGAGCTGCAGAAGGGTGGTACAACTTCAAAATAATGCTCAACTATTGATGGTTGTGGGTGATCACTCCCAGAAACTCTTCATGGCACCACTTAAACAACCAAAATCTATTTACACCTATGGACTAGAGCAAGCAACAAAGCTGGTTAACATTACGTTACAAAGCAAACACATTGCAAATAATGAACAAGATTCTATTCGAGTGAAGCAACAAAACATCTCAAAATAGACACATTGCACTGCAAGTGAACCTAAGTTTATTCTCAGGTTTGAGCCGACATAACCATCAAGGGCAATAAAAAGAAACAAGAAAAATTTCGTAATACAGTCTTAAAATAAATTTAAAAAAAAAACATTCTTAGTCTACATGAATTCTAAATTAGACAGTGGTGGACTTCAGGTAACTACGATTAAAAAGTGTTTGAAAGATGACAATATGAACGTTAACAATTCTAAAATGTCTTCAGGGCTAAGTTAGGATGAAGTATTTGACAACAACATAGGCTAATCGGAGGATGAAAACATTGAAGGTGATGAATAGCCATAGTTGCCAACTCTCCTGAGGGGTATTCTGGGACATTTACGCGTGCGCTTAGCACACAGGGATTTTGACCACACCCACTAATTAACATGCCACATCCACTGGTTACTGATGTAATTTGTCCTTATAGAAACGTGCATAGGAAATTGAAGTTTATAAAATAGAAGCAGCGGAAGAAGAAGGAGCAGCTGAAACATCTGAGTCAGAATGTGGAGCTACGTAAGGTTGTTCACTGTGGGCACACAGTGACACGCTGGAGCCAAAATTGTAATAGTTTTGACTTTTCTCTGTTAAAAAGTGTCTTAGAACTGTTTTTGTTGTTGCTTTATGAGTGTCAAAGAGGACTAAACTAGACAGCAAGCTTGAGATCCGAGGAGCTGCCATAAGCGAGTGGAAGCCGGCGGAAGCGCAAGGTGCATGTAAATCCGGGACATCACCAACATCACCGGGACAAGGCCCAAAATTCTGGGACTGTCCCTCCCATTCCGGGTCAGTTGGCAAATATGAATAGCATTTGTTCTTATCTTGGGAAGAGCAGAATTATAGTAAAGCTCTACTTTCGATGGGCAGAGAGGTGAAGCCATGGCAAGAGAACTTCGACTTGAGGAGAAGCAATGAATGAAAGATAGTGTTCAAGTGATGGTTTTGACACTGAGTTGAGCTATAGTTCGGTTTAGTTTGAATGAAGAGTAAGATTTACAATAACATTCTTAGCCGGTTTCTCCTACGCAGTTCCTGGGAATTATAATACTGGGGCGAGTATTTGGAGGGTAAAGTATGGCTTATGGTGTTATAGTGATATCTGTTTAGTTTGAGTTTAAAATCTTTTTGGGTGCAGAAAGAGCATCAGTAGCTTCATCCCCTCCAAATGGCAGTCCAACTATGGTACCGGTACAGAGTCCTATAACTTCTGTAACTAGAGATATTGCATCTCCAATGCCCAAATTTACCAAACACACTCACTCACACCTATTCCACCAATGCTTAAAACTTTCAGTGGCAAAAGCTTGTGACATAAATTCAACACAGACAGTTATTCTCTGTAATCACCGAGGTAATCTACAAGGTAAGACTAGAAGTAGTTGTGTTGCATCTATTGATGCTAAGCAAAAGTTTTATTCTCAGTACTCAACTATTCCTTTAGTTGTTTCAGCAGGTATTTCCAGCTTCAGGTACTACTGCTCCAGGTATCTCTGCTACCGGTTCTATAGCTCCGGATAATTCGGGTTTTCTGCTGCTCATAAATTCATCCCAATACAAGTCTACTTGGTGGTAGGAAGGAGGCTGAGGAGTTACATCTCCAAGAAACTTAATTTTAAACGCAAGCATTGCAAAGAACTCTGTGCCAACATGGATCAAGACTGCTTCTTCAAGTACCACACTTTGGTGGACTATGCAAGTTAGATGGAGTTTATTATTATTGTTGCTTTTTTATCAAATCATATTTATTTGACAACACAGCTTGATCTTTTCAAATTATACATCCAGCTGGATGTACATGACGTAGGTACCATATACAGTTTCCACAAAATTATATATATATTTCTTTTTACTGGATTGAAGAGTGCAAATTATCTATAATTACAACTAGAGTTGCTTCTAATGGGATTCACTACATTGTTATTGGGTACTAAGACAACATTTAGTAAAAAAAAACTTTAAAAAATGGTTACCACAAGGGATATTAGATACACCATGGTTGCTAAGAATTTTAATCACCCTTTGTTGAGATAAAGGCATGTTCGTGCATGTCATTCATTTTCAAAATAGAGTCACTGGAGAGAGGGTTAAGGAGGAAGTCACTGGAGAGAGGGTTAAGGATGAAGTCACTGGAGAGAGGGTTAAGGAGGAAGTCACTGGAGAGAGGGCTAAGGAGCTCACTGGAGAGAGAGTTAAGGAGGAAGTCACTGGAGAGAGGGTTTAGGAGTAAGTCACTGGAGAGATGGGAGGAAGAAACTCGAGAGAGGGTTAAGGAGGAAGACACTGGAGAGAGGGTTAAGGAGGAAGACACTGGAGTGATAATTAAGGAGGAAGACACTGAAGAGAGGGTTAATGGGGTAGTCACTGGAGATAAGGTTAAGGAGGAAGTCACTGGAGAATGGGATACGGAGGACGTTACTGGATTGAGGGTTAAGGAGGAAATCACTGGAGAGAAGGTTAAGGAGGACCTAAAATCGAATTGAGATTAAGTTTCCAGGATTCATATCTTCAGAACCTAACCCCCATGCTACTGATGTCTAGCTCAAAAGATAGATATCTCTATGTGCTTGAAAAAGGCTAAAAATAAACATAAAATGTTGAAGGGGTACGTAGGTACAGTCAGAGAAGTTTGGGATATCTGTGACCTGACTTCCTCTAATCACCATAACTCAGGTGGGCTTCATGTTAAAAAAAAAATTAAGGCCAAATCACAGCTACATGCTTTAGCAACCCACACAGCAATTTTGGGTGCGTCGCTCAAGGCGACTTGGAGTTATGTTTGTCACAAATTAGGAAGTGCCATTTTTTTAGTGACCCTTGCGTGTTTGGATGTATCTTCTAAGAAAAGTTGCCTATAGAGACCTTTTACATACCATCTTAAAGCACACACAATAAGCAACAAGCTAGTATCAAAAGTATTTGCACAGAAGAAAGGGGAGGAAAGTTATGACAGCTCAAATATGTGTTCGAATTTCGGTCAAATTTTGGTGGTTTCAGGTGTAGTCCCCCTTGTTAGGAACATTGTTTCTTATGGGTGGAACCCTTCACTAATTTGTCCTAATACATGACTATCCCTAGGATCCCTTTTAAAATATTTTTCACGACTCACAGGAAGATTCCCAGAGCCAAGGGTATACCATAAGGCAATATGGGGTTGCAAAATAATCTCTTCAGGGTATTAAATCTACAAATAGGTTTGACTCTTCACTCATGGACAGCTGCTAGTATGCCTGACCAAGACCACTTTAGCAAAAGATTTCCTTCATAGCTTCTGGGGAAAGGACAATTATTACCAGAGGAGTGGACACTAAGTGCAAGAGGGATACACACTAATGCAAGAGAGGAGGACACTAAGTGCAAGAGCGGTGGATACTAAATGCAAGACGAGAGGATACAAAGTGCAAAAGGAGAAGACACAAAAAGCCAGAGGAGTGGACACTAATTTCCAGAGGGGTGGAAACAAGTGCAAGATGTGTGGACAACAAGTGCCAGAGTGGTGGGCATTAATTCTCCGAGGGGAGGGCACTAAGTGACAGAAGAGTGCAGCTAATAGGTTTTGTAGTGGTACTATGTGAATTAGAAAACTTTACACCAACCAATCAGATTGCTCTACTCTTGACAGCTTTATTTTAAGCTATGATGGTGAGCTAACAACTCTATTATCAACAGGATGCAGATACTTATACATAGCCGTATTCCAGACTGCTGACGAAAAGATTCAAATGTACAATTGCCACACGTGTGTATGTTGATAACGGTTAAAATTAATGCATTAGAAACATCCACAGAAACAGCAAAAAATATAAACCCCTCCAAAAATCCAGCCATAATGGACTATATAAAAACATGAAATGGTTGCATTAAGACTATACTATTAAGGGGGGACCCCACCTGAAACCACCGAAATCTGAACACATATTTGAACTGTCATAACTTTTTTTCTTTCTTCTGTGCAAATACTTTTGATACCAGCTTGTTGCTTATTGTGTGTGCTTTAAGATGATATGTAAAAAGTCTCTATAGGCACCTTTTCTTAGAAGATACATTCAAAAACGGCAAGGGCACACAAAAAAAATGGTGCTTCCTAATTTGTGCGGTTCATAACTCCAAAGCGCCTTGAGCGACGCGCCCCCAAATTGGTGTGTCTGTGATCCCGCCTCTTCTCAACACCATAACTCGGGGGGGGGGGGGTTCACGTTAATTTTTTTTTAAGTCCACTTCACAGCTACGTGCTTTAGCAAGCCACATACCAATTTGGGGGGCGTCGCTCAAGGCGCTTTGGAGTTATGACCCGCACAAATTAGGAAGTGCCATTTTTTTAGTGCACTTGCCATTTTTGCATGTATCTTCTAAGAAAAGATGCCTATAGAGACTTTTTTTACATATTATCTTAAAGCACACACAGCAAGCAACAAGCTGGTATCAAAAGTATCTGCACAGAAGAAAGGGGAAAAAGTTATGACAGCTCAAATATGTGTTCAGATTTCGGTAGTTTCAGATGGAGTCCCCCCTTAACAAGCTAAACAAATCGGACAATCTGCACAGAGAGAATTGAATGATTTTTCTAGTCACTGAAATCACGCAAAAAACACCACGAAGCTTTCAACTGAGACTAAAAAGGCATCTATTCATTATCTGGACAAATATACACCTACAAGAAAAAAAAATTAATTAAAAACAAGAACATTTAATAGAAACAATAGAGAAAGAAGAAGTACTTGTTTATACTTCACCCATTTAGATCATAGTAAAAATCATGAACTGGATTTAAAAAGAAACTAAATCTTATTAACTTGGAATAGAAATAAAAATAATTTATTTCATGTCACACAATACTAATTCAGTATTACATTCCTGCCATGATACTACTTGACACATACCCTCAACAGTAAATTGAAATGTACACAGGAGATTGCATTATTAGTTTGCACAGCAATTTACAGAGACAGTTCAAATTCATAATTTTACCAGATTGACGATCAGCAATTACTCAGGTTTGACCTAGAGTTTCTAGTAACTTCATAGATAAGCTGCTCTCTGCTAGTAGCTACTATCTCGAAGAGACCACTCTTACTTTATAAAGAGAGCCAAGAAGTCAGGTAACCAAGGTGAAATAAAACTATATCTCAGTTGGCTTTGAATTCCAGTTGGACCAAGTTTAGCATAGCTAAATAGAACAGTGTCAACTAATAGCTAAATAAGTGTGGGTGTGGCTAAATATTATATGTGTAGCATAACAGCCTGGTGGTTTGGTGGTTACGTTTCAGTATCCTTAGATCCATAGTGTGTGGTGAAGGCATTAGGAATCAGCTTTTATAGTTTAGATGTGTTAGCTATGGCTATTATTAGTCTGGGTATCATAACCACAATCCATTTTGGACCTAGATACACGACAAATAGAGTTACTAACTTCAATAAAACAAGTTTAGTTCAGCTGCATGATATCGTGACAATGGTCTACAGGTAATTAAGCGGATCGAAGAATTAAATATGTTTCATGTTCATACTGAGCGTACACAAACACTAGGTGATACGGTGTCGTCGTCGTCAATCATGTCTCTTCCATGGATGACCAAGTTACTTTGGATATCCATTGTCATCTATAGATAAACACATATACCCTATACTCCCTCTGTCAGAGTATCCATGGATGACCAAGTTACTAGGGACAACCACATTCCATTCCATCCAGGCACACATACCCCATGCTCCTTCTGTCAGAGTACCCGTGGATGACCAAGTTACTAAAGATATATGGGGATGACCATGGATATCCCTGGAAATTTGGTCAACAGTGAAGACACTGAAACAGGGGACATGGGGTATATGTGTCATCAGAAGATAAACTGTAACATGGTCAACAACAGTTGATCTGAGGATATCCCTAGTAACTAGGTTATCTGTGGATACTCTGACAAATGTAAACACGCAAATGAACCATGGATATCCCTAGTAACTTGGTCATCCGAAGTTGATCAAGTGTATATCCCTAGTAACTTGTCATCAGCAAATACTATGACAGATTGGGCATGGGTTATATGTGTACCAAGGATGAACTATTGATATGACCAGTGACTTGGTCATCCACAGATACTCAGACATAGGGGGGCATAGGGTATATGTGTACATCTGTAGATGAACCGTGGATGTCACTAATAAATTGGTCAACTATGGTAGATCTGTAGATATCCCTAGTAACTTAGTCATACACAGATGCTTCGACAGAAAGGGGATGGGTTGTGTACATCCGTGGATGAATCATGGATATCCCTAGTAACCAAGTCATACGCGAAAACTCTGACAGAGGGAGGATGGGTATATATGTACATCCATGGATGAACCATGGATATCCCTTAATAATTTGGTCATCTGCAGACAACACGGGATTGTCAACAAACTGAATAGACACAGTCAATATCAGTAACCTCTTTGTCAGGTCAAGTTCAGAGAGAAGGGTACCAGTATAGCAGATAAGTCAATCACGCAGAGCAAGAGGTAAACTATGAATGCATTCTCGTTGACTGAGAAACATGCACTTGACAACATAGACTATGAGCATAAGGCACAATCCTGATTACCGATTGTCAATACAAAACATAGAGCATGTCATGTACTAGCCGAAAGAAACAAGTTAAATAAGCAAGCTAATAATAACGTTTTCAGTACTAATTAATCAATACGGTTCCCAAAAATAAATCTCAACAGAATATACAGTACTTTTTCCAAAATTTCCCCCAAAATATCACTTAGAGCCAGAGAAGGAGCCATGTCCAGTGGTACCATGTTCTGCCAAAGAACAACACAGAACATCCGACCAACTCGGTCTATCCCTGAACTATCCTAGGATATAATCCCATAGCCTCAGTACACCCCTAGGCAGAGTATCCCAGGATGTCACAGTAACTCTATCAGTTCCAGGACAATTCTAGGTGTCTTGGGGCACAGCCAATATATCTCACGATAGTCCCAGGACTGTAGATTGACCATGACGTTCCAAGATAGTCCCGGGACTACCAGAGTACCCATGACGTCCTGGGATACTCTATCATGGGATTATATATCCCATTATAGACCCGGGACAGTCACAGTTACTGTGACATCCCTCAAAGTAGTTGTACTGTTAATGATATTACTGGACATCCTCGGACAATCTGCCATGGGGTGTGCTGGAGCTGAGGGATTATATATCACAGGATAGTCCCAGAACTGTCGAGTAACTATGATGTTCCTCTGGGTAGCTGTTAAGTATGGAACAATAGAAATCCAAGTAAAGCTAAACCAAATCAATTAGTAGTTTCTTATCACACTCACAGTAAAACAAATATGGGGTGGCATTAAATAAAGTTACACTTCATGCACGAGAAAATTAAGAATGCATTCAGTACATAAAATAACAAGTCCTGTGAAAAAATCCATGCAGGTGGGGAAAAGAAACTACCAATTGATTTTGAGTGACCATGCTATCACCTTTGCTTCCTAGCATGCTAATGTAGTGATTTATCACGGCTATCTGAATGGCTACACAGATCATAGAAACTCCTTCATATTAAGCATCAGCAAGATGGGAGAAATCATCGTATATACTTTTCTTGGAATGAGATCATTCTTGTGAATAACTTGAACAACAAAAAATGCTACTACAAAATGTATTCCCATGAACCCCATAAACCCAAAACTGAAGGTACCACAAATTAATTGTAAAAGCACTGCCAATGCGCTAGTTTACTATAGACATTATTATTTTAGGCAATATTTACCTAAATCACTCATAATTTCGTGGTTTTTCCTTATATTCGCTAGTCTCTTCATTTCATTGTCGCAGAATCCTTCTTCTGGCCAACTAACACTGGCCTTCACTGCTACTGACAATCACTGCTACTGACAACCTTTACCAGATTGTAGTTTGAGTTGTACTCCGAACCCACGAGTTAGTCTCACGTGCAAGAGGAAGAAAGCTGCACGGAGGAGCTAGCCCACATTAATGGCCGCAAATCCTAGTCCGTATTAAAATGCCGTGAAAAAATGGAGATCCTAATCTTCTTGCACCTCTCTGTCAGAGGCTCTAGTGGCAAAGACAGTGCCAGAGACTCTGACTAAAGAGAAGCAGAAATGATTATTAACACAAGTAGTTGTGAACAGGATAATTGTGAGAGTGTGGCTTGTGGTCTACAACCCAACAGAAGTAAAGCAACTGATAATAGTAAACATGTTGACAACCTGGAAGAAATGGATATTAAGGAACATGTTAAGAATGTGCAGAACTCACCTGATGTAGAGACACCTGAGACATCTGGACAAGCGAGTTACCTGTCAGGCAGCCAGAGCAACCAGGAAATGATGATGAATGATGACGTGGCAGGAAATGAAACAGCTGGAGAATTATAAATGACAAAGATAACTGTGTATAAAGTAGTCACTGTTTATTAAGAGAGTAGTAGTTTTGAACTGAGTATTGAGATCACCTGTATGTACTGAGATTCTGTGCAAGTACTTGTAGATTCTGATTGCTGGTGCAAGATAGTTTCTTGACCAGGTTTATTATAATTACTACATTCCACTCTCAAGTGACTCGTGAACCCAGCTGCGGAATAAGCAGTAGTCTGGGTAGGCTTGGTTCGAGATTTGGGATAGTGAGATCTCAAATAAGACCCAGGTATCGTAGGGCTGCTTCAACTGCCAGTCACCGCATAAGCTGGAGTTGAGAGAGCTCTTACATTGGTGGCAGCAGTGGGATTACGAAAGAAGATACAATTCGGAAAGATGGCTAATCCAGGAGACGACCGTAGAACTAGGAGCCAGACAGCTCAGAGTTCCATCTCACCCAGAGGAGACTTTGAGGGAGAGTCAGGAGATGTTCCCACCTCCACTCCCTCAGAGACCATGCAAATGATGGTTGAGTTCTTCCGGGCCGAGGAGAGAAGGGCCCAGAGAGACGAGGAGAGAGCAGAGCGAGAAGCTCAGCAGCGGGAGGAAGAGCGAAGATTTGCAGCAGAGCGAGAAGCTCAGCAACGGGAGGAAGAACGAAGATTTGCAGCAGAGCGAGAAGCTCAGCAACGGGAGGAAGAACGAAGATTTGCAGCAGAGCAACAACAACGTTGGATAGATGCTTTACAAAATGCCAGACCTCCCCCACCTGTAGCAGCACCGCCGCGACTCTCTGTGCAAAAATTCAACGAAGAAACGGACAACATGGCGGCTTACCTTGATACATTTGAAGCTGTCGCTACTGCAAGTGAGTGGCCCGTGGCCCAGTGATCTATCCATTTACGAGGCTCACTATCTAGAGCCGGGTTGCTGGCCATCTCTACCCTCAATGCGGTCCAGCAGGCTGACTTCCAGATAGTGAAGAAGACCCTGTTATCAGTTTACCAGATTTCAACGGAGACTCGCAGGAGGAAGGTGTTTGAACGAACTTTCAATCCTACTAACCCAGACCAGTGGCTGCGATAGTTCCGTCAAGACTTCCACCAGTGGCTAGACTCAGTCCAGAAACCACCCAGAGAAGCAATCCTGACTGAGCTAGTCCTATCGAAGTTACCAGCATGGCTTGAGGCTCAGATGCGGAACTTAGACTGCCAGACGTATGAGGAATTGACAGAAACAATCGTCCGCCATTTGGGAAACTCCAAACTGAGAAGAGACAAAAGTGACAGGAAAGAGAAAGAACAATATAGGTATGCTAAGGAAACCCCCAGTCGTTTTGGAAAAAAGGAGCCCCCTAAGCGAACCGACGGACCCCCAGCGAGGAGACAAGAAGGACCTCCACAGTACAGAGACTTGAAACTCGTGGAGTGTTATAAGTGCGGTGAGAAAGGGCACTATCAGAGAGACTGTAAAGTCAAAGCAGAGAACGCAATGTGCAGCCTGATGGCCTCACCGAGAAGAACGAAGTTACCAGAGTGGACAAAAACGGTGAAAATTAATGGAAAGGAGGTGAAGGCCTTCTTGGACACAGGGTGCACTAAAACACTAGTTCACCCAAGGTGTATCTATGAGAGTGATTACCTGGGATGGAACATTCCATATAACACAGCTTCAGAGAAAAGAACTCACTTTCCAGCGGCAAGTGTCACTCTGGAGGTTGAAGGCAAGATCACAACTATGGCTGTCGGAGTGTCTGAACACATCTCCGAAGACATGCTGATGGGCAGAGACATACCCCATTTCAGGAAGTACATACGGAAAGTCCTGGACGTGGAGCCAGAGGTTGAAGAAGAAAGCACCCCACCTACTCCTACCTTGACCGAGTCAGGTATGGCAGTCACTCGGGCCCAACATCTGAAGCAGAACGAACTTGCGGAGAAGGAGCGCTTGCAACAGGAGAGGGACCAGCCTGTCATATCTACTCCATACCCAGTCGAAGATTGGAGTGAGGCAGAGGCTGACGAGGAGAAGGAAGAGGATGCTCAGGATGAGCTGGAGTCCCTTCCCCCAGCAGAGTGGGACAATGATGAGTCAGAAGGAGCTGCAGAGAAGTTGGAGGGAGTCCTCAAAAAGGATGAGCTGAGTAGAGCTCAGAGGTATGATACAACTTTAAAAATCATAAGAGAGAAAGCGAGAGTGAGGGAAGAACCATATTACTGGGCTGATAATCTGTTAATGAGAAAGCCATACCACCCCCAGGGGAAAGCCTTAGTTATTGTGCCAGCCATTGCCCGTACGCAAGTGCTGAGAATGGCACATAACACCACTATAGCAGGACATTTTGGGAGAGAGCGAACCCTACAGGCAATCTGAGAGAGGATGGATTGGCCAGGCATAGCTAAGGACGTAAACGAACTGTGTGCCTCATGCCCAACATGCCAGAAAGCTAAACCTGCAATTATCACCAAGGCCCGAAACACCCCTTACCTATTGAGGAAGAACCCCCAAAAAGTAGTAGAGAGAAACTCACACACAGCATGCCAACTTCTCATCACATGGACCTGAAGAAGCTGAAAGAGAAATACAAAGATGTATTGAAAGATGTGCCAGGAAAAACAACCCTGGTGCAGCATGATATTCCAACAGGGGATGCTATACCAATTAGGTTGCCCCATTATAGATTGGCCCACCATTCCAAGGAGATATTAAGGGAAGAAATAGGCTCATTACTGGACCAGGGGATTATCAAGTCATCAAAAAGCCCTTGGGCAGCCCCCATCGTATTGGTAGCGAAAAAAGATGGAACCAAAAGGATGTGTGTAGACTATCGCAAGTTGAATAATGTTACTACAAACGACCCATACCCATTACCCAACATTGAGGAATTAATAGCAAACATTGGCCCCTCCAAATTTATCAGTACACTTGATCTAACTAAGGGTTATTATCAGGTTCCGGTAAACCCCAAGCACTGTGGAAAGACAGCATTTGTGACCCCCTATGGCAAGTACGAGTTCATAACTATGCCCTTTGGTTTGATCGCAGCCCCCTCGACCTTCCAAAGGCTTATGGACGAAATACTCAGCGGCTTGCATGAGTTTGCTGTGGCCTATCTAGACGATATCCTCATCCACAGTCAAACATGGGAACAGCACCTAGAGCATCTGAACATTGTGTTTGAAAATGGGTTGACCGTGAAGGAAAGAAAGTGCACGTTTGGCAGCGGAAGTTGTGAGTACCTGGGTCATGTTGTGGGGAATGGCACAGTAAGACCAATGGATTGTAAGGTAGCATCAGTGAGAGATTTTAATGTACCACTAATAAAAAAAGATGTGAGGTCTTTCCTTGGGTTATGTGGCTATTATAGAAAGTTTATGCCAAACTTCTCAACCATGGCCACCCCTTTGACCGTGCTAACCAAAAAGAGGATGCCCAACAAAGTTAAATGGACAACTCAATGTGACCATGCATTTTCAGAGTTAAAGGAGGCTTTAACTAGAGCACCAATATTGGTCACACCGGACTGGAACTTACCGTTCATCCTACAGACAGATGCTTCAGCTACTGGACTAGGCTATGTGCTTAGCCAGGTGAATCGAAAGGGAGAAGAACATCCCATAGCATACGCCTCAAAGAAACTGTTGGCAAGTGAAAAGAACTACTCCGCTATAGAACGGGAGGCCCTGGCAATTGTGAAGGGTATTAAACATTTTAGGACTTATTTAGAAGGTTCCACCTTTACAGTCCAAACGGATCATAACCCCCTTACCCATCTGGGAAATCTTAAAGATAGTCACGGGAGACTAGCCAGATGGGCTCTCTCTCTCCAACCATACGACTTTGCAATTGTTGACTTTGCAATTGTTCACCGGAGTGGGAAAGCGAATGCTAACACAGACGGCTTGTCCCGAGATCTGGGGTCTCTAGCTAAGGTTGGGGGAGTGTCAGAGGCTCTAGTGGCAGAGACAGTGCCAGAGACTCAAGAGAAGCAGAAATTGATTATTAACACAAGTAGTTGTGAACAGGATAATTGTGAGAGTGTGGCTTGTAGTCTACCACCCAACAGAAGTAAAGCAACTGATAATAGTAAACATGTTGACAACCTGGAAGAATTGGATATTAAGGAACATGTTAAGCATGTGCAGAACTCACCTGATGTAGAGACACCTGAGACATCTGGACAAGTGAGTTATCTGTCAGGCAGCCAGAGCAACCAGGAAATGATGATGAATGATGACGTGGCAGGAAATGAAACAGCTGGAGAATTATAAATGACAAAGATAACTGTGTATAAAGTAGTCACTGTTTATTAAGAGAGTAGTAGTTTTGAACTGAGTATTGAGATCACCTGTATGTACTGAGATTCTGTGCAAGTACTTGTAGATTCTGATTGCTGGTGCAAGATAGTTTCTTGACCAGGTTTATTATAATTACTACATTCCACTCTCAAGTGACTCGTGAACCCAGCTGCGGAATAAGCAGTAGTCTGGGTAGGCTTGGCTCGAGATTGGGGATAGTGAGATCTCAAATAAGACCCAGGTATCGTAGGGCTGCTTCAACTGCCAGTCACCGCATAAGCTGGAGTTGAGAGAGCTCTTACACTCTCCTCCAGCTTATGGCGCAGCCATTGCCTCGGTTAGCATAGCTTTTGTTTTCCCCCTGCAGGATGTAGCGAGTTGTCCCAACTTTTCAATGGCCGTACCCACCACCGTGGCATTACATTATCATATTAACCCCTCCCCCCATCCCATTTCCACTCGCCATTAGTGGTAGGTGGTAATTTGGTGGGTTGTCATCTCAAAGAACAATTTCTCCTGGGTACAACAAGTAGAATTTCAAATTTTAATGTTCCCACCTGGGGATTTCATGGGGATTTGACTCACATTTGCACATTTTTTCAACACGTAGATGATATATAATATGATCGCTATCATTTTGATACAAAATTGGGCTAAATATACCAGGCTCGCTAGATAGCTACAGTTTGTCTAAAAAATGTTCCTTCAAAGTTGAACTGGCTGTTGGTCTTCAGCTACAAATCCCTAGAAACTTTCTGAATAATTCTATCACGATCTATCGCAACCGATTTGTCTGGTAAGGGAAAAGTTGTCCTGTTACCACAGAGACTAGGACCAGCTTCCCTTTGCAGCTACTATCTCACTCATTGAAAATATCAAAATCCCCACTCCCAGGCCAGATTTTTTTGTCAAATATACTGTGTTGTCCCCCTAGTAGGGGCGAGTGGGGGGTGGACATTGATAGGTCCATAACATTTTTGACTTGATCCAAAATAATAATGCTAATTGGGGTAATTTGATGCCAGTATATCCTACCTCATGGTCAACCTTTTCTGACCACCATGTTGTAGCTGCCTGCCAACAATGAAACACTAAGCCTATCAAATTTTTACATCCTTAGTTAACACGAAACTATCTTAGTCCAATTTTCCTGCTATTGATGCTGTCTATTGGATTTCAATTACTCTACCATGCTATCTCAAAATTGATGCTATCTGGTCAGTCATAGAAGCAAGGTTTGGTTTTAGCCGGCTAATACCTGGAAATACTATATATATCAAAGTTTTATGTGAACAAAGCTATCACATATATTTTAACCATCTTACCCCACCACTGTTAGAGTTATAGTACATATATATGGCACAATTATATCATATGGGTGTGGCTAAGGCTATGATAAAAGTGACTACAACCATAATGACTAAAAGTGGCTAAAACTATAATGCCTAAGAATAATGTTATATAAATTAATGTAAAAGAAATTACAAAATGTACAACTTCAAAGAGATAGGGAAGAGGTGAGATGCTAGGGCTTTTGAGAGGCATGAACTTATGTGTGTACAACCTCAACCTGATCTGCCTGGACTCATACCTGACAACTTCAAAGAGATAGGAAGAGGTGTGATACTAGAGTTTTGAGAGTGAGCTGAACATTCTAGAGGACAAACTTCATTTGATGTTGAGCAGATAGTGATATAATTATAGGGTGATTTTAGCCACAATTTCATAACCATTCTAACTCCCACAGTGATAACATTGATCAGTCATACTAGTTAACATGCAGTAAGGAGGTAGACCAATGGACGTTATCTAGACCAAGTTGAACCGCATGGTGGACGGCTGCTCAGTGTATGATCTGTTTAAATGCACTGTGTAGCCCCATTGGCAGGATGAAACACTACGAAAAGTGTGCCAAGCAGCCCAGATATAGTGAGCCACAGCCATCAATAGCTAGTAAGCCTCAGCAGGATGAGATGTGTGACCCAGCTCCAGTCCCTGTTCCCAACCCATGCCAGCTCAGCAAGCCAAGTATCCAGCTGCTCTTCAATTCGGTCCTGATCTAATCAGCCAAGAAGCGTCAAGCTGACCTCAACAGTCATGTGGGACGGTCTCCAGCAGCTACCAAAGGTGACTTGGATGACTAGATTGCTGAGTTCTTGTATGGGTATAGCCTGCCATTCAGCTTCGTTGAACACCCCCTCTTCAAGTCCTTGGTATCTTGTCTTAGTCTAGGTTGTCAGCCACCTTTCAGACAAGGAGTGAGCAACAAACTTATCAACAGGTGCCATAACAAGTACCATGCCATCATGAAGCAGCTTCTCAACAACATTACCGTCACCATGCAAGCGGGCTGGAGATCAGTCCAGAACGATCCAGTCATCAACACATCAGTAGTCAGAGACGGAAAAGGCAACTTTGTGAATGCCAAGGACACAGGTACCACCCACAAGAAGCCTCTAAGGCTCTGTTCGAGGATTTTAAATCTCATGTTGATACTACCTATGGGTAAAAGATAAGGTGTTTTTCCAAAGACAATGCTAAGAACATAGACAAGATGTGCAGAGAACTGGAGGAGGTGAATGAGAATCTGTTTCTCTGTGGCTGCCTCTCTCATGTCCTCAACCTGCTGGGACAAGCCCTGACACCAGCTCCCATCATGAAGCTCATTGGAGATCAACAATTTCTTCAAGAACCATCATGTGCCATCAGCCTGGCAGAAGGGTCAATTAGGATTCACTCGTCCTAAGGTACCAAGTAAAACTCGCTAGAAATTCCAGATGAACTGCCTGGACTCTTACCTGACAAATAGGAATTATTAAATCAAGTTCATCAAGACCTTCCAGATGAGGTAGACAATACCATCATTCAGAAGATCATGGACATGAACTTATTCCTACAGATTAGCAACTTTGCCAACAGGCTGGGCCCAGTCGCCACTACCTTAGACCTGGGGCAGAACGACAAGACCAAGATTGCTGATGCCTGCAACATCTTCATGAACGTCCTCAATGTGCCAGTCCTGCAAGATCGCTGCGACAAAGTCCAGAAAAGGTTTGACTTTGTCATCAAGCTATGACATCTGGTTGCCCACATGTGTCACCCCAAGTACCTGGGTGCCGGGATGATCCTTGAGTAGATTGTGACCATGGTATCTGTAAAGATCAAGCTTTCCTTTCAGCAGTCATTACTTTTCAAGCAGAAGCAATCCTTTTCCATCTTCGTTCTTCAACTCCAGTGTCTGGGCCAGCAACCCAGTGACATGGTAGAAAGCCTTGGAATTATCATCAACTGGTCTCCCAGATGGCTTCATCGACTTCATGGTGGCGCTACAGTCTGCATTGGCAAAAGCTCCACCTCTGGAGCGAGTCTTCAGTAGCTTTGGGGTGGTAATCACCAAGCTTCGCAGCAAGCTCAGACTCCAGAAAGCTGCAAAGTTGGTGTTCATTTACAGGATATTGAGAGGACCCAAAGAGCTGGACAATTAGTGTGAGTTGGACATTCTGAATACTAAACTGAACATCTGTGGTCACTGGACTTGATATAAGTAATAAATTGGTTACATATACATGAGTGCTAAACTGGATACTTTTTAATGTAGTTAAAGTTAAATTCCTTTACCTATTACATTTGTATGTAAATACATAAAATATCTTTGAGTTTGTTCTAAAGTAATAGTTTTAGCCACTTCCATTTACAATTTTTTATCATTTAATAAAAATCACTCCCTCTCCACCCCTCCATCCCCATGGCACACTAAAAGATATAGAAGTTGTAAGTATAGCATTAGTAACCACTTTTAGCAATTTCTTTAATAGTTTTATGATAAAAGGGACATTATTGAGTTTTAGCCGGGGTGGTTTTAACCGGTTTTTACCACCAAGTAGCTAAAACCTTCCTATCCTGCATAGAAACAACCTTTACCAGTAACTGTCAACTTCATACACCTTCTGTATCAATATCACTGTATCGGTCAACTAAATGTTTCAGTCCTACATTTGACTCCTCCTGAAGCTATCCGCAAATGAAGGTGACATGCTAAGAAAAATTCATACCTAGTCATGTTACACGCTGCAGAGTTGATGTCCCATGACATAATAATAGATCTCTCACTTCGTTGAGCAGATGGTGTTCTTTGCCTCTTCTTGCCAACACCACATCCTCACCATTGCTGCCACCAAAACACATGGACTCACACTCTGTTTATACTGATACTAGGTACATGTAAATTCTAAAGGACTGAAAATTGAAGTAACAAGACACATACATACACTTAATTATGTTTTTATAGTCATATGATGATGAAGTAACACCAAGATCCAAGGGTGTCTTCACATTGATGGAGATCATTATCAGGTAAGTGCTTAGCTATGTAGCTTAACATTAAGTGAACAAAGTACTTGTAACAGCTAAAGCTCACTAGCATAGGTCAATGACGGTGGCTCATTTTAGCCATCACCAAGCAACTTCAATCAAAACGAGACTGCATCTTTCATTTAAGCCTTAGATAGCAACAAAACTCATCAAATCTCTAGTATGCAGGCTATGAATTTCAATCAGAAAGCACATCCATGCTATATCTGAAATCATTTGAAGCATTTTAGCCAGAGATATGAGCTATTATGGCAACTCATTTAATGCCTTTTGAAGATGATGAGGCTTGTCATGGTAAACTTTGCCTTCCAACAAAGTTGGTGTTTTTCTGGTAGTGCAGGGTTAAATGCAATCTTGCTAGCAAAGAGTTTGAGTCGAATTTCCGCGTAGTAGCTCGAGCAAAGCCTTTTTCTAATGCCTACCAAACTATGCTCCTCTGTTTAGATATATCTGCTACCCTTGCATGAAACACACATGTGTTGATCATTAGCTATTGGCCCCAATGAGTTAAGGGGGGGGGGGGGGGGGGGGGGGGGTTTACCTGAAACCAACGAAATTGTAACACATATTTGTAGCTGTCATAACTTTTTTCCCCTTTCTTCTGTGCAAATAATTATTATACCAGCTTGTTGCTTATTGTGTGTGCTTTAAGGGGGGACTACACCTCAAACCAACGAAATTGTAACAAATATTTGTAGCTGTCATAACTTTTTTTCCCTTTCTTCTGTGCAAATACTTTTTATACCAGCTTGTTGCTTATTGTGTGTGCTTTAAAATGATATATAAAAAGTCTATATAGGCACATTTTCTTAGAAGATATATCCAAACACGCAAGGGCCCTAGCCCTACCACAGCGCCCCAAACTCGGTACGAATGTAGCTAAAGGCCTTAGCTATATTCGTACCGAGTTTGGGGTGCTGTGGTCAAGGCGCCTGGCTGTAAATCCTGTGGGGGATTAGGAAGTGTTTTTTTTAATGACCCTTGCGTGTTTGGATATATCTTCTAAGAAAATGTGCCTATATAGACTTTTTATATATCATTTTAAAGCACACACAATAAGCAACAGGCTGGTATAATAATTATTTGCACAGAAGAAAGGGGGAAAAAGTTATGATAGCTACAAATATGTGTTACAATTTCGTTGGTTTTAGGTATAGTCTCCCCTTATGCTCATTCAGTCACACTCCCGAAGCATCTTCTTAACTTAAACAAACCAGTAAACTGTCGCCTGCCAGTGACTTCCGAGCAACAAGCTCGGTGGTTAAACTTAGTATTTGACTTCCTGTTTCCATATATCGGGGACCAATGCTCTACCGAACACGAAAAGGATAACAGATTGTAGCAGTTTGTTAGCGTTACATCTAGGGAAATTCGTTCCAGTAAGCCCCGTAAGACCGAGCAGTACATTTCCCTAAGCAGCAGCAATTGATACCACACTTAGGAGCGGCTGGACATACGTGACGTAATAGTTCTAGTCCCCTATTGCGCCGCGTTGGCTATTGTTCGACTGCTTATTATTGTGCGCCCCATCCTCACGATAAAAGTGAGGCTGCCTACAAATTGACTAACTCATTTGTCTTGCAGTACTTTCCTTTGTTCCTGGAATTCAGTACGTCTACTCTACATAACAGGTGTGCGGTAACGGTAACATAAATTTAGACATTATAATGCTGGTTTCTAGCTAATGCTATAGCGCTGTGCTATGATTATGACAATGAATGTAAGAATGAGGTCAAATGTAAAAGTTTATGAAAATTTGTCCACTTGTTTTAGACAGGGAGTCAGCTACATCTGTATACCACAATTCAAATTGCTGGACACCTAAAATGTCAAAAGCGCTAATATATAATTTTTTTAACTGGCAGACATTAACTGTGAAAACAGCAAACTTGTTCTTTGTATTTGTTCTTTCTGTCCATGTTCTTTCTTAGTCGTGCATAACTTTCATGCCAATGGTCTATATATTAAAGCTAAATATAGTAGCAGAAGATTCTGGAATTTACTTTTAGTAGAATGCAGGTAGCACATTCAGTCTTCCCCATATCAATTTTAGTTTCAAAAAGACCCAAAATTAATTATACATTGTCCAGCAATTCCCAACAATTACAAATATTATTTTCAAGAATGAATGGTAGAGATCATTAATTTCAATATGTATTATATCTACTACTATAATAGAAGTCATTCGACTTGAATATTGGCATTATTTGATTGTTATTTTCAATAAAAATATCCCTGTATACAGAAGCATATGACATAGATTACCAATGTGCACAAGCAATGGTGTTGTATTTCAATTTATGGTGTAGGATGAAGGGGTCTATTACCTGCTTGCTACTTGTTGCTTACTTCTTCAACATAAGTGCATGTAAGTAATTTTGTATGCTTATGTTGGTGATGCTATTCTATGTTGTAGCTGCTGCCATAGTTGTTGTTTTGCCACTATAAAGGAATGCCCAGAGTGCTAATAAAACCTTCCATGTGTGTCTGATATGGAATAGCTTATGAATGGATCTAGGTTACACGGGGTTCAGTTTCTTGTACTCATGAAATAGTCGTCTACTTGAAGAGACCGTGCAATATTATGCCACAATTATTTATATATATATATATATGTTGTGGCTGGTTCACAACATGACAGACACAGAGCAGAGCAGAACATTGCATTCCATTCCATTTTGTTTACCGTTACATTTCGTATTGTGAACCTGACAGCTCAAGGAAATTTTTCCGAATACAATGCTACATAACAGCATTGCAAACCTGCAATGCAGCATAATGGAACGAAATGCAATGGTACCTATGTCCACTCATGTTGTGAACCAGCCTTTAAACTATATTATTGTTAATAGAGTAGGATTTTTCAGCACTGTGACCTTGCGCTGGTCATGTGTAAATTAAT
>CBDHEM010000012.1:0-103857 GCA_965261955.1 Leptonemataceae bacterium
CATTCACACAGGAATGAACCGATCACTCTAAACGCTGGGTTTTTTTTTTACCTCCACATGCCCAGGAGATTCCTCTATTGTTACTTCCGGCAAGGGATGAACGAGGAAATTAAAAAAAAATTTTTTTATGGCTGATCATGAACTATCTCTTCTTGACCTTTACTGCTGTTTCTGGAAGCTCTTCTTTGGAGGAAAGCTACATAAGCTGCACGGGCACCTATGGTTTACCTGGAATCACTCGGAATGCTTTCACTCTTTAGAAAGGTGTGGCTCCTGGATGTATTTCTTAGGTGTAAGTTTTATTGTAGACATAGCGCGATGTAGAGATGCATAGCTTTTGTTTGCTTACCTCAATGGAGCTGATTCTTATACCAAACTGCAGCTTATTGTATTTGCATTCTTGTGGTATGAAGAGTTTGAAGTTTATTCTTGTCCAAAACCTTATAGCAATGATTGCTAATAGAAACCCTCAAATTTGGTGGGTGGTCAATCATGTGTGGCAAAGTGATTGAAAGCTAGTACCAAAATTGCCGGAGTAATAGTTGCAGTAGCAGCCAAATCTTCTACATTTCTGGAGTGCGACTCCTACTCTGATTTCTAGGGTGCGACTCCTACTCTGATTTCTAGGGTGCGACTCCTACTCTGATTTCTGGGGTGCGACTCCTACTCTGATTTCTGGGGTGCGACTCCTACTCTGATTTCTAGGGTGCGACTCCTACTCTGATTTCTAGGGTGTGACTCCTACTCTGATTTCTAGGGTGGCACTCCTACTCTGATTTCTGGGGTGCGACTCCTACTCTGATTTCTAGGGTGCGACTCCTACTCTGATTGTGTTAGAATATAAGTCATATTGCTAAAACAAATCACTGGGCTGGGTCATGAGTGGAGCGTGTGACCTCTTACTGCTCTGCACTGCTCATGATTAACGAAATGTCGGGGGCAAAGAGGAAGAGCTACATTGTTTCCTTAAGCTCAAAGTTTTTGCATTTGCTAAATAAATCTGGGAACAGGAGTTGGAAGGTAAAAAATCGCTCAGGATTGGCTTGCCCTGCCGAGCGATGCCGTTGCCCTGTCTTGCAGTATAGCTAACTCCTTGCGCAGGACAGGCTTGGCCTTCTTCTCCTGCTATGCTTGTATAGATGAGCACTTTATTTAGTGTGTGACTCTCGGTGTGACTTGTGCTCCAGCAATTATAGATTGTTTTTAAAATATGGAGAAATTTGGTTGGTGTGACTTATAATCCGGCAAATATGGTACATTATCTAGACAACTCTCTGCTACCAATGTGGTGACCTATGTAATTATCTCACCTGATTACAGGGGTCATCCGGATCACCAGGTGCGGGAGGTACTGACGGAATCCCTGGCGACCCTGGGAGTATGGGAATACCTGGTCTCGATGGGGATAGAGGGAGCAAAGGAGCAATGGGGGAGCGTGGACCAAAGGTAAGCCATGGTCTAAGATTGTCACATAACATAGTGTTACTTTGATGTGGAAGTTGTGTAACCTTGATTGTGTAATGCAATGTAACTTCATCAATATAACAGTGGAACAGTAATGTAACACAGCATTACTTCTCTATGTATGTGTAACACAGTGTAACTATATTGTATCTAACTGATGCATAAAGAATTGTCACTTCAATATTTAACAACGTAACTGCAATTGTAACTCAATGTGTAACATAACGTAACTGTAGTTGTAACTCAATGTGTAACATAATGTGACTGCAATTGTAACTCAATGTGTAACATAACGTAACTGTAATTGTAACTCAATGTGTAACATAATGTGACTGCAATTGTAACTCAATGTGTAACATAACGTAACTGTAATTGTAACTCAATGTGTAACATAATGTGACAGCAATTGTAACTCAATGTGTAACATAATGTGACTGCAATGTAATTGCAATGTGCAGCTCCGTGTAACTCTACGGTGTAACCGTGATGGATAAAGTGATGTTGCTTCAATATTTAATACAGTGTAGCTTCAAAATGTAATGTAATATGTAACACTGTAACTTCAAGTCATGCAACATAACTTTGTAATGAACCTGCAATGTGTAACACAGTGTTATGTAATTTCAATATGTAACACAATGTAACTTCATTGTGTAATGCGATGTCACTTGAACGTAGCATTATGAACCAATCATGATGATGGACCAGCTACATCTAAATGTTAGAAGAGACGTTTGTTAAGGGTGTGGTTAAATATGGTCGGCATGCCTTTGTTTTGCATTACCACGAAGTGATTGCAACATCATTGGTTAGCCCCTGTAATCAACACTCATAATTATTATACTCATACATGGTCCTTTGAGTCATGTGACAAGACTTGGATATCCCACATAAAGCAAGGTTGATGGCATGTATATAGCAACAAGCAAGCACCAGTATTGGTGAGCCTGTACGAACTTAATTTTTTTTTTTTATTAATTAAGAAATTTTTATTATGTGTGCAATAATGGATATAATTATTTTATAATATTCTAATTACAGGGGCAGATGGGTAGGAAAGGTGCAGATGGTGATGTGGGTGGAGAAGGAGAGTCTGGAGAAAAGGTAAAAGCCAGCGCCGTGGACCTAATGACGAAACGTTTTGTTTAGTGGATTTGTTTGTATTTGTTGTCATTTTAATGTCCCTCCTTTCCCGTTGCTATTATTTGTTTGTTTGTTGTTTGCTTCTTTGTTTGTGTATGTTTTCAGGGTATTTTGGGGATTAGTGGCACTAATGGAGAGCCTGGCGATGTTGGCAGCAGAGGGTTCCGTGGGTTTCAGGTGAATACCGTAACTTAGCAACAACATAGGCAGGAGGCAACGTAACCTCAAGTGTGGAGTAATTGTTTAAACTGTTTGAATAGCATATTAAAATATTTGTAAAGCTCTTAGGCATTTAATGGTGGTTGAATGCATTCAAAACTGGTAGTATACATATATGCAGGTGGTATGTTTTCTTTGAAGAGACTTTACTGATTGTTGCAGGGCTCTGATGGAATCGACGGTATTCCAGGTACCGATGGAGCTCAGGGCAGTATAGGGACAATAGGAGAACCTGTGAGTTCACCAATATGATTGATTTATAATTGCTATTTTTGCTGTTGTATATATTATATATATAGTTGTTGTTGTAGTATTTAATTGTTGTCGTTATACAATTGTTGTTGTGTGTAATTGTTGTGTGTGATGGTTAACCTTGTATATTGTTCAATCTAGCGAGATTTCTTTTTCATCTTGAATGTACATGTATGTGGGTGTGTGTGTATTTGTATATGTAGGGCATTGATGGCGACCCTGGTGCCATGGGAGAATCTGGGCAGACCGGAACCCAAGGCCAACAGGTAGACAGCAACAGTACGAACAATAGGAACACACGTAACACTTTACCTTATTACACATGGAACATGTAATATAGGGGGAACAGGGGGACCAAGGGGAGATGGGTGCTGTCGGCATGCCAGGAACAAGTGGATCCCAGGGAATCAAGGTACAGTGCTTCAATGTTAATTGCCATTAGCAACGAGATATTTGTTAGAACCATAAGGAGCTGTTTGACATGATAACGTAGTCACCATGGAGATGTTACTCTTCTGTTGTGTTAGTTCAATGTTTGTTTTCAAGGCAACATCATCGCAATCATTTCAAAAGTTTTATTTTTTCTTCAATCTTTCCCCCCCTTATTGATAATTTTCTGCGCATCTAACCCCCCTGTAATTTCATTGACTGTAATTCCGCCTCTCCCCCTGCCCCCTTACATGATATCCTGAAAGAAACACTGCCTACTCTATAGCTACGTTGGTCATGCTGGTTGAATCATTCTGACCGACTTAGTTCTGGTGATGGCAAGCATCTCTATGTTGTCAGTCCTTGCTCTATTATAGCTATGGGGCCATACTGGTTGAATCATCCTGGCCTACTTAGTTCTTGTGAAGGCTAGCATCTCTATGCTGTCAGTCCTTGCTCTATTATAGCTATGGGGCCATACTGGTTGAATCATTCTGGCTGACTTAGTTCTGGTGAAGGCTAGCGTCTCTATGCTGTCAGTCCTTGCTCTATTATAGCTATGGGGCCATACTGGTTGAATCATCCTGACTGGCTTAGTTCTGTTGAAGGGAAGCATCTTCATGATGTCAGTCCTTGCTCTATTATAGCTATGGGACCATGCTGGTTGAATCATCCTGACTGGCTTAGTTCTGTTGAAGGGAAGCATCTTCATGCTGTCAGTCCTTGCTCTATTATAGCTATGGGGCCATGCTGGTTGAATCATCCTGGCTGACTTAGTTCTGTTGAAGGCTAGCATCTTCATGCTGTCAGTCCTTGCTCTATTATAGCTATGGGACCATACTGGTTGAATCATCCTGACTGGCTTAGTTCTGTTGAAGGGAAGCATATTCATGAAGTCAGTCCTTGCTCTATTATAGCTATGGGACCATGCTGGTTGAATCATCCTGACTGGCTTAGTTCTGTTGAAGGCTAGCATCTTCATGATGTCAGTCCTTGCTCTATTATAGCTATGGGACCATGCTGGTTGAATCATCCTGGCTGACTTAGTTCTGGTGAAGGCTAGCATCTTCATGCTGTCAGTCCTTGCTCTATTATAGCTATGGGGCCATACTGGTTGAATCATCCTGGCTGACTTAGTTCTGTTGAAGGCTAGCATCTTCATGCTGTCAGTCCTTGCTCTATTATAGCTATGGGACCATGCTGGTTGAATCATCCTGACTGGCTTAGTTCTGTTGAAGGGAAGCATCTTCATGAAGTCAGTCCTTGCTCTATTATAGCTATGGGACCATGCTGGTTGAATCATCCTGACTGGCTTAGTTCTGTTGAAGGGAAGCATCTTCATGCTGTCAGTCCTTGCTCTATTATAGCTATGGGACCATGCTGGTTGAATCATCCTGACTGGCTTAGTTCTGTTGAAGGGAAGCATCTTCATGCTGTCAGTCCTTGCTCTATTATAGCTATGTGGGCATACTGGTTGAATCATCCTGGCTGACTTAGTTTTGGTGAAGGCTAGCATCTTCATGCTGTCAGTCCTTGCTCTATTATAGCTATGGGACCATGCTGGTTGAATCATCCTGGCTGACTTAGTTCTGATGAAGGGAAGCATCTTCATGCTGTCAGTCCTTGCTCTATTATAGCTATGAGACCATGCTGGTTGAATCATCCTGACTGGCTTAGTTCTGTTGAAGGGAAGCATCTTCATGAAGTCAGTCCTCCAGTAATATATTTTCATGTATATTTGCTTTCTTGTTATGATGTAACATGTGAGCATTCAGTTGGCTTCCTTTGGCATTCTGTGCTTGACTATTGGCAGTATTCTAATAATTGTGTTCTTATGCCTACAGGGACTGCCAGGTAACCAAGGAAACACAGGACCTCAAGTAAGCTCTCTCTCTCTCTCTCTCTCTCTCTCTCTCTCTCTCTCTATATGTATATGTATATATATATATATTCTATAAAGATGGCCAACTTTGCCATTGTTTGTTCTCATTTTTGTTCTCATTATTGTTGTTGTTGTTGTTGTTGTTGTTATTGTTGTCAGGGAGAACAAGGTTCAGTTGGCCTTAGAGGAGAACTTGGCCCACCTGGTATTAGAGGACTATCTGGGAAGACTGTGAGAAATAGAATTGTATTATAGAGAGCCCAAATATCATCTGCACTACAAACCAAATTAAGCTTGACATTTCCGTTGTTACGCATGAGGATTCAACGCCCACTGGTCCCCAAAAAGCGTATGTAAACAACGGGGAAATTTCTATTATTTTTTTAACTGGCATTTTTTAATATTAAAAAAAAAAAAAAATTTCCTGCGAGGAATGATTCCAGATTGTTATCAGCAGAGAACTGACCCTCAGATGGAGTAGCCTTCGACATAGCAGCAGTTGAGGATCGATTAGAGCAGCTATAAGCATCGAAAACATTGACTATGTGATCGACTGGAGCTCATGACATCGCCACAGCTGAACAAACTGTCGTTTTTGTCTCTGCTGACCGACAGCTTTGCTGAAAAAGCTCTTGACAATGCTGCTACAGCTAGTGGAGTAGTTCAGCTCACTGACTACTCGACTGCAGCAGCTCTGTACATCGCCAACATCATCATAGACCCGACATTACCACAGCTGACCGACGCTCAAATGAAGTAGCTTTGGAGATCAACACAGCTCACAGGCTGCTCAACTGGAGACTGTGTTATCTCTTGTGCAGACATAGCCGACCAGCTCCTCGACTACTGTGCCTCTCGACCGGACATAGCGATGATACCTGGACCTACAACTTTTCCTCCCAGTTGCTATCCAATTCAACAGTGCTTAAACGAGTTAAAGTGAAATCCACAGACTCCGTGGAGTTTTGAACAGAAATACATGGAACGGAAATACCAAGCTTAATCTGACTCCACAGTATCTCTCAGTGACCTGCCAATGCACTATATATTGTAGGAAAGCTTACAGGCACACCATTTTATGAGGTGTATTATAAGCACGTGCTCTCTTATAAGCTCACACTGGTAAACATTCGGTTTCTATGCTCTCTTATAAGCTCACACTGGTAAACATTTGGTTTCTATGCTCTCTTATAAGCTCACACTGGTAAACATTCGGTTTCTATGCTCTCTTATAAGCTCACACTGGTAAACATTCAGTTTCTTGTGCATATAGGCACATGCTCTCTTATAAGCTCACACTGGTCAACTCTTGGTTTCCAAGCTACAAGGCATATGTTCTCTTATTACATAAGCTTACACTAGTCAGCTCTGCTATAGGCACGTACTCCTACTAATTCAGATAGTGACAAGCTTCCTTTATAAGGTTATATCACACCATCATTGTTTTGTGTTATGTATATATAATTATTGGTGGTCTTGAATCTGAGCATTGCCACTATTGACAAGAGTGTGTGTACTTCTACCAACTGTTCCTTCTACTGTATTGTAAATAATCACCCAAAATACAACTTCTTGTGTAAGTTCCTTTATGCTCCGTTCAATGTTATTGTAGCACCTTCAATTAATTTTTTTTTCCAAGTATCTTTCCTCTCCTCTCCTCCCTCCGATCTCTTCCCCCCCCCCCCCCCCCCCCCCCTCGCTAGCGGGACACCTATATGGTGTTTTCTTATCATAGTTTCAACTATTTTCAATACTTATTATTAATTTGACGTGCCCACCATGGGAAGAATGCGTAGGGATCAAAAGTGAAACGGGATCTTCTTGTCTTACACCGTACACCCGTGTCCTCCAGTTTACTGCTAATTGTAAGTGGTCTGTTAAAATTGTGCAGGGTCTCCAAGGTGAACATGGACTCCCTGGAAGTCCGGGGTTACCTGGAGACTCGGTGAGAAATGTCCATTTTAGGATTACAATAATTTATTTGTTTATTTTTTCTTCTTCTCTAGGGAATGATTGGAACAAAGGTGAGCTAGTCCTTCCAGCTACCGAGTGGTTCAAATAGATTTCACGCCCATGTACCACCTGAGTGATGTGGTCCCATGGTGACCATGCCTATGTTTTAAATAATGAGCACTCCTTTCAAAACTCATCAAATCTTCCTATAGCCTATAAGTTTTTATCCACACTAAGAAAAAAAAAAAGATTCTCCCGCCCACCCCCAAAGCGTCAAGTGTTTTGTTCTTTCTCTTCTCTCAGAACCTGTTTATTCCATGAGTCTCTCCTCCAGTTCTTCCATCTATGTCCCTCTTCTCTCACATTTACTCAGATGAAATTCTCTTCTGCTCTCTCCATCCTTCTCTTCCCTTCTTCATATATTTATCTCCCATCTATCACACTCTTCTCTCTGCTAACCTCCACCCCTATCTCTCGTCTCCTCTCTTCTATCCTCCTAAACCACACCCACTCCACTCCCCTTCTTTGCCCTCCACTTCACTCTGCAGGGAGATCCTGGTGACCCAGGAAATATTGGATCCACTGGAAAAGTTGGCCTCCCCGGTAGAAATGGAATTACAGGGGAACAGGGATCCAAGGGGGAGAAAGGAGTCATGGGAGAGATGGGACTACAAGGTAAGTGATCAGATTACCAAACGTGCTCAAATGAACAGACTGATGGTCAGCAACTTACTCAAACCAGAGTTTGCTGCAGCCACTTGGGAAGAATGGCCAGCATCAAATGTTTAAACCAGAATATGCTGCAACCACTTGGAAAGAATGGCCAGCATCAAATGTTTAAACCAGAGTTTGCTGCAGCCACTTGGGAAGAATGGCCAGCATCAAATGTTTAAACCAGAGTTTGCTGCAACCACTTGGAAAGAATGGCCAGCATCAAATGTTTAAACCAGAGTTTGCTGCAACCACTTGGAAAGAATGGCCAGCATCAAATGTTTGAACCAGAGTTTGCTGCAACCACTTGGGAAGAATGGCCAGCATCAAATGTTTAAACCAGAGTTTGCTGCAACCACTTGGGAAGAATGGCCAGCATCAAATGTTTAAACCAGAGTTTGCTGCAACCACTTGGAAAGAATGGCCAGCATCAAATGTTTAAACCAGAGTTTGCTGCAACCACTTGGGAAGAATGGCCAGCATCAAATGTTTAAACCAGAGTTTGCTGCAACCACTTGGGAAGAATGGCCAGCATCAAATGTGTAAACCAGAGTTTGCTGCAACCACTTGGAAAGAATGGCCAGCATCAAATGTTTAAACCAGAGTTTGCTGCCATCACTTGGAAAGAATGGCCAGCATCAAATGTTTAAACCAGAGTTTGCTGCAACCACTTGGAAAGAATGGCCAGCATCAAATGTTTAAACCAGAGTTTGCTGCAACCACTTCGGAAGAAAGGCCAGCATCAAATGTTGCACACCCTTTCTGCCTTTTAAGAGATTCCAGTGTGTGTCTGTTTCAATCTCATCTATAGAACTTAATCTCAGGGGAGTTAGATATTCCTCATGTGGGTCTGTCAAGTAATCCCTGATTTACAATATTGAATTTCCCCACACTCCCCCACACATTTTTTTCCTTAAACACTTTCCCCATAAGGCGGTCAAAATTTGAAATATAATGGGGGGGAAATATGTATCTCTACTTAAGAGCTGCATTACTTCTATCAAGCTCATCATTTGTTTGATGCTCTCTCTGTGTGCTTTCTTCTTGCACTGTAGTTGTATGTTTAAGCATGCCTTAGTTACATGCACCCCAAAGTCAGGGACCTCAATCACGAGGCCTTCACTCTTCAATTTTGTTTCACACATCATTAGCAGATTTTGAAGTTGAGCATATAAGCAGTAAAATAACGACACCCAAAAAGTTTCAAATATTTGTGGCAGGTGTCACTATAACCTTCTCCTGGTCATGCTGATTCCAATAAAGGATCACTTGTGGGGATTAGAACAAGATTGAACGATTCTATCGGCTACAAACAAATTGCTAAGTTTTATATACCTGTTTACATGTGTATAGGGCGATAATTAACTATGAATCAACTTATGGAGCTCTGAAATAGGGACACACCCATTTCCCCCTATTTCTGATTTTGACATCGAGATCTCCTTACCTTATTATGTCACCCTGTCCTGTAATTACTCTCTCCCTCTCTCTTGCTCTCTCTTGCTTGTTTATTTATTATTGTTTTTGTTGTTGTTGTTGTTGTTGTGTCATGCTCCCTCTAAGGTGACCGTGGTGACACTCTGGATGGTGATCCCGGACCTAAGGGCATGCCCGGTAATGATGGTATCCCGGGCTCCAAAGGGGAGAAAGGTGACATGGGAGTTGGTGGAATCAATGGGCCAATGGGATTCACAGGAAAAGTGGTGAGGTTTCTTTAACTGATTGAATGTCATGTTTGTGGTTCATGCTGCAACTTTTTGTCTTCAAACTCTTCGTATTATTAGAATGCAAATACAATAAGCTGCAGTTTGGTTTAAGATTCAGCTTCATTGAGGGTGTGTGTGAATGATGTCCCCATTTGTGCCTATATATGGGTGCTTGTGACGGCATGCTTGTGCCTATATATGGGCACTTGTGTGACATGCTTGCACCTATATATGGGAGTTTGTGTGTATATGACTGTTTGCATCTATATATGGATGCTTGTGCCTATATATGGGCATGCTTGCGCCTATATATGGGTGCTTGTGGAGCATGCTTATGCCTATATATGGGCATGCTGTGCCTATATGTGTGTGCTTGTGGGGCATGTGTGTGCCTGTATGTGGCTGTTAGCGTCTATATATGGATTCTTGTATGACGTGCTTGTGCCTATATATGGGCATGCTTGCGCCTATATGTGGGTACTTGTGGAGCAGGTATTTCCTATATAGGGGCATGCTTGTGCCTATATATGGGTGCTTGTGGAGCATGATTGTGCCTATATATGGGCATGCTGTGCCTATATGCGTGTGCTTGTGGGGCATGTGTGTGCCTATATAAGGGCATGCTTGCACCTATATATGGGTATGCTTGTGGCGGTAAAGTGTCAAACAATCAATTACTCACATACAGTAGCTCTGTTACATGTGTGACTGCTCTGAGTGTATATATGTACATATACACACATACATACATACATGGGGTATATATATATGTATGTACATACATACATGGGGTGTATATGTACATACATACATGGGATATATATATATACATACATACATGGGGTGTATACATACGTACATATACACATGGGGTGTGTATATTACGTACATACATGGGGTGTATATATGCACATACATACATACATGGGGTGTATATTGTATGTACATACATGGGGTGTATATATGTACGTACACACAAACATGGGGTGTATATATGTACGTAATATATGTGGTGTATATATACGTACACACATACATGTGGTGTATATATACATACATACATGGGGTGTATATATATGTACGTACATGTACATACATACATACATGTGGTGTATATATGTACGTACATACATACATTGGGTGTATATATATGTACGTACATGTACACACATATACATGGGGTGTATGTATATGTACATACATACATGGGGTGTATATATGTACGTACATACATACATGGTGTGTATATATGTACGTACATACATCATGGGGTGTGTATATGTGTACGTACATACATGGGATGTATATATGTATGCACATACATACATGGGGTGTATGTATATGTACATACATACATGGGTGTATATATGTACATACATACATGTATATACCTTATTTCCTTCAATGGTTATAGCTCTTCTATAATATTCCCCTTCAAATATCTTTTTCCTATTTACAAATTGCAAATTGTGTGATCATGAAACTCTTCAAGCTTCAAGGTTTATGGGATTTCAAGTTGCAACAGACGGCAGTGACGATGGTGACATTTGCTGTCTGAAACCAGAAGATATGGCAGCTAAAGCAGTATCCAGAATTGCATGGCTTACCTCTGAGCTGTCAGATGATTCAAGCAACCCTTACCTCAACGATGGCGAACAAGACCTGACCTGCTAGCAGATGAGGGGGAGAAAAGTTTATTAGACTTAGTTGTGCTCTTGCACCTCATACGATCATTTCTTTGCATGTGTTTGTTTGGCGTAAGCTATCAACTGGGAGTAGGCATTACATGGGTACATGGCAGCAGCCTAGTCCAAGCCAACCACCAGATCATTGTGTAACTCCCTCCCGTTTTGTTCCCCCTCGTTTAGAATTCGCTCCATTAGGACAGTTGATTTGTTTTGTATCCACAGTAACCATTAGAGGAAAAACTATGTACATATTTACCGCAATATATGTAGTCAGAGAAAACCGTGTCATGTATTCTAATTGCTGCACACCATGCCATTCACTTTCGTGTGATCATTTGTAATAAGGTTTGCAAAGTTTCCGAAACTCCTGGTAGAGATTTGCTCGTTCTTTTAACCAATTACATAGCGACTTTGTTTATGTTTTTATAACAATTATATTTATAGCTGTAACTTTTCTTTTGTTCATTGTATCATTAGAATGTAAATACAATATACTAGAGTTTGGTGTAAGAATCACCTCCATTGATGTCAGCTAACAAAAGCTACACATCTCTACGGCTCTCTTGTCTACAACTAAACTAACAGTAACGGCAATCCATCCTGGAGCGACTCCTTTCTAAGAGCGAATGGATTTACAGTGATTTCCAGTAAGCATTGTTGTCTGTCGAGCCTCCTAAGCCAAAGTGCTTTCCGAAACTGCCGTGATAGCCTGGATGAGATGTTTCTTGACGGAGTTGTGTATGAGTCAGCTATTGTTGAATTTTTTTTTTTTTTTGCGTGTGTGGCAGTTCAACCGGAAGTGAATTTTTTAATTTCTATTTTTAAATGATAGAGCTATTTCTCCTGGGCATGTGCAGACAAACAATATGGCATTTAGAGTGTATGGATTTTTAAATATTTTATTTCACGACTGATGTTTGCGTTGATGGCATATGACACTTACAGCATTTAATCTGTTAATGTCCAGCACTGCGTCTGCTTTAGCTGTTGTTGTTCTTGAGCCTAAGCTTCTTTAGAACTTCCAAAACCTTACTTCAGCTCCATCCTATCTGCAAGTGGCTCATCATCGATATCCTTCTACTCCCTCGGCTTTGCCTTGAATTCTTTGCCAAGGTAGGCAGACAAAAAAATAAACGTAGAAAGTATGAAAGTCCTTGAAATATATATCTAGGATCTGTGTTTCTGTTACCCACTCATACTCACATGCTTGAAATAGATATCTAGGATCTGTGTTTCTGTTACCCACTCACATGCTCACATGCTTGAAATAGATATCAAGGATCTGTGTTTCTGTACCCACTGACATGCTCACATGCTTGAAATATATATCAAGGATCTGTGTTTCTGTTACCCACTCACATGCTCACATGCTTGAAATATATATCAAGGATCTGTGTTTCTGTATCCACTGACATGCTCGCATGCTTGAAATAGATATCAAGGATCTGTGTTTCTGTTACCCACTCACATGCTCACATGCTTGAAATAGATATCAAGGATCTGTGTTTCTGTTACCCACTCACATGCTCACATGCTTGAAATAGATATCAAAGATCTGTGTTTCTGTATCCACTGACATGCTCGCATGCTTGAAATAGATATCAAGGATCTGTGTTTCTGTTACCCACTCACATGCTCACGTGCTTGAAATATATATCAAGGATCTGTGTTTCTGTTACCCACTCACTTGCTCACATACTTGAAATAGATATCTAGGACCTGTATTTCTGTTACCCACTCACATGCTCACATGCTTGAAATATATATCAAGGATCTGTGTTTCTGTTACCCACTCACTTGCTCACATGCTTGAAATAGATATCTAGGATATGTGTTTCTGTTCCCACTCACATGCTCGCAAGCTTGAAATAGATATCTAGGATCTGTGTTTCTGTTACCCACTCACATGCTCGCAAGCTTGAAATAGATATCTAGGATCTGTGTTTCTGTTCCCACTCACATGCTCGCATGCTTGCGGGGGGACTATACTTAAAACCAACGAAATTGTAACAAATATTTGTAGCTGTCATAACTTTTTCCCCCTTTCTTCTGTGCAAATAATTTTTATACCAGCTTGTTGCTTATTGTGTGTGCTTTAAAATGATATATAAAAAGTCTATATAGGCACATTTTCTTAGAAGATATATCCAAACACGCAAGGGTCATTAAAAAAAAAAAATTCCTAATCCCCAACATGTTTTACAGCCAGGCGCCTTGACCGCAGCGCCCCAAACTCGGTACGAATGTAGCTAAAGGCATTATCTGTGATGTAGCGGTTTTTTGTTTTTTTTCCGGTGAACCCCCCCTGAGTTTTAGTGTTGAGAAGAGGCGGGACCCCAAAAATTTCGCGCAATTTTTGGGGTCCCGCCTCTTCTCAACACTAAAACTCAGGGGGGGGTTCACCGGAAAAACAAAAACAAACCGCTACATCACAGATAATGCCTTTAGCTACATTCGTACCGAGTTTGGGGCGCTGCGGTCAAGGCGCCTGGCTGTAAAACATGTTGGGGATTAGAAATTTTTTTTTTTTAATGACCCTTGCGTGTTTGGATATATCTTCTAAGAAAATGTGCCTATATAGACTTTTTATATATCATTTTAAAGCACACACAATAAGCAACAAGCTGGTATAAAAATTATTTGCACAGAAGAAAGGGAAAAAAAGTTATGACAGCTACAAATATTTGTTACAATTTCGTTGGTTTCAGGTGTAGTCCCCCCTAACTTGCGTACCATACAATAGGTCCATTCATAAAACTTTTAGTTCTAGAGGACTCCTAATGTTCCAATGCACATTCATGACAACTCTGTTTCTCAATTGTGAAACTCGAGCTTTTGGTAAGGATCAGCTGTGTGTAATTTTGACGGTGATGCAATTCTGCTAATGCACATGCCGTATTGTAAGTTAAACGAATGACTTGCTCAGTTCTGCTGTTTGGTTGGTGGAGTGCTCCTGTGCAACTGTTACCAAGTCCTTGATGGAGGTTGTAGCTGACCCTACATGGGTACAGTCAACAATGGCTACATGATATACACAGGATGTGCTCATTTTCGTGTAGTGGACAACGTGGTATATACGAGTAGAGTTAGCAACGAGACATTGCATGTGTAGTGTACGTACATCAACAAGAAAGCTCTGAGTTGGACTTTGTTTAACTCTGTAAAGTCCTCCACTGCTCATTATAATTTACTGATTTACTGAAACAACCAAACTAGCAAAAATACTTGAAACATTTACTTTTAATTTTTGTACTGATTACCTTATCTATTAAATTAAAGAATGACCCCTATCTTGACCCTAGTCTTAACCTCTAGTTATAGTCTTTACCCTAGCCTTAACTCTTGTCTTGGTTCTAGTCACCCCTGTTTCAAACCCTGCCTTAACACCTGGCTCCATTCTTAACCCAATCTTGGCCACACTACACAAAAATAAAAAGTTTTTCCTGAGTTGTCTTAGTCCCAATCTGACTTGAAGTCGTTTTCCTCGTGTCCACACTATGAAACAGAATGTTGCTGGCCTTTCTACTTACGTGACGTTCTCATAAATATCAAATTTTCGATCGCTTATCGACATCAAATTTTCAAGCTGCTGTGCCTTTTTTTAATGCTCCAGAGGCTGAGGAGAACACTGTACAACTTGTAAGTGCGTACCGTTACTTTGAAAGTTGGAGTCCCTTTACATTTTGTTCTGCACTGATGCCATCATGTCTGCTCAATCTCCCACTCATGAGCTGGAGTTGTCGCTACAGGGCCATTAAGAGGCTTCACGTTTGAAGTTCTTGTTCTTTGCCTTTTGTTCTGCTCAGCTGTCATGTCTGCTTGATTCCAGTGTCACCAAGTCATGAGCAATCAAGTTCTCTTGCTCCTCCGCATCTGAAAATATTATTCTTTAAACGCACAATGTTTGAAGTAGTTTTCATCAGCTCCAAGACACTTACTTTGTATGCTCTTAATGGAGTCATTTTAAGTCCATTCATGTTCAAGATGACTCCATTTTTTATGTGTGTATTGTGGACACATGGAAAAGATTTTTATAAAGACTTATAAGTTGACTCCAACAGGGTGTAGTGTAGACTTGCCTTTAAGGCCATTCTGTGACCTTTATATGAAGTTAATATCAAAAAAGCTTCAGAAAATATACAGCACCTAATTCTTTGTATTGTAGTTAATATGCACATGTCATCCTTGTTCTCATTAAGCAACACATAACTCTTATTATGTATCAACATATTTGTATTTTTCAAAATTTGACAGGGGCGACCAGGTGATGTGGGAAGTCCCGGAGAACTGGGTCCTGCTGGTCAAAATGGCTCAATGGGTGAAAACGGTATTGACGGACAGCCAGGAGCAGCTGGTCTTCATGGAATGATGGGTGATATGGGCATGCTGGGAGAACTGGGCATGAAAGGAAACAGTGGCGAAATGGGATCTGCCGGACTTGTCGGGGATATGGGTTCTCCTGGGTTGCCTGGCAGGGATGGTGTTCCTGGGACTCGTACGTACTTATTAGTGCATGTTTGTGTGTGCTAAGGACCTATCACATACTGCCTGTATGCTAGTCGAAATTTGAAAGTACATTGTTGCTAAAAATCTAGTAACCTTGCCAATTGTACCCTCCCCCAATTTCAAGGTTTCCTGGGCTTCTCCCTAGACTTGCTGCAGAATGTTCTTGATCACCACAAGTTTCCATCTCGGCACCAACAGAATGCTGCACTCCACTCTCACCGCATGCTCCATAGTGGCCTATCTCAAAAGCAATGGGCTAACCACATACTTTGTGCAAATACTAATTGAGTCTAAAGTGTGTGGGATTATTACTTTGTTGTGAATCTCATTACTGCATTTGCTGCTGCATATTATACACCAGAGGGAGAGCTCCTCTAAATTAATTCTACTTGATGATGGTGTGGCTTTTATCCCCCTTTTGAATATTTCATATGCATTGCATCACCATACTCTGGAAAAGTGTGCTGTATATGGAAAACTTTGCCCTCTAAGCATTAACGTGACAGGCTACTAAATATTCATGAGGAAATGTTGCCCCCCCCATATTTTATTATAGGTTCAAGGTACAGAGACACTGTTTTGAGATATTGAAGAAAACTTGACAAGTACTCTAATATGTTTGTATACTAATATGTTTGTATTCTAATATGTTTGTATACTAATATGTTTCTACACTAATATGTTTGTATACTAATATGTTTGTACACTAATATGTTTGTACACTAATATGTTTGTATACTAATATGTTTGTACACTAATAAGTTTGTACCCTAATATGTTTGTATACTAATATGTTCGTACACTAATATGTTTGTACACTAATATGTTTGTACACTAATATGTTTGTACACTAATATGTTTGTATACTAATATGTTTGTACACTAATATGTTTGTACACTAATATGTTTGTATACTAATATGTTTGTACACTAATATGTTTGTACACTAATATGTTTGTATACTAATATGTTTGTACACTAATAAGTTTGTACCCTAATATGTTTGTATACTAATATGTTCGTACACTAATATGTTCGTACACTAATATGTTTGTACACTAATATGTTTGTACACTAATATGTTTGTATACTAATATGTTTGTACACTAATATGTTTGTACACTAATATGTTTGTACACTAATATGTTTGTACACTAATATGTTTGTACACTAATATGTTTGTACACTAATATGTTTGTATACTAATATGTTTGTACACTAATATGTTTGTATACTAATATGTTTGTATACTAATATATTTGTATACTAATATGTTTCTACACTAATATGTTTGTACACTAATATGTTTGTATACTAATATGTTTCTACACTAATATGTTTCTACACTAATATGTTTCTACACTAATATGTTTGTACACTAATATGTTTGTACACTAATATGTTTGTACACTAATATGTTTGTACACTAATATGTTTGTACACTAATATGTTTGTACACTAATATGTTTGTACACTAATATGTTTGTACACTAATATGTTTGTACACTAATATGTTTGTATACTAATATGTTTGTACACTAATATGTTTGTACACTAATATGTTTGTACACTAATATGTTTGTACACTAATATGTTTGTATACTAATATGTTTGTACACTAACAAGTTAATGGGAACAGCTAACTAGCAATGACCACAGAATATCCAACTATTGTGTTAGTTGGCTTAGAGGGTGTTTATGCTATCCTTCAATGTCTCCTAACTCTGTCTCTGTGTCTTAAACCTTTAATATAATATAAGGGAGACCATTGCTCATGAATATTCATATAAATGGTAGCCCTCCAGGTCCTTGATGTGTGTGGGATGCTGTTATGTGGTCATGTTCAATGATTCTTGAACCATGGCTCGTCACTGTGACAACTTGTTTTACGAGAAACTTCTTTCGTTGTGCAGCTGGCAGCAACGGCACTGACGGTATCCCAGGATCTCTGGGAAGCATTGGAGATCAAGGTGACAAGGGTGTCAAAGGGCCACAGGGAAATCCAGGGATGAAGGGGAGGCCTGGGATGATGGGACGTCTTGGTTTTCCTGGAGTGCGTGGTCTGGATGGTTTAAACGGGCTAGATGGTGTGGATGGAAGTAAAGGAGAGAAGGTTAGTCTCTGTGCGATGTGTAATGGAAGTGTGTTTGCGAGGGAGAGGGGTGAGGGAAAGAGCAGGATTAGGTGGCGGAGGTTAGGGGGGGGGGGGGGGGGGGGGGGGGATGGGGGAGGGGAAATGAGAGAAGGATTAAAATCAGGAGTTGGGTTTAAAGGAGCTATCACACATAACACTATCTATATATGTAATTATAATTAATGTTCTAAAGATCAGATCAGGTGTCCTTGTCTGACTTTGCCAACCATTAAGATTTCCTGCTTGGCTCCTCCCTGGATGCTGCCAAGTTATTCACTACCATCTCTTGCTTGACCACCTTAAACTTCCATCTCTGCACCAACAGAAAGCTTCACTGCTCTCTGAACAGCATGCTCTGTGGTGGCTTGTCTCACAAGCAATAGGCAAATTACAAACTTTGTGTTCTAGAGTTTGTGGGATAAAGAATTTATGAATCTCATTACAGCACTTCCTGTAGTATACTAGACACCTGCGCCATAGCTCCTTTACTAGACACCCGTGCCATAGCTTCTTCACTAGACACCCGTGCCATAGCTCCTTTACTAGACACCTGTGCCATAGCTCCTTTACTAGACACCCATGCCATAGCTCCTTTACTAGACACCCATGCCATAGCTCCTTCACTAGACACCCATGCCATAGCTCCTTTACTAGACACCCGTGCCATAGCTCCTTTACTAGACACCTGCACCATAGCTCCTTTACTAGACACCCATGCCATAGCTCCTTTACTAGACACCCGTGCCATAGCTCCTTCACTAGACACCCGTGCCATAGCTCCTTCACTAGACACCCGTGCCATAGCTCCTTTACTAGACACCCGTGCCATAGCTCCTTCACTAGACACCCGTGCCATAGCTCCTTTACTAGACACCCGTGCCATAGCTCCTTTACTAGACACCTGTGCCATAGCTCCTTTACTAGACACCTGTGCCATAGCTCCTTTACTAGACACCCGTGCCATAGCACCTTTAGTAGAAACCCGTGCCATAGCTCCTCTACTTAAGGATGAGTGTAAAAATGAACGTGTATCTTCTGGTCTGCATTTGCTGCAATTGTTTATACACTATATAAGGTAATAAATGTGCTTTAGAGTATGCCTGTTTGTCTGCTTCTCTCTCTGTGCGTGGTTGTGGTTCTAGGGCATGAAGGGGATGAAAGGGAGTCAAGGAGAAGAGGGAACACCTGGATCCATTACCAGTGCGTTTATTACTCTAGTAAATTCACGTCTTAGCCCACTTGTCGACGATGTTGCTAGCAATATGTGTTTGAGATTGAAGTCGTTTCCTTTCATTTTTGTCTAAACGAAAAGTAACAATACTTTACCCACATTGACCACTGAGATTTAGAGGACCCTTTACCTTTTGTTATCATGTACAGAGAATATAATACTGATTTAAAATTGCAGTAAAATATATAAGGCCAGACCAAAATAGAGAGTGCGACTTCATGGAATGGAACCAACTTAGAACTTAGAAAATTTGCATACCAAACAGAGCAGACATCTCTCAGCAGTTCATTGGTTTGCTAAACTGTTGTAATAGGTTTCGTTTAGACGTGGTTATGTAGTTATACCGGAAAGGTCCAGAGTGCACTAGAATTATGTGTTACTCATATTTGGTGGGTTCTTTTTTGTGCAGGTGAAGTTGGCCTCCAAGGAATGACCGGAGCCAAAGGGATGAAAGGAGATGAGGGACTTCCTGGGTTCATGGGGACCAAGGGAGAAGTTGGATCGATGGGGCCCCTTGGAATCAAGGGGGACCAAGGGAATGATGGTACAGTGTGCATTTTTAGTGTGTTGTGTTAAATTATGAATTATGCATGTGATGTGGTCACTGTAGTAATGTTTTGGTCTAATATGGAAGTCAGAGGATACTTGTACATACGCCTGTGCAGCAACGTGTTTGATAAATAAATGAGAATAGCTAGGGGGGAAATTCAAGCCACATTGAATTTTTCTCAGGCTACCAGCTGTGTCTACACTTGCTTACAAGTGGTTGGCACTAGATATCCGCTAATATTACAATGGCTTTACATCCAAAAGATGTGGTGGTGTAGGTGTGTCCCTCCTCATTTTTACCGTGGAATCGAATGTAACTTCAAGCTGATTGGAATAGTTGGCTCTGGCTGGAGCCGGTATCCGATGCTCCCACAATCCTCCACCCTCCCTAAAGAAACCATGATCATTATTTCTCATTTTCTTCTTCAGGTCGTAATGGAAGCATAGGTTCTGCAGGGGCTACTGGAACTAAAGGAGAGAAGGGGGTAAAAGGAGAGTCGGGCGAGATGGGCCAGAAGGGTTGGCCTAGTCAAAGAGGTACGCATATTGTTGAGTTGATTCGGTGTGTGTTCCCATAGGGATATTGTCAGCCCAGTGTGATGTTGGTCTGCTGTATGTCTCCATAGAGCTATTGTCAACCCAGTATGATGTTGGTCCTGTTTGTGTCCCGATAGAGCTATTGTCAACCCACTGTGATGTTGGTCCAGTGTGTGTTCCCCAGTTCCATGAGAAGTGAAACCATGGGCTTAAATTTGAAAACTGTTTTTTTCCAACAAATTTGGTATAATTGGAAAGGAAAAAACATCTAGTTTAAGACTATGTAACTATTTTTGCAATAACTCTAGTTGACTAAAAGTTATAGCCTTTTTTATGAGGGACCATAGCTAACGCTAAAGAAAGCTACTTTTGCTTGTAGCATTTCATAAGTAATTTCTATGAAATTTAGATACTTCTCTTCAGCAAAATATGTTAATTGAATTAGTTCTAGGCTTCTTTAGATAAGGTGTGCATAATATCAGCTTGTTACAAAAATTCTCACTTTTATTACGCATCCTTTCAGGGTTTCAGTGGCATGTACGTCCGTCACTAAATAAAACTTTTATTTTTAATAGCATCTTTTATTTGATTTGATTTTTGTTGTTGTTCAAGGCCATCAATAAGCATCCCAATAGACACATGTTCTGCTATTTATTTTCATACTTAGACTTTGAATATAGCCAGAAAGTATGCGACGGATGTACAATATTTGTGTATGACCGTCACGTACGTCCATCACAAGTAAATATGATTTTTTCTAATCAGTTATCACTGAAGGAATGAGCTGGTTTGTTGGTGTGGGAACATACCAAACATCAAATAATATATTATAGAGTAAGAAAAGAGATTTTTTTTTTGTGTTTTTTTTAATGAAAGAGTTTTTTTTAAAGAGCACTAAGAAAGGAAGAGAGGTTTTTCGTACTTGCAAGCTGCACACACTGCTTGCTGTAGAGTCTAGACAGAACAATTACAAGACAGAAAGAGTTGACATCATCATTGCTGAATTGAAAAGGCAACTGAGGGATTTTTTGATTCACACTTATGTCAAGTGCAAGCAGGATGCTTACATGGATCTTTGATTTCAAAGTGTGATGGGGAGAATGTCGTATTACAAGTAGATTTCTCCGAGAATGCTACTATTGCTAGTCAAAATGAGACACAATCAGCACACTGGTGCCATGGTGAGGCAACCCATTTCACAGTGTATGCTTGGATCAAGGAAGATGAAAATGAAAGTTTTGTACCTTGTGGCAGATGATCTAACTGATACGAAGTACAGTGTCTATATCTTCATGGAGTATATCATGAAGCACCTTGGGGAGAAGTTTCCATCGATTAGAGTGCTAAATGTCATCAGCGATGGTGCCGGTTCACAGTTCAAACAAAGATATTTGTTCTGGAACTAGCACTACTGGGAACAAGATCACCTCCTAAAGCTTACATGGAACTTCTTCGCCACATCTCATGGAAAAGGTGTCGTGGATAGACTCGGGGAAACAGTCAAGAGAGCAGTGTGGAAGCATGTTAGAAGTTGGCAAGTGCACATAACAACAGCAGAGGAGTATGCTAAAATAGCTGAACAGTGTAACCCAAAAATACACGTGCAATTTATTGCTAAGGGAGACATCGACCAAATAAGGCCACAATTAGATGCTAAATGGTAAGATGTTCTGGCTGTGCCCTAGACACATAAAATGCACTGCATCATTCCGAATGGGAAAGGAATGGTTATGGTTTCGGATACCTCTGATTCAAAACCATAGTCCCTTTAAGGAAACCTGACAGCCCAGAGTCTGAGGAAGAGGCAGTCACCCCATTGGACAAGTCACAAGAATCTTTGGACGGGTCAGAAGAGCACACAATCACCACTGTGGATCTATGTGTTTGACAATGGGTTTGTGAACTATGATGGAGAGGATTTTCCTGGAGAGATTACATGTTGTGATGGTATTGATCAGTTTGAGGTCAGCGTGATGCACAAGAACGGCAACCATTGGAAGTGGCCTAAAACAATCGACACGATTCTCTATGCAAGAGACGACATAGTGCACACAGTTTACTATGTAAATATGCCAAATTTATATATCAAAGTTACTTTTGGGTGATGTATTGCTACACACACTGATGAAAATCAGACTTGTACGTCCGTCACGCAAATTGTGTACGTCCGTTGCAATACGTAATAGCAATTTTCAGAATGAAAAATAAAATTTTGCTTCCTTAAAGCCAGTAATAACCTTACCCTCAGTGTAAGGATGAGTTTGATACCAAGGTCAGATTTATTTATTTGCACAAGTCACAGGATTTTGAAGGTACCGAACATTGACATAAAAAAAGTGTAATTCTCTGCATCCGTCCGTCACACCCCTTCAAGGTTTTTTTCCTGGCTAAATAGCCAACTAATATCCCAAGTCTTTTATGTGAGTAAATACCTTCAATAGGCCTTACAATAGCTGGAATATAAAATCTTTCTTATGGACCACTGTATTGATGTTATTGGGGAATTAAGTGTCTAAATTGTACGTCCGTCACGATGGAACTGCCCTACTTTCAACCCACTGTAATATAATTCCAGTCCAGTGTGTGATCCGGCCCATAGAGCTGTTGTCGACCTCCTTCAGCCTGCCTCAACCCAGTATGATGTTGATCCTGTGTGTGTCCCATCAGAGCTAGTGTCAACCTACGATATATTTCAACCTGTCTCATCCTCAATCCAGTGTGGTGTTTGTCCAGTGTGTGTTCTGCTATGTGTAGTAATAATGTGTTGTGTGCTTCCCCCCCCCCCCCCCCCCCCCTCCCCCCCGATAGTGATATGATTTATTCAGCCTTTGTTGTTTACGTGTGTCAGGTGAAACAGGTTTTGCAGGTAAAAATGGTCTGCAAGGGCCAACGGGTCCCCGTGGCCCCATGGGAAATATGGGAGAACAAGGAATGCAAGGCCAAAGTGGACCTCTCGGGGATAAAGGAATTGTGGGAATGATTGGATTGAATGGAGACCTTGGACCTTCTGGAGATAGAGGAGAAAGGGGAGACCCTGGCCCCCCAGGACCATTGATAGTATGTCACTCTCAATGCATAATTATGATGATGATGATGATGATGATGATGATGATGATGATGATGATGATGATGATGATGGTAATGATGATGTTGATGATGATGATGATGATGATGATGATGGTAATGATGATGTTGATGATGATGATGATGATGATGATGATGATGATGATGATGATGATGATGATGTTGATGATGATGATGGTGATGATGATGATGATGGTAATGATGATGGTGATGATGATGGTGATGATGGTGATATTGATGATGATGATGGTGATGATGATGGTGATGATGATGATGATGAGGTGATGATGGTGATGATGATGGTGATGGTAGTGATGATGGTGATGATGAGGTGATGATGATGGTGATGATGATGGTGATGATGATGGTGATGGTGATGATGGTGATGATGATGATGATGATGATGATGATGATGGTGATGATGATGGTGATGATGATGATGATGATGATGATGATGATGATGATGGTGTTGATGATGATGGTGGTAATAATAATAGTAATAATAGTAATAAATTGTCACTGATGAATACACATTAGCATGACACTAGAGTCGGATTTGTCAACTCCAAATATTGCTTTGATGTACCAGCTCTGCTTAGTATAGAGCACTGTGGCCTTTGGCCAATCACTTTCTGTGTAAAATGATAATGATTATAATAATTATTATTATTATTATTATTATTATTATTATTATTATTATTATTATTATTATTATTATTATTATTATTATTATTATTATTATTATTATTATTATTATTATCAGAGACAAAAACGGGGCCTCTAGCTACTAGTACTGCATCATTATTGGCAATGAGCTTACTTGGGCATACAAACGCCTTAGCTTCAGTCTGACCAATAAGTTAGAGGCAGTGTCTAATAAGTTAGTCAGTGTCTAATAAATTAGTGCCAGTGTCTGGTAAGTTAGTGCCAGTGCGTAATAAGTTAGTGTCTAATTAGTTAGTATCAGTATCTGATAAGTTAGTACCATTGCCTAATACGTTAGTGTCTAATTAGTTCGAGTCAGTGTCTACTAAGTTAGTGTCCATTAAGTTACTGTCATTGTCTAATAAGTTAGGGTCCAATAAGTTAGTGTTATTTTCTAATAAGTTAGTGTCATTGTCTAATAAGTTAGTGCTCAATAAGTTAGTGTTATTTTCTAATAAGTTACTGTCATTGTCTAATAAGTTAGGGTCCAATAAGTTAGTGTTATTTTCTAATAAGTTAGTGTCAGTGTCTAATAAGTTAGTGCCCAATAAGTTAGTGTCAGTGTCTAATAAATTAGTGCTCAATAAGTTAGTGTTTGTGTCTAATAAATTAGTGTCTAATAAGTTGGAATTGAATAAGTTGGTGTGTAAAAAAAATTAGTGTCAATGTTTCATTAGTTAGCATCGGTGTCTAATAAGTTAGTATCTAATAAGTTAGTGTCAATGTCTGATGAATTAGTGTCTAACAAGTTGGTATCTAATAGGTTCAAATTAAATGTTGTGTCAAGTTTTATTCCTAGCCAATTTGGATTTCAGCATATCTTTTTTTGTTTTGTTTTTGTTTTAAATTTTTTATTCCAATTTTTTCACCAAGAAGCAAATTCTAACATTTTTACACGTTTCATTTTCTTTCAGGCACAAATTTATGAATCATTTGCTGATCTCAATAGCTCTCAGGCTCGTCCCACTGGTTCTGTGGGATTTGTGGAAGACACTTCTACTCTCTATGTGTTGACTGTCGGTGGATGGGTGGCTGTTCAGGTACACATGCACAGTATATATATAGAGAGAATGACTAGAGAATGACTGATACCACAGGGGGTGGAGAAGGGGTGTGATTTAGTACTTGAAGTAAGGTCCTTAAACCAGACATCTCTCTCCTCTATATATTACTGACTACACAAACATCTCTCTCCTGTATACTAACTATGCAGCCAGACATCTCTCTTCTCTCTATATATTGACTATACAGGCATCTCTCTCCTCATGTATACTGACTACAGACATCCCTCTCCTCTATATATACTGATTACAGGCATTTCTCTCCTCTATATATACTGACTACAGACATCCCTCTCCTCTATATATACTGATTACAAGCTCCCTCTCCTCTATATATACTGACTACAGACATCCCTCTCCTCTATATATACTGATTACAAGACCTCTCTCCTCTATATATACTGACTACAGGCACTTCTCTCCTCTATATATACTATCAGGCATCTCTCTCCTCTATATATACTGACTGTACAGGCATCTCTCTCCTCTATATATACTGATTATACAGGCATCTCTCTCCTCTGTATATGCTATCAGGCATCTCTCTCCTCTATATATACTATCAGGCATCTCTCTCCTCTATATATACTGACACTACAGGCATCTCTCTCCTCTATATATACTGATTATACCGGCATCTCTCTCCTCTGTATATGCTATCAGGCATCTCCCTCCTCTATATATACTATCAGGCATCTCTCTCCTCTATATATACTGATTGTACAGGAATCTCTCTCTATATATACTGATTATACAGGTATCTCTCCTCTATATATACTGATTATACAGGCATCTCTCTCCTCTATATATACTGTTTTTACAGGCATCTCTCTCCTCTATATATATACTGACTGTACAGGCATCTCTCTCCTCTAATTATGAATCCAGATAAAGCATTCCTCATTGTGTGTAGAAAGGATTTGATGATCATGCCCTATTACATGTCCTTGTACTCCACCACAGCATGTTTCATTTCTGTGTGTATGTGGTGGATTTGTATTGTGACATTTTAATATTAGCCATGGCAAAGTATATTGTTTAAACTTGGTTGACAGATTGAGCACCATATGTAAGAGTTCTTACAGCTGCATTATTCACAAGATAATTATAATGAATGAACTCCACATTAACCGTCACATGACCTGTAGTCTGCTCCACATGCTTAATAACTTAACAGGCACATGGCCTGTAGTCTGCTCCACATGCTTAACAACTTAACCGGCACATGACCTGTAGTCTGCTCCACATGCTTAATAACTTAACAGGCACATGGCCTGTAGTCTGCTCCACATGCTTAACAACTTAACAGGCACATGGCCTGTAGTCTGCTCCACATGCTTAACAACTTAACCGGCACATGACCTGTAGTCTGCTCCACGTGCTTAACAACTTAACAGGCACATGACCTGTAGTCTGCTCCACATGCTTAACAACTTAACAGGCACATGGCCTGTAGTCTGCTCCACATGCTTAACAACTTAACAGGCACATGGCCTGTAGTCTGCTCCACATGCTTAACAACTTAACCGTCACATGACCTGTAGTCTGCTCCACATGCTTAATAACTTAACAGGCACATGGCCTGTAGTCTGCTCCACATGCTTAACAACTTAACCGGCACATGACCTGTAGTCTGCTCCACATGCTTAATAACTTAACAGGCACATGGCCTGTAGTCTGCTCCACGTGCTTAACAACTTAACAGGCACATGACCTGTAGTCTGCTCCACATGCTTAACAACTTAACAGGCACATGGCCTGTAGTCTGCTCCACATGCTTAACAACTTAACAGGCACATGGCCTGTAGTCTGCTCCACATGCTTAACAACTTAACAGGCACATGGCCTGTAGTCTTCTCCACATGCTTAACAACTTAACCGGCACATGACCTGTAGTCTGCTCCACATGCTTAACAACTTAACTGGCACATGGCCTGTAGTCTGCTCCACATGCTTAACAACTTAACCGGCACATGACCTGTAGTCTGCTCCACATGCTTAACAACTTAACTGGCACATGGCCTGTAGTCTGCTCCACATGCTTAACAACTTAACCGGCACATGACCTGTAGTCTGCTCCACATGCTTAACAACTTAACAGGCACATGGCCTTTAGTCTGCTCCACATGCTTAACAACTTAACTGGCACATGGCCTGTAGTCTGCTCCACATGCTTAACAACTTAACTGGCACATGGCCTGTAGTCTGCTCCACATGCTTAACAACTTAACTGGCACATGGCCTGTAGTCTGCTCCACATGCTTAACAACTTAACTGGCACATGGCCTGTAGTCTGCTCCACATGCTTAACAACTTAACCGGCACATGACCTGTAGTCTGCTCCACATGCTTAACAACTTAACTGGCACATGGCCTGTAGTCTGCTCCACATGCTTAACAACTTAACTGGCACATGGCCTGTAGTCTGCTCCACATGCTTAACAACTTAACCGGCACATGACCTGTAGTCTGCTCCACATGCTTAACAACTTAACCGGCACATGATCTGTAGTCTGCTCCACATGCTTAACAACTTAACTGGCACATGACCTGTAGTGCTCCACATGCTTAACAACTTAACCGGCACATGACCTGTAGTCTGCTCCACATGCTTAATAAATTAACTGGCACATGGCCTGTAGTCTGCTCCACATGCTTAACAACTTAACTGGCACATGACCTGTAGTCTGCTCCACATGCTTAACAACTAAACCGGCACATGACCTGTAGTCTGCTCCACATGCTTAACAACTTAACTGGCACATGGCCTATAGTCTGCTCCACATGCTTAACAACTTAACTGGCACATGGCCTGTAGTCTGCTCCACATGCTTAACAACTTAACTGGCACATGATCTGTAGTCTGCTCCACATGCTTAACAACTTAACCGGCACATGACCTGTAGTCTGCTACACATCAACTTAACCGGCACATGACCTGTAGTCTGCTCCACATGCTTAACAACTTAACAGGCACATGACCTGTAGTCTGCTCCACATGCTTAACAACTTAACAGGTACATGACCTGTAGTCTGCTCCACATGCTTAACAACTTAACAGGCACATGGCCTGTAGTCTGCTCCACATGCTTAACAACTTAACAGGTACATGACCTGTAGTCTGCTCCACATGCTTAACAACTTAACAGGCACATGATCTGTAGTCTGCTCCACATGCTTAACAACTTAACAGGTACATGACCTGTAGTCTGCTCCACATGCTTAACAACTTAACCGGCACATGGCCTGTAGTCTGCTCCACATGCTTAACAACTTAACCGGCACATGACCTGTAGTCTGCTCCACATGCTTAACAACTTAACCGGCACATGACCTGTAGTCTGCTCCACATGCTTAACTTAACCAGCACATGACCTGTAGTCTGCTCCACATGCTTAACAACTTAACCGGCACATGGCCTGTAGTCTGCTCCACATGTTTAACTTAACAGGCACATGACCTGTAGTCTGCTCCACATGCTTAACAACTTAACCGGCACATGACCTGTAGTCTGCTCCACATGCTTAACAACTTAACCGGCACATGACCTGTAGTCTGCTCCACATGCTTAACAACTTAACCGGCACATGACCTGTAGTCTGCTCTACATGCTTAACAACTTAACCGGCACATGACCTGTAGTCTGCTCCACATGCTTAACAACTTAACCGGCACATGACCTGTAGTCTGCTCCACATGCTTAACAACTTAGCCGGCACATGACCTGTAGTCTGCTCCACATGCTTAACAACTTAACCGGCACATGACCTATAGTCTGCTCCACATGCTTAACAACTTAACCGGCACATGGCCTGTAGTCTGCTCCACATGCTTAACAACTTAACCGGCACATGGCCTGTAGTCTGCTCCACATGCTTAACAACTTAACCGGCACATGACCTGTAGTCTGCTCCACATGCTTAACAACTTAACCGGCACATGACCTGTAGTCTGCTCCACATGCTTAACAACTTAACCGGCACATGACCTGTAGTCTGCTCCACATGCTTAACAACTTAACCGGCACATGACCTGTAGTCTGCTCCACATGCTTAACAACTTAACCGGCACATGACCTGTAGTCTGCTCCACATGCTTAACAACTTAACCGGCACATGACCTGTAGTCTGCTCCACATGCTTAACAACTTAACCGGCACATGACCTGTAGTCTGCTCCACATGCTTAACAACTTAGCCGGCACATGACCTGTAGTCTGATCGTTTTAAGCAGTTGAACTTGTTCTGCAAAGTGAGCAAGAAAATGAAGTTTTTTTTTTAATGGCTGACGATGCAACTGCAGTCTCTTCCTAGCCTTGTTGCTCTTTCTGGAAGCCTTTCTGCTGAGCAAAGCTGCAACAGGCACATATGCTTACCAGGAATAGCTCTGAGTTCCTTCACTCTTGGGGGGGGGGGGGGGGGGTCCTGGATAGATTTCTTTGCTGTAAGTTATGCTGTAGACTTGCTTGAAGTAGCTTTTGTTTGCTTATCTCAATGGAGCAAGGAAAATACACACAATACCCAAATTAAGTCGATAATCAATTTGTTAAATGTTGACTGTTTTAATTACCTGATTAGTCTCATTAAAGCATAGTATTGTAGGTGTTGCCACTAGGTTGCAAGGCTGTTGCCTCCATGTTGCTAGGTGCTTGTTATTGCTTGGTGTTTCCAGCATGCTGCTTGGTATTGGGATGTTGGCCTAGAATAAGGTGGTATTATTGTCTCTAGAGAACCTATATATATATTTTAAAACTGAGGTAATAATGCCTCCATCTTTCATTGGTAAATGAAATGTTGAAATATCACTTTCTATTGCTTAAATGGAGTATCATAACATGAGCTCTGAGCAGCTTTAAAAATGATATTTCTTGTTGCTAGGCAACTCAAGATGCTCAACCATCTACGGATCATGGCAGGAAGAAGAGAGACGTGTCATGGTTGCAAGGCCCAGGGCAATGGCCACAGATGGAGCTCTCTCTAGTAAGATGCCAAGACTTATGGTGTGATGTGTTTGTTGGGTAAGGTTTGGTCTGCACTAACAGTCATGATTTGAGCATATTGCAATTGACTAACACTCATTGTTTGAAGGAACAATAGCACATTCTCTCTCTCTCTCTCTTTCTCTCTCTCTCTCTCTCTCTCTCTCTCTCCCCATCACATTTTGCCAGAGTACTAGATCTAGTCTATTTTTAGCTAATGAATATTGGATTGCCAATATTGTGGATTTCTCCTAAACAATTACTTGCGAATGATGGCAATTTCTGTTGTGTGCTTATCTGAACGGTTATTGACTCACATTGGCATCAATGAATCTTTTTGTGAAGTCTTTTCAGCTTATATATAGCTAGCTGGTTTGAAAGCTTCTAGGTAGCCATGCTTAAGCCCTACAACGCTATACATTGAAAATTATTCGTATCATAAGTTGATTTTTTTTCTTACCTTCATTGCCAGTGCTTTGCATCATCTACAGTCACAGAGCTTCTTTAGGCTCGGGTAAAGCTTGTACACTTCATCTGACCATATTTCTATAAGGAAAGGAGCATCATTACAGTTGATCATTAGCTAAACCTTAGTGATATATAGCCCTTGCGATCTAGAAGCTCCAAGTCCACATGGGTGCTAGAGCATGGCAGGGTTCATAATCCGGTAGCCAAGACAACACTTTCCCCTAGGGCAGTAGATAGTTGAAGCTCTTTGCCCTCCAGTCCCATGGTTCGGGTAGTTTTATTTCTCACAAACTTTACGGAATGGTCACGTGAAATAATTATGCATCACGCAATATAATAGCATTTTTAATGGCGTGGTTAGTCGGCTAAGCTGATTAATGCCAAATGTATTTTGTCAGCTGAAAGTCGCCTTTTTCTATATAGGATAATAGATGTATAGTAGCCGCTGAACTCTTTCTGACCGATAGTGAATTTTTCCGCTCTTAAAGCATCCCTTGGTAACCATTACTAAAGCGCTGTGCTTGAGCTTGCATGGTGAAATCCAACTCAAGCTATTTGCTCGTGTGGCTTGCACTTAACCTCACTTGACTAGAGAAATACTGCAGTCAGAAAGATGTCAAATTTTTCTAGCAGCAAGAGTCGTCATCATCGGCTAATGGAAGAATTATGTGACAGATTTTATTTCCTGCCAGAAGATTGGCGTACAACTAGCTAAACGCTCAAATGGCCTGTTATACGTTATTTGGCCCAAATCTTGGGAACTCGCTAAACAGAAGAATATTGCAAGTCATGGTTTCTTTAAAGATTCCCAGGGGGTGGGCAATGGTTCAAAAATGATATTTGGAAAATACAGGGGGAAGAAGGTCCTTCTAGTCTCTATGCTGGTATCTTAAAGCACAAAAATGAGGAGATTTCTTGCTCCTGCCTAGTCGGTATCTTCTGGCGTACAATATGTGCGCCGATATAATTTCACTCTCTTTCTTCGTGTGATGAAATACAAAACATGACAAATCACAACAAAGCGTTTTACAACATTTGAGCCGACCGACTCTTTTTCTACATGTATACTCAAAATTAGGAAATCTAGCTAGTGAGTGGGAGTTTATTGATAGGCCACTCTGAATCACTTGTATATTATAGTTATTATAATTTCCCCCCCCCCCCCCCCCTTACTTTTGTGAGCATTGATTAAGTATCCCCTTGATGAATTTTCTAGATGCAACCACTCCTGTTCTTGTGTTCTCTGATAAATATGTGACCATCAATAAATGGACACTGCCTGATGGTGGGTTTTGAAGTGGGAGTTCCAATGACCACACATGTGAAGGTCAAGCCAGAGCCCTGTAGGGGTGGAGCCTGATCCCTGTAGGGGTGAAGCCTGAGCCCTGTAGGGGTGAAGCCTGAGCCCTGTAGGGGTGAAGCCTGAGCCCTGTAGGGGTGAAGCCTGAGCCCTGTAAGGGTGAAGCCTGAGCCCTGTAGGGGTGGAGCCTGAGCCCTGTAGGGGTGGAGCCTGAGCCCTGTAGGATTGGAACCTGAGCCCTGTAGGGGTGGAGCCTGAGCCCTGTAGGGGTGAAGCCTGAGCCCTGTAGGGGTGAAGCCTGAGCCCTGTAGGGGTGAAGCCTGAGCCCTGTAAGGGTGAAGCCTGAGCCCTGTAAGGGTGAAGCCTGAGCCCTGTAAGGGTGAAGCCTGAGCCCTGTAAGGGTGAAGCCTGAGCCCTGTAAGGGTGAAGCCTGAGCCCTGTAAGGGTGAAGCCTGAGCCCTGTAGGAGTGAAGCCTGAGCCATGAAGGGGTGGAGCCTGAGCCCTTTAGAAATGGAGCCTGAACCTTATTGCTGGGAAGCACTTCAGGTCTCATAAGTTAGTGTTGCCAGACAGACAGACTTAGAGATTGCTTGTCTCAGTAGGCACTGCAGATTGACAAGGAAGCTTTTAGGGATTTATAGTCCAAAGTGCATTAATTATCTCCACATTTTCCTGTTTGCTATGTAGTCTCGTACATAACCAGACTATCTTGTTTGTAGACCAAAAAAAAAAATCGTACTGAAAAGGGTCCAACTCATCCATGGAGGGAGCAACCTTCCCCCCTCCCCCATCCCTAAATAAAACACTTAGTTTACTTACTTTTGTTGTTGCTAAGCTACTTAGCTAGCATATCAGCAGCGACTGATGGTGTCATCACATGACTCTTGCTTTTACTACCGAAACAAGCTCATTTTTCACAAGAAATATAAATAAATGAACTGTGTGTGCTGAACTAATGGCTTATCTAACCTGAACATGCCCAATAAACAGCTCTGTCATCATATAAAATAGTCAGAAAATGTACTTCTGGTTTGACAGGGTAAGCCAGAAAAAAATTAATATCAATAACGAAAAGGTGGAAAAAGGCTAACGGGCGCAACTGCCATAACTGACCTCTCTTCCAAGCCTTTACTGCTATTTCTGGAAGCTGTTCTCCAGAGGAAAGCTGCACAAGCATCTATGTTTAGTTGCAATCACTCGGAATGCCTTCTCTCTTGACAAAGGCAGCACTCCTGAATGTTTTTCTTTGCTGAAGTTTTGTTGTAGACAGAGCTACTTAGTCATGCACAGCTTTTGCTTGCTTGAGACTGCCACTTATTGTATTTATATTCTAATAGTACGAACATTTTGAAAAGATTATTCCTGGAAAAATAGCAATGTAGTTACAGAGAACCATGGACCATGTAAAGTTGGTATTGAGTGTTGCATTAAACCTTGTGGCTGCAATTACTACCCAGGTGTGTGTAATTGTGGCAGCATGGATGCATTTTTTCCTGGGTTTTATTTTGCATCACGAGTGTGTGTGTGTGTGTGAGTGTATTTGATAGGTCATTCGGTCTCTGCCACTTGTAATGAGTGTGTGCATGTGGTGTGTGTGTATCCTTAATTCTTCAATAGTGTGGCAATGAAGTGATAGAACCAGGAGAAGACTGCGATGGGGGAAACCTGAACAAGATGACTTGCCAGAGTCTACATCAAGCACCGTAAGTACAAATAAATACTAACAAAAATATGTTTGATTGGAAACGAGAATGACCCATGTAGCCACAAACGTTTGATGACCCTTTACCATATCATGTACACCGAATATAATAGAGATTCGCATAATATTGGGGCACAAGTCACACCCCCAGTATATCTTGGCTGAATTCTGCTAATGCTAATAAGGTTCAAGGTACTTTGAGGCATTGAAGGGTAACATAAGGACTCGTAAATCTGGTTAATTTTTTGTTGCTGGTAAATGTTCGCTGTCCTATTAATTAACCTATGAAAATTATACACAGGGAATTTTTTTTAAAATGGTATGGTGTAGTTCATTATCTACTTCCGTGCACGAGGCATGTTACAGGCAACAGCATGTGGAAGAGAGTACAGAAGCTAGCAGAAGGTTGTGAAGTGTTCGGCAGGATATCTTTTGCCACCTACTGTATTTCTGTGTGGTGCATCCTCTTTCGTAAAAGGTGCTTGAACATCTTCCTATGATGCCATCTTTTATTGTCACTACTGCATAGCGATCTCTTAGGTTAGTTGATTCTCTTTCATAATCCAGTTCTTCTCCAACTGCTGCTCTCCACATATCTCAATATAGTCTCGTACACGGCATGGGATAGCAATCTCACCATTGCTGTGATCTTTTCCAGGTGCAAAATTTTTCCCTTATATTATTTTTTAATTTATTATTTTATTTATTTATTTTCATCAGGAGTGATTTTAGGGCCAGAAAATAGACCTTCCTCATAGGCAGGAGAACCAGGGGGGCCATGGTCCCCCAGAGGGGTTTTATAAAATTGGGAGTATTTATTGTAGTAGCTTTCATCATTGTCTCAAAGACATCCTCACCTAACTGAAGCTATTTGTCTCCCGGTGATGATGTGACTCTCCCAGGTGGACTGGCGTGTCACATGATATGAGCAGATCGTAGATGTGGGGTAAGTTGTAGCCATCGTCACAGTTGAGTGTGATGTGACTGGTCTCATCAGTTCTTCTCTGCTGTTGGCACCTCTCACTGGATATATTCTCCAGTATAAATGTTTAATCTTTCACCTTCAGATGTTCGCCAACAGCTGTCACAATTGTGCCTCCAGTCTTTTAGTGTTCATTAACCCTTATATCCAGGGGGGAGATGTTCATTAACCCTTATATCCAGGGGGTTAATGTTCATCCCACATATGCCACGCCCAGCGATTTATACTTCAATGCCTTCTAACAGTGTCTCTGTATCTTGAACCTGTAGTAATATAAAGGTGTGGGGTGAGGGGGGGGGGGACATTTGCTCATGAATTTTTATATAAGGCATTTTTCCATCCCCTTAACACAAAGCGATGTGGTTGCTTAATAGGTTAATAGGAATACGAGGCTAGAGGCGTAAATAAAAACCTCTAATTATGCGTCGTGGAAAAATTAATTCTCATTGGTTTTGGACCCATAAATAGAATATTTGTCTGCTGAGGTTTTTTAGTATCGACTTGAGCTAGCTTGAGTGTGCTACTCTTTAGCTGTCATGGGTATTGTAGCGTTCTAACAATCTGTAATCTTCTAACAATCGATGGAATGGATAAGGAACTTACAGTAGCAACAGCCATCTTTCTGATTGCAGAGGCTAGAATAAAAAGGTTGACTAGACCCATGGCAGCGCAGAATTGGAAAATACTGACTTGAAATTGAGCTTACAAATTTATGAATTACGATGCATAATTAGAGTTACGCACAAATGGAACTTTTATAGTACTCACCAGCAGTTATTCCGATATCTTTGTAGAGCCCAAATAATGCAACAAAAAAATTGCTTGCCACTGACCTAACATCTTCTAACTTCTAATATTTTGATGTATTTTTAAAACTCTTGGAGAGATCTAGCTTTTGGTAGTAAAATCACATGCAAGAGAGGCATGGGGGAAATTATCATGGGCCCCATCTTAAGTGCCGACAAGAATAAATGCATGTTACTCTTTACAACAAATATGTGTAATATATCTTCACATGCCCAATGGACTGCTGTACCATAATTGGGTAAGTTTCTTTTATATCATTATTTTTCAACAGCAACAATTGGAACTGCTGCCTTGGACAATCTCTTTGCTGCTGTTTCTGGAAGCTCTTTTGCTGAGGAAGGCTACACAGACACCTGGACCTTCTGTGAAACCTTGGTTCACCCAGATACATTTCCTTGCTTCGTATGATGCATAGCGTTTGTTTGCTTACCTCAATGGCGCCAGTTCTTATGCCAAACTGTTGTTCATGTATTTGCATTTTAATGATGAACAGTTCGAAAAGATTATTCCTGAAAAAAATTATAGCTATAAATATTATGGTTCTAAATAATACTTTAAAATAGACCCCAAATATAGTCAAGGGTTTAAACTACTAGGCCAATTGCCAGAACTTTGATGGCCAATTGCCAGAACTTTGATAGCCCCTTAATTGGTTGGGGTTTGCTGGAAGTGCCTTAATATTAAAGCTTGAGTCACCCTCACTGCACTTACATAGACCTCAAGTGTATTGCTTCTCCAGTACTAACCTTCATGGCTCTCTCTCTCTCTCTCTCTCTACCTCCTCAGATATGTTGGCAGTCTGAGTTGCAGCAAATGGTGCACCTACAACCTGGCAACTTGCACACCTCTGGCAGTAAGGGATAATTATTAGTAGTGTTGTGTGGTAGAGTGTAGTGTGTTTATTGCATAGAGGGATATTTCAAGGGGTTAAATATTCGCAGATGAGATATGCAAAAGCATTCATGTCGGAAATAGCCATGGATTGTGTGGCGTTTTGTGGAAGCCACACCCTCCCTCTGCTACTCTTCATCGTTCCCATTCGTGGATTTTGTTCTAGCCATGAAGCAGTGAATAGTAACCCCATTGAAAATGTTCCTCTCTATATTTTACGTATGTTGTAGTGTTGTATGGTGTGTAATAGGTCTAATATTGCTGTGGTCCATGTTTGTTATTCAAGCATGTGTAGATGGTAATCAGGAAGTGCTGCTAATGTTCTCTATGAATATTGGCCCCACCCTCTTTTTAAATAGAGACTGAAAACAACAACAACCTAATCACATCAGCAGCTTCTTAGCTGCCTTAATGGTGGCTTCTTAGCTGCCTTAATGGTGGTTTCTTAGCTTCCTTAATGGTGGCTTCTTAGCTGCCTTAATGGTGGTTTCTTAGCTGCCTTAATGGTGGCTTCTTAGCTGCCTTAATGGTAGTTTCTTAGCTGCATTAATGGTGGCTTCTTAGCTGCCTTAATGGTGGTTGGCTTCTTAGCTGCCTTAATGGTGGCTGGCTTCTTAGCTGCCTTAATGGTGGTTTCTTAGCTGCCTTAATTGTGGCTTCTTAGCTGCCTTAATGGTGGCTTCTTAGCTGCCTTTAATGGTGGCTTCTTAGCTGCCTTAATGGTGGGGTGGCTTCTTAGCTGCTTTAATGGTGGTCTCTTAGCTGCTTAAATGTTGGCTTCTTAGCTGTCTTAATGGTGGTTTCTTAGCTGCCTTAATGGTGGTTTCTTAGCTGCCTTCCCATTTACCACCGAAATTTGAACACATATTTGTAGCTGTCATAACTTTTTCCCCCCTTTCTTCTATGCAGATACTTTTATTACCAGCTTGTTGCTTATTGTGTGTGCTTTAAGATGATATGTAAAAAGTCTCTATAGGCACTTTTTCTTAGAAGATATAGCCAAACACGCAAGGGTAACAAAAAAAAAAGGCACTTCCTAATTTTCAAGTGCCCTAATTCCAAGGCGCCTTGAGCTACAGACCCCAAACTTGTATTGTGGCTTCCCACAAGCCTAAGCTGTGATATAAGCGAGAGAAATTATTTTTACCGTGAAGCAATCTTGAGTTATGGGGATTAGAAGAGGTGGGGGGGGGGGGGGGGGAACAGATGTTCCGTGGTTTTTGGCGCAGTTGGAAATAAAGTGTCTCATATCTATTCAACACTTCACCTCGTTGTAATTATGGCTCAGTCATATCACAGGGTCTGTAGCTCAAGGCGCTTTGGAATTAGAGCACTGGAAAATTAGGAAGTGCTATTTTTTTAGTGACCCTTGCGTGTTTGGCTATATCTTCTAAGAAAAAGTGCCTATAGAGATTTTTTACATATCATCTTAAAGCACACACAATAAGCAACAAGCTGGTAATAAAAGTATCTGCACAGAAGAATAGGGGGGAAAGTTATGACAGCTACAAATATGTGTTCAAATTTCGGTGGTAAATGGGATAGTCCCCCCCATCTTAGCTGCCTTTAATGGTGGGGTGGCTTCTTAGCTGCTTTAATGGTGGTCTCTTAGCTGCCTAAATGTTGGCTTCTTAGCTGCCTTAATGGTGGTTTCTTAGCCGCCTTAATGGTGGCTTCTTAGCTGCCTTAATTGTGGCTTCTTAGCTGCCTTAATGGTGGCTTCTTAGTTGCCTTAATGGTGGTTTCTTAGCTGCCTTAATGGTGGCTTCTTAGCTGCCTTAATGTTGGCTTCTTAGCTGCCTTAATGGTGGCTTCTTAGCTGCCTTAATGGTGGCTTCTTAGCTGCCTTAATGGTGGTTTCTTAGCTGCCTTAGTGGTGGCTTCTAAGCTGCTTTAATGGTAGCTTCCTTAATGGTGGTTTCGTAGCTGCCTTAATGGTGGCTTCTTAGCTGCCTTAATTGTGGCTTCTAGCTGCCTTAGTGGTGGCTTCCTAGCTACCTTAATGGTGGCTTCTTAGCTGCCTTAATGATGGCTTCTTAGCTGCCTTAATGGTGACTTCTAGCTGCCTTAATGGTGGCTTCTTAGCTGCCTTAATGGTGGCTTCTTAGCTGCCTTAATGGTGGCTTCTTAGCTGCCTTTCTTAGCTGCCTTAATGGTGGTTTCTTCGCTGCCTTAATGATGGCTTCTTAGCTGCCTTAAATGGTGGCTTTCTAGCTGTCTTAATTGTGGCTTCTTGCTGCCTTAAAAGGAGGGACTAACCCATTTTCCTCCGAAATTTGTATATATTTTTGGACCTTCATAACTTTTCCCCCCTTTCTTCTGTGCAAATAATTATTATACCAGCTTGTTGCTTATTGTGTGTGCTTTAAGATGATATGTAAAAAGTCTCTATAGGCACTTTTTCTTAGAAGATATAGCCAAACATGCAAGGGTCACTAAAAAAATGGCACTTCCTAATTTGCAAATCCTCTAATTCCAAGGCGCCATGAGCTATAGACCCCAAACTTGTGTTGTTCTTCCCATAAGCCTAAGCTATGATATGACTGTGAGAAATTGTTTTTAAAGTGAAGCAATCCTGAGTTATGATGATTAGAAGAGGGGTGGGGGGGGGGGGGTCACAGATGTTCCGAGGTTTTTGGCTGCGGTTGGAAATAAAGTATCTCATATCTATTCAACACTTCACCTCTATTCAACACATCACCCTGTTGTAATTATGGCTCAGTCATATCAGAGCTTAGGGTGTTAGCAAACCACACAGGAAATTTGGGGTCTGTAGCTCAATGCGCCTGGGAATTACAGGATTTGCCATTGGGGAGGTGCCATTTTTTGAGTGACCCTTGCGTGTTTGGCTATATCTTCTAAGAAAAAGTGCCTTTAGAGACTTTTTACATATCGTCTTAAAGCACACACAAAGCAACATGCTGGTATAATAATTATTTTCGCAGAAGAAAGGGGAAAAAAGTAATGACATGTACAAAAAATGTGCAAATTTTGGAGGAAAATGGGTGAGTCCCCCCTGGTGGTTTCTTAGCTGCCTTAATGGTGGCTTCTTAGCTGCCTTAATGGTGGCTTCTAGCTGCCTTAATGGTGACGTCTTAGCTGCCTTAATGGTGGCTTCTTAGCTGCCTTAATGGTGGATTCTTAGCTGCCTTAATGGCGGCTTCTTAGCTGCCTTAATGGTGGTTTCTTAGCTGCCTTAATGTTGACTTCTAGCTGCCTTAATGGTGACTTCTTAGCTGCCTTAATGGTGGCTTCTTAGCTGCCTTAATGGTGGCTTCTTAGCTGCCTTAATTTTGGCTTCTTAGCTGCCTTAATGGTGGCTTCTTAGCTGCCTTAATGGTGGCTTCTTAGCTGCCTTAATGGTGACTTCTAAGCTGCCTTAATTTTGGCTTCCTAGCTGCCTTAATGATGGCTTCTTAGCTGCCTTAATGGTGGCTTCTTAGTTGCCTTAATGGTGGCTTCTAGCTGCCTTAATGGTGACGTCTTAGCTGCCTTAATGGTGGCTTCTTAGCTGCCTTAATGGTGGCTTCTTAGCTGCCTTAATGGCGGCTTCTTAGCTGCCTTAATGGTGGTTTCTTAGCTGCCTTAAGGCTCTACCCGAAACCAATGAAATTGTAAGACTTATTTGTAGCTGTCATAACTTTTTTTCCCTTTCTTCTGTGCAAATACTTTTTATACCAGCTTGTTGCTTATTGTGTGTGCTTTAAAATGATATATAAAAAGTCTATATAGGCACCTTTTCTTAGAAGATATATCCAAACACGCAAGGGTCACTCAAGAAATGTCACTTCCTAATTTGTGGCAGGTTTTACAGCCAGGGGCCTTGACCGCAGCGCCCCAAACTCGGTACGAATGTAGCTAAAGGCCTTAGCTGTCGTGTCGTGGTTTTATTATTTTTTTCCGGTGAACCCCCCCTGACTTATGGTGATTAGAAGTGGAGCGGGTCAGTTTTTTTGCGCAATTTCCGTGACTCTTCTCAACACTATAACTCAGGGGGGGTTCACCGGAAAAAGGAAAAAAAACCACTACGCGACAGCTAAGGCCTTTAGCTACATTCGTACCGAGTTTGGGCACTGCGGTCAAGGCCCCTGGCTGTAAAACCTGCCACAAATTAGGAAGTGCCATTTCTTGAGTGACCCTTGCGTGTTTGGATATATCTTCTAAGAAAAGGTGCCTATATAGACTTTTTATATATCATTTTAAAGCACACACAATAAGCAACAAGCTGGTATAAAAAGTATTTGCACAGAAGAAAGGGAAAAAAAGTTATGACAGCTGCAAATAAGTGTTACAATTTTGTTGGTTTCAGGTGTAGTCCCCCCTAATGGTGGTTTGTTTGCCGCCTTAATGGTGGTTTCTTAGCAGACTTAATGGTGGTTTCCTAGCTGCCTTATTAGTGGTTTCTTAGCTGCCTGAATGGTGGTTTCTTACCTGCCTTTAATGGTGGTTTCTTAGCAGCCTTAATGGTGGTTTCTTAGCTGCCTTGGTGGTTTCCTAGCTGCCTTAATGGTTGTTTCCTAGCTGCCTTAATGGTGACTTCTAAGCTGCCTTAATGGTGGCTTCTTTGCTGTCTTAATGGTGGCTTCTTAGCTGCCTTAATGGTGATTTCTTAGCTGCCTTAGTGGTGACTTCTTAGCTGCCTTAATGGTGGCTTCTTAGCTGCCTTAATGGTGGCTTCTTAACTGCCTTAATGGTGGTTTCTTAGCTGTCTTAATGGTGGCTTCTTAGCTGCCTTAATGGTGGCTTCTTAGCTGCCTTAATTTTGGCTTCTTAGCTGCCTTAATGTTGGTTTCTAGCTGCCTTAATGATGGCTTCTTAGCTGACTTAATGGTGGCTTCTAGCTGCCTTAATGGTGGCTTCCTAGCTGCCTTAATGGTGGCTTCTTAGCTGCCTTAAAGGTGGTTTCTAGCTGCCTTAATGGTGGCTTCTTAGCTGCCTTAATGGTGGCTTCTTAGCTGCCTTAATGGTAGCTTCTTAGCTGCCTTAATGGTGGTTTCTTAGCTGCCTCAATGGTGGTTTCTTAGCTGCCTTAATGGTGGTTTCTTAGCAGACTTAATGGTGGTTTCCTAGCTGCCTTAGTAGTGGTTTCTTAGCTGCCTGAATGGTGGTTTCTTACCTGCCTTAGTGGTGGTTTCTTAGCAGCCTTAATGGTGGTTTCTTAGCTGCCTTAATGGTGGTTTCCCAGCTGCCTTAATGGTGGTTTCCTAGCTGCCTTAATGGTGACTTCTAAGCTGCCTTAATGGTGGCTTCTTAGCTGTCTTAATGGTGGCTTCTTAGCTGCCTTAATGGTAATTTCTTAGCTGCCTTAGTGGTGACTTCTTAGCTGCCTTAATGGTGGCTTCTTAGCTGCCTTAATGGTGGCTTCTTAGCTGCCTTAATGGTGGTTTCTTAGCTGTCTTAATGGTGGCTTCTTAGCTGCATTAATGGTGGCTTCTTAGCTGCCTTAATTTTGGCTTCTTAGCTGCCTTAATGTTGGTTTCTAGCTGCCTTAATGGTGGCTTCCTAGCTGCCTTAATGATGGCTTCTTAGCTGACTTAATGGTGGCTTCTAGCTGCCTTAATGTTAGCTTCCTAGCTGCCTTAATGGTGGCTTCTTAGCTGCCGTAATGGTGGCTTTTTAGCTGCCTTAATGGTGGCTTCTTAGCTGCCTTAATGTTGGCTTCTTAGCTGCCTATGGTGGCTTCTTAGCTGCCTTAATGGTGGCTTCTTAGCTGCCTTATTTTTGGCTTCTTAGCTGCCTTAATGGTAGCTTCTTAGCTGCCTTAATGGTGGCTTCTTAGCTGCCTTAATTTTGGCTTCTTAGCTGCCTTAATGTTGGCTTCTAGCTGCCTTAATGTTGGCTTCCTAGCTGCCTTAATGGTGGCTTCTTAGCTGCCTGGTGGCTTCTAGCTGCCTTAATGGTGGCTTCCTAGCTGCCTTAATGATGACTTCTTAGCTGCCTTAATGGTGGCTCCTTAGCTGCCTTAATGTTGGCTTCTTAGCTGCCTATGGTGGCTTCTTAGCTGCCTTAATGGTGGCTTCTTAGCTGCCTTATTTTTGGCTTCTTAGCTGCCTTAATGGTAGCTTCTTAGCTGCCTTAATGGTGGCTTCTTAGCTGCCTTAATTTTGGCTTCTTAGCTGCCTTAATGTTGGCTTCTAGCTGCCTTAATGTTGGCTTCCTAGCTGCCTTAATGGTGGCTTCTTAGCTGCCTGGTGGCTTCTAGCTGCCTTAATGGTGGCTTCCTAGCTGCCTTAATGATGACTTCTTAGCTGCCTTAATGGTGGCTCCTTAGCTTCCTGAATGTTGGCTTCTTAGCTGCCATAACGATGACTTCTTAGCTGTCTTAATGGTGGCTTCTTTGCTGTCTTAATGTTGGCTTCTTAAATGCATTAATGGTGGCTTCTTAGCTGCCTTAATAGTGTCTTCTAAGCTGCCTGAATGGTGGCTTCTTAGCTGCCTTGGTGGTTTCAGCCAATAATTGCTCCAAAAATACTCCAAGTTTACTTGCAGTTCAAAAACAAACATTGAAAGTGTCATCTTCCAGATCTAGTGTACAATATGTAGTCACCTGCTGTGTACAATATGTAGTCTCATTCTAGTATACAATATGCAGTCTCATGCTAGTGTACGATATGTAGTCTCATGCTAGTGTACAATATGTAGTCTCATGCTAGTGTACAATATGTTGTCTCATGCTAGTGTACAATATGTAGTCTCATGCTAGTGTACAATATGTTGTCTCATGCTAGTATACAATATGCAGTCTCATGCTAGTGTACAATATGTAGTCTCATGCTAGTGTACAATATGTAGTCTCATGCTAGTGTACAATATGTTGTCTCATGCTAGTGTACAATATGTAGTCTCATGCTAGTGTACAATATGTAGTCTCATGCTAGTGTACAATATGTAGTCTCATGCTAGTGTACAATATGTAGTCTCATGCTAGTGTACAATATGTAGTCTCATTCTAGTGTACAATATGTATACTCATGCTAGTGTACAATATGTAGTCTCATGCTAGTATACAATATGTAGTCTCATGCTAGTGTACAATATGTAGTCTCATGCTAGTGTACAATATGTAGTCTCATGCTAGTGTACAATATGTAGTCTCATGCTAGTGTACAATATGTAGTCTCATGCTAGTGTACAATATGTAGTCTCATGCTAGTGTACAATATGTATTCTCATGCTAGTGTACAATATGTAGTCTCATGCTAGTGTACAATATGTTGTCTCATGCTAGTGTACAATATGTAGTCTCATGCTAGTGTACAATATGTAGTCTCATGCTAGTGTACAATATGTAGTCTCATGCTAGTGTACAATATGTAGTCTCATGCTAGTGTACAATATGTAGTCGCATGCTAGTGTACAATATGTAGGCTCATGCTAGTGTACAATATGTATATCTGTTCATAAAAACTCTTGTTCCAAATGACTCCGAATGTTCCAATGGATTGTAGCGACTATCTTGATGGCGGTAAAAGAGACATGGGTTGCTACATAGCTCATGTGCTGATGTCAAGACCATAGGTGCTGTAGTATTGGTACAACAAATGACCAACGCTCAGTTCTGTTGTTTGGGTTGTGGAGTTCTCGTTCCTAGGCAACTTACCAAGTCCAAAGGAGGCTAGCTGATCCTCTACCAAATCATCTGGAATTTGGTTGGTCTCTTCTTGCCAAGTCCTTGAGGAGGTTATGGTCGACCCTGCAAGGTTACAGTAACAATAGCAACAAGATATGGTATGTGTTGACATTTGTGTAGTGGACAACATGGTGCATTGGTACAATCACAATACAGGCATGTGTTGATATGTGGAATAGTTTCCAACAACATTAGATCTCTGAGTTGGACTTTGTAAAACTCATACTTGATGTAGTCCTCCACCGCTCAACTACATATAATATACAAAAACAACAAAAGCAAACAACAACAACAACAAAAAAGGGAAAAAAAAGGATAACAAGAAACAAACAAACAAACAAACTAAGGGTAAAAAAGTGACTTTTATTTTGGATTGACCTCTTAATAAGGAAGACAACATGACTGGACCCAAATCAGTTGGGTGAACCTTGGCCGTTAAAACGCCAAGACACCAACTTTTTTAAATCTGTATAATGATGGTGTTTGGGACAAGCTGTTTCCTTTATTTGCTAACAGGTCAAGCCAATATATTTGTTGTGTACAGTTGTTTATTATTATTATTAGTATTATTAGTATTATTATTGTTGTTGTTGTTATTGTTATTGTTATTGTTATTAGTATTATTATTATTATTATTATTAGTAGTAGTAGTAGTATTTACTATTTTTATTTTTATATTATTGTTTATTGTTATTATTTATTGTTATTATTAATAAACTTTTTCCCACTAGTGGCAATTAATGGACCATGTGAAGGTCATAATTATATGGACTGATGATTTGTTATATAATGACTTCATTTGTTTGTGTGTTTGTTTTCTCAGATTTCTCTATTTGCTCTAAACATCTCCAAAGCCGAGTTCTCTGTCATGCCCCTCCTGCCTCATCCTGCCAGCTCAGTCCTAAATGAGACACTAGCCATCGACATCGCATGTCAGACTAATGCAGAAGTGGCAGGGTTAAGAGGGACCTTTGTAGCCTTCGTAACCCGTCCTGGGCGATCTCTCAAGCAATTGCTGGAGCTGCAGCGTGGAGATCACTTACCCGTCATTAACACTAAGGTACTCTATGTGGTGGATAACTGTGTTTCCTTGAATGGTTACCATGGATACAAAATAATCTCAATATCTGGTGGCGGCTTAGATTAGCCAGCTACCATGGGTCAGCACACCACCTCCTCCCCAGGCTCTGTTTATAGCTAGCTCTTGCTCAACAAATGCTGTACACACGCACTAAAAAAGGTCGTATATAGTGAAAGTTGGGCTAGGAAGGTGAGGGTCCATACTAGTCCTTAGTTTGTTGGTTTCTTGTTCTTCTTCATTTTGTCAAGAAAAGTTGCTAAATATTTAGCTCGGAGGTAAGCCGTGAAATTCCCTGTTCTTCTTCTGCTGCCATCTCTCCCAGCTTTTGACAGTGAATGTCACTTACCATCTTCACTGCCATCTGTTCTGAGATCCCATAGATCTTTTATGATTTTATGATCGCTTCTACTTGACCAATATTTGCCCTTGCATTGCGATGTGCTGCGAGCACTGTATCATTGGAACTTGCTAAATAGCCAAGCACTATGCCATTCATACTCCACAAATGACAGCATTTGAGGAAGAAGAATTGAAGGATGGTAATTGTTTGAAGAAGTCTGGAAGTGCGTTGTGTTGGTCGTGAGTGAACTGTAACGAAGTGTGTTAGTGTGTGTAAGTATGTAGACCCTTTACCACATGCATTTTATTTACTCTTTAATTTCTAGGGGCAGCTGATTTCTTCCTCCTGGACCAGGTTACTGTCTGCCAAAATTCAGTCGACTGCCTTGCTGCTCTCAGCTGATGGACGGTCATCAGAATGGTATGGTAGAGTATATATATATATATACACATTGTTTAATATGGGGTAAACAGAACTCTCTCCCCCCCTCCAAACCAAGAAAATTAAGAAACTCCACTCCAGCCATAACCATCTCTCTCCTATTATGACTATCTTTGCTCAGTCTCAATTAGTTGTATGAACCACTTGTCCACTACTGACCACCTCCAGCTGTTACTGCATCAAGTGTATAGCCAGGGAAGCGAGAGACTTATAGTTAGAACTTTTTTCATAGTTAGAATGCTACACAATAAGCCACAGTTCTGTTGAATCTGCTCCATTGAAGTAAGCAAGCAAATGCTTTGTTAGACTCTATCTACAACAAAACGCAGCAAAGAAATCTGCCCCTCCCGAGCGCCTTCTTTCTCATAGGCAAAGGGATTCTGAGGGTTTCCCTGTAGGCATGGGTGTCTGTTCTGCCTTCCTGTAGGCATGGGTGTCTGTTCTGCCTTCCTGTAGGCATAGCTGTCTGTTGTACCTTCCTGTAGGCATGGGTGTCTGTTCTGCCTTCCTGTAGGCATGGGTGTCTGTTCTGCCTTCCTGTAGGCATAGGTGTCTGTTCTGCCTTCCTGTAGGCATGGGTGTCTGTTCTGCCTTCCTGTAGGCATAGGTGTCTGTTCTGCCTTCCTGTAGGCATGGGTGTCTGTTCTGCCTTCCTGTAGGCATGGGTGTCTGTTCTGCCTTCCTGTAGGCATGGGTGTCTGTTCTGCCCTCCTGTAGGCATAGGTGTCTGTTCTGCCTTCCTGCAGGCAAAGGTGTCTGTTCTGCCTTCCTGTAGGCATATGTGTCTGTTCTGCCTTCCTGTAGGCATAGGTGCCGGTTCCGCCTTCCTGTAGGCATGTAGGTGTCTGTTCTGCCTTCCTCTGCAAGAAAAGCCTGAAACAGTAGGATAGGCCAGAAAGAGTCCCTCGAAGGCAGCAGTTGCAATTGGTGTTTGCCATTGTCGGCCATTTTTTCAAAATATTGTCATACTGGAACTTACATAATAACAACCACCCTTCCAATAGCAACCACCCTTCCAATAGTAATCGCCGATCGCGGATAGATTGGACTCTAATTAGAAACACATTCCAATTAGAGAATATACGGTGCGTCTGTGTTTCCGGTTTGTTTGTTTTTTATTTTGTCTTGGAAAGCTCCAACATTTTCTTCAGCGTGACCATCACTCATTTCCAGTCATGCTGGGACAGTCCTGGCAACGAATGCAGTTGGTCGTTTAGTGGTTGTTTATCACGTATGGGAAACAGTTCAGTATCAACATTCAATGTGAGATCGTGAAGTTGGTAGGCAACTTCTGGATTACTTCAGATGCTACGTCAAAGCTTTAGCCATGTCAAAGTCAGACTGTCCGAGGCATTGACGATTCCGACTCTTTGCGCTTCCTATTGACCATACCGATTTGCAATCGACTTAAAAAAAAGTGATCCGGAGAGGTCAGAGTACCAACGATGCCTCTGCTTACTCTTGATGCCTCGTATAAATTCCATATAGTCACTCCAGATTCAAGAAGATGGCTTAACTCTTCTCTTGCGCAATAAACTTCTCTTTAGCATCCCTTTTACGACAAGTGATGTGGAATGGACCTTCTGTAAGTGGAAGGTGTTTTTCAAAAGCATTCTGAATGACATACTAGAGATGGATGCAGAATGTTCTACATTTGAACAATGTTTGGCTGCTGCAGTAAATCTCTTGTGGTCAGATTGTTTAAGGCGACCTTGTCAAGCCTCCAAAGGAGACCTAGTCAAGCCTCCAAAGGAGACCTAGTCAAGCCTCCAAAGGAGACCCAGTCAAGGCTCCAAAGGAGACCCAGTCAAGCCTCTAAAGGAGACCTAGTTAAGCCTCCAAAGGAGACCTAGTCAAGCCTCCAAAGGAGACCTAGTCAAGCCTCCAAAGGTGACCTAGTCAAGCCTCCAAAGGAGACCCAGTCAAGCCTCCAAAGGAGACCCAGTCAAGCCTCCAAAGGAGACCCAGTCAAGCCTCTAAAGGAGACCTAGTCAAGCCTCCAAAGGCGACCTAGTCAAGCCTCAAAGGAGACCTAGTCAAGCCTCCAAAGGAGACCCAGTCAAGCCTCCAAAGGAGACCCAGTCAAGCCTCTAAAGGAGACCTAGTCAAGCCTCCAAAGGCGACCTAGTCAAACCTCCAAAGGAGACCCAGTCAAGCCTCCAAAGGAGACCCAGTCAAGCCTCCAAAGGAGACCCAATCAAGCCTCCAAAGGAGACCTAGTCAAGCCTCCAAAGGAGACCTAGTCAAGCCTCCAAAGGAGACCCAGTCAAGCCTCCAAAGGAGACCCAGTCAAGCCTCCAAAGGAGACCCAGTCAAGCCTCCAAAGGAGACCCAGTCAAGCCTCCAAAGGAGACCTAGTCAAGCCTCCGAAGGAGACCCAGTAAAGCCTCTAAAGGAGACCTAGTCAAGCCTCCAAAGGCAACCTAGTCAAGCCTCCAAAGGAGACCCAGTCAAGCCTCCAATGGAGACCCAGTCAGAACTCCAAAGGAGACCCAGTCAAGCCTCCAAAGGAGACCTAGTCAAGCCTCCAAAGGAGATCTAGTCAAGCCTCCAAAGGAGGCCCAGTCAAGCCTCCAAATGAGACCCAGTCAAGCCTCCAAAGGAGACCCAGTCAAGCCTCCAATGGAGACCCAGTCAGAACTCCAAAGGAGACCCAGTCAAGCCTCCAAATGAGACCTAGAAGCCTCCAAAGGAGACCTAGTCAAGCCTCCAAAGGAGACCTAGAAGCCTCCAAAGGAGACCTAGTCAAGCCTCCAAAGGAGACCTAGAAGCCTCCAAAGGAGACCTAGTCAAGCCTCCAAAGAGCCTCCAATAAGCAGTGTCGTCTAAAATTTAGTGGAGCAAGGAATTCCAGTAGAACCAGAGTTAATTTCTCTTGATAACCGGGGGTGGTCAGGGGTGGACTGTTTGAATGTGTTACTATCAGACTAAACATGTCATTTCAATATTTCACATCAATGTGGGGGTTGGGGGGGGGGGGGGGGGGGGGGGGGGGTAACCTAATTTGATCATTAGTGAAGCAAATATGGCAATCATATGACAAACACTGGTGTGGTGATAACCCTTGGTCAATCAGGTTCTTGTAGTACAACACATGGGCTTGGCAGAGTTGTTGAGTTCGTTCTCTAGATGTTCTACTTCTTGGGTTAGTCTTATTGCCGCTGGCTTATCTTTAATTGACCTTGGCTAGAGTTCAGTTCTTACAGATAAAAGATTCAACAGCACAGAATCTACCTGAACAACGTCTCAGAATCCTTTTTGTCACACACCATATGGCCATACGTGGAAATATACTACCTTCTCATATCCGTCTAACCAGCCATTGAACTATCCCCACTAATTGGGCAGCTATGTACTGCACCTAATGTAGCCTATTAGCTGTTCCTCTAGTCTTGTCTTGAGATGCTGATTGCTTCTAAGGTGTTGGACAGGGCAGGCTTCCCTGACACCCCCCCCATTCTTGGTGAGGTGTTAGTCGTCATGTCCAACTCTGCCTCGACAGTCCGTCTGCGTTTTAGTTTGTTGATGCAAGTCTGTGGATCGCATCAAAGTCAAGTGTTTGGATGGCCAGCGCCCACCGGATAAAGTTCCTTTGGTGTTCCGCATCCGGTCGAGGTAAGCCTGGTGGTCTGTATGGACTGTAAGCCACCATCCAAGTAGATATATGGCAAAGTGTTCCACATCCGGTCGAGGTAAGCCTGGTGGTCTGTATGGACTGTAAGCCACCATCCAAGTAGATATATGGCAAAGTGTTCTGCATCCGGTCGAGGTAAGCCTAGTGGTCTGTATGGACTGTAAGCCACCATCCAAGTAGATATATGGCAAAGTGTTCCACATCCGGTCGAGGTAAGCCTGGTGGTCTGTATGGACTGTAAGCCACCATCCAAGTAGATATATGGCAAAGTGTTCTGCATCCGGTCGAGGTAAGCCTGGTGGTCTGTATGGACTGTAAGCCACCATCCAAGTAGATATATGGCAAAGTGTTCTGCATCCGGTCGAGGTAAGCCTGGTGGTCTGTATGGACTGTAAGCCACCATCAAGTAGATATATGGCAAAGTGTTCCACATCCGGTCGAGGTAAGCCTGGTGGTCTGTATGGACTGTAAGCCACCATCCAAGTAGATATATTGCAAAGTGTTCTGCATCCGGTCGAGGTAAGCCTGGTGGTCTGTATGGACTGTAAGCCACCATCCAAGTAGATATATGGCAAAGTGTTCTGCATCCGGTCGAGGTAAGCCTGGTGGTCTGTATGGACTGTAAGCCACCATCCAAGTAGATATATGGCAAAGTGTTCCACATCCGGTCGAGGTAAGCCTGGTGGTCTGTATGGACTGTAAGCCACCATCCAAGTAGATATATGGCAAAGTGTTCTGCATCCGGTCGAGGTAAGCCTGGTGGTCTGTATGGACTGTAAGCCACCATCCAAGTAGATATATGGCAAAGTGTTCCTGCATCCGGTCGAGGTAAGCCTGGTGGTCTGTATGGACTGTAAGCCACCATCCAAGTAGATATATGGCAAAGTGTTCTGCATCCGGTCGAGGTAAGCCTAGTGGTCTGTATGGACTGTAAGCCACCATCCAAGTAGATATATGGCAAAGTGTTCTGCATCCGGTCGAGGTAAGCCTGGTGGTCTGTATGGACTGTAAGCCACCATCCAAGTAGATATATGGCAAAGTGTTCCGCATCCGGTCGAGGTAAGCCTGGTGGTCTCTATGGACTGTAAGCCACCATCCAAGTAGATACATGGCAAAGTGTTCCGCATCCGGTCGAGGTAAGCCTGGTGGTCTGTATGGACTGTAAGCCACCATCCAAGTAGATACATGGCAAAGTGTTCCGCATCCGGTCGAGGTAAGCCTGGTAGTCTGTATGGACTGTAAGCCACCATCCAAGTAGATACATGGCAAAGTGTTCTGCATCCGGTCGAGGTAAGCCTGGTGGTCTGTATGGACTGTAAGCCACCATCCAAGTAGATACATGGCAAAGTGTTCCGCATCCGGTCGAGGTAAGCCTGGTGGTCTGTATGGACTGTAAGCCACCATCCAAGTAGATACATGGCAAAGTGTTCCACATCCGGTCGAGGTAAGCCTGGTGGTCTGTATGGACTGTAAGCCACCATCCAAGTAGATACATGGCAAAGTGTTCCGCATCCGGTCGAGGTAAGCCTGGTGGTCTGTATGGACTGTAAGCCACCATCCAAGTAGATACATGGCAAAGTGTTCCGCATCCGGTCGAGGTAAGCCTGGTGGTCTGTATGGACTGTAAGCCACCATCCAAGTAGATACATGGCAAAGTGTTCCGCATCCGGTCGAGGTAAGCCTGGTGGTCTGTATGGACTGTAAGCCACCATCCAAGTAGATACATGGCAAAGTGTTCCGCATCCGGTCGAGGTAAGCCTGGTGGTCTGTATGGACTGTAAGCCACCATCCAAGTAGATATATGGCAAAGTGTTCCGCATCCGGTCGAGGTAGGCCTGGTGGTCTGTATGGTAAGCCACCATCCAAGTAGATATATGGCAAAGTGTTCCGCATCCGGTCGAGGTAGGGTGGTCTGTATGGACTGTAAGCCACCATCCAAGTAGATATATGGCAAAGGGTCATTGCCATTACTTTGGCAAGTCACTCTTTTTCCACCATAGGATATGTGGTCTCTCTGCAAAGGAACTTGCTAGAAAAGAATGCAATGGATGCTCGACTCCACCGTCATATTCCTGGCTCAATACAGCTCTATGCTTCTCTCTGACATGTCCATCTGAAGGCAGATCTTCTTGTTGTGGTTACTGTTCCTCGGCATTGGTCTCTTGCTCTGCTTCTCCTTGAGTGGGTCAAAAGATGCCTGCAGCTCTGGTGTTCACTTGATTGCGTTTGGAGCTGCCGCCTTTGTCAGATCTGACAGTCCAGCTGATGTTTCAACATCGCTAATAACCTGTGAGAACACATGTGACAGAATAAATCATTGCTAATAACCTGTGAGAACACATGTGACAGAATAAATTATCGCTAATAACCTGTGAGAGCACATGTGACAGAATAAATCATCGCTAATAACCTGTGAGAGCACATGTGACAGAATAAATCATCGCTAATAACCTGTGAGAGCACATGTGACAGAATAAATCATCGCTAATAACCTGTGAGAGCGTTCCTTGGTCTCCATCTAGCCATATCACACACAGCCTTGACCTCAGTTGGCAACTTTCCTTGGCCCACAATATGGCCTAGGTGGGAACATCTAGCCATCACCGGTTGACATTTTGTGCCTTGAACTTCAGTCCATCTTCATTCAGTCTCTCCAGACTCTCTTTATATGTGTGGCATGCTCTTCCCAGGCATCACTATGAATGCCTGTATGGCATGCTCTTCCCAGGTATCACTATGAATGACTCTGTTGTCTAAGTCTGCTGTTGCATGGTCCTGTAGCCCACCCAGGGCCAGATCCATTAGTTGTTGTCTAAGTCTGCCGCTGCATGGTCCTGCAGCCCAGCCAGGGCCAGATCCATTAGTTGTTGTCTAAGTCTGCCGCTGCATGGTCCTGCAGCCCAGCCAGGGCCAGATCCATTAGTTGTTGTCTATGTCTGCCGCTGCATGGTCCTGCAGCCCAGCCAGGGCCAGATCCATTAGTTGTTGTCTAAGTCTGCCGCTGCATGGTCCTGCAGCCCAGCCAGGGCCAGATCCATTAGTTGTTGTCTAAGTCTGCCGCTGCATGGTCCTGCAGCCCAGCTAGGGCCAGATCCATTAGTTGTTGTCTAAGTCTGCCGCTGCATGGTCCTGCAGCCCAGCCAGGGCCAGATCCATTAGTTGCTTGAAAGTTGCCGGCAACACTTTTAGTCCAAAAGACTTTGTGAGGAATCTATATTTGCCGAATGGCGTTACAAATGATATTTTGTCTCTCTGTCAAGTCTAGAGATATACTTTTACTCATCCCTAGTTGTTGATGAGGTTGTCCCCTGGAAATTTGCTGTGGGTCCTTCACAGTCACAGCATTCAGTTTGTAGTGATTGATGCAAACTCTCACAATCCCATCTTTCTTGCAGACTGTTATGATAGGTGATGCCCACTGACTCTTAGAGGCCTCGATGGCTCCTAGTTTTAATTGGTCCTAATTTCCTCTCTGACTTTACTCTCAGGCCTTTGGAATCCTGTAGGGTGGCAGTCAGAATGGAGCCGCATCACTGGTGTCTACAGCATTATGGTGTTAGTCCTTCCCAGTTTGTCATTGAAGATGTCTTGCTTCTCCTCCAGAATCCGGCCAGGTCTGCATTCTGCTGGTCGTCTAGGAGGCTTCCTACTACTGTCCGTCCTGCATCTCTCGTAGTCAGAGTTATTATTTCCGCATCTTCATCTTTGCCTTCTTCCTCAATCGCTGACACTGCTGACACGGATGCTGCTGGTGTATGCGCCATTGTTTGAGCATGTTCACGTGGAATTGTTGCTTCCTCTTTCCCTTGTCCGCCATGTCAATTATGCAAGACACTGGGCTAATTCTTCTGGTAATCAGTGTATGGGCCATACTATTGCGCTGAAAGCTTGTCTAGTCCAAGTTGGTAGTAATACTAGCACTTAATCTCCTTCATTAAAAGATCTGGTGTGAGTGTTTTGGTCTACCAATGCATAGCAACTTGCTTCACAACTGCCGCTCATTCTCTTGCTACCTTGCCCGTCTCTGAGAGTCGTCCTCACATGTTTGATACATACACCACCACAGAGTATGGGGTGTTCTCTCTGGCCGTCCATTGCTTTCTCTCATCAGTTCTAATGGTCCTTGGTTATTTGCTGTGCATGGGTACAGTCAACAATAGCAACAATACATAGCGTGTATTGATATGTGTGTAGAATTCAGCAACATTATACAAGTTAGAAAGTGTTTATATGTCCAGGAGACTCCGACTCTCCACCAAACAATTCATACTTGATGTAGTCCTCCTTTTCTCCTCCACTGCTAAACTATGATATACAGAAGCAACAAAACAAACAAATAAACAAACACTTGAAACTGAGAAAAGGTGTTGTTTAAAACCAACAGCAGCTGTATTGAATTCACCTGTTAAAAAACAATGGAAACAAGACTATAACCATGTAGACCACAACCAGTTAGACACCCTTTACCTTTTAAAATCATATATTATCATATATTGGTGTATATGATTTTAAGTGGTAAAGGGGGATAACTGCTGGTTGTCTCTATGGGTACAGTTTTTTTCGAGCTTTTATAGCATGACAAGACTATAACCATGTAGACCACAACCAGTTAGACAGCCTTTACCTTTTAAAATCATATATTATCATATATTGGTGTATATGATTTTAAGTGGTAAAGGGGGATAACTGCTGGTTGTCTCTATGGGTACAGTTGTTTTCGAGCTTTTATAACATGTCAATCCAATATAGCTGTTGGTTTTTCAATAGAACAGTTTTACTCTAAAAGAGGTTGTATACATATATATTACAAAATAGGCTACTTATTTAGAGTGTGTATAAAATAGGTTGTGTATAAATATATATTACAAAATAGGCTACTTATTTAGAGTGTGTATAACTTCCCACAGCAAGAATCCTGTTTGGATCTGATTCATGTCGCAGGTGGCCTGTAATGAAACCTTTTCCTGTTGGATCGGCTATAGCTGATGTGATAATACAAGAGAACCTTTATTGAAATATGCTTTATTGAACTAAGAACTCAAGTAGCAAACAACACAACTAACCTAACAAACATGAAGCAGCTATACAACGATACACAATGCAGTTTTGGGTGAGCATTAATAAAAGGTGTCACCTGCACTCTGGGGTGGTTACTGGAGAAGGAAATCTTTCACATTATTCACCCCCTTGTGTGAGGTCTTCATAGCATCAAACGATCGGGAGGCTGTCGACTCCGACTGGAACGGCGTAGAGCTCTGCTCTCGACGGTGTAGAAGAAGTAGATGAGTCATCCAAGATTGGAGTGTCTGTGAGGGCTCGGTTCCAGTCTCGGATACTGGTATCGGTATTACTTCTGTTCCTTCCGGTGATGAAGGTGTCAAAACTGAGGGGTTCTCAAGTGTTGAGGTGACTTCCTCAAGTGTTGGGGTTACCTCTCCCTGAGGGGCCAGGTGTCGAATGGAGACCGTTGTTTCACGTCCATCAGGAAGGCGTACATGAGCGTACTGTGGGTTAGCTTTGAGGAGCTCAACCTCCTCCACCAGGGGCTGCGACTTATGAGCTCGAACATGTTGCTTGAGGAGAATAGTCCCTGGTGTCATAAGCCAAGTAGGAATAGACCTGCCAACAGTAGACCGCTGAGTGAAGCTGAACATCTGCTCATGGTGAGTTGTGTTTGTAGTAGTACAGAGCAATGATGGAATAGAGTGTAGTGCATCAGGGAGAACTTCTTGCCAGTGCGATGTAGGTAGTCTCTTGGTCTTGAGGGCGAGAGTAATGGCTCTCCAGACAGTTCCATTGTACCTCTCAGATTGTCCATTACCTTGAGAATTACAGGGTGTGGTACGGCTAGTAGCTATACCCTTTGGTGAAGGAAGTTACACCGTTCTGTACTCATGAAGGCAGCTCCTCTCTCTGAGTGCATATAGGCAGGCATGCCGAACATGGCGACGAGTCCACAGAAACATTTGATTACCGCTGCAGTGGTCATATTTGCACATGGGAATATGAAAGAAAACCTTGAGGACTCATCTATCACTGTCAGAAAATATCGATTATTTTTATTACTCACGAGAGGACTTTTGAAATCGACATTTAATCGTTCGAAGGGTTGAGTAGCCTTAATCAAATGTGCTGGATCAGGTTTATGAAACCGAGGTTTGCATTCAGCACAAATATGACATGATCTGATCATTCTTTTTACATCCTCCATCGAATAAGGCAAATTTTGGGACTTTACGAAGTGAAACATTCGTGTTACACCTGGATGACACAGAGCTTGGTGTAATTCAGCAAGACTTCCACTATTCATAGCATTACAGTTCCCTCGTGATAGAGTGTCGGGGGGGATATTCTCCTTGCCAGGCCGATATACAATATCAAATTATAACATGAGAGTCCCATCCTCCATCACATGATCTTATCATTTTTTATCTTTCCCCTCTGCTTCCTATCAAACATATAGGCAACAGATCTCTGGTCCGTCTTGAGTGAGAAATGGCTCCTCTGCTTGCTATCAAACATATAGACAACAGATCTCTGGTCCGTCTTGAGTGAGAAATGTCCCCTCTGCTTCCTACCAAACATATAGGCAACAGATCTCTGGTCCATTTTGAGTGAGAAATGTTCCCTCTGCTTCCTATCAAACATATAGGCAACAGATCTCTGATCCGTCTTGAGTGAGAAATGTCTACCCGTTAGATAGTGCTTCCAATGACGAACAGTCTCTATTATTGCTTGTTCTTCCTTCTCTACTGATGCATGGCGTCTCTCAGGCCCTTGGAGAGTGCAAGGAAAAAATGCCACCGGACGCCCAGCTTGGTTGAGAGTTGCAGCTGTTGCGAAATCTGAGGCATCGGTTTCAATGTCAAATCTTACCGACTCATAAATACTACATACCACGGATTCTTCAATGGTTTTCTTTAAAACCTTGAAAGCTTCGGCTGCTTCGGGAGTGTATGGAAATGTCTTCATTGTAACCAGAGGCTGAATCTTATCAGAGCACCCTGTAATCCAATTGGAGTAGTAAGAAGAAAAGCCAAATATGCGCTTGTGAGCTTTCATATCTGAAAGGACTGGTAAATCTTGAAGAGGATGCAGTCGCTCTGGATCCGGCCAAATCTCACCACTCTTGACAACGCATCCTGGTATATGAAGCTCAGTCACTGAGAATACACACTTTTCAGGACTGTAAGTAATGTTGCACCGTTTTGCAGCGTTAAGAAAAGCATTCAGATTATTAGCATGCTCCACTTGCATCCTACCACATATAGTGACATTATCCAGGTAGGCAAACGTACCTTTCAACTCTTCCTCTGAAATGAACTCATTCATCTTTCTCTGGAAACAAGCCTCAGGGTTAATGCCTCCAAATGGTATCCTTGTAAACTGGTAGAGCTCCCCAGCAGCCTAAAAAGCTGTATAGGGCTTGTCTTCTGGTTTGATCTGTACCTGGTGATAGGCACTCCGCAGATCGATAGTACTATAGCCTCTATATTGAGCAGTCTTATTCACTGTCTCATCTATCCGAGGTAAAAGATACACATCAAGTAAGTAAGGTGAATCTGTTGATTGTTTGGGAATAATCAACAGCTAACCTCCTCTTACTTTGAACATAAGGGTCCTTGACGACTACTATCTGAGCTATCCATGGAGAATTACTCTTCTCAATAATCCCTTTCTCCAACAGTCTCTTCGTTTCTTTCTCAATAAACTGTTTGTCAGCAAAGCTATATAAAGACGTGATTTACTTGCTACTGGATGGCAATCATCCGTGAGATTTGCAAAGAGGTCGGGTGGTTTCACATTCAGTGAGCCCGTCCACATACTAGATCTAAGGGGGCCTCCTTCCCACCATAGTTCAGGGTGATGCTCTGATGTTGTGTCTGAAAGTCCAGACCCAAGATGAGGTCTGCGCACAAATCCGGAAGTACATGGAGACGAACATTTTTGTACTGACCCATTAGGGCCAGATCAGTCTCACAATACCCGTGTATATGGGTTGAATGAGAAACTTATGCCAGAGAGACAGTTTCAGAATAGGGATATACTTGTAAACCATGGAATTCCGCAAGGTTGGGGTTGATGAAGCTTTCAGAACTTCCACTGTCCATAAGGGCACGAGAGGTAACTCCATTGATGTTTACCCGGTAGGTAGACCTATCCAAGGATGGGGCTGTAGTGGCCAAGACTGAAGCAGCTAAGGTTGTAGATACTGAGGAACAACCTGTCGTAGGAAACCTCATATCTGATGATGTTCTACTACGAGTTGGATTGGTAGTGGGATTGGCTCTGCATACTTTAGAGAGCCACAGAAATAAGACTTACTTCCTTGAGAGTAAAACTGTCCAGTTGCTGCTGATGATCCTCTATCACGAGAATTGTCTGAGTCAGGAGGGGTACTCTAGGTCATGGCCGCTCCTACTGGATGGGCTCTGAAGCTATAAGACTCAGAGCTCTTCTGGGCGGACTCTAGGGCTCTAGCTTGATCACAAACATCGTTGCAAGATCCAAGGTCTTAATTTCTAGAAGACGCTGACGTATGTGACTGGACTGAAGTCCTGTAATAAAAGCATTCCTGATTGCATTATCCCTATTTTGCACAATTGTGACAACTTGATGATTACAGTCCTTACGGTCTTCAGAACTTGGAGGTGCTCATCAAGGCTTTCAGCCAGCAAGAACATGACGAGCAAATACTTCATTCTTAGACTTCACAAATAATTCATAGAGAACCACGATAGCTCGATCATACTCAGTACATTCTTTGATATACACGAATATTTTCGGTGATACATAGTTCGTGAGCACACTAAGTTTGTCGAGACCTTCCTGAGGTAAGACAGCGAGAAAGTTCTCAAAAGTCTGAAGCCAGTAAAGCCATTCTTTTGACGCAGTACTAGCATTAAGATCGGTATTGAGGCAGTCAGGTTTCAAAAGTCTTTCCATCAGTTGCTGAACTTAGTTGAATAAATTGATGTGATAATACAAGAGAACCTTTATTGAAATAGGCTTTATTCAACTAAGAACTCAAGTAGCAAACAACACAACTAACCTAACAAACGTGAAGCAGCTATACAACGATACACAATGCAGTTTTGAGTGAGCGTAAATAAAAGGTGTTACGTGCACTCTGGGGTGGTTACGGGAGAAGGAAATCTTTCACATCAATAGCCATCTCGAAATATCGCGTCATGCATGTTTTCTTCCTCATATTGACTAGTCTTTGGTTGAAACTGCTTGATGTGTTGTATCTGAATGAATAACTATTGTTATGCATTCACAAAGAAGAGTTGTTTGCTGGAGTTATGGCTAGGATAGGTAGGGTTAGGGCCAGGGTTATAGCTGGGTTAAGACCAGGGCAGTCGCTAGGATTATGACAGTAGGACCAGGGCAGCTAGAGCTAGGACAATAGCAAACAATGCCATTATACCATCGTCGTGATGTAATACTACGATTGAATCCAGTGCCTTAATAGCATCTCTGTAGATACATGTATAATAATAATAGTAATAGTAATAATAATAATAATAATAATAATAATAATAATAATAATAATAATAATAATAATAATAATAATACTCGTAATATAAATTACAGAATTTATTTGGTGTAAATTGAATTCCTATTTTTCCCCTGTTATTTGTTATATACACAACAGGAGTGGCATATGGCATGGCTCCAAAAAAGATGGCTCTTCTTCAAGTGAAAACTGTAACACCTGGACCGATCTGTCCCCCGCTGGCAGGGGAAGGGGTACGATATTCAGAGCTCCCTTGGAGAGTATCACTCTCTTTCAAGAGGACCGAGCATCCTGCGACTCGAACTTTGCTCTCCTTTGTATTCAGTTGACGCAGACATTCTAACATTGAGTTTCTAAATAAAGATCATCTTTATTTATTGGTACATTTGTTTAATTCAAAGTAGTCCAGTTGTTGTTTATTTGATACTAATAGCCACTAATATAAAGAGGGAGGAGGGAGGGGAGCTACAGTGTTCCTCTTAGCAGTAACTTTTGGTTCCCTTTGTGGGGTTTTCCCACCCTTCTTATTCTGTACATTGGTCAACAGTTTAAGGGAATCCAGTTTAAAAGGGAATGTAGTGTAATTGTGTAGGAAATCTTCACCCGAGGGTTGACAATAACCACACACTTGGATCAACCTCACATTGGGTTGAGTTGACTGACAAAAGCTCAATATATGGGGGCACACACTGGATCCATTTATTATTAGGTTGAGGCAAGGACTATATATATGGGGCCACACACTGGATCAATTTTAACTAGGTTGAGGCATGGTTAAAAATAGCTCTGTGAGGACACACACTGAGACACAGGATTAGGCCGGGCTAACAATTAGTATTTGGAGGGGTACATATTATAATATATTGAAGGCATTCTTGAAGTTATCTTCAAGAGCACCTGATGCTGTGGTAGGTATGGGTATAGGATCTTGATGCATGCACAGCAAACACTCTCCATATCCCAACTGAGGGCGAGGCAACCAACCGGTCAACAACAAGCTGGCTGCAATTAATTTCCTTAGTATAAATACATACGTAATAATAAATAGTAAATATCTGTAATTAAAGGTATATAAATTGATTCTACAGTTCTATGTCTTTCATTTTAAAAAAAAATTTTTTTTTCTAGCTTCACTTCTCTCAATGGTAGTTTTCTGCGTGTCTTCCTTGGTAGCTTCCTGTGTATCTTCATCGGCTGTTTCCAGTGTGTTGGCATCTCTGCTCCTTGTCTTGTAAGATAACCTACATAATGCCAGATATGCACAAAGATATGTAGTGATATATACCAATTTTCGAGGGCTTATAATTTTGTGTTTTCACATGAATCCTTTAATCGCTAAAATTTGAGAAGGTAGAATTTCGTGGATGTTAAAGCAAGAGAAGTGGGCGTGGTAGTCTACATTCAATAAATCCACTTCTGATGCATGCATGTCCTGATAGGCTCAATTATGACAAAACAAACAAAAACATAAAAATGTATTGAACTGTCGAAAATGAACAGAAACAATTGCTACCTATACCACAACTAGCATACCATTTAGACTCCTACTACTGCTACCTATACCACAACTAGCATACCATTTAGACTCCTACTACTACTACCTATACCACAACTAGCATACCATTTAGACTCCTACTACTACATATACAACAACTAGCATACCATTTAAACTCCTACTACTACTACCTATACCACAACTAGCATACCATTTAGACTCCTTATACTGCTACCTATACCACAACTAGCATACCATTTAGACTCCTACTACTGCTACCTATACCACAACTAGCATACCATTTAGACTCCTACTACTGCTACCTATACCACAACTAGCATACCATTTAGACTCCTACTACTACTACCTATACCACAACTAGCATACCATTTAGACTCCTACTACTACATATACAACAACTAGCATACCATTTAAACTCCTACTACTACTACCTATACCACAACTAGCATACCATTTAGACTCCTTATACTGCTACCTATACCACAACTAGCATACCATTTAGACTCCTACTACTGCTACCTATACCACAACTAGCATACCATTTAAACTCCTACTACTGCTACCTATACCACAACTAGCATACCATTTAGACTCCTTCTACTGCAACCTATACCACAACTAGCATACCATTTAGATCCTACTACTGCTACCTATACCACAACTAGCATACCATTTAAACTCCTACTACTGCTACCTATACCACAACTAGCATACCATTTAGACTCCTACTACTGCTACCTATGCCACAACTAGCATACCATTTAGATTCCTACTACTGCTACCTATGCCACAACTAGCATACCATTTAGACTCCTACTACTACTACCTATACCACAACTAGCATACATTTAGACTCATACTACTGCTACCTATACAACAACTAGCATACCATTTAGACTCATACTACTGCTACCTATGCCACAACTAGCATACCATTTAGAATCCTACTACTGCTACCTATGCCACAACTAGCATACATTTAGACTCATACCACTGCTACCTCTACCACAACTAGCATACCATTTAGACTCCTACTACTGCTAACTATGCCACAACTAGCATACCATTTAGACTCATACTACTGCTACCTATACCACAACTAGCATACATTTAGACTCATACTACTGCTACCTATATCACAACTAACATACCATTTAGACTCCTACTACTGCTACCTATACCACAACTAGCATACATTTAGACTCATACTACTGCTACCTATACCACAACTAGCATACCATTTAGACTCCTACTACTGCTACCTATACCACAACTAACATACCATTTAGACTCCTGCTACTGCCACCTATGCCACAACTAGCATACCATTTAGACTACTACTACTGCTACCTATACCACAACTAGCATACATTTAGACTCCTGCTACTGCTACCTATGTCACAACTAGCATACCATTTAGACTCCTACTACTGCTACCTATACCACAACTAGCAAACCATTTAGACTCCTGCTACTGCTACCTATGCCACAACTAGCATACCATTTAGACTCCTACTATTGCTACCTATACCACAACTAACATACCATTTAGACTCCTACTACTGCTACCTATACCACAACTAACATACAATTTAGACTCCTACTACTGCTACCTATACCACAACTAGCATACCATTAGACTCCTACTAATGCTACCTATACCACAACTAGCATACATTTAGACTCCTACTACTGCTACCTATACCACAACTAACTGTTTTTGATCAAACCAGTAAAAGAGGACAAATATTTTAAAAAAAGTTTTTCTCCTCAAAGTGAGCCACATACAGATAAACTATGCTTTTCTGTTGTTTTGAAGCATTTTCGAGGAAATTCACAGAGAACTTCTCTTTTTTGGAAAGAAAGTATCTATCTCAGATAGGAGCACTAAAATACTCAGAGAGTTGGTTTTTCTAAACATGTTTGAAAAGGAGCAAATCGTGAGGAAAATTTGGATTTGTTTAAACAACTGTTTTTGATCAAACCACCAAAAGGGTACAAATATTAAAAAAAAAAGTTTTTCTCACCAAATTGAGCCACATTCAGCCAAACTATGCTTTCCTGTTGTTTTGAAGACTTTTCAGGGAAATTCACAGAGAACTTCTCTTTTTAGTCAAAAAAGTGACTATCTCAGAAAAGAGCACAGACACACTCAGAAAGTTCATTTTTCTTAACAAGTTTGAAAATGGGAAAATCCTGAGGAAAATTTGGATTTGTTTAAACAACTGTTTTTGATCAAACTAGTAAATGGGAAAATATTAACAAAAACTTGATTTTCTCCTAAAAGTGATTGACATACAGCTAAACTATGCTTTTCTGTTGTTTTGAAGGATTTTGTGGAAAATTCTCAGAGAACTTCTCTTTTTAGGAAAGAAAGTATCTATCTCAGAAAGGAGCACTGAAATACTCTGTGAGTTTGTTTTTCTTAACATGTTTGAAAAGGGGCAAATCCTGAGGAAAATATGGATTTCTTCAAACAAATCTTTTTGATCAAACCATTAAAATGGGACAAATATTAAGAAAAACTGTTTTTCTCCTCAAAGTGAGCCACATACAGATAAACTATGCTTTTCTATTATTTTGAAGCATTTTTGGGGAAATTCACAGAAAACTTCTCATTTTAGTCAAAAAAGTGACTATCTCAGAAAAGAGCACAGAAATACTCAGAAAGTTTGTTTTTCTTAACAAGTTTGAAAAGGGGCAAATACTGAGGAAAATTTGGAATTGTTTAAACAACTGTTTTTGATCAAACCAGTAAAAGGGAACAAATATTAACAAAAACTGTTTTTCTCCTCAAAGTGAGCCACATACAGCTAAACTATGCTTTTGTGTTGTTATGAAGCCTTTTGGAGAAAATTCAGGGAGAACTTATCCTTTTAGTCAATAAAGTGGCTAACTCAGAAAGGAGCACTGAAATACTCAGAACTTTTTTTTCCCTTAAGTTTGAAAAGGGGCAAATCGTTAGGAAAATTTGGATTTCTTTAAAAAAATGTTTTTGATCAAATCAGTAAAATGAGGGAAATATTAAAAAAAATGTTTTTCTCCTCAAAGTGAGCCACATACAGATAAACTATGCTTTTCTATTATTTTGAAGCATTTTCGGGAAAATTCACAGAAAACTTCTCTTTTTAGTCCAAAAAGTGAATATCTCAGAAAAGAGAACAGAAATACTCAGAAATTTTTTTTTCTTAACAATTTGAAAAGGGGCAAATACTGAGGAAAATTTGGAATTGTTTAAACAACTGTTTTTGATCAAACCAGTAAAATGAGGGAAGTATTAACAAAAACTTGTTTTTCTCCTCAAAGTGAGCCACATACAGTAAACTATATGCTTTTCTGTTGTTTTGAAGCATTTGGTGGAAATTCACAGAGAACTTCTCTTTTTAGTCCAAAAAGTGACTATCTCAGATAGAAGCACTGAAATACTCAGAAAGTTTGTTTTTCTTAACATTTTTGAAAATGTTAAATCCCGAGAAAAATTTGGAATTGTTTAAACAACTGTTTTTGATCAAACCAGTAAAAGGGGACAAATATTAACAAAAACTTGTTTTTCTCCTCAAAGTGAGCCACATACATATAAACTATGCTTTTCTGTTGTTTTGAAGTATTTTGGAGGAAATTCAGAGAGAACTTCTCTTCTTAGTCTAAAGGTGGCTATCTCAGAAAGGAGCACTATAATACTCAGAGAGTTGGTTTTTCTAAACATGTTTGAAAAGGGGCAAATCGTGAGGAAAATTTGGATTTGTTTAAACAACTGTTTTTGATCAAACCACCAAAAGGGTACAAATATTAAGAAAACTGTTTTTCTCCCCAAATTGAGCCACATTCAGCCAAACTATGCTTTCCTGTTGTTTTGAAGAATTTTCGGAGAAATTCACTGAGAACTTCTCTTTTTAGTCCAAAAAAGAGCACCGACACACTCAGAAAGTTCATTTTTCTTAACAAGTATGAAAATGGGAAAATATTAACAAAAACTTGATTTTCTCCTAAAAGTGATTGCATACAGCTAAACTATGCTTTTCTGTTGTTTTGAAGGATTTTGTGGGAAATTCTCAGAGAACTTCTCTTTTTAGGAAAGAAAGTATCTATCTCAGAAAGGAGTACTGAAATACTCTGAGAGTTTGTTTTTCTTAACATGTTTGAAAAGGGGCAAATTCTGAGGAAAATTTGGATTTGTTTAAACAAATCTTTTTGATCAAACCATTAAAATGGGACAAATATTAAGAAAAACTTTTTTTCTCCTGAAAGTGAGCCACATACAGATAAACTATGCTTTTCTATTATTTTGAAGCATTTTGGGGGAAATTCACAGAAAACTTCTCATTTTAGTCAAAAATCTCAGAAAAGAGCACAGAAATACTCAGAAAGTTTGTTTTTCTTAACAAGTTTGAAAAGGGCAAATACTCAGGAAAATTTGGAATTGTTTAAACAACTGTTTTTGATCAAACCATTAAAAGGGGACAAATATTAACAAAAACTGTTTTTCTCCTCAAAGTCAGCCACATACAGATAAACTATGCTTTTCTGTTGTTTTGAAGAATTTTGTTGGAAATTCACACAGAACTTCTCTTTTTAGGAAAGAAAGTATCTATCTCAGAAAGGAGCACTAAAATACTCAGAGAGTTGGTTTTTCTAAACATGTTTGAAAAGGGGCAAATCCAGAGGAAAATTTGGATTTGTTTAAACAACTCTTTTTGATCAAACCATTAAAAGGGGAATAATATTAAGAAAAACTTTTTTTCTCCTCAAAGTGAGCCACATACATATAAACTCTGCTTTTTTTGTTGTTTTGAAGCATTTTGAGGAAATTCAAAGAGAGCTTCTCTTTTTATTCCAAAAAGTTACTGTCTCAGAAAGGAGCACAGAAATACTCAGAAAGTTTGTCTTTCTTAACAAGTTTGAAAAAGGGCAAATACTGAGGAAAATTTGGTGTTGGTTAAACAAATGTTTTTGATCAAACCAGTAAAATGGGGGAAATATTATCAAAAACTTGTTTTTCACCTCAAAGTGAGCCACATACAGCTAAACTATGCTTTTGTGTTGTTATGAAGCATTTTGGAGAAAATTCAGAGAGAACTTATCTTTTTAGTCAAAAAAGTGGCTAACTCAGAAAGGAGCACTGAAATACTCAGAACGTTTGTTTTCCTTAACAAGTTTGAAAAGGGGCAAATCGTTAGGAAAATTAGGATTTCTTTAAAAAAATGTTTTTGATCAAATCAGTAAAATGAGGAAAATATTAACCAAAAATTGTTTTTCTCCTCAAAGTGAGCCACATAGAGATAAACTATGCTTTTCTATTATTTTGAAGCATTTTCGGGAAAATTCACAGAAAACTTCTCTTTTTAGTCCAAAAAGTGAATATCTCAGAAAAGAGAACAGAAATACTCAGAAAGTTTTTTTTTCTTAACAAGTTTGAAAAGGGGCAAATACTGAGGAAAATTTGGAATTGTTTAAACAACTTTTTTTGATCAAACCAGTAAAATGAGGGAAATATTAAAAAAAATTGTTTTTCTCCTCAAAGTGAGCCACATACAGTAAACTATGCTTTTTGTTGTTTTGAAGCATTTGGTGGAAATTCACAGAGAACTTCCCTTTTTAGTCCAAAAAGTGACTATCTCAGAGAGAAGCACTGAAATACTCAGAAAGTTTGTTTTTCTTAACATTTTTGAAAATGTTAAATCCCGAGAAAAATTTGGAATTGTTTAAACAATTTTTTTTGATCAAACCAGTAAAAGGGGACAAATATTAACAAAAACTTGTTTTTCTCCTCAAAGTTAGCCACATACAGATAAACTATCCTTTTCTGTTGATTTGAAGCATTTTCGAGGCGGTTCAGAGAGAACTTCTCTTTTTAGGAAAGAAAGTATCTATATCAGAAAGGAACACTAAAATACTCAGAGATTTTGTTTTTCTAAACATGTTTGAAAAGGAGCAAATCCTGAGGAAAATTTGGATTTGTTTAAACAACTCTTTTTGATCAAACCATTAAAAGGGGACAAATATTAAGGAAAACTGTTTTTCTTCTCAAAGTGAGCCACATACAGAAAAACTATGCTTTTCTGTTGTTTTGAAGCATTTTCGGAGAAATTCACAAAGAACTTCTCTTTTTAGTCCAAAAAGTGACTATTTCAGAAAGCAGCACAGAAATACTCAGCAATTTTGTTTTTCATAACAAGTTTGAAAAGGGGCAAATACTGTGGAAAATTTGGAGTTGGTTAAACAACCTTTTTTGATAAAACCATTAAAATTGGGGAAATATTAACAAAAACTTGTTTTTCTCCTCAAAGTGAGCCACATACATATAAACTATGCTTTTCTGTTGTTTTGAAGAATTTTGGAGGAAATTCAGAGAGAACTTCTCTTTTTAGTCCAAAAAGTGGCTATCTCAGAAAGGAGCACTGAAATACTCAGAGAGTTGGTTTTTCTAAATATGTTTGAAAAGGGACAAATCGGGAGGAAAATTTGGATTTGTTTAAACAGCTGTTTTTGATCAAACCACCAAAAGGGTACAAATATTAAGAAAAACTGTTTTTCTCCCCAAATTGAGCCACATTCAGCCAAACTATGCTTTCGTGTTGTTTTGAAGACTTTTCAGGAAAATTCACAGAGAACTTCTCTTTTCAGCCCAAAAAGTGACTATCTCAGATAGAAGCACTGAAATACTCAGAAAGTTTGTTTTTCTTAACATTTTTGAAAATGTTAAATCCGAGAAAAATTTGGAATTGTTTAAACGACTGTTTTTGATCAAACTAGTAAAAGGGGACAAATATTAACAAAAATTGTTTTTCTCCTCAAAGTTAGCCACATACAGATAAACTATGCTTTTCTGTTGTTTTGAAACATTTTCGAGGAGGTTCAGAGAGAACTTCTCTTTTTAGGAAAGAAAGTATCTATCTCAGAAAGGAGCACTAAAATACTCAGAGAGTTTGTTTTTCTAAACATGTTTGAAAAGGAGCAAATCCTGAGGAAAATTTGGATTTGTTTAAACAACTCTTTTTGATCAAACCATTAAAAGGGGACAAATATTAAGGAAAACTGTTTTTCTCCTCAAAGTAAGCCACATACAGATAAACTATGCTTTTCTGTTGTTTTGAAGCATTTTCGGAGAAATTCACAAAGAACTTCTCTTTTTGGTCCAAAAACTGACTATTTCAGAAAGGAGCACAGAAATACTCAGCAAGTTTGTTTTTCTTAACAAGTTTGAAAAGGGTCAAATACTGTGGAAAATTTGGAGTTGGTTAAACAACCTTTTTTGATCAAACCAGTAAAATGGGGGAAATATTAACAAAAACTTGTTTTTCTCCTCAAAGTGAGCCACATACATATAAACTATGCTTTTCTGTTGTTTTGAAGCATTTTGGAGGAAATTGAGAGAGAACTTCTCTTTTTAGTCCAAAAAATGGCTATCTCAGAAAGGAGCACTAAAATACTCAGAGAGTTGGTTTTTCTAAACATGTTTGAAAAGGGGGAAATCGTGAGGAAAATTTGGATTTGTTTAAACAACTGTTTTTGATCAAACCACCAAAAGGGTACAAATATTATGAAAAACTGTTTTTCTCCCCAAATTGAGCCACATTCAGTCAAACTATGCTTCCCTGTTATTTTGTAGACTTTTCGGGGAAATTCACAGAGAACTTCTCTTTTTAGTCCAAAAAGTGACTATTTCAGAGAAAAGAGCACAGACACACTCAGAAAGTTCATTTTTCTTAACATGTTTGAAAATGGGAAAATCCTGAGGAAAATTTGGATTTGTTTAAACAACTGTTTTTGATCAAACTAGTAAATGGGAAAATATTAACAAAAACTTGATTTTCTCCTAAAAGTGATTGACATACAGCTAAACTATGCTTTTCTGTTGTTTTGAAGGATTTTGTGGAAAATTCTCAGAGAACTTCTCTTTTTAGGAAAGAAAGTATCTATCTCAGAAAGGAGCACTGAAATACTCTGAGAGTTTGTTTTTCTTAACAAGTTTGAAAAGGGGCAAATACTGAGGAAAATTGGGAATTGTTTAAACAACTTTTTTTGAACAAATCAGTAAAAGGTGACAAATATTAACAAAAAAAAAATTTCTCCTCAAAGTGAGCCACATACAGCTAAACTATGCTTTTGTGTTGTTAAGAAGCCTTTTGGAGAAAATTCAGAGAGAACTTATCTTTTTAGTCAAAAAATTGTCTAACTCAGAAAGGAGCACTGAAATACTCAGAACGTTTGTTTTCCTTAACAAGTTTGAAAAGGGGCAAATCGTTAGGAAAATTTGGATTCATTTAAAAAAAATTTTTTGATCAAATCAGTAAAATGAAGAAAAAATATTAACAAAAACTTGTTTTTCTCCTCAAAGTGAGCCACATACATATAAACTATGCTTTTCTATTATTTTGATGCATTTTCGGGAAAATTCACAGGAAACTTCTCTTTTTAGTCCAAAAAGTGAATATCTCAGAAAAGAGAACAGAAATACTCAGAAATTTTTTTTTCTTAATAAGTCTGAAAAGGGGCAAATACTGAGGAAAATTTGGAATTATTTAAACAACTTTTTTTGATCAAACCAGTAAAATGAGGGAAATATTAACAAAAACTTTTTTTTCTCCACAAAGTGAGCCACATACAGTAAACTATGCTTTTCTGTTGTTTTGAAGCATTTGGTGTAAATTCACAGAGAACTTCTCTTTTTAGTCCAAAAAGTGACTATCTCAGATAGAAGCACTGAAATACTCAGAAAGTTTGTTTTTCTTAACATTTTTGAAAAAGATAAATCCCGAGAAAAATTTGGAATTGTTTAAACAAATGTTTTTGATCAAACCAGTAAAAGGGGACAAATATTAACAAAAACTTGTTTTTCTCCTCAAAGTGAGCCACATACATATAAACTATGCTTTTCTGTTGTTTTGAAGTACTTTGGAGGAAATTCAGAGAGAACTTCTCTTTTTAGTCCAAAAAGTGGCTATCTCAGAAAGGAGCACTAAAATACTCAGAGGGTTGGTATTTCTAAACATGTTTGAAAAGGGGAAAATCGTGAGGAAAATTTGGATTTGTTTAAACAGCTGTTTTTGATCAAACCACCAAAAGGGTACAAATATTAAGAAAAACTGTTTTTCTCACCAAATTGAGCCACATTCAGCCAAACTCTGCTTTCCTGTTGTTTTGAAGAATTTTCGGGGAAATTCACAGAGAACTTCTCTTTTTAGTCAAAAAAGTGACTCAGAAAGTTCATTTCTCTTAACAAGTTTCAAAAAGGGAAAATATTAAAAAAAATTGATTTTCTCCTAAAAGTGATTGACATACAGCTAAACTATGCTTTTCTGTTGTTTTGAAGGATTTTGGGGAAAATTCACAGAGAACTTCTTTTTTTAGGAAAGAAAGTATCTATCTCAGAAAGGAGCACTGAAATACTCTGAGATTTTTTTTTCTTAACATGTTTGAAAAGGGGCAAATCCTGAGGAAAATTTGGATTTCTTTAAACAACTTTTTTTGATCAAATCAGTAAAATGAGGGAAATATTAACAAAAAATTGTTTTTCTCCTCAAAGTGAGCCACATACAGCTAAACTATGCTTTTCTGTTGTTTTGAAGCATTTGGTGGAAATTCACAGAGAACTCTTTTTAGTCCAAAAAGTGACATCTCAGAAAGGAGCACTGAAAGACTTAGAAAGTTAGTTTTTCTTAACATGTTTGATAAGGAGCGAATCGTGAGGAAAAATTGGATTTGTTTAAACAACTGTTTTTGATCAAACCACCAAAAGGGTACAAATATTAAGAAAAACTGTTTTTCTCCCCCAATTGAGCCACATACAGCCACACTATGCTTTACTGTTATTTTGAAGAATTTTCGGGGAAATTCACAGAGAACTTCTCTTTTTAGTCCAAAAAGTGATATCTCAGAAAAGAGCACAGAAACACTCAGAAAGTTCATTGTTGAAAATGGGAAAATCCTAAGGAAAATTTGGATTTGTTTAAACAACTGTTTTTGATCAAACTAGTAAATAGGGAAATATTAACAAAAACTTGATTTTCTCCTAAAAGTGATTGACATACAGCTAAACTATGCTTTTCTGTTGTTTTGAAGCATTTTCGAGGAGGTTCAGAGAAAACTTCTCTTTTTAGGAAAGAAAGTATCTATCTCAGAAAGGAGTACTGAAATACTCTGAGAGTTTGTTTTTCTTAACATGTTTGAAAAGGGGCAAATTCTGAGGAAAATTTGGATTTGTTTAAACAAATCTTTTTGATCAAACCATTAAAATGGGACAAATATTAAGAAAAACTTTTTTTCTCCTCAAAGTGAGCCACATACAGATAAACTATGCTTTTCTATTATTTTGAAGCATTTTGGGGGAAATTCACAGAAAACTTCTCATTTTAGTCAAAAATCTCAGAAAAGAGCACAGAAATACTCAGAAAGTTTGTTTTTCTTAACAAGTTTGAAAAGGGCAAATACTCAGGAAAATTTGGAATTGTTTAAACAACTGTTTTTGATCAAACCATTAAAAGGGGACAAATATTAACAAAAACTGTTTTTCTCCTCAAAGTCAGCCACATACAGATAAACTATGCTTTTCTGTTGTTTTGAAGAATTTTGTTGGAAATTCACACAGAACTTCTCTTTTTAGGAAAGAAAGTATCTATCTCAGAAAGGAGCACTAAAATACTCAGAGAGTTGGTTTTTCTAAACATGTTTGAAAAGGGGCAAATCCAGAGGAAAATTTGGATTTGTTTAAACAACTCTTTTTGATCAAACCATTAAAAGGGGAATAATATTAAGAAAAACTTTTTTTCTCCTCAAAGTGAGCCACATACATATAAACTCTGCTTTTTTTGTTGTTTTGAAGCATTTTGAGGAAATTCAAAGAGAGCTTCTCTTTTTATTCCAAAAAGTTACTGTCTCAGAAAGGAGCACAGAAATACTCAGAAAGTTTGTCTTTCTTAACAAGTTTGAAAAAGGGCAAATACTGAGGAAAATTTGGTGTTGGTTAAACAAATGTTTTTGATCAAACCAGTAAAATGGGGGAAATATTATCAAAAACTTGTTTTTCACCTCAAAGTGAGCCACATACAGCTAAACTATGCTTTTGTGTTGTTATGAAGCATTTTGGAGAAAATTCAGAGAGAACTTATCTTTTTAGTCAAAAAAGTGGCTAACTCAGAAAGGAGCACTGAAATACTCAGAACGTTTGTTTTCCTTAACAAGTTTGAAAAGGGGCAAATCGTTAGGAAAATTAGGATTTCTTTAAAAAAATGTTTTTGATCAAATCAGTAAAATGAGGAAAATATTAACCAAAAATTGTTTTTCTCCTCAAAGTGAGCCACATAGAGATAAACTATGCTTTTCTATTATTTTGAAGCATTTTCGGGAAAATTCACAGAAAACTTCTCTTTTTAGTCCAAAAAGTGAATATCTCAGAAAAGAGAACAGAAATACTCAGAAAGTTTTTTTTTCTTAACAAGTTTGAAAAGGGGCAAATACTGAGGAAAATTTGGAATTGTTTAAACAACTTTTTTTGATCAAACCAGTAAAATGAGGGAAATATTAAAAAAAATTGTTTTTCTCCTCAAAGTGAGCCACATACAGTAAACTATGCTTTTTGTTGTTTTGAAGCATTTGGTGGAAATTCACAGAGAACTTCCCTTTTTAGTCCAAAAAGTGACTATCTCAGAGAGAAGCACTGAAATACTCAGAAAGTTTGTTTTTCTTAACATTTTTGAAAATGTTAAATCCCGAGAAAAATTTGGAATTGTTTAAACAATTTTTTTTGATCAAACCAGTAAAAGGGGACAAATATTAACAAAAACTTGTTTTTCTCCTCAAAGTTAGCCACATACAGATAAACTATCCTTTTCTGTTGATTTGAAGCATTTTCGAGGCGGTTCAGAGAGAACTTCTCTTTTTAGGAAAGAAAGTATCTATATCAGAAAGGAACACTAAAATACTCAGAGATTTTGTTTTTCTAAACATGTTTGAAAAGGAGCAAATCCTGAGGAAAATTTGGATTTGTTTAAACAACTCTTTTTGATCAAACCATTAAAAGGGGACAAATATTAAGGAAAACTGTTTTTCTTCTCAAAGTGAGCCACATACAGAAAAACTATGCTTTTCTGTTGTTTTGAAGCATTTTCGGAGAAATTCACAAAGAACTTCTCTTTTTAGTCCAAAAAGTGACTATTTCAGAAAGCAGCACAGAAATACTCAGCAATTTTGTTTTTCATAACAAGTTTGAAAAGGGGCAAATACTGTGGAAAATTTGGAGTTGGTTAAACAACCTTTTTTGATAAAACCATTAAAATTGGGGAAATATTAACAAAAACTTGTTTTTCTCCTCAAAGTGAGCCACATACATATAAACTATGCTTTTCTGTTGTTTTGAAGAATTTTGGAGGAAATTCAGAGAGAACTTCTCTTTTTAGTCCAAAAAGTGGCTATCTCAGAAAGGAGCACTGAAATACTCAGAGAGTTGGTTTTTCTAAATATGTTTGAAAAGGGACAAATCGGGAGGAAAATTTGGATTTGTTTAAACAGCTGTTTTTGATCAAACCACCAAAAGGGTACAAATATTAAGAAAAACTGTTTTTCTCCCCAAATTGAGCCACATTCAGCCAAACTATGCTTTCGTGTTGTTTTGAAGACTTTTCAGGAAAATTCACAGAGAACTTCTCTTTTCAGCCCAAAAAGTGACTATCTCAGATAGAAGCACTGAAATACTCAGAAAGTTTGTTTTTCTTAACATTTTTGAAAATGTTAAATCCGAGAAAAATTTGGAATTGTTTAAACGACTGTTTTTGATCAAACTAGTAAAAGGGGACAAATATTAACAAAAATTGTTTTTCTCCTCAAAGTTAGCCACATACAGATAAACTATGCTTTTCTGTTGTTTTGAAACATTTTCGAGGAGGTTCAGAGAGAACTTCTCTTTTTAGGAAAGAAAGTATCTATCTCAGAAAGGAGCACTAAAATACTCAGAGAGTTTGTTTTTCTAAACATGTTTGAAAAGGAGCAAATCCTGAGGAAAATTTGGATTTGTTTAAACAACTCTTTTTGATCAAACCATTAAAAGGGGACAAATATTAAGGAAAACTGTTTTTCTCCTCAAAGTAAGCCACATACAGATAAACTATGCTTTTCTGTTGTTTTGAAGCATTTTCGGAGAAATTCACAGAGAACTTCTCTTTTTGGTCCAAAAACTGACTATTTCAGAAAGGAGCACAGAAATACTCAGCAAGTTTGTTTTTCTTAACAAGTTTGAAAAGGGTCAAATACTGTGGAAAATTTGGAGTTGGTTAAACAACCTTTTTTGATCAAACCAGTAAAATGGGGGAAATATTAACAAAAACTTGTTTTTCTCCTCAAAGTGAGCCACATACATATAAACTATGCTTTTCTGTTGTTTTGAAGCATTTTGGAGGAAATTGAGAGAGAACTTCTCTTTTTAGTCCAAAAAATGGCTATCTCAGAAAGGAGCACTAAAATACTCAGAGAGTTGGTTTTTCTAAACATGTTTGAAAAGGGGGAAATCGTGAGGAAAATTTGGATTTGTTTAAACAACTGTTTTTGATCAAACCACCAAAAGGGTACAAATATTATGAAAAACTGTTTTTCTCCCCAAATTGAGCCACATTCAGTCAAACTATGCTTCCCTGTTATTTTGTAGACTTTTCGGGGAAATTCACAGAGAACTTCTCTTTTTAGTCCAAAAAGTGACTATTTCAGAGAAAAGAGCACAGACACACTCAGAAAGTTCATTTTTCTTAACATGTTTGAAAATGGGAAAATCCTGAGGAAAATTTGGATTTGTTTAAACAACTGTTTTTGATCAAACTAGTAAATGGGAAAATATTAACAAAAACTTGATTTTCTCCTAAAAGTGATTGACATACAGCTAAACTATGCTTTTCTGTTGTTTTGAAGGATTTTGTGGAAAATTCTCAGAGAACTTCTCTTTTTAGGAAAGAAAGTATCTATCTCAGAAAGGAGCACTGAAATACTCTGAGAGTTTGTTTTTCTTAACAAGTTTGAAAAGGGGCAAATACTGAGGAAAATTGGGAATTGTTTAAACAACTTTTTTTGAACAAATCAGTAAAAGGTGACAAATATTAACAAAAAAAAAATTTCTCCTCAAAGTGAGCCACATACAGCTAAACTATGCTTTTGTGTTGTTAAGAAGCCTTTTGGAGAAAATTCAGAGAGAACTTATCTTTTTAGTCAAAAAATTGTCTAACTCAGAAAGGAGCACTGAAATACTCAGAACGTTTGTTTTCCTTAACAAGTTTGAAAAGGGGCAAATCGTTAGGAAAATTTGGATTCATTTAAAAAAATTTTTTTGATCAAATCAGTAAAATGAAGAAAAAATATTAACAAAAACTTGTTTTTCTCCTCAAAGTGAGCCACATACATATAAACTATGCTTTTCTATTATTTTGATGCATTTTCGGGAAAATTCACAGGAAACTTCTCTTTTTAGTCCAAAAAGTGAATATCTCAGAAAAGAGAACAGAAATACTCAGAAATTTTTTTTTCTTAATAAGTCTGAAAAGGGGCAAATACTGAGGAAAATTTGGAATTATTTAAACAACTTTTTTTGATCAAACCAGTAAAATGAGGGAAATATTAACAAAAACTTTTTTTTCTCCACAAAGTGAGCCACATACAGTAAACTATGCTTTTCTGTTGTTTTGAAGCATTTGGTGTAAATTCACAGAGAACTTCTCTTTTTAGTCCAAAAAGTGACTATCTCAGATAGAAGCACTGAAATACTCAGAAAGTTTGTTTTTCTTAACATTTTTGAAAAAGATAAATCCCGAGAAAAATTTGGAATTGTTTAAACAAATGTTTTTGATCAAACCAGTAAAAGGGGACAAATATTAACAAAAACTTGTTTTTCTCCTCAAAGTGAGCCACATACATATAAACTATGCTTTTCTGTTGTTTTGAAGTACTTTGGAGGAAATTCAGAGAGAACTTCTCTTTTTAGTCCAAAAAGTGGCTATCTCAGAAAGGAGCACTAAAATACTCAGAGGGTTGGTATTTCTAAACATGTTTGAAAAGGGGAAAATCGTGAGGAAAATTTGGATTTGTTTAAACAGCTGTTTTTGATCAAACCACCAAAAGGGTACAAATATTAAGAAAAACTGTTTTTCTCACCAAATTGAGCCACATTCAGCCAAACTCTGCTTTCCTGTTGTTTTGAAGAATTTTCGGGGAAATTCACAGAGAACTTCTCTTTTTAGTCAAAAAAGTGACTCAGAAAGTTCATTTCTCTTAACAAGTTTCAAAAAGGGAAAATATTAAAAAAAATTGATTTTCTCCTAAAAGTGATTGACATACAGCTAAACTATGCTTTTCTGTTGTTTTGAAGGATTTTGGGGAAAATTCACAGAGAACTTCTTTTTTTAGGAAAGAAAGTATCTATCTCAGAAAGGAGCACTGAAATACTCTGAGATTTTTTTTTCTTAACATGTTTGAAAAGGGGCAAATCCTGAGGAAAATTTGGATTTCTTTAAACAACTTTTTTTGATCAAATCAGTAAAATGAGGGAAATATTAACAAAAAATTGTTTTTCTCCTCAAAGTGAGCCACATACAGCTAAACTATGCTTTTCTGTTGTTTTGAAGCATTTGGTGGAAATTCACAGAGAACTCTTTTTAGTCCAAAAAGTGACATCTCAGAAAGGAGCACTGAAAGACTTAGAAAGTTAGTTTTTCTTAACATGTTTGATAAGGAGCGAATCGTGAGGAAAAATTGGATTTGTTTAAACAACTGTTTTTGATCAAACCACCAAAAGGGTACAAATATTAAGAAAAACTGTTTTTCTCCCCCAATTGAGCCACATACAGTCACACTATGCTTTACTGTTATTTTGAAGAATTTTCGGGGAAATTCACAGAGAACTTCTCTTTTTAGTCCAAAAAGTGATATCTCAGAAAAGAGCACAGAAACACTCAGAAAGTTCATTGTTGAAAATGGGAAAATCCTAAGGAAAATTTGGATTTGTTTAAACAACTGTTTTTGATCAAACTAGTAAATAGGGAAATATTAACAAAAACTTGATTTTCTCCTAAAAGTGATTGACATACAGCTAAACTATGCTTTTCTGTTGTTTTGAAGCATTTTCGAGGAGGTTCAGAGAAAACTTCTCTTTTTAGGAAAGAAAGTATCTATCTCAGAAAGGAGCACTGAAATACTCTGAGAGTTTGTTTTTCTTAACATATTTGAAAAGGGGCAAATCCTGAGGAAAATTTGGATTTGTTTAAACAAGTCTTTTTGATCAAACCATTAAAAGGTAATAAATATTAAGAAAAACTGTTTTTCTCCTCAAAGTGAGCCACATACAGATAAACTATGCTTTTGTGCTGTTTTGAAGAATTTTGGTGGAAATTCACACAGAACTTCGCTTTTTAAGAAAGAAAGTATCTATCTCAGAAAGAAGCTCTATAATACTCAGAGAGTTTGTTTTTCTAAACATATTTGAAAAGGGGCAAATCCTGAGGAAAATTTGGATTTGTTTAAACAACTCTTTTTGATCAAACCATTAAAAGGGGACAAATATTAAGGAAAACTGTTTTTCTCCTCAAAGTGAGCCACATACAGATAACTATGCTTTTCTGTTTTTTTGAAGCATTTTCGAAATTCACAGAGAACTTCTCTTTTTAGTCCAAAAAGTGACTATTTCAGAAAGAAGCACAGAAATACTCAGAAAGTTTGTTTTTCTTAACAAGTTTGAAAATGGACAAATCCTGAGGAAAATTTGGATTTGATTAAACAACTTTTTTTGATCAAACTAGTAAAATGGGGAAATATTAATAAAAACTTGATTTTCTCCTCATTTTCTCCGGATTTTCTCCGGTTGTTTTGAAGGATTTTCGGGAAAATTGACAGAGAACTTCTCTTTTTAGTCCAAAAAGTGGCATCTCAGAAAGGAGCACTGAAATACTCAGTTGTTTTTTTTCTATAATTTTTGAAAATGTTAAATCCTGAGGAAAATTTGGAATTGTTTAAACAACTTTTTTTGATCAAACCAGTAAAATGGGGGAAATATTAACAAAAACTTGTTTTTCTCTTCAAAGTGAGACACATTCAGCTAAAGTATGCTTTTGTGTTGTTTTGAAGCATTTTGGGGGAAATTCACACAGAACTCTTCTTTTTTGTCAAAAAAGTGGCTATTTCAGAAAGGAGCACTGAAATACTTAGAAAGTTAGTTTTTCTTAACATATTTGATAAGGGACAAATACCGAGGAAAATTTGGATTTGTTTCAACAACTGTTTTTGATCAAACCAGTAAATTGGGTGAAATATTTAAAAAAAAATTGTTTTTCTCCTCAAAGTGAACCACATACAGATAAAGTATGCTTTTGTGTTGTTTTGTAGCATTTTGGGGGAAATTGACAGAGAACATATCTTTTTAGTCAAAAAAGGGGCTATCTCAGAAAGGAGCACTGAAATACTTAGAGAGTTTGTTTTTCTTAACATGTTTGATAAGGGGCAAATCATGAATAAAAATTGGATTTGTTTAAACAACTGTTTTGATTAAACCACTAAAAGGGACAAATATTTAAAAAAACTTTTTTTTCTCATCAAAGTCAGCCACATACAGATAATCTATGCTTTTCTGTTATTTTTAGCATTTTTGGGGAAATTCACAGAGAACTTCTCATTTTAGTCCAAAAAGTGACTATTTCAGAAAAAAACACAGAAATACTCAGAAAGTTTGTTTTCCTTAACAATTCTGAAAAGGGGTGTATGCTTTTCTGTTGTTTTGAAACATTTTGGGGGAAATTCACAGAGAACGTCTCTTTTTAGTCCAAAAAGTGACTATCTCAGAAAGGAGCACAGAAATACTCAGAAATTTTTTTTTTCTTAACAAGTTTGAAGTGGGACAAATAATTAGGAAAATTTGGAGTTGGTTAAACAAGAGTTTTTGAGCAAACAAGTAAAATGGGGGAAATACTAACAAAAACTTCTTTATCTCCTCAAAGTGAGCCACATACAGCTAAAGTATGCTTTTGGATTGTTTTGAACCATTTTCGGGGAAATTCAGAGAGAACTTCTCTTTTTATTCCAAAAAGTGACTATATCAGAAAGGAGCACAGAAATACTCAGAAAGTTAACAAGTTTGAAAAGGGGCAAATACTGAGGAAAATTTGGATTTGTTTAAACAACTTTTTTTGATCAAACCATAAAAGGGGGCCATATATTAAGAAAAACTGTTTTTCTCCCCAAAGTGGGCCACATACAGCTAAACTATGCTTTTCTGTTATTTTGAAGCATTTTTGGGTATATTCACAGAGAACTTCTCTTTTTAGTCCAAAATGTGACTATTTCAGAAAAGAGCACAGAAATACTCAGAAAATTTGTTTTCCTTAACAATTTGAAAAGAGGCAAATCGTTAGGAAAATTTGGATTTCTTTAAACAAATGTTTTTGATCAAATCAGTAAAATGAGGGATATATTAACAAAAACTTGTTTTTCTCCTCAAAGTGAGCCACATACAGATAAACTAGGCTTTTCTGTTGTTTTGAAGCATTTGGTGGAAATTCACAGAGAACTTCTCTTTTTTGTCCAAAAAGTTACTATCTCAGAATGAAGCACTGAAATACTCAGAAATTTGTTTTTCTTAACAAGTTTGAAAAGGGACAAATAATTAGGAAAATTTGGAGTTGGTTAAACAAGTGTTTTTGAGCAAACCAGTAAAATGGGGGAAATATTAACATAACCTTCTTGATCTCCTCAAAGTGAGCCACATACAGCTAAAGTATGCTTTTGTGTTGTTTTGAAGCATTTTCGGGGAAATTCACAGAGAACTTCTCTTTTTATTCCAAAAAGTGACTATATCAGAAAGGAGCACAGAAATACTCAGAAAGTTAACAAGTTTGAAAAAGGGCAAATACTGAGGAAATTTGGATTTGTTTAAACAACTGTTTTTGATCAAACCATAAAAGGGGGCCATATATTAAGAAAAACTGTTTTTCTCCCCAAAGTGAGCCACATACAGCTAAACTATGCTTTTCTGTTATTTTGAAGCATTTTTGGGTATATTCACAGAGAACTTCTCTTTTTAGTCCAAAATGTGACTATTTCCGAAAAGAGCACAGAAATACTCAGAAAATTTGTTTTCTTTAACAAGTTTGAAAAGGGGCAAATCGTTAGGAAAATTTGGATTTCTTTAAACAAATTTTTTTGATCAAATCAGTAAAATTAGGGATATATTAACAAAAACTTGTTTTTCTCCTCAAAGTGGGCCACATACAGATAAACTAGGCTTTTCTGTTGTTTTGAAGCATTTGGGAGAAATTCACAGAGAACTTCTCTTTTTAGTCCAAAAAGTGACTATCTCAGAAAGAAGCACTAAACTACTCACAAGGTTTGTTTTTCTTAACAATTTTGAAAATGTTAAATCCCGAGGAAAATTTGGAATTGTTTAAACAACTCTTTTTGGTCAAACCAGTAAAAGGGGACAAATATTAACAAAAACTGTTTTTCTCCCAAAGTGAGCCACATACAGCTAAACTATGCTTTTCTGTTGTTTTGAAGCATTTTCGGGGAAATTCACAGAGAACTTCTCTTTTAAGTCCAAAAATTGACTATCTCAGAAAGGAGCACAGAAATACTCAGAAATTTTGTTTTTCTTAACATGTTTGAAAAGGGGCAAATAATGAGGAAAATTTAGAGTTGGTTAAACAACTGTTTTTGAGCAAACCAGTAAAATGGGGGAAATATTTACAAAAACTTCTTTATCTCCTCAGAGTGAGCCACATACAGCTAAAGTTTGCTTTTCTGTTGTTTTGAATCATTTTGGGAGAAATTCACAGAGAAATTCTCTTTTTATTCCAAAAAGTGACTATTTCAGAAGGGAGCACAGAAATACTCAGAAAGTTTGTTTTTTTTAACAAGTTTGAAAAGGGGCAAATACTGAGGAAAATTTGGAGTTGGTTAAACAACTTTTTTTGATCAAACCAGTAAAATGGGGGAAATATTAACAAAAACTTGTTTTTCTCCTCAAAGTGAGCCACATTCAGCTAAAGTATTTTTTTGTGTTGTTTTGAAGCATTTTTGGGGAAATTCTCACAGAACTTCTCTTTTTTGTCAAAAAAGTGGCTATTTCAGAAAGGAGCACTGAAATACTTAGAAAGTTAGTTTTTCTTAACATATTTGATAAGGGACAAATACTGAGGAAAATGTGGATAGTTTAAACAACTGTTTTTGATCAAACCAGTAAATTGGGTGGAATATTAAAAAAAAACTTGTTTTTCTCCTCAAAGTGAGCCAAATACAGCTAAATTTATGCTTTTTTGTTCTTTTGAAGCATTTTGGGGGACATTCACAGGGAACTTCTCTTTTTAGTCCAAAAAGTGACAATCGTGAGGAAAATTTGGAATTGTTTAAACACCTTTTTTTGATCCAAGCAGTAATATTGGGGAAATATTAACAAAACCTTGCTTTTCTCCTCAAAGTAAACCACATACAAATAAAGTATGCTTTTGTGTTGTTTTGAAGCATTTTTGGGGAAATTGACAGAGAACATATCTTTTTAGTCAAAAAAGTGGCTATCTCAGAAATGAGCACTGAAATACTTAGAGAATTTTTTTTCTAAACATGTTTGAAAAGGGGCAAATCGTGAATAAAAATTGGATTTATTTAAACAAATGTTTTGATTAAACCACAAAAAGGGACAAATATTAAGAAAAACTGTTTTTCTCATCAAACTCAGCCACATACAGATAATCTATGCTTTTCTGTTATTTGAAGCAATTTCGGGGAAATTCACAGAGAACTTCTCTTTTTAGGAAAGAAAGTATCATCTCAGAAAGAAGCACTGATATATTCTGAGAGTTTTGTTTTCTTAACATGTTTGAAAAGGGGCAAATCCTGAGGAAAATTTGGATTTGTTTAAACAACTCTTTTTGATCAAACCATTAAAAGGTGACAAATATTAAGGAAAACTGTTTTTCTCCTTGAAGTGAGCTACATACAGCTAAAGTATGCTTTTCTGTTGTTTTGAAGAATTTTGGTGGAATTTCACACAGAACTTCTCTTTTTAAGAAAGAAATTATCTATCTCAGAAAGGAGCTCTAAAATACTCAGAGAGTTTGTTTTTCTAAACATGATTGAAAAGGGGCAAATCCTGAGGAAAATTTGGATTTGTTTAAACAACTCTTTTTGATCAAACCATAAAAAAGGGGACAAATATTAAGGAAAACTGTTTTTCTCATCAAAGTCTGCCACATACAGATAAACTATGCTTTTCTGTTATTTTGAAGCATTTTTAGGGAAATTCACAGAGAACTTCACTTTTTATTCCAAAAAGTGACTATTTCAGATAGAAGCACAGAAATACTCAGAAAGTTTGTTTTCCTTAACAATTCTGAAAAGGGGCAATTACTGAGGAAAATTTGGATTTCTTTAAACAACTTTTTTTGATCAAACAATTAAAATGGGGGAAATATTAACAAAAACTTGTTTTTCTCCTCAAGGTGAGCCACATACAGATATAATAGGCTTTTCTGTTGTTTTGAAGCATTTTGGGGGAAATTCACACAGAACTTCTTTTTTATTCCAAAAAGTGACTATTTCAGAAAGGAGCACAGAAATACTCAGATAGTTTGTTTTTCTTTACAAGTTTGAAAAGGGGGAAAATACTGAGGAAAATTTGGAGTTGGTTAAACAACTGTTTTTTATCAAACCAGTAAAATGGGAGAAATATTAACAAATACTTGTTTTACTCCTCAAAGTGAGCAACATACAGCTAAAGTATGCTTTTCTGTTTTTTGAAGTATTTTGGTGGAAAATCACAAAGAACTTCTGTTTTTTGTCAAAAAAGTGACTATCACAGAAAGAAGCACTGAAATACTCAGAAAGTTTTTTTTCTTAACAGGGGAAAATCGTGAGCAAAAATTGGATTTGTTAAAACAAATTTTTTTTTTGATCAAACCAATAAAAGGGTACAAATACAAAAAAAATTTTTTTTCTCACCAATTTGAGGCACATACAGCTAAACTATGCTTTTCTGTTGTTTGAATAATTTTGTGCGAAAATCACCGAGAACTTCTCTTTTTTGACAAAAAAGTGACTCTCTCAGAAAGAAGCACTGAAATACTCAGAGAGTTTGTTTTTCTTAATATTTTTGAAAAGGGGCAAATCCTGAGGAAAATTTGTAAATGTTTAAACAAATTTTTGATCAAACCAGTAAAAGGGGACAAATATTAACAAAAACTGGTTTTCTGTTGTTGAAGCATTTTTGGGGAAATTCACAGAGAACTTCTCTTTTTAGTCCAAAAAGTGACTATTTCAGAAAAGAGCACAGAAACACTCAGAAAGTTCGTTTTTCTTAAAAAGTTTGAAAATGGGCAAATCCTGAGGAAAATTTGGATTTCTTTAAACAACTTTTTTTGATCAAACCAGTAAAATGGAGGAACTATTAACAAAAACTTTTTTTTCTCCTCAAAGTGAGCCATTTACAGCTAAACTATGCTTTTCTTTTGGTTTGAAGCATTTTAGTGGAAATTCGACACAGAACTTCTCTTTTTAGGAAAGAAAGTATCTATCTCAAAAATGAGCACTGAAAAACTCAGAGAGTTTTTTTTTAAACATGTTTGAAAAGGGACAAATCCTGAGGAAAATTTGGATTGTTTAAACAACTTTTTTGATCAAACTACTAAAAGGGTACAATTATTAAGAAATTTTTTTTCTCCCCAAAATGAGCCACATTCAGATAAACTATGCTTTCCTGTTGTTTTGAAGAATTTTCGGGGAAATTCACAGAAAACTACTATTTTTAGTCCAAAAAGTGTCTATCTCAGAAAAGAGCAGAGAAACACTCAGAAATTTTTTTTCTTAACAACTTTGAAAATGGGAAAATCATGAGGAAAATTTGGATTTGTTTAAACAATTTTTTTTGAACAAATCAGTTAAATGAGGGAAATATTAACAAATTTAGAGAGAACTTATCGTTTTAGTCAAAATATTGGCTAACTCAGAATGGAGAACTGAAATATTTAGAAAGTTTGTTTTTCTTAACATGTTTGAAAAGGGGAAATCGTGAGGAAAATTTGGAATTGTTTAAGCATATCTTTTTGATCAAACCATTAAAAGGGCACAAATATTAAGAAAAACTGTTTTTCTCCTCATTTAGCCACATTCAGATAAACTATGCTTTTCTGTTATTTTGAAGCATTTTCGGGGGATTCACAGAGAACTTCTCTTTTTAATCCAAAAAGTGACTATTTCAGAAAAGAGCACAGAATTTCTCTGAAAGTTTGTTTTCCTTGACAAGTTTGAAAAGGGACAGATCTTAAGGAAAATTAGGATTTGTTTAAACAAATTTTTTTGAACAAATCAGTAAAATGAGGAAAATATTAACAAAAATTGTTTTTCATCTCAAAGTGAGCCACATACAGATAAAGTATGCTTCTCTGTTGTTTTGAAGCATTTTTGGGTAAATTCAGAGGGAACTTATCTTTTTAGTCCAAAAAGTGGCTATCTCAGAGAGTAGCACAGAAATACTTAGATATTTGTTTTTTTAACCTGTTTGATAAGAGACAAATCTTGAGGAAAAATTTGATTTGTTTAAACAAATTTTTTTGATCAAACCAGTAAAAGTGTACAAATATTAAAAAAAAACCCTGTTTTTCCTCCCAATTTGAGCTACATACAGCTAAACTACCCTTTTCTGTTGTTTTGAAGCATTTTCAGGGAAATTTACAGAGAACTTCTCTTTTTAGTCAAAAAAGTGACTATTTCAGAAAGGAGCATTGAAAAACTCAGAATTTTTTTTTTTTTTAAGCCGGTTAAAAAGGGGCAAATCCTGAAGAAAATTTGGATTTGTTTAAAAAAATTTTTTTTGATCAAACTGGTAAAAGGGGACAAACATTAACAAAAACTGTTTTTCTCCTCAAAGTGAGCCATATACAAATAAACTATTCTTTTCTGTTGTTTTGAAGCATTTTGGGGGAAATTCAGAGAGAATAATCTTTTTATTCCAAAAAGTGACTATCGCAGAAAAGAGTACAGAAACACTCAGAAAGTTCGTTTTTCTTAAAAAGTTTGAAAATGGGCTAATCCTGAGGAAAATTAGGATTTGTTTAAACAACTGTTTTTGATCAAACCAGTAAAATGGGGGAAATATTAAAAATCTTGTTTTTCTCCTCAATGTGAGCCACATACAGAGAAACTATGCTTTTCTGTTGTTTTGTAGCATTTTGTGTAAAATTCACAGAAAACTTCTCTTTTTAGGCAAAAAAATGTCTATCTCAGAAAGAAGCACTGAATTACTCAGAATTTTTTTTTTTTTAACAATTTTGGAAAAGTTAAATCCTGAGGAAAATTTTGATTTGTTTAAACAAATGTTTTTGATCAAACCAATAAAATATGGGAAATATTAAAAATCTTGGTTTTCTCCTCAATGTGAGCCACATACAGAGAAACTATGCTTTTCTGTTTTTTTGTAGCATTTTGGGTAAAATTCACAGAGAACTTCTCTTTTTAGGCAAAAAAGTATCTATCTCAGAAAGAAGCACTGAATTACTCAGAAAATTTGTTTTCTTAACATTTTTGAAAAGGTTAAATCCTGAGGAAAATTTGGAATTGTTTAAACAACTGTTTTTGATCAAACCAGTAAAAGGGACAAATATTAACAAAAACTGTTTTTCTCCTCAAAGGAACCAATTACAGATAAACTATGCTTTTCTGTTGTTTTGAAGGATTTTCCTGGAAATTCACACAGAACTTCTCTTTTTAGACCAAAAAGTGACTATCTCAGAAAAGAGCACAGAAATCTCAGAAAGTTTGTTTTTCATAACAAGTGTGAAAAGGGGCTAATCCTAAGGAAAAATTTGTATTATTTAAACTAATGTTTTTGATCAAATCTGTAAAATGAGGGAAATATTAACAAAAACTTGTTTTTCTCCTCAAAGTGAGACACATACAGCTAATCTATGCTTTTCTGATGTTTTGAAGCATTGTGGAGGAAAATTACAGAGAACTTCTCTTTTTAGTCCAAAAAGTTACTATCTCAGAAAGAAGCACTGAAATACTCAGAAAGTTTGTTTTTCTTAACATTTTTGAAAATGTTAAATCCTGAGGAAAATTTGGAATTGTTTTAACAACTTTTTTTGATCAAACCAGTAAAATGGGGGAAATATTAACAAAAACTTGTTTTTCTCCTCAAACCGAGATACATACAGCTAATCTATGTTTTTCTGTTGTTTTGAAACATTTTGGTGGAAATACTCAGAGAACTTCTCTTTTTAGTATAAAAAGTGACTATCTCAGAAAAGATCACAGAATTACTCAGAAAGTTTGTTTTTCTTAACATGTTTGAAAAGGGGCAAATCCTGAGGAAAATTTGGATTTGGTTAAACAACTTTTTTTTATCAAACTATTAAAATGGGGGAAATATAAACAAAAACTTGTTTATCTCCTCAAAGTGAGCCACATACAGCTAAAGTATGCTTTTGTGTTGTTTTGAAGCATTTTGGAGGAAATTACCAGAGAACTTATCTTTTTAGTCAAAAAGTGGCTATATCAGAAAGGAGCACTGATATACTTAGAAATTTTTTTTTTCTTAACATGTTTGATAAGGGGCAAATCGAGAGGAAAAATTGGATATGTTTAAACAACTTTTTTTGATCAAACCATTAAAAGGGGACAAATATTAACTAAACTCTTTTTCTCCTTAAAGGGAGCCACATACAGATAAACTATGCTTTTCTGTTATTTTTAAGCTTTTTCAGGAAAATTCACAGAGAACTTCTCTTTTTAGTCAAAAAAGTGGCTATCTCCGACAGGAGAACAGAAAAACTCAGAAAGTTTGTTTTTCCTAACAAGATTGAAAAGTGGCAAACCCTGAGGAAAATTTGGAATTGTTTAAACAATTTTTTTTGATCAAATCAGTAAAATGAGGGAAATATTAACAAAAACTTGTTTTTCTCATCAAAGTGAGCCACATACAGCTAAACTATGCTTTTCTCATGTTTTGAAGCATTTTTGGAGAAATTCACAGAGAACTTATCTTTTTATTCAAAAAGTGGCAATCTCAGAAAGAAGCACAGAAATACTCAGTAATTTTTTTCTTTACAACATTGAAAAGGGGCAAATCCTGAGGAAAATTTGGAATTGTTTAAACAAATGTTTTTGATCAAATCAGTAAAATGAGGAAAATATTAACATAACCTTTTTTCTCCCCAAATTGAGCCACATACAGCTAAACTATGGTTTTCTGTTGTTTTGAAGCAGTAAAATGGGAGAAATATTAAAAAAAACTTGTTTTACTCCTCAAAGTGAGCAACATACAGCTAAAGTATGCTTTTCTGTTTTTTGAAGCATTTTGGTGGAAAATCACAGAGGACTTCTCTTTTTAGTCAAAAAAGTGACTATCTCAGAAAGAAGCACTGAATTACTCAGAAAGTTAGTTTTTCTTAACATTTTTGAAAAAATTAAATCCTGAGGAAAATTTGTAATTGTTTAAACAACTGTATTTGATCAAACTAGTAAAAGGATACAAATATTAACAAAAACTTGTTTTTATCCTCAAAGTGAGCCACATACAGATAAACTATGCTTTTCTTTTGTTTTGAAGCATTTTTGAGGAAATTCACAGAGAATTTCTCTTTTTTTTTGTCCAAAAAGTTAGTCAGAAAAGAGCATTGAAATACTCAGAATGTTTGTTTTTCTTAACAAGTTTGAAAAGGGGCAAACCCTGAGGAAAATTTGGAATTGTTTAAACAAATGTTGTTAATCAAATCAGTATAATGAAGGAAATATTAACAAAAACTTCTTTTTCTCCTCAAAGTGAGCCACAACAGCTAAACTATGGTTTTCTTTTGTTTTGTAGCATTTTGGGGGAAATTCACAGAGAACTTCTCTTTTTAGTATAAAAAGGGACTATATCAGAAAGGAGTACTGAAATACTCAGAAAGTTTGTTTTTCTTAACATGTTTGAAAAGGGGCAAATCCTGAGGAAAATTTGGATTTTTTTTAAACAATTTTTTTTGATCAAATCAGTAAAATGAGAGAAATATTAACAAAAACTTGTTTTTCTCCTCAATGTGAGCCATATACAGCTAAAGAATGCTATTCTATTGTTTTGAAGCATTTTCGTGGAAATTCACAGAGAACTTCTCTTTTTATTAAAAAAAGTGACTATCTCAGAAAGGAGCACAGAAATACACAGAAAGTTTGTTTTTCTTAACATATTTGAAAAGGGTAAATCCTGAGGAAAATTTGGATTTGTTTAAACAAATGTTTTTGATCAAACCAGGAAAAGGGGACAAGTATGTGGCTCACTTTGGGGAGATAAACTGTTTTTGTTAATATTTGTCCCCTTTTAATGGCTTGATCAAAAACATTTGGTTAAACAAATCCAAATTTTGTTCAGGATTTGCTCCATTTCAAAATGTTAAGAAAAATATACTTTCCGAGTTTTTCTGTAATCCTTTCTGAGATAGCCACTTTTTTGACTAAAAAGAGAAGTTCTCAGTGAATTTCCCCAAAAATGCTTCAAAACAACCGAAAAGCATAGTTTGGTTGTATTTCGCTCAGTTTGAGGGGAAAAACAAGTTTTTGTTATTATTTCCCTTATTTTACTGATTTGATCAAAAAAATTTGTTTAAACAAATCCAAATTTTCCGCAAGATTTGCCACTTTTCATACTTGTTAAGAAAAACAAACTTTCTGAGTATTTCTGTGCTCTTTTCTGAGATAGTCACTTTTTGGAATAAAAAGATAAGTTCTCTCTGAATTTCCCCAAAAATGCTTCAAAACAACCGAAAAGCATAGTTTAGCTGTATTTAGCTCAGTATGAGGGGAAAAACAAGTCTTTGTTTATATTTCCCTTATTTTAATGATTTGATCAAAAAAATTGTTTAAACAAATCCAAATTTTCCGCAAGATTTGCCATATTTCTGATGTCACTTTTTGGAATAAAAAGATAAGTTCTCTCTGAACTTCCTCGTAAATGCTTCAAAACAACATAAAAACATAGTTTATCTGTATGTAGCTCACTTTGGGGAGATAATATTTGTCCCCTATTAATGGTTTTATCAAAAACAGAAGTTCTCTCTGAACTTCCCCAAAAATGCTTCAAAACAACAGAAAGGCATAGTTTATCTGCATATCGCTCACTTTGGGGAGAAAAACAGTTTTTTTTAATATTTGTCCCCTATTAATGGTTTGATCAAAAACAGTTATTTAAACAAATCCAAATTTTCCTCAGGATTTACCTTTTTCTAACATGTTAAGAATAACAACTTTCTGAGTATTTCAGTGCTCCTTTCTGAGATAGTCACTTTTTTGCCGAAAAAGAAATTCTCTGAGAATTTCCCACAAAATGCTTCCAAACAACAGAAGAGCATAGTTTAGCTGTATGTGGCTCACTTTGAGGAGATAAACAAGTTTTTGTTTATATTTCCCCCATTTTACTGGTTTGATCAAAAAAAGTTGTTTAAACAAATCCAAATTTTTCTCAGGATTTGCCCATTTTCAAACTTATTAAAAAAAAAAAATTTCTGAGTATTTCTGTGCTCTTTTCTGAGATTCGGGACTAAAAAGAGAAGTTCTCTGTGAATTTCCCCGAAAATTCTTCAAAACAACAGAAAAAGCATAGTTTATCTGTGTGTGGCTCAATTTGGGGAGAAAAACAGTTTTTGTTAACATTTGTCCCCTTTTACTGGTTTGATCAAAAAGAGTTGTTTAAACAAATCCAAATTTTTCTCAGGATTTACCCTTTTCAAACATGTTAAGAAAAACAAACTTTCTGAGTATTTCAGTGCTCCTTTCTGAGATAGTTCCTTTTTTGACTAAATAGAGAAGTTCTATGGGAATTTCCCCCAAAATGCTTCAAAACAACACAAAAGCATACTTTAGCTGTATGTAGCTCATCTTTAGGAGATAAACAATTTTTTGTTAATATTTCCCTCATTTTACAGATTTGATCAAAAACAATTGTTTAAAAAAATCCCAATTTTCCTCAGGATTTGCCCCTTTTCAAACTTGTTAAGAAAAACGAACTTTCTGAGTATTTCTGTGCTCTTTTCTGAGATAATCACTTTTTGGATTAAAAAGAGAAGCTCTCTATGAATTTCCCTCAAAATGCTTCAAAACAACAGAAAAGCATAGTTTATCTGTATGTGTCTCACTTTGAGGGAAAAACAAGTTTTTCTTAATATTTCCCCATTTTTACTAGTTTGATCAAAAATAGTTGTTTAAACAAATCCAAATTTTCCTCTGGATTTGCCCCTTTTCAAGCTTGCTGAATGTGCCCTTTTTCGATGAAATAACTTTTTGGACCTAACAGAATTTTTTTAAAAAATTTCCTAAAAAATGCACAAAGCATCAAAATGCTTAGTTTAGCTGTATTTGGTTCAGAAAAACACTTTTTATGACCTAAAAGAAATTTTTTTATGATAATTTCCTCTAAAAGAATTTTTTTTTCCACAAAAATGTTTCACATCAATTTTTTTTAGTTTAGCTGCATGTTGCTCATTTTTATGACAAAACACTTTTTTGATCTAAAAAAGAAGTTTTTTGTAAATTCCCTCCAAAAATGCTCAAAAGCATAAGAAAAACCTAGTTTAGCTAAATATGGGTCACTATGATGTGAAAAACTTTTTTGACCTAAGAGATTCTGTTTTGTCAATAACTGCAAAAATGCTTCGAAACAACAAAAAAGCTTAGTTTTGCTGTATATAGCTCATTTTGATGAGGAAAAAAAATTTATAACCAAAAATAGATGTTTTTTTCAATTTATGAAAAATACTTAACATTATAAATGCTTTGTTTAGCTGTATGTTGCTCATTTTGATGAGAAAAATACTACAAAAGTTTAGTTTACTTGTATGTTGCTCCTTTTTATGAGAAAAACACTTTTTTTGACCTAAACAAGATGTTTTTTGTAAATTGCAGCAAAAATGTTTCAAAACACCATAAAAGCTTAGTTTTGCAGTAAGTGGGTTTTTTTGATGGGAAAAAAAATTTATACCCAAAAATTGATGTTTTTTTTCAATTTCTGAAAATTCTTAACATTACAAATGCTTAGTTTAGCTGTTTTTTGCTCATTTTGATGGGGAAAAAATACTTTCGTGACCTAAAAGTGATGTTTTCTTGTAAATTTCCACAAAAATTCATAAAAACATCAGAAAAGCTTAGTTAGCTATATATGGCTCATTTTGATGAGAAAAACACATTTTAGACCTTAAAGAGATGTGTTATCTCAGTTTCCGCAAAAAAGCTTCATAACTGCAGAAAAGCTTAGTTTAGCTGTGTGTAGCTCGTTTTGATGAGATAAACACTATTTGGACCTAAAAGAGATGTTATATGTCAATTTCCTCAAAAATGCTTAAAATCATCAGAAACTCTTAGTTTAGCTGCATGTGGTTCATATTGATGAGAAAAACACTTTTTTGACATAAACTATTTTTTTTTTGTTAATATCTGAAAAATACTTCAAAACAACAGAAAAAATTAGTTTAGCTGTATGTGGCTAATTTTGTTGGGAAAAACACTTTTTTTGACCTAAAAGCGATGTTTTTTTGGTCAATTTCCTAAAAAATGCATAAAAACATCAGAAATGCTTAGTTTAGCGGTATGTGGCTCATTTTGATGCGAAAAAAACGTTATGCCCCAAAATAGATGTTTTTTCAATTTCTGAAAAATTCTTAACATCACAAATTCTTAGTTTAGCTGATGTTGCTCATTTGGATGAAAAAAACACTTTTTTGACTTAAAGGAGATGTTTTTGTCAATTTCCTCAAAAATGCATATAAAAAGCAGAAAAGCTTAGTTTAGCTGTATGTGGGCCATTTTGTTGAGAAAAACATTTTTTTTACTTAAAAGAGAATTTTCTAATTAAATATCCGCAAAAAAGCTTAAAAACCATAGAAATGTTTAGTTTATTTGTAACAAAACTAAGCGTTTCTGGTATTTTGAAGCATTTTTGCAGAAATTGACAAAAAAATCTCTTTTAGGTCAAAAAAGTGTTATTCTCATCAAATTAGCCAAATACTGCAAAACTAAGTTTTTCTGCTGTTTTAAAGTATTTTGCGGAAAATAACAAAAAAGATCTCTATTAGGCCAAAATAATATTTTTCTCAACAAAGTGAGCAACATACAGCTAAACTAGGCTTTTCTGGTGTTTAGAAGTGCTTTTATGGAAATTTTCGAAAAAGCATAGATTTAGGTCAAAATTTTTTTTTCTTACAAAATGTGATTCATACAGTTAAATTGCTTTTCTGCTTTTTTGAAACATTTTTGCGGAAATTAACAAAAACATCACTTTAAGGTCAAAAAAGTGTTTTCGACAAAAAGCATCATTTATGTCAAAAAAGTGTTTTTTTCATCATTTTTAAGGATATTTACAAAAAAAAACTTTTAGGTCAGAAAAGTATTATTGTCATCAAAATGAGTTTAATACTGCTAAACTAAGTTTTTCTGCAGTTTTGAAGTATTTAAGGAAAATAAAAAAATCTCTTTAGGTAAAAAAATTATTTTTTCAACCAAGTGAGCAATATACAGCTAAACTAATCTTTTCCGGTGTTCTGAATTGCGGAAATTGTCAAAAAAGCATAGCTTTTAGGTCATTTTTTTTTTATCAAATGTGCCTCAAACAGCTAAATAGCTTTTCTGCTGTTTTGAAACATTTTTACAAAAATTAACAAAAAACATCTCTTTAAGGGAAAAAAAGGATTTTTGACAAAAAACAAATCTTTAATGGAAAAATTAGCCACAAACAACTAAACAAAACCTTTCTGTTGTTTTGAAGCATTTTTTTGGAAATAAAAAAAACAAACTCTTTAGGTCCAAAAAGTATTTTTCTCAAAAAAGAGCAACATGCAGCTAAACTAAGTTTTTCCTGTGTTCTGGAGTATTTTTGCGGAAATTGTCAAAAAAGCACATCTTTAAGTTCAAATAATTGCTTTTCTTACCAAAATGAGCCTCATACAGCTAAATAGCTTTTCTGCTGTTTTGAAACATTTTTGCAGATATTAACAAAAACATCACTTTAAGGTCAAAAAAGTGTTTTTCTCGGAAAAATAAGCGGCACACAGATAAACTAAGCTTTTCTGGTGTTTTGAAGCATTTTTGAGGAAATTTACCAAAAAAAAATCTATTTTAGGTCAAAAAGAATTTTACTCAACAAAATGGCAACATACAGCTAAACTAAGATTTTCTTCTATTTTGAAGCATTTATGCGGAAATTGACAAAAATCATCTCTTTTAGGTCAAAAAGTGTTTTTCTCATCAAATTAGCCACATATAGCTATACAAAGCTTTTCTGTAGTTTTGAAGCTTTTTTGAGGAAATTGCCAAAAAAACATTTCGTTTAGGTAAAAAAAAAGTTTTCTCATCAAAATGAGCCACTTACAGCTAACTAAGCTTTTCTGCTATTTTGAATAATTTTTGCGTAATTGACAAAAAACATCTATTTTAGGTCAAAAAAGTGTTTTCTCTTCGAAATGTGCCATTTACAGCTAAACTAAGCTTTTCTGTTGGGATGAATTTTTTCGAAACTTTACAAAAAATTTCTTTTAGTTAAAAAAAAGGGCTTTCTCAACAAAATGAGCCACATGCAGCTAAATTTTTCTTCTGTTTTGTAGATTTTTGGTGGAAATTGACAAAAAAAATTTCTTTTAGGTCAAAAAGGTGTTTTTCTCATCATTTTTAAGGATATTTACCAAAAACCTGTCCTTTAGATCAGAAAATTGTTATTCTCATCAAAATGAGCTAAATCGAGCTAAACTACGTTTTTCTGATGTTTTGAAGTATTTTGCGGAAATAAACAAAAAAACATCTCTTTTAGGTCAAAAAAGTGTTTTTCTCATCAAAATGAGCCAAGTACAGCTAAACTAAGCATTTATGATATTTTAATGCATTTTTGAGGAAATTGACAAAAAAACATCTCTTTGGGGTCAAAAATGTGTTTTTCTCATCAAAAAGGCCACATACAGCTAAACTATTTTTTCTGCTGTTTTGAAGTATTTTTCAGAAATTATCAAAAAACATCTCTTTTAGGTCAAAAAAGTATTTTTCTCATCGATATGAGCCACATACAGCTAAATTAAGCTATTCCGATGATTTTAAGCATATTTGAGGATATTGACATAAAGAGCTCTTTTAGGTCCAAAAAGTGTTTATCTCATCAAAACGAGCCACATACCACATACAGCTAAACTAAGCTTTTCTACAGTTTTGAAGCATTTTTGCGGAAATTGAAAAAAAAACATCTCTTATAGGTAAAAAAAAAGTTTTTCTCATAAAAAGGAGCAACATGCAGCTAAACTAAGCTTTTCTGGTCTTTGGAAGCATTTTGCAGAATTAAAAACAACAACATCTCTTTTAGGTATAAAAAGTGTTTTTATCAACACAATTAACCATATGCGACCAAACTAAGCTTTTCTGTGGTTTTGAAGCATTTTTGCAGAAATTAAAAAAATACATCTCATTTAGGTCCAAAAAGTATTTTTAACAACAAAATGAGCCAAATAACAGCTAATTTGAGTTTTCTGCTGTTTTGAAGCATTTTTGCAGAAATAAAAAAACACTTCCCTTTTAGGTCCAAAAAGTGTTTTATCAACACAATGAGCCATATACCGCCAAACTAAGCTTTTCTGCGGTTTTGAAGCATTTTTTCGAAAATCGACAAAAAAAAACTCTTTAAAGTCAAAAAAGTGTTTTTATCATTAATGAGCCACATACAGTAAAACTAAGCTTTTCTGATGTTCAAGCATTTTTGAAGAAATTTTCATAAAAACATCTATTTTTGGTCAAAAAAGGTGTTTTTCTCTTCAAAATGAGCCATATGCAGCTAAATTAAGCTTTTCTGTTGTGTTGAAGCATTTTTGTGGAATTTACAAAAAACATCTTTTAGGTCAAAATAGTTTTTTTCCCATCAAAATGGACTCATACTGATAAACTAAAGTTTTTCAGTTGTTTTGTAGCATTTTTGGCGGAAATTTATAAAACATATCTCTTTTAGGTCAAAAAATGTTTTTCTCATCAAAATGAGCCACATACTGCTAATGTAAGTTGTTTTTTTTGCTGTTTTGAAGCATTTTTGCGAAAATTGACAAAAACGTCTTTAAGGTCAAAAAGGTCTTTTTCCCCAAAAGAGCCACTTACAGCTAAACTAAGCATTTCTAGATGTTTTTTTTTTTGCATTTTAGAGGAAATTGACTAAAAAACAATCTCTTTTAGGTCACAAAAGTGTTTTTCTCATCAAAATAGGCCAGATAAAGCTAAACTATTTTTTTTGATGTTTTTAAGCATTTTTAAGGAAATTGACAAATAATCATCTCTTTTTGGTCAAAAAAGTGTTTTTCTCAGCAAAAGGAGCCACTTATAGTTAAACTAAACTTTTCTGCAGGTTTGAAGCATTTTTGCTGAAATTGACAAAAAAGCATATATTTTTGGTCATAAAATTTTTTTCCCATCACAATGAGACATACAGCAAAACTAATCTTTTCTGTTGTTTTGAAGCTTTTTTACGAAAATTTAATTTAAAAATTCTCTTTTAATAAAAAAATGTTTTTCTCAACAAAATGAGCCACATACAGCTAATGTAAGCTTTTCTGCTGTTTTGAAGCATTTTTGCGAAAATTAACAAAAATATCTTTAAGGTCAAAAAGGTGTTTTTCTCAAAAAGAGCCACTTACAGTTGAACTGAGCATTTCTAGAATTTGTTTTTAGCATTTTAGAGGAAATTGACAAAAAAACAATCTTTTTAAGTCACAAAAGTGTTTTTTTTCATCAAAATTGGCCAGATAAAGTTAAACTAAGAAAGTTTATTTTATGTTTTTAAGCATTTTTGACGAAATTGACAAATAACATCTCTTTTAGGTCAAAAAAGTGTTTTTCTCAGCAAAACGAGCCACATATAGTTAAACTAAACTTTTCTCCAGTTTTGAAGCATTTTTGCTGAAATTGACAAAAAAGCATCTATTTTTGGTGTTCAAAGTTTTTTCCTCATCAAAATGAGACACACAGCTAAACTAAGCTTTTCTGTTGTTTAGAAGTATTTTTGTCGAAATTTACATAAAGCATCTCTTTTAGGACAAAAAGAGTTTTTTCAACAAAATGAGCTACATACAGCTAAACTAAACATTTCTACTGTTTTGAAACATATTTGCGGAAATTGACCAAAAAAACATCTCAAGGTCAAAAAAGTATTTTTCTCATCAAAATGAGCCAAATACAGGCAAACTAAGCATTTCTGATTTTTATGCTCTTTTGAGCAAATTGACAAAAACACATCTCTTTTAGGTCAAAAAGTATTTTATCAATTAAATGAGCCAAATACGGCTAAACTAAGCTTTTCTGTGGTTTTGTAGCATTTTTGCGGAAATTGACAAAAAAAATTTCTTTAAAGTCAAAAAATTGTTTTTCTCATCAATGAGTCATATACAGCAAAACTAAGCTTTTCTGAGCATTTTTGACGAAATTTTCATAAAAACATCTTTTAATTCAAAAAAGTTTTTTTCTAATCAAAATTAGATTTATGGCTAAACTAAGTTTTTCTGATTTTTTAAGCATTTTTAAGGAATTTACCAAAAAAACCCAACTCTTTTAGGTCAAAGACTGGTTTTCTCATCAAAATGAGCCACTTACAGCTATACTATGCTTTTCTGATGTTTTAAAGCATTTTGAGAAAATTGACAAAAAACATCTCTTTTAGGTCATTTTTTTTCTCATCAAATTGAGTCACATGCAGCTTAACTAAGCTTTTCTGCTGTTTTGAAGTATTTTTGCAGAAATTGACAAAAAAAAAGTGTTTTTCACATCAAAATGAGCCACATACAGCTAAGATTTTCTGATGTTTTTAAGTATTTTTGAGAAAATTGACAAAAAAACAACTTTTAGGTCTCTGCTGTTTTGAAACATTTTTTCGGAAATTATCAAAAAACATCTTTTAGGTCAAAAAAGTGTTTTTCTCATCAAAATGAGCCACTTACAACTAAACTAAACTTTTCTGTTGTTTTGAAGCATTTTGGCGGAAATTTAATTAAAAAATTCCCCTTTAAGTAAAAATAGTGTTTTTCTCAACAAAATGAGCCACATACAGCTAAACTAAGCATTTTTAGAGGGTTTTTTTAGCATTTTAGTGGAAATTTACAAAAAAACAGTTTCTTTTTGGTGATAAAAGTGTTTTTTTTTCCATCAAAATGAGCCAGTAATTTACCAGGAAGTCTCCTCATTTAATGATCCCGACAAATGGGGATAGCCTACCTCTTTTTCCATCTCGCTGTTTCAGACTTCCTAGGATGATGGGCACCATAAAAGCTCTTGCAAACCATCTAATTGAATCTGAATCCAAACCTTTTCTCCCTTCTCAGAATCCCCTTTCTCATCAAAGTAATTTCCAGTATGATCCCATTCAATCTCTGGAAATATGTGTTGCTTCTAAGCTTGAAGAAGGTGATTTTTGGGTGCAGTTTGCTAGTTTCGATGATTCTTTTGCAGATTATAGTGACAGTACTCTAGCTTTTCTTCTAGAAAAATATCCACAGCCTCATTGGTCGGCTACCATGATGTCGGGAAGCTACTCCGGTTTTGCATTTGGTTGCCTGTCAAGAGGTATCAGGTCGAGCGGTCAAACAGCTGTCGAGATGTACAAGGGCATCCATGGAAGTATCAGTATCGAAGTTTGAGTGTTATTTCTTTGTTAACTGCAGTCATGGTTTCCACTCGACTAGTTGAATCAATGACAATATGACAGCTGACAGAAAGATGTAACTCTCAACTGATTGTTTACGTAGAAATATGGAGAGTTTTTGTTGGTGAATCTTTGCAAATTAGTGACATAAAATGAGAGTTGTCGTTGTGCTTATCACCAAATAACAATGCAGAAAAAGGCGGACAAAAGCCGTCGCATTTTCAGCTAGTACTAAATGGCAAAGAATATTTTCAGCCATTTAAGCTGAAAGGTCTCTGAAGAACGAAAGAGACTTTTGAACAATCAATAATAGAATAGTGATCCAAAATAACACTAATTAATTATAAAGTGGACATTACCTCCACCACTTAACCTTCATTCTGCACCCCGACTCCTCCTTCTCTCCCTCCAACACTTCTCTTCTCCATCCTCCTCCGCACACATCCATGCCATCTTCAGGCAATGTAGGATCCTCATCCCAGGATATAACTATCATTATTAACAACATAGCTCAAAGAAATCGCCCCACATACATCACATTTATAATTAGTCATGTGAGCAGCATGTTTGACATTTGAACTGCTAAACAGGAGAAAGATAAGAATGTGCAAATTAATACTTCTTAAAAGAGGCTTGATTGTTTTAAGAAACATGCTCATAGAGTTATCTTTGTGTCAGCTGTTCAGTTTAAAATCAGGTCCTAACTTGATCCTATGGATAGATATATCTGCTGCGCTGTGCACTAATTAACCAAGGATACCAGGAATAGGAGGCAGGAATCTCTAATAAAGACTTACATAGCTTGAAGCTGTTCAGCCTTCAAGGTCATGAAACCTGCTTCCACAGCAACCTAAGCATGCCCATATGTGCTAAAGGCATCCAAATTCTAGCTCAATATTTTTGAAGTTAGAATGCACACTAATATACACTTGCTTGATAATTTCTAAGAACAATGTTGGTTTTGTATCATTTTGTGATATTTGTCGGGCTGTATATATCCTGGCGCCAGGCAGATCTTATGCTGACTGGTCTCCACATACTTTTCCCAAGCAGTTGAGGTCAGTGGAGTGGCCTGTGAGACTAATTCATGATTGAAACTAGATCAATTATTAAAACAATCCTAATTCTATACCCAAACTATGATCATTAACTCAATCACTATATATTCAGCCTAAGTTTTCAAAACTACTCATCTAAACACAGTTGATCTACACTACTTGGATCACAGCAACACGATTGCCACATGAGCAATGTTCCTTAGAATTTGAAGTAGTCTCCAGAAAAGTACTTTTCCATGTGGCCTTGTGGTATGTGGTTTTCATCTCAAGACCTGATTACATAACCGCTAAAGGAATTAAGTTGGGGGCTACAGCCCCCCAGAAGACTTATCTAGTTGGATAAGTCCACTTCAGGAAGACAGCATCATGGAATAGATCATTTAAGAGGAAAAAAAACGCTCATTTCAGGGTGACTTGAGTTGAGGAGAGTACAGACATGGCAGACCTTATGACAGCAGTTGCAATCCTCAGCCATTTTTACCATTTTGCTCGCTCTCCTAGTCAAACTGGAAGTAAAGTTTTCTGACTATATGGATATAGCAGGCCAGGTAAAAAAAGAACAAGTCCCTTCGGTCGGTTTATTTGTAATGTTTTATTTTGTGAACAATGTCAGTTTAAGCGCCTAAGTTAATGTAAGTTTTATCCTACGCCTAAGTTTATATAATTCCCTTCCTGCGCTTAAGTTTAGGTCTCGTACTGCATCTAAGTTAATGCAAGTCTCATCCAGCGCCTAAGTTTATGTGAGTCTCTAGCGCCCAAGTTTATGTGAGTCTCTTCCTGCACCTAAATTTATGTAAGTCACTTCCTGCGCCTAAGTTTATGTAAGTCTCTTCGTTCGCCTATTTAGGTGAGTCTCTTCCTGTGCTTAAGTTTAAGTAAGTCTCTTGTGGGGGTTTCGAAATGACTTGCGTATTTTCTCGAAGCCTCACTGGTTTGCTGCCACCAGAGCTCTCTTTCAGCTGGTTATATACCCTGCTAAAGTTGCCTAGACTTGAAGCCTTTAATTTACCAAATATAAACTGAGTACAACACAGCTGAGTATGAAATACAGATAAAAGAGAACAAAAATGTTTCTACGTGAACATGTACATTTATGTATTAGAAATTATCCTGATTGGTCAATTCCGACCAATCCGATCCTGCCAACATAATCCTAAGTGCGCATGATCCTTTGCAATAATCTAACTGTGTGCATATGATAAACACGAATATGATTAATTAGTTAGAAGTTCTGTTCTTCTATGCCTTGTGGCCTGGTCGCCACATCTCTTCCTGCGCCTAAGTTTACGCAAGTCTCTTCCTGCATCTAACTTCATGAAAGTCTCTTCCAGTACCTAAATTTATGTGAGTCTCTTCCTGCACCAAAGTTTGAGTAAGTCTTGTCTTGCGCCTAAGTATATGTCAGTCTCTTCATGCGCCAAAGTTTATGTTAGTCTCTTCCTTCGCTTATGTTTATGTAAGTCTCTTCCTTCGCTTATGTTTATGTAAGTCTCTTCCTGACATTTATGTGAGTCTCTTCCTGCACCTTAGTTTGTGAGTCTCTTCCAGCACCAAAGTTTATGTAAGTATCTTCCTTCGCCTAAGTTTATGGGAGTCTCTTCCTGCGCTTACATTTAAGAAGCCTAGAAGCCGATATTCCAAGAAAATGAAGGTTTCCTCTGCAGGAAGAAAAGATAAAAATCCACTGGAGGTAAAATAAGCAGGTAAGAAATGAGTTTTAGGGGTAAGATCTTTTTTTTTTACATATAATTTTTTTATGTGCTCATGTGTGTATATGTATCTAGAACAAGATTCCCAAGTTCTAGAGCAATTAAAGATGTCTATCTCAAGATATACCTATTTTTATATCATGTATTTATGCCATCTTAATTTATTTCACTTTGCCTCGAGGAGGTTCTTCTCCGCCTTTAGTCCATTTGGAGGAGATGATCCCTACTTCCCAGTACCTTTATATTATATCAAAATGTAGCTCTTTTCAAGCTCTTTACCTTACCAACAAAAATCTATTAAAACACGAGGGAGAGGGGTTTGCCCTGTCACGAGAGAACCAAAAGAAATTTTGTTATGCCTGGAAAGAAGCCTAGAAGCCGATATTCCAAGAAAATGAGGGTTTCCTCTGCAGGAAGAAAAGATAAAAATCCACTGGAGGTAAAATAAGCAGGTAAGAAATGAGTTTTATAGAACAATAACTAGCAACTACAACAATTGTTGCATTTTTAGGTGATGCCAAGCCCCCTACTGCCTTCATGAAGAAGCTGATCAAGTCTCCTTTCTTTGACTTATTTGGCAAGAATTTGACATGAGGAAGAGAATGTGTCAACTAAGGCTCTGGAGGCTCCAACCATGTTATTGGAGGAGGGTGCAGTCACTAATATGTTATGCACAGCATTTGTTTGTAAACATTGCAATTCTGGAAAAAATAGTTCAACACCCTGACCTGCGCAAGGGTTTGTGCACATATCCCACTCTGGTTTGTAAGGACTGTAAAGCCTCAACGCCGATTGTTTCTTCATATGCCAGTGAAATTCATTGGCATGCTGTTAACCTTCGCTCTTCTCTTGCTAAAGTAGCTATTGGAGAGTCTCATTCATCTTTTGAGACATTTTGCTGCTTAAGGGAGGGGGGGGGGGGGGGAGATACCATTTAAAAAAAGAAGTTTTATATATATATAATTTTGTACCTCCAAGCCCATTTTAGCTAACTTTCAAATTTGGAAGCATTTGGATGCTCCATTCTGAAGATATAAATATTTTTATCCATGCACTTCACCTAAACCTTTCATTTGGATCAGCCTGATAACTTAGGGGGTTTGTCTCCAAACTCTCCATCTGTTGCTCTTTGTGTGGGAAGTCGTCTTCCATCACAGATCCATGTCAGAAGAGAGAGTTGGAGACTTAACACCAAGTCTGTGCTAGCCATGAGAGTCATAGACAAGGGGAGACTTTTTGTGGCATGATGGGCATGTTGCCCCCAGTCTCCCAAAGAGCATACACCACTCAAAACCAGAAGTTGTTTGTTGCCTCAGGTGATGTGAGAGAGGCCTCCTTTGCTGATGATGCTGCCGAGCTAAGGAAGGATGTGCCTGAGGACCAAGTTCTTGACATTACTGTGACTTGTGATGGTACCTTGGCCAGGCGAGAATTCCAGTCTCTTTATGGCATTGTAGTGGTGGTGTCATGGAAGTCTGAAAAACGTGATTGATGTGGAAGTACTGAGCAAGCACTGCCAGGCTTGTGCCATACACCATGAAATGAATACTTCCTCTGATGAAATTTTGGATTGGTGGGAAGGTCACAAGGCTTCATGCGAGGTAAACTACTGTGGTTCATCTTCTGCGATGGAGTCAACTGGAGGCTTGCAATCTGGAAACGGTCTGTGAACAAGAATATGCTCGGGTATACACAGATGATATCAGATGGTGACTCCAAGATATTCAAACTTCTCAGTAATCAGCTGCCCTATGGTTCGTCCAACCTGGTGAGCAAGCATGAATGTGTGGGGAATGTGCAAAAATGAATGGGTACAGCACTAAGAAAGAAGGCAAAGGAGAAGTTTGTGAATGAAAGGGGCGAGCGTGTGAGGATGAGGGGGAAGGGGCGGATTACAGACAAGACGATAAAACTGTTGACTCGTTATTATGGCAAAGCCATCAGATCTAGCACCGGTGTCTGTGCGGCAATGCTGGATGCTGCCTGGGAGATTTTTTACCACTCCCAGTCCTCAGCACCAGTATTGTCCCAGTGGCCAGCGGTCTTGGTGTAAGTTCAACTGGTTACTTGCCAATTCTGAGCCATCTCCACCCCACTCACCCACATCCATCCAGACATTGTTCCTCCTCTCAAAAAAATCTTTGAGCGACTCTTTCACCCTACACTAATGGAGAGTTGCGTACTTGGAGCGACTCAGAATTTGAACGAGTCATTCAATAGCACAATCTGGCAGCATTGTCCGAAGACAGAGAGTTCTGCTCTGCAACCACGGTGGAGATTGCTGTCAATTTAGCAGTAATCTCCTTCAACTCGGGCCAGGTTCCCTTCGCCAAATTCCAGGAAAGGTTGGAGGTCCCTGTTTCTCCTCCCACAAGGCAGTACCTTTCTGACAAGGACCATCACAGGGTGTCTGCATCAGTGATGAATGCAAGGCGCAGGTGAAGAGGAGGAGGCAGGCTCAACACCTGGATAGGGTGGCACTGGCAGAGCAGCAAGTGGCAGAGGAGGGAGAAACCTATGGCTCTGGGAGGTTTAGTCATCACAGGACAGGCTGGACACACCTTAGAAGTTGAACCACCACCACCACCTCCTCCAAACGTTTTTATTGACCGTTTTTTTTTTCAAAGGTACCACTTACCCAGCTTTTTTCAAAGCCACCGCTTACGGAAGGGTTTCACTAACTGTGTGTGTGTGTGTGTGCATGCGTTTGAATTAGTCCCAAGGCAAATTAGGTTTGCATTGAATTCCGGAAGCGATTAGAGCAAAAAATAGTATAGTAGTACAAACTTACCATACCACAACTTCCATCTTGATTTTCTCAAAGCCTCTCTTTTTTCGGTTTCAGAATGATATATCAATAGTCATGCATTCAATTCCAACTTTTTATATACCATTTTAAAGCTATTTCTTTGCTCTACAATCTGGGTGGATTTTTTTTGTTTTCCAAGTATTAGTCACTTTTTATGGGTGAATGTTTGATCCATACTTAGGACTTTTTTTTTTTTAATTTTAGCCGATCACCACAGAGGTACTCATGAACTTTTTGCTTCCATTCAGGTCATAGATCTGTATAAACTACAACCACTCTCTAAGTGGCTAGTGTTAATTCAATACCATTGATTTTATAAAATTCTGGAAGTGGGTTGAGAGGGTGGTGTGTCATATATCTATGAAGTCATGAAATTAGTTAGGTATATAATAATGAAACATGTCATTAAAAAGCACAAAGAACATGCTACAACTTGATTCCAAATTGCCTGCAGAAGATGAAAAATAAAAAAAGTTATGAGGTCACAAATTTACAAGTTAAAAATGGTATATCCCCCCCCCCCCCCCTCCCCTAATGAATCTTCCTCCTCCATCTGGTAAGAGTACCTTTGTTGAATATCACCAGCTTATAGTAGAGAAAAGTCAGCTTCATGTTGAAGACAGTCTTAAACGTGCTAGGGAAGAGCAAGACAGTTTTATGAAGCAGTTTCTGTATCTGAAATAGTGGATCGTATAGTTAGCGTTGATGGCACATGGCAGAAGCGGGGTCACCAATCTCTACTTGGTGCAGTGTATGTGATTGAATATCAGACGGGAAAGGTATTAGATTATAATATAGTCTTTTGCAAATTTTGTCACAATTGCAACTTGCATTAGAATGGAACAAAGATATTGCAGATTTCCTGGCGTGGAAGGAATCTCATGAAAGCAAATGTGAAAGTAATTTTGATGATAGCTCAGGTTCTATGGAGTCCGTGGGACTTGTTAAGATCTTCAAATGTTCTCTGGACTATAAGCTTCGCTATAAACACTTTGCTTCTGATGGAGATAACAGTACTCTAGCATCTTTGATGAAGGAAAAGCCTTATGAACAAGACTGTGAGATGGTAAAAGAAGACTGCATTGGGCATATACAGAAATGAATGGGTTCTGCACTTC
>CBDHEM010000013.1:0-347782 GCA_965261955.1 Leptonemataceae bacterium
TGGACTGTCCGCTCTTTTGGGGGAAGGTCATTATTTGTGGCCATGATAACTATAGGAAAATCGTATCCTATTAACGTAAGACTACAAATCAGTGTCTCTTATGTTTTATAAACGTTTCCAAATCTCATTTGACTATAATTTTGATCAAATACTGTATTGCCTCTTTTTTCGAGAAATGAGCAAGTAAAGTTTGTTGCACTTTGGACTTGAATTCACAGTCTTTACTACAAATCCAAATTCATCTTAGAAATATAGTCAACCCAAACAAATGAAAACTGTACCAATCGATAAATATAAAAAACTTCGGATGCAAATGGTACAAAAACAAATCTATGCAAGAGGGATCCACGATACGCATATCCTCTTTACGAAGTATTGGGGGTGATGCATTAGCGAATGGCTTCGGATTTGGTGACGCTTGGTGTATCGATCAATGCTAGCCAATCAGATACAATAGAGTCGTTGTAAAAGTCCCACATCGTTAGAGAGGGCACGCCCAAAAATAGAAAAAAAGCTGTCCAGTTTTAGGGGATTCAATCAGCTTGGATGCTCTTATGACAAAAGAAGGCAATTTTATCATTGATCTTAAAACGATACAGGAGCGAGCTCGTAAGCATATTGAGAATGGTGCACTCACAGACAGTTACAAGGCCGATCCTGTAGTCGTCATTCGTTTACTCAATGAGGCTTTGGCAACTGAGATCGTATGTGTCTTGCGGTATAGACGTCATCACTTTATGGCTTCGGGTCTCAATGCCAATATGGTTTCTCAAGAGTTTTTAAAACATTCGAACGAGGAACAGCAACATGCTGACCAGATTGCCAGTCGTATCGTTCAGTTGGGTGGTGAGCCCAATTTTTCACCCGATGGTTTATTGTCTCGCTCTCATGCCGAGTATGTGGAAGGAGAGACCTTACTTGATATGATAAAAGAGGACCTGGTCGCTGAGCGCATTGCCATTGATAGCTACAGGGAAATCATTCATTTCCTTGGTACAAAAGATTCTACATCACGGTGCCTAATGGAAGATATTTTGGCAATGGAAGAAGAACATGCTGGTGATTTGTCTGGTTTGCTAGTTGATTTGGAAGTGTAAATCATTTTGTGTAAATGGAGCTGTTGCAACAGTCCCAAATTCGTTTTACAAAAGAGATTCGCACAGCAACAACTCTAATATCCTAACTATCAAAAACAGACTCTCCGCTGAAGAGCTAGCCTTTGATCACAAGGCAACAAAAGCAAAAGATAAGAGAAACCCCCTTTTTTTTTATATTTTTTGTGAAACAAAACACTAGATAAAGACCTATATAATATGTGCCCCCCCTGAAGATTACTTCTCCAGTCTTGAAAAGAATAAAGATACTATGTCTACAAATTATTATTTGCACATCATTTCGTACTATTTTTTCTTTTTTAGGAATAGCATGTATCAATCATGTTTATCAAACAGATTACAACCCAAGCCAATTTACAGATGAAAAAAACACTCAATCTTATCTTCCCTTTTTAATCTTTCAGGCTCAAAAAACAGAAAGAAACATATTACAACTAATCCATAAAGCACAAAAAAGTATCGAAATCTCTCTTTATGGCCTCGAAAATCAAGCCATAACAAATGCCTTAATTGAAGCCCATCTCATGCGTAGCGTGCATCTACGTATGAGCTCTGAACTAGATCAAGCCGGAACAGACAACTGGCAAAAACTACTCAGACATGGCGTTCCCATCCGCTTTGGCAATAGCAGTGGCATCATGCACAATAAGTATATGATTGTGGATAGAAAATACATTGTTACAGGTTCTGCAAATTGGACAGAAGGTCTCTTCTCACATTTTAACAACACAATGATTATCAACAGTGAAGTACTTGCAGAGGAGTATCTACAAGATTTCAATCTACAATTCACAGGCTATTATGCAAACAAAAAAGACGAAGGCTACTCTCATTTTTTAAAATCTATACAAGATGCAGAAGAGCAAAAAGAGAAGGCCCATTGGAATTTCACATCACACTCTTTTCCAAACGATAGATTAGTCTCAGCCTACTTCACTCCATACAAAGATACATTTCCAGAATACACACAAAATCCCGGATTAGCAGAGTGTTCCCTAGCTTGTCTAGCATCTTACAGCAAAGGAAGTGGACCTTGCCCCACACAAGCTTGTTCTCACGAAGCTTGCTATAAAAAAAGAGAAGGTGGACGAAATAAAATTGTCTACACCTATCCTAATTACGATGCCAAAGGCATTCCATACTGCACAGAATATGATAACGCAATGAATATTGTTCTTCGCCTTTTGCAAAGTGCTCAACATTCTATCTTAATTTTAGCTTTTGCCTTTCGAGATCGTCTCATTTATCACACGCTAATCGAAGCACAAAAGAAAGGCCTAGATGTACAAGTTTGGATAGATCACAATCAATATCGTACAGCTCGGAAATCAAATAGAAAGTCTTATGCTGTTCTTTCAGAAAAACTCAAGACCTTTCGTATTTGTGAAAAAAGCAACGGTGGCCTACTACATCATAAAGTCATTGTTATAGATAAAAATACAATTCTTTTGGGATCTTTAAATTTTAGCCAAAGTGCTGTGAGCAAAAACGATGAAAACTTCATTATTATTCAAAATGTCCATTCTTTAGCCCATGATTTTTATCGAGAGGCGTCGCGCATCAATTCAGATTGCTACTCCTTAACGGACACAAAGTAATTTTATGAAAAGAGATATGAAAAAAGAAAAGTATTTTTATTGTATACCTAGCTCTTTTTTTTTATTTTTTCACCTGTTTGTATCATGTCTAGCTATACAAACAGATGAAAAAAAAATCAAACGTTATAGCATAGAAAAAGGAAAAGACCTGGCGATCTTTTTAAAGCAAGCCACAACAGACGAAGAAGAAACGCAAGGCATACTACCGGATACATATTGGAATACTATCCAAACACATAATATAAAAGGAAAATTTATTTATACATATAGTGAAGTAACACATCAGTTTTTTTTATTTAATCGTAAAAAAACTTTCCTCTTACTAAGTACACGCCCTCTTTATTTTATAGAACTCACGTCTCCTCTTTTTTATACTCACTTACTCTCTCAATTTCTACAGATCAAATCTGGTCGATTTGGGAAAAAACAACTCCTTAAATATGCTCCTTTTCTTAAACCATTAGGACAAACTTGGATAGATATTTATTTTTCTCCTAAAGAAATCAATTTTGCTACACGGGGTATAGGAAAAAAACGAATTCGGCAAACAGGTAACCAAAGGCCTCCCATTGATATTTGGCGTTTGATAGAAGCCGCAAAGAAAATCCAAGCCTATTTCCCACAATTTGCGGATTCAAAAATGCATGAAGATTTTCAAAATCAAATCGCGGAAGGGAAATCTCGCAAACTCTTGGCTAGAGAATTTCACTTACCAGAACTAGATAATATTCCGAATTATGCCAAGAAAACAAATGGTCCTCCCTTTGCCTTCATAATAGGAGAAGAACTAGAGCTAACTGAAAATCTACTAAATGGAGAAAGTCTTTTTTATGTGAATCGTCACGAATTAGTTCGAAATTTTATTGTTCTTTTTTCTCTTCCGCCAGGTAATCCCGATGGAAAGGCTTCTCTCAATCACAAGAATAGTATAGTCCTACTGATTCGAGGAGATATTTCTTATTTTAAAAAATTTCTCCAACAAACTTTTGTTTCTGAATTTCCACAGCCCACGGATAATATCAATACATTTCCTTTTATTATATCAGAAGTCGGCAATAGCCTTTTTCGAGAAACAGCCAATGATTACATACTACTTTATAATTTAGATAATATACCCAGGTCTCTTGGTGGTTTTTTTATTGGAAGAGATAACAAGTGTAATTTACTCAATGGCTGGAGTGAATATACCGCTCTAGCTCCTATTCTTGTTCAAGCCAAAAGTTATATTTTATTAGGACGAAACAGAAACAATCTTGCTTCTGATTTGACTTGGAATGGCTCAATTACTTCCCACTATTGTATTACACTAACAAACTCTAGCTTCCCACCCATCACTTTAGAAAACAATCCCCAAATTATAGATTCGGTTTATTTTACAGACCTAGAGGATGGAAACTCTTACCGTCGGCGGGGAGTATGCCAAGATGAAAGGAGTGGTTTTTTTGCTCATGATTTTAAAAAAATACATTTCCCAAGCATGCCAAAAAATACTCAAACAAGGAGTTGCTTTTCCTATGAGAGAAAATAAAGAAAGACAAACATTACAAACAAATTCAATTATAAAAAAATCAAAACAAAACTTTTTTTTATTCAAAAATTGCTGTATTTTTTTTGTGTTCATATTTCTTTCTTTAGAAAGAAATATATATCCTATTTCTTTGTACTTCACAAATTATTTTTATTCTTTCGAAAACGCAGATTTTGAAAATTACAACAAAGAAACATTTCGCAAAAACCAAGCTATCTCTACAAAAAATACAGACGATAGCTACAATTTAATTTACAGTGAACTACGCTTAATCTCCACGCACACCCATGATAAAAGCTATTTCCATATAGATATGTCGCGCTGGTCCCACTGGGGTGCTGATAATGCACAAGGAAATAGAGAAAATGACGAAAAAAACAGAACCGGCAATGGACAAAATACAATCATCTTTACTCAGCTCTATTTTATGCATCCCTTGTCTGATTCTTTATTCCTTACTTTAGGCCGGCATAAATATGATATTGGCAATTCCTATTGGGATTATTTTTTTTCTGATATTATCGATGGGGCCGTTCTCAACTATACTTGGGAAAAAAATCTACACATCCAATTTATGATGGATACTCTATCTAACAGTGTGGTCAGAGAAGATGTGGGTATTTATGGATCCACAAATAAAGACGATGAGCAAATTGAAAACTTTCAAGGGGATACTATAAGCACACGAATAGGGGCGAATATACATTGGCAATTTCCGCAGGAAAAGAATTTATCCATTGATCATTGGGGATTACGAGGCTGGCGTACTTTTAGCTATTATCTACGTTATGGTGCAAACAACCTAGGTGGCTCTGACCTTGCCGAAGATGGAAAAAATTCCTATAACAAAGCAGATAAAGACTTTTTGCACATGAGTGGCATTCGGCTTTATGGAGATTTTTTTGAAAAGGCATTGTCCTTTGACATTACATGGGCATACGCAAGTGGACAAGATATGCAATTTACAGATAATCACGTTTACAATGGGCAAGCTGGTGCTATCAACATCATTTGGGAAACAAAAATGGATACAACTTTTAAAAATCATCTTTGGCTGAGTGGTGGTTATTTTCATCCGCGCTTTGCTAGTCTAAAAGGGCGTTCCATGGGTGGGATGCTTTTATGGGGTTACAAGAGATACTACCCTTCGCCATACACTTCCTTTTATCATTTTCGTGACTATGCCAAACAGAAAGAAACCCCTAGCTATGTTGACCGTACCAATGCAAAAACTTTTGGAAAAATAAAAGAAAAATTTCAAATAGATCGTTTCACAAGCTCGCTTTCTTTTTTGGGACTTTGGGAAACACAAAGCGGTGAGTACATGGGGTCCGAAATTGAATTTTCGATAAAATATAATATGAAATATAAGATGGGAAAGCTAAATTTTAGCCAAAGCTCTGCTCTCTATATACCAACAAATTATTATGAGAAACACTCTGAAAAAAATGCCTTCCTCCCCACTGGTAAAAATACTTTTTACGGTTTTCAGTTTCGCGTAGAATATACTCTGGATCTTGCTTTGAAACAAGTCAAAAAATAATAAAGCTAAACTCTGTCATTTTTTGGAAAGGCTTTACTTCTGTAAGTCATTTGTTAGTTCTGTCAGGGACAGATACTATTTCAAGTAAGAAAGTAATGTTGCACAAAAAATTAGCTATCACTGATATAATTGCTCGTGAAATTCTCGATTCCCGTGGTAACCCAACCATTGAAGTTGACGTTTACTGTGAGGGAGACGGTTTTGGGCGTGCTTCCGTACCGGCTGGGGCATCCACAGGAGAGCATGAAGCCATTGAACTACGCGATGAAGACCAAAAACGTTATCAAGGGCTGGGTACACAGAAGGCCGTAAAGGTTGTCCAAAAAATCATCAGACCAAACTTACTAGGATGCAATATTTTTACACAAAGGGAAAATGATCTACAGATGATTGCCTTGGATGGAACTGCCAATAAATCTAGGTTGGGAGCAAATTCTATTTTAGGTGTGAGTATGGCCATGGCACATGCCGCGGCTTCTGCACTGAGTATACCTCTCTATAGCTATTTAGGTGGAGTCAACACCTGTCAACTTCCCGTTCCCATGATGAATGTATTGAACGGAGGCAAGCATGCAGATAACAATATCGACTTCCAAGAATTTATGATTGTTCCCCATAACTTTCCTACTTTTCAAGAATCTCTACGTGCAGGCGCGGAAGTGTTTCATGTCCTAAAAAAAATTCTCCATACAAAAAGACTAGTCACCTCTGTGGGAGATGAAGGGGGCTTTGCTCCTAATCTCACTTCAACTAAAGAAGCCCTAGACTGCATATTACAAGCCATCGAAATGAGTGGTTATAAACCAAATGAAGATATATCACTGGCTCTGGACGTAGCTTCTTCAGAATTTTATAATGTGGAGCAGAAGCTTTACATCATGGGAGAGGAAAAGATACAAAAGACTTCTGAAGAGGTGATAGAAATTCACAAAGACCTTGTCCGTCAATACCCTATTGTATCTATTGAAGATGGACTAAGTGAAAATGACTGGAGTAATTGGCGCATACTCACAAAAAGTTTAGGAGATAGTGTTCAGCTTGTGGGAGATGATTTACTTGTAACCAATACAAAATTTATCAAGAGAGCCATTGAAGCAGAAGTAGCCAATTCCGTTCTTATTAAAATCAACCAAATCGGTACTCTAACAGAGACTTTTTCGGCTATCCGGATGGCACAAGAGGCCGGCTATACCTGTGTCATTAGCCACCGTTCCGGAGAAACAGAAGATACAAGTATAGCCCATTTAGCTGTAGCTACAAATGCTGGCCAAATTAAAACCGGTTCCCTTTCCCGTACAGACCGCATTGCAAAATATAATGAACTTCTGCGTATAGAAGAAAATTTAGATTCGAATGCTGTTTATCCGGGAACAAGTGTTTTTGAAAGATGGAAAAAATAAAAAATATAGTTAACATAGGAAATAGATCAGGATGTAAGTAGATTGAAAACATGTTGAGCCTTTCAAAAATATACATAATATTTTGCGGCCTTTTTACAGTTACTTTCTACTCCCTTGTTATTGGAAAATATGGTTATATGAACCGGAATAAAATGATTGAAAAATCTTCCATACTACAAAATGATCTAAGCCTTCTTCGTTCAGAAAATAGGTATCTTAATGAACAATATGCCCTCTTCAAAAAAAAAGCCAATAAAGAAAAAAAGGTAACTATCCATTCCAAAAATAATCATATCACTATATTAAAATTTGAAGAGGGTTCAAAGAAAGATACAAATTTCTTTGACCTTTTCTCTCATTATAGAGGTAACCTAGAACAACTCCGAATCTTTTTTTTGGCGTTTATGCTACTCATAGCCTTTGTTGGTTATTTAATACTCCATCGTGTGAAAAAAAAGCAGACAGAAATCTAACCCTCTCATCCAGCGTAACAGTAGTTCAATATGAGTACCGCAATCCAAAATACAAATCAATCCATAAAGGGATTATTGCAAAAAGTAAGAAAGACAGAGGCGTGTCGTAGAACGCTAATTTGAAGCATTTCAGGCGGGTGTTTTCTTACTTTTCTGGATTTTACAAAATCCCATAAAACTATAAAAACTATGAGTGAAATTAAAAACCGCAAAGAACTTTCTATGGTCGTACAGAAATTACAAGATGAACTCAATCGCCTTTGGGAAAATAAAAATATCGATGCTATGCTCCATAAATACAAGGATCTTGAAATAGAAATAGAACACCCGAATTTTTGGGATAATCAAGAAGAGGCCACCAAAATCTCACAAAAGAAATCTTCTCAAGAAAAATTTCTTTCACCTTGGATTAAATTGAAGCGAGAACTTTCTGACTTACCAGAGCTTATCGAAATGAGCTACGAAGAATATCATGATGATAAAATAGCCATTGCTAATATAAATCCAGAATTACAAAAGCTACAAAAACATTATGACGATTTACTGGTTACAGAATCCCTCATGGAACCGGATGATCAATGTAATGCTATTATCACTATTACACCCGGCGCTGGTGGTACTGAAAGTCAAGACTGGGCTTCTATGCTTTTACGCATGTATTTACGATGGGCTGAACAAGAATCTGGCTCAGCTAAAATTTTGGATTTACAAGATGGAGAAAAAGCTGGCATTAAAAGTGCTTCCCTTCTCTTTATTATGAAGAGGGGTTACGGGCGTCTTAAATCTGAGAATGGAATACATCGACTAGTTCGTATATCTCCCTTTGATTCCAACAAGCGTCGCCACACTTCCTTTGTAGCTGTTCATGTTATGCCAGAAATTAATGACCAGATTGATTTAGAAATTGATGAAAAAGAATTACGCGTGGATACCTATCGAGCATCCGGAGCTGGGGGGCAACATGTTAATAAAACAGATTCCGCTATTCGCATCACTCATCTTCCCACAAATACAGTAGTCCAATGTCAGAGTGAACGATCTCAACATAAAAATCGAGCTTCCGCTATGAAACTTTTAAAATCACGTCTTTATGAAAAAGAAAAAGAAAAACATAGAGAAGATATGAAAAGTCGTTCTGGAGAAAAAAAGTCTGCCGGCTGGGGAAATCAAGTTCGCTCCTATGTCCTATATCCTTATAAAATGGTAAAAGACCTTAGGACGGGATACGAAACATCAGATGTTGATGGCGTAATGGACGGGAATCTGAATCCTTTTATTGAATCCTATCTCAAAAGAAGTGTTAGCGAGAATGCTTTTACCAAGGCTCAATATACTCTATAAAAATGATAACCAAAAGATGGGAGTCCCCAGTTTTTGATGACAGGAGCATAAGGGCAGCCACTCATATAAAAATTGACAGTACATAAGTAAAAAAGGAAAAAACCTGTACACACCATGGACTCTTACGACCTTCCTCCATAATGTAAAGTGGACAGTCCATTCTTTTGGGGGAAGGTCACTGTGAAACCATCTCTGGTACCAATGACATCAACAGTAATGATGGGGATGCAAACATACCCGATTGCGGGGACATCATAAAGGGGCAGAGAAAACGTCGTCATTTCTTATTGATGATATCTGTTTAGCCCACCAAGCTATCAACCAGTATGGTGCGATGATGTTGGATGATCGTTTGAGCAACGAAGGCAAGACTATCGTTCTACTCCATACAGACTTCATGCGAAAGTTGGCTTTGTTCAGGTGCCAGAAGAGAGAAGCGATACTTCTCTGGATTACAAAAAGCGTAATCGAAAATACCGGAAAACATCGGCGGCGTAAGAGAGAAAGGTAGAAGCCTCTAACTCAAAAACAACTTAGCCATGATTGCTAATAGTAAAGCCGTGTTGAAGCCTAAGAATAGCTTCATGCCAGCCAATTTACCCTCTAGCCTAGCGATATCTGTCTTCAGCTCTGTTCTGAGATTAGCAATTTTAGTTTCTATCTTAGCAGTATCTTCCTTGGTAGCGTAATGTTCTTCAGGTGCAACAAAAGGGAGGGCTGGTCGCTTAGGTCTGACACCCGATCTGACTTTTGTTCTGACGGCCATGGATGTTGTATATTACAGATGACTTATACTGTAAAGGGGAAATGATTAGTGAATTATATATAAAGAAGACATTTGGAGATATTTCCAGAAAATGTATAGAAGAAATTCTTACTGCTCAAAGACCGAATAAAGACACTCCCTTTCTTTGAAGGTGAAGCTATATCTTTAGATGGTAACCCAAGCTCAAAGACGTATATATTGAAAAATACGAATAAAGCGTCTATCAACTAAATCAGACCGAGGCTTAGTCTCTGCTACAATCCTAAAAATAGCTACCCGAAATCTTAATCGTAAAATACAAGATTTCGAAAGATGTATCAAAGATGGTCTGTCTTAAAAAGAAACCCTCTCTCGGCATAACACAGAGGCGGGGCAGACATGATCCCGCCTATAGTGTAATTGTTTTGTCAGTTAGCAGAATATTCACGCTACTAACCTTGATATTGAGGATCATTCGTAACGCAGTCTAACTTCCTGCTGTGATCCGAACTCATGGCCTCGGCGACCTAAAGTATACATGCCTATTATAACTCTAATGAGTAGACGATTTTTTACTTGTATTTTTTGTATGCAAGCTACCAAATGTAGTAGATAAACAAAGTGTCTCAAGCAAAGATTCAGACAAATCAGGCAAAGAAGTCTTTTCCCCACTATTATGGCGATAGCATTTGGTGGCGGGTTGTAAGACTATCCTGTGTAGAGGAGCAAATAGCGATGTTAGCCGACATGCTTTTTCAGCGTAAATTCTTGCATGGAGCCACAAGGCACCACGGGCTGATAGTGGCAGAACACTTCGGCAATTCCATTGCTTACCTGCTCAGTAATATGAAGAAAAAAGAAGATGCCGAAAGCATAATACAGACTATAGGACACTTAGAGGTGAGTGGGACAGAAGCTATGCGAGTTCTAAATGGATGCTTGCCTATAAAGAAGCAGATACATAGAGATATTTTTAGAGAGATGGGAGATTGGACATGAGCAGAATCTCTCTAAAAGAAAAATCAGACAAAAATGGGATCATCCGAGAACTAAATAAATCTATCCAAGATATGAAAAAAACCAAAAAAGGTAAGGACTTTTCGGGGATATATGAACACACAGAAAATACAGAGCCTGTAGCAACTAAAGAATTTGTAAAGCAGGAGATAGACAGTGTTAAGAAAGGCGTAAACAGACTTTGGCAGGTTTTTCTAGCTGGCTTTGTAATTATGGGTTCACTTATAATATATCTTCAAAGCGATATAAAACAAGAAATGACCCATTACTTTACAGAACTAAAAGCAGAGTTACGACATATCGCAGAAAAAATAAATCGCTAACAATACTCCTCTATTTTTAATGCGATAAGCATTTTTTAGTTGCTCAGAATATCAATTTTTTGATCATGTCCTTGTTGGTGCTAATAGAGAAGGGGGTACACCTGTTTCCATCTCGAACACAGAAGTTAAGCCCTTCATCGCCGATGGTACTGCAAGGTTCGCTTTGTGGGAGAGTAGGACGGTGCCTACACTGCTATTATATTTACCGTGAAGGGATATATTCTCTTCTTTTTGTGTACTTCTTGGTTACGTACCGTAGAGACCTAGTGAATGGTTGGCTAGAGTAAAGCCGGGATTATTTACAACCTAAAGTTATAGATCTTTCGCTTTTTTTATCGTAAAACTCATCTATGTGACATCTATAGCGACATCTATGCGATGCGACCACGGTCTATACAAATAATATGAGCGTGGTGTCTCCCGCTTGAACATGTTCGTAAAATGTGCTTCCGCTAAGCTTCAAGTCTAAAGTAGCGCACGTCCGATTTCAGTTCTATTCTCGATTAGTCAGTAGAACTGTAGAGCCATACAAGCAGATTCCTTTGATTTAGAAAAAATTTATTTCCTAGTGATTTTTCTAAGAGTGAGGCCTTTCTTGTCAATGCATTGCTTGAGAATAGAGCTGAGATCAGATATGTTTGCTTGGGAATTGAAGCCTGAGGATGGGGTATTTGAATTAAAAAAAGGAATTTACTTGAAAATCATATTTTACCATGATGGATTACTGGGATTATTTTGAGCGTTTGTTTGGGCTTGTCCATATTTTCTGATTTGCGGAAGAGTTCGATAAGCACATTTGCTTGTATTTCTTCTTTGAACGCTTATGGAGATTGGACTTAGACTATTTTGTGCATTTGCTTTCGAATATCCCTTAACGAAAATCAAATGAAAAGGAGTATGATATGCAAATAAGATATACAATGAAAAGATGTGTTTCTGTTATTCGCTATGTTCGGGTAAGTATGATACCAGCTTTTGCTTTGTTGTTGTTCACTTTCGCTTGTGAACGAGGTGAAGTGATTGAAACTATAGGAGGTCATGATCTCAGAACGAAAGAATATGAAGAGTATTATTCTACTTCTGTAGATCTGGCAAGTCGTGTTTCTGGGGCAGACAAGAGTGTGATTGCTAAGTTAGTCTGTAATAAAGAATCATCAGTCAGTAAGACGCTAAGACCACAAAATCATTATGACCGTTATAGAGATTCTCTCATGGTTGCCAGAGTTGCGGAGGATGAGGGTTTTTTAGATGATCCTAATGTGCAGCGTATGTTGGAACAAAATCGGCTACAAACCATAGGACAACTTTATATAAATGCAAAACTGCTACAGGCAGTTGATAATTTGATTACTGAGGAAGCCAAACTAAAGGTCTGTGAAGCACTCAGAAAAAAAGAACCTAAGAAGATGGCACCTCTTTCTTTAAATGATTGTTTAGCTGTTTCGGAAAGGTTTATCAAAAAACGTTTGATAAGTCAAAAAAGTAAAGAAGTGATAAAGGATATTAGAGAGAGTGTTGCGATCAAAAGAAATTTAAAATTTGATCAAAAACAATATTTTAATAAGTTACCAGCTTATGTTGACCTAAAAAAAGAAGGTGGTTGTGCAGGCTCATCTAGCCTAGAAGAAAGTAAAAGTAAAAAGTAAGAAATTTACAATTTACTTTTAACCTTAAAAAAGCAGGTTAGCTTATTTGTAGCAAATATTGTCTGGCCTGCTTTTTTTTATTCTAATCAAAAATACTCATAGTTGTCTTCAATTCGATTTTTTGAACTAGGGTAATCATAGTCTGATCTTTCTTGAAGGAAACTTAGTTTTGTCAAAATATCTATCAAAAATGCGAGATAAGGAACTCTAGTGGATATACGGACGGGTATAGGTATTGACTTCCATCGTTTGATTTTCCAGCCAAAAAGTCCTCTTGTATTGGGTGGAGTAGAAATCCAGTCAGATTTTGCCTTGGTAGGTCATTCTGATGCAGATGTAGTTCTTCACGCTTTAAGTGACGCTATCCTTGGTGCATTAGGCGAAGGTGATATAGGAGAATTTTTTTCAAATACAGATCCCATAAATAAAGGCTTAGATTCTAAAAATATATGTGAGCTAGCCAGAACAAAATTGTTAGAGGCTGATTTTTCTATATCAAATGTTGATATAACCATAATAGGAGAAAAACCTCACGTAAGTCCTCATAAAACGAATATACGCCTTTCTCTGTCTAAAATATTAGCTATATTAGAAGAGCGTATTAGTGTGAAAGCTACGACAACCGAACAGATGGGTGCTTTAGGTCGTGAGGAAGGATTAGCTTGCTTGGCTAATGTTCTGCTTATAAAAAAATGAAACCAAATTTTTTCAGAAAGAATAAAACACTTTTTGCAGTTAGTTCTGCAATTATCCTCATTATTGTTTCCATATTTGTAAGTGGAATAGCTTTTTTTTTATTTTGCATTTTACTTATTTTGTTTTCACTTTATCCCGTTTTCTTATACTTTGGAGGAAAGTTTTATCGTCTTCCAGATATTTCTGATTATCGTATTCCCGTCCAAACTCAAGACGGTTGGAATATTATTGTACACTTGCATAATGCAAAAGAACCTTTAATAGGAAGATACCCCATTATTCTTTCTCATGGTCTTGCCACAAATAAATTCAGTGTAGATTTAGATGAATCTCATAGTCTTGCTTACTATCTAAAAAAGAAAGGGTATACTGTTTTTGTCTTAAATTTACGGGGAGTAGGGAACTCTTACCATGACTCTCCAAAGCGTTATAAAGATTTTTGTTTTGATGATATTGTGGATTATGATGTGCCTGCTGTTATTAAAAAAGTGAAGGAACTAACTGGATCCCCTAAAATAAATTGGATAGGACATAGCATGGGAGCTATGATTGCACAAGCTTTTCTTGGTAAGGCCCAGCCAGATTCTAAAGATATCGCATGTTTTATTTCTTTAGGAGGTCCGGGTAATCTGGAGCATGTCAATTCTGGCTTACTAGGTTTTATAGCCCACTATCGGAAATTATTTGGACTCTTTGATATAAAGTTTCTAGCGAAACTATTTTCTCCCTTCTTTGGGCGTATTCCAAGCAGTCTAGATATGAATATTTTGAGTAAAAAAGATATTGATGAAAAGACGATTTCTCGCATTTTGTATAATGCTGCCGAAAACATTGCAGAAGGGCTAGCTCAACAATTGAGTAGTTGGGTTTGTGAGGGAAAAGAAGTGACAAGAGATGATTCTTTTAATTATCGTTTTGGATTAAAAAACATTCAAATCCCTTCGCTTTTTATATCTGGAGAAGCTGATGAAATTGCTCCTCCCCAAAGTATCAATTTTGCTTTTAACCAAATACAGAGTGAAGAGAAAAAACATATCACTTTAAGCAAAAAAAATAACTTTTCTGTAGATTATTCTCACATGGGTTTGGTTGTTGGTAGAAATGCTACACATGAAGTTTTTCCACTTATAGGAGATTGGTTGGAAAACTATGGGTGTGAGAATAGTTCTGTAAAGAAAAAATGGTTTTTTAAAAAACAGAATTGAGGAAGAGACAGTCGACTATATACTGGAAATATTGCTATGATTGAGACATTTTCTTTAAAGAATTTTCGTTGTTTTCGAGAGCTTTCTATCTCCCCTCTTTCTCGTATCAACTTGATTACAGGAAAAAATAACTGTGGCAAGACTGCGTTTTTAGAAGGCCTATTTTTACATCTGGGAGGGACAAACCCAGAGTTACCACTGAATATAAATGTTTTTCGTGGGGTGGGTAAATTAATACCAAACGCCCAAGAGATATGGGGTTGGTTATTTCGTGAAAAGGATTATCAAAAAAAAATATTACTAACAAGTTATGATGATAAAGGTGAAAAGAGAGAGCTTACAATTTCATTAGAAATCCCGGCTTCTTCTACCTTTTCTCAAGATGGGAATGCCTCAAACTTAGAGGCAGAAAAGTCAGCCGTGGAGTTGCTTTCTACTGCCACAGATAATCACCAGCTTGTTTTGCTTTTTCATGGTCCATCACCCAAGGAACAAAAAAGCCGTGTGTCTGCACAAATTATCAACAATCAAATACGATTCAATCGAGATAGTAGTGTTACCTTTATTCCTTTTCCCCCTAGTATTTTTATGGCTACGAAAATACGTAATTATGCAGAAGATGCAGAAAGATATTCTCGTTTAGAAGAAGCTGGTTTTCATACCGATGTGATTGAAGCTTTAGCCCAAGTTGAGCCGAAATTGAAGCGCTTTGTTGTTTCTGTAGCAGCCGGTACCCCCTCTTTACGTGCTGATATTGGTGGTCAAAAAATGATTCCACTTTCTTATATGGGGGAGGGAGTGAATCGGCTCTTGAGTATTATTTTAGCCATACCCGTATGCCAAGGTGGCCTATTGTTAATTGATGAGATTGAAAATGGGATACATCATTCTGTTTTAGATAGGGTTTTTCAGTCTATACACAAATTAGCTTATAAGTTTAATGTACAGCTTTTAGCAACCACTCATAGCTGGGAATGTATCCGGGCGGCACACAAAGCTTATGCAGAAACTGACATTTATGATTTTCGTTTATTTGAATTTTGCGAGAGTGAAGACGAGCAAAAGCAAACAAAAGTGAACCTATATGATCAAGATAGCCTTGGCAAAATTGTAAAGCGATTAGAAGAAACATAGGAAAGCATTCTAAAACTATTTCACTTTATTTTTTGGAGGTAGATTTTGAAGATAGACTACATAAGTAGCGATGGCTCTTCTATCCGCTTCTGAGATATGAGGATATGGTGCCATCGTTGTTCCCGGAACGCCAGTCAATAAGGTATTTGTGATATCTTCCACTGAGTACCCTTGTTTGTAAGCCATTTTGTGGCTATAATCTCTAGGTGGAGGGTTCAAATTTTTCCCGGCAGGGCCATCTCCCTTACCCTCTGGGCCATGACAAGCTTGGCACCCGCTTTCTTGAAAAAGTTGTTGGCCTTTTTGAGCGACTTCGGATAATTCAGGTTGAACATTAGGCACAATATCATCTTGATTTGCATCCGGGCGTTTCCCACAAAAGCTTCCTAACGTAAGAAAAGCTAACATAAGAAATATAGTAGCTAAAGAAAAAGACAAAGCTTTGAGGAGTAACACAAGTAACACGAAGGTGTCTGAATGCACTTTGTCAATAGAATAATATCGTATCAATTTGTTTCCTTCCTATTTTGCCTGTTTGTAAAAACTCTGCTGATAGATTGATTAGCACGCGTCAAAGAGTGTGCTGTCAAAGTTTGCATAATTTGAATACACTATTATTGATGATGCTTCTGAGATGCTTCTGATAATGATACAAAAAAGTTTGACAAAAATCATTCCTAATCCCAGTCAAAATGTACCTGAATAGTTCCCTAAATTTTTATCAAGAAAGTACAGAAATTTTAAAGTCTGATCAAATTGTTTACTAAAAATGACGGGTTTTTCAAGAGTATAAAATTTATTTTGGAGTGAAGATAAATAATAGAAAATTCAAAAACTAAAAGTTATGATCCAGCACCAAATTTATTTCAACAGCCTCTAGACGCTATTAGACAAAGCTAACACCTTGTCCGAAAACAAACGCTTATTTTTCCACTTTTTCTAGTTGCTGAATAATTCGTACGCTTTCTACGCTCACAGTAATCACGCGCCTTAGCAAGCTAAAAACATACGCCCCACCATTAGAAGACCAATCGTTGGGATTATTCTGAATACCACTGTCTTTGTCAATTTTCATTCGATAGCGTTCCATAATCCATTCAATGGCTGATTTACCATTGACCACATAGTTATAGGCCTCTTGTGGTATGCCTTGCAGTTGGATGCTAGAGTTATAAATGATAGTACTCTTATCAAGACCCCGTTTATTGCTTTTACTTTTTAGCTTGGGATCTTTGGCAAAGCGCATTTTTTCTACATCTTTTTTTGCAAAACTTGAAGAGACTACTTTTATGGGATATTCTTTCACTTGCTCATAAGCGACATGCAGTTTGCCTAATTGACGGCCGGCTTCAACAAACATATCAAAATTCTCGGCAGCAACAAAGGGAATACGCGGTAGCATTTTGACCAAATCAGAGGCAAAACTCTTCCTGTAGGCAGGCCAGTGCAGGACACCGTAGATATAATAAAATATGTCTTCTTTACTGATCGTAGTATTTTGGTAATGCTCCTGAAATAAGAGCAAGCTAGATGCTGAGATATTATCATGCCGCTTGCCTTGCTCATCATAGACATAAAGAGGGAAACATTGGCTGTTTAAAACAATTTGAATATCTGGCAGAATATCTACCATTAGAGCCGTGGATTGCCTAGCACCCTTGCCACTGACGCATATGAGTAAATTCTCGCTATCAGCTTGTGGAAAGAAGAGGGGTGTACGGTAGTGCCTGCTATTAAATTGTTTATCAAAATAAAGCCGTTTTTTGGTAAAAGGACGGTAAATAGCAGATCGTATTTGTCTTTTATTGAAGCTCGCTATTTTCCCTCTTTTAATATCTTGTTTTGTGATTTGATCCCAGCTAATTTTACTAGGATCGTTATTGATAAAGTTTTCTACTTTGAGCTTGGGATCTTTGCGTTTTTCCTCCTGATATGCTGCCAGCTGTTCGTTATAAAAAGCAATCATCTGCTTCATGTGAGTTCGCAGAACAGCTGGAGAAAAATTGTACACCCAAGTATCACGGCCAGTTGCTACTCCACGAGAATAAATACCGAAAAAACTATTTACGATGGGATATTTCCCTTTGTATTCATGTGCTAGATCACTTAGATCACTATCACTAAAGAGCTGGTCTGACTTACTTTCTTTACCCTTGAGCTGGTTTATGGCTACTTTCTTAGCCTCATCTGTGCCCATTGGCATATAACTCTCAAAGACAGGGTCACGCTGATTAATCCAGTCTTGTAAGGCATTGGGCTGAATTTTTTGCCAAGGTAAACTGCCTAGAGTATGGCTACTGATCTTTTTAAGCTTCGCCTCACGCCTCATATAATCGCCAATATCATGATAGAGGATTTCTCCTTGCTCCCCCTCTTTTGTCCTCTTTGGATTGTCTTTTTTGGGATTTTTCACAAGAAGAGTAATGGCAATAGTCGCTTTACTACCCCTTCCTTTGTTAAAAAGTAGACCACCTTCTCGTTTATTTAAATCTCCAGAAGTTCTGGCATTCCCTCGCAAGTTAAAACAATAGATACGCTCAAATTCTTCGACTAGACACTTTCGCAACCCATCGCTAGCGTTCCCATCTATAAAAGAGCCGTTGGTTACGTAAGCAATCACTCCCTCATTTCCAATGCGATCACTAGCCCAGCGAATGGCTCGGATATACGAGTCATATAAGCTATTTTTATTGGTAGCAGCAGAATGCTCAACATAACTCTCCTCAATGTGCTTATCCAGATTTTCATATTTCAAGTTTTTATTGGCGTCATTTTCGCTTTTTTGACCAGCTGACCAAGGAGGATTACCAATAATGACGCGAATGGGGCTTTTCTTTTGTTCTTCTACCCGCTTGCTGTTTACAGGGAAGAGTTTGTCTAAGCGGCCCTGTTTTTCGTCGTCTCCTTCATTCATTTGAAAGGTATCCGTCAAGACTACGCCATCAAATGGCTTATAGTCACCACCCATGCGCTGGTGAAAGGCCTCTTCAATGTTAATGGCAGCAATATAATAGGCAAGCAACATGATCTCATTCGCATGTAGCTCTTGAGTAAACTTGCGTTCTAAGTCTTTGTCATGGATGAGTTCTTTGTTTTGCAAAAGACGGACAAGAAAGCTACCAGTACCAGTAAAGGGATCAAGTATATGTACATCCTTATCGCTCAGCCCTTGATTAAATTCTTGGCGTAAAACTTCATCTGCGCTTCGTAAAATAAAATCAACGACTTCAATGGGAGTATATACAATTCCAAGCTTTTCAGCTACCTTGGGAAAGGCAGTGGCAAAGAACTTTTCATAAAGCTCAGTCATTACCTTTTGCTTGCCGGCAGTGTTGTCTATACCGCTGGCACGATTACGAACACTCTCATAAAATCCTTCTAGGTTTTTAATTTCATTTTCTAAGCCCGCTTCTTTTAAGTAACCCAAAACTTTTTCCATGCTAATAGAAACGGGGTTATGCTTAGAAAAAACATAACCTTCAAATAAAGCATCAAAGACTGGGCGAGTGATTATATGCTGACTAAGCAGGCCCACTGCCTCTTCTTGGTCTATGGCAGGGTTAATGTTTTTTTGCAAACTCAGTAGGAAGTCAGAAAAGACCCGGCAAAACTCACTGCTTTTCTGATCTAACAGCCCCTCTATACGAGTAGTTATTGTTTGCGCTATACGCGCTACATCTTGCGCCCAAGACTCCCAGTAACGACGGTCTCCACATTTATCGACGATCTTCGCATAAATGGCGTTATGCCATTCATGAAAATCTAAGGTGAATTGTGAAGGAGTTGCTTTGTGTACTTCATTTGCAGTTATAACTTCGCCGTTCTCTCCAATGTGCATAGACTTGATCTTATCAGGCTTTTCTTGGTTGAGTTCCATCTGGTTAATGACAGCGTTAAACTTTTCATCATGGGCACGTAGAGCTTGTAAGACCCCCCATACTACGGAGTATTTTTTATTATCATTAAGGGCTTGATGTGGAAGGAGGCCTAGCGGTACAACAATCGGCAGAATAATGTATCCGTAGTCCTTGCCTTCGGATTTACGCATTACCCGACCTACAGCCTGTACTATGTCTACCTGCGAAGCTTTGGGTTGTAGAAACATGACCGCATCTAGGGCAGGTACGTCTATACCCTCAGAAAGACAACGGGCATTGCTTAATATACGGCAAATGGGCTCGTCATTTATGTCGCTGGCTTCATCGCGTAACCAGTCAAGTTCTCGGTTACGTTCAAGCGTATTCATCGTCCCATCAACGTGTTTGACTTCACATTTCAAGTTGTACTCACCCTTGCCTAAAGGTGTCTCTTTTAAATTACTTTGAACAACCCTATCAAATTCACTTGCGATGAGTTTTGAATCTTGAATACGACTGCCAAAAGCCACTGCTCGACGTAGCGGATTCTTTTGGGCTGTTTTACCTTCTGGATAGCGTAAGCCGTTCCAACAGCCGATGATTTTAGCGGCATCTGGGATAGTAATTTGACTATCGTCCGTAATGAGGTGCTGTAAGGAACCGGTAATATATTTTTCTGATACTGAAAGTATGAGTACCTTATAATCAGAAAGCAGTCCTTTGCTTACGGCTTGTGAAAAATCTAAGCGGTAAAACTCTTCACCATAGGTTTCGCTATCATCCATAGAGTAAACGCCTATACTGTGTTCTTTAGCTTTCCGTTTTGAATCAGGGGAATACAAACGGGGAGTAGCTGTCATGTACAAGCGTTTATGCGCTTGGATAAAATCGTTGCTGTGGACTTGAGAAAAGAAAGAGACCTCACCCTTCGGGCTCTCTATACCCGTAGTGCGGTGAGCTTCATCACAAATCACAAGATCAAATACGCTATCTTCAGCTTTTAGACACGAGGATTTTTGTAAGGACTTTTGGGCCTTGGAAATAGCCTCTAAGGACTGGTAAGTTGAGAAAATAACGATATTGTTAGAATCTTGCTTTAGAGATTCTAACTGCTCTACCAAAGATTTATAATCGGTGGTTGCTGGCCATCGTAAATCCACTAAAGAAAGATCTTCATCGTCTTTACCTACTTTAGTATCAGAACAAACGGCGATGTACTGGCTCTTTATATTTTGATCTCTCTGATACATCCACTCACGTATGGCCTGAGATAGCAGCGATAAAGAGGGCACAATAAATAAAGTAAGGCCTACTTTTACTTGCGCCTCGGCAATGCGTAAAGAAGTGAAAGTCTTCCCTGAACCGCATGCCATGATAAGCTTTCCACGATCTGCTTTCTTAAAGCCGTCAAGGGTTGAGTTGAGGGCCTCTTGTTGGTGGGGTCTGATCGTTTTTTGGATTGACTGTTTGAGTGTTAGCTTTTCTGGCTGAGAGATAGCCACATCCCAGTTATGAACGACTTTATCTAAATCTTGGAATCTCAGGCGTTCACAAGGAATGAGCTGATCTTCCATGGCTTCCTCTGCATTTTTACTCCATTTATCGGTGGTAGAAACAATGAGACGGCGAGAGTATATTTTTTTACCAGAAGCTGTAAAAAAAGAGTCTATATCTGATTTTACTAGAGTGTGCTTTGGGTCATAAAATTTGCACTGGATAGCACATAGGCCTCCATTATTTTTTTCTTTGGCGACTAGGTCAATCCCGGTGTCCTGGCCAGTACGTTCTGGCCACTCACTCCATAGCCACACGTCAGAAAAACGGTCAGCATAGATCGGATCTTTGGTCAAATATGATTTGATTAGCCTTTCAAATAGATAACCTTGCTCACGAGTGTTTGTTGCGTCGTGTTTAAGCCGCTCAAGGACACGCTCAAAGGCAGTAGGGAAATCGTTCATATGACTATAAAATCACTTCGACTATATTAGGGCGTCAAGTAAGAAAACGGGGGAAATAGTCAGCCTTGAAAAACCAGTATGCTATAGCTTCTTCGCATTTATAAGCTATTCTGAAGTAAAAAGTAGTACCCATAATCGCAAGCTTTTGCGAAAAGGTCCCAAAGGCTTGTGTTCTTCGAGTATTATTTTTCATATGGCTTCTAGTGGATTCTATATCTGAAATCGGGTGGTCTGTTGAATAATGTTTTTAGCATCTAGTTTGAGTTCGTTTTATAGAATAGATTAAATTTAAAATTAGCAAGAAGGCTATTTTAACAAGAAGGCTATTTTAGCAAAATATACGAATTATGAAAAGGGATGGGGTTGATTTCTCACCTCACAAGCTGAGGAGCAATTTAACGATGACTCTTTAGAAGACACAATAGAGAATTCGTTGAATCAGAAGTCAATATTTCTAAGTTTGCAGAGATGCACACGAACACAAGCCGAGGGCAAGCTGCCTAAATCCTAAGCCATTACGTAAAGTGTTATTTTTTGCCCTTGCAAAAGGAAGGTCAACATCCAGAAAAATAGAAGACTGACTCGATAAGCATATTTTGTATATTTATTCAAGTGGCGATCAATCAAAGGTTCGATCCTCCAACCATATGTCGCTTCATTAATTTGCATTCAAAAAATATCAAAGAAAGAGTGTTTTACTAAACGGCTCAGTGTGTGAAATGAATTGGCTTTGTTGCATAAACTATAATGACAAGAAAAAACTTTGCACTTTTGGGACTGTTGCGAAATGCAAACAAAGGCAAATAAAATGTGGTGAAATGCGGAATTGAGGCATTTTAGAAGGTCGCTCTCCTATTCTTTTGTATTTTGCAACTTCCCTAAATAGGAACTCTCACAAGTAGGAGGGAGGCACGCCCAATGCCATTTATGCAGAAGAAGAAATATCAAAATTGATTGCTCTCCGATGCATATCTTCAATTTATGATAGAAAGTTGGGACAAATTCAAAAATTCATTCGAAAAATGCAAAAAAAAAATGAATCATTTATAAGCTTTTTCCATTTCACATTACTCGTTTTTTCTTATAGCATCATACTGGTTTGTGTCTTTAGTTTATTTCGTACTTACTATTTATTTCGTTTTGGAGAAATACAAAAACTTTGGCAACACGGATATGAGCTCATATCTGCTTATGCACTTGGGTCTCGTTTCGATATAAAGGTGATTGCCTTTATCATCGTTGCTCCAACTTTATTGCTCCAATTATTTGGTCTTATTTTTCAAAAACGAGTTGCCATTTTTTTTCTCACTATAAATCGCTACTGGCTCATCTTCGCATCTTTTCTTTTGTTATCTGTATATTATATTGATATATATTATTACTCATACTTTCAAACACATATAGATGTACGTATTTATGGCTTCTTTGAAGATGATACCGTCGCTACGCTAGCGTCTATGTGGGAAGAATATCCCATAATATGGGGGTTTTTCTTTTTCTCGATTTCTTTTCTTTTACTTTTTTGGATTATAGATAGTATATATAATATAGCCAAATCTATAGCTCCTCCTCAATTTACTTTATTCAAAAAGATTATTTTCATCGCGACTTGCATCACTTTGACTGTGATGGGGGCTAGGGGATTTTCTTTCCATGTTTTCCCATTGCAAAAAGACAATATATCGATTTCTCCTCTACAGTTTATCAATTTTCTTAGCTACAACGCACCACTTAGTCTGCGAGACGCATACAAAGATCATAAACGCTTTCGCTATTCACTGGATATGGATAGTGTTTTGAGTAGATATAAAGTAAATAGCTTAGAACAAGCGATGAAAGATTTTTATAATCGAAAAGAAATTCCAAAACAAAAAGATGAACTATTTTTTCAGCAAATTAGAGGAAAAAATACAAATCCTAATAAAAAATTCCATGTTGTGATCATTTTTATGGAAAGCTGGAGTAGCTACTACTTCAAATTTCATAATGCAAAAGTAAACTTGTTGGCTTCGTTAGAAAAGGAAATGGAAAACCTAATTCACTTTAGACACATCACTTCTTTGCAAAATGGGACTATGACAAATTTAGAAGCGGTACTCATTTCTCATTCTGAAGGTGCCTTATCGCAAACAAAATATGGTTCCCATGAGTTTTCATTAGCTATCACACGTCCCTTCCTTGCAAAATCTTACAATACACACTTCATAACAAGTGGACGTCTTTCTTGGAGAAATATCGATAGTTTTTTACCCAAACAAGGCTTTCAACAGCTGAGTGGAGAAAACATATTAGCTAAAAAATATAAATCAGAAAAAAATTCTTGGGGTGTTTTCGATGAACACATGTTTGACTATATCTATGAAAGCCTAGTCTCTGCAAAAAAACCTCAATTTATTTTTGGTTTAACAACGACTCATCATCCCCCTTATAAAATTCCTAAAAATTATAAAAAATATCCCATTGAAATTACAAATGATATACAGAAAAGAAGTAAAGTTGATACCAGCTTCCTCAAGAGAGCTTTTCTTTCTTTCCAGTATATGAACGATTCGCTCGGTCGCTTTCTAAAAAAAATAAGAACAAGTAGACTAAGTGAAAACACAATCATCGCAATTACAGGGGATCATAATACTTGGGCATGTTTTGACTTTGAATATGATGAGTTAATTTGGAAGTACACAGTCCCTTTATTTTTTTATATACCAAAAGAACTCAAAAAGAATTTGAAAATTGATCCTACCCGCTTTGGATCCCATGCAGATATAATGAATACTATATTGCCATTGGTAACAACAAGCTCTTCCAAAAATACATTTTTTACGAATTTTGGGTCTGACTTATTTGGAAGGAATACAGACAATGCGTACATGATGAATGATTCTGGTTGGTTGATCAACAAGATAGGTGCTGTGAATATGGGAAATACAAGTTTTTATTATGAATGGGTCGATCCGAAAAACTATACCCTTCTAAAACCAACAAAGTCTCCAAGTAAAAAAAATGCGCTAGATAAACTGCGCCAAAAGGGAAGAATACGTAATGTGATTATGGGTTATGCCGTAAGGTCTGATGTACAGAAAAAAATAAGTGAAGCTAAATAGTCATAGGCTATCCGTCTAGGCACTTTTCCCCACGCTACCATTTGCTTCTTCATCGGATATTTTGGAATTGTACCCACATCGAAGACACATACGTTTTTCAGAAGCACTTCGGCCACTTTTTTGAAAAAGGAGCTTTCCACATTCTGGACAATTTTCTTCGGCTGGGACATCCCAAGAAGAAAAATCACAATCAGGATAACGATTGCAACCATAAAAGGGGCGCCCTTTTTTAGTGGCTCTTCGGGCAACCTGTCCGGTATCGCAAAGAGGGCAGGGACCAAGGGGTATAGATTTTGCATTGCGGCATTCTGGAAAGCGTGGACAAGCTAGAAAATAACCATTGCGCCCCAATCTTTTGACCATATTTGTACCACACTTTTCACAAATATGCTCTGTTGGTTTATCTAGAGCAGCTTTCATGTCTTCGATATTCTCTGCGGCATTTTTGAGAGTAACGACAAATGGTGTGTAAAAGGTTGTTAACAGATCCACCCAGTTCAAATCAGAGCTAGCGACCATATCTAATTCATCTTCCATACGTGCTGTAAAAGTAGGATCAACTAGATGGGGGAAATGCTTACGCATAACTCCGCTAACAATCAATCCTAATTCTGTTGGTCGTAAATTGCGACCCATACGAGTCACATAATATCGTCTAAGGAGAGTTTGAATGGTGGGGGCATAGGTAGATGGACGTCCCACTCCACTTTCTTCCAAAACTTTTACCATGGCGGCATCGGAATAGCGAGGAGGGGGCGTTACGAAATGTTGTTTCGGTTCAAATTTCTTTAATTTGAGTTCTGTTCCCTCCTTTATTTCGACTAGTACTGATGATTTGCTTTCTTTTTCTTCTTTTGCAAGAGCGCCATAAACTAGCGCAAAACCATCAAATTTAATTTTACGATGAGTACCTCTAAATATTTTATTGCCAGCTTCAATATCTATGCTCGTATATATACTCACCTCTCTTGCCATTTGGGAAGAAACAAATTTCTGCCAAATCAATTCATATATTTTTTGCTGTTCACGAGTTAAAAAAGAAGCTATCTTATCGGGATGGCGACGGGGATCTGTAGGCCGTATCGCTTCATGGGCATCTTGTGCACCTCGCTTATTTTTATATATCTTCGTTTTTTCGGATAGGTACTTTTCGCCAAATTCTTCTTGAATATAATTTCTAAGATGTGTGAGGGCATCGGGAGCTGTCCGATTACTATCTGTACGCATGTAAGTGATCAGACCAACAAAGCCTTCTTTTTTTCCAATCTCAATTCCTTCATAAAGTTTTTGGGCAACGATCATTGTCTTTTGCGAAGAGTAGCCCAAGCGAGTGGAAGCATCCTGTTGAAATTTAGAAGTTGTATAAGGAGCTGTTGCTTCTCTCTGTCGCTCTTTTATTTTCTTTGTCTTCACTATATAGGAGTTATCCTGCAATTCAAAAAGTATTCCATTCATCTGTTTTTCAGATTTGATTTGTCTTTCTTGGCGAACTCCATTTATAGAATAGAGAAGGGCTTTTAGTGCGGACCGACCTATAGCAAACTGAGCCTCAAGACTCCAATATTCTTCTTCTATAAATTCATCGATTTCTTTCTCACGATCACAAACATACTGAAGAGCAACAGATTGGACTCTACCTGCAGAAAGACCATTCTTGATTTTTTTCCAAAGTATAGGGGAGATATTATATCCAACTAAGCGATCTAGGATACGCCTCGCCTGTTGTGCATTTACTAAATTCTGATCTATCTCCCTTGGCTTTTGTATGGATTGTTGCAGAGCAGATTTTGTAATTTCATTAAACTCTATACGCTTGATATTGGGATTTTTGGCCTCAAGGGCATTTTTAAGATGCCAAGAAATCGCTTCTCCTTCACGATCAGGGTCTGCAGCCATAAAAACTTCTCTGACTGCCCCAGCCAAAGTCTTTAAACGTTGCAAAGTCGGCGCACGTCCCCTAACGGTTATATATTCCGGCCGGAAGTTTTCTTTCACGTCTATAGCCATACGGGATTTAGGAAGGTCTATGACATGACCCAAGGAGGCTTCTATTATATAATTCTTGCCTAGGTATTTATTGATTGTTTTTGCTTTTGCAGGAGATTCAACAATAACAAGAGTTTTTTTAGATAAGATTTTCTTTGCAGATAAAGCAGGCTTCTTTTTCGTTGTTTTTTTGCTTACTTTTTGGGGTTTCTTGGTTTTCTTCTTAACCCTCCCTATAGTCTTTTTTTTGGAAATAGCCATTACAAAATAGTCATTAGCAAGCTAAAAGGAACACTACACGCAAACCATACCGTAAAAAGCTACCGGTAGCAGAGTATGCATAAAAAAGAAATCGGGAAATACCTTCAAAATAGAAAAAAACCAAACCCAGATCAGAAGCGACTAGGAGCTCCTATATAATAGCTCCCTCAAGCCATAAACTATACAGTTGAATATAGGAACTCCTATCCCATTATTTCTTTTTTGTAGACTTTAACCAACTAGGCCAAGACGACTGGTCAGTAATATAGAAGTCTTCGCTTTCTCCTTTACCGCCCGGAGTACCATCTGCACCATAGGTACAAATCTGACGATTACTGGCATTATCAAAACAAACAAAATATGGATTCTTCCAAGGATCCATCACTTGATCATTTTTTATGCCTCGCCAACTGTCCGTAGTTTGTGAAAGAATCGTGAGCCTTGCTCCATCCTCTAAAGCTCCATTATCTATTTCGTAGCGAGTTAGGTTTGTTTCCAATAAAGTAGACGCACTTTGTATTTGGAGCTTCTTAGCTCCTCGTAAAGTATCTGTGGGACTCAGATTACCATAAACAATTGCCATAATCACACCCAAAACAAGTATCACAATAGCTAATTCAATGAGTGTTAAACCCCTTCGAGGGTTCACTCTATTTTTGTTTTTCCCAAAAATAAAAGTCACGAAACGTGAACAAAAACAAATAATACATTCCATACACAGGCCTCCATAAAACTATAAAACTATAAAACTATAAAAAAAGGGAGTAACATAACCACCCTCCATCGGGGTAGTGATCATAGTTGCAACTGATTTGTCAAGTCGTACATTGGTAAAAGTATGGCCGACATAATTATAACGATCATAATTCCCATAACAACAATCATAATAGGTTCCATAAGTGTTGTGGCCCGTTCAATGCTGTTTTCGACATCGCCCTCCATGATATCCGCTACTTTATTCACCATTTGAGGTACGCTGTCCGAACTCTCCCCAGCGGAAAGCATCCCCAAAACCATAAGATTTAAAACAGACGATTTTTCAAATGCCTCCGACATACGTTCCCCTTCCTTAATTTTCTCAATCACACCTAGTATTTCTTTGGAAAAGACATAGTGTTCCACAAGTTTCGCGACCACTTGTAGCGATAAAATTAAGGGTAAGCGATTAGCAAGCATCGTACCCAAACTACGGGTAAATTTAGCAATGAGTATCTTACGTTTCAAAACACCCAATACGGGTAGTTTTAGAACAATGTGTTCCCATTTTTCTCTACCCGGTGATTGATTTTTCCAACGAATGAAAAGATAGCTAATTCCCCCTATAATACCCAGTATAACAAACACCCAACTGGAAGTGAGCGTATCTGAAATTCCAATTACAAATCGTGTGATAAAGGGAAGTTCTGCATTGAGTTCGGTAAAAAGCTGTTTGATCTGTGGGAAAACGACACCCAAAAGAAAAACAAGTATACCCCCTAACAGAAAAAGCATAATTACAGGATAGATAGCCGCACTGATAATTTTACTACGCAGTTGCTCCCCAGAGTCTTCAAGATCAGCTAATCGTAAAAGAGCCTTTTCATAAGTACCCGTTTTTTCTCCAATAGAAACCAAATGATAATAGATCGGAGGAAATAAAGTCGGATGCTTTTGCATAGCATCCGAAAGAGAAGATCCTTCCACTACATCTGCACGTATAGCGACTAGGGCTTTTTTGAGATGCTCATTCTCTGTTTGATGTAAGATATTATTTAAACTTCGATCAAGGGGTAAACCCGCTTCCATAAGAGTGCCCAAGCGACGAGCAAAAAGCCCAACAGAACGACGGGGAACATGATAGAGAAGTTTGGCTAAAGCAGGAAAAAGTTCTCTTTCTTTTTTTTCTTTATCTTCTGCAATAGTACGGATGTAAAGCCCCTTACGCCTAATCATACTTCGCGCAGCAGAAATAGTCGGCGCTTCTAGTACCCCAGTTGCATCTTTACCTTTCTGGTGTATGGTTGTATAACGATAGATCGGCATTAGGCAACTCGCATCACTTCTTCTGCGGTGGTTATACCATCTATAACTTTATAGGCCCCATATTCCAAGAGTCCTAACATTGGGTGCTGACTATCCGAACGAGCCTTTTCTGCAATAGATTCGGCATCCTCCTCTTTGAGTATACTAGCCTGTATTCTAGGTGTTAGCTCCATCAGAGAATAGATGCCTGTTCTACCTTGATAGCCCGTACCAACACAAAGTTCACATCCCTTACCACGATAAAAACGCTTACCTCGAAAAAATTTAGTCGGAAACCCAAGATCTTTTGTTTCCTCTATTTTAGGAGTATAGGCGTACTTACACTTTGGACAAATAGTACGCACAAGCCTTTGGGCAAGAACCCCGCGTACGCTACTTGTAATCAAGTAAGGCTCAATACCCATATCTATCAGGCGTGTAATGGCTGCTGGTGCGTTATTTGTATGTAACGTTGAGAAAACCAAATGACCCGTAAGGGACGATTGTATAGCAATGCGGGCCGTTTCTTCATCTCGGATCTCTCCCACCATAATCACATCCGGATCTTGTCTTAATATGGCCCGTAAAGCTTGTGCAAACGTAAAGCCTATCTTTTCCTGCATTTGCATTTGACCAATACCAGCAACTTCATATTCAATAGGATCTTCTGCTGTTAGAATATTTTTGACTCCATTGTTCAAGGCTGTCAATACAGCATAGAGGCTTGTGGACTTTCCAGAACCCGTCGGACCTGTCACCAAAAAGATACCATTTGTTTCATTGATAATTTTGAGTAATCGGTCATATATATAGGGGTAAAGATCTAGACTTTCCAAGCTATAATTGGCATCCGTTTTATTTAATAAACGCATAACAACTCGCTCTCCATATTGTGTAGGTACAGTCGAGACACGAATATCGACCTCTTTACCGCTCAATTTAAGTTTAATACGCCCATCTTGTGGTAGTCTATTTTCTGCAATATTCAAATTTGCCATGATTTTTATACGTGAAATTAAACCCGCATGAGTTACCCTAGGAGGTTGCAAACGTAAATGAAGTATACCATCAATACGATAGCGTACATCAAGGGATTTCTCACTTACCTCAATATGAATATCTGAAGCTCGCTCCTGAACAGCCTGACTTAAAATCACATTCACCATACGAATAATGGGGGCTTCGTTTGCCATATCCAGAGTATCTTCAGAAAGGTTTTCCAATTTAGAATATTCCTCTTTATTCATGTCTCCCATCACTTCTTTGGCTAAAGCAACGGCTCGATCAAAACCACCATGAATCATACGCATAACCTCAGCTTCACTGGAAAGAATGAAATCCACTTTATATGGTCTCAAAAAAAGACGAAAATCGTCCATCATATGGACCTCTTCAGGATTAATAATGGCCACACACACTCTATTGTTTGTGCAAGAGATAGGGACAATTCTAACTTTATGAATGAAATCTACCGGTAATTTGGCAAAAATAGGATCATAATTAAATTTTAGTTTTTCGACGTAGGGATAGCCGTATTGACGGGCCACTACACTCATTAGTTTGGCCTCGTCTATAAAACCTTGACTGACAAGTATTTGACCAAGTTTATGTTTTTTGGTCTTTTGTATTTTAAGGGCCTCTATAAGCTCCTCATTTTCAATGATACCCTCTTCCACAAGAAGTGTCCCCAAATGCTGCTTCATACCTAAAATACAAATAATACCAGAGTTAAGTCAAAAGCTAGCACACGACGAGTTAAACACGAGGGCTACTCATCTACCACCGTTTTTCTGGCCAAACAATAATTTCATCATGAATCTTTTTCAGAGAAGATTGTTGCTCACTTCTCTTTAAATCTGTAAGACGATCTGCCTCTTTCCGTCCTTTTAAGATATGAGGTGTCATAAAAATCATTAAGTTTCTCTTGGTTTTTGTATCTATATTTCTTCTGAAAAAATATCCTAAAAGTGGTATATCTCCCAAAATAGGAACTTTAGTCACGTTTTTTGTGGTTTCAGAGGAAATTAAGCCACCTAAAACTATAGTTTGTTTATCTAAAACAATCGCATAGGTCCTTACATTACGTTTAGAAAAAGTTGGGTTCCCCCCAGAAGCCGCAGCTTGTTGTCCTTGTATACTGGATATTTCCGCAAAAAAGTTGAGTGTGATTTGGCCGGAAGAGTTGATTTGAGGTGTGACTTTAAGCTTGATCCCAGCCGGCTTGTACTCAAAGCTTTCCACTGCGGATGTCCCCTCTGCACTAGTTTGAGAGCGAGTACGCACAGGAACATCCTGCCCGACGTTTATTTCTGCCTCCTGGTTATTGAGAGCTAGAACCTGAGGAGAAGACAGAACATTAAAGTTTTGTCGATTGATATTCGCTCTAAGTATCCCCAAAAGATCTCCAGCACTGTCAATAAAGCCAAGGCTAAAACCATTTAGGGTATTTCTTTTGGGATCAATAAAACTATCAGAACCAGTACTTTGCGTGGGATCAATAATACGACTTTCTCCGGCTAATCCCGTATTAAATTGAGCGTGTGCACTTTTCTCTCCAATGGAACGCCAATCCACTCCAAAATCGTTGGTTCCAGTAGAACTAATTTCTGCTATTAACACTTCTAAAAGTATCTGGATACGGGGTACATCTAATTTTTTGATTATATTTCTAATTTCTAGCCATTCTCGAGAGGTAGATGTAATCACAATAGAATTTGATGCCTTATGGGCAACAGAGCGTATCTTTTTATTGGCATTACTACGTACTCCAGTTTTAGTGATTACTGAGCTAGATTGTGGTGCATCCAATTTAGATAAAACGCCCGATAGGCTTTCTGCAGCAATATGACGGACTCTATATATATGAACTTGTTCAGAACCTGAGGAGGATACGCTATTTTTGTCTATTTTTTTAAGAAGTATTTTGCCTATACTCAGGGCTCGATATACGTTTCTGGCAAAACCAGTAATCACAATGGAATTCGTAGGACGATAGGATACAATTGTAACTTGACTCCCAGCTACAGATTTGAATACGTTTGTCAACTCATTGACATCCACTCGAGACGGGAGAGAAAGTACCCGAGAAATTACACCAGCAGATTTTTCTGTAAGCTCTCCTTCTTCCGGTAAGGAGGCATCTCCCGCTTTTTTTTGATTTACAATCTTAATCAGATTGGGTTCTTCAATAATACCATAACCCTTAACTTCTAACACCTGCTTCATGAAATCTAAAGCACGCCTCTCCGGTATATCTTTATAGGAAATAACAGTGATTTTACCAGTAATACTATCATCAACCATAATGTTACGGCGTATTAGGCTAGCCATGGTTTTGAGCCAGTCTTTAATATCTACTTCATTAAAATTCACACTAAAACAATTCTTGCAGGATTTGCTCCTAGACTTTCTTTTTTCTTGGGAGGATACCGGACTAAAAAAAATCAATATGAAGCAAACAATCAGAAAATTCAAAAAACATTTCATTCTTCTATTTTTGATTAGTGACATAAAGTTGAAATAACAGTAATCTGACAGTACAAGTACAGCAAAGTCTCCCCATAAGAAAGTCGGCAAAAAAGCAGTTTGTTACAAGCATACTCTAAGACTTTTCGTGAATTTCTTCGTCAATTGCTAAATTATTCAATTCAAGCAAAAACATTGGGAAAAGAGCTTGTATTTCAAATTTAGAAAAGAGAAATGGGAAATCTCCTAACATAAGAATCCAATCGATGAAGGAACAAAAGACACAAATAGCTGTGATCGGTGCAGGGCCGGGGGGCTACGCTGCGGCATTTTTAGCGGCAGATCTTGGAATGGAAGTCTGCCTAATTGATAAACACCCTAATCCCGGTGGTGTTTGCCTCTACGAAGGCTGTATACCCTCCAAAGCCTATCTACATGTGGCCAACCTCTTACAACACACACGAGAGGCTAGAAAGATGGGAGTAGATTTCTCCGAACCCAAAATCGATTTAGACAAAATACGTCAGTGGAAGCAAAATGTGGTCACCAAACTGACCGGTGGTTTAGGTCAACTGTGCCAATCTAGAAAAATACAATATTTACGAGGGAGTGCAAGCTTCCTTGGCCCTAATTCCATTTCATTTTGTTCATCTACAGACAAAAAAATAAGTGAAATTACATTCATCCATTCTATTTTAGCTTGTGGCTCCGTTCCTCAAGTTCCTCCTTTTCTCTCTTCTCTCTTCCCTCCGAGAAGAGAGAAATCGTCTGTAGCAGATCACTCTTTAGAAGCCTCAGAACAGCCACCTTTACTCATGAACTCAACACAGGCCCTACAGTTAAAGACAATTCCCAAGAAACTCCTTATACTAGGGGGAGGCTACATTGGTCTAGAGATGGGTACGGTTTATAGCAACTTGGGTAGTGAAGTTAGTGTTGTTGAAATGGAGAAACAAATTTTACCCGGTACTGACAAAGACTTGATCAAACCCCTTGCGATAAAACTAGAAGGCCTATTTTCTAAGATCCACCTAAATACACAATTGATCGAAGCCCACATAGAAGGGAATGCGGTTTGCGTAAAATTACAAAAAAAAGGACAAGATGAAATAGAAGATCATAGGTTTGATAGTATGCTCATTTCAGTGGGACGCCGTCCTAATCTAGAGGGCATAGGTCTAGAAAATACAAAGGTACAAATGACACCGGAAGGGTTCATTCAGGTGGATAAAAAACGTCAAACTGCGGAAGCTAGCATATATGCCATTGGTGATATCACGGGACAACCCATGTTAGCACATAAGGCATCACATGAGGGTAAAGTGGCTGTGGAAGCCATCTATGGCCATCAGGGAGCAGCCTTTATGCCACAAGCCATACCTGCAGTCATATTTACAAATCCAGAAATCGCCTACTGTGGTATTATGGAGGAAGAAGCCAAGGCGAGGGGTCAAGCCATACAGGTGGCTCGCTTCCCTTGGGTGGCTTCCGGGCGAGCTTTGAGCCTGAGTGCAACTGATGGTCTCACAAAAATGATTATTGACGAAAAAAGCGGACGCCTACTGGGAATGGGTATTGTTGGCTCTGGAGCAGGAGAATTGATTGCGGAAGGGGTACTAGCCATTGAGATGGGGGCCTTAGCCAAAGATATTGCTTTGAGTATACACCCCCATCCCACCCTATCAGAAACGCTTATGGAATGTAGTGAAATCTTTTCCGGCCAATGTACACACATACATAGAGCAATATAATCGAATCTTTACCATATGAAACTCTGAAAAAAACTCTGGGAAGCCATTGGCTATATCCTATTTTATCAAAAAAGATCGCAAAGAAAAATTACAGTTTAAATCTTCTACTTAAAACAAGAATAGAAAAATAAATAGAGATACTTCCCTTATATATGGACTATAGAGTTCATATACAAATAGCGAATCAAACCTTTTACAAAACACATCATAATCATGCCATTTACCTGCCAAAACTGTAAACGAGAACTCAGTATATATATTTTATCCAGTTCCCTAGAGAATGCGAGGGAGACTAAAACAGAAACAGAAGAAAATCTTTATTGTAGTTACTGCAAATCTTATCAAAAACCGGAAAGAGATACTTTTCTCCACTGTGATTATTGTGGATTTTCTTATAATGAGTTTATCGAAAATGGTTCCCTTAGTTGTGCAAATTGCTATGAAAGCTTTGCTCCAAAATTAGAAAGATTCATGGAAAGATACCAGCAGAAAATACCGGGAAGCATTCCTTTTTCAAAGGGTTTTACTTCATCCTCTTTGGCTAAAGCTAGGAGCCAAGAACTTTGTGAGTACATTCTAAAAAGTAAAACAACAAACGAGACTTCTTCTGGTGTTATCCATAAACAAATCAAAAAACAAATCAAAACACCCAATCAAATCGCTGAGCTAGAAAGCAAACAAAGTGTAGTCCATAAAGGGAAAACGGTCCAAAGTCTTAGGATCAGAATCGCACGCAATATTGAGAATTTGCCCTATCTATATGCTTTGACAAAACAACAAAAGCAACGACTCAGCCTCTATTTCCTATCCCCTCAAACCCCTCTCTTGCTAAACTGGCATCCAAAACACTCTGCTCAAATGAACACAAATGATGAAGACCATTTGCGTATACATTGGTGTTTCCCTTGGCAGGATGAAAATCGCGCCATCCATCAAGCCAAACAATGTTTTATCGATGTCGAAAAATTAGATGAACTCTATCAATGGCAATTCCACCCTGACTATGGCTTACTAACAGCATCCCCTTATATAGGAGGACTAGCCATGCGAATTTCTTTTGAATTACACATGCCAAATCTCTTTCAAAATAGAAATTGGCCCTACTGGCAAAAAAACATAGAAGACGCTGGTTGTGAGATAAGAGGTGTAAAGGGAGAAACTGGACCATTAGGGAATACAATACAAATATCGAATCGACATTGGCCTTGGGATACAAATCCTGAAAAAGAATTTCTTCCCCTTCTACGTCTAATTGAGCATATTGAGTTAGCCGAGCAGAAAGAGTAAACAAGCTAAAATACGATTTAAAACAAACTGTAAAGAAGAGTCAGTGTTTGGAAACTCATATCCGATATATCATTTACGTGCGGTTATTATGTACATTTTTTCACGAGGATTTTTATGCGAAAAAGAAAGGCGTAAATGGACCATTTGGGGAAATTATGCAAATGCAAAAAAATATAATTTTTCGTGACAAATTCTTAGCACCAGTTCCAGTGTGAGTTTATGGGTAGATATGTTTAAAGAATTCCCGAAAAGATCTCTCACATAAAAGGAAACCACAATTATATTATGTTTGATTTTACCAAAAGAGCCAAACGCATCATCAATGAATACGCCCAACAGGAGGCTAAGCGCCTTGGAAACGACATGATCGGGGCTGAACATATACTTCTTGGTCTTTTACGAGAAGAGGCTTCTGTTGCGATTAAGATACTCAAAAATCTGAATATCAATCTAAACGACCTTAAAAAAGAAGTCGAACGATGCTCAAAACAAGGTGGTAGCAATCTACTCATTGATATTTCGCCTAATCCAGATCGCTATCAAAAGGTAATTGATTACTCCAAAGAAGAAGCCAAACGTCTAAAACACAATTATGTAGGAACAGAACATATACTTCTGGCCCTTCTTCGAGATAACAACAACGTTGCGGGAACAGCTCTTTCAAATTTTAATGTGAATTATTCCGTAATCAAAGGGGAAATATTACGCATACTAGGGGTTTCTGTTTCTGGTGCATCTACAAGTACGAAGCGAACGAGTGGAGATAAGCTGCGTACCCCCACATTGGATGAATTCACTCGTGATCTCACACAACTAGCGAAAGAAAAAAAGCTCCTACCGGTGATTGGCCGCAACCAAGAAATCGAACGAGTCATTCAAATACTTTGTCGAAAAACTAAAAATAATCCCGTACTCATTGGAGAAGCAGGGGTTGGTAAAACCGCTATAGTAGAGGGATTAGCCGAACGTATTATAGATCATAGTGTTCCGGATACTTTATTCAGCAAACGGGTAATTGTATTGGATTTGGCCAGTTTGATTGCAGGGACCAAATATAGGGGAGAATTTGAAGACCGTCTCAAAAAAATTATGCGAGAAATACATAACTCCAGAAATATTATTGTATTTATTGATGAGTTGCACACAATCATAGGTGCCGGTGCTGCAGAGGGGGCTGTGGATGCTGCCAATATGCTTAAGCCGGCTTTAGCTAGGGGAGAAATACAATGTATAGGTGCCACAACCATCGCAGAGTTTCGCAAATATGTCGAAAAAGATTCGGCTCTGGAAAGGCGTTTCCAATCCATATTGGTAAAAGAACCTTCTTACGACGATGCTATTTTAATACTTCGTGGTCTCAAAAATTCATTTGAAAAACACCATCGTGTTTTTTATCCCGACGAAACATTGACTTTGGCTGTTCAATTAGCAGAACGCTATATTAGCGATCGCTATTTACCAGATAAAGCCATTGATGTGATAGATGAAGCTGGAGCTAGAGCCCGTCTAACTTACTTCTCTCGTCCAAGTGATCTATTGGAAATGGAAGAAAATATACGTAAACTAGCCATTCGTAAAGATGAATTGGTCAAAGCACAAGAGTATGAAAATGCGGCTAAAGTACGAGATGAAATCAATACTTCCCGAGAGCTTTTAGGGCAAAAAATCAAAAATTGGCAGGATCGTGTAGCTGATCACTCTGTACAAATTACAACTGAAGACATTTCTTCTGTGATGAGTCTTTGGACTGGTATACCCCTCTCTCGCATAGAACAAGACGAAGCTACTCGCTTATTGAAGATAGAAGAGGAAATATCCAAAAGGATTGCCGGCCAAAAAGATGCCATCGAACGTATTGCCAAAGCCGTCCAAAGGTCTCGTACAGGCTTAGGGGATAAGAGACGGCCAGCTGGTTCTTTTATGTTTTTAGGCCCCACAGGGGTTGGAAAAACAGAATTGGCAAGAGTTCTATCTGATTTTCTTTTTGAAGATGAAAAAAAACTTTTTCGTTTGGATATGTCAGAATACATGGAACCTCACTCCATTTCAAAATTGATTGGTTCTCCTCCCGGTTATGTTGGCTACGAAGATGCTGGACTACTTTGTGAATTTGTACGTCGCAATCCCTATAGTGTAGTCCTCTTTGATGAAATTGAAAAAGCTCACAGAGATATTTTTAATATACTGTTACAAATTTTAGATGATGGATGTCTAACAGACACCCATGGCCGTAAAGTAAACTTCTCTAAGTGCCTAATCATTATGACCTCCAACATAGGAGCGAGAGAAATTCAAAAAGGAAGTTTAGGTTTTTCAGAAAACAAAGAAAACCACAAAAAAAAATCAAAAGAGAAAGTCATTGAACAATTAAAAAAACATTTTAACCCAGAATTTTTAAACCGAATTGATGAGACGATCTCTTTTGACGCATTGACGATAGAAAATGTACGTAAAATTGTTGGCATCATGATACATGATATGAATGAGAATATTTTTTCTAAAGAACTCCACATTGAATTAGAGCCCAGTGGGTTAGAGTATATTACCTATAAAAGTTACGATGAAACATATGGAGCACGCCCCCTACGAAGGCTCTTACAAAAAGAAATTGAAAACTACCTAGCGATGTCCATACTAGAAGGGAAAATCACAGAACCCTCTGAATTTGTAATTTCTTGCTCTTCTTCATGTAAATCGAAAGAAGATACAAAGGAAGCTAAGCTTACATTTGTCCAAAGACCTTGGGAAGGTTATAAAGATATGCTATCGAACAGAGAAAAAAAATTAGAAAAAAAACAATCGCACATGAAAGATTATAAGATATTATCTGAACAAAAGCCAGTTATCATAAAAAAAATGAAGACGAGAAGCGATGTTACACTAGGAACGAACCCCGGTAGCCCTAGTAGTAGCCTCCCCCAAACCAGTTCTGGACAAAGCAATTGAAATGACAGTTCTAACTGTCATCTTGCTTTCTTCTTTGTTGCTTGCCCTATGTTTTGTTTTTTTGCATTCATGTCCACTTTTTACTCAAGGAAAAGAATATAACGAAGAAATGATAACGAGCTTAGCACCCTTTATGAAATACGTGCAGTCTGAAAAAAAAAGGGAAAAAACTAAACATACCCTATCTATTATGCGTATTTTCCCATAAGCATGAAAAAGAAATTCATAAGGGTGAATGGCTAATTCCGAATCGATAAATTTTTTTATAAAAAACAAGTTTCTCTCCGATAGAACAATGAATTTTCTGGGAACAATGAATTTTCTGCTCCTGTGTTATCTCATAGGCAATTACAAATTGTTGGATCGGATACCATTCAACATTATTTATTGGACACGATAAATAGTCTCAACATTCACTGTGATCAAAAGAACCCTGAAAAATTGCTTCCCAAATAAAATACAAATTGAATAACTAAGCTAATCACAAAAATGATAAATCGTATCGCAAAATTTTCATGTGCTATTACTTTGTTCAGTTTACTTTTCTTACTAGCTTCTGGTTCTCTTTTGGCTCAAGAAGATGATGTGAAATATAAAGAGGCCCTACATTTTTACGCCATTGGGAAATTTCAAACGTCTTTGAATATTATACGTTCTGTTTTTGAACAAGTCAAGTTTCGTTTTAGTTTACGGATGTTGGCAGCCTCTAATTATATTGCACTAGGAAATTACAAAGTTGCAACCATTCACTTAAAGACAATTATGCAGAAAAACCCCAATCGTTTTGAACCAATTGTTTTGTTATCGTATCTGTTGCGTAAGCAAAAAAAATACTATCAAGCCATTACAACGGCTAGTCGAGCCATACGGAAAATAGGAGATACTCCTAGTTTGCGATTGGAAATAGCTACAACTTATTATCACTTAGGAAATTTTAAAAAAGCACACCAACAAATCCAAAGGGCCATAGAGCTGGACTCTAAAAACTATCATGCTTATTATATGGATGGTTTGACTTTTCTTAGGGAACACAAATATGATTCTGCCGAATTTCGCTTGCGCAATGCTCTAGCTTTAAATCCAAAAAACAAAGACGATGTTTTAGCCATCTACAATAATTTAGGGATCGCTATTGAAAAAAAAGGAGAACAACTGGTGAAATCTGGAAAAATAAAATCAGCAAAAAGTCATTTTGTTGAAGCAGAAGATTTCTATAGTTATGCCCTTACAATTGCCCCCGAAAATACTTTGATTCTAGCCAACAAAGAGCGCATGAGTCGTAGATGAAAGCAAGGGAAAAAGAAAACGCAACAACTCAAGCCCCTTTTACAATTGGTATTGAAACCATTGGGTGTCGCTTGAATCAATACGAATCCGATGGTCTTATTCAACAATTTGTCGAAAGTGGCTTATATACCCCTCTCGAAGTTCAAAAAGGGCCTGATCTTGTTATCATAAATAGCTGTACAGTAACAGAACAAGCCGATAAACGAAATCATAATATGATACGACGCATACTACAAAAAAATCCAGAGTGTAGTATTGTGTTTACAGGATGCTACGCTCAAACGGATCCGGAAAAACTTACAGTACCTGGCATCTCACTGATTGTTTCCAATCAACAAAAATCGTCGCTCTATAATATTATAGGCAAACTCACAGATAATCATAAAAACAAACTGAAAATGAAGCAAGAAATATATCCTTTTCCCATTCAAAAATCTACGAGTCTCTCACAAGAGAAAAAGGATATACATGGTCTCCACTACGAAAAACGCCCAATCATCAATGATCCATTTGCTTACACTCATGACGGGCGGGTACGCCCTCAAGGCCACACCCGCGCTTATATTAAAATACAAGATGGCTGTGATAAAAAATGCACCTATTGTAAAATACCCATAGCTCGTGGTAGAGGAGTATCACGAGATGCTTATGAGATTATAGATCACGCACGGTATTTAGAAAATCTAGGGGTACCAGAAATTATTCTGACTGGAGTGAACTTAGGATGGTATCGGGATACAAAAAACTCTCTTCGCTTTATTGGGCTTCTAGAAAAAATATTGAATGCATTACAATCAACGAGATTGCGTCTTTCTAGTATTGAACCTTGTGATGTAGATGCTCCCTTGGCTCAACTTAGCCAACATCCTCTTTTTTGTGACTTTTTACATGTCCCATTGCAAAGTGGTTCCAGTAAAATACTCCGTTCTATGCGGCGTAGTTATTCACCCTATAGTTTTCAAAAACGTATCGAAACGATTCGACACTACAATTCAGAAATCTTTTTAGGAACAGATATTATCATAGGCTTTCCCGGGGAAACAGAGGAAGACTTCCAAGCCACTCTCAAACTTTGTCAGTCAGTGGAAATTGCGGGCATACACGCTTTTCGGTATTCTCCTCGATCAAGAACACCTGCTACAAATTTTTCTGGGCAAGTACCTCTTGCTATTATAAAACAACGTATGCAAAGAATGCAACACTTCCGCTATAAACGCTGGTCTTCCTATGTTCATAAACAAAGTGGTAAAATTCGTTCCGGTATCGTAGAAAAAAAATCATCAAACGGTATCGTTGAACTTTTGACTGATGACTACCTACGTGCCATCTGCCATACGAAAAAAACAAAGAACGACCCTCAAAAAGGAGAAAGCATACCGATTATACTCCATGGGAAGGTTTACACAGAAAAAGAGTTAGCTGGAAAAAATGAAAAAAGCTATAAAGTTCAAGCCTCTTTCCAATTATAATTTTGCTCATAGTCTATAGGACCGGGCTGGATAATAGATATTTCTTACGTTTCCTCCAAAGATCATTCTGAATTACAAAATACCACATAAATTCTGCTTTCCTGTTTACCGATACGACAGTGTGAGGTTCGGAAGCATAGGAATTGGTTTCTTTTTTATGTCACTATTACTTTGGTTAAGTCTGCCTAGCCCTTCACAACAAGCAGCTCCTCCTGAGGGAGGTAAAAAAAATACTAATGATAGCCTAAAAAAAATAAATCAAGACAAGTTCATAAGAGTGGAAGATGAACTACCTAAAAAACCGACAAAAATAAATTCTGATAAAATTGATACAGCTATTTCTAATCTAATTGTACAAAGTGGAAAAAACGCTGGAGAGGTTCTATTAAACTGGAAAGTGAAAGAAAGTAACACTTCTCCCATTATAATCAAAAGACATATCAGACAAATGAGTACGTTTCGCTTATTTATAGAAGGGAAATCCATACTCAAAAAACCACTAGCACCACAAACAAAAAGCTATCTGGAAGAGAATGTGTCTGTTGGTGTTTATTATTATGCGGTGGTTACCCAAAAAGAACTAGAAGCGAAAAAAATATTTTTTACCATTGGGAAAAATTCTATTGAAAAGCCTTTCATTCTTTTTGAAGCGGGAAAAGCCCCCCCAGCTCTGCTCCCTCCCAAAGGTAAACGTATCGCTAAAAAAGAAAATATCTTACTTCTACCAGAAGAACTCATTGCTTTGGATGCAAGAAATTCTGTTATACTGACTTGGATAGATGCTCCTTCTTTGCAAAAAGATATTTCTTATCAAATTTATCGAAGCTCAGAACGCCTACATACAAAGAAAGCACTTGCCAGTGCTACGCTTATTGGGACAACACAAAAACGTCGTTATCAATTCATCGATGAAAAACCTGTAAAAGATACTATCGTCTATTATGGTGTTGTTTCCAAAAAATCTCTGGAACACCCAAAATTCAATGGTTTGCAGGAATTTAAATCTTATATTAAACATCGCTATGTACCACAAGTTCCAAAAATTATTCGACAAAAACAAAAAACCTCTTTTGGTAATCTAGAGCATATACTGCTCAGTACATACCTCCAAAAAAAATATAAACAATGTGTAGGAGAAATACAAAACTATCTCTTTCAAGAAGAAAGGAAGGAGGAATTGAAAGCAAAAGCATCTTTCTTTCTTGGGCTTTGCCATTACAAAGAAGCATCCTATCGTGACGCATTGACATCTTTTGCCAAACCTATAGTTAAGAAAAAATATCCGAAGAGGTCTGTATTCTGGTTTGAACGTTCTGCAGAGGGGCTTGGAATATGAATCGCTATATAAGTAAAGATATATCTTTTTTTGTTGTAGGCGTTATTCTTTTCCTTTCTGGAATGGGGCTTCTAGGGTCACGCTTGAACTGGAACACTATTTTTCTCCAAAAAACAGATGTTAGCATAGAACTCAGGCAGGCAGAAGAATATCTTAGACAAAACTCAAAAATTGCAGCTCGACAAGCTCTGAATATACTGAATCGTGTTTTAGCAAGTAATGTGAACACAGCTACAAACCAAAAAGCGAAATATGGTATAGCTGCAGCCCTAGAAATCCTAGAAGAAAATGCTGCTGCACTAGAATACTATCGAGAGCTCCAAGGCGAAAAGATTACAAACACTGGAATACGAGATAAGGTAGATTACGCTTTAGGAAGCTTTTATCTCTATTTGAATCATCAAGAAGAAGGGCGTTCTCTATTGAATTCTCTCCTACTTCGTGTTAAAAATAAAAAGATGAAATCTAAGATACACACAGCATTCGGTGTGCACTACTTACGTCAGAAATCATATAAAAGAAGTGAAGAAAACTTTCGCATTGCACTCAAATATGATCAAGAAAATGCTAAAGCGGCAGAAGGTAGGGCCCAATCTCTCAAAGAACAAGGTTTTGACTGGGCTGCCTATCGCCATTACGATAATTACCTTTTTACTACAGCTAATTTATATCCTAAAAATAAAAAGAAAATATCAGATAAACTCATTCAAGAAACGTTCACTTCTGGTGTGCAAGCCTTTCGTAAAGGTCGTTACACGGTTGCTATTGAGTTTTTCAAAAAAATTTGTGCACGTACAACAAACGATGAAATAGAGGAAGAGGCTCGTTTTTGGATAGGGGAAAGTTATAATGCACTTGGAACTAAAGATAAGGCAATAGCTGCTTATAATTCTGTTTTAAAAAATAGAACTACAAATAGAGATGCTGTAGCTCTTTTTAAAAAAGGAGTGATTTTATTTCATAAAGACAAAGGAAAAGAGGCCGCAAAAGTTTTTAAAGAATTACAAAATAATCATCCTAACAACAAATACAGCCATAAAAGTGCAAATTATTTGAATGATATTCGACAAGAAAAAAAAGAAAAGTATATGATGGAAGACAAATACTTTACTAAAGATACTCTTCAAAAGAAAGTCCAAGAAAAAGAAAAAACTATTGTGGATGATAGCAATGAAAATAAACAAAGCAATATAAAAGAAAAGCGATCCAACACAAACGATACCCTTTAATCTTCTGAACCTAAAAAACACAAAAAAGAAGTTCAAAAGGGAAAAGAGAAAAAAATAAAAGGAATGGAAGTAGGGGAGCAAATAAAAAAACTGTCCCTCCTATACAAAGAAGGGTATCAGTAGTTTACGAAAGCCATTTGCCTCCGATACTCTTTTTTTAGAATTTGTTAAAATGTTGAACGACTTACACTTTTACTCATACAATACCAAAGAACGCAAAAAATTAAAATCCACACTGGCAAGCCAAATCAATTCTCCTTGGTTACAACAAGAAAACGATCTCATTTTTCAAATATGTGATGAGCTCGTTAAAAATGCTTTCAAATCTAATTATAAATTTTTACTGATTCGAAAAGCTCTTTTTAAGAGACTTTCAGAAAAAAACCCAGAAATGACAAGTACTGATGCTGAAAACTGGCTAACTGAACTCCTCTATTCTGGAGAAAATACATTGATAACAAAACAATTAGAGAAAATCAAAAATATGGAAGTAATTTCTGATAACGTAAGAAAAATCATTAATATTGAAAATAAAGTTTTGGAAAGGAAAAGAGGAAAAGAATCTGGTACCTCAAAAAATTTCGATCAAAAGTACAAGCCATTATTAGAGATAAGAAAGCTCTCAAAAAAATATAAAGTTACGGTAAAATTCAAAGTAGAAAAAGCAGGTGATAGAACGCTCATTACCATAGCAAATGCCTGTCCCATTCTGGAAAATGATGTGAAGCGTATACAAAATGTAAGAAAGCTGTTTCGTGAGTACTATGACGCCGGACGTTCAGAGTTCTTCTTTGTGGAAAACATAGATATTACAGGGGGAGGGCACGGGTTGGGATATGCTCTTATGGATTCCATACTCTTACAAATGAAACTAGAACCTTCAGAGCATCTCTACTTGGTGCCTGTAGGAACAACAATGGTTTTACTAGTTTTACCTCATAAAAAACCCACATAAAAGATGTGGATCTCTTTTTTTCGGTCATATTTCTGAAAAAAGGCACTGCAAACATGCTTAAGCAATTGATGAGTCCTTGTTTTCCGTCTTTGCTATCAAGCTCAGTTAGCTGATCAAAATACCACGTATGCGTCACCGTTAGTTTGTGTTTTTCAAGAATTGGCGCATATTCTGCGGTACTCGGAAAATATCACGGGTTACGTTTTGATTGTGTTACGAACATGGACTTGACCAAAGTCGCTTGCAACGCATCAACGATACGCGCCATATTGCCTTTTTGGTGCATTTCCACAACTAACCGACACCCGGGTTTGAGCGATCTTGTGATACACGAATGACCGAATCAGCCTCTTTTATCCAATGTAACGTGCTATTTGGAAAAGACCCCATCATATTCATCAATCTATCAAGATAATGGGTATCTTGATAGGGTTATGGCGGGATAAGTTTTGCGTGCCGTATTGATCATTTCAATGGAGCTAGCAATTTCAGACACAGCGGAACAAAACCCGGAAATTTAATGTGTTAATTCGTCCGCGCTAGATCCGACATCCAAAATAGCCTCTTCCTTTTATGGAGCGAAAAGTTGTACCAAATTTTCTCCGTACTCATAAACAAAAGCATGTTTTTTTATAACATGACGGTTCCCAAAAATCAGATTGCTGTTTGTGTGCTTTGTGCATTCTTTTATGTGTACTTGCCAGTATTTAATTTTACAGACACTCCCTTTATGGACATCATCCGACATACTATCTTTCAAAGCATCCAATTCACTAGATTCTTTTGTGCACCTTAGTTCGTTGGCTCCTTTCTGTTTTTTATATTCTTTCAAAAGTTTTTTGTAAGTAAGTTTTTCTTTTTTATATTTTTTATAGTCTGTTTTTGCTTCCCTACAAAGTTGCTTTTTATACCGCCTTAGTAGTTTTTTTCGATCTTTGGGATCTTCGAAATTCAAATCTTCGAAAATACGGGCTATTTCTGGATTTTGTGAAAGCATCAAAAAGGGAAGAGCGATAAGGGCGAGAATGGGCATCTGTTTTTCAACATAACTACACTTTTTCTCCCAACCACATATGCACCCCAAAAAAGCAGTCCCCCCTTCTTTTGGCTCTTTTAATTCCATATTACAATACTTCTTTTTTTGTGCTTCCAACTTAGCTAGTTTCTCTTGTCTTTCTGCTTCCAGCCTCTTCTTTTTGTTTTTCTAAGAAACTTGTACGTTGCTTATCTATTTCGTAATGACTATTTTTATCATTCCACATGTAAGCTTTGGTACCATGAAATATATAGTCAGCCTTGAAAAACCAGAATACTATGGATATTTCGCATTTATAAGCTATTCTGAAGTAAAAAGTAGTACCCATAATCGCAAGGTTTTGCGAAAAGGTGTTCAAAAGCTTGTGTTTTTCAAGCATTATTTTTCAGAGGTTCCCTATGTTAGCTCAAAAAAAAAATGATTATCAAAGAGACTTGTTTAAGACGAATTTGGAAGGTATGCTCAATCATAATGAGCCCTTATTTCGTTTAGCTCAGAAAATAGATTGGGAAAAGTTTGATACTGAATTTGGTAAACTCTATTGTCCTGACAATGGCCGTCCAGCCAAGTTAACCCGCTTGATGGTAGGACTGCATTACTTAAAAGCCACATTTAATGAAAGTGATGAAAGTGTTTTAGATAAATGGGTTCAAAATGTCTATTGGCAACACTTTTGCGGATACCAAGAATTCCAGCAGGAAGCTCCTTGTGATCATAGCACATTAAGCAGATGGCGTAAGCGTATAAAATCTAAAGGGATGGAAAAGCTTTTAGAAGAAACAATTCGTTGTGCTCTTTCTAATAAATTACTGCGTAGACATCATGTCCAAAAAGTAAATGTAGATACAACAGTTCAGGAAAAGGCCATTACATATCCAACAGATGGTAAACTATATTTTAAAGCTTTACAATATTTATCAGAACTGGCTAAGAGAAATAATATTCGTCTTCGCCAAAGTTATTCTCGTTTATCTAAAAAGTCATTATTAATGCAGAACCGATATTTTAGAGGACGTAAATACAGACTTGCAAGGCGTGAGCAAAAGAGCTTAAAAACCTATTTTGGCCGTGTTTTACGGGATGTAGAGCGTAAATTACATTCTATAGACTTACATAAAAATTATGAATCTTCTTTGTGTCTTCTTCACCGTCTTTACGATCAAACCAAGGATAGCAAAAACAAAGTTTATAGTTTACATGCACCGGAAGTAGAATGTATCTCTAAAGGAAAAACGCATAAGAAGTATGAATTTGGATGTAAGGCAAGTTACGTGACAAGTAGTCAAGGTAACTTTGTTTTAGGCGCGATGGCAAAACATGGTAATCCTTTTGATGGGCATACATTACCATCGGCCATAGAACAGGTAGAAAGGTTTTTACCCAATTCATTAAGTGTAAAAGAAGTTTTTGTGGATAGAGGTTATAGAGGAGCGAAAGTTAAAGATGGGATAACAGTTCACATTGTTGGCGCAAAGAGGAAGAAAAAAATGAAACGTAGTTTACGCAAGTGGATGAAAAGAAGAGCCGCTATTGAACCCATCATTGGTCACATGAAGAATGATGGAGGTGTACGACGAAATCACCTCTTAACGCAAGAAGGTGATAAGATGTATGCGGTTTTACTAGGTGCTGGCTTTAATATGAGAAAATTGCTAAAAGCTTTTTCTTGGCTTAAATTTATTCCGCAATATCTGACTAATATTTCCTTAAAAAAGGAAATATGGGTTATGGCATTTTCTTAATATAGTGCCTTTTTCAAGCTTAACTATATAGTCTCCCGTATTATAAATTGGCAATCCTTGCTTCCTTAATGCTTGCTCTTTTCTTTCCTTTATAGAGACACACACAAAACCTGTAACGAAAGTATAAAAAAGTATTCCTATCGAAAGTTTTCCTAAGTATTCCTATCGAAAGTTTTCCTAAGTATTCCTATCGAAAGTTTTTTCATATTCATTTACTATCACGACAGTATGAGCTTATTATAGAGTTGCACTTTGCTCATTATTCCTCTTTTTCGAAAACAACACACCAAACCCAGCAAAATAGGTAAAGAAATCCGCTGTGAAAACAGTGACAAAGGCAATCTTTATCCATTTAGCTAGACTAAAATTTTCTGTTGCCCAGTGAAACTGGACAACAGCCTAACCTTATTTGTCTTATGTCGTTCTAACTAGTGTAATAATAATTGCTTCCCTTGACCAGAATAAAGCTAAACGCCTTTTTTCAATGATCTGAAACACAACCTCCCAACCCTCCTTAGCCTCAGAATTCAAAGTATTCTCTAATTTTTTAAGGGGAAGGCCAGAACTCCCTAAAAGCAAGGTACCCATAGCTCCCTCCTTTATCAATAGCACTTTATACTCTTTCATAAATAAACACTCCCTTTTTTTCTTTTCGTTCCATTTCTTCTTTCATAAATAAACACTCCTTTTTTTTCTTTTCTTCCCATTTCTTCTTTCATAAATAAACTGAATAAAATGAGTACATAACAGCTTCATAAATTGACTATCTCATCTGAAAAAGACACATTGCGACAATTACCCTATAGGCCTATTATCGTTTTTAATGCGAAGCCTGTCAAAATCAGGATCCCAAGCTTTTCATATTGATCTCCATTACGTAAAATTCCAACGAAAGCGATCAAAAAGATCAAGGACGCCATGAAACGCAAAAATAAAGGGAAATATATTTTATTTATATCAATTTTTTTTTGCCTTATCTTTCCTCGTACTTCAGTTAGAGATTGCTTGTAATCGCTACGAGACAAAGTCTTATCCCTATTCATATCCGCTAATTTCGCCCGATATTCTTTTAAATTCAAATTATAATCGGTAAGCTTCTCATTATACTCCTCTGTTAATTTTTCTTTTCTGCTTTCGTATTTTTGTAGAGCTTCTTCATATTCTACAATATCAGATAGTTCTGCATCTTTATAAGGCTTAGCTGGTTTTTTCAAAAACCTAACCTCGCTGATAGGCTTAATGGGTTTTTCTACACCGTAATCTAAATCTCGATCTAACTCAATTTGACTTTTCTTTGCTTTTAATGTGGATAAAATTGCAACATCCGCATTTTCTATAAATATCCCAACCGAAAACAAAAAGATACTTATTCCCAATGCAATCTTAGCATTTTTTATCTCAAAAATTCTTTCCAAAAACTCTTCCATTTTACTCCTACTTACCATAATATCCCCTAATTATTTTTATTTACCCAGTACACATAGCTATAAGAAACGTTCTTAGCCATTGAATAACCATTCTCCCATACCCATTTGCCATCAATTTTTTTGAGAAGCCAATAGATGTAGTAAATTTTAAAAAATTTATCTACTGATTTTGTTTTTACGGATGTTTTAATAATCACATAATTTTTATATTTCTTTTGCCAATCTATCGAATACGAAATCAAGTTAAAGGTTGATACCATTTCTCCAAAAGTAGATAACTGTCCAGGTAGAGAGTGCAAAGATATATAGGTCTTATTTTGTAACCGCCATCCTTTGAATATAGATGCAATAACACTATCAGGACTTCTTAACGCTTTGGCTGATAGCCTTCCCGAAAAACAAAAAACAAAACAGAAAAATAAAATAGATATTGTCTTTTTCATTTATGCTACACCTCTTTCAAAATAAAAATACTCATTTTTTGCTACCATTATGGAAAAGATACTATTGGCTTTTACCGGGTGGACTTCTCTGTTTTTTTTAATCTTATAGGGCAATAGTCAGATTTATTTTCTACTGGGATTGTCTCCGCCTGTTTAGCAAGACTAACTATAGATTTTGATAGATCCGTCCTGTTTTCTTTAGATATATTCTTATTTTCAACGAGCGAACTCAATTCTTTCAGTATGTCATGCAGTTTGGATAGGATAGCTACCCGATTATCATAGCGGATATAAGTAGCCTTCCTGTTTTTTTCATGTCCACTGGGATTGTACTCCCTTTCTTCTTTATGCCTACATAACCTGAGCTGACTATTCTCTTCATGAGAAGCGGTGGTGGATAGATGGGACTTCTTTTTTACACCCATACTCGTACAGGATAGAAAACACAATATACAAAGCATGACCGATATTATTATTTTTCTATTCATATTTTTTCTAACCAATGGTTTATTTTTTTTATTCATGTGATAGAGAATAAAACATGGGTGTGACATTTTCTTATCTCTTTCTCTTTTTTATATTTTATTAATTTAAAATTAAGATATGACTGATAATTATCTAGGCCTACGTGCGGTTATAATCGCTACTGGGAAGTTTTGATAAACCCCAAGCGTTACAGTCGCTATAAGAACATAAACAGCCAATATAAACATATTCATTGCAAAAGTTACATTTATAAGGCTTACCACTTCGTATCCGTTTTTATCTAACCTATTACAAGCTTTGTTGATTGCTTTGGGAGTACTTCCAACTAACCCCCAAAATAGTATCGTTGATTTAACAAATAGCGTTCGGTATTCGTACATAACTTAAGACATAACGTTTTTCTCATCAACTTGTGATGACAAAGTAAATAGATCATAGACGGAACCAATCCCTGCAGCACCACCTGTAACCATCCATATCAAACCGGTTCCTATTTTACCTATGTAAAATCTGTGAAAACCCAGAGCACCAAAGAATCCTATAAAATATAAAAAGTAAGCTAAACCTTTACTTTTTTGAACATTTTTGTTTTTCATTTTCTGTATACCTCATCAAAGTGTATGAGACACACCTGCCCACAAAAATGCTAACCAAGAAAAAAAAGGAAAGATGGTGATTTGGAAAAGAAAAAGAGACTTGATAGCCTCAGTATTATTTTTTCTGATACAGTCAGCCATATCCTTTGTCGAAGGAAAGTTTATGGTTAGCACTTTGTCAGAGTTGCTGCTCTGGCAGGGTGCGCCTTCAACGGTCATGAAGGCGGGATCGTATTTGAATAAGGCAAGTTATTTTTGGGGGGCACCTCCTAAAAAAGTGGGCACTGTTTTTTGTGTGTGATGTGAATCTTGCAAGGAGTTATTTACATGGTTTAGTTTTTTGATAGTACAGGTGGGCGTTGTTGCACAAATCCTCCCCCAGAATATGATTACCCCAGAGAAAATAGGTATTCTATTAAAACAGAAGGAGTTACCATCATACATATTCAATCATACATATTCAATCATACATATTCAATATCTTGCATTTTGGGACTGTTGGGAAATAAAGAGCTATCCATACGATCTCTCTATTTTATTGTAATAAGCACAGTTTTATCTGACATTCTTCCGAATAAGGGATATTAAAAAGACTGCTTGTAATACAAACGGGGACGGCTATGACTTTGATTTAATCTATTTTACAACACGATTATTGCGACTTTAAGGCATCTCAGGCAAATGCCCGTTCATTAGATATTTGGTGAAAATAAAAAAATATCAAAAAGACATCTTAGTTGAGCTATAAACAACTTTATATAAATCAAAAATCTTACGATTACCCTTGTTTTGCAACGACCCCCAAAGAGGAGGGCCCACTACAAATGATAAATTCAGACGATGTAACAAAATCCAGTTGCCATGTGGGCTATTCAATAAGATTTATGTCTTACTGGGATTTTTTGTCTATATGCAAGAGAGAGATATTATCGTAAAAGAACAAGTAAAAATCCCGTTTTTTAAGGGGGTGTGATGGCTTCTCATGTGAAAAGTAGTGGAACGGAGGGGGCTTCTTCTCTCTCGCCTATTCTCTTACCTATAGAACCGGTACGTTCGTTTTTGCGTCCCATACTCGAAAAACTTCTCCATATTAAGACGGCAGGTCTCGAGAATATGCCAAAGGAAGGAGGGGCTATCCTTGTCTGTAACCATACTGATTATATGGACGTTATTATACAGGTCATCTACAGTCCTCGTAAGCTTGTATTTTTAGCCAAAAATGAGCTTAGTAATTTAGCCGAACAATTTCAACGCTTTATAATCACTCAAGCCTCCCTTGTTGATTCATCGTCACTCAAATTTGTGGAGCCCTTTTTATCCAAGAGCGTTGGGATATTCTTAAGTTGGATTGAGGCCCAATCCATGGAGTGGGGAAGTTTACCCATTGAGCGTGCTTATCATGAGAAAGTCGGCATAAAGGAGAGTAGCCAATATTATAATGAGTTACAAAAAAAACTGGTGGATTTTTTAAAAGAAGGCAATGTCCTTTCCATTTTTCCAGAAGGAACTCGTTCGCAAACGGGTCTGATGTCTCCATTTAAAAGTGCATTTGCCAGAATTGCGATAGAGGCACAAGTTCCTGTTATACCGTCTGCTATAAATGGTGTTTGGAAGTTTTCTACGATGGAAAGTCTTCTTTCTGGGCAAGTTTTCCGGAGTCTCATACAATATAATATGGGTAAGGCTTTTTTGCCAGATAGCTTTCCTGAATTTGCTTCCGAAAAAGAAAAAAAAAGAGGCGTAAAAGAGTTAACGAAACAGATTGCAAAAAAAGTCTATGCTCTATCTTTGGAAGCAGAAGGTGATGATCGGACAAAAGGTAGTGCCCGGAAGTTATAAAATATAACGCAATGCGTTGGGTCTAAGTAAGATAGTATATAAAAAAAATATCCGGATGCGAGTGAGGAAGATCGTGTTACATCTATCCATAGCTTACTCTAAGTGAGTCAGTAGAAATAAACTGTAAGAAGATTATTTTTGAATTTCTGTTACAGAAATTTGTGTCCGACTATTCCAAGAGCGGAAGGGCTTTAGAGCTTCCATTTTTTTGTCTGAGATGTAATAGAGACTGTCGCCATATTTTACTAGTAAACCTTTGTACTGGGCGTATTTTGTCCTGTGGTTGATTGTACCAATTTCTTTTACGTCCATCCAATTTTCACAATTTTTCAATATAGGCACATTACGTAAATGCAACTCACGTATTTTGTTCTCTTTAACTGAATCCCGTAAAATATGCTCCCAATTCATAGGCAATACTATAGCTTTATTTTGAAATTGAAAATGTTCTCTACCCTCTCCCACCTATACACTTCGGTTTATAAAAAAGCAAACTTAATTTTTTGCAATGAAGGGACTGTTGCAAAACATAAAAAAAATAGAGAGTTAGCCGTCTAAAACGTCTTAAATCAGTGTTTCATAGCACTTTATTTGCTATTATTTATATTTTGCAACAGTCGTTCCATCCATGCTATCCATCCATTCATCCATACCATAGAAGCTTTTTAAAGCCATTTGGGAGGTCTCAGGTCTCACTTTGTGAATAGACTACCAGATTAATTTAGAGAGTGCTAGGAGTTCCTAGTCGCACATTTTTTGAAATAGAGTTGTGTCATTAAGAGTATTATAGGAACTCCTACAGATGATTTACTTTGTAGTTGCTATAATAATGAATTGGCATATTTTTACTGAATAGAAAAAGAGTGTATGATTCGTTTTAGTAAATACATTTATAACTAGTCTACGGGGTGTAGAGAGGCTTCCCTTTTTAAAAGGAAAATAAAGTGAGTGTAGTTTACTAAGCAGAAACGGAAAAATAATGAGAAGAGAGGGAAATAGTATGAAGCGATTACGCATAGGCTATGTATTTTGCATAGTAGTTTTTCTTGTCATAAGCATGGTGATGGCCTGCAGTCGAATCTATTCTTGTGGTGGGTACAAAGGCCACAGAATAGGAGAACGATTCTTGACACGGATACAAAAGAAGCTGGATTTAAGTGAAAAGCAAACAAAGCTTGTGATGCAATTCAAAGAGGAAATACGGAGCAAGAAAAAAGCCCTGTATCAAAAACAAAAGGCAATGTACTCCAGTTTTCTGGCTGAATGGAGTAAAGAAAATCCCAGTCGAAAAGTTATTCAAGAATATTATTCACAAAAACACCAAATTCATAAGAAAATACAGGCTTTGGCGGTAGAGAAGCTTTTGATTTTGCATGCGACTCTAGACAATGCCCAAAAAAAGAAACTAGCCAAAATCATGGCAAAAATAAAAAAGCGATATGATAAGCATGATCAAATAAAAGACGAGAGTTAGAGACCGTGATTACATGTAGAATGAGTGAGAATGGGTTGCAAGATCTATCCGGGAAAAGATGGGTTAGGAAACATAGAAAAGATAAGGATTTCAAACCGTCTTTTTTGTTTTCATCAAAAATCTAAGGATAGGCAGAATGACACACATAAATGAATTGATAAAGGAGAAAAGCCCATACTTACTTCAACATGCTCATAATCCAGTGAAGTGGCGACCTTGGGGGTCTGAGGTTTTTTTAGAAGCGAAGCAAAGGGACCTGCCAGTTCTTTTGTCTATTGGCTATGCGACGTGCCATTGGTGTCACGTTATGGAGCGAGAGTCTTTTGAAAATGAAGAAACAGCTGCTATCCTAAACGAGAAATTTTTGGCAATTAAGGTGGATCGTGAAGAGCGACCTGACATCGACCAAATTTATATGTGTGCTTTGCAAGCTATGGGTCAACAAGGTGGGTGGCCACTCAATATTTTTCTCACGCCGGATAAGTTACCGATTACCGGTGGTACATATTTCCCTCCTCAATCTCTTTATGGGCGTCCTTCTTTTACCCAAGTGCTTTACGCTGTGAATAAGGCTTGGCAAGAGGAAAGGGAAAAACTCTTGAAGTCTGCTCAGTTGATTTCTGAATTCATCAAAAAAAATGGAGGTGGTATACAGGAAGATACAAGTAAAGAAGAGATTACTTGGAAAGATATAGAGGCCAGTGTTAAACAAATCAAAAGCGTTTATGACCCATATAAAGGTGGTTTTCTCAATAATGGTCCGAATAAATTTCCACCTAGTATGCAAATACTATTTCTTACGTCTTTTTATCAGCATACATATCTAAACCAAGAAAAGCAAAACAATCAAACAGAGGGAGAACTTCAAAAAGAAATACTAGGTCAAAAAGAAATACTAGGCATCGTAGAAAACACTCTAAGTCAAATGAAACGCGGTGGTATTTATGATCAGATAGGCGGTGGCTTATCCCGTTATAGTACAGATCATGATTGGTTAGTTCCTCACTTCGAAAAAATGCTCTATGACAATGCTTTTTTTATTTGGAGTCTCGTGGAAACATATTGTATAACACAAAAGGAAGTATATCGTCAATGGGCTTTAGATACTATCTCCTATGTAAAAGAACATCTAACATCGTGTGAAGGTATTTTCTATTGTGCAGAGGATGCAGATTCAGAGGGAGAAGAGGGGAAATTTTATGTTTGGTCTTTTGATGAGTTCCAAGATACTTTAGAACAAGCTGGTTTTTCTCTTCAAGAACGTAAAGAACTGACAACTTTTTGGGGGCTCAGTACTCGAGGTAATTTTGAAGGTTTGAATATCTTACATGAGCCATTGCAACGTGAGCAGTTTTTAAAACTTACAGAATACTCCACTATGGAGGAATGGGAAGAGATATGGAAAAGAGCTCGCAGGGTCTTACTTGCTAAACGTAAAGAGAGAGAGCGCCCTATCCGAGATGACAAGAGTTTAGTGGCTTGGAATGCTTATATGATTACTGCTTTGGCTCGTGCCTCTTGTGTTTTTGCTATGCCGGAATTGGGGGAACTAGCTAAGCGAGCAGCAGATTTTTTATGGGAACATATGAGGGACAGTGAGGGTAATCTTTTACGCAGGTATCGCGAGGGTGAAGCTCGCTTTGCAGCGGGGTTGGGTGACTATGCTGCTTTAGGTTGTGCCTTTTTGGATTTGTATCGTGTTTTTTTTGATAGTAGGTATATGGAAAGGGCTATTTTTTTGAGTCATTCTATTCGTCAGAAGTTTTTATCTGAAAATGGGGATGGGGCCTTTTATGATACATCCAAAAAAAGTTACGAAAGTGATCTCATTGCACGTCTTAGAGATGCATATGATGGAGTTGAGCCTTCTGCCAATTCTTTGGCGGCTCGTCTTTTTTATATTTTATCAGGTTATGGAGCTGGTTATTCTGGAGTGGGGGGGGATCAGAATAAAAAGCAATGGCACAGAATATTGGAGTATTTTTCTGGTAGCATCAAAAAAAATGGAAGTATACATTCCTTTTTGTTACACACTTGTACCCATTTCCTCAAAAGAGGAGTTGAAGTTGTCGTTGTGAGTCCTTGGCAGATTTCAATGGGTACTAACGAATTTGGAGAGCTTGATTCTGCTTCTGATGAAGCAAATAGGGATATAGGGACGGAAGAAAAGAAGAGAATAGAAAAAAATAAGGAAGTGAAAGATATTTTATCTTGGTTGCATCACAAGAGTTCGGGTGGTGTGATCCTTGCCTATGCTTCTGATGAAAACCCAAAAACTATAGAGCAAATAGAAAAAATAATTCCAATAGTAAAGGGACGTCGTTCTATAGACTCCAAAATTTCTATTTACGTTTGTCAAAATGGTACTTGTCATGCACCTATTCATACCCTTTCTGATCTCAAAAAGTACTGGGAGAAATTGTATCATTCCTAAATTTGTAGGGATACATGAATATAATATGCTCTTCCGATTATCTTTTCTTTTTAGGGATCATGGTTTTTTCTCTTGGCTCTTTATTTTATTTGAACGTATTTTTGGTTTTTGTATGGGGTTGCTTTTTTCCCAAATTCCAACCTTGTTGGATCAGTATCAAGGTTTATTGGCGGGTGCTCTTTTCGAAGCAAAGAGAACTATCAAACAATTTGGCCGAGGTATTTTAGAAAAAACAACAGACCCAGATGATCTCATTCAAAAATTTTTAGACAATACTGATCCGGATATTCAAGAGACGGGTAAAGCTCTTATTGCTTTGCTTGATCGAAAAAACGAATATGAACTGGCTAGTCAAGCCTTGTTCAATGCAGAAGTTTGGGAAAAACCATTTATGTTTTTGTATTATCTGGATGTAGAGTTACTCCAAGAGTTAACGTTTCAAGCTGCTCTTCCTTTACGCTGGGAGGCATTTTTTTATGCCATTTTCGGTGTATTGACTTGGGTTTTATTTGTGGAGTTTATGAAAAGGATAGCTAGAATGCCTAGAGATAAAAAAGAGTATATAGCCCTATAGTCTTTTGGTATAATCAATATTTTATTGGAAGCCGAGCTTTTTATGGTATTGTTTTTTTTGTAAACTAAGTAGTTTTCGGAAAATTTTTTTAGATTTAGTTTCAACTTCAATGGCCGTTCTTTTTTGTTTTTTTTGTAAATTCCGAACTAAAGCGACTTCATAAAATATAGGGTCATGATATTTTGGGGGGATAGGATATAGTACTCGTAGTTTTTGGTTAAATATGACATCACTTTTATAGAGTATGCCAAGTTTGCACTCCCCATTTTCCATAGAGTATATAGCATGTTGTGAGTTTGTGGCTGGGATCACTTTATTTTGCATAGGAAGCCAAGCTTGCATATGTTGAAGAGCTTGTTTACTATAGATACCAACGGGTACATAGTTTGTATTTCCGAGTATCCAGCAGTTATTGCTTTGTATAAGATGAGAGAAGCATTTTTTTGTTATGGGAAAAGTTTTTGGAAAACCATTGGGGAAAAGATGTGATAGATTTGTGTCTGCTTGTGTTATAACCATAAGTCGATTTGTAAAAAGCCTTTTGCGACTTTTTTCCCAAATGAGTTTTTTTTTATTGAGATAATCCATCCAAAGGGGGTGTGCAGATACAAATATATGAGCTGGTGCACCTTGGGCAATTTGACGGGCTAGAGTTGCTGAGGAAGCATAAGAAGGCGTACAGCCTTTTTTTTCACATATTTGTGCTAGTGTTTTTTGGAAGTATTCTCTTGTACTGACCGGTGCAAAAAGGAGTACACGTTCTTTGTCGTTAGTTTCACATCTAAAAAATACCAAAAGAAAAAATAGTACAAGCAAATAACGAAACATGATAAAAAATAAAAAAAGTATTTTAAAGTATTTTAAAGTATTTTTTGGTAGGGATTTACGAGATGAACAGAGGTTAAGGGGTGTAGCTTTGGATACCTTTTTCTGTAATACCATAAAGAACTTGTACATCGTGTGTTTCTGTCTTGAATTGCAATTGGGATAGACTTTTTGGGATAAGGGCTAGGGAAATAGAAAAAGAAAAAACTTCCTTCCAACGATCATAGTAACCTCCTCCACGACCCAAACGACTTCCGTCAGTGTGGAGGCCAAGGGATGGCAATATGATATGATCTTCTTGACTCAAAGGAAGCTTGAGGAGAGGGGCGTGTGCTCCCGGCCCGGGAACCCCCTTGTATCCAGCTTCTATTTTTGAAAATAACTTATGCTTGGGGTCATAATAGCGAAACTCCATGATGCCATTGGCCATAGTTCGTGGGGCATAAAGTTCTAGTTTTCGTTTCCCTAGCAATTTGTGATAATCAAATTCATTTGCTAAAGGTAATGAGATGAGGAGGCGTCCGTTAGGTTGAATGTTGTCTAAAAAAGAGGCAAGATGTGCAAAAAGTTTTTTGGGTTTATCTGTTTGAAAAAAATGCTTCCAACTAGCATGGCAAAAAATCCGTGCTTCTTGTTTTGTCACGATAGCTTTTTTATGGGATGGAGAAAAGTGAATAGTGGGAAAATATAATGAATGGGAAATTATTATAGATTGTATAAAAACAGAAAATGGCCACTCGTGCCGTAGTATTCAAATTTATGGAGCCCGGAAAAACCAGGTGGGTCGCCTGTTTTCATCCTCTGCCTTCTCCCATGCTACTTAAGCAAGAGCCTGACTTCAAACAAAAAACCCCAGCGTCCCATATAAAAAAATTGGACTCAAAAACGTAAATCGCTTCGAACACAGTAGCCAGCGTAATCTGACTAGAGATATATACTCTGTCAAGAATTTTTAGATTGATTTTGTTTATGGGACTGTTACAAAAAAACAGGAAGTTAACCTTCTAAAATGCCTTAAATCAGCGTTTCTGTAGTGCTCTATTTATATTTTAAAACAGTCTCTTTATATGTTTATGCTACACAGGCTTCAATTTCCAAGTGCAATACATCTCATTTTCATTTCTCTTTCAAAAAAAGACTTGTTGCAAGTACCTTTTTTTTATACTATGGAGACATATATAGACGGAGGATGAAAGGATGAAAAATAAAAACCAATATGCAGTGACGGCAGCTCTTGTTGCTTTTCTGGGTTCAAGCTTAACTCTGGGTACAGAACTTGAGGCCATGCCAAAGCCAAAATGGAAGGGCTATGAAAAGTGTTCTGGCATAGCTAAAAAAGGTAAAAATGATTGTGGTGCCAATGGGCATGGCTGTGCCGGCCATGCTACTAAAGATGGAGATGCTAAGGAATGGATTTATCTACCGAAGGGTCTTTGCAAAAAGATTGTGGGTGGTAAAGCGGTAAAATAAATATTAGAGTTGTTGCAAAAATAATAAGAACTACTGTGAAGAGTAAGTAACGTAGTCAAATGTCGATTTAAGGTTATTTTAGACAGGTCGTCTCTTACTTTTCCGTATTTTACAACGACTCTATTTTACTTTGGGCTCATCTGTTTTGTGACTCATTGGACTGTTACGAAATATAAAAAAAAGGAAGTGAACCTTTTGAGATGCTTTAAATCGGTATTTCATGGTGTTTCATGGCGCTTTTTTCATGGGACTCCATTTACATTTGTTTATATTTAGCAAAGTCCCCTCACGAAAAAATATCCTGATTTTCGAAATGAGAGAGTGTACGCTCTATTCTGATGGTAATTTGTGATGGTGATTTGTGATAGTAAGTTGTGATGGTAGTTTGTGATGGTGTTACTGGCGTGGGGCTTGGTCTACGCCAGCCACATACCCAACATATATTACAAAAATTGCCAGAGGTTGCTTGGTTTGAGATTCTATTTGATAACTTTCGCCCTTACACCAAAAGAAATGAGAATATACTCCAAAATCTTTTTGCTTCTTATCCACTAACTTTACATTGTGTTGGAATGAATTTAGGTTCTCCTGACCCATTAGATTTTTCCTACTTAAAAGAGGTGCGTACTCTTAAAAATGAATGTAAAGCAAAATGGATCTCAGATCATCTTTGCTGGAGTGCCGTTGATGGTATTTATCATCATGACCTTTTGCCTTTAGCTTACACAAGAGAAGTCGTGCAATACTTGAGTGAGCGCATAGATGCTGTTCAAAATTTTTTGGGAGAGCAGATACTTGTGGAAAATATTTCTTCTTATATAGAATTTAAGTACTCTGAATTGGAGGAGGTTGACTTTCTGAACCTCCTTTGTGAGAAAGCAAATTGTCGACTTCTTTTGGATATCAATAATATTTATGTAAATGCCTTCAATTTCAGAAGGGATGCTTTCGATTTTTTTGGAAAGTTATCGAAAGAGTATGTAGCGCAATATCACTTGGCGGGGTACGATGCCTTTGATGATTATTTACTGGACTCTCATGGGCAGGCCATTAGTGAAGCTGTTTGGGAGCTTTTTTTCTATGCACTCAAGCATGTGGGTCCATTGCCAACTAGTATTGAGCGTGACGGGAATATTCCTTCTTTTGGAGAGCTTTATAAAGAAAAACAAAGAGCTGAGAGTTACTATTCTTTGTTGTGATTTTGGCGAGTCATTGCCAGAAAAATGATCTTTTCTATTTATAGAGAGGCTTTTAAGGGACCTAGAAACGAAGCTGCCCAAATTTCATCCTGCATTTCTAGGAGTTTTTGTGTGGGTAGACCGGAGTGTTTCATTTCTATGCAAATCCCCTTTGTTAGAGGGGTTAGATGCCATGTGACCATAGAATCAATATGAGATGCCTCCCATTGGACATGTCGTATTGTGTGTACCAATAAAGAAGGGCTTTCTATTTCTCGAATGGTTCCATGCATTTCCCCGTCCCAAAAAGAAATTATGCCGTGTACTTTTGCTTGGACGCGGGAAGGGCCACCTCCCCATTCATCAATGGTGTTTCTATCCGTAAGGGCTTGGAAAGCCTTCTCGATAGAGGAATTGGCACTTCTAATGGTTAGTTTATAATGGATACACAATTCTTCTTGGATACTTCTTTCCTCTACTATTCGCAACATATGCCTATAGTATCGGCAAAGAATAAAAAAGTGCAGATATATTTTGGAGTTTTACATTCACATCAATTTCTTATGAAATCGAGATATGTTTTTCAGAAAAATATTGCCACTCTTAAAAAAATGATGGCTTTATTTTATTTATCAAAATATTTTTGATCTATTATGGGACGTATTTACTCAAAATGTCCACCGGCTTCTCAATCCATTGGTATTGCTTTTTCTGGGGGTTTGGATACTTGTACGGCCCTTCTTTGGTTGAGTCAGCGTGATCTCAAAGTATATTCTTATACGGCCGATTTAGCTCAGCCAGATGAAAAAAACATAGAAGAAATCCCTCAACAGGCTCGTGACCATGGGGCTACACAGGCCCGCCTTCTTGATTGCCGTGAGGCTTTAGTTCAAGAGGGTATGCTCGCTATTCAGTGTGGTGCTTTTCATATACAAAGTGGGGGACGTAAATATTTCAATACAACTCCTTTGGGTCGTGCTGTGACAACGCTGGCTATAATCGAGGCCATGAAAAAAGATCAAGTGACTATTTTTGGAGATGGAAGTACACACAAAGGAAATGACATTCAGCGTTTCTATCGCTATGGAGTTCTTGCTAATCCAGATTTAGAAATATATAAGCCTTGGTTAGATGAAGATTTTGTGAGTGAGTTAGGTGGACGTGAAGAAATGTCAAGTTATCTAGAAAAACACAACAAGCCTTACTCCATGAGTGCTCCCAAAGCCTATAGTACGGATGCAAATATACTAGGAGCGACTCATGAAGCGAAAGAGCTAGAGTATCTAGAAAAGAGTTTGTACCTTGTGGAGCCCATTATGGGCATTCCTCATTGGAAAGAAGAGCTAGCCATTGCAAAAGAAACGGTGAGTGTAGAATTTTCTGAAGGTCTTCCCGTTGGGATCAACGGTAAAGAGATACCGGACAAAGTGGAGCTTCTTTTGTTAGCCAATGCGATTGGTGGTCGACATGGTCTAGGCATGAGTGACCAAATCGAAAACCGTGTAATTGAAGCAAAAAGTCGAGGGATTTATGAAGCACCGGGCATGGCCCTTTTACATATTTGTTATGAACGCTTGCTTGCTGCTACTCATAATGAAAACATGCTAGATTTGTATTTTACAGAAGGCCGTCGTTTGGCACATTTTCTCTATGAAGGGCGTTGGTACGATCCAGAAGCATTGCTTATCAGAGATGCTCTGTGTCGATTTTTAGCCCATCCTATTTGTGGTACGGTCACCCTAGATTTACGCAGAGGGGATGACTATACCATACTCAAAACGGATGCCCTTCACGGTACCTATGAGCCGGAAAACTTGAGTATGGAAAGAGTCGATTCTACCTTTAGCTCTCAAGATCGTATAGGTGCCTTGAGTATGCAAGATCTCGGTATTGAGGCTAATCGAAAAATTCTGAAAGAACTTTCAAGTAAAAAATAGAGAGGTGAGGCGTCGTTGGGCGATAGAGTCCTCGTTGGCTATTCCGCTCTGTTGCTATTTTTTCCGGTAACTTGGGTATATTTGAGTATAGAGAGAACTTCAACCATAGGAACGCCCGTTAGGCTAAGCGACTAATGGGACTATTGTAAAGCGTAAATAATTGCAAATAAAGTGCCATGAAAGTGCCGTGAAACACCGATATGGAGCATTCTAAACGGTTCATTCCTTGGTTTTTTGCATTTTGCAAAAATCTCATAATATATTTTAAATCTATAAAAAATTAAGGAGAGCAAAATCAACTGTACAAAATATGAAAACTACTTATTTTCGAGACAGGAAAACAATCAGCCCCAGAATAGAATGGAATAGAATAGCTATAAAATATACCTTATTTCTCCAGTATCCACTTATTGGAATCAAATATTCAACAGACAAGGGGCGTCAAAAATTTCGACACGGTTGTGGATTTCTTGGGAAGCTTGCATAGGAAAAACCGGTGTCTATTATACATAGAGATATCACAAGGGGATTGCAATTCAGAAAATCGGGCGTTTTTATGGGGGTAAAGCAGATGGTAATCTGACCATACGATGTTATCTTTTTGCAGGATGAGATCTATTGTATTTTAGAGAGGGGCGTGTACTGACTTAAAAAAAGTTTCACCGCTTCATCTTTTACAAATCGTATACTCAATTTTTGACCGATGGGCATCGCTTCTATTTTCAGAATGACTCCCTTCCCATATTTTTCATGAAAAATATTTTCTCCAGTAGAATACACTTCTATTTGAGTCGGAGTGGTTTTTTTTGACTTTGTTGTTTTAACTTGATTCGACCGGCTAGATGATGAGCTGGGAATTTTATTGGCATTAAACGAATAAGTGAGGACATCCTTATCTATCTCATCAACGAAAGACGAAACTTGACGCATCTGCAAAGACCCAAAAATTCCTCTTTGTCTGGCATAACTCAAATGTAAATATTCTCGAGCTCGTGTGATTCCCACATATAGCAAACGCCTTTCTTCTTCTTCGGTACCATCTTCTAGTGATAGACTATGGGGAAGATAGCCTTCTTCCAAGCCACACAAATATACACAAGTAAACTCAAGGCCCTTAGCATTATGTAGAGTCATTAAGTACAAATATTGGGAAGCTTCTTTTTTTCCTGCCTCTTCGTTTGCATCAAGAGTAATACGTTGTAAAAAATCTCTTAAGCTAGGCTTTATTATAAGGGTATCTGCTTTTTCTGGGTCATAATCCAGAGGTTCTCCATCATAGATATAAGCATTGGCTAGTTTCGTTTGACATTCGTTTTCATATTCTCGCAAGGATGTTAAGAGCTCATAAATATTTTCTAAACGACCGGCAGCTTCATGGGAAATTTCGTCTGTGAGAGACTTGCAATACAAAGACTCTTCTATCACACGTTCCACAAGGGCACTAGGCAATAGGTCTTCCTCTTTATAAAGTTTATGCCAAGATCGAAAGAGTTTGTAAAGTGAAAGAATTTTTTTGGGAGCACGGAACTCAGGTACTTCAGAAGCTGTAGCCAAGCACTCTAGCAAACTTTGATTACGACTCAAAGCGAGGGCTTTCAAGCGCTTCAGACTAGTTTTCCCTATCCCCCTTGTAGGTACATTGATAATACGCTCTAGACTCAAATCATCTTCTGGATTTATAATCACATTCAAGTAGGCTAGTATATCTTTGATTTCTTTTCTAGCGTAAAATCCTATATCATTTACAATTACATAGGGTAACTGACGCTCACGCAAAATCCTTTCAAATATACGAGACTGAGCATTTGTTCGATAGAAAATCGCCATTTCATCTAGAGGTATACCTTGGCTTTGATAGTGTAGAATATTTTGTATGGTACCCCAAGCCTCCTCTGCTTCATTTTGGAAAGAGTGTAAAAAAACAGCCTGCTGATTCGATGGTCGACTGGAAAAGAGTGTCTTAGGTCTTCTTTCTTTATTATGAGCGATTAAAGAGGAGGCTACCTTTAGTATGGGAGAAGAGCTTCTATAGTTTTCTTCGAGTTTTCGGATTTTAGCTGTGGGATAGTCTTTTTCAAAGTTAAGAATATTTTGGATATCTGCCCCACGCCAAGAATAAATAGATTGATCGTCGTCACCGACAACCATAATATTTTTGTGTTCTTCTGCAATGAAGCGACCCAATAGATACTGAACATGGTTTGTATCTTGGTATTCGTCTATCATAAAATAACGCCAAAGCCTTTGATAGTGTTTGCGAACTTCTGCATTTTTTTCAAAAAACCGCACTGTTTCATAAAGAAGATCAGCAAAATCTACACTGTTGTTTTTTCGTAAACGACGTATATATATAGCATAAACATGGCTAATTTCTTCACTGTAGGCTCTATCTGAGTTTCTTAGCCCCTTAGGAGAAAGCATGCCATCGCGTGCTTTATTGATTTGAGAAGTAACAGAAAGGGGTTCCATAAAGTTTTGGTACAGTCCTTCCTCTTTTAAGATGCTTTTGATCAAGTTTTGTTGCCCGGTCTGATCTATGACAGAAAAGCCTGATTTCAATCCAGCTAACTCTGGATGACGACTAATAATATAGAGACCTAGGGAATGAAAGGTTCGTACAAAGACGCTTTGTGCCATAGGACCAAGCAAATACTGCAAGCGAGCACGCATTTCTTGAGCAGCTTTATTTGTAAAAGTGACAGCAGCAATATTCCAAGGAGCGATATCATGAATGCGTACTAAATAAGCAATACGATGAGTAATCACTCGCGTCTTTCCCGAGCCAGCACCCGCCACAATCAAAAGAGGCCCTTCCTTATGTTTTACCACATTGCTCTGGATGGGATTTAAGTTTTCTAAAAGTTCAGAGCTGATTTTTTCTTTGGATGATGAAGCGGGGGATGAATTTTTAGAAAACTTTTGTGTTTGAAAAGTAAACGGCATGATTTTCTAAAAGGAAAAGTAAGAAGAAACCAAAAGGAAACAAAAGACAACACAAGCAACCAATAAATGCTAGCTACAATTTATAATAAAAATAGCCATATAGCAAAGTATACGCAATTTTTTTTCTTGTTATTATTCCTATATATAAAAGAGCAAGTGTTTTTCTGATGTATGCACCTGAAATCATAAAAGAGCTCGTAGAAAAATTTGAAACGGAACGGAATAACTACATAAATCAAAAAGAATATCAAGAAGCAGAGATACGCATAAAATTTGTGGAACCTTTTTTCATGGCTTTAGGTTGGGATATTCATAACACAAAAAATAAAACAGAAAACACTACAGATGTTGTATTGCAAAAACTTTCCATACGAGATACAAGCTATCAAGTAGCCCCTAACTATCGTTTTCGTCTTGGTGGAGAAAATCATTTTTTTTTGGATACAAAAAAGCCTGTCTCATCTATTCAAAGTGACCTATGTCCTGTTTTTCAACTGCGTCGCCATGCTTGGTCTGCAAAACTTGTGATGAGTGTGTTGACCAATTTTGCAGAATTTTCTATATATGATTGTCGCATCAAACCAAAGTACACTGACAATTCTTCTGTTGCTCGGGTAGCTCATTATACCTACAAAGACTATATCAAAAAATGGGAAGAAATTTACAGAATTTTTTCAAAGAAAAAAATAGAAACGGGAGGGAAAACAACAAAGAAAATGACGGAGCAAGCAGGGGAAGTCATAGAAAAGGCAATGGATGCGGTCTATAGGGGTCCTTTGCAGAAAAATTTACTTTTAATCCCTCCCAAAAAAAGAAAAAAGAAAAACACAATTACCGTTAATCAAGATTTCCTGATTCAAATAGAAAAATGGCGAAAAGATTTGACTCAGAATATTCTTTTTTGCAATACAGGTATCCATCTAAACGAATGTAGTCATCTAGCTCAGGTAATCATTAGTCCCATCATTTTTTTACGCATTTGTGAAGATCGAAAGATCGCACCTGTTGCACCTAAAGAACAAATCAAAAGATTGCTAACCAGTACAAATATTTATGGAGAGCTCTGCAAGCTTTGTAAAAAGGCAGGTGAACAATACAATTGCGATTTTTTTTTATTCCAGCAGAAGACACAAAAAAATAAAAAAGATGCGGAGAGTATTCATCCAATTTACCATAAACTAAATATCCACAATAAACTAAATATCCACAATGAAGCGTTACGTAAAATCATTGATGCACTTTATGACTGGAAAAGCCCCTATGTCTTCTCTGAAATTTCATTTGATATTATAGGGCAAGCCCACGAAAAATTCAGAGGTGAAGTTGCCTATTATACAAAAAGGCATTCCACCCGAAAGACAGAAAAAAACATACAGACCACACGAAAAACAAATGGCGTGTATTACACACCTAGTTATATCGTAAACTATATCGTAAAAAATACAGTGGGAGAACTGTTCAAAAACAAAACACCCTCTCAAGCCAAAAAACTAAAAATACTAGATCTTTCCTGTGGTACTGGTTCATTTTTATTAGGGGCTTATCAATTTCTTCTAGATTGGTATCTTTCTGAATATACCAAACAAACAAATCGATACAAAGCAATGCTTGCGAAGGATCATGAAAATGTCTATAAGCTAACCCTAGAGGAAAAGATAAACATACTCCTGCATAATATACATGGTATAGATATGGACCGGCAGGCCGTACAAATTAATCAGATTTCCCTTTTGGTAAAATTACTGGAGGGTGAGTCAGAAAACCTAGTCGGAAAAAATATATTCAACTCAAAAAAAAAATATAACCAACACACCTTACCCAACCTAGAGAATAATATTCAATGTGGGAATGCCTTAATTGCTAATGATTATTTTACAGAAAAAAAGAAAAAAGAACAAACGGCTCTATACAGAGATGATGTAGAAAATATCTATCCATTTGATTGGAATGGCCCAGCCGGCTTTCCTGATATTATAAAATCAGGAGGTTTTGATATTATAATAGGAAATCCACCTTATGTGAGTTATTATTCGCGACACTCGCAATATACAAAAGAAGATAACGACAAATTTTCTTATTATAAAAAATATTATGATTTTATAAAGTATTCAAATGCAAGTGGGCGATTGAATCTCGTCATGTTTTTTATAGAAAAAGGAATTCGTCTTTTGAAAAACAATGGTTTATTTAGTCAAATTGTTGACATGAATATAGACACAGATGCTTTTCAAGCTATCCGGCAATATGTACTAGAAAAAACCAAGGTGCGAGAAATTGTAAAAGGTTTACAATCTTTTGAGGGAGTAAAGAGCGGACAAATTATATTCACACTAGAGAAAATTTCTTTAAAAAATAAAAAGCAAATCACGGAAAATGTAATTCACTTCAAAGAAGGGCTAGAGAAAAATACAGGAAGCGTGTCCCAAGCTAGTTTATTAGCTGATTCAAAATATCGTTTTGCATTACCCCAAAAACAGTACTTCTCTTTACATAAAACGATTCCCATTGGTGAGCTGATGAACATTAAAACAGGCGTCAATATTGGAGGATCTGCAAATCTATTCTTATCTAAAACAAACAAAACAAAAAACGACTTACCCATACTCCAAACTTCAACTCTTAAATACAAGTACCAACAGATAGCTTGGGCATCTTCCAACTACATCCATTTTTCGCAAAGGCTGGTAGAAGAGATCAACAGTACTAACAAAAAAAAAGGGAACAGAAATATTGTTGTGCTTGGTAATATAAAAAGGTTCAAACAAGAAAAAATATTTGTTAGGCAAAGTGCGAACGCTATTATTGCTTCCTATTCCCGGTACACTTGTGTTTCTCCCTATAGTATGTTTGTACTAAATAAACTAGAAAATCAATATTCTATAAAATTTTTACTTGGGTTATTGAACTCTAAACTGCTCACTAACTATGCTGTAGTCGAAAATATTATCATTACTGGCAAAGGGAAACAACCACAAATACGCAAAGCTGGTCTATCTCAACTCCCCATTGTTAAAATCAATTTTCATAAAGAACAAAGAAAGCAACACAATGAAATGATTGCCCTTGTCGATCAAATGCTCGACATACAAAAAAAAGTCAACGCAAGTACAGCTGTAAGCGATCGCAAGAACTACCAGCAAAAAATATATATACTGAACAAGCAGATTGACGCATTGGTCTATGAATTGTACGGATTGACACCAAAAATAATCAAACTTGTAGAACAAAGCTATAGGAGGGCTGGACAATAATAATACTCAAAATGATGGACACAGAAAAATAGAGTAAAACGGTGGCCTCATAGATTTTATGGGAAAGATTCAGCTAGAAGAATTTATAGAATTGTCACCAAGCCTAGATTATGAGGAAGCCAATACTCGCAAACCAGAGTATGGTCGCCTATTAGAAGATTTTAATGAAGGTGATATTTTTCTACATCCCCGTGGCCTTACAATTGATCGTTCCTTTGCACAGGAATTTTCCACAAGCTTTCATGAAGCCTCTCCCTTGTTCTTGTCTGCACCCTACGCCCAAGCCCATGGTTTTTCTGACCTACTGGTTTCCCCTCTCCAAGTTTTTAATATAGTACTGTCCTTAGGGGTTCAGAATAATTCAGAAAAGGCTATAGCTAATCTCGGTTATTATAACGTACGCTTTGTTTATCCTGTATATCCGGGCGATAGCCTTTGTGCCCGTACTAAAGTGCTTTCCAAGAGAGAACGAGGAGAAGGCAAACCCGGGATAGTCCACGTCAGTACCATTGGGTTGAATCAAAATGGAAAAGTCGTGATTCAATACGAACGAAAAATCATGATTTCTCCCGGTAAATCAACAAGGTCTGTAAATACCAATCAGCCAAACATCCCTTTTACACAACTCCAAGCAAAGGATATCGAACTTCCCGATATAAAAAATCCTTCTGAAATGGAAAGCTATACCGGTAAAAACACCTATTATGAAGACTTTTCAGAGGGTATGACCATTGTACACAAAAATATGCGCACCATAACGGATGAACATGTCCCTTGGACCTATCGTTTAGGAAATACCCATCCCCTTCACTATGACCGTATTTACTCCCAAGGGCTTTCTGGTAAAATGAGTGGAGAGCCCATCGTTTATGGGGGCCTAGTCTTTGCTTGGCTGGTGGGCTTAGCCGGTCGTGATACCACAGAAAACATGATTTGGGATATGGGTTATACAGAAGGCTATCACACCCAACCAGCTATTTCTGGTGATACTGTGGGAGCTATTTCTCGTGTTCTGCGGAAATCAGAGGGCCCTTCCTCTCAATATGGCATTATACAATTCCAGCTCATTGGCTTAAAAAACATCCATACCACATCTGCCCTAGAAAAGCACGGGAAAGATCTTTTTATCAGAGAAAATGACAAAAAGAAACTAGGAAAAGAAAAAATACCAGAAAAAATCTTTGAAATTGAGCGTCAGATACTCTTAAAAAAGAAACAATAACCCTATGCGACCTAAAAATTCTTCTGTGGCGGGGGTCAAAAATGGAAGAGCGACGTTGTGTTGGGAAAGGAGAGGTGTGTCGTCTGGCTATTGCCGTTAGCGTACATCTTTTTAAAGATTTCTGCCTTACCGATAGCGCATAGAGACATCTCAGGGACATCCTCTTCAAGAGAAGTTTGACTGGCGTTCGACTCTTACGAACAACTAGTCAAAAAAGAAAGAAATAGCAAAAATAAAATTATCAAGGCATTAACTGGGTGATGTCGACGGGGAAAGCGGTCCTAATCCAAGAGAAATGAAAAAAGAATGGGTTTTAGATATTAAAAAACAGTGTCAGGAAGCAACTACAGCATTTTTCTTTAAGCAGTGGGGCAGGGCAAAAATCAGAAATAAAATATTTATAGATAAGCTGATGCCAAAAATCACTACTTCAAAACAGCGATTATGATGCCAATGCTCGCCAACTGTAGACCAGCCACCCACATGATGATCTGGGCTTTGGAATTTGCAATGTCTGACTTTAGTTCTGTTCTGAGATTGGCTATATCTCCCTTCAGCTCTGTTTTTAGATCAGCAACATCGGCCTTGGTAGCATAATGTTCTTCAGGTGCGATAAAAGGAAGGGCTGGTCGCTTGGGTCTGACACCTGCTCTGACTTTTGTTCTGACGGCCATGGATGCTGTATATTACAGATGACTTCCCCTGTAAAGGGGAAATGATTAGCGAATCATATGTAATGAAGACATTTGGAAGTATTTTTAGAAAGTCTATTAGAAAATATAGTAGAAGGGAAGTTGGTAAAAGCATAAGTAAGATATGTGACTATATGAATATCAGTAAAACTCACTTGATGGATATAGAGCATAATAGACGCCACCCGCTATAAGAAAAATTTTTAAAGGAATATCCCGAGTTTACTAATAGCAAATTTTTAACCTTGTTAAGATATTCAGAAAAGGCTTTGTGTGGATAAAACCAGCTTTGCTTATTTTTACGATGGAAGCGGCGATTCTGGTGAGGGAGCGGGTTTTAGATAAAAACGGGTTTTGTGTAGATAAAACAGGCTTTGTGTGGATAAAAACAAGCTTCACTTGTTTTTGCGATGGAAGCGGCGATTCTGGGAGGGAGTGGAAAAAGGCCCTTTGTGTAGGGGCGCTTTTTGTGAGGCTTACACTCACGGGCTTTGGATGGGAGAAGCCTTCCACTCGCAAAGCTTTCCATGAACGCCTCCCAACATGAGCAAGCCTCGCCTTTTTCGCGCCCTCAGAATCGGGGGCTTTGCTTCAGCAAATCTTACCACGAACGCCTCCCAACATTTCGCACCAGCCTCGCCTTTTTCGCGCCCTTAAAATCGAGAGCTTTGCTCCAGCAAAGCTCTCTTTCATAGGCAAACTTTTCACTCGCAAAGCCTAGCACGAACGCCTCCCAACATTTCGCACCAGCCTTGTCTTTTTCGCGCCCTTAAAACCGAGAGCTTTGCTCCAGCAAAGCCTACCACGAATACCTCCCAACATGAGCAACCCTGCCAACGCAAAGCTCTCTTTGAGAGCCTCCCCAGCTTCGCTTGTTTCCCACGAGGAGCCTTGCCTTTTTCGCGCCCTTAAATATCGAGAGCTTTGCTCCAGCAAAGCCTACCACAGGTAAACTCTCTTTACATAGGAAACCCTATCAACGCAAAGCTACCAAGAGAACCTCCCAGCTTCGCCTGTTTCCCATGTGAAGCCTTGCTTTTTTCGCGCCCTCAGAATCAGGGGCTTTGCTTAAGCAAAGCCTACTACGATGCAAAGCCTACCACGAATACCTCCCAACATGAGCAACCCTGCCAACGCAAAGCTCTCTTTGAGAGCCTCCCAGCTTCGCTTGTTTCCCATGTGAAGCCTTGCTTTTTTCGCGCCCTTAAAGTCGGGGCTTTGCTCCAGCAAAGGCTCCCTTACATAGGCAAACTTTCCACTCGCAAAGCCTACCACGAAGCCTCCCCAGCTTCGCCTGTTTCCCATGTGGAGCCTTCCCTTTTTCGTGTGCTTAAAATTGGGGCTTTGCTCCAGCAAAGCCTCCCTTACATAGTCAGCCTTGAAAAACCAGAATACTATGGATATTTCGCATTTATAAGCTATTCTGAAGTAAAAAGTAGTACCCATAATCGCAAGGTTTTGCGAAAAGGTGTTCAAAAGCTTGTGTTTTTCAAGCATTATTTTTCAGAGGTTCCCTATGTTAGCTCAAAAAAAAAATGATTATCAAAGAGACTTGTTTAAGACGAATTTGGAAGGTATGCTCAATCATAATGAGCCCTTATTTTGTTTAGCTCAGAAAATAGATTGGGAAAAGTTTGATACTGAATTTGGTAAACTCTATTGTCCTGACAACGGCCGCCCAGCCAAGTTAACCCGCTTGATGGTAGGACTGCATTACTTAAAAGCCACATTTAATGAAAGTGATGAAACTGTTTTAGATAAATGGGTTCAAAATGTCTATTGGCAATACTTTTGCGGATACCAAGAATTCCAGCAGGAAGCTCCTTGTGATCAATCACAGCACATTAAGCAGATGGCGTAAGCGTATAAAATCTAAAGGGAGGGATAGAAAAGCTTTTAGAAGAAACAATTCGTTGTGCTCTTTCTAATAAATTACTGCGTAGACATCATGTCCAAAAAGTAAATGTAGATACAACAGTTCAGGAAAAGGCCATTACATATCCAACAGATGGTAAACTATATTTTAAAGCTTTACAATATTTGTCAGAACTGGCTAAGAGAAATAATATTCGTCTTCGCCAAAGTTATTCTCGTTTATCTAAAAAGTCATTATTAATGCAGAACCGATACTTTAGAGGACGTAAATACAGACTTGCAAGGCGTGAGCAAAAGAGCTTAAAAACCTATTTTGGCCGTGTTTTACGGGATGTAGAGCGTAAATTACATTCTATAGACTTACATAAAAATTATGAATCTTCTTTGTGTCTTCTTCACCGTCTTTACGATCAAACCAAGGATAGCAAAAACAAAGTTTATAGTTTACATGCACCGGAAGTAGAATGTATCTCTAAAGGAAAAACGCATAAGAAGTATGAATTTGGATGTAAGGCAAGTTACGTGACAAGTAGTCAAGGTAACTTTGTTTTAGGCGCGATGGCAAAACATGGTAATCCTTTTGATGGGCATACATTACCATCGGCCATAGAACAGGTAGAAAGGTTTTTACCCAATTCATTAAGTGTAAAAGAAGTTTTTGTGGATAGAGGTTATAGAGGAGCGAAAGTTAAAGATGGGATAACAGTTCACATTGTTGGCGCAAAGAGGAAGAAAAAAATGAAACGTAGTTTACGCAAGTGGATGAAAAGAAGAGCCGCTATTGAACCCATCATTGGTCACATGAAGAATGATGGAGGTGTACGACGAAATCACCTCTTAACGCAAGAAGGTGATAAGATGTATGCGGTTTTACTAGGTGCTGGCTTTAATATGAGAAAATTGCTAAAAGCTTTTTCTTGGCTTAAATTTATTCCGCAATATCTGACTAATATTTCCTTAAAAAAGGAAATATGGGTTATGGCATTTTCTTAATATAGTGCCTTTTTCAAGCTTAACTACATAGGCAAACTTTCCACTCGCAAAGCTACCAAGAGAACCTCCCAGCTTCGCTTGTTTCCCATGTGTAACCCGCCTTTTTCGCGCCCTTAAAACCGAGAGCCTCCCGGCTTCGCTTGTTTCCCACGTGAAGCCTTGCTTTTTTCGCGCCCTTAAAACCGAGAGCTTTGCTCCAGCAAAGCTCTCTTTGCAAAGCTTTCCATTAAGAACGCCCACCATATACACCATTTTTTGGGAGCGCTTATAAAAAAAGAATTGACAAAATAGCGAATGAAATAGCACGCTGCCTGCGTGACAGCACAGTCTCCATTTATTCGCTGATATTTACCCCGACATCCAGCCTGTAGCAATAGCGACGGCGGTGCCTCAGACGCGGAACCTACAGTACCCAAAGGACCCACGGGACCACCCACAATACAATTCGCTCAGGCGTGTCGTAGTGCTCAATCGTCTCTGCAACGTGCAAAAAAAGAGGTCAATCGTATGAAAACTATCGGAACCAGCGTGACTAAACGTATGCTATCCCCTGTCTCGCGGGGCTGTAAACAAAACCTAACTCTGGCCTTCTTCACGATCCCAATACTCTCCATTTTACTTTATTCTGCTTGTGGTTCTGAAAATAGAAAAGTGCCCCCATCGGGTCCCATTAGATTCAAGGATCCGCCTCCCACTACTAACAATGGTCCGGGTCCCACTACTAACAATGCTCCAAGTAACCCCATCATGATCACCACCTATGCCGAACTCAAAGCCGTCAAAAACGGCCTAGCTAAACACTACCGCTTGGGTAATGACATCGACGCCAGCCCCAGCCGGGGCGAGGGCGCCTCTAATTGCGTCGCCTACAATGGTAACAATGGAGCTATAGCTAATTGTCGGGGCTTTACGCCCATAGGGAGATATATAGCTAATAATAATAATGTTGCCTTCACTGGTAGCTTCGATGGGGCCGGCCATAAAATCACCAACCTCTACATCAAGCGTGAGACTACGAACAACGTAGGCCTGTTTGGCTATACCGGCACTAGTGCTGAGATTAAGAATATAGGCGTGACAGATGCCTATGTGGTGGGTAATAGTGAGGTTGGCGGGCTCATCGGGCAGGTTAGAGGTTCTGTAAGCAACTCCTATGCCACGGGAGCTGTGACGGGGAGGGGGAATAATGTCGGCGGGCTCATCGGTTGGGCTTCTTCTTCTGCTGGTTCTGTAAGCAACTCCTATACCACGGGAACTGTGACGGGGATGGGGGATTCTGTCGGCGGGTTCATCGGTCGTTCTTTTGGTTCTGTAATCAACTCCTATGCCATGGGAACTGTGACGGGGAGGGATCACATTGGCGGGCTCATCGGAGATTCGAATTCTGGTAGTTCTGTAAGCAACTCCTATGCTACGGGAGATGTGACGGGGATGGGTAGTAGTGAGGTTGGCGGGCTCCTCGGGAGATCTGATGGTTCTGTAAGTAACTCCTATGCCACGGGAGCTGTGATGGGGACGGGTAATGTCGGCGGGCTCATCGGTTTTTTTGCTGGTACTGCTGGTTCTGTAACAAACGGAAGGAACTACTTTGTGGATGGCTCTGGCACCGATGGCATTGGCGGTGGTAATACGTGTTCGTCTTCCGTTTGTGTGTCTCAAACAGTCGGCCAAATAGCGGCCCTCACCTCCACTTCGGGCTGGACAATCAGCACTAGCGGAACCACGGGAAACTGGGACTTTGGAACGACGACTCAGTTGCCCGCCGTGCTCTATAGCGGAGCTGGCTGTGAAGAAACCATCGCTACCAATGACATCAATAGCAATGAGGGCGATACAAGCATACCAGATTGCGGGGATATCATAAAGGGGCAGAGATAGCATAGTAGAGAGGGGAAAATAGGCTGGGATTCATCGTGAGCTTTGGTGGATAAGAACAGACTTTGTGGATAAAACAAGCCAGAGTTGTGGGTAGAAACAGGCTTCGGTGGGTAGAAAAGAAGATTTGATGGATAAAAATAAGCTTTGCTTGTTTTTGCGATGGAAGCGGCGATTCTGGTGAGGATCGAAAAAAGGCCCTTTGTGTAGGGGTGTTTTTTGTGAGACCCGGGCTTTGGTGGGTAGAAACAGGCTTTGAGTCGATAAAATAAGCTTTGTGGATAAAAACAAGCTTTGCTTGTTTTTGTGATAGAAGCGGCGATTCTGGTGAGGATCGAAAAAAGGCCCTTTGTGTAGGGGTGTTTTTTGTGAGACCCGGGCTTTGGTGGGTAGAAACAGGCTTTGAGTCGATAAAACAAGCTTTGCGGATAAAAATAAGCTTCGCTTATTTTTGCGATGGAAGCGGCGATTCTGGAAGGGTGCGGAAAAAGGCCTTTTGTGTAGGGGCGTTCATTGTGAGGCCCGGGCTTTGGTGGGTAGAAACAGGCTTTGAGTCGATAAAACAAGCTTTGTGGATAAAAACAAGCTTTGCTTGTTTTTGTGATAGAAGCGTCGATTCTGGTGAGGATCGAAAAAAGGCCCTTTGTGTAGGGGTGTTTTTTGTGAGGCCCGGGCTTTGGTGGGTAAAAATAGGCTTTGTAGATAAAAACAAGTTAGAGTCGATAAAAATAAGCTTTGCTTATTTTTGCGATGGAAGCGGCGATTCTGGAAGGGTGCGGGTTTTAGATAAAAACGGGCTTTGTGTAGATAAAACAGGCTTCGTGGGTAAAACAAGCTTTGTGGATAAAACAAGATTTGGTGGATAAAACAAGATTTGCTTGTTTTTGCGATAGAAGCGGCGATTCTGGTGAGGAGCGGACTTTGTTTTGCTACAATTGGTGGGTAAAAATAAGCTTTGCTTATTTTTACGATTGAAGCGGCGATTCTGGTGAGGACCGGGCTTTGGTGGGTAGAAACAGGCTTTGAGTAGATAAAACAAGTTTTGTGGATAAAAACAAGCTTTACTTGTTTTTGCGTTTTTGCGATGGAAGCGGCGATTCTGGAAGGGTGCGGGAAAAGGCCTTTTGTGTAGGGGCGTTTATTGTGAGGACCGGGCTTTGAATAAAATAAGCCAGAGACTGTGGATAAAATAAGCCTTACTTGTTTCCCACGTGGAAGCCTTGCCTTTTTCGCGCCCTTAAAATCATGAGCTTTGCTTCAGCAAAGCCTACCATGAACGCCTCCCAGTATTTCGCACCAGCCTTGGCTTTTTCGTGCCCTTAAAATCGAGGGCTTTGCGATAGCAAAGCTTTCCACCGAACGCCTCCCCAACTTCGCCTGTTTGACCTTCCCCCAATATTTAGTACAGTCCTTTTTAGCTTTTTTTTCATTAAGCAGCATAGTATTCTTCCTCAAATTTGATAGGACTCTTATATCCTAAAAATGAATGTTTTCTATTTATAGGCCTATTATAAAATACCTCAATATACTCAAAAATATTTCTCCTAACTTCAAATATATTTAGATATGTATTTTTATGTACCTCCTCTATTTTCAAACTCCCAAAAAAAGACTCCGCAACAGCATTATCATAGCAGTTACCTTTGCGGCTCATACTTGATACAAATCTATATTTATCAAGCTTGCTCCTAAATTGATAACTCGCGTATTGACTTCCCCTGTCAGAATGAAAAATCAAACCCTTCCTTAGGCTCATTTTGAGGGCTTATTTTGAGTAACGGCTCTGTCCAAAGCTTCTATGACCATTTCTGTTCTCATGTGATCTGTAAGAGACCAACTAACTATTTTTCTGCTACATAAATCAAGTATCACACATAGATATAACCAACCTACGGCTGATTTAATGTAAGTGATATCAGAAACCCAGACCTTATTAGGTTCAAGGATATTAAATTCCTGTCCTAGTAGGTTCTTAGAAATAGGGTAAGCATGAGCTGAATTTGTAGTCAGAACCTTGAATTTAGGCTTAATTTGGGCAGAAAGTCCTATATTTCTCATAACTTTAGCTACTCTATTTTCTGAAACATTACATCCCATATCATGCAATTCAGACGTAATCCTTGGAGAGCCATAAATACCCTTAAACTTATGAAAAATATTTCTAATCATATTCTCAAGTTTTTGTGTCTCGAAAGCCCTTTTACTTGTTTTATGTTTTACCCAAACATTAAAACCGCTCCTTGAAATTGTTAATAAAGAGCACATTTTCTGCACAGGAAATGAGGAGCGATGTTTCTTAATAAATTGAAACTTCATTTCTGTGGTTTTATGAAAATGGCTACCGACTTTTTTAAGATATCCCTTTCTTGACGAAGTTCAGAACACTCTTTGCGAAGCCTAGATAATTCCGCCTCTATAGAACGATTAGGATCAGAGTTATTAAACTCATATTTCCTACGCCATTTATAGAGTGTAGTTTGAGATACCTCAAAAGCTTCACTGACCTCTTTTGCTAAAATCTTATTTTTGATCCAGTAGTCTACCGTATCCTTCTTAAATTGTTCATCATAGCGTTTAGCTGACGCCTTGATAGTGTTTGTTTCCATGTTTTCTTCCTCCATAAATGTAAAGTGGACTGTCCACTCTTTTGGGGGAAGGTCACTATATTTCTCATAACTTTAGCTACTCTATTTTCTGAAACCTTACATCCCATGCAATTCTGACGTAATCCTTGGAGAGCCATAAATACCCTTAAACTTATGAAAAATCTTTCTAATCATATTCTCAAGTTTTTGTGTCTCGAAAGCCCTTTTACTTGTTTTATGTTTTACCCAAACATTAAAACCGCTCCTTGAAATCGTTAATAAAGAGCACATTTTCTGCACGGGAAATGAGGAGCGATGTTTCTGAATAAATTGAAACTTCATTTCTGTGGTTTTATGAAAATGGCTACCGACTTTTTTAAGATATCCCTTTCTTGACGAAGTTCAGAACACTCTTTGCGAAGCCTAGATAATTCCGCCTCTATAGAACGATTAGGATCCGAGTTATTAAACTCATATTTCCTACGCCATTTATAGAGTGTAGTTTCAGATACCTCAAAAGCTTCACTGACCTCTTTTGCCAAAAGCTTATTTTTGATCCAGTAGTCTACCGTATCCTTCTTAAATTGTTCATCATAGCGTTTAGCTGACGCCTTGATAGTGTTTGTTTCCATGTTTTCTTCCTCCATAATGTAAAGTGGACTGTCCACTCTTTTGGGGGAAGGTCAGGGGAGGTTATCTTGCTCATGTTTGGAGGCGTTCGTGGAAGGCTTTGCTGGAGCAAAGCTCTCGATTTTAAGGGCGCGAAATGTTGAGAGGTATTCGTAGAAGGCTTTGCCAAGGCAAAGCTAGAGCAAAGCCCACGATTGTAAGCCTCACAAAAAACGTCTCTACACAAAGGGCCTTTTTCCGCACCCTTCCAGAATCGCCGCTTCTATCACAAAAACAAGTGAAGCTTGTTTTTATCCACGACTCTAGCTTATTTTTATCTATGACAAAAAATCAGAAGGCTTCGCCTATCCAAAGCCTGTGATTATAAGCCTCATCAAAAACGTCTCTGCACAAAGTGCCTTTTTCCGTACCCTTCCAGAATCGCCGCTTCTATAGCAAAAACAAGTGAAGCTTGTTTTTATCCACGACTCTAACTTGTTTTTATCCATGACAAAAAATCAGAAGGCTTCTCCTCTCCAAGGCCCGTGATTGTAAGCCTCACAAAAAACGTCTCTACACAGAGGGCCTTTTTCCACACCCTTCCAAAATCGCTGCTTCCATCATAAAAATAAGCAAAGCTTATTTTTACCCACCAATTGTAGCAAAACAAAGCCCGCTCCTCACCAAAAACGCCGTTTCAATCGCAAAAACAAAGCGAAGCTGGAATGCCTTAAATCGGCGATTCAAAGCATACTATTTGCAGTTCTTCATGCATTTCGTGACAGTCATTTCAAACAAAACGACTAGTCGTACGAAAAACTCAAAGTGATCCCTATATACTCAATCTCTTCTTGCGTTTTCACAACGGCTATAGGGACTGGTACATTCCTCACATTCGGAAATCCCCCCACTACTGGTGGTGGTGGTGTCGACACTATCTTCTGTTGACTGACAAAACTATCACGACTATAGGTAGTTAAGCTTGAAAAAGGCACTATATTAAGAAAATGCCATAACCCATATTTCCTTTTTTAAGGAAATATTAGTCAGATATTGCGGAATAAATTTAAGCCAAGAAAAAGCTTTTAGCAATTTTCTCATATTAAAGCCAGCACCTAGTAAAACCGCATACATCTTATCACCTTCTTGCGTTAAGAGGTGATTTCGTCGTACACCTCCATCATTCTTCATGTGACCAATGATGGGTTCAATAGCGGCTCTTCTTTTCATCCACTTGCGTAAACTACGTTTCATTTTTTTCTTCCTCTTTGCGCCAACAATGTGAACTGTTATCCCATCTTTAACTTTCGCTCCTCTATAACCTCTATCCACAAAAACTTCTTTTACACTTAATGAATTGGGTAAAAACCTTTCTACCTGTTCTATGGCCGATGGTAATGTATGCCCATCAAAAGGATTACCATGTTTTGCCATCGCGCCTAAAACAAAGTTACCTTGACTACTTGTCACGTAACTTGCCTTACATCCAAATTCATACTTCTTATGCGTTTTTCCTTTAGAGATACATTCTACTTCCGGTGCATGTAAACTATAAACTTTGTTTTTGCTATCCTTGGTTTGATCGTAAAGACGGTGAAGAAGACACAAAGAAGATTCATAATTTTTATGTAAGTCTATAGAATGTAATTTACGCTCTACATCCCGTAAAACACGGCCAAAATAGGTTTTTAAGCTCTTTTGCTCACGCCTTGCAAGTCTGTATTTACGTCCTCTAAAATATCGGTTCTGCATTAATAATGACTTTTTAGATAAACGAGAATAACTTTGGCGAAGACGAATATTATTTCTCTTAGCCAGTTCTGATAAATATTGTAAAGCTTTAAAATATAGTTTACCATCTGTTGGATATGTAATGGCCTTTTCCTGAACTGTTGTATCTACATTTACTTTTTGGACATGATGTCTACGCAGTAATTTATTAGAAAGAGCACAACGAATTGTTTCTTCTAAAAGCTTTTCCATCCCTTTAGATTTTATACGCTTACGCCATCTGCTTAATGTGCTATGATCACAAGGAGCTTCCTGCTGGAATTCTTGGTATCCGCAAAAGTGTTGCCAATAGACATTTTGAACCCATTTATCTAAAACACTTTCATCACTTTCATTAAATGTGGCTTTTAAGTAATGCAGTCCTACCATCAAGCGGGTTAACTTGGCTGGACGGCCATTGTCAGGACAATAGAGTTTACCAAATTCAGTATCAAACTTTTCCCAATCTATTTTCTGAGCTAAACGAAATAAGGGCTCATTATGATTGAGCATACCTTCCAAATTCGTCTTAAACAAGTCTCTTTGATAATCATTTTTTTTTTGAGCTAACATAGGGAACCTCTGAAAAATAATGCTTGAAAAACACAAGCTTTTGAACACCTTTTCGCAAAACCTTGCGATTATGGGTACTACTTTTTACTTCAGAATAGCTTATAAATGCGAAATATCCATAGTATTCTGGTTTTTCAAGGCTGACTAGGTAAGGGCCAATCCCCAACAAAAAGTGATTGAACTACACCATTCCCTAGTCGCTATGCTCACACCAAAGCCAATACCATCCCTTTCCATAGGAAAATCATAGGAAAATCAAGCCGACCCCAAAGCTCCGAATCAAAATGAAAAGAAGCCCTACGGGCAGGCGTACTTGGACACTCAAATGAGTCCCGTTAAAATACGAAGCCAAAATAGGAAGATCATAGGTCAATCCATTCAACCATCAAACTCTGATAAAAATAACTGGGTTTTTGCGCATTCACAAGATTGGAGTGTATATGCTCTATGCCACTAACCAAGGCTAAATGAGCATACACGAGAGACCATGACCATCACACCATCCAGCCCGCTTCAATATCCACACGCAGGTAGGGGGTGTCCGGGGCCTTCACCACGCGTTCGCTGATGGGAGTGTGCGGCTGACTTTGCAGAGTCACATTATACCCCGAGGCTCCCGTCCCCAAAAGCAAGCGCATAAAAAAACTACCATAGCCCCTTTCCTTTTCGCCATGGGAGAAGGTAACGGTTCGTACCTCATATTTGGGCACATCCACTAGCTGACCGCTTTTCTTTTTAAATTTATAATGAGTAGCATCTATGCCTAGGATCTTACCCAATAGCACACCTCCCTTTTTCAGATAAATACGGTCCGCAAAAGAAGGAAAAAAGCCAAGGCTCACCATCAAACAAACAAAAATAAAGGAATAACAGCCCCCGCTCTTTGGCTTCCGGAAAGAAAGGCCTCCCAAATTGCGAAACACTGAAATGTACACGAAACTTTATATGAAACTCCACACAGAACTGCATCCCAACAGGACTGTACAAAGACGGTTATAGACGGTTATAGAATAAAGCATTATACACAAACTGAGCAATACCATCCTAAAAGGGCTCAGAGCGCCCATCCAAAGCTCCTAACGAGACGCCCCCGCTACGTCTCACAGAACCGGGAGCGTCGTCGGCAGTAAAGACTCCGGTACCGTCATTGGTGTAGATACGGTTTGTTTGCCCATTATTCACCACAAGGGCATCCAAATCCCCATTTGGACCTTCCCCCAATATTTTGTACAGTCGTTTTTAGCTTTTTTTGTGTTATGTGGTAGGAGTGTGTTTATCGCCAAAAAAGCTACCCCTATAAATATAGTAGAGATGCGTTTCATAGAGTTTTTTCAATACCCTATTCAATTATTTTTAAGGGGTCGCAGATTTATTTTGAACTATTTTTGTCACTCATTAGTGATCATACCCTCACCTATAACGCTTTCAATCAGGTATACTATACCAGATGATGCGCCATTTTCCGTCTTCCTTAGCAAAGCGTACCAAATAATCATCCATTCTCCTAAAGTATTTCCCATACACATATCCCTTTAAACCTGAAAGAGTTGTAATGGAATGCCAGTTATATTTGAAATTCTTCAGTCTTCGGAGCTTGCTATTAAAATGATCATAACTAAAACGAACAATATTATAAGATAGTTTACCTATTACCTTGCCTTTCACTGAAGGCTTATTGCGTAAATTTACGTTTTTGCCTGTAATTACTCCAATCTCGTCTTCTCCAACCTTTGAATAGAATTGCTTTTGATGTTTTGAATTGTCTAACCAAAGTGCTCTGATAGGATAAGGAGCTTTAAATACCTTCCTAATCGGCCCGTCGTCCCTATCTAAATAACGGTATTCAGGTTCTTCAATAAAGACTCCACCGAGTCGTAATACTTCAGATAGCATAAACCAAATTCCACTTTCCTTTGGCTTTATATTTAATTGCCAATTTCTTATAACGCTATTTTTACCTTTCTGAATCGTGTCTGCAGGACCAAATTTTATATGACTACTTATAGAACTTAATAAAATTTCTAAGTTTTTTTCTTTAACGGCTTTAATTAAACGACTACGAAACTTAACAAAAGACGGATCATTTTTACCATCATCAACAGGATAAATTACATATTCTCTCTCTCCTGCTCGCTTACCTTTGATAACTTGAATATACTCCCTCTTGATAACTTGTTTTTTTGAGTCTATCTTTTTTGTTTCTTGTGCTTTTACACCTGAGCAAACAACAAATAAAGAAATCAATATCAATGTTACAATTTTTTTCCTGTTCATTTTAAAGTCCTTCTTAAGAGGCTTAAGACTATTCTTTTATTGAATTTATTATATCATGTACTTCGTTAGCATTATCGCTTATGTCAACCCAGCTTTCGGCTGGAATACCATATTCTTCGGCAGCTATACTTTTACAAAGTATAAGATCATTTTGTAAATGCTCATCAATCATTTTTTTATTTCGATAAACAAATCAATACCAGCCTACTTCAGGCAAATCCTGTTCAATTACGCATTTTATAGAACCATTTTGAGCTATTAACTTTTGAAAAACCATTTACCACCTCATTTGAAAAAAATATGTTTAGTACCTTGCTTTACCCATTTACCATTTATTCGCTTTTCAACATGACCATATGGGTACTACTTTTTACTTCAGACTGGCTTATAAATACGAAAGATCCATAGTATTCTGGTTTTTCAAGGCTGACTATATAGCATAACTACAATATGCTTCCCCTACATATAGAAACTGTCCATTATTGAGCATGTGTACCGCTTGTCTGTTAATTGCCATTATCTCAATTTGACATGTTCTTATGCATAAATTAAAGGCAGTAAAGATTAAAAAGAAGCGAGCTCATACACGATGATTCGTTTCAATAGAAGAATATGGCAAACGTTTTAAATCAAATAGGTTCTCTGACACAGTTAGTGAATATACTGGAGGCGAATGGGATACAGGGTTTCGAAACAATGAATCACATTCGTGTGTTTCGTAACGGTTATAAAGAATCTCTGCGGAAAAGTGAAAAAAAAGGCAGAGATACTTTGAAACAAGGTATTACTGATCTTGAATTGAAATATAGAAAATTATCATCTGAAATTGATAATAGCCTTGAGGAAAGGGAGAATTTATTAAAGAATGAATTGGTAGAATTAAAAAGAGAGCTTAATGAGATAGATAAGCTGAAAAGTTTTCTAAAAAAAGTTTTTTCCCTTCTAAAACAGAGAAAGTTATCAAAAAGGCAAATGGTATTGGAATGCTCATTTGACAAAGAGCTTAGAAAACCATTTAAGAGACATTTTGAAGAAACTGAACAGTTACAGTCTGAAATCAATGATAAGAAAAGTAACCCGGAGAAATGGGTAGGGCAGATCGTATCTGATGAAATAAGAGAACAAGAATTTATTTTGTCAGTTTTTAAAGAAAACAAATTTTTATTTTATGGAGCAGAAGGGGAAGAGCGGGTAGTGCATGAACTGTCAAAACTCCCTGATACTTATGTTGTAATAAATGATTACCGATTGAAATTTCGGGAAGCTATTTACAACAGAAAAAACGATGATCGGATATATTCAATACAGATAGATCATGTTCTTGTCGGACCTACTGGTATTTATCTCATTGAAACAAAAAATTGGAGCAAAAACTCACTAGAAAATCGTGATTTATTCTCACCAGTTGAACAACTACGCAGGCATAGCTTTGCCATGTTTGTATTACTTAATAATGCTGTCGCAAAAGGAAGGATAGAAACTCTTTCTGATCATTGGGGAGATAGAAAAATCTCCCCTAAGAATGTTATTCTTTTGACGAGCTACCAACCACAGAAAGAATACCAGTATGTAAAAATAATGTCCATATCTAAGGCTGTTCAGTATATTTCTTTCGGACAGCCAGTATTTGGTGAAAAGGAGATTAAATCGCTAGTTGCTTATCTAAATCATATGGGTCATACTCATAGGTAACATTTGTTTCTTTTAAAGATGATCCGCTATCCCACATTATATAGTGCCATAGCCAAATATAGACTTATCGAAACAAAGCCCGATAACTCGCATTGTCTAGCGTAGTAGGCTAAAAACACCTGATTTTCTCAATTGCAATCTGCTTGTCACATCTTTCCGTGTAATGAAGGTTGTCTTTGGCTATGCAAGCTCCTCAAGAAGTCCAAGACCTAGTCGAAAATTTTGACACCCACATAAAAGCCTATAAATTAGGGCACTATAATGAAGAACAAGTCCGTGTAGACTATATCAGCCCCCTGTTTTCTGCTCTGGGTTGGGATATAAATAATGAACAAGGCTTTGCGGAAGGCTATCGGGACGTAAGGCATGAGTATACTCTTAAAACAGCCGATGGAATTAAGGCTCCTGATTACTGCTTTTGTATAGGCGGCGTTAAAAAATTTTTTTTGGAAGCTAAGAAACCATCTGTACACATCAAAGATGATATGGCCCCAGCATTCCAAATTCGGCGCTACGGCTGGACTGGTAAGCTTGCTTTGAGCAATTCTTACTGATTTTGAGGAATTTGCCGTCTATGACTGCCGTATTAAGCCGTACCATAATGATAAGGCCTCCATTGCCCGTATAGAGTATTTTAAATATACAGATTACTTGGGAAAATGGGATTACCTTCAGGGTATCTTTTCTAAAGAAGCTATTCAAAAAGGTAGCTTTGATAACTATATTAGCTCTGACAGCCGTAAGAAAGGGACGACGACAGTTGACCAAGCTTTCTTAGAAGATATGGAAGACTGGAGAGATATGCTGGCTCGTAACATTGCATTGCGTAATCCAAAGCTTAGCACAAAAGAACTCAATCATATAGTACAGGCTACGATTGACCGTATTGTATTCTTACGCATTTGTGAAGATCGTGACATTGAGTCTCATGGCCGTCTCCAAAAACTACTCGAACACGGTGGTATCTATCATGAGTTGACTAGGTTTTTTGAGCAAGCTGATGACAAATATAATTCGGGTCTGTTTCATTTTAAGGATGAGAAAGGACGTGGCACGCCTGACCATCTTAGCCTGAGTCTCAAAATTGATGATAAGCCACTTAATGAGATTATTCGTAAACTTTACTACCCTGAAAGCCCGTACGTTTTTTCGCAAATCCCATCTGAAATATTAGGTCAAGTTTATGAAAAGTTTTTGGGCAAAGTGATTAGGCTTACTCCCAGTCATCAGGCTAAAGTTGAGTTTAAACCTGAAGTTCGCAAAGCAGGCGGTGTCTATTATACACCCAAATATATTGTCGATTATATTGTAAAAAATACGCTAGGTGAATTACTCAAGAAAAAGACACCAGCCCAAGCTAAAAAGCTAAAAATACTTGATCCTGCCTGTGGTTCAGGCTCGTTTTTGATTGGAGCTTATCAGTATCTGTTGGATTGGTATTTAGAACAGTATGCTAAAGAAGCAAGTAAATATAAAAAGATGATCTATAAGGATGGACTTGATCAGTGGAAGCTGGTTACTAAAGAAAAAAAGAATATCCTCTTAAACAATATATATGGCGTAGACATAGACCGCCAAGCAGTTGAAGTAACAAAGCTTTCTCTCTTATTGAAAGTTTTAGAGAATGAAAATAGCGATACGCTACAATCACAAATGCAGCTCTTCCATGAACGTGCACTACCAGATCTCAGTCAAAACATCAAATATGGAAATTCGCTGATTGGTACGGATTTTTTCATTGGGAAGAATCTGGAATTGTTTGAGCGAGATGATATGGAGAATATCAACGCCTTTGACTGGGATGGCAAGGATGGCTTTGCAAATATTATGAAAGCTGGTGGATTTGATGTAGTGATCGGCAATCCACCTTATGTTAGACAAGAAAGTTTAGGAGATGCCTTCAAGAGTTATACGCAAAGTAGGTATGAAACCTATGCAGGTACAGCGGATCTCTATGTCTATTTTATTGAGAAAAGCTGCAAGCTACTCAATAAAGACGGTTACTATTCAGTGATTGTTGCTAATAAATGGATGCGTGGCAATTATGGACAAGCCTTACGACAGTTTCTCGAAAAAAGAAAAATATATGAAATTATCGATTTTGGGGATTTGCCAGTTTTTCAAGGTGCGACAACCTATCCTTGCATTATAAAAGTATCTAATGCCAAACCAAAGGATTTTCATGTGCTAAAGGTAAGTGATCTAGATGGCAGTAATCGTAATGACTGGCTTAGCACTTTAATGAAAAAAAATGCATATAAGATCAATCTGTCTTATCTATCACCCTCAGCTTGGTCGCTCAATACAGAGGCCGAAGCAAAGCTGCTAGAAAAGATTAAATCAGCAGGCATACCTTTAGAAGAATACACAGGTGGGAAAATATACCGTGGCATTCTTACTGGTCTAAACGAAGCCTTTGTTATTGATACAGAAACGAAAGACAGGCTGATCAAAGAAGATCCTAAGAGTAAGGAGATTATCAAGCCATTTTTAGAGGGTAAGGATATTAAACGTTATGGGATATTAGAAAATCGGAAGTGGCTGATATTTATACCTTGGCATTTCCCTTTGCATAAAGATAGTTCTATAAAGGGCGTATCTAAAGAGGCAGAAATAGAATTTTCAAAAAACTACCCCTCTGTCTATCAACATTTACTAAAATTCAAGAGACAGTTGTCAAATAGAAATAAAGTTGAAACAGGTATCCGTTATGAATGGTACGCATTACAAAGATGTGCAGCTAGTTATTATCAAGAATTCGAGAAATCTAAGATAATTTGGGGAAATTTAGCAAAAGAGGCCCCTTTTAGTTTTGATACCTCTCGTGCTTATGTAAACGCACCGGGTTGTATTTTCATTACAGATAATTTGTATACGTTAGGTTGCCTAAACTCCAAGTTAAATTGGTATTATCTAAAATCCATTGCAGCAGGAAGACAAGGGGGCTTCATAGAGGCAAAACCTACTTATGTTGAGCAGATACACATTCCTCAAGTAGTAGCCACAAAAAACAAACAGATGGAACAACTTGTAGATCAAATGCTATATAGCCGGAAGCAACTCCATTTCGCTAAGTCAGATGTAGATAAAAAGCATTATCAGCAAAAGATAGGTATCGTGGATAAGCAGATTAATACATTGGTCTATGAATTGTATGGATTAACGAAAGAGGAAATAAATATCATTGAAAAAAGTCATTGATAGTTTTTGAAAGCGAGAAAAGACACATTCTATTTGTAGATTTTTAGATGGACTAAGATAAAAGAGAAATGATTAATAAATTAAAATAAAAGGCTTCAAGAGCATCAGCTTCAAGAGCATCAATAAAGAAATTGAAATTGAAGTTGGTCAAATCACGGTCCTTACTGGAGAGAATAATTCAGGCAAAACAAATATCATTAATGCAATCGAAAAGTATCTGTCAGGAAAAGAGAAAATTAGTGACCATGAAAAACCTGCGAATACAAAGACATAATACATTTCTACCTAAAGGAGAGCCACGATAACACAAGTTTTTTTACATTCATTTTCCTATTTGGATACTACTTATGATACCTTGCATATAGCTATATGCCAAAAGGGAAAACATGATGACTAAGATCATATACTTCTCCCCCTCTTGCACTGTAAGCCTCATACAATATCCTCAAATCAAGCTGATCTATAACCTTTTGAAAAATGAAAACAGGGAGGGTGAGTTTCTGGTAAAAAAATCGTCTATATAGTATTCTGAAAATAATGTCCTTTGGGAATGGTAACTGGCTTTTATTCGCTTCATATGATAACACACATATAAGCGTGAGCTATAAGTAAAACCGGAGTTTGATTTTTTGACATTTTTTTGAGTATTACTGTCCAACCCTCTTTAGTGATCCGAAATCTTATTAGGTTAAGTATTAAAATTTATTGACGAAAAGTATAATAACCATCTATATTGTTGGTATAGTTTATTGGTATGCAAAACAAAAACACTTCGTCTTCTTATCATGATACCAATCAGTACATGAGCCAAATCGTTGCTTTTGAAAATTTTCTGTTAGATACAAAAAATGAAATATCCGGAGAAGAAAGTGTTTATCTTGCTGGCATGCTAGCTCGACAAAGTAATGCACGCTACCTGAGACAAATACGTCGGCTGATTTTCCGAAAACCAGAAGAATTGGATAATCTGATCAGTAAGCATTATTTATGTATTGGGCAAAATGCTCCTGTCTATTTTATTGTGCGTACCAATGCAGAATTTTTAACCGTAAGGCTTCTTTCCAGAAATAAAAAACAACAGCTTTGCGAATTAGAAAAATGGAAGCCCATTGCTTATTTTCAAATCGCATCTGAATATGCTCACAAGGCTGGCAATCGTGTACTGGGTGAAATATTTGCCCATATCTACAAAAACTATAATGAAATTTTTAACATTTTGTCTTCCTATTATGGCTTTTTAAAAAAAAATCAGCCTAAAAACATCATTTCTTCTGCAAGCCCGTTATGGAAGCGATTTGCAAAAGTAAAAAATGAACGTAACGATAAAAAAGAATCTTGGGAAAGAGCCGGTTTATCTGAGAAAAAAAAGCAACATCTAACTTATCATGAATTCAATCAGATGATTAATTTTGAAGCACTGAATTGATTTTTATAATCGAACAATCTAAATAATCCTATTCTAGTTGGGATCATATTTCTTTAAAAGAATAAAGCGGTCTTTTCCAGAAAGATCAGAAAGCAGTTGAACTTCAAAATAAAATTTCGTAGCCACTTTTTTACAGAAAGAAGCGAGCCTTGGGCTAGTTTCTAAAATAGCATAACCGTCCGTATGTAAATGTTGGTAGATTCCTTTGAATAAACGACTATAAAAAAAAGAAGGTGTCGGGCAAACTAGAGCTTCACGGGGTTCAGACTTACGAATGTCTATTGATAGTTTATCATATTCATCTTTGAGAACGTAGGGGGGATTACATAAAATAAGATTATATTTATAATTTGGCATTTTTGAAAAAAGATCACTTTGATAAATACGATAATTATATTTTTTCCTAATCCATTTTTTGAAAAAAAGAAAGGGAGAGTTAGGCGACAATAAGCGTTTGCTGTTCTTTCTGCAGATTTTAAGGGCCAAAGGGGAAAGATCACTCATGTGCAATAAAACTTCCGGCTTTTTTAAAAGAAAACTTAGGCCAAGACAACCCGAACCACAACAAATATCTAAAATAGATGCCCTCTCCCCTTTCTCAACGACTAAAGGTAGCTTTAAAGCTAGGCTGAGTAACTCTTCTGTTTCTGGTCGAGGTACCAAAACACCATGGTTTACATAAAAAATATGCTCATAAAATTCACGCTCTTCTATTAAATAAGCTATCGTTTCTGCATTACTACGACGTTGTAAAAGGCTTACATAGTGTGTAAGAAGCTTCTTATTTTTTACTTTATCTACAACACATTCTGGATTTTTATATAACCAAAGGCGATCTTTTTTCAAAGATTTTCCAAGTAAAATTTCAGCTTCTAAATGAGGGGAAGAAATAAAGGTACTTTTTTGAAAAAAATTTTTACCCACCGCTATCAGCTCTTGAATACTCCAAGAGTGTGAAGTAACATAGCATTCGATAGTATTCGTATCCATAGTATTCATATCTATAAATATTCATATCCATGAAGAGAAGAAAATAAAATTAACTCCAAATTCTCTGTGAGAATATATCACTTATCCTTAGGTCATGAGATCAGCATGTATCTGAGCCGCACATTTACGCCCTTCCGAAATAGCCCAAACAACTAATGATTGGCCACGACGGGCATCACCACAAGAATAGACATTTGGTAGGCTGGTACAAAAACTTTTATTTTGAATTCCAAATGAAGCAACTATGGACCCATAATTATCTAATTCCAAGCCTCTGTCCACAAGCTCCATCACTATTCCTTCAGTAACGGGTCCCTTGTAACCCATTGCTAATAAAATAAGATCAGCGTCCCAAGTTTCTTCTGAATTAGGAACATCCGCAAAACCATCCGCCTTTTTTTCTGTATGACAAATTTTTAAGTGTGTCACTTTCCCTTTTGAATTTCCAATAGCTTCAACTGGACGAATGGAGAAATAACGATTCACGCCTTCTTCATGGCTACTAGATACATAGAAAGTATCCGGATAGAGAGGCCATGGTTGTGATGGAGGTCGTTCTTTAGGGGGCTGAGGAGAACGTCTAAAGTTAATAATATTTTTGGCTTTTTGTCTATTGGCTATGCCTATACAATCAGAACCTGTGTCCCCAGCTCCTATAACGATGACATTTTTATTTTTCGCATGAATTTGATTAGCCACTTTGTCTCCAGCTACTACAGCATTCGCTTGAACTAAGTATTCCATAGCATAATGAATTCCTTTCAAATGATTCCCGGGAAGAGGAAGTGGAATGGGTTTTTCAGATCCCATAGCGAGAACAAGGGCATCGAAATCATTTAGTAATTGTGCCCCTGTTATATCCATGCCTACATTCACACCTTCCTTGAAGATAACACCTTCTTGTTTCATTTGTTCAATACGGCGATCAATATGCCATTTTTCCATCTTGAAATCAGGGATGCCATAACGAAGAAGCCCTCCCAAACGTTTCGATCTTTCAAACACTGTTGGGCTATGTCCGGCACGGGCTAGCTGCTGAGCACAAGCAAGCCCTGCTGGTCCTGAACCCACAATCGCAATGTTTTTACCAGATAAGCTCCTAGGAGCTAGTGGTTCTACCCAGCCTTCTCGAAAACCATAATCAATAATAGCACGTTCTAGATTTTTAATGGTTACGGGAGGATCTGTAATACCCAAAACGCATGCCGTTTCACAGGGAGCGGGACAAAGTCTACCTGTAAATTCTGGAAAGTTATTTGTAGCGTGTAATGTGTATAAAGCTTCTCGCCATAAACCACGAGAAGCAAGATTGTTGAATTCGGGTATCAGGTTATCCACAGGACACCCAGTCTCACTCTGACAAAATGGTACACCGCAATCCATACAACGAGCTCCCTGCTCACTGGCGACAGGATCGCTTATCGTTTCTTCAAATTCTTTAAAGTGAGTCAGACGCTCCTTTACGGGCTGGGTCTTAGCCCCGACTCGCTCATATTGCATAAAACCATCGTATCTTTCATTGTATCTTTCCATCTAAAAATAATATCAAAAATAATATCAAAAATAAACGATACCCTGTGGCTTAGGCATGGTGTGATGCAAGTAAAATTTCAAAGTCAGACAACGACCATTAACTCATTCTATTCTTAGAATACATATATAATACACTCAGTTTATAGTCTATAGACCAAGAAACTTCCATTAAAAATGGAAATTTTTAAGTAATAATACGACGACGGTAAATGTTCATCAAGATACCCACTCCAGCCATACTCATAAATAAGTGGGACCCTCCATAACTGACAAAACTCAGAGGAAGACCCGTCACAGGCAGAAGCCCTAAGCTAATACCAATATTCACTATTATATGAAAAAAGAAGATAAAGGATATGCCACTGGCGACTAGAGAGGCAAAACGATCACGTGCATCTGAACTTAAAATTAGACCGCGTAAAGGAATTAGAATCAATAAAAAAAGTAAAAAAAAAGCACCTATAAAACCAGTTCGTTCTGACCAAGATGTAAAAATAAAGTCAGTATAGGCCTCTGGGACTAAGGGGTAACGACCCATTGTCATTTCTCCCCGCCAGAAACCACGTCCTATAAATTGTCCAGATCCTATGGCGGCTTTAGATGCACGTATTTGATAAGCTAAATCACGTGGGAATTTTTCTGGATTTACAAAAGCAGTAATACGAGCTACCTGATGGCGTTGGAATGGAAAGACAGTTTGAAAGGCTCCGGCTGTAATCAAAGAAATACCAATCACTCCCACTGGAATATAAAATTTGCGTAAACCCATATAACTTACACCTCTGGCTAATCTAAAAGCAAGAAAAGATAACGATAAAAATAAAAAAATTCCCCCAAATATAAACAGAAGACGTACCTTTTCGAAAAAGACTAAGAAGAGACCACCCGCTTTATAACGTACTGTTGAAGAAACGTCTTCTAAAGAAGCTAGTAAATTTTCATTTTGTAAAATTCGTATCAGATAATTTTTATCTTGTGCCGCTATTCTCTTAGGTAGAGATCCTTGATTGATAAAATCCCATATATCTGTTCCCAATATACGTACAGCGGGTATTAAATCTATTTTATTTAATTCATCAAGATGTTGAATCATTGCAGGTAAAAGTGTTATATTATGATACTCAACATAAAGAGGAAGTAAAATGGATAAACTAAAAAATATCATGATGGAAAAGATAAAATAAATATCCGTTCCTGCAATATAAAGTATTGCAAGTAAAACGGGTAATAACGAAAAAGCACTACCAAAGTCTGGCTGTATAGCTATGAGCCCTACTGGAATAATCGTAATGATAAATGGAATGATTAGAGAAGAGAGTAAGTGCATTTCTCTTTCCTTTACAGATAGGTAGCTAGCCAGTAATATAATCGTAGCGAACTTGGCAGGCTCCGATGTTTGGAAGCCGAACGACCCTACTCGTATCCAAGAACGAGCCCCATTAATCTCACTTCCAATAAATGGAATAAGAGTTATCAGCAATAAAAAAATGGCAACACCATATAAAGGAACCGAGTATACAGCGAAATATTGATAATTCATCTTGTACAAAAGAACAAGGGTTATGGTTCCTATAAAAGCATGAAAGAATTGACTCGACCAGCGACCCGGAGGGTTTTCAAGTATAGACTCCTGAGTATATAAGGTAAAAATACCACATCCTATGCAAATATAGCTAGAAATCAGAAGAATAAAATCAATTCGCTGATAAAACTTCATTCAAGATCGACCATTTTTATTTCTTATTTTTGGATTGAATTCTAAAAAAACATCTCATTCTCTTCATTGTCCTTTTATTTTGTGTTTTTTAGAAAAAATAGCTTTGTAAATTTCTCCAGCTATAGGCGCCGCACTACTAGCACCGGCCATACCATGCTCGACAAAAACAACAACGACAATCACATCTTCAATAGGTGCACCATAGGGAGCAAAGCTAGCAAACCAAGCATGATCTTTGCCTTTCCCTTTACTACCCGTCTCTACTGTTCCTGTTTTCCCCGCAATTGGTACCGATATATAAGCTAATCTACGAGCCGTACCCTCTGTCACAACTTTACGCATTCCCTTGTGAATTGTATTTACATTGGGAAGCGACAGTGGTATTTCTCGCAATAGTTCCGGTGAAAATGTTTTAATTATATGATTATCAATCGCATCCCGTATTTCTTTCACAAGAAAAGGACGATATATTTTCCCTCGATTAGCAATGGCACTATATAAAACCGCAATCTGTATTGGTGTTGTTTGCAGGAAACCTTGTCCAATAGAAAGATTAATGGTATCTCCATCATACCATCGACTTGAAAATGTAGCTCTCTTCCAACGTTGATCTGGTACAAACCCTTGTATCTCTCCTCTCAAGGTGATACCCGTCTGTTTATCTAAACCAAAAGCACGAGAAAATTCTATAATTGCTGAAGGGCCAAGTTGGTAGCCCAAATTATAAAAATATACATTACAACTTTGAGCAATCGCATTGATCATAGTTTTATAGCCATGGGAAACACCGTGCCAACATCTAAATTTTGTATCTGCTAGTGCAGCATAGCTACTTTTTAGTACAAAACTACCCGGGCAATAATACTTAGTCTCTTCTGTAAAAGTACGATTCGTATTGTGATTTTCCAATGCGGCTAATGCGACTAAAGGTTTAAAAACGGACGCTGGTGAAAACTTTGCTTGTATCGCCAGATTCAGAAAGGTCTTATGTTCATTAATTTTTTTTAAATGTACTCTGCGCTGTTTGGCATTTCCACTAGAAAGGATATTAGGGTCGAAAGATGGATGTGATACAAGCGCTAATACTTCGCCCGTGCTAGCACGCATAACAATTACAGCCCCTCTTTGACTACCCTGTACTAATGCACGATAGCTAGCAGATTGAATATGACGATCAATTGTCAAAATGAGATTATCGCCTTGTTGTGTACTACTGACTTGTTCTTCATGATCAACAACACGATGACGCACTCGCACTCCGTCTCGGCCTCTTAAAATACTATCATATCTGGCTTCTAGGCCATCTTTACCTATGGTTTGATAGGATTGTACCAATTTCTTTTTCAATTCTTTAGCCGAAGGTAAACCAATAAAACCAGTTACATGGGCTAGAGCAGGGCCCATTGTATAATAACGCATATGCTGTGTAACATATTCCCCTTTAACAGCTGGAAGATGAAATGCTGCTAAACGTTCGTGCTCACGTCTTGTGATATGTGTTAATAGAGTGATGGCCTCATTTCTACGTACAACTTGTCTCCATCGCTTCGGCTTAAAATAATGAGAATACTCTCCATAGTCACGACCACTAAGAGAACTAAACACCTTTACATATTCTATTGCTTTTTCTCTATTTTCAAATTGATCAGGATGTACAATAAAATCAATAAAACGTAAGTTCTGAACAAGAGGTTGATCTGTTAATTTAGCATTGCGATCGAATAGAAGACCACGAGGTGCCACCGTAAACTCCTGATGACTCACGAATTTCTTGGCTAGAACTTTATTTTGATATCCATGCAACAACTGTAAATTACCTAGCTGAATTATAAAAAGTAATAGCACACAAAACACTAATCCAGTAAAGAAATAAAGGCGCCTACGAAACCTTTGTTCGATACGAAATTCCTGTTGCGTTTTATTCATAATATTTTATTTACTCTGAATTCTATATAACCAACTCATAAAGCTAAACCAAACTGGAGATAAAACCGAAGTGTATAATGCAGGCCCTAATATAGGATAATTCATGTTTAGGCTATCAATCATTGCATGTAAAATCCAAATAAAAAAACGAGAAAGAATAGAAACAACAAAAAGTAAAAGTATAGTAAAAGACGTTTGATAAGTTTGAAAATATTGTCGGAAAAAACCAAGCGTATAGCCTAGTAAAGAATAGACAAAAGAGTGAACACCTATAATGGTACTAAAGCCACCATCCGAACCATCAAAAACCCAATTGGTTCCATCTTCCAACAAACCAGCAAAAAAACCTACCCAAGTACCTGCCAGCTCTCCCCTAGTTAAAGCAAAAAATGCAATATATATAAGTAAAAAATCTGGGTAAATCAAACCTGTATTAAAAAAAGGCAAGTCTAGACTTAAAAACTGAACATCCTTTAAAAAATAAGATAGGAGTAAACCAGCGACAACAGAAATTAAATAAATATTCACTTCTATTTATTCAGTACCTACATTTTGTATACGACGCACTCTCCCCGTAGATTGATTTTGTTCTAATTTTTTTTTGTCTGGATCATTTTTCTTTGTATTTACCGATTCCACTTTTCCCTTTCCTCTTTTTGCTTTTCTCCTTAACTTTCCCTTCTTAGGAATTTTAGGGTAGCGAATAGTTCCAAACTCAGTTTTTAAATGTTCCTGCCAACCTAGTTTTTGCTCCCAAATTTGAGACCAAATCTCAGGTGCCTTAAGTATCACAGAAACATAATCCAATTCACTGAGATGAACAAACGGCTCTACATATGCCGTTTTAAAATCATTTAAGCGACGACCTACACCCGAAACTAATCCAACAGGTATTCCCGGAGGGAAAAGACCTCCAGCACCACTCGTATAAACCATACCATTTTTTTTCAACGGTATTTCAAGTTGTGTAATCACGGATTTTTCTGGAGAAAACGAACTGGTAATATACGTAAGTAAAGCCCTATTCGGCTGACCTGAGTTCCCATTCAAAATAGCCCACTCACCACTTGTTTTAATACGAACCCCCACTTGAAAACCCGGATGATTGATAGGCTGTACAACAGAAGTGGTCTCTTCTGAAATGACAACAATACCCACCAGTCCACGAATCAGGTTATGCTCATCATCATGGGTACGTGCAATTACAGGCATAAATGTTTTGATACCATCCCTTTTTCCTTTTCCAATAACAATACGAGGACTAATGGAATTTAAACGAATACCAAGTATTTCCGTCTGTATTTCAGGATATTTTGTTATAGGACGTAAATCTAGTATCTCTCGTAAGTTTTTATTTTGACGATATAAGAAATCAAATTTATCTTTCGATAGACGGTATTCTTCAATCTTTTTCTGTGCTTTCTCATAACGTTGTTCTAAACTGCGATATTGATCTAGCCGCACCCATAGCGTTCCTGTGTACTGCACCCCAGAATTCAAAAGCCTACTCACTCGGTCGGCTATATGCCCAATGTAGCCTATATTACTAGAAAATGGGTTTCTGTCCCAAAACATACAAAGTAATGAAAAAGAAAGGCAAAAACCCAAACTAAACGATCGTTTATTTCTCCAAAGTATTTCCCAAAACATAATTGAAGTAAAAAATATACCGGGGAAGAAATTCAACCTGTATAATTATGATTATGGGAGACTGGAGTGAATACTTTTTAGCTCATCTAGATACTTACCAGTGCCTATAACAACACAGGTCAAAGGGTTTTCAGCTCGTAAAACAGGCACACCAGTTTCTTTTGTCAGATATTTATCTAGACCATGTAAAAGGCATCCTCCTCCCGTTAAGACTATCCCTCTCTCGACAATATCAGCTGATAATTCAGGGGGAGTGCGCTCCAAACTATGGGTAATCGCTTCCATGATAGAATCTATGGGTTCTTTCAGGGACTTTCGTACTTCATTAGAATCGATCTCTAATACGCGAGGTAGACCACTAATGGCATCTCTCCCTCTTAACTCCATAGTACTCACCCTTTTTTCTGGATAAGCATTCCCAAGGGTTAACTTGACATCCTCAGCCATCCTCTCCCCAATCACAAGATTGTAATTCACACGCAGGTATCGAATAATTGCCTCATCGAACTCATCCCCACCTATTCTGACAGAATCAGAAATCACCATTCCACCCAAGGAGATAATGGCTATCTCCGTAGTACCCCCACCAATATCCACAACCATACTTCCAGCTGGTTCATGAATGGGTACCCCGGCCCCAATAGCTGCGGCGAGTGCCTCCTCAATTAATAATACTTGCCTCGCTCCAGCCTGTTCAGCTGACTCACGGACCGCACGTTTTTCAACCTCGGTTATACCAGATGGCACACCAATAACCATACGCGGACGGACAAAAGCCGTCCTCTTGTGTACTTTATGTATAAAATAACGGATCATCTTTTCGACCGTTTCAAAGTCAGCGATAACCCCATCCCTCATTGGACGAATAGCAATAATATTTCCGGGAGTTCTACCCAACATCCGTTTTGCTTCATGACCCACAGCCATTATCTTAGCAGTAGCAGCCTCAACCGCCACCACAGAAGGCTCGGACAAAACAATACCCACACCCTTCACATGAACAAGGGTATTCGCTGTACCCAAATCTATACCCATGTCGTTAGAAAATAAACCGTATAATCGACGAAAAAACACGAAACACCAGAGACGAAGAACCCATGACATTGTCAACAACTCTGTGAAGACCATATTAAGTGGGTCCAGCCCGGACGTGCCTCCTACTTACAAAAAAAAAATTATCATATTTTCTATCCCAGATATTATTATCCTAGGCATTATTCCATGTGTTTTCATATATCTTTTATCGTAACATAAGTATGGCTTTCGGATACTGAGACGCCATTTCATACCAGCTTATTTTAATCTGGCTTGAGCCAGATACTTGTTTGCACTTTCTATGGCACCAGACCCTATGAAGGGCTATTGTAAAATATCCCTTTCTATGGAAAAGCCACAAACGGGCTTCATAGTGATTATTGTGTGATTATTGTGTGATTACTGTGTGATTACTGTGTGATTACTGTCCAGCTCTCTGTTCTAACAGACAGTCCCCTTTTCTTTACGAATCACATCATATAGCCAATGCCATCGTCTCTCTATTTCGGCAGAATATCTAGTATAGCTTCGGGTGGGCGACCAATGGCTATTTTATCGCCAATCAGAACAATCGGCCGTTCTATTAATTTCGGATGTTGGATCATGGCCGTGATCAATTGATCTCGTGTTAAAGCATCATCAGGCAGTCCAAGCTGTACGTATTCTGTTTCTCCTTTTCGCATCAATTCTCTAGGTTGCCTATTTAAGCCACGCAGAATACCATCCAGTTCTTGATGGGTTGGTGGTGTTTGTAAATAATGAATGATTTTTGGTTCAATGCCCTGTTCTTGTAACAATTGCAGGCTTTGGCGAGATTTCGAACATTTTGGATTATGATAAATAATCACTTCCATAAAGAACCTCAATCATATCATGCATTCAAAAAAATACATACTCATCCAATCTGTGGCTTAAGCCCCGCTTCTACCCCGTGCAAAAAAGCCACATGCTTCTTGATCTCTTTGGTTACTTCTTTGGATGATGAATATTACCAGCAACATCTTCGTTTTTTTGCCAGCAAGCACAAGCGAATAATAACTTGCCGTCCCTTTCCAGTGGCAGTGAGTTGTCGTATTGCTTTCTATAAAAAATTTCATACAAAAATCCATAAAAAAAATTCCATATACAAAGATGGAACGAGAAAGTAATGACTATTTTCAACAAGAACTGTTGCCGTGCTTTCCGCTAACAGTTGCTTATTCCAATATGCCTTCATATTTTTAGTCGTAGGCGGTCACACAAAAATAATGAAACTCTAACCATGGCTTTTTACTCAACTCGTCTTTAGTCTAACCATTTCTGTTCCATATCTTCTAATATATATGAGAATCAAGTACAACTGTTTTTTCAATAAGGGGACTAATGAGGGGCTATTGTAAAATGCAGAAAATTACACGTATAGAATGCTTTAAATCGACGATTCATAGCAATCGATTTGTAATTATTTACATTTCGCAACAATCCCATGAGCTTGACCATGACCGGTAAATGGTTTTCGTTTCCAATGGAGTTTCTCTTTGTAGGAGAAACTATTTGTAAGGGACCGTTGCAATAGTTCCATAAAATGCACTTGTCACAATTCGATCTGACATATTGATGTCCTTCTTTTTGCATTCGTTATCGGTAGAATGCCAGATTGAATTGTGATAAGTGCAAATTAGACTTTCGCAACAATTCTAATCAAATGACGTGAGATAGACCCATATCTTCCCAACTGCAAACGGACTGATAGGCAACCTGTTTACGTTTGGTAATGACTTCCTCAAGGAGGGGGCGAATACACAAAAGCATTTGCTTTCTTTTCATACGACTTTGATTGATTTGTGCAAGCATTTCATCTAAAGAATGATACTCAATATCTTGGCAGAGATCGGCCTCGTTTATTTTTTTAACATCTCTTCTAGCCCGAAAATCTAATAGGCACATATCTTTGGAAAAATATTTTTTATAAGGGGAGAGGTCCAGAGGTGCAGCCACAATCAAAACACATTTATTTGTAAAACGGGAGGCATTCAACTCTGAATAATCACAAACACTAACACTATACTGAGATTGTAACTCTGATAAGCAGTCTCTGTTGCGCCCGACGACACATACGGAGTTACTATTTTTCTGTATCCATGGCAATAGTTTCCGAGCCAATTGACCCGTTCCAAAAAGTACAAGCGATTCAGCAGAAGATCTATTTTTTAAAAAACGTCTCGCTAAACCTCCATAGGAAAGCTCTCCCAGACCGTTTTGATGTTTGGCACGAATAACACGAGAATCTACCGTAATATCCATGCAAAGTTTATTTAGATAAGGAAGTAATATGGGAGGAGCCTTTTCTGCATCAGAAAAGGCTTTTCGAAACTGATGAAATACTTCTGTTTCCCCCAGTAGATTAGAACGAAGCCCCAAAACAACTTCCAAGAGAAAGGCATAAGCCTCGTATCCAGTATAGCTTTGATAGGATTCCGATAAAACTTGTTTCGCCTCCTCTTGTTCAAGAGAAGAAACACCATCTGATTTTGATTTGATCTCCGGCAAAGCGATGGTGGGAAGCAAAGGTAAAGCGCATAAATCACTTACATAGATATGCCGCATGCAAGTGCACCATAAAAAATATGGAGAAAGTACTTTCTCTATCCTGTCGCTTGCATCAGAATGCAAAATATGTAGATTAGACCACACTTCAGTTCAATCCTAGTTCTCTTATAACTTTTTTTCCTTCTGCCCCTTCCCACACAACCAGTAGATATTCAACAGATCGAAAATAGAGGTGGGGGGCAAGTCCTATTTTCACAAAGGAAGAAGAGAGAAGAAGGTACTGGAGAAAGTACGAATTTTATTAGACGACTCATAGGAAGTTCTTTTTCATTCTGACCTCATAACGGAATGGGGGATGGAAATTTCAGTATACAGGGACTGTTTTACGAAATGTAAATAATTGCAACTAGAGTGCTATGAAACGCTGATTTAGCGCAGTATAGGCGGGCATTTCCTTATTTTTCTACATTTTGTGATAGTCCCATGAGTGCGATAAAACCTTATGAAAAAAGAACAAAAACAAAAACAAAAAGAAGAGCTCCCTATCAGAATCGAACTTCCTAAAATTAAACGACTAAGAACTTCCCCAGCCATACGCATCAGAAAGCAGTGGATAAAATATTTTTCTGAAAAAAAGCACACTCTTCTTCCTTCTGCCAGTCTCCTACCCATAGGGGACCCCACGCTTCTTTTTACAACCGCAGGTATGGTCCCGTTCAAGGATTACTTCTCTGGTCGTAGCCAAGCACCCTCAAAACGAGTGGTGAGTATACAAAAATGCTTGCGCACTACAGATTTGGATAATGTAGGAAAAACAGAAAGACACTGTAGTTTTTTTGAAATGCTAGGTAATTTTAGCTTTGGAGATTATTTTAAAAAAGAAGCGATCCAATATGCTTGGGATTTTTCGTTACAAAACCTAAAACTAGACCCAGAACGAATTTACGTTACCGTATACAAAGAAGATGATGAAGCCGCACGCATTTGGCGAGAGGACATTGGTTTCAATACAAAACGCATCTATCGCTTGGGCAAAGAAGACAATTGGTGGGGACCAGCCGGAGACCAGGGTCCTTGCGGCCCATGTAGCGAGCTTTATTGGGATCGTGGAGAGCATATTTGTGTGAATTGCAATTGCAAAAATAAAAAGAGACCTGCCTCGTGTGTACCCGGAGAAGAAAATGAACGTTTTGTAGAATATTGGAATCTTGTTTTTAATGAGTTTTACAGTGACTCTGATGGCAAACTTCAACCTCTTCCTCAAAAGGGAGTCGATACTGGTGCCGGACTAGAAAGAATTGTTGCCATTCTAGAAAAAAAAGAGAGCCTTTATGAAACAGTTGAAATACAAATTTTAATCCGTGCCATCGAAGATGTCACCACTATAATCTCTTCTGAACAAACAAAAATTTTATACGATGCGGGGACCAAAGTCGCCTTTCGTGTTATAGCTGATCATATTCGAACGATTTGTTTTAGTATTGGCGATGGTATCTATCCTTCCAACACGGGCCGTGGTTATGTCGTTCGTCGTATTATACGCCGGGCCCTGATGTATGCTCGTGAACTCAAGATATACCAACCTGTTTTATATTGGCTAGTGGATACTGTTGTACAACTTTATGGAAACTTTTATCCAGAACTCAAAGCACGCAAAGTCGATATTGAAAAACGCTTACTTACAGAAGAAAGACGTTTTTTAGAAACGCTAGAGATAGGATTAAAAAAATGGAAAGAACTTTTAGCGGTACATAACGCAAAAAACAAAAAAATTTTTTCTGGTAAAGATGCCTTTATTTTATACGATACCTATGGTTTCCCCGTTGAGCTAACAGAAGAACTCATTCGCAAAGCTAAACTCCAATTAGATAGCAAAGGTTTTTCAAAAGAAATGGAAAAACAGCATATGCGTTCCACTGCCCATTCACAATGGAACGAACAAACTCTACCTATTATGGATAGTCAGAGACTTTTCCCTAGTCAGTTTGTGGGATACAAGCAAGATACAAGTCACTCCTCTGTTATAGCCATCTGGCAAGAATCTAAAAGTATAGAAAAATTACGAGCTGGTGAACAAGCTATAATCGTATTAGATAAAACTCCCTTTTATTCAGAGGGAGGGGGGCAACTAGGAGACCAAGGACGACTGATTACAAAATCCGGAAGTATTTTCATTGTGGAAAACACACAGAAAAGTGGAAGTCTGATTCTGCATATAGGAAGACTAGAGGGGAAAGTGGGCATAAGGATCAATGATACGGTAGAAAGCAATATTGATGCAGAAAGAAGAGAAGGGCTTAGACGACACCATAGCTCTACCCATCTTTTGAATAGTGCCTTACGCAAGCATCTAGGGAGTCATATATTACAAACCGGTTCTTTAGTGGCTCCCAACCGCCTTCGATTCGATTTTTCCCATTCTGAGAAACTCAGCCAAGGGCTATTAGAAAAAATTTCCTCGCAAGTGAACTTAGCTATCTCCGCTAAAGCACCCGTACAAGCCAAAACAATGTCTATACAAGACGCACACAAGCAAGGGGCTGTGGCCACCTTTGGCGAAAAATATGGAGAAGAAGTACGCGTTCTAAGTATGGGAAAAAATGGAGAGTATTCTAGAGAGTTTTGCGGTGGTTGCCATGTGAATAATACCGGCGACATCGGACTTTTTTATATCACAAGAGAAAGTAGCCCCAGTGCTGGAAACAGGCGAATTGAGGCTATCTCCGGAGATGATGTTGGGCAATACTTCCAAGAAGAATGGTCTACACTACAACGAGAAATACAAAAATATAATGAAGAACTCCAAAAAGAGATGCTTAGCTTGGCAGCATCCGTTCAAGAAAAAAAGAAATTTATGGAACTACAAATACATACAAATCTGGATGAAGATACTTTTGAAAAGCTCACATCATTCAAAGAGACTACTCGTTTGCAAAAAACTCTCGCAAAAATACGAACGCAACTAGGAGAAGCCCGTAAGAAAAAGCTGAAATTTTTCAAAAGCATCAAAACTAAAGAAATAGACAAGCTACTAGACACACACAGGAAGAAGATACAAGATATATTTGGTGTCCAAGTCCTCGTAGCTGATTTGGGTATACAAAAAGCAGATGCTCTTCGGCAATTCTCTGATCAAATCAAAGAAAGTCATCGTGGAATTGTGATTTTGTTAGGTTCGCAAAGCCCGAAAGGCGGCCATTTATTTTTTAGTGCAGATAAAAAAGCACTAGAGCGTGACCTGAATATGAACGAACTAATGGCCCAGGTGACAAATTATATCGATGGCGGCGGCGGTGGACAAGCTGGTAGCGCCATGGCAGGAGGGAAAAGAACAGATGGGCTTGGCTTGGCTCTACAAAGCGCCCAAAAGATACTACAAAAATCCCTTGCGAGTAAAAGAGAAAAGTAACGTCACGCACCCCATCAAAAAGCACGAAACAAAAGCCAAACCGGTTACTCTGGCAATTGCGTAAACAAGAGGAGTTCCTATGTTAGAGTTGTTACAAAAATCCTTCATGATTCTACAATTTACTTTTTTTGGTAAGCTTTGCGAGTGGAAAGTTTTGTGATGGAAGGGTTGCTCTCTTGGAAATCTTTGCTGAGGCAAAGCTCTTGATTTTTAAGGGCGCGAAAAAAGGCAAGGGCTCCACATGGGAAACAAGCAAGGCTGGGGAGGCTCTCTCAAAGAGAGCTTTGCGATTGGAAGGGTTTCCTATGAAAGAAAGCTTTGCTGAAGCAAAGCTCACGATTTTAAGGGCGCGAAAAAGGCAAGGCTCCACACGGGAAACAAGCAAAGCTGGGAGACTTACCAAAGAGAAGCTTTGTGTTGGAAGGGTTTTGTGGAAAGCTTTGCAAAGAGAGCTTTGCTGGAGCAAAGCTCGCGATTTTAAGGGCGCGAAAAAGACAAAGCTCACATGGGAAACAGGCGAAGCTGGGAGATTATCTTGGGAAGATTTGCATTGGTAGCGTTGTTCTATTGGAAAGTTTTGCTGAGGCAAAGCTCACGATTTTAAGGGCGCGAAAAAGGCAAGGCTTCACGTGGGAAACAAGCAAAGCTTGTTTTATCCACAAATCTTGTTTTATCTGCCAAAGCCCGTGATTGTAAGCCTCATAAAAAACGCCTCTACACAAAGGACTTCTTTTCGCACCCTTCCAGAAACGCCGCTTCTATCGTAAAAACAAGCGAAGCTTGTTTATATCCACAACTCTGACTTCTCCATCCAAAGTCTGTTTCTACCCACAACTCTAGCTTCTCCTATCCAAAGCCCGTGATTGTAAGCCTCATAAAAAACGCCTCTACACAAAGGACTTCTTTTCGCACCCTTCCAGAAACGCCGCTTCTATCGTAAAAACAAGCGAAGCTTGTTTATATCCACGACTCTGACTTCTCCATCCAAAGTCTGTTTCTACCCACAACTCTAGCTTCTCCTATCCAAAGCCCGTGATTGTAAGCCTCATAAAAAACGCCTCTACACAAAGGACTTCTTTTCGCACCCTTCCAGAAACGCCGCTTCTATCGTAAAAACAAGCGAAGCTTGTTTATATCCACGACTCTGACTTCTCCATCCAAAGTCTGTTTCTACCCACAACTCTAGCTTCTCCTATCCAAAGCCCGTGATTGTAAGCCTCATAAAAAACGCCTCTACACAAAGGACTTCTTTTCGCACCCTTCCAGAAACGCCGCTTCTATCGTAAAAACAAGCGAAGCTTGTTTATATCCACAACTCTGACTTCTCCATCCAAAGTCTGTTTCTACCCACAACTCTAACTTCTCCTATCCAAAGCCCGTGATTGTAAGCTGACCTTCCCCCAATATTTAGTACAGTCCTTTTTAGCTTTTTTTTCATTAAGCAGCATAATATTCTTCCTCAAATTTGATAGGACTCTTATATCCTAAAAATGAATGTTTTCTACGCCTATTATAAAATACCTCAATATACTCAAAAATATTTCTCCTAACTTCAAATATATTTAGATATGTATTTTTATGTACCTCCTCTATTTTCAAACTCCCAAAAAAAGACTCCGCAACAGCATTATCATAGCAGTTACCTTTGCGGTTCATACTGGATACAAATCCATATTTATCAAGCTTGCTCCTAAATTGATAACTCGCATATTGACTTCCCCTGTCAGAATGAAAAATCAGACCCTTCTTAGGCTTATTTTGAGCAACGGCCCTGTCCAAAGCTTCTATGACCATTTCTGTTCTCATGTGATCTGTAAGAGACCAACCAACTATTTTTCTGCTACATAAATCAAGTATCACACATAGATATAACCAACCTACGGCTGATTTAATGTAAGTGATATCAGAAACCCAGACCTTATTGGGTTCAAGGATATTAAATTCCTGTCCTAGTAGGTTCTTAGAAATAGGGTAAGCATGAGCTGAATTTGTAGTCAGAACCTTGAATTTAGGCTTAATTTGGGCAGAAAGTCCTATATTTCTCATAACTTTAGCTACTCTATTTTCTGAAACATTACATCCCATATCATGCAATTCAGACGTAATCCTTGGAGAGCCATAAATACCCTTAAACTTGTGAAAAATATCTCTAATCATATTTTCAAGTTTTTGTGTCTCGAAAGCCCTTTTACTTGTTTTATGTTTTACCCAAACATTAAAACCACTCCTTGAAATCGTTAATAAAGAGCACATTTTCTGCACAGGAAATGAGGAGCGATGTTTCTTAATAAATTGAAACTTCATTTCTGTGGTTTTATGAAAATGGCTACCGACTTTTTTAAGATATCCCTTTCTTGACGAAGTTCGGAACACTCTTTGCGAAGCCTAGATAATTCCGCCTCTATAGAACGATTAGGATCAGAGTTATTAAACTCATATTTCCTACGCCATTTATAGAGTGTAGTTTCAGATACCTCAAAAGCTTCACTGACCTCTTTTGCTAATTTCTTCTTTTTGATCCAGTAGTCTACCGTATCCTTCTTAAATTGTTCATCATAGCGTTTAGCTGACGCCTTGATAGTGTTTGTTTCCATGTTTTCTTCCTCCATTATGTAAAGTGGACTGTCCACTCTTTTGGGGGAAGGTCAATGTTACGGGTGATAGTAGAGTGACTGTGAGAGGTAGCGCTAGTGGTAATTCTGCTACAGGCGGCTTGGTGGGTCGTGTGGGTGGGTCTGGTCGTGTGAGTAAGAGCAGTGCCTTGGTGATTATGACTGTGAATGTGGTTTTGACTGTGACAGGTAATAGTTATAGTTATGTAGGTGGCTTGGCGGGTGAGATTTCTGGTAGTGGTAGTGTGAGCGAGAGCTATGCCGGTAGTACTGTGACTGTGACACCTAGTGGTAGTTCTGCTACAGGCGGCCTGGTGGGTCGTGTGGGTGGGTCTGGTAGTGTGAGTAAAAGTTCTGTCACGAGTAGTAGTACTGTGGATGTGACGGGTAGTGGTAGTTCTGCTACAGGCGGCCTGGTGGGAAGTAGTGATGGTATTATAAGCAGCAGCTATGCCAAGGGTAGTGTGATGGCTAGTAATGGTCATGCAGGCGGCCTGGTGGGTCGTGTGGATGGTGGTAGCGTGAGTGATAGCCATGCTACGGCTACTGTGACTGGTAGCGGTTCTAGTCTCAGCATTGGCGGCCTGTTTGGTAAGCTTGATGGTGGAGCTAGTGTAGCTGGGGACAATAGTTCTGTGAGTGGTAGAGCTGTTCCTCTTGTTGGTGCTGGTACTTGTCCGGTGGGCGCGTGTGCATCGAAAACTGAAACGGAGGTAGAGATCTCAGCTTTGTTGAGCGGAGGCATTGCGGGAGTAAAACTTTCTGTCCCTGGAAATCTGCAGGCGAGTGTGGCTTCTTCTGGTGATGGCAATTATACGATTAGCTGGAGTGCCGTGAGCGCTGCTGCTGGTGGCTATGTTCTACAAGAGAGTATTGATAATGGTACAAACTGGACGGCTGTGATCTTGACAACGGATAATGCCACGAGCCATGACTTTGAGAATAAAGAAGGAGAAACGAACTATAAATATCGAGTTCGTGGCTGCGTGGCCACCGCTTGTATAGCGGGAACTAGCGAGAGTTCCCCTTGGGTGAATAGTCCGGGCAATTTTGTACAGGTGGCATACCCAGCCATTACGAGCATAGCTCTCAGTGAGACCACGGACATTGATGGTGCGTATAGCATCACTTGGAATAAATTGGGAAATGCCAGTAAATACCAAATACGAAAAAGATCCCTAACAACGCCCTTGGCTACTGAGAGCACAAGCGATCAGTACAAAAACCAACAGTCCTCAGCAAGCCAAAGGCTAAACCAGTCCGGGCAATTGGGTCATCGCAGCTACGGCTATAAAATACGGGCGTGCAATAGTCAGAATATCTGCACATCCAACTGGTCCCGTGAAGTGACGGTGGAGGTCACCCTGCCCGTCGTTAGCGGCTTACGAAGCGACGAAAGTACGTCTTATGATCGCGAATATAGGGTGAGCTGGGATAATATTGCCCGGGATGCAGGCAATCGCTATGGCACGAACAATGCAAATATAACGTACAAATTGGAGGAACAGACAGGAGCGTCGTCATCGTTAGCATGGACATCTTTTTATAACGGCTCTCAGAGTTCCAAACTCATCACAAAAAGCGCCCTATCCACATACTCATACCGCGTGAGTAGCTGTAGTACCGTGGGCTGTGGTCCCAGTACGGCTGGAAGCGCCCATGTGAGCGTGAATGTCCTAGGCCTTTTGGCTCCGGCGCTCAGCTCTGTGCATAATCCCGTTTATATAGTTAAGCTTGAAAAAGGCACTATATTAAGAAAATGCCATAACCCATACTTCCTTTTTTAAGGAAAAATCAGTCAGATATTGCGGAATAAATTTAAGCCAAGAAAAAGCTTTTAGCAATTTTCTCATATTAAAGCCAGCACCTAGTAAAACCGCATACCTCTTATCACCTTCTTGCGTTAAGAGGTGATTTCGTCGTACACCTCCATCATTCTTCATGTGACCAATGATGGGTTCAATAGCGGCTCTTCTTTTCATCCACTTGCGTAAACTACGTTTCATTTTTTTCTTCCTCTTTGCGCCAACAATGTGAACTGTTATCCCATCTTTAACTTTCGCTCCTCTATAACCTCTATCCACAAAAACTTCTTTTACGCTTAATGAATTGGGTAAAAACCTTTCTACCTGTTCTATGGCCGATGGTAATGTATGCCCATCAAAAGGATTACCATGTTTTGCCATCGCGCCTAAAACAAAGTTACCTTGACTACTTGTCACGTAACTTGCCTTACATCCAAATTCATACTTCTTATGCGTTTTTCCTTTAGAGATACATTCTACTTCCGGCGCATGTAAACTATAAACTTTTTTTTTGCTATCCTTGGTTTGATCGTAAAGACGGTGAAGAAGACACAAAGAAGATTCATAATTTTTATGTAAGTCTATAGAATGCAATTTACGCTCTACATCCCGTAAAACACGGCCAAAATAGGTTTTTAAGCTCTTTTGCTCACGCCTTGCAAGTCTGTATTTACGTCCTCTAAAATATCGGTTCTGCATTAATAATGACTTTTTAGATAAACGAGAATAACTTTGGCGAAGACGAATATTATTTCTCTTAGCCAGTTCTGATAAATATTGTAAAGCTTTAAAATATAGTTTACCATCCGTTGGATATGTAATGGCCTTCTCCTGAACTGTTGTATCTACATTTACTTTTTGGACATGATGTCTGCGCAGTAATTTATTAGAAAGAGCACAACGAATTGTTTCTTCCAAAAGCTTTTCCATCCCTTTAGATTTTATACGCTTACGCCATCTGCTTAATGTGCTATGATCACAAGGAGCTTCCTGCTGGAATTCTTGGTATCCGCAAAAGTGTTGCCAATAGACATTTTGAACCCATTTATCTAAAACACTTTCATCACTTTCATTAAATGTGGCTTTTAAGTAATGCAGTCCTACCATCAAGCGGGTTAACTTGGCTGGACGGCCGTTGTCAGGACAATAGAGTTTACCAAATTCAGTATCAAACTTTTCCCAATCTATTTTCTGAGCTAAACGAAATAAGGGCTCATTATGATTGAGCATACCTTCCAAATTCGTCTTAAACAAGTCTCTTTGATATTCATTTTTTTTTTGAGCTAACATAGCGAACCTCTGAAAAATAATGCTTGAAAAACACAAGCTTTTGAACACCTTTTCGCAAAACCTTGCGATTATGGGTACTACTTTTTACTTCAGAATAGCTTATAAATGCGAAATATCCATAGTATTCTGGTTTTTCAAGGCTGACTACATAGGCAAACTTTCCACTCGCAAAACTTCCCAAGATAACCTCCCAGCTTCGCTTGTTTCCCATGTGGAGCCTTGTCTTTTTCGCGCCCTCAGGATCGCTAGCTTTGCTCCAGCAAAGCTTACCAAGAGAACAACGCTACCAACGCAAAGCCTCCCTTACATAGGCAAACTTTCCACTTGCAAAACTTCCCAAGATAACCTCCCAGCTTCGCTTGTTTCCCATGTGGAGCCTTGTCTTTTTCGCGCCCTTAATATAGCGGGCTTTGCTCCAGCAAAGCCTACCACGAACGCCTTCCAACATGAGGAAAGCTACCAATCGCAAGCCTCCCCAGCCTTGCCTTTTTCGCGCCCTTAAAATCGCTAGCTTTGCCTCAGCAAAGCTTTCTTCACAAAGCTTCCTTTAGGTAACCCCACCACGACGCAAATCTTCCCAAAATAACCTCCCAGTTTCGCCTGTTTCCCCTATGAAGCCTTGCCTTTTTCGCGCCCTTAAAATCGGGGCTTTGCTCCAGCAAAGCTCTCTTTGCAAAGCTTTCTTTCATAGGAAACCCTTCCAATCACAAAACTTTCCAAGCAAAGCTTTCCACAAACGCCTTCTTCCCAAGAGAGCTTTCTACCGCAAAGCCTCCCACGAATACCTCCCAACATTTCGCCCCCACCTTCCCTTTTTCGCGCCCTTAAAATCGCTAGCTTTGCCTCAGCAAAGCTTTCTTCACAAAGCTTCCTTTAGGCAACCTCACCACGACGCATTCTTCCCAAGAGAACCTCCCCAACCTCGCTTATTTCCCATGTGAGCCTCGCCTTTTTCGCGCCCTCAGGATCGGTAGCTTTGCTTCAGCAAAGCTTACCAAGAGAACAACGCTACCAAGGCAAAGCTGACCTTCCAACAGCAAAGCTTTCCACAAACGCCTTCTTCCCAAGAGAGCTTTCTACCGCAAAGCCTCCCACGAATACCTCCCAACATTTCGCCCCCACCTTCCCTTTTTCGCGCCCTTAAAATCGCTAGCTTTGCCTCAGCAAAGCTTTCTTCACAAAGCTTCCTTTAGGCAACCCCACCACGACGCATTTTTCCCACAAAAATCTACCAATTTTTATCTAAAATTAGTTTGACCCTGAGAACGGACAGGATACAATGTCTCCGTTGTCGTGTCTTTCACCAAAATACCCAGAAACTCTGTCATGTGAAGAGCAAGGTATGTGGTGAAAAACATATATATACCTTGGAGGATTTTATGAGCATATTAACCGGTACAGAGAAATATATATCAGTGATATATAATCAAATTTTTGGTTGGAGGTGCAACGCCCGACAGGGTCTTTCTGTGTTGACTCCTGCGAGCAAGAAAGCAGTCAGGAAAATAGCCTCCAAGAAGAGCCAACGGCTCTCGCTCCTCTCGTCATCTTTTTCGTTGATTTGGGTCATACCCTTGTCTTTATGGCTTTTTTCTGCGGCTTGTAGTACAAAAGTCGCCCCTTGTAACGGAGATACCACGGCTGATCCAGAACATGACTGCCTTCCCTTGGCACCGGGAAATCTCGATATGGAGGACCGTGGTGATACAGATGGCTACCGTGTGGAGTGGGAGGCTATGGAAGGGGCCGAAAAGTATGAAATAACTAAGCTTTGTCAAACAGAGAGAGTGAAACTCTCAGATGTGAACTGGAGTCAAGGAAGTGACGAGAGTGTCCCAGAGAATAGTTATATGTTGGGCGTAATGGATCCCGGACAAGTATGCTATATGCGAGTACGCACATGCAATCAGTTTGGTTGTGGTCGCTGGATAAAAAGAGAATTCATAATAGGTCTTAAGCCTCCCGATGACCTACGCCCACGAGTGGGGGATGTGCCTCTATCTGTTGATGCCAGTGGAAATTATGCTATCACGAACAACATCTTTCAAATCCTTTGGGATGGTGACACTGACGCTAACCTAACGCACTACATCATCCAAGAGAGGAAGGGAGCTAGTGGAAGTTGGCAGGTGCCGGATAATGGTAATATTCCTTCAGCCGATGCCTCTACTGGTGATTTAACGAGAAATTATGGGAAAAATTACTCCTTTCGGGTGAAATCCTGTGGCAGGGAGGGCGGGGTAGATGTCTGTGGTCCTTGGTCTTCAGTGAGCAAGCTTCTTCTGAGACTGCCGCCTCCCGCTAACTTTGGTACAAGCAGTGCAACTTCGTATAGTGGAGACTATAGCCTAAGTTGGTCGGCTGGAACATCTTCTGCTTCTTCTGTAGATCGTTACGAGATAGAAGAAAGTACGGATGGGGGAAGTACATGGGGTCCTTCTGCTCGTACTTCTTCTCCTGCTTCTCCTCCTGCTTCTCCTCCTGCTTTGGAGGAAACATATGCAAAGACTATAGGCACGTACAGCTATAGGATACGCTCCTGTGTTGGGGAAAGTGTGGTACCAAATGTCACTTGTAGTGCTTGGAATACAAAGTTGAGTCTAGTCACTGTTGATCCCCTACCCACGGTTACGGGTGTGGTGAGCGACGAGGGGAGTGGGGCTAACGTTGTTTCAGAGGATGCGTCTTATGAGATTTCATGGGATGCCGTTGCTGGTGTAAGTGAGTATGAAATCACAGAAAGCATAGGCGGTGTTGCCCAGGATACGGTGAAAGTGAGCCAAGCAAGCCAAAGCTATACGGGCAAAGTATATGGGAAGGCCTACTCCTACACAGTCAAGGCCTGTGCTGGCAACAATTGTGGAGCGGATGTCTCTAATCTTGTATCTGTGGAAGTGAGATTGGCTGCGCCCCGAGTCAATGTGATAACAGCGACTTACTCCGGTCGTTATACAGTGGATTGGCCAAATGATGTGACCAATGCAAATAGTTACGATTGGCAGGAGGCTTCTTCTTCCTCTGGAGGCTCTCCTTTGGCATCAGATTGGAGTGTGGCGACTTCGGTGGTGGCCGGTGTCAGTAGTTTCGAGCAAGTCGGGAAGTCGGCTGGTTCTATCTTTAACTACCGCGTGCGAGCTTGTAGAGACATCAGTAATACTCAGCTGGATAGAGCTTGTGGTGAGTATTCAAATGTTCGACCTGTAATAGTCCCTAGCCTAAGTGGAGGTGTTACCCTATCAAATAATCAAAATGGAGAAGGGGATGGTGAGTATACACTGACCCGTGCTGACACACTCTCTGTTTCTACGGGGGGTGTTTCGTATCAACTGAAATCTTGGTCCAATGATTGCCAAGACGAATGCACTAACGTCCCAGCAGAACCCAGTGATACGGATGCAAGTGCGGTGGCGGCAATGCCTACCCCAACGAAATCTTTCACTGACGATGAGATCCAGGAGTTCCAGAGTGCTCGCCATTTTCGTGTGAGAGCCTGCACTGGAGAAAACTGTACGGCTTGGTCTAGTGTGCATACGGTAAAAGTCCTTTTTACGAAACCCGCTATAACCCTATCCGATGTTTTTTTGACGCATCCGACTGGTCGAATAGTGGGTCATTTGGTTAGCTGGGCAAACTCACCTAGCGCCAGTACACATCAAATCGAAAGGCGAGAAAGAGCCATCGGTACGGCTACTTGGAGTTCTTGGTCTTCTCAAGATAATAGTAGCGAAGAGGCTGAATATAAATCTGAAGATAATACGGCCTCCTTTGGATATAGCTATGAATATCGCGTGAAAGCTTGTGAGACTCGTGCAGGGGCTGAATATTGTCGGTCCTCCACTGTGGAGGACAGGGATTTAGCTTTACCCCAAGTGAGTTTATCTCTACCGGCAGGTCCTTTCCGCAATGTTGGGAACGATGGCTATATTGGTGGCACGTTGAATTGGTTGCACAAGGGTGGTGGGGAGTATCAGCTACAAGAAAAAGTGGGGAGTGGTTCTTGGAGTGATGTGCCTCTTACCCTAACTGATTTCACCGATAGAGAAAAGACCTTTGCATCTACAGATAAAAAAGAAGCTGGAGCTGTCTATACATACCGTATGCGCATTTGTAGACCCGCTGTGGGCACGACACCACAAAGTTGCGGTGCTTGGTCCAGTGATGTGGTTAGCGATACCACAACCCTTTTGCCGCCTCCTAACGCTTTTGGAAGCGATGAGGTGGGCTCTGTTTCCTATGATGGTGAATATAACCTCACTTATACTGGATTGAGTACATATCACTACACCCCCGCCGTATATTATAATATCCAAAAAAAGATACCGAGCGTGGGAACTTACTCTGTTATACAAGAAAACGGTGTGGCCAAAAAATTTTCGTGTGCTAGTGGTTATGACTGTGAGGCGCCTATTGTCGGGGATAGCACCGTTGGTGTATACGAATATCAGATTCGGTCTTGTAGCTCTGTGGGGTGTGGCCCTTGGTCTTCTTCGGCCATTTCTGTAGAACTTAAAGCCATAGATCCTGTTACCAATCATCGCATATTGACGGGTGAGACAACGGGAGAAGTGGAGAGTGGGGGTCGCTATCTGTCCCGTGATGCGTCCTATACGATTTCATGGAATGCCGTTACTGGTGTAAATGAGTATGAAATCACAGAAAGCATAGGCGGTGTTGTCCAAGCTCCGGTGAAAGTGAGCCAAATAAGCCAAAGCTACACGGACAGAGTATATGGGAAGACCTACTCCTACACAGTCAAGGCCTGTTCTGGTAGCAATTGCAGTGTTGCCTCTAGCTCCGTATCCGTGGATGTGAGATTAGCTGCACCGCAAAATTTACGCACAAGCCGTGCTACCCCAGATGATGGAGACTATACGATTAGCTGGAATGCCGTGAGCGCTTCTGCTGGTGGCTATGTTCTAGAAGAAAGTATTGATATTGGAAATGGTACAAACTGGACGGCTGTGATATTGGTAGCGGATGGTGCCACGAGTCATGACTTTGAGAATAGAGAAGGAGAAACGAACTATAAATATCGAGTTCGTGCCTGTGTGATCACCGGTTGTACAGCGCTAAGTAGCGAGAGTTCCCCTTGGGCGACTAGTCCGGATGATTTTGTGCGGGTGGTATACCCAGCCATTACGACCATAGCCCTCAGTGAGACCACGGACATCGATGGTGCGTATAGCTTCACTTGGAATAAATTGGGAAATGCCAGTAAATACCAAATACGAAAAAGATTTCTCGCAACGCCCTTGGCTACTGAGAGGACAAGGGATCGGTACAAAAAGCAACGGGCCCCAGGAAGGCTAAGACAGTCCGGGCAATTGGGTCATCGTAGCTACGGCTATAAAATACGGGCATGCAATAGTCAGAATATCTGTACATCCAACTGGTCCCGTGAAGTGACGGTGGAGGTCACCCTGCCTGCCGTTAGCGGTCTACGAAGCGACGAAAATACGTCTTATGATCGCAGATATACGGTGAGTTGGGATAATATTGCCCCGGATGCAGGCAATCGCTATGGCACGAACAATGCAAATATAACGTACAAATTGGAGGAACAGACTGGGCCGTCGTCAGCATGGACATCTTTTGGTAACGTCACTCTGAATTCCTATCCCATCATCGTAGAAAAGGCCCCATCCACATACTCATACCGCGTGAGTAGCTGTAGTACTGTGGGCTGTGGCCCCAGTACGGCTGGAAGCAAGCGCGTGAGTGTGGATGTCCGAGGCCTTTTGGCTCCGACCCAACTCAGCTCTTCGCATAATCCCGTTTATATAGGAAGTGGAAGCGGTACTACCCTAAGTGATGGTGCCGAGCTAACTTGGAATAGTGTCATAGGGGCGACTCACTACAAGATTGAAACCGCTCTCCCAGCATCGTCCATGTTCACTAGCCCGACATGGCGAGCCCTAGCCACGCAAGCCCAGTCTTCATATAGCATAGCCCCTCAGGCGGCCAGTGGCGGGCATCTCTATAGGGTGACGGCCTGTGTCACGGCCAGTTGCTCAGCGAATTTGGCATCGCCCTCTAGCCCCCCTGTGACCATAGTCACCCATGACCTCACTCCGCCGGCTCTAGCCTCTGATGAGGTCACATCCAACGATGGCTCATACACCATCACTTGGCCAGCCGTGACAGGGGCCACTCGCTACGTTTTAGAAGAGAGCAGCGACGCAGGCACCACTTGGGCATCCATTGGTAATGGTACATCACCAGTAGTCCCCAGTACAAAGACCATCAGTGCGAGTTACAGCTACCGCTTGACGACGCATGGCATGCGAAATGTCTCCCTGACTGGCTCCACCCTCTCCGTAGCCGTTGCCTTGAATTGTGTGATAGGAACAGGTGTCACATGGACCTCGACATCGGGTTCTAGTCCCAACACTTGCGAGGCAAGCACAACAGCTCTCATGGCTTTAGGAAACACGGTGAAACTCGAAGATACAAGTGGTGCCTTTAGGGGTAGTGCCACCTTCACCTGTACAGGCGGTGCACTGGTGCTGGCTTCTTCTGCAAGTGCCGAGTGTGGTACTCAGGGTACGGTGGCCAGTTACCCCATCATCATCACCACCTATGCCCAACTCAAAGCGGTCAAAAACGGCCTAGCGAAACACTACCGCTTAGGCAATGACATCGACGCCAGCGCGAGCTGGAACGAGGGCGCCTCTAATTGCATAGCCTACAACGGCAGCAATGGAAAAGCAGCCAATGGAAATCCCGCAGCTAATTGTCGGGGCTTTTCGCCCATAGGGACTTATGTAGCTAATGATAATAGTGTCGCCTTCACCGGTAGCTTCGATGGGGCTGGGCATAAAGTCACCAGCCTCTACATCAAGCGTTCGTCTACTAATAACGTAGGCTTGTTTGGCCATGCCGATCGTGTTGCTGAGATTAAGAATATAGGCGTGACAGATGCCTATATAGTGGGTTCTAATTATGTCGGCGGGCTCATCGGTCGGTCTACTGGTTCTGTAAGCAACTCCTATGCCACGGGAGCTGTGACGGGTCGCTCTCGTGTCGGCGGGCTCATCGGTTGGGCCAAGGGTTCTGTAAGCAACTCCTATGCCACGGGAGCTGTGACGGGAACGGGTAATTATGTCGGCGGGCTCATCGGGGAGTTTAGAGGTTCTGTAAGCAACTCCTATGCCACGGGAGCTGTGGGTGGTCGTGATTATGTCGGCGGGCTCATCGGGTTTTCTGATGGTTCAGTGAGCAACTCCTATGCCACGGGAGCTGCCACGGGAGCTGCCACGGGAGCTGTGACGGGAACGGGTAATCATGTCGGCGGGCTCATCGGTTGGGCCAATGGTTCTGTAAGCAACTCCTATGCCACGGGAGCTGTGAGTGGTCGTGATTATGTCGGCGGGCTCATCGGTTTTGCTTATGAAGCTTCTGTAAGCGACTCCTATGCCACGGGAGCTGTGACGGGAACGGGTAATCATGTTGGCGGGCTCATCGGGAGATCTTTAGGTAGTACTGTAAGCAACTTCTATGCCACGGGAGCTGTGACGGGGGGTAGTAATCTCGGCGGGCTCATCGGGTCTTCTTCTGGTTCTGTAACCGGAAAGAACTACTTTGTGGATGCCTCTGGCGGCACCAATGGCCTTGGCTCTGGTACTTGTTTGGGCACTTGTGAGCGTAAAACAGCCGCCGACATCGCCGCCCTCTCCTCCACCTCCGTCCCCGTCACAGCTCCTGTTTCGGACTGGCTGGCGGAAAACTGGAACTTTGGTACAACGACTCAGTTTCCCGCCGTGCTATATAGCGGTACTAGCTGTGAAACCATCTCTGGTACAAACAACATCAACAGCAATGATGGCGATACAAGCATACCGGATTGCGGGGACATCGTACCGGGGCAGCCCATTGCTGTTCCCGGTAGCGTAAGTAACCCCATCATCATCAGCACCTATGCCCAACTCAAAACCGTCAAGAACGGTCTATACAAACACTACCGCTTGGGCAATGACATCGACGCCAGCGCGAGCTGGAACGAGGGCGCCTCTAATTGCGTAGCCTACAACGGCAGCAATGGAAAAGCAGCCACTTGTACGGGCTTTACGCCCATAGGAAATAGTACGACTGAGTTCATCGGTAGCTTCGATGGGGCTGGCCATAAAATCACTAGCCTCTACATCAATCGTCCATCTACGGACTACGTAGGCTTGTTTGGCAGGGCTCGTTATTCTAGGATTAGGAATATAGGTGTGACAGATGCCTATGTAGTGGGTAAGAAGAGTGTTGGCGGGCTCATCGGGATGGGCGGTTCTGTAAGCAACTCCTATGCCACGGGAGCTGTGACGGGGACGGGTAGTGCTTATGTCGGCGGGCTCATCGGTTTTTCTATTCGCGGTGCCCGTATAAGCAACTCCTATGCCACGGGAGCTGTGACGGGTGTTTCTTATGTCGGCGGGCTCATCGGGATATCTCATGGTTCTGTAAGCAACTCCTATGCCACGGGAGCTGTGACGGGTGTTTCTTATGTCGGCGGGCTCATCAGTTATGCTTCTGGTTCAGTAAGCAACTCGTATGCCACGGGAGCTGTGACGGGGATTGGTTCTTATGTCGGCGGGCTCATCGGGTTTTCTTCCGGTTCTGTAACCGGAAAGAACTATTTTGTGGATGCCTCTGGTACCAATGGCCTTGGTACTGGTACTTGTTCGGGCACTTGTGTGCGCCAAACAGCCGTCCAAATCGCGGCCCTCACCTCCACTACGGGCTGGACGGTTAGTACTAGCGGATCCACTGGAAACTGGAACTTTGGTACAGCGACTCAGTTTCCCGCCGTGCTCTATAGCGGAGGTGGCTGTGAAACCATCTCTGGCACCAACAACATCAGCAGCAATGAGGGCGATGCAAAAATACCCGATTGTGGGGATCTGCTCCCAGGACAGCCCATTGCACTAGGGGATGCTCCAAGCGTTCCCATCATCATCAGCACCTATGCCCAACTCAAAACAGTCAAAAACGGCCTAAGTAAACACTACCGCTTGGGTGGTGACATTGATGCCAGCCCCAGCTGGAGGGAGGGCGGCCCTTATAATTGCGTAGCCTATACTGGCAGTAACGGGGCAACGGCCACCTGCACCGGCTTTACGCCCATTGGGAAAGATTCAAGAAATACCTTCACCGGTAGCTTCGATGGGGCCGGGCATAAAATCACTAAGCTCTACATCAAGCGTCCATCTAGAAACCAGGTAGGCTTGTTTGGCTATACCACCAAGAATGCTGAGATTAAGAATATAGGTGTGACAGATGCCTATGTAGTGGGTAAGAAGAGTGTTGGCGGGCTCATTGGGCGTTCTTACGGTTCTGGTAGTTCTGTAAGCAACTCCTATGCCACGGGAACTGTGACGGGGGAAAATAGTGTCGGCGGGCTCATCGGTCAGGCTGATGGTTCTGTAAGCAACTCCTATGCCACGGGAGCTGTGACGGGGACGGGGAATCATGTTGGCGGGCTCATCGGGTATTCTTTTAGTTCTGTAAGTAACTCCTATACCACGGGAGTTGTGAGGGGGGGTAGTTCTGTCGGTGGGCTCATCGGGTATTTTGGTTATGGTCCTGTTGTAAGCAACTCCTATGCCACGGGAGCTGTGACGGGGACGGGGAATTATGTTGGCGGGCTCGTCGGGGGTTCTTTTAGTTCTGTAACCGGAAAGAACTACTTTGTGGATGCCTCTGGCGGTAGCGATGGCATTGGCAGTGGTACTTGTTCGGGTACATGCGAGCGCAAAACAGCCGCCCGAATCACGGCCCTCACCTCCACTTCGGGCTGGACGGTCAACACTAGCGGGGCCACTGGAAACTGGAACTTTGGTACAGCGACTCAGTTTCCCGCCGTGCTCTATGGCGGAGGTGGCTGTGAAACTATCTCTGGTACTAATAATATCAACAGCAATGATGGTGATACAAGCAAAGTCGATTGTGGGGATCTGTTGCCGGGGCAGAGGTAGCGGAGAGGAGAAAATAGGCTGGGATCCATCGAGAGCTTTGAATAAAAATAAGCTAGAGTCGTGGATAAAAACGGGATTTGTGTAGATAAAACAAGCTTCGCTTATTTTTGCGATGGAAGCGTCGATTCTGGAAGGGTGCAGAAAAAGGCCCTTTGTGTAGGGGCGCTTTTTGTGGGGGACCGGGTTTTGTTTTGCTACAATTAGTGGGTAAAAATAAGCTTTGCTTATTTTTATGATTGAAGCGGTGATTCTGGAAGGTCAGTGGGGTACTTTATTGGCGAGCTCATCGGTTGGACTTATGGTACTGTAACCGGAACGAACTACTTTGTAGATGCCTCTGGCACCAATGGCATTGGTAGAGGATCGTGTTCGTCTTCCGTTTGTAAGCGTAAAACAGCCGTCGGAATAACGGCCCTCGACTCTTCCACTTCCGGCTGGGCAATTAGCACTAGCGGAACCACTGGAAACTGGAACTTTGGTACAACGACTCAGTTTCCCGCCGTGCTCTATAGCGGTAGTAGCTGTGAAACGATCTCTGGCGCCGATGACATCAACAGCAATGATGGCGATGCAGCAAGGTCGATTGTGGGGACATCATAAAGGGGCAGAGATTAGCTCCGCCCCGGCAGCCATTGGGTATTTCCGGGAGCGCAAGCAACCCCATCATCATCAGCACCTATGCCCAGCTCAAAACCGTCAAAAACGGCCTAGATAAACACTATCGCTTGGGCAATGACATCGATGCCAGCCCCAGTCGTAGCGAGGGCGCCTCTAATTGCGTAGCCTACAACGGTAGCAATGGAGACACAGCCAACTGTACTGGCTTTACGCCCATTGGGAATGGTTATACAAATAGTTTCACCGGTAGCTTTGATGGAGCCGGGCATAAAATCACTAAGCTCTACATCAAGCGTCCATCTAGAAACCAGGTAGGCTTGTTTGGCTATGCCGTTAATAGTGCTGAGATTAAGAATGTAGGCGTGACAGATGCCTATGTGGAGGGTCAATCTCAAGTCGGCGGGCTCATCGGTTGGAGTGCTGGTTTTGGTACTTCAGTAAGCAACTCCTATGCCACGGGAGTTGTGACGGGGACGGGTTATAATGTCGGCGGGCTCATCGGGAATTCTTCTGGTTCTGTAAGTAACTCCTATGCCACGGGAGCTGTGACGGGGACGGGAAATAATGTCGGCGGGCTCATCGGTTATGCTTATGGAGCTTCTGTATCTGTAAGCAACTCCTATGCCACGGGAGCTGTGACGGGGACGAGTTATAGTGTCGGCGGGCTCATCGGCGGGCTCACCGGGTCTTCTTCTGGTTCTGTAAGCAACTCCTATGCCACGGGAGCTGTGATGGGGACGAGTTATAGTGTCGGCGGGCTCATCGGTCAGACTTCTGGTTCTGTAAGTAACTCCTATGCGACGGGAGCTGTGACGGGGCCGGGTGATGAAGTCGGTGGGCTCGTCGGGAGTTCTGGTAGTGGTTCAGTAGGCGGAAAGAACTATTTTGTGGATGCCTCTGGTGGTAGCAATGGCATAGGCAGTGGATCGTGTTCGGGCACTTGTACGCGCAAAACGGCCGTCGACATCGCAGCCCTCTCCTCCACCTCCGTCCCCGTCACAGCTCCTGTTTCGGACTGGCTGGCGGAAAACTGGAACTTTGGTACAGCGACTCAGTTTCCCGCCGTGCTCTATAGCGGAGGTGGCTGTGAGACCATCGCTACCAATGATATCAACAGCAATGATGGCGATGCAAGCAAAGTCGATTGTGGGGACATCATAAAGGGGCAGAGATTAGCTCCGCCCCGGCAGCCATTGGGTATTTCCGGGAGCGCAAGCAACCCCATCATCATCAGCACCTATGCCCAGCTCAAAACCGTCAAAAACGGCCTAGATAAACACTATCGCTTGGGCAATAACATCGATGCCAGCCCCAGCCGTAGCGAGGGTGCCTCTAATTGCGTAGCCTACAACGGCAGCAATGGAGACGATGCCACCTGTACTGGCTTTACGCCCATTGGGAATACTGCAAAGAAATTCACCGGTAGTTTCGATGGAGCCGGGCATAAAATCACTAGCCTCTACATCAATCGTCCATCTACGGACAGAGTAGGCTTGTTTGGCTATACCCGTTATGCTGAGATTAAGAATATAGGCGTGACAGATGCCTATATAGCGGGTAGAGTTTCTGTCGGCGGGCTCATCGGGAGTTCTGAGGGTTCTTCTGTAAGTAATTCCTATGCGACGGGAGCTGTGACGGGGACGGGAAAGAGTGTTGGCGGGCTCATCGGTTATTCTAGAGGTACTGTAAGCAACTCCTATGCCACGGGAGCTGTGACGGGTGGGCGTTTTGTTGGCGGGCTCATCGGTCAGGCTTATTCTGCTTCTGTAAGCAACTCCTATGCCATGGGAGCTGTGATGGGGACGGGGAGTTCGTCTTGTGAAGTCGGCGGGCTCATCGGTTGGGCTTTTGCTACTGTAAGCAACTCCTATGCCACGGGCACTGTGATGGGGAAGGTTGTGAGGTTTGCCGGCGGGCTCATCGGGGTATCTCATGGTTCTGTAACCGGAAAGAACTACTTTGTGGATGCCTCTGGTGGTAGCAATGGCCTTGGTGATGGATCGTGTTCGGGCACTTGTACGCGCAAAACGGCCGTCGAAATCGCGGCCCTCACTTCCACTTCGGGCTGGACGACTGGATCCAGTGGAAACTGGAACTTTGGTACAACGACTCAGTTTCCCGCCGTGCTATATAGCGGAGGTGGCTGTGAGACCATCTCTGGTACTAATAATATCAACAGCAACGATGGTGATGCCAACATACCCGATTGTGGGGACCTGCTCCCGGGGCAGCCCATTGCTGTTCCCGGTAGTGTGGCTGTGAGATTAGCTGTACCGCAAAATCTACACACAAGCCGTGCTACCCCAATCGATGGAAACTATACGATTAGCTGGAATGCCGTGAGCGCTTCTGCTGGTGGCTATGTTCTAGAACAAAGTATTGATAATGGTACAAACTGGACAGCCGTGATGCTTTCAAGCGATAATGCCACGAGCCATGACTTTGAGAATAGAGAAGGCGAAACGAACTATAAATATCGAGTTCGTGCTTGCGTGACCACCGGTTGTATAGCGGGAACTAGCGAGAGTTCCCCTTGGGCGACTAGTATGGACAATTTTGTGCAGGTGGTATACCCAGCCATTACGGCCATAGCCCTCAGTGAGACCACGGACATCGATGGTGCGTATAGCTTCACTTGGAATAAATTGGGAAATGCCAGTAAATACCAAATACGAAAAAGATCTCTCGCAACGCCCTTGGCTACCGAGAGGACAAGCGATCATTACCAAGCCCAACAGGCCGCAGCAAGGCTAAGCCAGTCCGGGCAATTGGGTCATCGTAGCTACGGCTATAAAATACGGGCGTGCAATAGTTAAAATATCTGCACATCCAACTGGTCCAGTGAAGTGACGGTGGAGGTCACCCTGCCTGCCGTTAGTGGTTTACGAAGCGACGAAAATACGTCTTATGATCGCAGATATACGGTGAGTTGGAATAATATTGCCCCGGATGTAGGCAATCGCTATGGCACGAACAATGCAAATATAACGTACAAATTGGAGGAACAGGCTGGGCCGTCGCCAGCATGGACATCTTTTGGTAACGTCACTCTAAATTCCTATCCCATCATCGTAGAAAAGGCCCCATCCACATACTCATACCGCGTGAGTAGTTGTAGTACTGTGGGCTGTGGCCCCAGTACGGCTGGAAGCAAGCGCGTGAGTGTGGATGTCCGAGGCCTTTTGGCTCCGACCCAACTCAGCTCTTCGCATAATCCCGTTTATATAGGAAGTGGAAGCGGTACTACCCTAAGTGATGGTGCCGAGCTAACTTGGAATAGTGTCATAGGGGCGACTCACTACAAGATTGAAACAGCCCTTCCAGCATCGTCTACATGGCGAGCCCTAGCCACACAAGTCCAGTCTTCATATAGCATAGCCCCTCAGGCGGCCAGTGGCGGGCATCTCTATAGGGTGACGGCCTGTGTCACGGCCAGTTGCTCAGCGAATTTGGCATCGCCCTCTAGCCCCCCTGTGACCATAGTCACCCATGACCTCACTCCGCCGGCTCTAGCCTCTGATGAGGCCACATCCAACGATGGCTCATACACCATCACTTGGCCAGCCGTGACAGGGGCTACTCGCTATGTTTTAGAAGAGAGCAGTGATGCAGGCACCACTTGGGCGTCCATTTATGATGCTTCGGGCCTTGCTCCAGTGCTTCCCAGCACAAAGACTACCAGTGCGAGTTACAGCTACCGCTTGACGACGCATGGCATGCGAAATGTCTCCCTGACTGGCTCCACCCTCTCCGTAGCCGTTACCTTGAATTGTGCAATAGGATCAGGTGTCACATGGACCTCGACATCGGGTTCTAGTCCCAACACTTGCGAGGCAAGCACAACGGCTCTCATGGCTTTAGGAAGCACGGTGAAACTCGAAGATACAAGCGGTACCATTAGGGGCAGTGCCACCTTCACCTGTACAGGCGGTGCGCTGGTGCTGGTTTCTTCCGCAAGAGCTGAATGCCTTCCCCAGGGTACGGGCGCGGTGGGTTCTCCCATCATCATCACCACCTATGCCCAACTCAAAACAGTCAAAAACGGCCTAGCGAAACACTACCGCTTGGGTGGTGACATCGATGCCAGCCCCAGCTGGAGTGAGGGCACCTCTGGTTGTGTAGCCTACAACGGTAGCAATGGAAAAGCAGCCAATGGAAATCCTGCAGCTAATTGTCGGGGGTTTACGCCCATTGGGAATAATGCGACTCGCTTCTCCGGTAGCTTCGATGGGGCCGGCCATAAAATCACTAGCCTCTACATCAAGCGCCCATCTACGGACGGTGTAGGCTTGTTTGGCTATGTCAGTGGTACTGAGATTAAGAATATAGGCGTGACAGATGCCTATATAGAGGGTCGAGGTGAAGTCGGCGGGCTCATCGGTCGGTTTAATGGTTCTGTAATCAACTCCTATGCCACGGGAGCTGTGACGGGAAAAAATTTTGTTGGCGGGCTCATCGGTTCTTCTCCTGGTTCTTTTTCAGTAATCAACAACTCCTATGCCACGGGAGCTGTGACGGGTAGTAGTTATGTCGGCGGGCTCATCGGGTATACTACTAGAGGTTCTGTAATCAACTCCTATGCCACGGGAGCTGTGACGGGAAAAAATTTTGTCGGCGGGCTCATCGGGCATTCTTCTAGTTCTGTAAGCAACTCCTATGCCACGGGTAATGTGACAGGAACGGGGCATGTCGGCGGGCTCATCGGTTATTCTAGTGATTCTGTAACCGGAAAGAACTACTTTGTGGATAGCTCTGGCGGTGATGGCATTGGCGGTGGTACGGTGTGTTCGTCTAGCAATTGTGTGTCTCAAACAGCCGTCCAAATCGCGGCCCTCACCTCTTCCACTACCGGCTGGGCAATTAGCACTAGCGGAACAACGAGAACCATGGGAAACTGGAACTTTGGTACAGCGACTCAGTTTCCCGCCGTGCTCTATAGCGGAGGTGGCTGTGAAACCATCTCTGGTACCAACAACATCAGCAGCAATGAGGGCGATGCAAGCAAAGTCGATTGTGGGGACATCATAAAGGGGCAGAGGTAGCGGAGAGAGGGAAAAATAGGCTGGGATCCATCAAGGGTGAAAATAAACCAGAGTTTGTGGATAAAAATAAGCTTTGCTTATTTTTATGATTGAAGCGGCGATTCTGGTGAGGACTGAGGTTTGGATAGGGGAAGCTTCGGTGGATAAAAACAAGCGAAGCTTGTTTTTGTGATAAAAGCGGCGATTCTGGAAGGGTGCGAAAAAAGGCCCTTTGTGTAGAGGCGTTTTTTGTGAGGCTTACAATAACGGACTTTTGATAAAAACGGGTTTTGGTGGATAAAACACGCCAGAGTCGTGGATAAAAACAGGCTTTGGTAAATAAAACAAGCTTCGCTTGTTTTTATGATTGAAGCGGTGATTCTGGTGAGGATCGGGTTTTAGATAAAAAGAGGCTTCGTGGGTAAAAACGGGATTTGCTAGAAATAAACCAGAGTAGATAAAAATAAGCTTTGCTTATTTTTATGATGGAAGCGGCGTTTTTGGAAGGGTGCGGGAAAAGGCCCTTTGTGTAGAGGCGTTTTTTGTGAGGCTTATAATCATGGGCTTTGGATAGGGGAAGCCTTCTGATTTTTGTCATGGATAAAAATCAGCTTTGGTGGGTAAAACAAGCTTCGCTTGTTTTTGTGATGGAAACGGCGATTCTGGTGAGGAGCGGGTTTTAGATAAAAACGGACTTTGTGTAGATAAAACAGGCTTCGTGGGTAAAACAAGCTTTGGTGGGTAAAAACAAGCTTCGCTTATTTTTGTGATAAAAGCGACGATTCTGGAAGGGCCGGGGTTTAGATAAAAACGGGCTTTGTGTAGATAAAACAGGCTTCATGGGTAGAAACAAGCTTCGCTTGTTTTTGCGATAAAAGCGGCGATTCTGGTGAGGAGCGGGTTTTAGATAAAAACGGACTTTGTGTAGATAAAACAGGTTTTGTGGATAAAACAAGCTTCGTGGGTAGAAACAAGCTTCGCTTGTTTTTGCGATTGAAGCGGCGATTCTGGTGAGGAGCGGGTTTTAGATAAAAACGGACTTTGTGTAGATAAAACAGGCTTCGTGGGTAGAAACAAGCTTTGGTGGATAAAAACAAGCTTCGCTTGTTTTTGTGATGGAAGCGGCGATTCTGGTGAGGAGCGGGTTTTAGGTAAAAACGGACTTTGTGTAGATAAAACAGGTTTTGTGGATAAAACAAGTTTCGGTTGTTTTTGTGATTGGAGCGGCGATTCTGGTGAGGACTGGGTTTTAGATAAAAACGGGCTTTGTGTAGATAAAACAAGCTTTGTGGATAAGACAAGCTTTGGTGGGTAAAAACAAGCTTCGCTTGTTTCCCATGTGGAGCCTTATCTTTTTCGCGCCCTCAGGATCGCTAGCTTTGCTTCAGTAAAGCCATGGGCAAACTTTCCACTCGCAAAACTTCCCAAGATAACCTCCCAGCTTCGCTTGTTTCCCATGTGGAGCCTTGTCTTTTTCGCGCCCTTAATATAGCGGGCTTTGCTCCAGCAAAGCCTACCACGAACCCTCCCCAGATTCGCTTGTTTCCCATGTGAAGCCTTATCTTTTTCGCGCCCGTAAAATCGTAGGATTTGCTTCAGCAAATCTTTCTTTCATAGCAAAGCTGACCTTCCAACAGCAAAGCCTACCACGAACGCCTCCCACCAAGATAACCTCCCAGCTTCGCTTGTTTCCCATGTGGAGCCTCACTTTTTTCGCGCCCTCAGAATCGTGGGCTTTGCCTTGGCAAAGCCTTCCAATCGCAAAGCCTCCCTTACATAGGCAAACTTTCCACTCGCAAAACTTCCCAAGATAACCTCCCAGCTTCGCTTGTTTCCCATGTGGAGCCTTGTCTTTTTCGCGCCCTCAGGATCGCTAACTTTGCTCCAGCAAAGCCTACCACGAACGCCTCCCACCAAGATTGACCTCCCAGCTTCGCTTGTTTCCCATGTGAGCCTTGTCTTTTTCGCGCCCTTAAATATTGAGAGCTTTGCTTCAGTAAAGCTTTCCACAAACGCCTTCTTCCCAAGAGAGCTTTCCACAAACGCCCACCTGAACTTCCCCCAAAAGAGTGGACTGTCCACTCTTTTGGAGGAAGTGAGCCTTTTGAAGTTTGATTGACAAGAGACAATGCATATAGCACCATTCTATGGTGTTAGGTCGGCTTTACCATTGGCGAATGACACACGATAAATATGATTAGTGTAGCATCTCATTCTCTAGGTGGTGTGGGGGATATATCTTCATTTCTTGCATCTCAGACGAACGTAGCCAAATCTGTTGTTGTAAAATCTGGGATACAAGATCATCCCGTTTCCTATCAAGACCTCACAAATGCTATGTTTAGTGTTGGTGAATTACGGAGACTCTTTTGGATGGCTCGTCCCTATGGTGATCCCGATGGTGATCCTTATGGTGATCCTTATGGCGACTGGGGAAAAAGTGACGGTAAAGGAGCGTTGGTAGATAATTATATGTAGGAGTTCCTACAACCTTTTTCCGCGTTTTTTGTATTTTCTTTTGAAATGAAATAATTTGTTATTGGTTATATTTTTTACTTGCACTTATCCATATATTTTTATTGGTAACTTTAAGTGATAGAAGTTGAAAAACTTTCAAAAAGTTACGGTGATTTCCCTGCCTTACAGCCGTCTAGTTTTGTCATAGGAAAGGAACGTGGTGTAACCGCTCTGTTGGGTCCTAATGGAGCAGGTAAGACAACGACGCTTCGTCTCCTCACAGGTTATCTCACTTCCACTACTGGTCGCATTCAAATAAACGGTATGGAATTGAATACAGCTAACCGCATGGAAATTAAAAAGGAAATTGGTTATCTACCAGAAACGACTCCGCTTTATCCTGAGATGTTGGTAGATGAATATCTACGTTTTATGGGGCATGTTCGTGGGCTTTCTTCTCAAAAAACAGAAGCATCTCTACAGGAGATGGTCGAAATCTTGGAACTTGGTTCTCATCTCTATACTCCCCTTGGACTTTTGTCTAAGGGCTTTCGGCAAAGGTCAGCCTTGGCTGCTACACTCATCCATAAACCAAAATACATTATTCTAGATGAACCAACTTCGGGACTCGATCCTAATCAAATCCAGCACATACGCCAGCTCATTAAAACTTTGGGGAAAGAGCAAACGCTCATACTCTCCACGCACATACTCCAAGAAGTAGAAGATATTTGTGATCGTGTGATCATTCTCAATCGAGGGAGGGTCGTTGCTGATGACGCCAGCTCTGCTTTACGTAGTGCTCAGGCGTGTCGTGTTGTTCTAAAGGCAAAAGATCCCAACAAAACCCAAGAGACCCTTACCTCTATAGGTATCGTAAAAGATTGTCGTGTCGCTTCCGCAAAGTTTGCCCAAGGGGTAGACGAAGGACTACCTCAGGGATATATGTCTTACATATGTGAGCTAAAAGAAGATAAGCCCGAAAGACTTTTTGCAGAGATTTCTTCTCAGAAGGATTGGGAAGTACGAGAAATATCTCCCGTGTCCCGTTCCTTACAGGAAGTTTTTCATCAGATGACGGCCTGAAAAAAGATAAAGAAGATAAAGACAGGGGGAAGAAAAAAATTGTTACAAAAAGAATGGAAATACCTTTTTTTACGTGAGTTTTACAACTATTTTAATACACCTATAGGCTATGTCTTTTTGATTGTAGGGCTTTTTATTAACTTTAGCTTTTTCTTTATTGGTGTTTTTGGTATTGTTCCCGCCTTCTGGGAAACGCAGCAAGCAAGCATTCGTGGCTATATGACGCTTCTTCCTGTAAGCTTTATACTTCTAGTTCCTGCTGTAACTATGCGCCTTTGGTCAGAAGAGAGAAAAGTGGGAACCATTGAGATTTTACGTACTTTGCCCGTAAGTGATTTGGATTTGATCGTTGGTAAATTTTTAGCGGCTTGGTTTTTTGTTGTACTTTTGATTATAGCTTCTTTACCGCTTGCCTTCCTAACTTGGTTACTAGGGAGTAACTTTGACTGGGGTAGCACAATGGCTATGTATTTTGGAGCAATTCTAATGGCGGGTGCCTATGTGAGTTTGGGTCTTGTGATATCAGCCATCACGCGAGAGCAAATCGTTGCTTTTATTTTGATTTTTCTCATTAGTTTGTTTATGTTTCTCAGTAACTATTATATTTTAAATAAACATATGGAACCCAAAATAGCTCAAGTGGTTGGTTTTTTTTCTCACAGCTATCATTATTCTTCTTTTTCCCGTGGCGCTATCCCCTTAAATGATGTCTTTTATTACATAAGTTTTATTGCACTCATGCTGGGTATCAATGCTTGGGTTCTTAGGAGGGAAAAATGAGTATACTGTCTCTTGTGCAAACCCGTGCTTTTTTTTACACGAACGTAGTCTTATTCTTTTTTTTAATCAATGGCGTTTGTAGCCGTACGAACTACCGTCTAGACCTCACGCAGGATCAAATCAACTCAGTGTCCTCTAGTACGAAAAAAGTGTTCGAATCATTCGAGGAGACAGTGCTCATTGAGGCCTATATTTCCCGTGCTGTTACTGGGGAAATTTCTAGTGAATTACAACCCATACTTGGAATATTATATGAGATGGAACGAGTAGGGGGACGCAAGCTAAAGCTTCGTGTGTATAATCCAGACAATGAAGAGGAGCGGGCTAAGGCACAGGAGCGTGGTATTAGAGGTATATCCATCGCCGAACAGAAGGATGTTGAAGCCAGCGTACGCCTAGGTTTTTTTGGTCTTTATATACAAAAAGGAGAAGATAGTGTTGTCTTGCCCCTTTTAGACCGTTCTGGATTTATTAGTGACCTTGAGTATCGTGTGTTGCGTGAAATCAAGCGTTTTGGTCAGAGTAGTACAAAAAGTGGTATTGGTATCGTAAAAGCTCCCGGCTCTTCAGAGATACGGACATGGACACGGGCGGAAGATCAAAACAAAGACAATCTTTACGGTTTCAAAGTCACACTAGAAAAAGAATTGGGAGAAGTTAAGGAAGTCGAGTTGAATGCTCGTGTGCCTGCTCAAATACATACTCTACTTCTCGTTGGGACACCTCGTCTAGAAGCGGAAGAGTTTTATTATCTCGATCAATTTTTGTTACGCGGTAATAATCTGATTTGTATGTTAGGGGCTTTTCAATTCCAAATCAGTGCCGGAGACCCACGTATGGCCCGTTTTGGTATGGGCGGAGGTTCTCTGGGTACGGCTAGAGTTGGGAAGGAAGAGCTCGAAAAAATCAATGCTTGGTTGGGCAAGTATGGTCTTGGGCTAAAGGGAGAGATTTTATTGGAACCATCCCAACCTATGCCGGTATGGGATTTTCAAGGGCGATTCCCTAGACAAATTCCGTATAGTGCTTGGGCTGTATACACTCGCCAAACAAAAAATGTTATTGGAAAACATCCCTCTCTTGCCCCTATTGAACAGATGGTCTTTCCTTGGTTTTCTAGCTTGGAAGTAAAAGAAGCTTTGCAACCAAAAGTGAAGTTTCAGACATTGATCCAATCGTCTTCACAGGCTATAAGTTTACCGACCCTTAACCTAGGCTATGGGGAGGTCCAAAAGGCCAGTCAGGGTGGGCAAGCCCGTCTAGGCTATCAAGCTCCCATAGCTGTTCTGGCGAAGGGAAGCTTTCAAAGTGCATATCCCTCAAAAAGAGAAATTCCAAAGGGAGCCGATCGCTTATTACACTTGAAAGAGCAACTAAAAGAAAGTAGTTCTCACTTTGTTCTCATGGGAACTCCCTATCTCGTTTCAGATATTCTGTTGCGTAATCAAATGGGGACATCTGTTTTTTCTCTAAACAGGGCGTTTATTTTTAATTTACTTGAAGCAGTAGAAGGAGACACAGATCTTGTGGCCGCTCGTTCCCGCCAAAAGACACTATCGACTCTTATTGTAAAAAGCAAGTTAATGAAAAGTGTTATTTCTTGGAGTTTTAGTCTGGGCTTACCTTTGCTCCTAGGTATTGGAGGGGCTGTGCGTTTGAGTCGGAGAGGCCATAAGAGAGGAATAGTTTCATAGGGTATTTGGGTGATATTTGATTGATGTCTAATAAAAATAAATATTCTTACCTAAGGGTGTTCGCTTGTTATGTAAACTTGTTTCTTTCCCGTGTAAATAAGTCTCTCTCTTGGTTGGAAGGGCGTCCGCTTGTTCGTAATGGATTACTGGCTAGTATAAACTTTTTTCTTGTTTTACTTCTTCTTTTTCAATTTAATCTTGTTGGTTTCTTTCCTACAGGCTACGATGCGGCACCTCTTTTATTAGATATCGAACAGAAAGATGTACAGTCTATAACCATAGAGGACCCGGATTTTCAGCAAGGAAGAAAAGTCCGTCTGCTTCGTGAGAGAGTATTATCCCAGAATGAATGGTATGTGTCTCGTCACGGTATCGAAGGGAAAAGAGAAAGTTCTTTTTGGGATAGCTTATATAGCTCTACCCCAATACAATATAACTGGAAGCTGGAAGTCATACCCCCACTCTCATCGGATATCCCATCAGATCTCTCATCAAATCTCTCATCAAATGCCTCTTCTCATCAGGATGAGAAGCAACAAAACAAGGGTCGAGAAAAAAAAGCATCACCTAAATCAGAAAAGTTAGCTCTGTCGTCGCCCATATACAGTTATATGGCAGATAAACAACGTATAGTGGAGCTCTTCAATACTTTTGTTAAGATGCGGCGTTACTATTCTGTTCCTCGTACAGCAGAAAAAGAGAAAACTCTTTCCATGCAAAATAATGACAAAGGTATTTATGCTGGTACGAAAATCACCTTTGATTTAGGGAATAAAAAGACTTTGAGTCTTTATCTCGGAAAAAGTAGTAAGCAGGGCAATGAGGCTTATGTCCGGCGTGAAGAAGAAAAAGAAATCTATCTAGTTCGTGCAGATTTATATGAAAAAAGTGGTAGTGGCGAATTAGAATATTTTCGCAACAGAGATCTTTTTCCGAAAAAGCTTTTGTCCAATCAAATACGTTCGGTGTTAGCCAAGAGGGACGATAGTCATATTATTGCTCATTTTGTTTACAATAACGGCAAAGGGTGGGCATTGCAATACCCTATATCGCGGACTGAAGTACGTCTGGATAGCATGAATTCTTTTTTACAAGATGTGTTAGATTGGAGAGCAACAGATTTTCCGCAAGATGTGCCGAAGGGGCTCGATAGGAAATTTAGTTTAACACTTGAGATTCGTTATATAGAAGGCAATCAAGAAAGGCAATCGCAAATGATCGTGTTAGGGCGTGAAGGCCCCAATGACTACATTCTTATCATGCCGGATAAGAGCCTACGAAAAGTTTCAAGTGTCTATTTGGAAGATATTTTGGATCCTATAAAAAACTTTACAAAAGTAAAAAAAAGCAAATAGGGTCTGTGCAAATGAAAGGCGGTAAATATTTATTTATGCCCCTGGTAAACGTTTCTTATCTAAAAAAAGATGCTCACCTTTTTTTCTCGCATTGACTGGACTTAGCTGATTTTTTTTGACGCGACTGGACCGTCATTTGCCTATTGATATAAATGGAGCCCCTCTCTTTTTCGATGCCTTCAGATCGGAGGCCTTGGCCTTACGTTTTAGCAAAGCCTTCAGATAGAAAGTCCTCCAACAAAAGTCCTCCAACAAAAGTCCTCCAACAAAAATCCTCTAACGAAAGTCCTCCAACAAAAGTCCTCCAACAAAAGTCCTCCAACAAAAATCCTCTAACGAAAGTCCTCCAACAAAAGTCCTCCAACAAAAGTCCTCCAACAAAAATCCTCTAACGAAAGTCCTCCAACAAAAGTCCTCCAACAAAAGTCCTCCAACAAAAATCCTCTAACGAAAGTCCTCCAACAAAAGTCCTCCAACAAAAATCCTCTAACGAAAGTCCTCCAACAAAAGTCCTCTAACGAAAGTCCTCCAACAAAAGTCCTCCAACAAAAATCCTCTAACGAAAGTCCTCCAACAAAAATCCTCTAACGAAAGTCCTCCAACAAAAGTCCTCTAACAAAAGCCTTCCTATGGTGGAGATTTGTTGCAACAGTCCCATGTTAGAATGAAATTCTTGGTTGACGTGAGACTTTTCAGAAAATATCTGTAGCTCATGTCTGTTCGTGTCCATATACCCACCCCTCTGCGCCCTTTTGTTGATAACCAAGACGAGTTAGAGCTGGAGGCCAAGGGTTCTGTGAATGATGTTTTGAATGCACTTGCGGATATGAATGAAGGGCTCCGAAAGCATCTATTTACGGAAGATGGGCGAATACGTAATTTTGTGAATGTGTATTTGAATGAAGAAGACATACGATACAAAGAAGGAGATGGTATGAATGTAAAGCCTGGAGATGTGATATCCATCGTCCCTTCCATTGCTGGAGGGATCTAGTTCTTGTGTTTTTCACGGCCTTTCTTTGTAGTTTTGATAGCACGGAAGGATTTTATTACTCCTACCTAATAGTATAGACATGGCTACGACCCTTTCCCCTGAAGAATTAAAGCGTTATGATCGCCATATCATACTCCCCGAAGTGGGTCTAGAGGGACAAATCCGACTCAAAGAAGGTTCAGTTCTTTTAATTGGTGCTGGTGGTCTAGGATCTCCTATGGCGATGTACTTAGCTGCTGCCGGAATAGGCAGAATTGGTATCGTTGATTTTGACGTGGTTGAGGAAAGTAATCTACAGCGCCAAGTCATTCATGGTCAATCCAGTATAGGTATGTCCAAACTGGAAAGCGCCAAGAGACGTCTTTTAGATATCAATCCCCATATTCAGGTGGATTGCCATAATATGGCCCTTCTTTCTGATAATGCAATAAACTTATTCAAAGATTATGCTGTGGTTGCTGATGGTACGGATAATTTCCCAACTCGTTACTTGGTGAATGATGCTTGTGTGTTGATGAATAAGCCAAACGTCTACGGTTCTATTTTTCGCTTTGAGGGTCAAGTTTCTGTTTTTAATTATAAAGGAGGGCCCTGTTATCGTTGTTTGTATAGTGAGCCTCCACCTCCCGGTCTTGTACCGTCCTGTGCGGAGGGGGGTGTTTTTGGTGTGCTTCCGGGTGTAGTTGGTTGTTTACAAGCTGCGGAAGTCATCAAAATCATTGGAAAGATTGGAGATGTCTCTTCGGGTCGTTTGTTGATTTTTGATGCCCTTCTGATGAAGTTTCGTCAATTTACCTTGCGTAAAAATAAAGACTGCATTCTTTGTGGAGAAAACCCCACTGTGACAGAACTCATCGACTACCAAGCTTTTTGTGGCATAAAACCAAGGGAAGGGGAGGGAGAGAATGATAACCCCTATGAAATTTCCCCAGAAGAGTTAGGTCGTTTGATTCGGGATGTGGGTATTGCACAGGATGGAAACGGAAAGGGTTTGTTTATTTTAGATGTTCGTGAGCCTTATGAAACTGAAATTTCCCAGATAGAAGGCTCTTTGCTCATACCCCTTGGGGAGCTAGAACAACGCTATTCCGAGTTGGATAGCCAAAAGGAATGGATTGTTCACTGTAAGTCTGGAGGGCGTAGTGCTCGGGCCGTAGATTTTTTGCACACGAAAGGATACAAAAACGTAAAAAATCTAGTGGGTGGAATCAACGCCTATGCTGACAAGGTTGATCAAAATCTTTCTGTGTATTAGAAATCGAAGGTATACCCCAGTCCCAAAGAAAAATAGTATGGACCAGTTGTAATGTCTGGGTCAAGTCGAGCTGGGTCATTCGTCCCAGACTCAACAATGGCACGATCGTCAAAGTCTATTGAGAAATCTCCTCGTTCTCTTCTTTTGGTTACGGGATTTTCTCGCGAGCCTTCCACTTGTAAAGAAAGCTCTTTTGACTTATTGATTTCGTTCTGTACACCAATTTGCAGAAAGGCACTAAAGTTTTTCTTGAGTCGGTATAAGAAGTGTAGGCCAAATTGAACGTAAATGGCCTCTGATTTGGCAGAGAATGTATCGCCATCACTCACGTCCACAGCGTCCCTTGCACGTAAGCGTTCCACATTGGAGAGCCTCACAGTCTCATTTGTACGTGCCTTTGCAAGCTCTACGGACAGACTTGTGTAACCTATTTTAGCGTAGGGACCAATGATCAGATTGCCACTAATATTGCTATATAAGCCATAGTTTATAAACGCCGCATACTGTATGATAGAAGGATTGTCAAAGCCAAAAAATTCAAACTCCCCACCAAAACCCCATTGATCGCTGCCCATGGTCACAAAACCAAGGGCGATGCCGCCTATAAAATCTTGATAGTTAGCTGGAGATGGATTGAGATCTATCCGCTTCACATCATTTGGATTGTTAGGAGTTGCCTCATGGTCACTAATTTGCACATCGCGGAAGCCTTTCCCTTCTACAAAAATGCTACTCGCTGCAGCATAGAATACACCTATACGAGTGGAAGCATTGTACTTATCATAACCAGAATATTTATCGTATTGGGCTTGGAGACTTTCTCCTGCAAAGAGTATAAAAATAGCGAGAAAAAAAGAAAAGTACACAATTGCTCGATTAGAAATAGCGTTAGAAATAGCGTTAGAAATAGTGATGGAAATGAGGGACCGTGATTTCATTGAATGAATGCCTCCAAGCTTTTATAAAATATTCAAACCAAGACAACTTCGTTTGTCTACTTTAGACAACAGTGACGTCAGTAGCTTCTCTGATTTCAAGCAAATTTTGGTTAGTTACTATTTTTTAGGAATGTAATATTTGGACACCCAATCATAGAAAAAACAGATTCAGTATATAGTTTTCGCCGTGACTCTCCTTGACCGTATGCAACAACGCCATCACGGTCTAAATGAATAAAAAATCTTGTGGATTCACTTGTGGATTCAATGGATAAGTGTACCAAACTTTGCTTGCTCATTTCTCGAAAAAAAACTTCATTGAGTAGGGGGCAATATCTGAAACGTTTTTTTAGCCTAGGCTTGAATTGTATGCGAGCCTTGTTTATGGCTTCTTGTTTTACTTTTGAGCACAAAACACAAAAAAATAAGAAAATGCCCGTCTAGAATGCTTTAAATCAGTGTTTTATGGCATTACTTTTATCGTTCGTTCCTGCTTTTTACAACGGTCCCATCATAAAAGGCAAATATGGACTAGACAACCCCGAAGAAAGCAAAAGAGAATAAAATAGGCCGAGAGAGAACAAAAAAAGAAAATGGATGTGTCAGTATGTAGCTCCCAAAAGGAATTACTTTTTTTAGCTTAAACGTAAAAAGCTTGTTTTTATTCTTATCTTTGAGACCAAGGTCCCGTTGTCTACTCTTCGTGGTGGATGGCATTGGCAAGACAAAGTGAATTTGTCTTGCGTCGTCTCGAACAGCAATGTTTGAGGAGTATACTCTAAATGAACTTTAAAGGAGATATAAAAGATGGCAGATTTTGAAAAAATTAAGTCAATCATTACAGAGCAGTTGGGCGTGGATGAAGCGGAGGTAACTCCCGATTCTGATTTTGTTACCGATTTAGGTGCGGATTCCTTGGATACTGTAGAGTTAGTGATGGCATTGGAAGAAGAATTTGGTATTGAGATATCAGATGAAGATGCTGAAAAAATTAAGACAGTTGGCGATGTTGTTAAATATATAGACGAACGTGCTTCTTGATGTAGTCTTTTCCTAGCGGACTAGATAATCGCATTCTCAATCGTGAATGTGTTTTTTAGTGTGCAGTGGATGGGTAACGGTGTGTGTCCCTTTCGTTATTTTTAAAGCCACCGTTGCTTTTTTTTCCTGTGACCCTTAGTTCTGGGTGGAGCTATGGGTTGCAGATTTTATTTTTTTAATCTCCTGATTTTTTTAGTGTTGGAGTATGTCTCAAATTCACGTTTCGGAATTTTTAGAGTTTCATAATCTCTCTCTTCGTTGTTTGGATTTACTTGAGGTGGCTTTTACCCATCGTTCGTATACACACGAAAATCCCAATTCCCCTAATAATGAACGCCTAGAATATTTGGGTGATTCAATTTTGGGTCTTGTGATGAGTTCTTATCTTTATGATACTTTTCCGTATTTTTCTGAGGGCAAACTCACTCAATATCGCTCATCACTCGTGTGTGAAGAAAGTTTAGCACGAGTTTCCCAAGACTTGCAGATCGGTTCTTATCTGCGTTTGGGCAAGGGAGAAGAAAAAATGGGGGGCCGTGAACGTCCCTCCAATATAGCGAATTGTCTAGAGGCTGTGATTGCTGTTTTTTATATAGATCAAGACTTTTCATCGGTTCAAACTCATATATGCAATTGGTTCCAGAAGGAGATAAAGAACCTTTATAGCATTTCCCGTGATAGCGAAGATCCCATCTCCTCTTTACAGGAGATGACACAGAAGTATTTGCATGAGTTGCCTGTATATGAGGAACTTTCACAAAAGGGGCCTGCCCATCGTAAAGAATATGTTGTCAGAGTTCTGATTGGAGGAAAAGAGTATGCCCTGGGCGAGGGATCTTCCCTAAAGAGTGCTCGACAACAGGCTGCAAGCAAGGCCATCCGCAAAGGAGAAAAAACAAAATTTGGAATCAGTACTTAATATAGAACCAAAGAAGTCTGTAAGCTATCCCGTTTATATTCAAAAGGATCTAAAATATTGGGAAGAAGGTTTGTTGCCAGAAGCAACAAAAAATAGTCGCTATTTCCTTGTCACAGACAAGAGTTTACCAACATCCCTTCTTAAAACCTTTCTATCGCCTTTATCTCGCTATTTTCCCGGAGGCCTCCACGATAAAAACATTCTTTGGCTAAAGGGTGGAGAACGAAACAAAGCTTTTTCTAATCTAGAACTGTTTTACAATCAACTTGTCTATCTTGGTGCTGACCGCCAGTCATGTCTTTTGGCGTTAGGGGGCGGGGTCGTTGGTGACTTTTGTGGTTTTATGGCCTCTAGCTTTTTGCGAGGGATTGATTTTATACAAGTGCCGACAAGCCTTCTCGCTATTGTAGATTCGAGTATAGGTGGTAAGGTTGGTGTAAATATAAAAAAGGGTAAGAATTTGGTGGGTGCTTTCCATCATCCTCGCTTGGTCTATGTAAATATAGATTTTTTATATACACTTCCTAAAAAAGAATGGCATTGTGGTCTAGCAGAAATGTTAAAACATGCATTGATTGCCAAAAATGATAGGGTATTACAAGACTTTTTCGATTTCTTTATGAAGAAAAAAAATATAGCCTCCGCTGAGTTCCTTGCTGTTTTATTAGATTCTCTTCAGATAAAAGCACGGGTAGTGTGGGAAGACGAAAAAGAACAGGGATGTCGTGCTTCTTTAAACCTAGGTCATACCATTGCACATGCTCTAGAGTCCGTAAGCCATTACCGTCGTTTCTCCCATGGGGAGGCCGTCTCTCGAGGTATTGTTACAGCTCTTCTTTTGAGTCGTAACCTTTTGGGTTTAGATGCTTCTTGGATCAAAGAGTTTTTACACTCTATGAAACTTCTTGGTTTACCTCAAGATACAAGTGGATATAAGGCTAAAAAATTATATGCACATATGTCATATGACAAAAAGGCTTTTCAAGGTGAACCACGCTTTGTATTGATGAAAGAACGTGGCAAGATACTTTGGGACCAGAAAGTTTCTTTTCATGAATTTGAAAAAGCTTGGAAAGAACAGAAGCATTCTTTTGGTTAGATAAGTTTTATGGAAGTATATTTATATATATCTGATTTGTTTAGACATTCAAAATAACTTTGTAGTTTTTCATATATGAAACTCCCTTTTTCTTTTTTTGGCCGAAAACAAAAACGTTTTTGGCAGGAAAAAGCAACCATTATCGAAAAGTATTTGAAACAAAAGCAGTTTGGCGAAGCTTTTCAAATTTGTCAGAGTTTACGAGAAAAATATAAAAACACAACCCCTGAAGAAATTTTATACGCTGGTGCTTGTACACTCTTTGCCCTAGGTCACGTTCGCCAAGCTGAAGAATGGGTAAAGGCGCAAAAGGCACAAAAGGCACATGGAAGAATTGTGAAGCATCCATCCCCTTATTATCTATATTTAACGGCTTACCTTTCTTTACAGCGTGGTCAACCGGAACAAGCGTTGCTGGATTGGACTTCCATTTTGGATATGGATCCCGGTCAAACCTTTGCAGATAAACTTATAGATAGACTAAAGCAAGGTGAAAAATCTATTATGGAAGACATTCAGGATGGCTATTTTTTTTATCGCTATATCCCTATCAATTTTTCTGAACGTTTAGGGGATAAAAATTTTTTATCAAAAAAAAACACAAGCAAACCCACAGGGACACCGGTGTTTTCACTCTCCACTGTCCTTTTGCATAAATCTTGGCCATATAGATTTTTTTATCATTTCATTTCCTTACTTTTCGATAAAAAAATTATTTTTCTTTTTTTGTTTATCGTGATCGTTCTTTTTTTTTGGGGCAGGGAGTGGGGGATGGTGCCATTTTTCATAAATAAACAGGAGTTATCACTTCCTAAGGCTCCGGGACAAGTATATCTGACTTCACCCGAAAAGTATGGAAAGGAAGCACCGTTATTCCTTTTTAAAATGCCAAGGGAAGTCATTGATATTTATGAAAAAGCTCGCTCACAAATTCTTAGGGGTAAAGTGAATCAGGCCCGTTTACTATTGAGACGTATAGAGTTAGGAAATATAAACTTTGAAGCTAAAGAGCGTGCCCTTCTTTTGCATGCATCCATTCCTTTGGTGAGCTTGAAAGATTTTCATGATTATGTAAAAGTCGAAGATGTGATAAAAAATCCGTATTTATACAAAGGCTCTCAAATATTATGGACAGGTAGACTTCGTTCGATCAAACCAAACCACAATGGAGTAGGGCTAGAATTGGAATTTGGAAAAAATAACTGGGAAACAGCTAAAAAAAGACTTTTAGAGAAAACATCTCTGATAGTTGATTATGATGTTTCTCAAGACAAGAAAAAAAAGTTTCTTCCTAAACTCAATGTGCAAAATAAAATCCAAATATTTGGTATCTTTGAAGGGATCGAGACAAATACGATTAAAGTAAAAGCACATGAACTGATTTTGACTCCTCCTTGATAAAAATAGAAAAGTGAGTTTTCTCTGGCATTTTTATTTTGCTTGTTTCTTTTTTTATTTATGTATCGGAAGAGAGAGCAAAGAAAGTGGGTCCACTGGGACCCCTCGTATATGAAGAAGTAAATGAAGATGAGCTCCTGTTACGGCACCCGTAGCTCCCGCTCTTCCGATTTGTTGTCTAGCCCTAACAATATTACCTTTATAGACATAACGCTTAGATAAATGCATATAGCCAGACATAATGCCTTGTCCGTGATCAATGAGAATGAAGTTTCCTTCATAAAACATTTTCGTTGAAATAATGATTTTCCCATCCGCCATGGCATATATAGGCGCTCCAGTACGTGCACGTAAGTCTAGACCTTTATGAATTCGTATACGATCACGGATTTGTATTGTTCTATTGTTTCGCTTTTTGAATCGTGCTATGAAACGTGTGCTCCAAAAAGGGGAAGTAATGAAGTGTCTGTTGCGAGGATGAGCTAGGGTGGAGCGAATAAAAATTTCATCGGAAAAGTATCGAAAGGCACGTGCTTTTTCACGAGAAAATCGTTTGATTTTTTGTTTCTGACGGTAGCTTAGTTTTTTTGAAGCATTTTTACGACTATTTCGAATATAAATCTTTCCCTTAGAAACAGGAAAGTCTGTTTTTCTAATCCATATGTTATGAGTTTTTTCATAGATGTACGGATCATTTTCTATAGAAGCTACGTGTACTTTTATATTTATTTTATGATAGCCTTCTTTTTTTTTTGGAGAAACACCAAATAAAGCACGGTATCCCCAAGATGTGGTGGAAACAGGAATTTTGTGTTGGTTAAAGGATAATTGTGGTCTTTTATAAAAAGCTTCGTCTGCCTTTCTCTTTTTAATTTCGAAGTAGATTGCATTGGCTTGTGCAAATTTACGTGAGTAGACTTTTAGAGTATAAGCCTTTGTTCGGAAGATTTTCTCTTCAGGTTTTTGCAAATAAAAATTTTTAGCGACAAGTATCCTTGTAGGTCCATTATATTGAACTTTGTGTTTTTTGGAGAACCTCAGATGAGGGCGAGAATATAATTCAGAATTATAGACTAAGAAAAAAATGCAGAAAAAAATTTGTAGTGCAATGGACCTATTCCTTTTCAGCATCATCTATTTATAATACCCTTTTTTATAACATAAAGCAAGGTGAACAAACCGTTACGATACAATGTCCAATTGATACTGTGTATTCTTTTGCTGTTTTTAGGTCTTTTTTTGGGTTATTTTTTCCCATCTGAATGGCATCTTTCTTTGTATCCTGATGATTTTCTAAAAAATGGAAATGACATAGTCTCTTATCGGACATTTTTTTGGGAAAATTCTTCTTCTTTTTTGGCAGGTCTTTTCGGTACATTTGCTTTTTTCTTGAATTGGCTTGTTCGGGCGTCTATTAGACGCCCTATTTTTTATTTTTCCCAAGGTTTTTTTTTGGGGTTAGTTGGCTTTTCTATTCTTTCTGTAAGCATACAGAGACCTAAATCTATCTATTGGGACTTGCATTACACAAAAAAATCTATAGAAGGCAAGGCAACCAAAGAAATGAAAAAGCGACTAGCTATTTCACAAAAACCTATTTTATATTATTTTTATGCGGATTGGTGTTCCACTTGTCCTGATTTTGAAAATTTTGTATTGGGTCACCCTTCTTTAGAAAAGATTATGCAACACTATGTGAAATATAAAATAGATTTAAGCGATAGAAAGTACATAGCCAGAGAATTAGAAAAACTTTCCCTTCCTTTACTTAAAAAGAAATACCTAGCTAAAATCGTAATCCCGTCTGTTGTTATCGAATACTCTGGCCTTCCTATAAAATCATCACCGATAATTTATGGTACAAACGTATCAATATCCTATTTACGTAAAATTCTCTTGTACGGAATAGAAGGCTCATCTTATCGACATACGAGAAATTCAAACATAAATAATTAGGAAGAACTATAGGCCCGTAACTTATAGTGACCAAATATGGATTTTTATATAAATAAAAATACGTATTCATTTGAATTTGTGAATAGCGATTGTAATCGAAATGATTTGCATGTGAAACTGTTGACAGACAAGTTTACTATAAAAGGCTGGACGAAGTTGTGGAAAACTCATTCATTCAGTTTCGTTATTGTCATTCTTTTTGCGGGTATTTTTTTGGGTGCAGTTTTGGGCTCATTGTTAAGCCAGATATTTGGCTTAGATTTTCTCAACTATGGTCTCTTTCAAGTTGGTTTTGCAGATTTTTATATAATGAAATCCATAGAAATCATTCCAACCCCAGCTTCTCTTATAGGTCTAATGATCGCCATTTGGGTTCTTTATAAAAAAGGTGCATCCCTTCATCAAATGTGACCTATGTTTTTCGTTTTTGGTTTTACTTGTGCTAACTGATGTCGACTAGGATTTCCATGAAAAATTTGCTTGAGGCGGGTGTCCATTTTGGTCACCAGACTCGAAAATGGAACCCAAATATGGCACCCTACATCTATACGGCCCGTAGTGGCATTCATATTATAGACCTTAAGCAAACGGTTCAGATGGCTAAGCGTGCTTATGAGGCTTTGCGTGATTTTGCTAGAGAAGGAGAGAGGATACTTTTTCTAAGCACAAAAAAACAGGCCCGTGAGATTGTTGAAAAAGAGGCTCGGCGATGTGGTATGCCTTTTGTTTCTCATCGTTGGCTGGGTGGTTTGATTACGAATTGGGTGACTATTAAAAAATCGATCACTCGAATGAGGCGTTTGGAAGAATTAGAAGAAAAAGGTTATTTTGAACAGGAGACACGAACAAAAAAAGAAGCCCTAGAGTTAAAGCGTGGATTACAAAAATTACGTAAAGACTTTGGCGGTATAAAGGATATGCAGACTCTTCCCGAAATTTTATTTGTTATTGATCCCGAAAAAGAAAAAATTGCCGTTCAGGAGGCCCGTAAAGCGGGTTTGAAGGTGTTTGGTGTGGTTGATTCCAATTGTGATCCTAGTCTAATTGATTATCCTATACCGGGTAATGATGATGCCATTCGTGCGATTGCTCTCTTTTTGAAAACAATGGCAGATGCTGTGTTAGAAGGTGCGCAGAGTATACCTTCTGGTGCTGAGTTCTCCGATGATGATGCGACAATGGAGGAGCACTCAGTAGCGGATGAAGTCCGTTATAAAGGCGAATACGATGAGTCTGGTGAGTTTATTTTAGATGAGCCCATTACAACTTCACCAGAAACAGATAATGTGAGTTCTGTTAGAGAAACGACTAGCAGTAAGGGAGAAGAAAATGGTAAGGTCAAGGTGCCGGAAGACACTACTACAGCAGATACTGTAGCAGATACCACAGCAGATAATAGTGAAAAAGGCGATAACAAGAATGAATAGGTCATAAGAGACGATGTCAGCCCCGAGTACAGAAGATATAAAAAAAATTCGCGAGCTTAGTGGGGCTGGAATGATGGACTGCAAAAAAGCTCTAGTTGAAAATAAAAATGATATAGATAAAGCTGTTAATTTTTTGAGAGAGAAGGGTCTAGCAAAGGCAAACAAGCGTATGGGACATGATGTGGGAGTTGGGCGAGTTTTTTCATATGTACATGGCCATGGTAACATAGGCGTGCTTTTACAGCTCAATTGTGAAACAGACTTTGTTGCTCGTAATGATGAGTTTGCTTATCTTGGAGAAGAATTGAGTATGCAGGTTGCAGCGACATCCCCCTTGACTATAAAATCAAGTGAAATAGATAAAGAAACATTGGAAAAAGAGAAGAGTATTTATAAAGCTCAGTTAATCAGAGAAAATAAAAAAGAGGAGACTATTCCTAAAATAATCGAAGGTAAAATAAAGAAATTTTATACAGAAGTTTGCCTCGAAGAGCAATTTTATTTTCGTGATTTGAATATAAAGATTGGAGATCTTGTTAAACAATATATCGCTAAGTTTGGGGAAAATATTGCTATTGTGCGCTTTGAACGCTATCAGGTTGGTTGATCGTTTCTTGAAGGAATATAAAAGGAATATAATATGAAAAGAGTGTGTGGGAATTATATAGTTTGCTTCCCTTCATAAAGAGGCGTATTTTAGACTTCCCTTGTTATGACGGATAACGACTTACCTTATCGTCGGGTTTTGCTAAAGCTTTCAGGCGAGGTTTTTGGATCTTCCGGTATTGATTATGGCCAAGTTGGCCAAGTTGCCCAACAGCTTTTGTTTTGTCATCGGGCTGGAGTTGAGCTTGCTGTAGTTATTGGTGGCGGAAATATATTACGTGGTGAAAAAGCTGCTAAGCATGGTATGGAGCGTGCAACTGCAGATTATATGGGCATGCTTGCAACGGTGATCAATGCTCTTGCTTTACAGGAAGCTTGTGAAAAAGAAGGTTTGGTTACACGGGTTCAATCGGCTATACCAATGCAGAATATTGCAGAAACATATATTCGTCGAAGGGCTAAACGTCATTTGGAAAAAAAACGTGTAGTGATTTTTGCTGCTGGTACTGGTAATCCCTATTTTACTACAGATACCACGGCTGCCTTACGAGCTGTTGACCTTGGTTGCAATGTTATATTTAAGGCGACAAAGGTAGATGGTATTTATGACTCTGATCCGGAAAAAGAAAGCAACGCTAGGCGCTTTAAAGAAATTTCTTATATGGATGCTATTCAACGTAATTTAAAGGTGATGGATATGACTGCGTTGACACTTTGCATGGAGAATGATATGCCTATTATTATTTTTGATATATTTCGAGATGGAAATTTAAAAGAGCTATTAGCTGGTCTTGATGTTGGGAGTTTTATTTCTTCGAATAGTCAATTAGTCTATGGCTAGCTTTTCAGAGATTTTCTTTATTAGAGTTGTTGGGCAAATTCTCCCCCGGGATAGATATGATTAACCCAGAGAAAGTAGTTATTTTTATAAGACAAAAGGAGTTTGCATCATATGCAATATCTTGCATTTTGTAAAGGCTTCAGCAGTTTGACTTTCGATTACACGTAAAGACAAGTTGTCACGAAATATGATTTTGAAACGATACATAGCCGTCTTAGCTAAGTATCTCCGGTGGTATTCACTTCCTTTTTTCCGTTCTCTGCTTTTTTGCTAAATTTGTGTATTTTTCGCAAATGTTCATCCCCTCATAGATAAAGGGAAGACCCCACTACTTATTTTATTTGATAAAGATTGTTCGTGTAAAGTTTTATGGTTTGGTATTTCAGTTATATGCCGAGAATGGGATGGGGACTTTTACCGAGAGGAGGATTATAAAATGGGTTCTACTTTTAGTGGTTTAGAAATTAGTAAGCGTGGGCTTTCTGTTCATCAAACAGCTTTAAATACAACAGGTCATAATATATCGAATGCAGATAATAAGGATTATGCTCGTCAGCGAGTGAAACTGCAAAGTGCAGATCCTATTTATGCTCCTTCTTACAATCGAGCATCTGGGCCGGGTCAATTAGGACAGGGTAGTGTCGTTGCGGAGGTTCAAAGGGTACGGGATGCTTTCCATGATGATCAGATTATCAGTGCTGAAAATTCTAAAAGTTATTGGGAAACGCGTCATCTCTATTTCATTCAGATGGAAAACGTTTTCAATGAACCCTCAGATAATACCTTACGTAGTCGGATGAATAAGTTTTGGTCTAGCTGGCAAGAGCTAGCGAGCTTTCCCGGAGATGTGGCACACAGAGAAGTTGTTTTAGAAAGGGCTTCTTCCCTTGTAGTGGGTATTCAAGATACCTATAGGAAGCTCAATGAATTACGGCAAAGGGCGAATCTTGAAGTAAAAACAGATGTAGAGCAAATCAACTCTATTTCATCAGAGATTCGTGATTTGAATGTACGTATTATGAAACTGCAGGGTTTGGGAGATAACCCAAATGATCTTATGGACAGAAGAGATGCTGCTTTGGAAAAACTTTCTCGTCTAGTGGATATACGGATAGGGAGAGGAGATAGGGATGAGTTATTTGTTTTTATTGGGGAGCAGGCCCTTATTCAAGGAGAAATTCAGCGTCCCTTAGGCGTGGAACCGGATCCAAGTAAGGAGGGTTTCTCACGTGTATTTTGGGAGCATAATCAAAGGGATGTTATTTTAAAAGACGGGCGTTTGTATAGCCTTTTAGAGGTGAGAGACCGTGCCATTTTGGATCGTATTAGTGAAGTGGATAGTTATGCCATTAACCTTGCTGATATTGTAAATGAAGCCCATCGGGATGGCTTTGGGTTGGATGCTTCTACAAATAAAGATTTTTTTGGATTAGATACCCTTAGCCTCAATGCAAATGCTGGGCTTGTTTCTCAAAGAGATTGGGGTAACTATGATCTAAACCAAGATGGGACAGCAGAACTCACGGCAGTCTTTCGGGTTACAGGAACAAATGTTGTTGATCCAAAACAACGATTGGGTATCGCAGGTACTCTGACTTTTTTTCGCAATGACCGGAAAAATACCCCAGTTAATATTGATTACAGAGCAGATGAAACTCTCCATGATGTGATTAAAAAAATCAATAATACCCGTGTAGGGGTAGTTGCTTTTTTAAATCATGATAATCAATTGGCATTGAAGGCCACCACGTCCTCTACGGATACAAGAACTCATTTTATGATACGCCATATTGAAGACTCTGGCGAGTTATTGGTAGGACACACGGGCATACTGACGGCATCGGGTGTGGTTGGCGCCTTTGATTATAGGCGTATTGGAGAAATATCTAAATTTCGTTCACCACTGGAAGATATAACTCTTACCCCTATATATCATCCTTCTGCTCATATAGAAATAGCCAAAGATGTTCAGAATAATCCAGCTGCCATCGCTGCTGGACGAGGGATTGATCAGGGTGGTACCGGAGATTACAATACGGCAAATGGTATTGCTGATGGCAGTAATGCTTTGATTATTGCTGGAGCTCTTAAACAGGATGCACGAATGATTGGACATGCCAAGAATCCGGAAGAATTTTATAATGCCTTGATATCTCGTTTAGGGACAGAATCTCGTACTGCAGAGGATGCTTTCCAGCGTTATCAAGATGACCTTGTTGAACTAAATAGTTTGCGACAAAGTGTGATGGGAGTCAGTCTAGATGAAGAAATGAGTCAAATGATACAATTTCAACATGCTTATAATGCTTCTGCTCGCATGCTTCAAACTCAAAATAATATATTAGACGTGATTATAAATCGTATAGGAAGTGTATAAAAAATTGTGGGAGCTATATAGTCAGCCTTGAAAAACCAGAATACTATGGATCTTTCGCATTTATAAGCCATTCTGAAGTAAAAAGTAGTACCCATAATCGCAAGGTTTTGCGAAAAAGTGTTCAAAAGCTTGTGTTTTTCAAGCATTATTTTTCAGAGCTTCTCTATGCTATCTCAAAAAAAAAATGATTATCAAAGAGACTTGTTTAAGACGAATTTGGAAGGTATGCTCAATCATAATGAGCCCTTATTTCGTTTAGCTCAGAAAATAGATTGGAAAAAGTTTGATACTGAATTTGGTAAACTCTATTGTCCTGACAACGGCCGCCCAGCCAAGTCAACCCGCTTGATGGTAGGACTGCATTACTTAAAAGCCACATTTAATGAAAGTGATGAAACTGTTTTAGATAAATGGGTTCAAAATGTCTATTGGCAACACTTTTGCGGATACCAAGAATTCCAGCAGGAAGCTCCTTGTGATCACAGCACATTAAGCAGATGGCGTAAGCGTATAAAATCTAAAGGGATGGAAAAGATTTTGGAAGAAACAATTCGTTGTGCTCTTTCTAATAAATTACTGCGTAGACATCATGTCCAAAAAGTAAATGTAGATACAACAGTTCAGGAGAAGGCCATTACATATCCAACAGATGGTAAGATGGTAAACTATATTTTAAAGCTTTACGATATTTGTCAGAACTGGCTAAGAGAAATAATATTTGTCTTAGCCAAAGTTATTCTCGCTTATCTAAAAGGTCAGCCTTGCTTTTTTCGCGCCCTCAAAATCGAGAGCTTTGCTCCAGCAAAGCTCTCCACAGAAAACGCCATCTTCCCAAAATTAGTTTGATATATGCCCTGTCTAATTTACGCTATAGTCTTCTGTCTTGGGAACGAGTGCGTAATTGAGTGCGTAATCGAGATGGAAGCTGACCTGCAAAAAAAGAGGTCAATAGTATGAAAACTATCGGAAGCAGCGTGACTAAAGATATGCTCTCCCCTGTCTCGCGGGGCTGTAAACAAAACCTAACTCTCTCCTTTTTCACGATCCCAATACTCTCCATTTTACTTTATTCTGCTTGTAGTTCTCATGAAAATGGAAAAGTGCCCTCAGTGGGCCTCCTTAGAATCAAGCCCACCATGATCACCACCTATGCCGAACTCAAAGCGGTCAAAGATGGTCTATATTACCACTACCGCTTGGGCAATGACATCGACGCCAGCGCGAGCTGGAGTGAAGATGACTCTAGTGCGACGACCTGCGTAGCCTACAACGGTAACAATGGAAAAGCAGCCAATGGAAATCCCGCAGCCACCTGCACTGGCTTTACGCCCATAGGGAATAGTAATAGTACGACTCAGTTCATCGGTAGCCTCGATGGGGCCGGCCATAAAATCACCGGCCTCTACATCAATCGTCCATCTACAGACTACGTAGGCTTGTTTGGCTATACCGGCACTCTTGCTGAGATTAAGAATATAGGTGTGACAGCTGCCTATATAGTCAGCCTTGAAAAACCAGAATACTATGGATATTTCGCATTTATAAGCTATTCTGAAGTAAAAAGTAGTACCCATAATCGCAAGGTTTTGCGAAAAGGTGTTCAAAAGCTTGTGTTTTTCAAGCATTATTTTTCAGAGCTTCCCTATGCTAGCTCAAAAAAAAAATGATTATCAAAGAGACTTGTTTAAGACGAATTTGGAAGGTATGCTCAATCATAATGAGCCCTTATTTCGTTTAGCTCAGAAAATAGATTGGGAAAAGTTTGATACTGAATTTGATAAACTCTATTGTCCTGACAACGGCCGTCCAGCCAAGTTAACCCGCTTGATGGTAGGACTGCATTACTTAAAAGCCACATTTAATGAAAGTGATGAAAGTGTTTTAGATAAATGGGTTCAAAATGTCTATTGGCAACACTTTTGCGGATGCCAAGAATTCCAGCAGGAAGCTCCTTGTGATCATAGCACATTAAGCAGATGGCGTAAGCGTATAAAATCTAAAGGGATGGAAAAGCTTTTAGAAGAAACAATTCGTTGTGCTCTTTCTAATAAATTACTGCGTAGACATCATGTCCAAAAAGTAAATGTAGATACAACAGTTCAGGAAAAGGCCATTACATATCCAACAGATGGTAAACTATATTTTAAAGCTTTACAATATTTGTCAGAACTGGCTAAGAGAAATAATATTCGTCTTCGCCAAAGTTATTCTTGTTTATCTAAAAAGTCATTATTAATGCAAAACCGATACTTTAGAGGACGTAAATACAGACTTGCAAGGCGTGAGCAAAAGAGCTTAAAAACCTATTTTGGTCGTGTTTTACGGGATGTAGAGCGTAAATTGCATTCTATGGATTTACATAAAAATTATGAATCTTCTTTGTGTCTTCTTCACCGTCTTTACGATCAAACCAAGGATAGCAAAAACAAAGTTTATAGTTTACATGCGCCGGAAGTAGAATGCATCTCTAAAGGGAAAACGCATAAGAAGTATGAATTTGGATGTAAGGCGAGTTACGTGACAAGTAGTCAAGGTAACTTTGTTTTAGGCGCAATGGCAAAACACGGTAATCCTTTTGATGGGCATACATTACCATCGGCCATACGGATCGCCTATAGAACAGGTAGAAAGGTTTTTACCCAATTCATTAAGCGTAAAAGAAGTTTTTGTGGATAGAGGTTATAGAGGAGCGAAAGTTAAAGATGGGATAACCGTTCACATTGTTGGCGCAAAGAGGAAGAAAAAAATGAAACGTAGTTTACGCAAGTGGATGAAAAGAAGAGCAGCCATTGAACCCATCATTGGTCACATGAAAAACGATGGAGGTGTACGAAGAAATCACCTCTTAACGCAAGAAGGTGATAAGATGTATGCGGTTTTACTAGGTGCTGGCTTTAATATGAGAAAATTGCTAAAAGCTTTTTCTTGGCTTAAATTTATTCCGCAATATCTGACTGATTTTTCCTTAAAAAAGCAAGTATGGGTTATGGCATTTTCTTAATATAGTGCCTTTTTCAAGCTTAACTATATACATTGGCTTTGTGCATAAACTATAGTTGTTATACAAATTCTCCCTAGGATAGATATGATTATCCCGGGAAGTGAGACCATTGCATAGGCACTTGAATTTTATCAAGCAGGAGGAGGTGGATAGAAACAAGTTTTGCTTATTTTTACGATAAAAGCGGCGCTTCTGGTGAGGAGCGGGCGTTGGATAGGAGAAGCTTCGGTGGATAAAAACAAGCTTCGCTTGTTTTTGTGATAAAAGCGGCGATTTTTGTGAGGACCGGGCGTTGTTTTGCTACAATTGGGTAGAAAACAGGCTTCGCTTGTCTCCCACGCACCAGCCTTGTCTTTTTCGTGCCCTTAAAAATCGGGAGCTTTACTCCAGCAAAGCTTTCCAAGTAAGCCTTCCAATCGCAAAGCTACGAAGATAGCCTCCCAGCTTCGCTTGTTTCCCATGTGGAGCCTTGCCTTTTTCGTGCCCTTAAATATCGGGGCTTTGCCCTATCAAAGCTACCAAGAGAACCTCCCAGCTTCGCTTGTTTCCCAACCCCAGCCTCGCCTTTTTCGTGCCCTCAAAATCGAAAGCTTTGCTTCAGCAAAGCCTACCACAGGTAAGTTCCCTTTAGCAAAGCCTCCCCAGCTTCACTTGTTTCCCACGTGAGCCTTGCCTTTTTCGCGCCCTTAAAATCGAGAGCTTTGCCCCAGCAAAGCTTTCCACGAACGCATTCCTAAAATAAAGTTCCCTTCCGAAAAACGGCCTCTTTCATCGCCAAGAGAACCTCCCAGCTTCGCTTGTTTCCCATCTGAAGCCTTGCTTTTTTCGCGCCCTTAAATATCGGGAGCTTTGCCTCAGCAAAGCTTACCAAGAGAACAACCCTTCCAATCGTAACCCTTCCAGCGCAAAGTCTTCCAATTTAAGGCTACGGAAAAGACAATCTGACCTTCCCCCAAAAGAGTGGACAGTCCACTTTACATTATGGAGGAAGAAAACATGGAAACAAACACTATCAAGGCGTCAGCTAAACGCTATGATGAACAATTTAAGAAGGATACGGTAGACTACTGGATCAAAAATAAGCTTTTAGCAAAAGAGGTCAGTGAAGCTTTTGAGGTATCTGAAACTACACTCTATAAATGGCGTAGGAAATATGAGTTTAATAACTCTGATCCTAATCGTTCTATAGAGGCGGAATTATCTAGGCTTCGCAAAGAGTGTTCTGAATTTCGTCAAGAAAGGGATATCTTAAAAAAGTCAGTGGCCATTTTCATAAAACCACAGAAATGAAGTTTCAATTTATTGAAAAATATCGCTCCTCATTTCCCGTGCAGAAAATGTGCTCTTTATTCACTATTTCAAGGAGCGGTTTTAATGTTTGGGTAAAACATAAAACAAGTAAAAGGGCTTTCGAGACACAAAAACTTGAAAATATGATTAAGGATATTTTTCATAAGTTTAAGGGTATTTATGGCTCTCCAAGGATTACGTCAGAATTGCATGATCTGGGATGTAAGGTTTCAGAAAATAGAGTGGCTAAAGTTATGAGAAATATAGAACTTTCTGCCCGTGTATACAGTAACCAGAAGTGGAGGGCAATCACTTCCGCCTTAACGCTTACTCTATTTCTAAGAAGCTACTAGGACAGAAATTTAATATCCTTGAACCTAATAAGGTCTGGGTTTCTGATATCACTTACATTAAATCAGCCGTAGGTTGGTTATATCTATGTGTGATACTTGATTTATGTAGCAGAAAAATAGTTGGTTGGTCTCTTACAGATCACATGAGAACAGAAATGGTCCTATAAGCTCTGCCTAGAAGCTTTGGACAGAGCCGTTACTTAAAATAAGCCCTCAAAATGAGCCTAAGGAAGGGTCTGATTTTTCATTCTGACAGGGGAAGTCAATACGCGAGTTATCAATTTAGGAGCAAGCTTGATAAATATGGACTTGTATCCAGTATGAGCCGCAAAGGTAACTGTTATGATAATGCTGTTGCGGAGTCTTTTTTTGGGAGTTTGAAAATAGAGGAGGTATATAAAAATACATATCTAAATATATTTGAAGTTAGGAGAAATATTTTTGAGTATATTGAGGTATTTTATAATAGGCCTAGACATAGAAAACATTCATTTTTAGGATATAAGAGTTCTATCAAATTTGAGGAAGAATACTATGCTACTTAATGAAAAAAAAGCTAAAAAGGACTGTCCACTTTAACTTATGGAGGAAGAAAACATGGAAACAAACACTATCAAGGCGTCAGCTAAACGCTATGATGAACAATTTAAGCAGGATACGGTAGAATACGGTAGACTACTGGATCAAAAATAAGCTTTTAGCAAAAGAGGTCAGTGAAGCTTTTGAGGTATCTGAAACTACACTCTATAAATGGCGTAGGAAATATGAGTTTAATAACTCTGATCCTAATCGTTCTATAGAGGCGGAATTATCTAGGCTTCGCAAAGAGTGTTCCGAACTTCGTCAAGAAAGGGATATCTTAAAAAAGTCGGTAGCCATTTTCATAAAACCACAGAAATGAAGTTTCAATTTATTAAGAAACATCGCTCCTCATTTCCTGTGCAGAAAATGTGCTCTTTATTAACGATTTCAAGGAGTGGTTTTAATGTTTGGGTAAAACATAAAACAAGTAAAAGGGCTTTCGAGACACAAAAACTTGAAAATATGATTAGAGATATTTTTCACAAGTTTAAGGGTATTTATGGCTCTCCAAGGATTACGTCAGAATTGCATGATCTGGGATGTAAGGTTTCAGAAAATAGAGTAGCTAAAGTTATGAGAGATATAGGATTTTCTGCCCGTGTATACAGTAACCAGAAGTGGAGGGCAATCACTTCCGCCTTAACGCTTACTCTATTTCTAAGAAGCTACTAGGACAGAAATTTAATATCCTTGAACCTAATAAGGTCTGGGTTTCTGATATCACTTACATTAAATCAGCCGTAGGTTGGTTATATCTATGTGTGATACTTGATTTATGTAGCAGAAAAATAGTTAGTTGGTCTCTTACAGATCACATGAGAACAGAAATGGTCCTAGAAGTTTTGCCTATAAACTTTCCATAGAAGCTTTGGACAGAGCTGTTACTCAAAATAAGCCCTCAAAATAAGCCTAAAGAAGGGTCTGATTTTTCATTCTGACAGGGGAAGTCAATACGCGAGTTATCAATTTAGGAGCAAGCTTGATAAATATGGATTTGTATCCAGTATGAGCCGCAAAGGTAACTGTTATGATAATGCTGTTGCGGAGTCTTTTTTTGGAAGTTTGAAAATAGAGGAGGTATATAAAAATACATATCTAAATATATTTGAAGTTAGGAGAAATATTTTTGAGTATATTGAGGTATTTTATAATAGGCCTATACATAGAAAACATGCATTTTTAGGATATAAGAGTCCTATCAAATTTGAGGAAGAATACTATGCTGCTTAATATGCTGCTTAATGAAAAAAAGCTAAAAAGGACTGTACTAAATATTGGGGGAAGGTCACCTCGCCTTTTTTCGCGCCCTTAAACATCGAGGGTTTTGCTCCAGCAAAGCTCTCCACAGAACCCCTTCCAACGCAAAGCTACCAAGAGAGCCTCTCAGCCTTGCTTGTTTCCCATGTGAAGCCCCTCGCCTTTTTCATGCCCTTAAAGTCGAGAGCTTTGCTCCAGTAAAGCTTTCCACGAACGCATTCCTAAAGTAAAGTTCCCTTCCGAAAAACGGCCTCTTTCATCGCCAAGAGAACCTCCCAGCTTCGTTTATTTCCAATGTGGAGCCTTGCCTTTTTTCGCGCCCTTAAATATCGGGAGCTTTGCCTCAGCAAAGCTTTCCGCAAAGTCTTCCAATTTAAGGCTACGGAAAAGACAATCATCTTTTTTGAGGAGAGAAAAGTTTATAGATAGGACTCTGGATTATGAGCTATTTACTAGGGTGGCTACGAAAACTGGACAAAATGCCGTTGAATTGTTTGCAATCGTATTTTTAGGTATATACAAACTATTTTTTTGATTTACTAAAAAATTTCAAAAAATAGTTTGTATATGTTTCTATGCTTCTTCAGGTTTCCCAGGTTCTTTGTCATTTTGTTACTTCCCTTCCTATTTATCTTCTATTGTACGCTCTCACTTATTCCATCAACTGTACATTTATTGGAGAGCTACCAGAAAAAGCAAACATAGAGGGGGTGAAACTGCTTCGATGGGGGCGGGGATTTGTATTAAATATGGTAGGCAATGGCTTTGTTATTAAAGGAGGGATGCAAATTATTCGCTCTCTTCACGATGAGAAGCGTTTTCTGGAATTTGATAATGACTTTAGTGTTACGGGAACATCTGCAAGTAATTTACGCATCTACTTTACCATGGGTAGCAAGCTAACGACCACACGATTAGACTTGGGAACAATCAAGAGTACAACGGGGCGACAAAATTATAATATTATAGACGGCACTAACATCACAGGCTATACTCACCTCGTTATGCAAAGTGGGAGTAATAGCGTAATCAATGCTCCTCTCCATTCTTTGCCAACGGCAAATACACTTATCTTTAGTAAAGATTTCACAAATTATGCCCACTCTGTTATGGGCACTAGCGAGTTACAATTAACACCACAAGGTAACTATAGAATTTATCTTTTAAATAATTTTTCGGTAACGGCTGCTCCCGGAATTTATGTTTATCTAACAAAAACAAGTGGGACACCACAAAGCAATGATATAGAAATTGGCCCTTTGAAAAGTCTTACAGGAGTGCAAGATTATCCCGTTCCTAAGGGTTTGAATATATTTTCTATGAACTATATATTAATTCACTGTAAGCCATTTAATATCCCCCTGGGAAACGCTAAATTAACTAGAATTCCATAACTCATCAAAAGACTCTCTATTTAGAAAAATGAGGCTCTCCATTTAGACGAATGCGAATACAAAGAAAACTTGATATTACAAATGCTTTTCCTCAAAAGTTGAAAAGAAAACTACTCTTTTGTTCTTTCTTTAGCCTCTTTTTTTATGCCTATTCTGTTGTGTTACCAACATGGGTTAGAGAAAAAGGGCGTAGTCTTCTTTACTCTGATCTGAGCTATCGCTTTGCAGATGAATTTGCAGTTGATGGGCGAATTATGCCTTCAAACGATTTTACTGAATTCGATTGGAATATTTATGTAGATCACGGCTTCACAAAAAACTACACCGCAGGCCTGTATTTTCCCATCGTAAAAGTGTTATCCCTTGCCTCTACACCCACATCTCCAAGCGTTACCCATGTAAACAAAGGAGATATAGATTTTATCCAAAGATATCAGTTTGCTAGTATAGGAGTTGCTGTTTTTAATTTAGAATTTCTTATGGGTATACCCACGGGTAACCACAAAGAACCCCATGGACTCCAAACAGGAGATGGTGAATACAATTATATGCCCGGTCTTTCTTTGGGATGGGGTTTCCCCATGTTTTCTCTTTCATCTTATCTCACTTTATATTCTGGTATTAATTTCCGGACGGAAGGATTTTCTCATGAATGGCACAGTAGCTTTTCTTGGGGTCTGTTTTTGTACAAAAAAACTCTTCTTTTTAGTTTGGAAGCAAAAAATCAGCGCTCTTTAAAAACAGAAGAGGAAAATACTATTCAAAATGGTTTATGGAATAATACTTCTTATCTTAGCTACGGAGGGGGGATCACTTACAAATTTAAAGAAGAAAGTGGGGTCAGTTTTTATTATAAAACACTAACAAAAATAGAAAATTCTCTTGGAGGAGATATCTATTCTATTGGTGTATTCTATATATTTTGATACTAATTAAAAGATTGACCAATGAGTACAGTAAAATCATTGTTCTTCTATATGAAAGTCTGTAAGCTAAAAACTTTTTTCTCCACAGATAACAGAAGATTTTTCTTTTATGCCTTATTTGGCAGTCTGATGGCATGCACTTTTTCTGCCATACTCCCAACGTGGGTTAGAGAAAAAAATCGTTTTTTGTTCGATACAAACGTTAGTAGCCGGTCCGCAAGTTATTATTTTCTGGATAAGGAAAGGATTGATATTGATAAATTTAGAAAAACAGACTGGAATATTTATGCGGATTATGGAGTCACAAAAAACTACACACTAGGTTTTTATATCCCGGCTATTCAAGCCGTAACACTTACAGAAATACTTCCAGATGTAGCGGAAACGGGAAAAAAGACCCATACTAGTCACGGTGATTTGCATCTCATTCAAAGATTACAGATAGCAAATATCGAGGGAGTTGTTTTCAATTTTGAGTTTTTATTAGGACTACCCACAGGCAATCATAACAAAGAACGTGGTTTTTATACAGATAATGATGGATACCATTATATGCCCGGTTTTTCTTTGGGTTGGGGCTTCTCTCTTTTCACACTTCCCTCTTACATCACTTTATCTTCCGGCTATAATTTTCGTACGGGAGAATTTTCTGATGAAATCTATACTACCTTTTCTTTTGGAGCGTTCATATATAAAAAAAGTATACTACTAAATTATGAACATAAAGAACTCCAATCTATAAAAAATAAAAAAGCATCATTAACAAAAGATAATCGCTTTAACAACACTAGCTACTCTGCTTCTGGTCTAGGATTTATATTTAAATTCACAAAGGATAGTGGTCTTAGCATCTATTACAAGACAGCAAGTAGGGCAGACAATATTCTAGGCGGCCCAAGCTATTCCATTGGTACTTTTTTTATTTTTTAATTCAATGAAAGAACGATTTCTTTTCCGAAGCGTATTCAGTCAAGAAGTCATTACAGTCTTCGCGGATAGAATAGCCTATGTGTATAAGCCATTCTTGAAAAAAACTTTAATAGATCATGTTTGTTCCTCTTATATAGAGGAGGAAAGGGTAAATCAAACGCCGTGAATAATCGCCGATTTAAGGCATTTTAGACAGACATTTTCGGAATTTTTTTGGGACTGTAGATTATTCTTGAAGACGTGACAGCTTGCGATATCAACTCAAAAGACTACTATTTGGCTTTGCTCATGAGACTGGGCAGTCGATATATTGGGGGAGTATCCATCTCTGATAAGAATAATACGTAGCTAGTCAGTGTAGCCTTTCTTTTAACTAAAAAAAGAGTGGGAGACTTGAATGCTTCCCCGTACTATACAGAACAGATGCTGATGTTAGATATTGTTCTCAAGAGTATACTTCTCTATAATAAAGGAGAATGGGATCAATATCTCAATGTGTTGTGGTCATGCCTATGAGTATGCTCACGCTGAATCATTAAATAGTACAAGCAAATATAAAGAAATCAATTTATCCGAATATGAAAATTTTGACGAAGCTCAGAAAAGTATATTCCGATTTATTGATTTGTACAATACGACGAGGCTACATTCAGATTCAGGATGGATTCACCGTAAAAATATAAAAAGACTGTCTAGTTTTAGAGGGTTGAAGCAGATTTTACTATTATTTACTTCTTTTATTTAGTATCTTAAAATTAATTTGAGTCTAAATGAATTTGTGGATTTAGAAGCAAGCACTACGAAAGGAATTGACAACATATGGCATAACATAGACTCTGTTGGTTTTTCCATGGGTGTATGAGTGTAGTGTTTTGTTTCCATAATACCTTTAATACCTTTCGCTTCATTTAAACAAATAGATAAATAGACAAATCGTATTCCTCCAGTTTATGACAAATATAGAAATTAAGTTTGCTGAAACTGATGAGGAAAAATCGGCCTTATACAAGCTTCGATATGAGGCTTTTGATTTTGGTACGACTCCGAATCGAAATAATGGAGATGGGGAACAATCCGGTAGTTTAGAAGACATTGATAAATTTGATCAAGACTGTTCACATATTATTGCCATTCAAAAAGAAACTGGGCAAATCATAGGAACATATCGCTTGCAAAATTCTGCTTCTGCTCAAAAAGGTAATGGCTTTTGCTCACAAATTTTATACGAATTAAAAGATTTAGGTGAGCTGGTTCTAAAAGATTCAGTAGAACTCAGTCGAGCTTGCATACACAAAGATTATAGACGTGGTCGAGTCCTATTTATTCTTTGGGAAAAAATCATAGAATATTGCTTTTTGGAAAAGAAAAGATATCTATTTGGTTCCTGCTCGTTCCCCGGAGCTAATCCAAAAAAAGCTTGTCAAATGTATTCTTATATAAAAGAGCAAAATCATTATCACAGTAAATACAATGTGCGTGTGAAAGAAGAGAGTAAAGTTTCATCTCTTCAGCACTATAGTCATTTCCAGCCAGACAGTCTCCCCCCACTCTTTGGCGCTTACATAAAAAATGGGTGTAAAATTTGCAGTGAGCCCGCTCTGGATTTTGATTTTAATTCTTTTGACTTTTTTATGTTGCTGGATTTGGAGCAAAAACCTGCATCAAAAACCATTTCGAGAATCAAACGGAAAGTCCAAGAAAATCAATCAAAATAAAGCTTTTGTAACGAATCAATGTGTTTTTTCCTATAGCGGGCTGTTGCAAAAAACAAGGGAATATTGGCATAGAATGTCTTGAATCGGCATTTTAGACGGGCATTTTTTTACTTTTCCGCGTTTTTGGCAACAGCTCAAACATAGATTACAGTTAATTTTTGTAGCATATCCCCTCAAAAGTCTATTTAACCACACAAGACCCCCCTATATCCTTTGTTTTATCTAACAAAAAAAGACTTGTACTGAATATCAATATATTTCTTGTTGTATAAAGAGACATAATATCTATGTATAAATCGTACGTCCAGCAATGACAAGGTTATCTATAGCATATAAATAGTGTCAAAAAAACGTGATTATAAAATGGCAAAGGCAAGTAAACTTCATCTAAATTCATCTTTCTTTCAAGAACAAAATCGCTTAACCCCTATTGAGGCACATCGGCCAACGCTCAGTAAGCGTGAGTTAGAATCTGTATTAAATTGCTTGGTTGCAGATCAATTGGGACAAGGTCAAATCACGCGTCGTTTTGAACGTTCTTTTGGAACAACATTTGGCTTTCCCCATGCATTAGCCCTACATTCCCGTACAGCTGCCTATCACATGGCTCTTATGGGCCTGGAAGTAGGATCTGAAGATCATGTGATACTCAGTCCTCTTTCTTCTGAATCGGCCTGTGATGCGGCTCGATACGTAGGTGCCTCAGTTCATCTCATTGATGTAGAAAAAGAGTCTTTTCATCCTTCACAGGAAAAAGTGCTCTCACTATTCAAAAGCACAAACGAGCAAATAAAAGGGGAGAACTCTAGTCAGAGCAATAGTACTCAAAAAATTGTCTATATTGCAGACCACTGTTTTGGCTCCCCTATCCCCTATAATCTGAAAAAGCTAAGGGATGCCGGTTTATTGCTTATAGAAGATTTTACAGGCCTAGTTGGCTCTGATAAGGAAGGTTCCTTTTTTGGAAAAACTGGTGATTATGGTATCTGTGGTCTTTCTGAATATGACTTGGTAACCACAGGGAATGGAGCCTTGCTGGTCACAGCGGATGCTCAGTTGTACAAAAATGTAAATACCTTACGCTACGGTGCAAAACGAGAAACCAACGTATTAGGCTACGATTATCGTCTGGGAGATTTTCAGACAGCCATGGGGCTTGTCCAACTTTCTCATCTGGGTGTAACTCTAGCCCAACGTAAAAAAATCGGGTGTCACTATCTAAAAGTCCTACAAAAAACCAAGCATAAATCTTACTTTAAAGAAGCATCTGTGGATGCCTACTTACGATTCCCTGTGTATATACGAAAAGAAGCCGCAGAAGTCAGACGTTATTTTAACTCTCTACAAATTACTATTTCGCCCGTTTTGGAAGGCTTGCCTCTTCATCATCTCTTAGGAAAAGCTCCTCTGGAGTTCCCGAATGCAGAGCGACTCTTTAGGCGATGTATCTGTCTACCTCTCTATCCCAATCTAGGATCTGCAAGTATAGAAAGGATTTCCTCTGCGATAAGGGCACTAATATAAGTGCTTTATTTAATTATACCATGTTCAGCTTTTCAACTTTTATCACTGATTTATTCCGACTTGCTTTTTATCTTTTTTTCGTTTTTTCCATTTCCTCTATTTATTCCCAAAGTACACCGGCTTTCTCTCCTCAAAAAGATCCTTTTCCCAAAACGAAAAAGAAAATCACCACGGATAGCGCAACTCCATCATCATCTCCAAAGAAAGGAAATACACTTACACTAAAAAACTCTGCTTCTCAGTCTCAGACGAACTTCACAAAACAAACACAGATCTTGTTAGGGGACGGAAGAAGTGTAAAAGGGACTATCAGAATTAAAGTTCCTGACACGATTGATATACAACACACCAAAGATGGCATACAATATACAAAAAGTATTCAAATGGAAGAAGTCACTTCTATTGAGTTAAAAAACTGGAAAGGGAAATTTATTAAACGTAAGTCCCAAGGGACGATATATAGTTTCGAAGTTGTCCGATACATCATTCATCTCAATGGCGGACAAACACTTTTACGCATCGGCTATTTTTTACCATTCTTGCGAGAAATTGTACTCACGAATAGTAATGGGAATGTCCGTTTATATAGCTATTGGCTTGATCTATATCTAAAAAAAGGAACTTGGCATACCGGACAAAAAGGCGCTCCAAATACAGAGTGGAACGTCTCCCATTCTGATGTGATTAAAAAAATAATTTTCTTGTGATTTCTTATTCAAGATTCACTTGAGTTCGCTTAAAATATTGTTTCCTTTATTTTTCTCAAAGGCAACGCAAGTGCCATTCCATTATAAAAGGGACTATTATAGTCCCAATCGTTTACTTTGTTTTTGGCTATTTCGCAAATGATTTTTTGTATCCCGGTAAAATTGCATCATATGGTAATAGTCTCTTGGTGGGAGTTTTAAGTTCAAAAAATTATTACCTAAAAATTCTTTTATAGGAAGGACATAATAATTTTTTTTGTTTCGCTTTTTTTCGACATAAACCCAAATCGGTTCGTAATGTATACCCCCCAATCGAACTTGTTTTTCTTTTCTGACTTTTATCAAGTCAAAATAAAGTATTATGCCCCCACTTGTATATCGCCATCTTTGATTTGAAATAAAATTTCCCAGTGAGTAAGCAACAAATCGCTTTCGTGTACGACCATATATATCTTTTTTTTTTTGAATTTGAAAGGGTTGTAGAACGTGTGAATGAGTTCCTAAAACAATATCTGCACCATGATGAAAGGCATAATTTACATAAAATTTTTGTAAATTCGATGGAAAACGATTGTACTCTTTACCAAAATGTAAAAGCACTATCGTTGCATCTGGCTTCATAGAATATGCCACTCGTAAATCTTTTGCTAAATTATTTTTATTTAAAATATTTACCCTAACATCTCTAGGAATGGGGATACCGTTTGTACCATAGCTGTAATTTAAGAAAGCAAGACGAAAGCCTTTCTTTCTTATAAGAAGTACACGTTGTCTATTCCATTCATTATGGGAGCTATAGGTTCCAAGATGATAAAATCCAAGACGATAAGAAACTTGTCTAGTTCGTACTAAACCAAGACGACCTGTATCTAAACTATGATTGTTGGCAAGAGAAAGCAGATCTACACCGGCATTGCGTAAGGCCCTAACTAGAGCATCCGGAGAACCAAAAAGAGGGTATCCTCCATATAAATGAGAATTACCCGGAAGAGTTGTTTCTAAGTTAGCTATGGCTAAATGAGGAAACGATAAATATTTTTTTATATACGCAAAAACATTATCAAAACGATAACACTGACAAGATTTTTCATAGGCCGCTTTTAACTGAGCCTTATGACACATAACGTCTCCAATCACAGCTAACCGTATGTGAGGGCCCTCAGAATAGGAGGAATTTTTAAAAGGAAAAGAGCTACAAAAAAAAGGGAAAAAACAACTACATAAAGCAATAGAAAAAATAATGAATAAACGCAATATGCTATTTTTTTGTAAAAGGACCAGAGGGAACATAATGGGGAGGGAAATGAGATCCACCACCACTATCAGAAGGAGCCCCCTTAGGTTGACCAGAATTTTTAGAAGATCCCCCTTTCATGGTTACCACACGTGGGCGAGGATTTGTCTCTCTTTGCATTTCATCTATACGAATTACACTGTGTAAGGGCACGAAAAAACGCTTTGTACTCTCAAACTCACTACGAAGCCCTTCTTCTGTGGGATCAACCAAAATGGACGACTTTTTCCCAAAAACAATTTCCTCTAACTCTACAAAACCAAAAAGGTTGCTAGAAGAAACATTACGAACATATACCTCAAATACTTTCCCATTGTTATAAAAAGATACTCGATACAGACGCTTTTTGTCCATGGTCAAGTGGTCAATCTCTCACCAGAACTTATATTGTCAACCTGTGCTTTTATATCTCCTCTGAAGGGCGTACCTCTTACTTGTGGGAAAAATGATGTTGTACTGTAAGCAAGAAGTTTTCGGTTGAGCTCTATTGAATTATTGGGGGATTACAATATGTATTTTACCGCCCAAGAAATCAGGAGAGTGTAAATGATTTTGTGTAAATGGACCTTCTTCTATTCCGCAAGCTGTCTAATCTATTGGTATTTTCTCGTCAAACAAAATCACAAACTGTTGCAGAGCCGTATCCCAATTTTTGATTGGCATAGTCCATTCTTTAGATGCTGGTTTAATCCCTTAAAACTATACAGTCTTTTTTATATTTGGGGCTCTTACTAAATAAAGAATTACCCATATTACCTCTCTATTTTGGGACTGTTGTAAGAGTCCCTCTATTTACCATTTTTGCAACAACTCCAATAGAGAGAGACTCATATGGAGAGAGACTCTTTTGCTAAAAATTTTCTATATCTATTGTCTCAATTTAGAGCAAAATGAAATGGGATACCTTTCTAAGCGTTTGGATAAAAATATTGGCGACATAAAAAAGCATTATAGAACTACACAATGAACTCTCCAGCAAGGAATTCGCTATATTTGCTTCAGAAAGCAAAATCATATCCCTTTATTTTTTAGTGATAGGTAAAAAAAAGAAAAATTCACAAAGTGTAATTGAAAACAGAAGGTACATGACCGATAAGCAACTACTACAGGTGGGAAGAATAGAAAAAAGAGATCGCTCGTTACATAGATGAAGATATGGGTGCTTTATTGTAAGAACGCTTTATCGCCAAATCACGAAGTCTTTGGAAAGTTCAGAGGGGAGCATATCTGTACAAATAATGAGAATTACACAACACTTATACAAAATCGCATCAGTATAATTCTTGTAAGTATCAGTTTTTATTTTTTTATGTGTAGTTCAATTGAAATAGTTGACATAAAACCATTTAGGTTTTAGATCACTTTTTCTGGTTAGCAGTAGAAATGTTTCTTTTTAAAAATAAAACGAGTAAAGCCAATGTTCGGTCTCGCCTTTACTACGATACTTTCCCGCGAGATTTGAGTGAGATGATGGCAAGAAGCTTCTCATTTAAGGATATAGATGAAATTGGGAGAGATGTCTTTCATTCATACAATACACATGAGCTAGAAGGTGTACTCGTAGAGATCACAGTGTCTTCTTTAACGGCAGCATCTCGACTTGTGAAAGAGTGCATTGAAAAAAAAGCTGTTTTACAACTGTTTAACTATCTCATGCAGATTGAAGGAAATTATTTGAATGGTAAAATTGTAGAGCTACATGGAGTAGAAGATATTCTTTATCGTCTGAGAGAAAATAATTATTGTTACAGTTCTAAAAAAAGAGAAATTGTACCTCTTGATAACCAGAAAGCGAAAGATCAGAGAAAAATGGTTAATTGGGGGGGTGCATTACGTGATGGAAAGCTTTATAATCTAACTGTTGCATCAGTGGATGTCTGTGATCATTCAAAATGCGTAAGCAGATATGGTGTGGTTGCCATGGGAAAAGTTTTTACTGCCGTCTATGATCTTCTTTTTGAAATTACCATACAGTATGGTGGCCGTGTTTGGTCATGGGCTGGGGATGGTGGTATTTTTGCTTTTCGTGGGAAAAATGGACTACGAAATAGTCTGCATTGTGCGATGGCCATGCAACTCGCTATGGTTTCTTTTAATCTACGCGAGGAGGTACGTATGCAAGAAATTATTAGAGTGCGTATTGGCATAGACACTGGTTCCATACGTTTTTTTAATGATGTTGGGCATATTGTCTCTGAAGTCATCAATTATGCTGCTCATCTTGAAAAAAAAGGCACAGAGCCCAGTGGTATTTCTGTTTCTGATCATGTTTTTGGGAGCCTATCTCAAAAATTTCAACGCCTTTTCCCTGTGAAAAAAGACTTCGAAGATAGAACCGCTCATAGCATGGTTTTAGATTATGAAAATGGTTTTGGTCTAGTAGAGAAAGCAGACTAAAGATTATGCTCATCATCTTACTCAAGTAAGATAAGAATAAAATAAGATCAGTACAAAACCAACTATCTTCCATAATCATTCTTCACAAAACCATAACATCGATATAAAAAAGAATGGCTTGAACTTCCCAAAGCCATACAGCCATCCTCCGGTTGTACAAAAGTAAAGGGAGTACGCTTCTCTTACTTTTTCTTTTGACTATTTGTATGCTTGCAATAAACTTACAATCGTATCAACTCTTACACTGGTCCTATTTAAATTCTTCCATAACTTCTAGTTAAAAAAGCCCTCTTTCTAAACAAAGACAGACCTCTGTCTCAAAAGTTTATGATGCAAAAAATATATTACGTAAAATGGAAATTTCAGATAAAAATGGGAAAGTAATATCAACACAAATCTATCAGTGTTCAAATGAATTATTAGTCGGAGGCATAGAAATGTTTGAGGAGAAAGAAAACACTCAAAAGTATACGATTAAAATTCTTTATAAAAAAAAGATACACACACAAACGATTGTCCAAAATAGTTCTACAGGAAAAGTACCATAAATTGCCTTTCTTTATAATATAAACAAACAGATCAAAAAAAGACACTTAGCAGTCGCTTTATCAAAGATTAGTCCCCAATATGTAGCTATTACTACGATAGGCCATACGACAGCTAAAGAAAGCTTCTACGCTACGTTTATCAAAATGAAATACAAAGGAAAAATGGAGAAAGAAGATGGAAAAAGGAGAAGGAGAGCATTTTCACCCATCCTTCTTCTCCTTCGAGACGGGGTTATAGTTCTAAACAGTTTCACAAAACAGAGGATAGAGCGACTTCTATACGTAAAGATACCTCTTCTACCGTACCTAAACCATTTATCTTTTTTAAAATTCCTTCTGTTTCATAAAAATCTAGTAAAGGGAAAGTCTCTTTATTATAGTTTTGAATTCGAGCGACCACTACGTCTTTTGTATCATCCAAACGGTTTTGTTCTTTGGCTCGTTGCAATATACGTTCAATTAGATTCTGATCTGGAACTTCTATACACAAAGCAACGTTTATACTCTGACCAAGGTCTTGGAGCATATTTTTTAACACATTAGCTTGCTTCACTGTTCGCGGAAAGCCATCTAGAATATAGCCATTCTGCACGTCTGTGCTAGTCAGTCGCTCTTGAACAATACCAATCACCACTTCGTCTGGTACCAAAGCCCCTTTATCCATAAAGCTCTTTGCCTGTAGTCCCATTTCCGTCTGCTTACTTACAGCTTTGCGCAATATATCTCCAGTGGCGATTTGGGGAATATTGTGTTTGTTACAGATACGAACAGCTTGCGTACCTTTACCGGCACCAGGCGGGCCTATAAATAAAATTCTCATATCGTTGTATAGTGCGAAAGCGAATCAAGCAAATTAAAAAGAGAAGCGACCGAGTGAGCAGGAGAACGTAACCTTCATAGGGTTCGGTGTAAACTACTTTTTAATATATTCTATCCACTAAATGTGGATTCAATTCTGTAGTGCAACAGAGCCCAGAATAAGCCCTCAAAACTTTGATAGGTGCTCCAAGATATAGGAACTCCTAGGGTTGATATAGAATGGATTGACGTACCTCTTTATCATAGAATCATGAGTATCTGGGTATGGAACTTAGTAAAGATATCATAGGGAAACAATTCCCTCCTTACAGCATTCAAGTGGAGCGGGGAAAAATTCGAGAGTTTTGTTTAGCCATAGGTGAAAAAAACCCTCTTTATTTGGACCCAGAGGTGGCTCGCAAAATGGGATTTAGTGATACTCCAATCCCTCCTAGCTTCCAAACAACCTTTACCTTCTGGGGTTGCCCGACTCTCTTTGAAGATATACGTAAGCTAGGAATAGATACAGACCGCCTACTTCACCTTAAAGAAGAGTACACCTATCTAAAACCTGTTTATCCCGGGATGACTATACACACACAAATGGAAGTGAATGATGTGAAAACAGGTAAAATGGACATGGTTACGTTTCGTAGTGACTACAAAAATGAAGAAAATGAAATTTGTATCAAAGCTGATATGTCTATTATAATCACTCCGCGCTAGATAAAATATAAGGAGCCTAAGAATCACATGAGCAAACGCATTTCTTTTAAAGACTATGAAATAGGAGATCCCATTCCTGATCTTGAAGTTGGCTGTATACAGCACATGGATCTCGTGCGGTACAGTGGTGCCTCCGGTGATTTTAATCCCATTCATACGGACATAGACTTTGCTAAAAAAGTAGGGTTAGATGGGACGATCGCACATGGTATGTATGTTAAGGCACAATTGGGACGACTTCTTACAAATTGGGTTCATCCATCTCAAATTTTATCCTTGTATACAAAGTTTAAGGGTATGGTTCGACCCGGAGAAAACCTCAAATGTATTGGTAAAATTAAAAGAAAAAAAGAAGAAAATGGGAAAAAACTTCTAATTGTGGCCTTACGGGCCGTTGTAGGTGACGAAACACGTACTATCGCGGATGCAATGATTGACTGCGACTAGACCGTAAAACTAAAATACTCTCCAAGCATGGATTTACTAACCCCAGTGCTTTTGTGGTAGCGATGTGGGGCATATATATCCATTTGCTTATTTTTTCGCTCTTTCTCCATAAATTCTCGACTTCGATTCGAAGCACTATGTACGCTTTGATCCGTCTTTTGCAAAAAACGCATCAAAGTGGATGTAGATTCAGCTACTTTATTGACTGCTTTTGATTGAAAGTTACTTTCTTTTTTTACATCACTTAGGTCTTGTGTGCTACGATAAAGAATAGAGGCTTGCTGTTGGAGGACTTGGTTAGCTTGGCTAGGAACTGCATTCCAAGCCACCTGTATTTCCATAGGACTCATCATAAGAACAACAACCCCTCAATAAGTAATATATTTTCCTCTGCGATGCAAGTACTATTTCTTAGGGAAAGCTAACAGTTCTCCCCTTTGGCTTCCGGAGAGGCAGATGACGCAAGTTCCGAAGCTCAGAAACTCTACTATAGAACTGTAACCATAGAACAGTAATGATAGAACAGCACCCTTAAAAAGATTTAAGGAATAAAGTATCTTGGGGGAGGAATTATACACCACAATGTCCTAATATGAACATTGAACATCCCAGTGTTATTATTTTATACTGTCCGCCATTAATCTCACAACGCTTTCTTGTTATTTCCTGTTTTTATTTCATAGTATTTCATAGTATTTCATAGTATTTCATAGTATTTCATAGTATTTCATAGTATTTCATGGTGGAGTTGATCAAGGTTACTTACTCTCTATGTCTCGGGCTGCCTGCATTCCATTTTTCACATTGATTTTTAACAGGATATAACCACCAGCTGTAAAGAGTATAATCAAAACTAAAATACTGTCTCTCACATCGCTGTGTGCGAATAATAACGGGATTGCTGCCATCATCAGTGGGCCCAGAACAGTTGCAAATTTTCCTGCGATGCTAAAAAATCCGAAGAACTCGGTAGTTTTCGATTTGGGAATTAACCGTGCAAACAGCGATCGGCTTAGGCCTTGCACCCCACCCTGTACCAAGCCAATCGCAATTGCCAGCTTGTAGAAACCAGCTGCGGAATCAAGCCATCGCCAAGCGTAGAAAACGGCTAGCGTGTAAACCAGTAAGCCAATCAGGATGCCTAACTTAGAACCAATTCGCTTGCCCAGCCAACCAAAAAATAATGCACCAGGAAAAGAGACAAACTGCGTCAGCAATAATGCGTTAATCAAACTTTCCTTAGGTAGTTCGAGAACTCGATTGGCAAAAAATATTGCCATCTTATAAACGGTGTTGACACCATCAATGTATAGCCAGTACCCAACAAGGAATAGCAATGTCATTTTTAGCTGTCGTAGCTCGTGGTAGGTAATACGCAGTTGCTGAAAACCTCGCCGTATTCTTTTAAGCCATGTTGTTTGCAATTTAGCGGGTTTTTCTTCGATTACCCATAAAAGCGGCACGGTAAAAATTGCCCACCAAATAGCGACACTGATAAACGACAGTGACAAAGCAGTGCCTGAATCTGCCAGACCAAACAATTGCGGTTGGGTTACCATCAACACGTTGACAAGAAACAAAATCCCGCCACCAGCATAGCCTAAAGCATATCCATAGCTTGATACAATATCGAAATCTTCTTCTGAAGACAGGTCCGTAAGCATGGCATTATAAAAAATATTGGCTCCCGAAAAGCCAATTTGACCCAATCCATAAATCAATAATCCGACCCACCACATACCGGCACCGACCCACGCCAAACCCGCACTCATCAAAATACCCAACATGGCAAAGGTCGCAAGAAATTTTTTGCGATTACCGCCATGGTCAGCAATCGCGCCTAAAATCGGTGCAGCAATGGCAATCAGTAGACTGCTACTGGCTAAAGTTATGTTGAACCAAAACTGAGAAGCTTGCGTGCTTAGATTAGAACTCAAGCTAGCATAAAAAATCGGAAAAAAGCCGGCCGTCACGGTGGTTGCAAATGCAGAATTTGCCCAATCATAAAGTGCCCAAGACAATATCGTCTTGTTGAATAATATTTTTTTCATGGTTTCATTAGCCGACTGAAGTAGGGGTAAAATGTATTGGGAAAAACGTCCTCACCGGTCCACACGGGTAAAATAGCGTCCACCTAAAAAATGATTTAACTCGCTGTTTATCTTATCCATTTGATATACGTTGATATAACAGCTAATGCGATCGAGTCATTGAATATGAGTTTATGTATTGAATATGAGTTTATGTAAAGTAATTAAGACGAGAGCTTCATTTGCTAATGATGAGGCTACGTCAAATGTAATGTATCTGGCCTTGCGTAATGCATCTAAAAAATGGACTATGCCAAGCAAAAATTGGAATGCGGCTCTACAATAGTTTGTAATTTTGTTTGACGGGAGAATACTAATAGATTAGACGGCTCACGGATATAGGGACCTTTGCGACAACTCTAGTATTCTTTCCCGGAAAAACTTGTTTTAGGAATATGGCTAGTATTCCAAACTTTCCGCTAAAATAAATATGATTGACTGAAAATTTCAAGTATAGTGCTTATGTGTTGCCTATGATTTTTCGTGTTGCGAGGTAAAAATAAATGTGTAATCAAGTAAAAAAAAGTTTGTTTCGTGATATTCTTAGAAGTGGTTTTCTTTTAATATTGTTTGTTTCCTATACTGTTCCCATTCTTGCAAAAGATGGGCGTCAAATCATGCAAGGGGTCCGCAAGCAGGCCCGTAAACACAAAACAACGGAAACAGATGTGTACATGAAGATTACAAATGCGTCTGGCAAGAAGAGGGAGCGTTATTTTGCAAATAAAAAGAAGTTGAAAGGGGAGAACATTTCCAATAGCATCATCAAATTTTATAAACCGGCCTCGGTAAAAGGGACTGGTTTATTAACCGTTTCTAATGAAAAAAAAACCAGTAGCAAGCAGTGGGTGTATTTACCAGCTCTTCGTTCTCTGCGTCAATTGAGCTCTGATGACAAGAACAAAAGTTTTATGGGATCTGACTTCACGAACGGTGATATTGCGGGTCGAGAACTAGACCGTGATGCACATAAATACGTGAAAACAAAAGGTAATTATGATTATGTTGTGAGTGTCCCAAAGGATAAGGAAGACCCTTACTCAAAGCTTATGATTAAAGTACATAACAAGAAGCATGTTGTGCTTGAGGTGGTTTTTTATAATCGAAAGGGCGAAAAAATGAAAGTGCTAGAAAATAAAAAAATAAAAAAAATTAAAGGAATGTATATGATTATTGAGTCATTGATGACAAATCACCTGACTAAAGGGAAAACTTCTTTGAAAGTAAGTGGCGTGAAAGTGGGTCATAGAATTTCAGATAATAGTGTGGGTATCAAAGGTCTACGTAAGTAGTTTGTTAGCATAGGTTACAATATTGGGTTGCAAGTCGCAATGGACGGATATTATATTTCGTGATCCAATGAATATATTCTTTATGGTGTTGAGGAAGTTTTGCTTGTGTACAAGCATGTTGCTTCCATTTTCTTTTTTTTCGCTTTCTGCACAAGATATCGCTGACGGAGACGACGAAAATAGTGTTTCCAGTGAATATTGGGATAAGCATTTTGCTTTCCATTTTGGTTTTAGTTCAACTATGGGACTTGGCGCAGAGGATTATCGTCGCTATACTTATGCAAACCTTTCGTGGAAGCATGACTTTGATTGGATTGCATTTGCTTTTGAAGCGGAGGCCTATCGTAGAGAATATCAATATATTTTGGAGAGTAATTCAGAACCAGATAGTGAAATAGCGTTTGCCACTAGGGAAAAAAATGTTATCTATCGTGAAGCAAATGTAAAACTCAGCCCATCTGACCTTTTCCAGTTATCTCTTGGCTATCATACAGTTGTTTGGGGGCAAGTCTCTGGTTTTTCCCCTATAGATTACATCATGCCTAGACGTAGTGCCACTGGGTCCATTAGCTTATCTAAATCGAATGGTCGTTTACCACAGGCTTCGGCGATTTTATCAATTTTTCCGCACCCACAAATTGAGATACAAGGGTACTACTTTCCTTATCTGACAATTGATGATGCCACAAGGAGATTTTTCACTACAGTCAATAGTGCTACACAAAAAGAAGGTGCGAACAATCGATTGGTGGAAGACCTTGCTGACTTTCAGTTTCCAAATGAGAAAGATGCAGCCCAATATGCTGGGCGCTTGTTATTTTATTTTGATTGGATGACGTTGGGCTTTACTTACTATGAATCTTGGAGTTTTTTTGATCCCAAAGAAAATAAAAGAATAAAGGTGATACCTATATCATCTAGTACTTCTTATTACCGTATCATAGATGAACCAACTTTAGCAAGAGTACAGAACTATAGCTTTGAAATGTCCATTCCGCTTGGTAGTTGGAACGTGGCATTCGATGGTTTACGCCGTATACGCTCAAATTCGATTTCTATAAACGATATAGATGAAGAAAATAAGAGGCTTCTTGGTGAGACGATATTTAGTCATCCGGCAACACCTATACGACAGGCTTTAGTCGATTTTGTTTTGGCGAGGAAAGACAAAGGGTCTCTTGATTACGATTTTTTGGAAACCATTCTTGCTCTTGAATTGGCTTTAGATACTCCTACTTGGAGGCTCGGCTTTGGTCTCGTTAACATTATGGTGGAAGATGTAGATGAAGATGCTACACAGTTACAAAAGTTAGAAAAAGAACTGGATGAGGCTGATGGCAAGACAACATCTGATGAAGGTCTGGCTATTGCACCCTTTCTGAATATAGGTCGTTATCTTTCTGAAGACAAAAAAGATATTGTAGGTTTCTCTGCTGGTCTTTTTGGCTCCATTGGATTCGGAGCTATTATCTATTGGGCTAGTGAGTTTTTTGAGGCCCTAGAAGTATCGTTATCACTGGAAGTTCTCCAGCTTTTTAGCACAGATGAAGTCATTGATGCCTTTGAAGACACCGAACCCAAAAATCTGATATTCCCAGCACTGCGTATAACTGCGAGCTACAAGTTCTAATCAACCTTTAGTAAAGACAATTGATTTCTTTTAAGAAGGGATACCCTTTACTTTTTTTATCTTTTCTAACAGGGCTATTTTTATTTTATCTTTCATCGAATATACGCTTTGACAGTTCTGTTTGGTTACCAAACGACAATCCTCACAAAAAGAATAAAGATTATCTTTATACAGAATTTGAGCGAGGAGAAGAACTACTTCTTGTTTTGAACTTAGGTGAAGATTTTTTTCAAGATCGTTTTATTTCGATTGTATCCAATATAACAAAAGAACTGGAAGAAGAAGAAGGTGTTGTTGAGGTTAAGAACCCTCTTACGGCAACGACTATTATACAGCAGAATGAAATAATGGAAATACTTAGCTTTGAAAAAGCTCTAACAAAAAAAATCCTTCCTAATCTTATCGCCTATAAAAACCGGTTCACGAAGAGCAATTACTTTGGGCGTCTCATTTCAAAAGATTATAAGAGAGTTGGTTTTTTGATTAAAATTGAAGCCCCTCTTTTGGAATATAACTATCAAAGGCGTCAAAATATATTGCGTGCCTCCCATCGTATTGTGGATAAATATATTGGAGCCTTACTCGACAAAAAAGACTCCCGCTTTCAAAGACGATTCAAACGCGACATAGCACAAGATATCGGTAAAAAGCATTTCACGGGTGCTGTGCGTTTAAATTATGCTCTGGCTAAATATACAGAGCAGGATTTATTTTTGTTTATACCAATGGTAATTGCTCTCATTTTTATTCTATTATACTGCGTTTTTCAAAGGCTACCTGAAGTAATTATGATTACTTATGTTGCTTTACTCTTATTAGGGCTTTGCTTTGGAGTTTTTGTTGTTTATGGATATCCCATGACAGCTATAAGTATTTCACTTCCTGTTCTGATTTTGGTGATCACTATAGCTGATGCGATTCATGTCTTCAGTCGATGGTATGATATTTCTTCTAATAAGGAGATGAGTTTGCCAGATGCCGTAAAAATCACGATAAAAGAAACATGGCTTCCTTGCTTAATCACGAGTATAACTACAGGCATAGGCTTTGGTTCCTTCTATTTTAGTGAATTGATACCATTACGGCATTTTGGTGAAATAGCTTTCATTGTAGTACTAATAGCTTATGTTTTGATTATGTTACACCTTTGGCTTTTTCTATCTCTTTTTGGAATTCGTCTGCAAAAACAAGAAGGGGGCTTACATCCTCTTCTAGGCCGAGTTTTGGTTGCACTTTATGATTCTTTTATTTTCCCGGCCCGATATGTGATTTTTACTATTGTCCTTATCATGATGGGGGTAGCTTTCTATAGTTTTCGTCATGTTCGGACAGAAACAAACTTTTTAGATGTTTTTTTTAAGAAGACCAGTGCCATCTATCAAGATTTTGACTATGTCGATAAATACCTAGGAGGAACGGGTGATATTGACATCATACTTCGTTCTCCAGATGAAAATGAAAGTATTTTTAAAGAGATCGCATCCCTAAAATTTTTGGAATCACTAGAAAGTAAAATATTAGAGCATGAACTTACAAATTATACGCGTTCTTATTTAACTCCACTTCGCATGGTGCATAAGGAATTTATAAATGTTTCTCATGAAAAAAATGTTTTACCGTCTAATGAAAATCAACTTGCGCAAGAGATTCTTTTCTTAGAATTTTCTCGTGGAGATGAAAAGAATGATGTCCTTTCCCCTTATATAGATTTTGATTATACGAATTCTCGTGTACAAATACAAGCTCCGAATTTGAACTCAGCGAATGCAAAAAAAATAAAAGACTATTTAGAAAAAATTTTATTAACGGCTGCTTTGGAAGTAAAACAAAAACATTTTTCTAAAGAACAAATAAAGAGTAGCGTTGCCATATCCGGGAGTAGTATTTATTTCCAAACATTAAGTGAATACGTCATTGAAACTCAATTAGTGAGCATGTCGCTCACTGTAGGAATTATATGGCTTCTCTTCTGGATACAATTTCGTTTTAAATTAGCAACTATTGGAGTTATAGCGAATATACTCCCCATCTTATTGACATCATCTATTATAATTTATCTAGATATTCCATTTGATTTTGCAACAGTTTTAATCTCTAGTGTGAGTTTTGGTTTATGTGTAGATGATACCATACATTTTCTGCATTTTTATCACTTACAAAAAAAAGTAACAAATGATAGTGATATGCAAATCAAAAATATAATTAGAATGATTGGACAACCAATACTCTTTACATCTGTGCTTTTTTCTTGTGCTTTTTTTGTATTTACTTTTTCTAATCTTGTTATTTTGATTAAGTTTGGTATATTCACTTTGGTTAGTTTATTTTTTGCATTCATTTCTAATGTGATTGTTCTTCCCACATTTTTAAGAATTCTAGACAAAGGCAAATCGCAAAACCCGAAAATCTCGAAATTTTCGAAAACTTCTATATTTTCGAGATTTTCTATGAGGCGACTGTTCCAAAATATAAAAAACAGAAAGTTAACCTTCTAAAATGACTCAAATCAGCGTTTCACGCCATTTAATTTGTCCTTCCCTCCTATGCTATAGTTTACATTTCGTAATAGTCCCATCAGGAGAATTGTTTTTTTATTTTCAAAAAGAAGCCTGCTCTAAAGCGGATGGCAATAGAGCAGACCCATATTTTTACGAAAGATCATACAAATTACTATTATTGAATAGTGATTTGTTTAGGCTTTTCGTTTTCTTTTAGAGGGAGTGATATCTCTAAAAGACCATTGTCAAATTGAGCATTGATTTGTTCGACTTCAAAGCGACCTAAATCAATGGGAAAGTGTCTAAGGAACTCGGTATAGCTTTTGAATTCAGAATGGAGATTTTTATAGTCCTCCTCCTCCTGAGTTTCATACTTACCCGATATTTTTAGATATCCGCTTTCAATTTCAACTTGAATATCCTCTTTTTTGGCTCCGGCCACTTTCACTTGGATTTTATACTCCTTTTCATTCTTTTTGATTTGTACATCTGGAGTATGAACCTCCGGATTTGTCTTCAAATCATCGAAAAAGTTTTCTAGTAAACTCCCTCTTTCCAAAACAGGTGTTAGTATAGTCATTTTGTTTTCCTCCTTTTCATAACTATTTACTTAATATGGAAGCAATAAGTGTGCCACAGGGCTTTTGCTTCTGATAGTGATATAGGCTATATTTCATTGATGATAACATGCCTTTATGTCAGTAAAGGGATAAAATGACATGTCAACTTTTGTGAACTTATGGAAAGTTTGTAGACGCAAAACTCTTGATGAAGGGTTTTGTTACCAGCGAAAGAAGGAGAGGAATTTGTATGAAAGCTATGAGAAAAGCCACAATATTGGGTGCAAACGGAGCCATGGGATCCGGATGTGGAGCAATATTAGCTGCCTTTGGTTCTATGCAAGTGAACATGTTAGCGCGTGATCAGTCAAAAGCGGAAAAGGGTATTCAAGCTGCTGTTCGGTCTGTACGTTCGTCTGTAATCCAAGAACGCATGCTTGCAGGTTCCTATGACGAAGACTTGGAGCAGGCTGTTTCTGAAAGTGATTGGGTCTTTGAGTGTGTTGCGGAAACATATTCCATTAAAAATGACATCAATCAACGGATAGCGAAGGCACGTCGTAAGGGCACTTTGGTTTCTACGGTGAGCTCTGGCCTTTCTATTGCTCGTTTAGCAGAAAATTATGACGATGACGGACAAGAACATTACTATGGGACACACTTTTTCAATCCACCTTATAAATTAGTTCTTTGTGAGCTGATAACTCATTCTAAAAATAATCCAGCCTATACAGATGAGCTTTCCAGATACCTGAGTAATACATTGATGAGGCATGTTGTGATTACAAGGGATACTCCCGCATTTGCTGGAAATCGTATAGGTTTTCAGCTTATGAATGAAGCAGCTCAAATGGCGGAAAAGTACCAAGATAAAGGTGGGATTCACTTGTTAGATAGTCTTTTAAGTGGATATACCGGACGGGCCATGAGCCCTCTATCGACCGTAGATCTTGTGGGTCTAGACGTTCATAAAGCGATTGTGGATAACATTTATCAAAACACAAATGATTTTGCACACGCTACTTTTGCTATGCCAGATTATATGGAAGATCTTATCACTAAAAAGCATTTTGGAATGAAGTCGGGGAAGGGTTTGTATTCTATTCAAAAAAATAAAGAAGGGAAAAAAATAATCGAAAGCTACAATATCAATAAAAAAATCTATGAAACTTTACCTTCCATCAATATTCCTTTTAAAAAAGATGCTCTGATGGCAATACGGAATTCTAATTACCGGGCTGTTGTAGAAATATTTAAAACGGCAAAAGGTCTGGAAGCAGATCTTTTACGACATTTTATAGCTCGTTATATTAGTTATAGTTTTTCTTTAGTTCCAGAAGTGACGGACCAAAGTGGTATTGACGGGGCTATGGGTTTTGGTTTTAACTGGTTACCAGCTTCAGCTTGGGTTGACTTATTAGGTGGTGTGAAAGAGACATGTTCGTTCCTTGAAAACCAAAAAATGCCCGTCCCTGTTTCGCTTTCTTCTCTATCCTCCCTACCTTCCGTTTCCGTTTCTGCTTCCATGATTACGGATGCGAGTTTGTCATCATCTCAATCTTTGGCTTTGTATGGCTTACAAAACTCATTAGATTACCGTTCCCTTTTTAAGGCGAGTTAACAATAAGTGATATGATTATTCCTAAAAATAAAACTTTGAATCAAGAACAACTAGATCAAATTGATGATATTGTATCTGAATTTCATTGTAGTATTCAATCTGTTTCTGGGGCAACCCAGACCGTCTATGCTATTCTAGGGGATGAGCGCTCTGAATTGATGATTGATCGTATTTCTGGTTTGAATTATATTTCTCGTGTAGATACTATCCAGTCCCCTTATAAATTGATGGATATCAAATCAGAATTAGCGAAACATAAAATACAAATTGGTAAACAAACTTTTGGTGATAGATTTATTATAATTGCTGGGCAATGTACTATTGATCCAGATAACCCACAATACTTTTTGGAAACGGCCCATGCTGTAAAAGAGGCGGGAGCAGATGCTCTTCGTGGTGGTATTTGGAAACCACGCACAAATCCCTATTCATATCAAGGAGAAACAAAGGCATTGGATATACTTCTTCGTGCTGGCCAAGAAACAGGCTTACCTGTGAATACAGAAATAATGGAAATTGGACACATTGAAATTGTTGTGAAAAATAAAGTGGATATGATCCAAATTGGTACACGTAATGCATTAAATTATTCTCTTTTACGTGAAATTGGTAAGTCTAGTGCTGATAAAAATATGACTGTTTTATTGAAGCGGTCTATGCATATGGGGACGCTCAATGAATTTCTTTGTGCAGGTGAATATATTGTTTCCGGTGGAAATCCCAATATACTTCTTTGTCCACGTGGGACTGTTCCTGCTTTAGATGGGTATCGAAATCATCCGGATGAATGTATTACGCCCTTGTTGAAGCAAAAGACTTGGGCTCCCGTTGTGGTGGATCCATCACATTCAGTCGGTAAGGCCATCTATGTACCTCATGCAGCATTGGCTGCTGCGGCTTATGGTGCTGATGGACTTGTTATAGAATGTCATATAAAGCCAGTCCATGGTATAGGTGATGATCCGAAACAGGCAATTACTCCTGATGTACTGGCACAGATTATAGAAGATGCAAAAGAAATTTCTATGCGTAAAAAACGATATGTCTTGGATGAAGATGCCAAACAAAATGAATTCCAAAGGACGCATGATGTACAACAATCGAATAGAGTTACGAGCTAAGTTTTGTGTCTTCTAGTTTTGGTACAATTTATAGAATACATACTTTTGGGGAATCTCATGGCCCGTCTGTAGGTGTTGTTATTGATGGATGCCCTGCTGGCATAGGCCTAGATACAGATAATATAAGAAAACAGTTACACAGGCGTCGGCCGGGCCAAACACGATTATCGAGTCAGCGTAAAGAGCCAGATGACTTTTCTATTCTGAGTGGTGTATATGAAGGAAAAACTCTAGGAACTCCTATTACTATAATTGTGCATAATTTTGATGTACGTTCTAAAGATTATGAAAGTTGGGGGCATATTTATCGTCCATCCCATGCAGATTATAGTTATGATGCAAAATATGCCTATCGGACCCCACAGGGTGGGGGGAGGGCTTCTGTTCGAGAAAGCATTGGGCGTGTGATTGCTGGTGCTATTGCCGGACAAATACTCAAAGAAGAATTGGGCATAGAAACGTTAGCTTGGGTGGATGCCGTGGGGGATGTAGAAGCGGGACTGCTAAAAAACCCTCCTACAGATGCTAAGGTAATTGAGGATTCAATTGTGCGTTGTCCAGATAATAAAATAGCTGAAAAAATGATTACTCTGATCGATAAAGTACGTAAGGAGGGAGACTCCGTGGGAGGGATTGTTGGGATTGTAGTACGGAATGTACCCTCAGGTTTGGGAGAACCTGTTTTTCATAAATTAGAAGCGGAATTGGCCCGGTCTTTTTTGAGTATTCCTGCTTGTAAGGGTTTTGAAGTGGGAAGTGGATTTAGTGGTACTCGTATGTTTGGTAGTGAACACAATGATATTTTTTACATGCCCGAAAAACAAAATGAAGATAAGAAAGGAGACCGTTCTTTTTCTCAGGTGCCTGTGGTGAAAACTCATACAAATTATTCTGGAGGTATACAGGGTGGTATAAGCAATGGTATGCCCATTTTAGCCCGAGCTGCTTTTAAACCCACAGCCACTATTTTCCAAAAACAAAAAAGTATTACTGAAAGTGGACAGGAGGAAGAGCTTCAAGCCAAGGGACGACATGATCCCTGTGTTTTGCCACGTGCCGTTCCCATTATTGAAGCGATGACCAATCTTGTACTACTGGATGCTTATCTACTCCAGAGAGGAAAACATCCTCAATGGTGGGTAAATGTTATTGATAAACGCAAAAACTAGATTTCTATTCTAAATAATGTCTTACGATCTAAAGGAGAGGATACTCGCAACTGTCCCCATAGAGGTGTATATAGGGCATTATGTCCATCTGAAGCGCTCGGGGAATTCTCTTAAAGGCCTCTGTCCTTTTCATAAGGAAAAGAGTCCATCCTTTACTGTTTCCCCAGAGAAAGGTTTCTTTCATTGCTTTGGTTGTGGTAAGGGTGGAGATATATTTCGTTTTGTTATGGATCAAGAGGCTTTAAGTTTTTTCGAAGCAATGGATAGCCTCGCACGCTATGCTGGTATACAAACTGAAAAGCATTCTAAAAAAAACTCCAGTAGAAAACAGTTTTTAGCAGAAATCAATACAAAAGTGGCTAAAAATTATAGTGACTTTTTACATGGGGAAGAAGGTCAGCTTTATAAAAATTATCTATTGAAAAGGGGTCTCACAGAAGAGAGTATTCGGCACTTTCAATTAGGGGCTAGCCCCGAGAACTGGTCTTGGCTGGCAAAGAGTTATGAAAAACAGGAAAAAGATCTTTTAGAACTTGGACTTTTACGCAAAAAAAACCACGATAAAGCAAGCTATGATTCTTTTCGCGACCGTATTATTTTTCCCATTATTTCTGCAGATAAGCAAATTTCTGGCTTTGGTGGGCGTATTTTACCCGGGAAAAATAACGAAAAAAGAGCGGCTAAATACATTAATTCTAGCGATTCTATTTTATTTAAAAAGAGCCAAATACTTTATGGGCTTACACAAAACTTGAATGGGATACGTTTCAATCAAGAGGCACTTATCGTAGAAGGATATCTTGATGTGATTGGTCTTTGGCAAGCTGGCATTCATTATGCTTGTGCACCTTTAGGTACTTCATTGGGTGATAGCCATTTACAACATTTATTGCGTTATACTAAGTTTGCGACTATTCTTTTTGATGGAGACACAGCGGGCCTCCAAGCGGCTTACCGAGGGATAAGCTTGAATTTACAGCAGTCAAACTATTCAATTTCTTTATCTGTTTGTCTATTACCTCCCGGGTGTGATCCTTTTGATATCTCTATTTTAGATACTGGTGTACAGCAAATCAAGTCTCTTCTGGAATCTAAAATAAACGGTGCAGATTTTTTTTTAATGGAAACGATGCTTCCTGAAAATTTTCAAAAAATTTTTACGGAAATGGGTTTTTCTTCAAAAGATAAAGAGAAGGGAAGTTCCTTAGGTTTTACTGATTTTATAACGTTGAGTAAACAATATTATACAGGGAAAATACCGAGCTCCTTGCCCCAAGGTATGGAAAAACGTAAGGCGTTAGAGAGGCTTTATGAAGCTCTACAAAATTTTACCAGAGATATAGATCGTCGCTTATTGATTGAAGCGAGTGCTCAGATTTTACAACTGAATTCGATAGAGCTACAAGAAGAATGGAAACAGCGTTTTGCCAAATCATCTTTGCGATATAATAGAAAAAATGATGTATCAGCATATGTGAATGATACTAAAAATTCATCTTTAAAAATCAGTGCGGACATTCCCAAAAAAAGTGTTATATTTGGTGAAAATGATCAAAATAAATCTTTGTTTTCTTGCGAACGCAACCTTCTTGTTGAAATTCTTTTTAATCCTTCTTTATTTGAAGAATTTTATGAAGAGCTGAAAGTATTGCATTTTGAAGATGTCCATTCGGAGTTTTTATGGCGACATTTGGAATCTCGCTATCTCTTGGGAAATATTTGGAGCCAAGATCAATCAATAACTAGGTTAGATTTGCTTGAAGATACACAGAAAGCTTTTCACACCTTAATTATTGATCGCCAAGGGGAATCTAAAAATGATACAATGACTAGGAAAGGTGTTTTTGCCTCTTCTATCTCTAATCGCGTTATAAGAGATTATTTACTTAGTCATACTAAACTTAAAAAAGAAAAACATATTAACAAGATTGAAGAGAAAATCTCGGTGGCCGACCCTATCGAAAAAGCAAATTTAATCAAAGAAATGGGGGAACTGATTAAAGAGCTAGAATTCTTAAAAGAAGAGATGCGCGATAAGCCAAGTTAAAAATAGTGGCAAATGAGGGGTTTTAGTGTTATTAAATGAGTTTTCGTCACTGTTATTATGGGATGGGTTTTATTTTAGCATTTTATTATACGACAATTATTTATAAAAGATCTGCTCTCTTAGCAGACTAGAGTTTTAGTTTTTGATTACTTAGATAGGTGGGAGTGTTATTGGGCATATGGCAATACAAGATTTACCAGAGATCAAGAGGGTTATTTCCATAGGTAAAGCGAATGGAGAGATCACCTATGATGAAATCAATGAGTGTCTTCCAGAAAAGATTATTAATTCAGAACGTATTGAGGATGTGTTCACACTTCTCAATCAAATGGGTATTGAAGTGGTTGAGGAATATGAGAGCAATACAATTCCCAAAAAGTCTCCAGCATCCCTTTCATCTCCAACGAATGGGGTGGATACGGTTGTTGCCCCTAGTGGTACACCACGTAAAAAGAAAACTGCGTTTGGAAAAGGAAATAGCGATGACCCTATTCGTGTTTACTTAAGAGAGATTGGTAAAGTTTCCCTTATTTCTGGGGATAAAGAAGTCTTTCTTGCTAAGCGCATTGAAAATGGTGAAAATATAATTGAAGAAACTATTTTAAGTTCTTCTTTGGTACGTACTAATTTCTTTAAGCTTTTACCTAAAATCCGTTCTGGAAAATTAAAGGTCTCCGAAATTGTTCGAGGAAGTAAGGCCTATTACCTTAGTCAAGCTGAGTTAGAGCGTCTAAAAAATAAATTTTTGCAGATAATGCAGAAAATAGAGCGTGAAGAGAAGACCCTTTACGAAAGTCAAAATTTAATGCGCAAGTATGTTGAGGAATCAAAGAGATGGCTTGAGAATAAGCGAAAGGCTGATAAATCTCAAAAAGTGATCGATGCTGCTGTAAGAGATTTGGGTGTGTCTCAGAAAGAAATATTACGTATCTCACAAAAAGTAAAATCTATGGTCTTTCGTATTAAAGAAATTCATCGCCATTTTTTAAGCATTCAATCTCGTTATGGTAAAGATGTAAGAGAGATTAAGGCTTATAACCGCTTTATTGAGAAAAACGAGAACCTAAAAGAAATCGAAAAAGATATAAATTGTAGCATTGAAATGGTTCGCGATATAATCAAGGATGTGCGTAATAATGAGCGAAAGCTTCGTCGTATGGAGCAAGAGGCTGGCTCCCCTGTTACACAAATTTTACGATGGGGAGAAGCTCTCAATAAAGGAGAAAGAGAAATTGCCCAAGCCAAAAAGGAATTGATTAAAGCAAATCTGCGTCTAGTTATTTCTATTGCAAAGCGATATGCAAACCGTGGTATGCATTTTTTTGATTTGATTCAAGAAGGAAATATAGGGCTTATTCGGGCTGTAGATAAGTTTGAATATAAAAAAGGCTATAAATTTTCTACTTACGCCACTTGGTGGATACGTCAAGCTATTACTAGGGCTATATCTGATCAAGCTCGTACGATTCGCATTCCTGTTCATATGATTGAGCAAATCAATAAAGTGATGCGAGAAACAAGAATGTTCTTACAAGAAACGGGAAGAGAGCCGAATAACGAGGAAATTGCAGAAAGACTGGGGTGGCCTGTTATACGTGTTAAGAATGTGAAAAATGTGGCCCGTGACCCAATTTCCTTGGAAGTGCCGGTGGGTTCTGAAGAAGATTCTGAGTTGGGAGATTTTATTCCAGATACTGAGGTGGAGTCTCCTGTTAACGCTACGGCAAACTTGATGCTTGCTGGACAAATCAAATCTATACTGAGTGCTTTACCCGTTCGTGAACAAAAGGTATTGCGTATGCGTTTTGGTCTTGATGATGGATATTCCCATACTCTTGAAGAAGTTGGTTATGTTTTTCAAGTTACTCGGGAAAGGATACGTCAAATTGAAGCAAAGGCTTTACGGCGTTTGCGTCATCCTTCCAGAAGCCGAAAATTTAGAGACTATCTTGATTAGGATTTTCTTTGCAATACGGAAAAATGGTTACTAGGCTTTCTGTACCATGATTCAATCTCCAAGTGCAACACATCTAACTTTCAATTCTATTTTTCTGGTAAGTCCTTTATAGCTGTACTGCCCAAAAAGTAAAATTTCCTATGGAGCCTTGCCTTTTTCGCGCCCTTAAAATCGAGAGCTTTGCCTTAGCAAAGCTTTCTTTCATAGGAAACCCTTCCAACAGCAAACCCTTCCACAAAAGCTTCCAACATGAGTAACCCTTCCAACGCAAAGCTTTCCACGAATACCTCCCAACATTTCGCCCCCGCCTTGCCTTTTTTCGCGCCCTTAAAATCGGGAGCTTTGCTCTAGCTTTGCCTTGGCAAAGCCTTCCATCGTAAAGCTTTCTTTCATAGGAAACCCTTCCAAGAAACCCTACCAAGGCAAAGCTACCACGAACACCTCCCAGCTTCGCTTGTTTCTCACGTAAGCCTTGCCTTTTTCGCGCCCTTAAAAATCGGGGGCTTTGCTCTATCAAAGCTTACCACGAACGGTCTCTCTCCTCGTTAAAAGAAGCCTGAGCCGTAGATAGAAACAAGCTTTCGTGGATAAAAACAAGCTCCGCCTGTTTTTACGATGGAAGCGGCGATTCTGGAAGGGTGCGGAAAAAGGCCCTTTGTGTAGGGGCGTTTTTTGTGAGGCTTACATTCACGGGCTTTGGATAGGAGAGGCAAAGCCTTCCACGAACGTATTCTTTCCACGCAAATCTTCCCAAGCTAGCCTCCCAGCTTGACTTGTTTCCCATGTGTAGCCTTGCCTTTTTCGCGCCCTTAAAATCGAGAGCTTTGCCTCAGCAAAGCTTTCTTTCATAGGAAACCCTTCCAATCACAAAACTTCCCAAGTAAAGCTCCCTTTACGCAAATCTTCTCAAGAAATTCATTCAAATTTTATCTAAAATTAGTTTGATACTGAGAACGGACAGGGTACAATGTCTCGGTTTTCGTGTCTTTCACCAAAACACCCAGAAACTCTGTCATGTGAAGAGCAAGGTATGTGGTGAAAAACATATATATACCTTGGAGGATTTTATGAGCATATTAACCGGTACAGAGAAATATATATCAGTGATATATAATCAAATTTTTGGTTGGAGGTGCAACGCCCGACAGCGTCTTTCTATTGTGACTCCTGCGAGCAAGAAAGCAGTCAGGAAAATAGCCTCCAAGAAGAGCCAACGGCTCTCGCTCCTCTCGTCATCTTTTTCGGCTATTTGGGTCATACCCCTGTCTTTATGGCTTTTTTCTGTAGCTTGTAGTACAGAAGCTATCCCTTGTAATGAAGATACCACGGCCGATCCAGAGTATGACTGCCTTCCCTTTCCACCGGGAAATCTCGATATAAAAGACCTTGGCCTCACCCCTTCCCCCCCAAGTATGAAGCATGATTACCTTGTGGAGTGGGAGGATATGGAAGGGGCCGAAAAGTATGAAATGACTAAGATTTGTCAAGCAGAGAGAGTGAAACTCTCAGATATAAACTGGGGCCAAACAAGTAACGATAGTATCACAGATAGTGAGTATAAGTTGTCTGCAATGGAGCCTGGAGACGTATGCTATGTTCGAGTGCGCACCTGTGATCAGTTTGGTTGTGGTCGCTGGATAGAAAGAGAATTCAGACTAGGTCCTCAGGGTGCGGTAGCCAGTTACCCCATCATCATCACGAGCTATGCCCAACTCAAAACCATCAAAAATGATCTAAGTAAACACTACCGCTTGGGCAATGACATCGACGCCAGCGCGAGCTGGAATGAAGATGACTCTAGTGCGACGACCTGCGTAGCCTACAACGGCAGTAACGGGGCTACAGCCACTTGTAAGGGCTTTATGCCCATTGGGAATGATACGACTAGGTTCACCGGTAGCTTCGATGGGGCCGGGCATAAAATCACTAAGCTCTACATCAAGCGTCCAACTACGATCGGAGTAGGCTTGTTTGGCTATACCGCTAGTAGTGCTGAAATTAAGAATATAGGTGTGACAGATGCCTATGTAGTGGGTAAGGATAGTGTCGGCGGGCTCATCGGTTCTTCTACTGGTTCTGTAAGCAATTCGTATGCCACGGGAGCTGTGACGGGGGATGATTATGTCGGTGGGCTCGTCGGCGGTGGTGGTACGGTAAGTAACTCCTATGCTACGGGAGCTGTGATGGGGACGGGTAGCGCTATCGGCGGGCTCGTCGGCGGCGGTGGTAGGGTAAGGAACTCCTATGCTACGGGAAATGTGACGGGGAGTGGTACTTATACCATCCTCAATAACACGGCCGGGGTTGGCGGGCTCATCGGTGCTGCTACTTCTGGTTCTTCTGTAATGAACTCCTATGCCACGGGAGATGTGATGGGGATGGGTAATAATGTCGGGGGGTTCATCGGTTGGGCTGCTTCTGCTTCTTCTGTAATGAACTCCTATGCCACGGGAGATGTGATGAGGACGACGGGGACGAGTAATTTTATCGGCGGGCTCATCGGTCTGTTGGCTGGCTCTGTAATAACTGGAGAGAACTACTTCGTGGATGCCTATGGCGGCACCAATGGCCTTGGCTCTGGTACTTGTTCGGGCACTTGTACGCGCAAAACGGCCGTCGAAATCGCGGGTCTCACCTCTACTTCGGGCTGGACGACTGGAGCCACTGGAAACTGGAACTTTGGTACAACGAGTCAGTTGCCCACGGTGCTATATAGCGGAGGTGGCTGTGAAACCATCGCTACCAATAACGTCAACAGTAATGATGGCGATGTAAAAATACCCGATTGTGGGGACGTCATAAAAGGGCAGAGATAACGGAGATAGAAACAAGCTTTGGTGGATAAAACAAGCTTCGCTTGTTTTTGTGATTGAAGCGGCGATTCTAGAAGGGTGCGGAGGAAGGCCCTTTGTGTAGGGGCGTTTATTGTGAGGCTTACACTCACAAGCTTTAGATAGGAGAAGCTTCGGTTGATAAAACAGGCTTCGGTGGATAAAAACAAACTTCGCTTGTTTTCCACGTGGCAGCCTTGCTTTTTTCGTGCCCCCAAAATCAGGGGCTTTGCTCCAGCAAAGCCTACCACAGGTAAGATCTCTTCAGCAAAGCTTCCCAAAAGAACAACGCTACCAATAGCAAAGCCTACCACGAACGCCTCCCAACATTTCGCACCAGCCTCGCCTTTTTCGCGTGCTTAATATCCGGAGCTTTGCTCCAGCAAAGCTTTCCACAAAAGCCTTCCAACGCATTCTTCCCAAGAGAACCTCCCCAGCTTCGCTTGTTTCCCACGAGGAGCCTTGCCTTTTTCGCGCCTTAAAAATCGGGTGCTTTGCTTCAGCAAAGCTTTCTTTTACAGCAAAGCTCTCTTTGAGAGCCTCCCAGCTTCGCTTGTTTTCCATGTGAGCCTTGCCTTTTTTCGCTCCCTTAAAATCGAGAGCTTTCCAACGCAAAGCCTACCAAGATAACCTTCCAGCTTCGCTTGTTTTCCATGTGAGCCTTGCTTTTTTCGCGCTCTTAAAATCGAGAGCTTTCCAACGCAAAGCCTACCAAGATAACCTTCCAGCTTCGCTTGTTTTCCATGTGAGCCTTGCCTTTTTTCGCGCCCTTAAAAATCGAGGGCTTTGCTCCAGCAAAGCCTACCACGAATACCTCCCAACATTTCGCATCAGCCTTGCTTTTTTCGCGCTCTTAAAATCGGGAGCTTTGCTCCAGCAAAGCCTACCACGAACGGTCTCTCTCCTCGTTAAAAGAAGCCTGAGCCATAGATAGAAACAGGCTTCGGTGGATAAAAACAAACTTCGCTTGTTTCCCATGTGGAGCCTTGCCTTTTTTCGCACCCTTAAACATTGAGGGCTTTGCTCCAGCAAAGCTCTCCACAGAACCCCTTCCAACGCACAAAGCCTTCCAATCACAAAGCTACCAAGAGAGCCTCTCAGCCTTGCTTGTTTCTCATGTGAAGCCCCTCGCCTTTTTTCGCGCCCTTAATATCGGGAGCTTTGCTCTAGCTTTGCCTTGGCAAAGCCTTCCATCGCAAAGCTTACCAATAGAGCAACCCTTCCAAATCGCAAAGCCTACTAATTGAGGCCAGAAAATACGATAAGTCTCAGGCATCCGCTACGACGAAAAATATATGAAGACACATGGAATAATGTTTGGGTATAGAAAATAGATAACTTTTCTGCAAATAGGAGGCGTGCCCTCCTTAGTTACAGTTGGATCATCTGAATACTTCGAGCTTCGCTAGCCTCATATACTCCATCTTACTTCATACCACATCTTACTTCTCAAGCTTAAGGTATGCATAACCGATAGGTTACGCAGGAGGAATGGAATAAACTATGGTAGTAAGTAAACCCAAAAAAAGTTATGATTTCTATAAAAACACAGAAATTTCGACTGCCGACCAAAAGAAACTGATTCTCATGCTCTATGATGGGGCCATTCGCTTTTTACAAATTGCCGTAGATAACATGGAACCTCAAAAATACGATATCGTGAATACTAACATCATTAAAGCTCAAGATATTGTTACGGAATTGATGCTGTCTCTCAATATAGAAAAGGGAGATACAATTGCTTCCAATCTCTTTAACATATATGCCTATCTCAAAAAACATCTCCTTGAAGCCAATATAGCAAAAGATAGTAAAATGCTTGAGGAATCGTCCGGCATGCTCCGGCAACTCCGTGAAGCTTGGGAACAAGCAACCAATTCCCCCACCCAAGGGGAAAATTTTACAGAAAAGGGAGTGGGAATTTCCATTCAGGGTTAAATTTGCTTATTCTTTCTGAATAGATGTTTTTTCTCTTTCAACTATCTTTGCAATTTGTGTCCCTATGAATGGGAATTCATCTTGATATCTTTTATCTGATAGACGAAGGTATTGAAGCTGTATAATATAGACCGAAACTGAAGTAATGTCTTGAGAAAAAGTTATTCCCATAAAAGTAAAATGGCCTATGTATATATTCTAGAGTGTAAAGATGGTAGCTATTATACTGGAGCGGCCTTAAACATTGAAAAACGTTTAAAAGAACATGAAAAAGGGAAAGCTGCCAAATATACAAAGGGTAGACGTCCCCTAAGGCTACTTTACACAGAGTATCACTCTGGACTGAATCTTGCTTATCGCAGAGAGAAAGAAATCCAAAAACTACCAAAAAGCAGAAAAAAAGAGCTCATCACTCAGAATTGTAATTAATCGTCATGTTATCACAAGAAAAAAGGCTTCACAAACATATCTAAAATTTCACGCATGTGAAAAGTAAATTCTGTTCTATGTTGGGACTGTTGCAAAAAATAAGAAAGACGAGACTAAACGCTAATTTAAGGCATTTTGGACAGACATTTTCTTCCTTTTCTGTATTTTACAACAGTCTTAAGAAAGAAAATGATTAGTCTTTTTATTGGAGGAGTGGGTTCGAGAAAAAGCCGAATGGCTATAAAAAGAGCAAAGCAGTTATCAGATGAAAAGCCGTCCGCTTTATTGCTACAGCCAACGATTTAACTCTGTTAGCCCGTATAGAACACCATCAACACCATCAACCAACATCATCGAAGGAATAGACCGCCTGAATGGCCTGTTATTATTGAAGAAGAGATCCATATTGGACAAGCCATATTACAAAGCGGGAATGAGGGGGCTATACGCATAGAGTGTATTACACTTTGGCTCAACAACCTACTCCATCATGAAAAAAGCATGACCAAAGAAAAACGACCAGAACAACAGCATAAAAAAAGCATGACCAAAGAAAAACGACCAGAACAACAGCATAAAAAAAATACGACTACAGAAAAACGACCAGAACAACATCATGAAAAAAGCGTGATCAAAGAAAAACTATCAGACCAGCAGATGGAGGAATATGTGATGGAAAAAACAAAAAAGCTTATTCTATCTATGTAAGCATTAACAGTCCCTATCGTTATCGTAACTAATGAAATTAGAATGGGACTCCTTCCCTGTACATCTTTGGGTAATCTCTTTGCTGATCTGCAAGGACAATGCAAGGCTATGCTAGCTAAAATTGCAAATGAAGTACATTTTCATGTCGTGGGTATAGGAATTCAAATTAAGTGAAAAATATTGTTCTCTATTCTAGTTATAGATAGGTAATACGTTTTCTTTGGTTAGAAACTCTTAACTCTATCTTCCCCCTAAAATAAAAAAGTAGCCTACATATTGACTAGAGAGTACACGGTCTTTATCTTTATGGGTAAAGAAAATACAAAGCAAGTTAAAAAAAATCAGATTCGTTCTGCCGTTATTCGCTTTTGTGGTGACTCTGGTGATGGAATGCAAGTAGCAGGCACCCAATTTTCTAATACTACCGGTATGCTTGGTAATGACCTTATGACATTCCCTGATTTTCCAGCTGAGATACGAGCACCACAAGGAAGCCCTGCAGGAGTATCTGGCTTTCAAGTTCACTTTTCTGAGGATAATATTTTCACACCAGGTGATCAGGTTGATGTATTAGTCGCAATGAACCCCGCTGCTCTCAAAACAAATATCGAAGCACTGCGCACAAGTGGCATCCTTATTCTAAATAGCGATAGTTTTGATGAACGCAATATTAAAAAAGCAGGTTATACACAAAACCCCCTAGATGAAGAAGCTAAAAAGAAACTAAAAGAAAAATACAACCTTTTTACGGCCCCCATAACTCAATTGACCATAAATGGTCTAATGGAAGGTCTGCATAAACTGAAAGAGCTAACAAGAAATGATGCACAGCGTTGTAAAAATTTTTTCGCCTTAGGTATGCTCTATTGGCTATTCGAACGAAATTTGGAATATAGTCTATCATGGATAGAAAAAAAGTTTCAAAAAAAAAAGTTATTTTTACAAGCGAACCAAATCGCTCTCAAGGCTGGTTACTATTTTGCAGAAACGAGTGAATTATTTTCCGTACAGTACGAAGTCAGCCAAGCAAAGCTTTCTCCCGGCCTCTATAGAAATATAAACGGAGGAACAGCCCTTGTGATGGGACTTCTCACCGCAGCACAGAAAACGAGATTACCTCTTTTCTATGCTGGCTATCCCATTACACCCGCTTCAGAGATACTTCATGAAATATCGCAGCACCAAAATTTCAATGTGAAAACATTTCAAGCAGAAGATGAAATCGCAGCTGCTTCGGCAGCTATTGGTGCATCGTATGGGGGACACATCGGCATCACAGCCTCTTCTGGCCCCGGTATCATGCTAAAAGGGGAAGCCATCAGCCTAGCTATCATGACAGAACTTCCTCTTGTAATTATTAATGCCCAAAGAGGTGGTCCTTCCACTGGCCTACCTACGAAAACAGAACAAGGAGATCTTTTCTTAGCTCTTTTTGGTCGGAGTAGTGAAAGCCCTCTGGCCATAGTGGCTCCCAGCACTCCAAAGGATGCCTTTTTTATGATCATTGAAGCTGTACGATTAGCTGTACAGTTTATGACACCTGTTTTTTTTCTAACTGATTTATATTTGAACTTGGGATCTGAACCTTGGCTTATTCCAGACATAAGTAAAATACCAGACATAGCTTCTAACCTGATAAGGAGTAGTGATGAGGTAATGGAAGACAAGTTTCTCGTTTATAAACGCAATGAACAAACACTAGCACGTCGCTGGGCAATTCCCGGGACACCAAATATAGAGCATCGTATCGGTGGTTTGGAAAAAGATGCTTTAACTGGCAATGTTAGTTACGATCCTGAAAATCATGAAAGCATGGTCAAAACACGCGCACAAAAAATAGCAAACATTGCACGCTCTATTCCAAAACAAGAAATCTTTGGAAACTCACAGGCAAAATTACTGGTTTTAGGTTGGGGTTCTACTTACGGTGTGATTCATACAGCGGTACTCTCCGTAACAGAGAAAGGACATGCTGTTGCCCACGCACACTTGCGCTACCTCAACCCTCTACCACCAAATATAGAAGAACTTCTATCACGTTACCAATGCATTCTAATCCCAGAAATGAATACTGGACAACTTTTCTTTTACCTACAAGGCAAGCTTAGACTTGAAAATTCAAGGGTTCGATTCGAAAAAATAAATAAAATAAAGGGACAGCCCTTTCTCGTTTCTGAAATAGAAGAAAAAATTATTAGCCTAAGTCAATCATTAGCCTAATCACCGCACCTCTCTCTTTTTCACATAGCTTTACCCAGAGCATCATGCATAAAGTTATTTTTATTTTCCTTCTCAAGCAAAAAATGGCTTTTATACAAACCCTAAGCGCTCATATATCTTATCTACATTACGAAGATAATAATCCATTGAAAAAATTTCTTCTAGTTCTTCATCTGAAAAATATTTTTTGATCCGTTCATCTTTTTTTGCCTCTTGGTGTAAATAAAGCCCTCTATCTTCCCATACCTTCATACATAAATCTTGTACGCAGGCATAAGCTTCTTCACGTTGCATTCCTTTTTCTACAAGAGAGAGCATAAGACGTTGAGAAAAAATCAAACCACGCGTCGTTTGTAATGTTCGGTCCATATTTTCAGGATAAACATGGAGATTGGAAATCACATACTCCATTTTTGTTAGAATATATTCTAGAGCTATAATAGAATCTGGCAAAATAATACGTTCTGCGGAGGAATGAGAAATATCACGTTCATGCCAAAGAGGCATATTCCGATAGGCAACTTGAACGTTTGCTTGTATTACCCTTGTAATACCACAAATACGTTCGCAAATAACAGGGTTTCTCTTATGCGGCATAGCACTAGATCCCTTCTGACCCTTAACAAATGGTTCTTCCACTTCTCGCCCTTCTGTTTTTTGCAACAGGCGTATCTCCTGAGCCATATGCTCTAGACTCCCTGCAATCAACCCCAAAATAGAAGAAAAATAGGCATGACGATCTCGATTGATTACTTGGGTACTAATAAGATCGGCTTCTAAACCAAGCTTTTCACAAACCTCAATCTCAATTTCAGGATCAATCATGGAATAGGTGCCAACAGCACCACTAAATTTACCCACACAAATTTCTTCTTGTGCCTGTTCAAAACGCTTTATATTACGATCCAATTCCCCATAGAAATGTGCCAATTTTAGACCTAGTGTTGTGGGTTCTCCATGTACACCATGGGTACGCCCTACAATGACTTGTTTTTTATAAATACAGGCCTGTTTTTTTACACTTCCCAGTAATTTCTCTAGGCGTTGTAACAAAATAGCACTAGAATGTTTTAGCTGTAAAGCAAGGGCTGTGTCTCCCACATCAGAGCTTGTTAGTCCATAATGTACATAACGGCCGGAAGGGCCTATATTTTCTTTCAAATTGGTCAGAAATGCAATCATATCATGATGGACTTCTGCTTCAATAGCATCTATGCTCTCCACTTGAAAACTTGCCTTTTTTTTGATATTTTGCATATCCTCAAGTGGGATCACACCTCTACGGTGCCAAGCCTCGCATACGGCTACTTCTATCTCAAGCCAATATGCAAACTTCTTCGATTTTTCCCAGATAGAAGAAATTTCTGGATTTGAATAGCGAGAAATCATTTTATAACAATCATAAAAAACTTTTAAATTAACTATCTAACATGGCTTATAGCGTATATTTTTTACGTAATTGGTTTATTTCTGTTTGAAAATTTTTCCACAAGCTGGACGGCCGAGAAAGAAATGTAGAGTATACACCCTGGCGATTGAGATCAATTAATTCTGTCATTGTAAAGTCAAGATGCTTATAATATTTAAGGTATTCTTCACTTAAGTTCACATTGAAAATTTCTGGATCATCCGTATTTATTGTACAAACAATACCATTATCATAATAATGACGTACTGGATGCTCTCTTTCTTCCCTCACATATTTCCCAGTGAAAATATTAGAAGTCAAACAAATTTCAATGGGTATCTCTCTTTCTTTAAGTATTTCTAAAAGTTGAGGATCTTGTATAGCTGAAGTACCATGACCTATTCTTTCTGCTTTCAATTTTAAAACTGTATCGCGGACAGACCAAGGCCCATCATCCTCACCGGCATGGGCTACACAACGTAATCCTTCTGCTCTAGCCTGTGCAAAAACTTGTGAGAATTCACGAGCTGGTCCCATCAGCTCAGCTCCACCAAGTCCAATACCAATAATATTTGTTGTTTTTAGTTGAAGAACTTTTTGTAAGTTTTTACTAGCATTCTCAGCCCCAAAAGTTCGAGATACGTCTATAAGATATTTAACCTCTGGACCACCCGAACGTGTACATTCTGACGAAAGACGGTCAATTGTTTCAGCAATCTCACCAAAGTCTAGACCATTTGCAATCATACGAGAAGGTGCCAAAAAGACTTCAGCATAGCGTATATTATTGGCCTCCAGATAATTGCGCAAATTTTGGAAAATCACAACAAAATCATCCGGGGTCTTGATAGCATCCAATATGAAGAGAAAAAGTCGAACAAACTCTTGTAGATTTTTGAAATCATATAAAGCCTCTATTTCTTCTGGATTGTACTCTGTCCCATTTTGTTTCATCAATTGAGTGAGCGTTACATCTGATATACAAGCCTCCATATGCAAATGGATTTCTGTTTTTGGCATCTCTCGTAAAAACGCCAATACAAGTTGTTCTTTCTTACTAAGGTCTTCCTGCGGAGTGCTAAGTTTTTCAGCACGAATTTGGGAGGAAGTAACCTGATCGGCAAAAAATATATATTGATCTAACTCATGAGCCGGATTTTCTATTTCTAAGCTCTCTAGTTCAATTTTCTGATTGAGGAGGGTATTGATCTCTTTCTCAAATGAAATATCTATGGGTAAACTAAAACTACGATTGTTTGGTATCCTTGCTTTCAGACGTTTTAATTCAGTTAAGTCATTATCAATGGAACGAAGTCTCTCTATAACATTTTCAAAACGAACAATCATACAAACTAACCTGTCTCTATATAAAATATATCTACTTAACCTGACTATATAAAAATATCATCTGAAAGAATTCATAACAAACTCAAACTAGTATCCGTCAACACTTCCTTACGTATTTTATACTCACTAATAGAGAAAAAAGATAGCTTATTTGAAATAATTTTCCTCAATCTAATTCAAGACAAAATTCATTTTAGACAAACATAAGAACTGTTTTCATAACATCAAGGATTGACGCCTATGCAAGCTTTTAACAAATTTTACAATAACAAAGTAGCTTAAAGAGGAACACTCAGTGTTACCTTTTTACATGGGTTCTACAAAAGGAGAGCAATTCGTCATTGACGCATACTATCTGATAGAAATCTTGGGCCATCTGGTTCTTCTGGATATTTGTGTTATGATAGGTGTAGTTGTAAAAGAGGGAGAGGCTATTGATATTGCCTTGCGTCGTTTAAAGAGAGAATGTATTAATGCAGAACTCCAAACTGAAGTAAAGAAACACGAATATTATGAAAAACCTTCTGAGCGTAGAAAACGGAAGAGGGAGTCTGCTATGCGAAAGAGGGTAAAAAGACGGAGTAGTTTCCGGAGATAGGTAAGAAGGAGAATTTTTTCGAGTGAAAACCCGTGCGTTTTTCTGTTTCTCCATTCCTCTTTCTTAAGTTAGTTTTTGAATTATTATCAGCTTTTGTAGGAGGAAAGTCTTATGTCTATATCTGAAGATATCGTCTCTTTTACTGATGAGGAGTTAGAGCTCCGTGAATTAGTCAGGGATGTTGTTAAGAACGAAGTGGTCCCTGTGAGGATGCAATTAGATGAGAAGAGTGAATATCCCACCAAAGTGTTTGCAAAATTTCGGGAAGCGGGTTTGTATGCTGCTCTTTTTGATGAAGAATATGGTGGATTAGGGATGGGGGTGCGTACCATGCCCATTTTATGCGAGGAGATTTCAGCGGGTTGTGCGGGTGTGGCAACTGCGTTTTTTGCTAGTAAGTTAGGGGCTATCCCTATAGAAGTTGGTGGAACAGAAGAACAGAAGAAAAAATGGCTTCCTAAATTGGCTTCAGGGGAACACATAGGTGCTTTTGCCCTCACCGAACCTGGTGCAGGTTCTGATGTGCCTGCTTTACAGACGGTTGCGAGAAAAAAAGGTGATCGGTATATCCTTAATGGAACAAAGCAATGGATTTCTAATGCTGGTCAAGCGGATGTGTATACAGTTTTTTGTATGACAAACAAAAACCGAGGCACACGGGGTATTTCATGTATTGTTGTGGAGAAAGGAACAACCGGCTTTTCTTTTGGTAAAAAGGAAGACAAGCTCGGTATTCGTTGTTCAGAGACTCGTCAGCTTATTTTTGAAGATTGCGAGGTTCCTGCTGAAAATTTATTGGGTGGCGTGGAAAATATAGGTTTTCGCCATGCTATCCAGACTTTAAATACTTCTCGTCCTGCTGTGGCGGGTTGTGGTGTAGGTCTGGCCCAAGGTGCCTTTGATTGTGCCATTCAATACGCTAGACAAAGGGAGCAATTTGGCAAAAAAATTGTAACTTTTCAAGCTATTCAACATATGTTAGCAGATATGGCCATGCGGATTGAAGCCGGTCGACTTCTCACATATCAAGCTACTCAAAAACTAGCTTCTGATGCTAAGGATCTTGCTAAGTATTCGGCTATGGCCAAGTGTTATACGTCAGATTCGGCTATGGCCGTTGCCACAGATGCCGTTCAAATTTATGGTGGGTATGGTTATACAAAAGAATATCCAGTTGAAAAATATTTTCGTGATGCAAAGATACTCCAGATATACGAAGGTACGAATCAAATCCAAAGGAATGAGATCGCTGCTTGGCTCATTAAAGAGGCAGTAGTCAGCCTAAAGGCTTAATTCAGGCTATTTTTACCTTGTTGTTTCTTTAGGATATATAGGGCTTCTCTTTGTAGGGTCGGGCTGACAGAAATCGGGATCATCCCACTTTGATCTACATCATAACTATATTTTTTTTGAGGGGAAAACATTTCTTGCGTTTCTTGTTTTAAGCTATCTTTTCCAATCCACTCAGTGAGGGCCAGTACCATTCTTTTGTGTATATCATCCATTTTTACTTTTGCATCTGCACGTTTGTAATAGCCATAGGCTAGTAAAGGCATATTCTTTTCGTACATATAATAATCACCCAAGCGGACTAAACCGGATTTATAATTTGCTTTGATAAAAAATTTTTTAGCATTGGGGTAGTCTTTTTCATTAAAAGCTCGATTCCCAGACCGTATCATCTCTGCTTTTTCTTTAGAGGAAATCATCTGATTGCTGTTACAGTATCGACCATTTTTTACTTTTCATTAGTTAATGGTAACGTTTATAGTGTGAAACGGATATGCTGAGAGTAAAGTGTTTTTATCATAAGAAGTTTTTTTAGAGTGGGGGTGGGTGGTTATAGCACACCCCTTAAGGGTAAAGTATTTTTATTATAAGAAGTTTTTTTAGAGGGGAGTGTATATATAGTCAGCCTTGAAAAAGGCACTATATTAAGAAAATGCCATAACCCATATTTCCTTTTTTAAGGAAATATTAGTCAGATATTGCGGAATAAATTTAAGCCAAGAAAAAGCTTTTAGCAATTTTCTCATATTAAAGCCAGCACCTAGTAAAACCGCATACATCTTATCACCTTCTTGCGTTAAGAGGTGATTTCGTCGTACACCTCCATCATTCTTCATGTGACCAATGATGGGTTCAATAGCGGCTCTTCTTTTCATCCACTTGCGTAAACTACGTTTCATTTTTTTCTTCCTCTTTGCGCCAACAATGTGAACTGTTATCCCATCTTTAACTTTCGCTCCTCTATAACCTCTATCCACAAAAACTTCTTTTACACTTAATGAATTGGGTAAAACCTTTCTACCTGTTCTATGGCCGATGGTAATGTATGCCCATCAAAAGGATTAGCGTGTTTTGCCATCGCGCCTAAAACAAAGTTACCTTGACTACTTGTCACGTAACTTGCCTTACATCCAAATTCATACTTCTTATGCGTTTTTCCTTTAGAGATACATTCTACTTCCGGTGCATGTAAACTATAAACTTTGTTTTTGCTATCCTTGGTTTGATCGTAAAGACGGTGAAGAAGACACAAAGAAGATTCATAATTTTTATGTAAGTCTATAGAATGTAATTTACGCTCTACATCCCGTAAAACACGGCCAAAATAGGTTTTTAAGCTCTTTTGCTCACGCCTTGCAAGTCTGTATTTACGTCCTCTAAAATATCGGTTCTGCATTAATAATGACTTTTTAGATAAACGAGAATAACTTTGGCGAAGACGAATATTATTTCTCTTAGCCAGTTCTGATAAATATTGTAAAGCTTTAAAATATAGTTTACCATCTGTTGGATATGTAATGGCCTTCTCCTGAACTGTTGTATCTACATTTACTTTTTGGACATGATGTCTACGCAGTAATTTATTAGAAAGAGCACAACGAATTGTTTCTTCTAAAAGCTTTTCCATCCCTTTAGATTTTATACGCTTACGCCATCTGCTTAATGTGCTATGATCACAAGGAGCTTCCTGCTGGAATTCTTGGTATCCGCAAAAGTATTGCCAATAGACATTTTGAACCCATTTATCTAAAACACTTTCATCACTTTCATTAAATGTGGCTTTTAAGTAATGCAGTCCTACCATCAAGCGGGTTAACTTGGCTGGACGGCCATTGTCAGGACAATAGAGTTTACCAAATTCAGTATCAAACTTTTCCCAATCTATTTTCTGAGCTAAACGAAATAAGGGCTCATTATGATTGAGCATACCTTCCAAATTCGTCTTAAACAAGTCTCTTTGATAATCATTTTTTTTTGAGCTAACATAGGGAAGCTCTGAAAAATAATGCTTGAAAAACACAAGCTTTTGAACACCTTTTCGCAAAACCTTGCGATTATGGGTACTACTTTTTACTTCAGAATAGCTTATAAATGCGAAATATCCATAGTATTCTGGTTTTTCAAGGCTGACTATATAGTATAGCATTCGTTTATTGTCGATTGATTGTACAGCGCCCTTCGAAAATACCACCTTCCTCCATAAACAAATTTTTTGTGACAATATCTCCAGAAAGATGGCACGTGGAGAGGAGAGTCACTCGTTTTTCAGCATGTACAGAGCCACGAACGGTTCCTCCAATCACAATAGTATCTGCTTTTATATCCGAATCCACAACCCCATTTTTACCAATCAGAACTTTTCCTTTGGCAACTATATTTCCTTTAAAATAGCCATCAATACGAATTAAGCCATTGACTTTGAATTCCCCGCAAAACTCAGAGTCGCTTCCAATCAAACTATTAACAATTAGATTTTCGGAGAGCCTATCCACGTGTCCTGTAAATGATTCATAAATGCGTAAGGATTATAAGTAATGGAGCCTATATGAAGTTCATAGTAAAGTAAAGACATGGCCACATTTCCAGTTTGCCCCACGTAGGCAATCACCTCTCCTTTATCAACTCGCTCTCCCTTCTTTACACGGGCTCTATCAATATGAGCATAGAAAGTCGATATGCCATATTTATGTTCTATACGTATTTGTAATCCATAATCTTTGTTATAGGAAATATCGATAACTTCTCCGGGAGCCGTGGCTACAACTTCTGTTCCGGGTAAAGCTACAATTTCTATACCCCTCTTAAACATTTCACGCCCACGCAAAGGGTCCACTTGTTTACCGTACGGAGTGAGAAGGTAACCTTGAGTAGGTGCAATACTCGGAGTGTTTTCAAAAAGAAATTTTTTTGCATCCGTATTTAAATTTTTAATAATATCTTTCACCAATGCAATAGATTTTTCGATGTTGTGGGTATCTTGAGAAGAGAGGTAGATTGTTTTTTGTAAAATATTTACAGTATCTTTTTGACCGCACGTCTTTTCTTTAGTGCGACATTTCTTTATAAGAGCGTTTAGGTTTGCGATTTCTTTATCTATAATAGACTGTGTCTTATTGTTAATCTGAATTCCTAGGCTTTGGACTTTTGACTTATCTCCATCTATTTTCAGATACAATTCCGCAATAGTGTTTGTATAATTACGAATAAGCTGATGCAGTGGCAACACTTCTTTTGCAATTTGAACGGCTTGTAAGCCGAATTGTTTGTCACCTAGGCCTATATCGTAGTATTGAATTTCTTTCCCTGTTCTATTCATTAGACTGGCTACAGAGAAGACAATAACAAGCGTCACTATAAAAGCTACCGTAAAGAGGGAATATAAACTCAAATGCAAATTGATGATTCTTTTCTCTGTATGAGGAATCAGCATAATTGTAATGCGCTTCTTTCCTTGTTTGTGACAGCGAGAAAGAAATTTACTTATGCGGTTCGATTGGTCATCTATCATCTGTTTTTATTGTAAAAAGGTCTTGCCAAAAACTCTCCATTACAGCGAGCTTGGGGCCTCTCTGAGAGTCTTGCTGCTTATAGGTCTGTATGTCAATTTATTTTAGACAAGTGTTTATGAGCCCAAAATAATAAACAGATTGAGGCACCCTTTTTTTAGCGTTAGATAGATTTTATGAAAGAAAATAAATCAGAAAAAATGAATACCCATGCACCTTGGCAAAAGGAATTTTATAAAAATGTAGGTGTATTTCAAGAGTATGGTTTGAGTGAAACAGAAGCTAAGAAGCTTTTGAACGATTTTTTGCAATTTTCTGGGAGCTTTCCCCAGCCCGCTGTTATGGAGAGTTTTCAGGATGAAAAAGCTCTGGAAAGAGTGGGTGTTTATACACAAAAGGATGCTCGTATTCGTGATTTTATGATGAGTTTTTTTCGTCCTTTACTCAAAAACTTTTCTGTGGATGGTTTAGAAAATTTATCTTTAATCACTCCCCTTTTGGATAAATTCCCCATAGTTTTGATTGCCAATCATTTGAGTCATCTAGACACAGCAGCGATCTATTTTCTTCTAGCACAGAAAGGGAAAGAAGCGGCTAAGTTTGCAGATAGATTAATTTTTATAGCAGGTCGTCTTGCCTTTGAGCCAGATTTTACTCGTTTAGGTGCTTACATGGTGGACACATTGCTAGTCTGCTCTCGAAAAGATATGCAAGATAATCCGGGCATGGCAAACTTGATGACTCGTATCAATATGCGTTCATTCCGCCAAGCTCAAGATTTACAAAAAAAAGGTAGTGTGATTGCTATATTTCCAGAAGGCTCACGGAGTAGGACAGGACGCCTGATTACATTTGTAGATTCTGTTTACCATTTTGTGAACAATAAAATTGTGATACCGATTTCTATTCAAGGAACAGAAGAGATATTACCCCCAGAATCTTTTTTATTTCATGCCGCTTCTGGTTCCATCACTATTGGAAAGCCAATTTTAGTAGGGAAAATAAGTTCGAAAAAAACAGAAAAACTTCCAGATTATATAGAGCAAATTATTCTTCCTAAGAATGTAGATAAAAGGCAATTTCTCATTGATAGCTTGGCTTTAATCGTGGGACAAAACCTGCATCATCATAGGCATGGATCTTACCGTAATTTGTATAATGGAGATAGAGATAAAGTCGACAAAAATATTTTTATACAAGTTCCTAAAAAGCCTATAGAAAAAATAGGTGTACTCGGTCATTCCCCATATAGCACATCCATCTCTTCTATTTTGGCCAACAAGGATACGCTGATTTCCATCTATGTTAAAGGCGTGGATGTTGCAGACTATAATCGTCAGCAAGTAGATATGAAGCATTTTCCTCTTTTCAAATTGCCAAAGAATATCACTTTTGTAGATAGTATTGAAGCTCTAGAGGATACAACTCTTTGGTTGCAAGGTGTCTCTCCTTGGGAAATAGATAGTTACTATTCAGAACTAAAAGAACTTTTCCATTCTATTTCCTCTAACCCGGGCAGAACAAAAGGGAGTGTTAGCACCCCTTTTGTGAATATAGTGAAAGGCTTTACCGGATCAGATTTGTCTTTGATCCTAGATTACCTTTTTCAGAAATATCAAATCGAACCAGATGGTATGGCCGTTTTAGCTGGTGCGAATTATCCAGAACAAATATTAGAACGAAAGTATACCGGTTTTGAGTTGGCTGCATATAATACACTCCTTGTGGACCGTCTTTTGCCTCTTTTCAATACTGGATATGTGTCGACTCGTCCAGCTGTGAACCCGGGGGATGTACGTGGCGTGCAATTGGGGGGAGCCCTTAAAAATATTTATGCGCTGGGTATAGGTATGGTGGATGGTTATTATTACAGAAACTTAGGAGGGAATAACGATAATTCTTTATTTCATATCTCGAATTCCACTTTTGCAGAAATGCGAAAAATGGGCATATTACTAGGGGGGTATCCGTCAACTTTTTATGGCTTATCTGGACTTAGTGATTTTATGTTGGGTTGTTTTGCACAAGATGTATATGATAGACAGGCTGGTTTTGATTTTGTAACTCAACCCAATAAAAGGGGAAAGCAATCTCAATTCAAACGGCAGTCTCCTGGCCTTTCCAACATAGGCTTATTGGCTAGCTTATTGCGGGAAAACGGCAAGGACTTTCCCATTGCCAGCACAATTTACGACATTATCGTAGGGCAAAAGGATTCACAGAACTCCATCAAAAAAATGATCGATCAGATCGACGGCCAGATCGACGGCAAATATTAGCTGACGGAGCGACCGGAGCCGGGCGCCGGTGGTTGTTACACAATGCTGGAACGGCTAGCAGAGGGGATAGTAGTAGGTATACTATTACTGCTAAGCGTAAGTCATCTTACGTAAAGAATGATAGTCGCTTTCTATATGAAAAAATAATCCAGAGGGCACACACAGTAGCCGTAATGGCTAAACCGAAAAGCAGGCCTCCGTCATTTTCTATGACTTGGTTCTGCCATTCTCCTTGAATTTCTATTCCCAAGATAGTTAGATGGGAGAGGACGGCTGCTGACATGGTTCCTAATGTAAGTAAAGCACCGAATAGGAAAAGTCTAGGAAAGAATAAAAAAATAACCGCTATTAGTTCGATGATACCAGAAGCGTACCTTCCCCAAGGTTCGACACCAAGTGTAGAAAAAATGAATTGGGATTCTGGTGCTCCTGTAAATTTAAAAAAGAGAGTTTGGCCTAAAATAACAATCATAAGTATTCGACATGCCCAGTTAATAATCATTTTCAAAATCCCCCCTTTTGCATGGTGCACAGTTCCATTGAGTTTGAGAATAGTCAAGCTTTTCAGTAGACAAATAAAAGAAAAGTAAGACTCTGCTCTTGTGCATTATATAAAGACAATAGGCTTATTGTTGTATGCTATTTACTTTTCATTTCTTTTGACGGGACATCCTGAAAAAAAGTTAGAGTTTTCTGAAAATATAATTGTATTGAGTGACGAAGTCGATTCACAAGATAGTCAGTCTGTTTGGTACTGGAAATTGGGGAATTTCTCTCGTGTTTTGAGGCAACACCAAGCTTTATCTGATTTTATGGAACCGGTCCTTGAAGGTGATCTCAAACCGGAGGCTATCTTTCGTCGTCTGAATCGCTCTTTGATTCAGGGATATTTTATTTTAGCTTTTAATGTTTTTTGGTTATTTTTAATCTTTCTATCATTACTAGCCATAAGGTTTCACTATAAATTTTTAGATGTGCAATTGTTTTTTATTGTGATGCTTTCTTCATTATATCTGATTACGCTTTCTTTTTTATATCGATATGAAGAGTGGGAGGGTTACATTTTTTCAGAAGCATCTATATCCGTTCAATCTATTTTTGAGATGGGACTACTTTTCATTAGCTTTTTTATCCTTATAAAATACTACATTTTTGATAAACGTAAAGCTAAAAAAATAACAAACAGGGAAGGTGAAATCACATCTGTTTCTTTGATAGTTAGCAGTGGCTTTTCTTTTTCAAAGAGTGGGCGATATATTTTACAAGGAATTTTACATTTTTTTCTGATTAGCCTTTTTTCTGTTTTATTGAGTAATCTCTTTCTTTTTCCTTTGTACACGTTACAGCTTTCTTTTCCCAATCTTTTCACCTTTTTTTTGATAGGAGGGTTACTCATGCTTGGGCTATATTATGCCTATTCCTATTGGCAGCGTATTTGTCTCACTTCGCCCAAAGGGAAAATGGGTTTTTCATTGGGTCTCAATTTTTTGAATTATCGTCTTCTTCAGAATATGATTTTTTTTATTGGTATGGCTTTTTTAATTACCATAGCCATTGGATCGATCATTGTTATAGCTACTTATAATATGAATTTTTTACAAGAGTTTACGCCATCTTTATAGTTTTCTTGAAGTGGAAAGATAAGTCAGACATAATTCATTTCTAAAAAACGATTTTTTCTCACTAACCCATAATGATTCTTGACAAATCCTAAAAACGATTATGGATGTGAATCGCTTTAACAAGAAACACGGAGCCAATATGTTTTTTTCAAAAACAGTGGAAAAAAAATGATCTAATGCCAAGTTTATCTTAGTGAAAACCGATATGTTTTAGGAGTTGTGGTGATTTTCGGCTTGACCTAGAATCTTTTGATTTTTAGTTTCTGTTGAATTGTTTTGTAAGAAATAAGCCATAATACAATTGTTAGGAGTAGAAATAATGAAAATTGGAAATAGCCTGCTTATATTGATATTTTTTCTTAGCTTGTCCACTTTTTTGAGTGCCCAGCAAGAAACTCAGGGTGGAGGAGCTCAGGCTCAAGGAGGAGAAGCTAAAAAAGACTCCGTTGACCTAGACGGGCAAGGTCTTTACATGGAAAGTCTAGAAGATTTTGAGGATGCGGAAGACTGGTATGCTAAGGCAACGTCTCCCGTTGGTGCAACAAAGACGATCAAGCTCGTGCAAATGGGTGAAATTCGTTCCACAGGTGATGAAAACTCTTCTCCTGCCACTGAAGAGAGCTATTCTCTTGCCCAAAGTCCTGAAAATCCTAATCACGTACTAGGTATAAGAACTCATTTTGAAGATGAGGGTTTTGATCGTGTGGAAATAGGACCACCTCATGAAATGGTCATTAGAGGTAAAGCCCGTCAGTTTTCTGTGTGGGTACTGGGAAGGAATTTCCGTCACTCGCTTTTTGTTAAATTGAGGGATTATCGTGGCAAGGTACATAAACTTCGTATGGGACGTTTGAATTTTTTTGGCTGGCGGAAGTTGACAGTTGTTGTACCGGGTTGGCTTCCACAGAGTACCCGCTTTGCTCTGCTCAATCGCCATTTGCATTTCGTGAGTCTTTTTGTTGTGTCAGATTATCATGAGCCCAAGGGCGGATTTTACTTTTATGTGGATGGGTTAAAAGCCTTGGTTGATCGTGGAGAAGGAGAGTATCCTGGTTCCGAGATTAGAGATAACTGGTGAGTGTCTACGTAAATTCAGATTGTAAACTATAATTATATATAAACTATAATGGAGAAGAAAATGAAAATGAAAAATAAAATAATCAGCAATAGAATGTGTTTTGCGAATAAAGGGAATTTGAGTTCTATAAAGAGGATAGGGTGTGTGAGTGTGGGTTTTTTCGTTGGGCTTTGTTTTGTTTTTTGGCAAGCTACTCCAGCGGATGCACAATCGGAAAGTCATTATTTGAATGACGATGCCGCTAGAAGTGAAATTCGCTCTGTAACCGTAGAGAGTTGGGATCGTGATTACAGTGGAAGTGGCTATGGTTGGAGAGTTTTTACGAATTATGACGATAAGGCCAAGAAAACACAACAGCTTCCCCCTTATGCGCCTTCTGCGTCCAGTCTTAAATCAGAGCGTGAAGTGAAGCTTCTAAAGGGTACTCCCATATATCTACGAGAAAATTATGGTTATAACGAGTCTCGTGTTTTAGGCGTTCGTTTTGCTTTTACTTTTCCCGGTGATAACGTTGTGTCCATTGCTCCTGCCTTGGCAGATCATTACATGGTAGAGCGTGTTCGACATTATTTGTCGGAAAGCATTCTTGCAGCAGGTGGGCAAGAACAGAAGTCTTGTTATAAGGATAAAAACCTTTCTATCTTACGAAATTCGAAACGCACTATGGTTGTTGAGTGTGTGAATGGTGTTATATTGCCCGGAATAGTTGAAAAAATATCTGTATGGGTCATGGGTCGTGGCGATGATTACAATTTGGAAGCTTGGGTTGAAGATTGGGGTGGGGATCTTTATGTTTTGAAAATGGGCTCTGTGAATTTTATAGGTTGGAGACCTCTTAGTGTCGTTATCCCAAAAATAATTAAGCAAGAGTCTAAAACTTTCCCTCAAACGAAAAACCTAGTTTTACGGAAATTTAAGTTGCGCGCGAATCAGAAGGCTAGGGGAGGCGATCCAGTTTACATTTTTTTCGACGAACTACGCATTCTATCTAGAGATCTTCAGCATGGTGTTTTCGATGGTGCACAGTTAGATTTTGATAGTGTAGATTGTGAGCGTAAGAATAAACTGTACAGGTCTCTTCGTGAGAATTCGAGGGTACCAGATCAGTGGCCTAAGCTTGTAAATTGCAGTGGTGCTGGTGGCGGTGCTAACGTGCCTCCTGCTGGGAATTAACTATATAAATAACTATCGTAAATCATTGGAAAACGACTATATGTAGATTGTGGACGAAGCTTGCATCTAGTTGTTTATAAAAAGGGGAAGATATTTTTTATGATATCTTTCCCTTGCTTGTATTATAGGGGATGAAGTGAAAGTCCCAGAAATTGTCACTTATTTTTTGGAAAGACCATTTCACAATTTCCATCGAAAATAACGCCATCTGCGATCTGTATTTTAGGTGTTCGAATGTTACCCGTTAGACTTCCTGTGGGTAGCATTTCAACTCTTTTTGACGCTTCTATATTGCCCGTGAGTTGGCCTCCTAAAATTACAGTACCTGCTTGTATGCTTGCTTTTAATGTTGCCGTTTCTCCAATGAGTAAAATTCCATCGCTAATAATCTCTCCCTCAAAATGACCGTTGATCTGGAGGGGGCGTTTAAATTCTAACACACCATGGAATTTTGTACTCGCAGATATAACCGTGTACACACTCCCTTCCGGAGTCATTTTAGGCATGAGGCTGTTTTCTTTTTTTTTGGCCATATGGGTTTCTACACCGAAAAAAATACGTTAGTTTTACCCAGCCAGAAAAAGAAAAAGCCTTCTCTTACTTTGTCACAGGCTTAGAGTATATTAGAGTATTTCAAAAATTATATAGATGGTGTTTCCTTAACCTCCAATAATTTAATGTTATTTTGAATGTTAGCAGCTTCTTCATATCTTTCTTCATGAATGGCTCGAAATTTGCGGAGGTAAAGAGTGGCTAATTTTAAATTTGATTTGGCTATTTTTTGTTCTTCTGTATGGAGACCAACAGCCCTAGCGAAATTATTCACATCATAACATGGGTATTTTGTTTCCATCACAGAGATGATTTTTCGAAAATAGGGTTTCATTTTCCCTTGAGAATCTGTACTATAAATTTTGAGAAATTCTTCTAACTGATCCAAACAAGTGGACTCTTCCGGTAAGGCAGAAGGCGAAGTACGATTTACAGGGGAATATTGGATTGCTTGGTTATTTTGTAAAAATGGTAAATTTTGTTTTGCTTTGAAATTCTTTTTTTTGAGTCGAGCATAGTTTTGGCACATTTCTAGATATTCTGACACAACAGAATTAAATTTTCTAATTCTCATACGTATATAAGCCTTGGGATCTCGGTTTTGGTATAGCTCAAAGTCTTCTAGGCGAAAGACATCGTAATTAGGATTCAGAGATACTATGGTGGCCAAGTCTTCTTCTCTTCGTAAAGAAGTTGGTGGGAAAGAAACCACAGGAAATTGCTCAGACTCGGAAGTTGCAAAGCTCACAATCACATTACAAACAATTAACTCATCCTCGGGTACAATAGGATTGCAGTCACGCGCATAGGCATAGACTAATAAATTACCACTCGGCTCATCAGAAGAACCTCTCACAAACTCAAACATGTGCATGGATAGCACCCCTCGTTACATTGTCAAGATTATGTAAAAAAAGACTCCTCCTATTATTCACTCTCAAATCATTTTTTTCTTTCCATCCTTCAAGAAAAAAAACAAAAAAAAAGTCCAATTTGGGCATTTCTCTCTTTCGTAAAGTAAGACCATTGCATTCTGGAAATAGTGTTCCTTCTGATGATCATAAGTCACCTATTTTCCAAATGTGTTTTAATGTAGATATTCTCACTGAAACGCCTATTTATTTATGGGTCTGTTGTAAAATCCAAAAAAATAAGAAAGTAGCCATCTAAAACGCCTTAAATTGGTGATTCATAACACTCCATTTGTAATTATTTGCATTTCGTAAGAGTCCCATTTCCTATCATTCCCTTCTGAAAATCCGGAGCATTTCATTGTATTGGCGTAAAACCCAGAAATAAGGCATACCTGCTCTACAAGTAGGAGGAGGTAGCCCTCCAAATCAGAACTACAGCCTTCCTTGTAAAGATGGAGTGAGCTCTAACATGGTATCAACAAAAAATATTTTCTGGTTAGTTTTAAATTTCATAAGCAAGAGACATAAAATGCTCCCTTCTTTTTATAAGATTTTTTTCAAAACGTACTTTTTTATGAAAAAAAGTATTTATGCAATACGTACAAAATGTACATGGCTATGGAAATTCGTTTAGCTATAAAAGTGGTGTAGTCGTGATTTTTATTTTTCATTATACAGTTGAACCATTACACATTAGTATGACGGAGAAGATGGGAAGGTCGTCTAAAAAATAATGGCTATAATTTCTATAGAGATTTCAGGAAAATAAAAAACTTCTCTTTGTTCCAAAGTGATCATTTGGGGTAACTTTGGAATATGTATGCATAATCAAAAACAAAGTTTTCAAGGGCAAATAGCATCAACGGGTATGGCTATTGGGCGAGCTTTTATCTTTTGCTATGATCGTATCAAAATCCCTCACAAAAAAATATCCAGCCGAAAAGTTGGGGATGAAATTGAGCGTTTGGATGTAGCTGTTTTGGAAAGTCAAAAAAAAATGCAAATACTTCTCAAAGAATCCCAACTTACGGACGATATGGCAGCCATTTTTGAAGCTCAGTTTTCTCTTTTGCATGATCCCATGTTTATTGGAGAAACTCGGGAGAAGATACGACTTTGTAAAATAAATGCGGAATGGGCTATAGAAGGCGAGTTGAATATATTGAAAGAGTTTTTATTACGTTCTGAGAATAGCATTTTTCAAGAGAGAGCGGATGATTTAGAGGACGTTGGGAACAGAATATTAAAGTGTCTCCTTGGCATAGAAGAAGGGAAAAAATTCGACGATACTTTTTTCACAGATTATAGAGGCCCTCTGATTGTTGTTGTTGATCAACTTACTCCATCAGTTTTTTTACAAATTCCTCTGGAGCGTGTGGAAGGTATAATTTGTCAAGCAGGAGGTCTCACAAGCCATCTAGCCATTCTATCACGAAGCTATAATTTGCCAGCGTTATTTAATGTACAAGGCTTTTTAAAATATATTTCGAATAAAGATGTCCTTTTTTTGGATTGTCATACAGGTTATAAAGGTAACAGAGGTGGGGTTATTATCAACCCAGATAGTGAAGAGATAGACTTTTACAGAGGCTATCTTATTGAAAGATCTCATACCCAAGCACGTATTATTTTTTCTCCTATTCAAACAGGAGATGGCACACCCATTAATATTTGGGCAAACTTAGATGGAGTAAAAATAACTGAAGATGAAAGGTTAAAGAAGCTGAGTGGGGTCGGTTTATTTCGTACAGAATTTTTATATATGAAAGATACGGAAATACTCTCTAATCCGGAAAAACATGTGGAGCTTTATATTAAAATTCTGAAGAATTTAAATCACAAACCCATTCAGTTTCGTCTTATAGACGTGAGTGAAGACAAGCCTTTACCCATACAGTTTTTTAATAAGCAAAAATTACGAGGAGCACGTTTTTTACTAGCCAATCATACCTTTTTAGTTCTTCAATTGAAATCCATTTTTATGGCGGCTATTGAAATGGACTATCCTGACGAGCATTGCCGTATATTGTGTCCGATGGTTAGTAGTCTAGAAGAAATCCAAATTATAAAAAAGGTCATTGAAGAAGTCAGTTCAGAATTAGAAGCCAAAATATTTCAGAAATTACCCAAAATATCAATGGGAATCATGATAGAAACTCCGGCTGCCGTTGAAATGATAGAAGTTTTTAGCAAATATGTTTCTTTTTTTTGCATAGGTAGTAATGATCTCATGCGTTTAAATCTAGATATCGATAGGGATATGAGCGATGGTGGAGATGATATTTTTTATCATCCGATTTTGTATCGCCAAATTAAAAAGATACTCACTCTTTCTCAGGTTCCTGTCTCTCTTTGCGGTTCTTTGGCCACAGAAAAAAAACTTCTGCCTTTGTTGATTGGATTGGGAATGCAAAATCTGAGTGTTCCCCTTTCTGCAGTGGTAAACTGTGCAAAGGTAATTGAAAATAGCTATTATGAAAGCTGTCTATCCCTATCCCAACGCATTCTAGAGGCAGAAAGTACTTCTGAATTAAAAAAGATTATAGAAACCCTATAGAGATTTACACTACCCTACTCACCGCCTTTCTTTTCAAGTGATGTATGGGGATTATAAACGGGTTACCACTACTTTAGCTCTCTCCCTCAAAGGGGAAGTGATAGAGTATACAAAAGTAAATTAACAATCGTAATACAAAACAAACTCATAGGGGTGTGGACGTTGGTTCACAACTTGTTCCACTTCTTCTCTTTTAAAAGAGATATAGTTGGTAATGAAATCATCATCGAAAACACCATTTTCTTTTAGGAAGGCATTGTCTGTTTCCAGAATATCTAGAACTTTTGTAAGATTGGCTGGCACGGAACGCAAATTGGCCTTTTGCTCCGGCGTAGCCGTATACAAATCAAAATCGGCTGGTTCACCCGGGTTAGTCTTTTTTTCCACACCGTCCAACCCAGCCATCAACATAGCTGCAAAGGCTAAGTAAGGACAGCAAGAGGCGTCGGGTGTGCGAAACTCAATACGTCGAGCTTTGTCACCTATAACGGCAATAGGGACACGAATGGATGCGGAACGATTTCTAGCGGAATAAACAAGGTTTACAGGGGCTTCAAAACCCGGTACCAAACGCTTATAACTATTGGTTGTAGGGTTCGTAAAGGCCAGTACAGCGGGACCATTTTCTAGTATACCACCCGTATAGTGTAAAGCCATATCCGACAGATGAGCATAACCATTACCAGCAAATAGGTTTTTTCCATTTTTCCAGAGTGATTGGTGTGTATGCATTCCCGTTCCATTATCGCTAAAGACAGGTTTTGGCATGAAGGTTACACTATAGCCATGCTTACGTGCCACGTTTTTTAGAACATACTTGTACTTAATCAAATTATCCGCCATTTTAAGGGCTTCATCTACCTTCAAATTGATTTCTCCCTGACCAGCACTAGCTACCTCATGGTGATGCTTTTCTGTGGTGACCCCAACATCCTCTAGGGTCTGTAAAGTTTCTCCCCTTAGGTCTTGGAAGATATCGTTGGGTGGGGTTGGGAAATAGCCTCCTTTCTCCCGTAGTTTGTGTCCGAGGTTAGGACCTTCATCTTTGCCCATATTCCAACGAGCATCTTTGGAATCCACATAATAAAAAGCATTTTGCATTTGAGAATCGAAACGAACATCACTGAAAATAAAAAATTCAGCCTCGGGGCCGAAATAAGCAGTATCCGCGATACCGGTGGATTTCATGCGGGCTATGGCCTTTTTGAGTACGGCCCGGGGATCACGGCTATAGGCTTCTTCTGTACGGGGATCATAAATATCTGCGAATATAACCAAGGTCTTATGTTGGAAAAAAGGATCGATGAAGGCCGTACTGATGTCAAGGCGTGTGAGCATATCTGATTCATTAATGGCCTTCCAACCTCGTATAGAGGAGCCATCAAAGCCTATTCCATAGGTGAAGGCTTCTTTATCCACAGCATGCAGGGGCATTGTGTAGTGGTGAGTCATTCCCAGTATGTCTGTGAATCGAATATCTATAAACTGAATATTTTCTTTTTCAGCCCATTTTAGTAATTCCTTCGGTTCTTGTGGTATTGTCATAATTTTCTCCTGTAAAATAAAATATAGAAATCAAAGTGTTGTGTCTTTCCCATTTTTTCAGTTTTTTCAGTTTTCTCAGTTTTCTCAATGGAAGAAAGAGACACTTAACTATAAAAGAAGCAAAAAGCGTGCCTAATCTTACGAAAAGGGAAAAATATTTATTTTTTAGGGAGTTTTTTAGAATAAATGTAGATTTTCGACAGAAGCGTAGAACTGAAGAGTATATTGAGTTTTCGATAGTGACAAAAATCAGATTGTAACCAGATTGTAGAGTGTGAGATTTCTATTTTCAGCCTTTGGAGTGCGAAAAGTGTTTACTTTTCGATTGGTAAAAAAGAATTATATAAGACATAAAACTGTTGTTTTTATGAGCATATGCATGAAAAACAAGCAAAATGATGAGTAATTGTACATTTTTTGATTAGCAATAGAAATGCAGTACTACCCAAGAATTAAAATTTCATGTCACATATCCCTCCCGAAGAGCCTCTATGGCCCGAGAGGTGCAGAAGTGCATGGACACTCTGCCATGTGGTAGCGATTGTGAAGACCTCGAATACGTTGTCTGCTGAATATTTTTTAACCTATAGCCGTGATAATTTTGTCAGTCAACAGAAGATAGTGTCGACACCACCACCAATAGTGGGGGGATTTCCGAATATGAGAAATATATCAGTCCCTATAGCCGTTGTGAAAACGCAAGAAGAGATTGAGTATATAGTCAGCCTTGAAAAAGGCACTATATTAAGAAAATGCCATAACCCATACTTCCTTTTTTAAGGAAAAATCAGTCAGATATTGCGGAATAAATTTAAGCCAAGAAAAAGCTTTTAGCAATTTTCTCATATTAAAGCCAGCACCTAGTAAAACCGCATACATCTTATCACCTTCTTGCGTTAAGAGGTGATTTCGTCGTACACCTCCATCATTCTTCATGTGACCAATGATGGGTTCAATGGCTGCTCTTCTTTTCATCCACTTGCGTAAACTACGTTTCATTTTTTTCTTCCTCTTTGCGCCAACAATGTGAACTGTTATCCCATCTTTAACTTTCGCTCCTCTATAACCTCTATCCACAAAAACTTCTTTTACGCTTAATGAATTGGGTAAAAACCTTTCTACCTGTTCTATGGCCGATGGTAATGTATGCCCATCAAAAGGATTACCGTGTTTTGCCATCGCACCTAAAACAAAGTTACCTTGACTACTTGTCACGTAACTCGCCTTACATCCAAATTCATACTTCTTATGCGTTTTTCCTTTAGAGATACATTCTACTTCCGGCGCATGTAAACTATAAACTTTGTTTTTGCTATCCTTGGTTTGATCGTAAAGACGGTGAAGAAGACACAAAGAAGATTCATAATTTTTATGTAAATCCATAGAATGCAATTTACGCTCTACATCCCGTAAAACACGACCAAAATAGGTTTTTAAGCTCTTTTGCTCACGCCTTGCAAGTCTGTATTTACGTCCTCTAAAGTATCGGTTCTGCATTAATAATGACTTTTTAGATAAACGAGAATAACTTTGGCGAAGACGAATATTATTTCTCTTAGCCAGTTCTGACAAATATTGTAAAGCTTTAAAATATAGTTTACCATCCGTTGGATATGTAATGGCCTTCTCCTGAACTGTTGTATCTACATTTACTTTTTGGACATGATGTCTGCGCAGTAATTTATTAGAAAGAGCACAACGAATTGTTTCTTCCAAAAGCTTTTCCATCCCTTTAGATTTTATACGCTTACGCCATCTGCTTAATGTGCTATGATCACAAGGAGCTTCCTGCTGGAATTCTTGGTATCCGCAAAAGTGTTGCCAATAGACATTTTGAACCCATTTATCTAAAACACTTTCATCACTTTCATTAAATGTGGCTTTTAAGTAATGCAGTCCTACCATCAAGCGGGTTAACTTGGCTGGACGGCCGTTGTCAGGACAATAGAGTTTACCAAATTCAGTATCAAACTTTTCCCAATCTATTTTCTGAGCTAAACGAAATAAGGGCTCATTATGATTGAGCATACCTTCCAAATTCGTCTTAAACAAGTCTCTTTGATAATCATTTTTTTTTTGAGCTAACATAGGGAACCTCTGAAAAATAATGCTTGAAAAACACAAGCTTTTAAACACCTTTTCGCAAAACCTTGCGATTATGGGTACTACTTTTTACTTCAGAATAGCTTATAAATGCGAAATATCCATAGTATTCTGGTTTTTCAAGGCTGACTATATAGTTAAGCTTGAAAAAGGCACTATATTAAGAAAATGCCATAACCCATACTTGCTTTTTTAAGGAAAAATCAGTCAGATATTGCGGAATAAATTTAAGCCAAGAAAAAGCTTTTAGCAATTTTCTCATATTAAAGCCAGCACCTAGTAAAACCGCATACATCTTATCACCTTCTTGCGTTAAGAGGTGATTTCTTCGTACACCTCAATCATACATTCTTCATGTGACCAATGATGGGTTCAATGGCTGCTCTTCTTTTCATCCACTTACGTAAACTACGTTTCATTTTTTTCTTCCTCTTCGCGCCAACAATGTGAACTGTTATCCCATCTTTAACTTTCGCTCCTCTATAACCTCTATCCACAAAAACTTCTTCTACGCTTAATGAATTGGGTAAAAACCTTTCTACCTGTTCTATAGGCGATCCGTATGGCCGATGGTAATGTATGCCCATCAAAAGGATTACCGTGTTTTGCCATCGCGCCTAAAACAAAGTTACCTTGACTACTTGTTACGTAACTCGCCTTACATCCAAATTCATACTTCTTATGTGTTTTCCCTTTAGAGATGCATTCTACTTCCGGCGCATGTAAACTATAAACTTTGTTTTTGCTATCCTTGGTTTGATCGTAAAGACGGTGAAGAAGACACAAAGAAGATTCATAATTTTTATGTAAATTCATAGAATGCAATTTACGCTCTACATCCCGTAAAACACGGCCAAAATAGGTTTTTAAGCTCTTTTGCTCACGCCTTGCAAGTCTGTATTTACGTCCTCTAAAGTATCGGTTCTGCATTAATAATGACTTTTTAGATAAACGAGAATAACTTTGGCGAAGACGAATATTATTTCTCTTAGCCAGTTCTGATAAATATTGTAAAGCTTTAAAATATAGTTTACCATCTGTTGGATATGTAATGGCCTTTTCCTGAACTGTTGTATCTACATTTACTTTTTGGACATGATGTCTACGCAGTAATTTATTAGAAAGAGCACAACGAATTGTTTCTTCTAAAAGCTTTTCTATCCCTCCCTTTAGATTTTATACGCTTACGCCATCTGCTTAATGTGCTGTGATCACAAGGAGCTTCCTGCTGGAATTCTTGGTATCCGCAAAAGTATTGCCAATAGACATTTTGAACCCATTTATCTAAAACACTTTCATCACTTTCATTAAATGTGGCTTTTAAGTAATGCAGTCCTACCATCAAGCGGGTTAACTTGGCTGGACGGCCGTTGTCAGGACAATAGAGTTTACCAAATTCAGTATCAAACTTTTCCCAATCTATTTTCTGAGCTAAACGAAATAAGGGCTCATTATGATTGAGCATACCTTCCAAATTCGTCTTAAACAAGTCTCTTTGATAATCATTTTTTTTTTGAGCTAACATAGGGAACCTCTGAAAAATAATGCTTGAAAAACACAAGCTTTTGAACACCTTTTCGCAAAACCTTGCGATTATGGGTACTACTTTTTACTTCAGAATAGCTTATAAATGCGAAATATCCATAGTATTCTGGTTTTTCAAGGCTGACTATATAGACGATTTTTTTGAGTTTTTCGTACGACTAGTCGTTTTGTTTTGCGATTGAAACGGTGTTTTTGGTGAGGAGCGGGCTTCGTTTTGTTACAATTGGTGGGTAAAAATAAGCTTTGCTTATTTTTACGATGGAATCGGCGATTCTGGAAGGGTGCGGGTTTTAGATAAAAACGAGCTTTGTGTAGATAAAACAGGCTTCGTGGGTAAAACAAGCTTTGGTGGATAAAACAAGCTTCGCTTGTTTTTGTGATGGAAGCGGCGCTTCTGGGAGGGTGCGGAAAAAGGCCCTTTGTGTAGAGGCATTTTTTGTGAGGCTTACACTCACGGGTTTTGGATAGGAGAAGCCGGAGTCATGGATAAAAGCGGGCTTTGGTGGGTAGAAACAGGCTTTGAGTGGATAAAACAAGCTTCGCTTGTTTTTACGATGGAAGCGGCGATTCTGTAAGGGTGCGGAAAAAAGGCCCTTTGTGTAGAGACGTTTTTTGTGAGACTTACACTCGCGGGCTTTGGATAGGAGAAGCCAGAGTCATGGATAAAAGCGGGCTTTGGTGGGTAGAAACAGGCTTTGAGTAGATAAAACAAGCTTCGCTTGTTTTTGCGATGGAAGCGGCGATTCTGGTGAGGACTGGGTTATTAGATAAAACAAGCTTTGCTTGTTTTTGCGATGGAAGCGGCGATTCTGGTGAGGACTGGGTTATTAGATAAAACAAGCTTTGCTTGTTTTTGCGATGGAAGCGGCGATTCTGGAAGGGAGTGGGAAAAGTCCCTTTGTGTATGGGTGTTTTTTGTGAGGCTTACAATCACGGGCTTTGGCAGATAAAACAAGCTTTGCTTGTTTTTGTGATTGAAGCGGCGATTTTGGTGAGGCCCGGGCTTTGTTTTGCTACAATTGGTGGGTAAAAATAAGCTTTGCTCATTTTTACGATGGAAGCAGCGATTCTGGTGAGGACTAGGCTTTGTTTTGTTACAATTGGTGGGTAAAAATAAGCTTTGCTTGTTTTTACGATGGAAGTAGCGATTCTGGTGAGGTCCGGGCTTTGTTTTGTTACAATTGGTGGGTAAAAATAAGCTTCGCTTATTTTTGCGATGGAAGCGGCGATTCTGGAAGGGAGTGAGAAAAGTCCCTTTGTGTATGGGTGTTTATTGTGAGGCTTACAATCACAGGCTTTGGATAGGAGAAGCCTTCTGATTTTTTGTCATAGATAAAAATAAGCCAGAGTCATGGATAAAAACGGGCTTTGCATGGATAAAAACCAGCTTCGCTTGTTTCCCACGAGGAGGCTTGCATTTTTCGCGCTCTTAAAACCGAGGGCTTTGCTCCAGCAAAGCCTTCCAACGCAAAGCTACCAAGATCACTTCCCAGCCTTACTTGTTTCCCACGAGGAGCCTTGCCTTTTTCGCGCCCTTAAAATCAAGAGCTTTGCTCTAGCTTTGCCTTGGCAAAGCCTTCCATCGCAAAGCTACCAAGATCACCTCCCAGCTTCACTTGTTTCCCAACCAAGCCTTGCTTTTTTCGCGCCCTCAGAATCGTGGGCTTTGCTCCAGCAAAGCCTCCCTTACATAGGCAAACTTTCCACTCGCAAAGCTTACCACGAATACCTCCCAACATTTCGCGCCCTCAGAATCGTGGGCTTTGCTCCAGCAAAGCCTCCCTTACATAGGCAAAGCCTTCCATCGCAAAGCCTTCCACAGAACGCCTCCCACCATGGGCAAGCTCCCCAACATAAGCAAGTCTTCCAAAGGCAAGCCTCGCCTTTTTTCGCGCCCTCAAAATCGTGGGCTTTGCCTCAGCAAAGCCTCCCTTACATAGGCAAACTTTCCACTTGCAAAGCTTACCACGAATACCTCCCAACATTTCGCGCCCTTAAAATCGTGGGCTTTGCCTCAGCAAAGCCTTCCACAGAACGCCTCCCCAGCTTCGCTTGTTTCCCACGTGGAAGCCTTGCCTTTTTCGCGCCCTCAAAATCGATGGCTTTGCTTCAGCAAAGCCCACCACGACGTAATCTTCCCACTGCAAATCTCTCTTTAGTAAGTTCCCTCCAGCAAAGCCTTCCAACGCAAAGCTACCAAGATCACCTCCCAGCCTTACTTGTTTCCCACGTGGAAGCCTCACCTTTTTCGCGCCCTTAAATATCGGGGCTTTGCCTCAGCAAAGCTTTCCACGAACGCCTTCTTCCCAAGCAGGCCTTGCCTTTTTCGCGCCCTTAAAATCGTGGGCTTTGCCTCAGCAAAGCCTTCCACAGAACGCCTCCCAGCTTCGCCTGTTTCCCACGAGGAGCCTTGCCTTTTTCGCGCCCTTAAAATCAAGAGCTTTGCTCTAGCTTTGCCTTGGCAAAGCCTTCCATCGCAAAGCTACCAAGATCACCTCCCAGCTTCACTTGTTTCCCAACCAAGCCTTGCTTTTTTCGCGCCCTCAGAATCGTGGGCTTTGCTCCAGCAAAGCCTCCCTTACATAGGCAAACTTTCCACTCGCAAAGCTTACCACGAATACCTCCCAACATTTCGCGCCCTTAAATATCGGGGCTTTGCCTCAGCAAAGCTTTCCACGAACGCCTTCTTCCCAAGCAGGCCTTGCCTTTTTCGCGCCCTTAAAATCGTGGGCTTTGCCTCAGCAAAGCCTTCCACAGAACGCCTCCCAGCTTCGCCTGTTTCCCATGTGAAGCCTTGCCTTTTTCGCGCCCTTAAAATCGTGGGCTTTGCCTCAGCAAAGCCTTCCACAGAACGCCTCCCAGCTTCGCCTGTTTCCCATGTGAAGCCTTGCCTTTTTCGCGCCCTCAAAATCGATGGCTTTGCTTCAGCAAAGCCCACCACGACGTAATCTTCCCACTGCAAATCTCTCTTTAGTAAGTTCCCTCCAGCAAAGCCTTCCATCGCAAAGCCTTCCACAGAACGCCTCCCCAGCTTCGCTTGTTTCCCACGTGGAAGCCTTGCCTTTTTCGCGCCCTCAAAATCGATGGCTTTGCTTCAGCAAAGCCCACCACGACGTAATCTTCCCACTGCAAATCTCTCTTTAGTAAGTTCCCTCCAGCAAAGCCTTCCAACGCAAAGCTTACCACGAATACCTCCCAACATTTCGCGCCCTTAAATATCGGGGCTTTGCCTCAGCAAAGCTTTCCACGAACGCCTTCTTCCCAAGCAGGCCTTGCCTTTTTCGCGCCCTTAAAATCGTGGGCTTTGCCTCAGCAAAGCCTACCACGAACGCCTCCCACTATGAGCAAGCCTCCAGCTTCGCCTGTTTCCCATGTGAAGCCTTGCCTTTTTCGCGCCCTCAAAATCGATGGCTTTGCTTCAGCAAAGCCCACCACGACGTAATCTTCTCACTGCAAATCTCTCTTTAGTAAGTTCCCTCCAGCAAACCCTTCCAATCGCAAAGCTACCAAGAGAGCCTCCAGCTTCGCCTGTTTCCCATGTGAAGCCTTGCCTTTTTTCGCGCCCTTAAAATCGTAGGCTTTGCTTCAGCAAAGCCTACTACGATGCAAAGCTCTCTTTGTGAGCCTCCCAGCTTCGCTTGTTTCCCACGAGGAGCCTCGCCTTTTTCGCGCCCTTAAAGTCGGGGCTTTGCTCCAGCAAAGCCTCCCTTACATAGGCAAACTTTCCACTCGCAAAGCCTCCAGCTTCGCTTGTTTCCCACGTGGAAGCCTTGCCTTTTTCGCGCCCTCAAAATCGATGGCTTTGCTTCAGCAAAGCCCACCACGACGTAATCTTCCCACTGCAAATCTCTCTTTAGTAAGTTCCCTCCAGCAAACCCTTCCAACGCAAATCTTCCCAAGCTAACCTCCCAGCTTCGCTTGTTTCCCACGTGAAGCCTTGCCTTTTTCACGCCCTTAAAATCGGGGGCTTTGCTCTAGCTTTGCCTTGGTAAAGCCTTCCAATCGCAAAGCTTTCCACAGAACGTCTTCTTCCCAACCAAGCCTTGCCTTTTTTGCGCTCTTAAAATCGAGAGCTTTGCCTCAGCAAAGCTTTCTACAGAACGCTTTCCAACATGAGCTTACCACAAACACCTCCCAACACGGGCAAGTCTTCCAAAGGCAAGCCTCGCCTTTTTTCGCGCCCTTAAAATCGCAGGCTTTGCTTCAGCAAAGCCTACTACGATGCAAAGCTTTCTTTGTGAGCCTCCCATGCTTCGCCTGTTTCCCATGTGAAGCCTCGCCTTTTTCGCGCCCTCAGAATCGGGGGCTTTGCTCTAGCTTTGCCTCAGCAAAGCCTACCACGAACGTATTCTTTCCAAGCAAAGCTCCCCACAGAACGCCTCCCACCATGGGCAAGCTCCCCAACATCAAACCCTTCCAACAGCAAAGCTTCTCTTTGGTAATCTCCCTTCAGCAAAGCCCACCACGACGTAATCTTCTCACTGCAAAGCTCTCTTTGTGAGCCTCCCATGCTTCGCCTGTTTCCCATGTGAAGCCTCGCCTTTTTCGCGCCCTTAAAATCGTAGGCTTTGCTTCAGCAAAGCCTACTACGATGCAAAGCTCTCTTTGTGAGCCTCCCATGCTTCGCCTGTTTCCCACGTGGAAGCCTTGCCTTTTTCGCGCCCTCAAAATCGATGGCTTTGCTTCAGCAAAGCCCACCACGACGTAATCTTCCCACTGCAAATCTCTCTTTAGTAAGTTCCCTCCAGCAAAGCCTTCCATCGCAAAGCCTTCCACAGAACGCCTCCTACCATGGGCAAGCTCCCCAACATAAGCAAGTCTTCCAAAGGCAATCTTTGCCTTTTTCGCGCCCTTAAAATAGTAGGCTTTGCTTCAGCAAAGCCTACTACGATGCAAAGCTTCCCAAGAGAGCCTCCAGCTTCGCCTGTTTCCCATGTGAAGCCTTGCCTTTTTCGCGCCCTCAAAATCAAGGGCTTTGCTCTAGCTTTGCCTTGGCAAAGCCTTCCATCGCAAAGCCCACCACGATGTAATCTTCCCACTGCAAATCTCTCTTTAGTAAGTTCCCTCCAGCAAAGCCTTCCAACGCAAAGCTACCAAGATCACCTCCCAGCCTTACTTGTTTCCCACGTGGAAGCCTCGCCTTTTTCGCGCCCTTAAAATCAAGAGCTTTGCTCTAGCTTTGCCTTGGCAAAGCCTTCCATCGCAAAGCTACCAAGATCACCTCCCAGCTTCGCTTGTTTCCCACGAGGAGCCTCGCCTTTTTCGCGCCCTCAAAATCGTGGGCTTTGCTCTAGCTTTGCCTTGGCAAAGCCTTCCATCGCAAAGCCTTCCACAGAACGCCTCCCACCATGGGTAAGCTCCCCAACATAAGCAAGTCTTCCAAAGGCAAGCCTCGCCTTTTTTCGCGCCCTCAAAATCAAGGGCTTTGCTTCAGCAAAGCCTCCCTTACATAGGCAAAGCCTTCCATCGCAAAGCTTTCCACGAACGCCTTCTTCCCAAGCAGGCCTCGCCTTTTTTCGCGCCCTAAAAATCAAGAGCTTTGCTCTAGCTTTGCCTTGGCAAAGCCTTCCATCGCAAAGCCTTCCACAGAACGCCTCCCAGCTTCGCTTGTTTCCCACGAGGAGCCTCGCCTTTTTTCGCGCCCTCAAAATCAAGGGCTTTGCTCTAGCTTTGCCTTGGCAAAGCCTTCCATCGCAAAGCCCACCACGACGTAATCTTCTCACTGCAAAGCTACCAAGATCACCTCCCAGCTTCGCTTGTTTCCCATGTGAAGCCTTGCCTTTTTCGCGCCCTTAAAATAGTAGGCTTTGCTTCAGCAAAGCCTACTACGATGCAAAGCTCTCTTTAGGTAAACCCTTCCAACGCAAAGCCTACCACGAACGCCTTCTTCCCAACCAAGCCTCGCCTTTTTCGCGCCCTTAAAATCGAGAGCTTTGCTCTAGCTTTGCCTTGGCAAAGCCTTCCATCGCAAAGCTTTCTTTCATAGGAAACCCTTCCAACAGCAAAGCTTCTCTTTGGTAATCTCCCTCCAGCAAAGCCTACTACGATGCAAAGCTCTCTTTAGGTAAACCCTTCCAACGCAAAGCCTACCACGAACGCCTTCTTCCCAAGCAAGCCTTGCCTTTTTCGCGCCCTCAAAATCAAGGGCTTTGCCTCAGCAAAGCCTACCACGAACGTCTTCTTCCCAAGCAGGCCTCACCTTTTTTCGCGCCCTTAAAATCGTGGGCTTTGCCTCAGCAAAGCTTTCCACAAAAGCCTTCCACTCGCAAAGCCTCCCAGCTTCGCTTGTTTCCCACGTGGAAGCCTCGCCTTTTTTCGCGCCCTTAAAATCGAGAGCTTTGCTCCAGCAAAGCTTACCACGAATACCTCCCAACATTTCGCGCCCTCAAAATCGATGGCTTTGCTCTAGCTTTGCCTTGGCAAAGCCTTCCATCGCAAAGCCCACCACGACGTAATCTTCCCACTGCAAATCTCTCTTTAGTAAGTTCCCTCCAGCAAACCCTTCCAATTGGAAAGCCTTCCATCGCAAAGCTTTCCAATAGAACAACGCTACCAATCGTAAAGCCTACCACGAACACCTCCCCTGATATTTCCCCAAAAGAGTGGACTGTCCACTCTTTTGAGGGAGGGTCACTCTTATGCTAAAGTTCAATCTGAATAACCCTTGCCAAGGCTATGTCATTGTAAAACAGATGATGTGTGAATACTTTACGAATCATCAATCCGGCAAATGAGAATATTATAACAGAGTTGAGCAAAGATACAGAAGAGCAGATACATAAAAAATTTTTACACGCTCAAAAAGCTTTCAGTCTATTTCAAAAGACTTCTTTTCAAGAAAGAGCAGCTATTATACAAAAATTTAGTGAATTGTTGCAAAAGAAAAAAAATCAATTGGCCAAAGTTTTAACAGAGGAAATGGGTAAGCCTATACGCCAATCTCTTGGCGAAATAGAAGCGATTGCAGTGCGCATTACTTTTTTTTTAGAGCATACAGAAAAAGAGATGAATGGGGAAGTAATGCACCAAGGAGTGAATGGTGTGGAAGAAAAAATCACTAGAGGACCTTTAGGTGTAATTGCAAATATATCGGCTTGGAATTATCCTTATTTTGTGGGAATAAATGTGATTGTCCCAGCTTTACTTTGTGGTAATTGCGTACTCTACAAGCCCTCCGAATACACAACTCTAACGGGTATAGAAATCGAAAAACTTCTTACGGAAGCTGGATTACCAAATCATGTATTCCAGACTATTTTGGGTAGTGCCACGGCGGCTCAATTTTTATTGCAACAGAATGTGGCTGGTATTTATTTCACAGGTTCTTACAAGACCGGCAAAAAAATACTTTCGTGTACATACGATAAAATGGTCCGAACTCAATTGGAACTAGGTGGAAAAGATCCTGCTTATGTGCATTTTGATGTTTCTTTAGAGCATGCTGTCCCTTCCCTTGCTTCTGGTGTTTTTTATAATAATGGACAGAGTTGTTGTGCTGTAGAACGTCTTTATATTCATGAAAAGATTTATAATAGTTTTGTTGATAAATTTACAGCTATAGTCAAGACTTTCGTTATAGGCGATCCCCAAAAGGAAGATACTTTTTTTGGGCCTCTTGCGCGTAAAGAACAAGTAGCTTATCTTGAAGAACAGCTAGAAGATGCCCTGAAAAAGGGAGCTGTTTCCCATCTCAAGGGAGCTTCGAGAGAGGAGGAGGGCATGGGCTACTATTTTTCTCCCACCATATTAACCGATACAAATCATCAAATGCTAGTGATGAAAGAGGAAACTTTTGGTCCCCTTATCGGTCTGCAGAAAGTTCAGGATGAACAAGAAGCTTTAGAATTGATGAAAGATACAGAGTATGGGCTAACAGCAGCCGTTTATACTAGACAAAGAAATCTGGCGGAGAAGATGTTAGCCGATATACCTTCAGGTAGTGCCTATTGGAATGTTTGTGATCGAGTCAGCCCTTATCTTCCTTGGTCTGGAAAAAAGCATTCTGGTATGGGCTCCACACTGTCTATAGAAGGGATACATTCCTTTTTACAAACAAAGGCTTGGCATTGCCACGCCGTTTAGGATGAGCTAGTCGCTTTCTTTTTTTACTTTGGATAATAAATGATGACTATTCCATTTATATATGGGAAATCCTATATACAAATGGTAGGTTTTATACGCGAAAATAGAGTGCGTTTGGGATGATTTTTACTTTGATAGGTAAAGTACCCAGTAGCTCTCCGTCACCTTCCACGATTACGATCTCATTTTGACTGGGATTAGTTGTTGAGTATTTTGTCTTTGCTTTTTGTATTCGTATATTCTGAGTATCATGATAGCTGACACCCTTGCAACTAGATAGGGACCCTTTATAAAAATGTTTGGTATGCCAAAGAGAACGAAAAAAACCCCAATTGCTTATGGTGGCTACACTTAGTAATCCATCACAAATATCCGCATCAGGTGAGATTCTCATACCCCCCCCAAAAAAGCGGCCATTACATATGGCTTGTGTTAAGATAGAATGATTTGTAAAGGGAGCTTCGTCTATTGATATGGAGAGTAGGGGATTTTTGTATAAAGCTAGCTCTTTAGTTGCTGCAATTAGATAGCCCCATCTTTTCCAGTATTTTTTGATTTTTTGCTCTTTTTCAAGAGTGCGTACCACTTTCCCAGAAAGGCCTAGGCTGACTGCATTGATAAAATAGCGTTCCTTTTTTTGAGTAGTATCAGATAGAGAATGAAAGTAAATATATCCCACATCTACAAGAATATTGTCCCCATTTTTGATCCGACCTACAGCCAATTCCAGATTTCTTGGAATTCCTAGGGTACGAGAAAAATCTCCACCACTACCACTATTCAAAATAGCAATTATAGGATTTTTTTTAGCTTTTGTTTTTTTTGAAAAGCAACCATTGACAACTTCAGAGATGGTTCCATCCCCTCCCATCACGATGAGGAGTTGTGCCCCTTCTGTAATGGCATGGCGAGCTAGATGCTCACCATCTCCTTTCTCTTTGGTAAAGTGAGATGTGAATGGGCCTAGGCTTTGTGTTAGAAGTTTTTTAGCCTTTGTTTCCCATAATGTTTTTGTTTCCCCACCGTTTGATTGCGGATTAATAATGCAGTGAGTTTTTTTATCCCAATGGTTATCCATAATGGTTATCCATCATCATGCCATGAAAAACATATAATTAGGGACGTGAAGGTGGACGTGAAGGTGTACCTTGTTGCTTTTTAGGATGGCGTAGCGTGAAACCACCCCGACTGGCCTCCTCTTCTGTTATATAAGTAATCAATTCATTGGTTAAGGCTGTGTCCGATTCTTTTTCGTACGTTTTTTTCTTGATTTTTTTCTCCTTTCTTTTATGGACTCTCGCTACAAGGGGAACACGAGGTAAGCGAATAGCTTGCACCTCTGCATAAACTTTGTAAGGCCCGCTTTCAATTGGACCAATCGTGTATTTCACCTTTTTTGGATTGGGAGCGGTAATTTTACTTATGAATTTTTTTTGCAAAAGATCTATTCTATCTTTACCGGCCTTGATCCCGCCTAAGTCATGAAATGAAACATTAGATAGCTTCAGAATCTGTAATCCCGTTATTTTGGCTATCTTTTGAATAATAGGAGTATTTCCAGATGAATTTTGTTTTTGTTTTTGTAATCGAATATTTATAGAGATTTGATTTAGTTTAGCCTGAATCCTTTTGAATTCTTTATTTGCTTTTGTGGCGAGTAGACGCCCTTGAATCCCTTTCTTTTGGGCAGGAGTTGGGAAAGTGTTTTGCTCTTTCTTTTTTTTTGTATTCTTTAAAGAAAGATTATTTTTATCGGGGCTGGTTGCTAATTTTCGTTTTTGTAATTCAGTCTTATTTTTGGCTTCTTTATGAAAACGTTTCATAACTTCATTTTCACTGACGGTTATATTTTTTTTGAGCATTTCGGTGAGGCTTCTATCGTCATAATAGACAATCCGCAACTGGAGTGTCGTTGCTTTCGTTGCCTTTTCCCATTTCGCTTGTTCTTTTACTTTTGGAAAGGGGGAGTTCAATATTTCGTAGCTAGTTCGTACGGTACTCTGTTGCAGGCGAAGTCGAAGAGGGAAGCGACTCAAGGAAAAACGATAGATTTCATTCACACTCAAACTATCATCTGGTGAAACACTTTGTTGGAGCGTATATTCTTCCTTAGCTTGTTCCCAGACACTCTGTTTAATGGCATCTTCACTATTTTCAAGACCTAGGCGATTCCCAACATATAGAAGGCTATAACTTTGACGCATTCTTGTGCTAATGCAATGCTCCAAAAAAAAACCTGAGTTCGTTAACTTTTTTTCCGTTATCCAAGAACGACAGCCTTCCTCATAAAAAGCATAATCTTTCAAGGAAATATCCTTACCATAAAATTCACCCGCAGAAAGATTTCCGGTAAGGGTCTGTGTAATTTCATCTAATGGTTGGCTAGAAAAAATCAAACCCATCATAAGAATAAGAACAATCACAATAAAGATCGCCCCTAAACGTTTTGCAATAGTAAAGAAGTTCCCCACGATGTCATGACTAAGTCATATGGCAGAGAAGTCATCTGAAATTCACTTGCTAACTAGGCTTTATCGTTTCTCTTTGGTTAGGATGTATATGATATACCTTGCTATTTTATTAATTGTATTGGGCTTATTTTTTTTCATTAAGGCCTTTCAGAACAAAGGCGTTGTCAGGGAATCACAAGGGAGAGAAGGGAGAGAAGGGAGAAAAGAATTTCGTCCTACGAACTCGAATACTTTTGGGCATCTTTTGAATAAAGAGAATAGGGATTATTCAAATTTTTTACAAAATGATCCAAATCCATCGCCACCAGTTGTTTCTACTCCAAGATATAATGTACAGCAGAATGGAGAAGAAAAGAAAGAAGTTCTCCTAAAGATTAGAGGTGTGTTTTATCTGGATCAGGACAGAGTTGTGTGTAAATTACCCAGAGAGAGCGAGAGCCTTGCGGGGGTGTCTTATGTGGGTTTTCAACGAATTGGTATTGCACAAATGGTCGTCCAGAATGATGTTTTCACGATTGAGAGTAGTAATGCGACCTACGCCTATCCTGCTAAGAACCTAGATCAAGTTATTTTTCGAAATGTAGGGGTTGCTTTCATTCCTAACCTACCTAGTCAAGCTGTTGGCGTATTTTTGAGTAAGGAAGCACCAGCTATAAAAAAGTATATCCAAGCAAATTCAAACAGTGTTATAGAGTGAGAAGTGAACTATTTTTTACGGAGAGGTGGTTTTTTATTTTTTGTTTTTGGTGCTATTTTTTTATGCTATAGTTTTATACGCCTCTTCTTTTATATTTCCAATATAGGTATCTTTCAAACTATTTCGTTTGATCAAATTATTTTTTCTTTTGTATTGGGATGGCGCTTTGATCTTTCTATCATTATCCAGATCAATATACTATTTCTGCTGATTTACGCCCTCCCTCTTTCTTGTTCACAAAATCATTTCATAAAATTGATTTTGCAAGTTTTATTTTTATGTACAAATTTATTTTTTATATGTATAGGTATAGTGGATACGCAGTATTTCCCTTTTGTACAAGGGCATATTAGTGCTGATATTGTACATATACTCCGGGATACAATGGACCAATTTATGCCCTTACTAGAAGACTATTGGTGGATTTTTTTAATCTTGCTACTAACGTTTTTTACTATCAATCGTTTATACCTCTTTACTGAGCAGTTTTTTTTACAAAGTGTTCGCTTTCAAATTTTTGGGCCATCTTTTGTGCGATATTTGAAAGAAAAAAGTGGCTCTTCTTCTTATGCTTGGAAAAATACTTGGAAAATACAGCTTGGTTTTTTTTTCTCTATAGTCATATTTTCTATTTTGGCTATTCGAGGTGGTTTACAACAGAAAGTTTTGGATACAACACATGCCCAAGTTCTGGGAAGTTTTGAAACGAGTACCCTTATGTTAAATGCCCCCTTTACACTAATTCGTAGCGTATTTCGGGATAGATTAGAAAAAAAGAACGATTTTCCCAACAAAGAAGAATTGAAGAAGTGGCTTTCGCCCACAGTCTGTTCCCAATTACCATTTCCATATAAAGAAAGGCCCAAAAATGTTGTACTGATAGTTATCGAAAGCTTAGGTCCAGAGTTTATTGGTGCCTTTAATCATCAAGAGCATCAACAGTCTCAAGAGCATTCCGTTAAGAGCTATACTCCCTTTTATGATAGTTTGACTAAAAAGGGTGGTGCACTTTTTCTTCATGGGTATTCTAACGGACATCGTTCCATTCAAGCTATACCGGCGTTGTTAGCTGGTTTGCCAAATTGGTTTTCGGATACACTAGTCAAGACTCGCTATATTGGAAATAGGTATCCTTCGTTAGGAGGTGTTTTGAAAAAACACGGTTTCCGGACTCTCTTTTCACATGGTGGGCATAATGGTACCATGTACTTCGATGCAACTATACCCTATTTTGGGTTAGATGAATATTATGGTTATGATCAATTTCCTGTGCATAACAAACATACAAATGATGGTGCTTGGGGTATTTTTGATGAGGATTTTTTTCTTTTTACCGTGGATGTTATCAACGAGGATAGGAAAAGACCTTTTTTAGCTGTCTTATTTTCTGTGAGTTCTCATCATCCCTTTGTCATACCAAAAAAATATTCAGGGAAATTTCCCAAAGGGCCATCCCCTCAAGAGTATGAAAGAGGTACAGGGTGGTCTCATCCAAAGCAAGTCCCTTCTCTTTATTATGAAAGCATTGGTTATACAGATCACTCTCTCAAACTTCTCTTTCAAAAAATATATAAGCAGAGTTGGGCAAAAGAGACCCTTTTTATAATAACTCCGGATCATACACCCATCTATAACAGAAAATATTGGAATAAAAATTCGATTTTACGTAGAAGGATTCCCATATTATATTATTGGCCAGAGCATGACCTTTCTTTTCTGAATTCAGAGAGCCTCACGCAACAACTTGATATTTTTCCAACGGTGCTAGACTTTTTAGGCGTAAAAGAGAAGAGCATGCTTCCCTTTGGAAATTCTCTTCTCAAAGATTGTGGCGAGAGACACGTGATCTTTTTTGAGGAGCCATCTTATTGGTTTTTTACAAAAAAACAGGCCCTCTTTTTTACTCCTTCTACAAATAGCACGACTTCTTATATCCGTAATGGAGACAACATAAAACCTGGGGCCATACCTCAGCATAAAAAAGAAATATTTCTCAATATGCTAAAAGCAAAGGTACAGCATTACAACAATGGTCTATTGTATAATACCTTATTACTCAAAGATGGTTTATAAAAATATAGCAACAAGGACTATGAGCACTACTAAAAATACTATTTAAGTATCATGGATTTAAATAACATGGATTTAAATAAAATGGGAAGAAGATTTCAATTGATGAGTCGAGTAGTGTTTTGTTTATATAGGTATTTTTTTATATGCTATCTGTTATTTTATAATTTCTTTTTACTTTTTTCTTGTCATTCTTTTCAAAAAAAATATAGCCGTCAGTCTGACTGGAATAATATAACCACAGCCACTCTTTTGAAAAAAGAAATTCAAACCGAGTTCCCCATAATTTCTCTTCTGGAAAATGAAGAGCGTAAATCTCCTCATCTGCCCGATACAGATCTTCTCAGAAAATCTTTTTTTACAAAAGAATCACGAAAAATTTCGGATAAACAGACGAAAAAGATTATTGACCGGCGTCCTGATCGTCAGGGGAGGCCATTGGTCAGTCGTTTGAGCGGGAAAGAACTAATCCAAGATACAATTTGGCGCAATGGGAAAAAAATTGTACGCACGACTCTAATGGGATCAGCAAAGTTGTATCATGATCGTTTGGAAATGCAGGCACATAAGATTGTTATGGAAAACAGAAACTATGCTACTTTTATAGGAGGAGTACGCATACATGATCCCTTGAATGGTAATTTTCTTTATGCGGGAGGTGCTTTTTATGATAGGGGGAGGCAATTGATTCGACTTACAGCTAGGCCTTATCTGAAAAATGACTCTCATGAAAATGGCAAGCTAATCATGAGTTGCGATACAATATCTTATTTTATGAACGAACAAAAGTTAGGGCTAAAAGGAGATCTACGCGGGAGCCATTTGGGTAGATATATGTTTGCTGACGAAGGTGTTTATTTTGTGAATCAAAAAACTCTGATACTAAAAGAGGATCCCCTTTTTTTTACCCAAAACGGACAATATATGACAGCAAAGGAATTATTGTATCATCAAAAAAAAGGGATCGTTACATTACGAAAGCAAGTATTTTTATATAAAACGGAAGATGCTTTTTCTCCATTTGATTCAAAAAAAACGAGAAAGGCACCTTCCCCCAAAAAAGCAAAACAAATTGGTTTAGAAGATTATGTACGGCAGGGTGGCAAAATAGAGAAAGATTCATTCCATACTTCTAGAGTAAAGAGGATGAAAAATCATAAAAAGAAAAAAATGCAATCGCAAAAGACTCCTCCCCTAAAATATTTTATCGTAAGTGCAGATAGTGTGGAGTATTGGCTTTCCAAAAAAATAATAGGGAAAGGGGATGTACTCTTTACCAAGAAGGGGGGGGGGGGAGATTATTATTTGCACACACCTTATCTTCATTTATTTGGGAAAAAACTCCAAGATATTGATGCTGGTTTAGGGCGTGGTGTTTTTGTAGAAGACTTTGGGCGTGGATTGAGACTAAAAGCCAAAAGTATACATTTTTCTAATGAGAGTCAAAAATTGACCATAAAAAATAATGCAGAGTTACATTTCTTGAATTCTTCTCAAAAAACAGTTGCTCCCAGTACATTTTTTGGAGATTTTATAGAACGAGATTTTCAGAAAAAAATTACTCATGCAGAAGGAAATGTTCGCATTATTCAAAAAGACTATGAAGCAAAGGCCAACCTAGCTAGTTATCATGAAAATGCAGAATTGATTACGATGGAAGGAAGCCCCAGTGTAAGAAAAAAAGGGTATCGATTAGAGGCAGAAAAGATTTTCATTTATCTGGAAAAGAGACGCATTATTTTACAGAATCGAGTGAAAAGCTCTTTCCAAAATTTTTAATGTACTTTTATATTTGTATGATCATGTTTTTGTACAATTGAAATTTGTATGAATGATAGGTGACGAATCTTATTAGACATTATGGCATGGATCGATTACATGATGGATCGATTACATGATGGATCGATTACATGATGGATCGATTACATGATGGATCGATTACATGATGGATCGATTACATGATGGATCGATTACATGATGGATCGATTACATGATGGATCGATTATATTATGGATCGATCATATTATAAATATGAATAGTATTTCGGGAGTGTGTCCATGTTAAGAGTGGAAAAACTGAGTAAATCGTACGGAAAGAAGCAGGTTGTTTCTCAAGTTAGCTTCACTTTGAAGAAAGGAGAAATTGTTGGATTATTAGGTCCAAATGGTGCAGGTAAAACAACTTCCTTCTATATGACTTTAGGCTTAGTAAAGCCCGATAGTGGGGAAATTTTTTTAAATGATGAAGTGATTACATCTTTACCCATGTATAAAAGGGCCCGCATGGGAATAACCTACCTACCTCAGGAAGCCTCTGTATTTCGTAAATTGAGTGTTGCTGAAAATGTTGATGCTGTTTTAGAGATTTATCATAAAGATAGAGAAAAAATCAAAACGATTCGTCAAAAACTGTTAAAAAATCTAAACCTAGAAAAGCTTGCTTCACAAAAGGGTTTTACCCTTTCTGGAGGTGAGCGTCGACGGTGTGAAATTGCTCGTGCACTTGCCGTACAACCTGACTTTATTCTTTTGGATGAGCCTTTTGCTGGAGTAGATCCTATTGCTGTCGAAGACATACAAAAATTAATTTCTTGGTTAGCAAAACAAGGATTGGGCATATTGATCACAGATCACAATGTGCGAGAAACTCTGAAAATTACAAATCGCTCCTATATTATTTTTTCTGGTCAGATACTGGAAAGTGGTACCACAAATGAATTAGTTTCTAATCCAGAAGTTTGCAAGCACTACCTAGGCAAAGATTTTCGATTGTAAGCAGATTGCATTGTAAGCAGATTGCATTGTAAGCAGATTGTATTGTAAGCAGATTGTATTGTAAGCAGATAGTAGACAAATTGTAGCTAGATAGTTTATCGTTTGTTCATTCTCTTCATATTTTAGATTATAGTTTTTCTGCTCACTTTATTCTATTTTTTTATGGTACTCAATCAACTTCCCTCACAAAGACAGAGCCAAGAGCATGTTATGACGCAGGCTTTGCGTCAATCTCTGGAAATACTTTCTTTGTCCGGCCAAGAAATGGTGGAACGTATCCAGAAGGAGCTTTTGGATAATCCGGTTTTAGAGGAAAAAGCAGGTTTAGCAGAGAGCCAAGAAGAGCAAGGAGGCCTAGACAGAACAGAGAAAAAACACAATCTTATCCAAAATATGATTTTAGTTAAAAAAAGTCTGGGAGAGCATCTTCTTTTTCAATTGCGTTTGTTACCTTCTCTCAAAGAAAAAGAACAAAAGATGGGTGAGGTGATTATTTCTGCACTGGATGAACGTGGCTTTCTTTGTAGAACTCTTGAAGAGCTTTTGCCATACACACCTCAAAAACAGGCAGAAAAGGTACTTAGCATAATACAAGCTTTAGATCCCATAGCTTGTGGTGCTATAAATATGGCTGAAGCCCTTTTGTTACAAGCTCAGCATATGAAGCCGGAAGATAAAATAACACAGCATGTCTTAAAAAATCACTTCAAGGAATTTCAAAGCCTACAGTTTGAAAAAATACAAAAAAATTTGGCGATTACATGGGAAGAGTTACAAAAAAGTTTTTTATTCATTCGTACTTTAGCTCCATATCCAGGTAGACTGTATAGTAATCAGGATTCGCAATATCTCATTCCCGATGTTGTTGTGCACCATGTGGAGGGAGAACTTCGTTTGTTTATGGGAGATGACCGTATAACTCCATTGCAAATCATTGGTAACTATGAAGATATGTGGAAAAATGCACGATCTCAAAAAAGTGAAAAAGAGTATTTGAAAAAAAAATATGATGCGGCCCAGTTTTTTATAAAAAGCCTCCAAAGACGGCAAGAAACTCTATATAGAGTGACTCAATTCATTGTGGAGTACCAAAAAGATTTTTTTCTAAAGGGGCCTCAATATTTACAACCTCTGGTTTTACATACCGTGGCTAAAAAACTAGAGATTCATGCATCTACAGTCTCTCGGGCTACGACTTCTAAGTACATCCAAACAAAATGGGGTTTTTTTGAATTAAAATATTTTTTCAGTGCCAAACAACTAGAAGCGAAAGAGCTTGATAATAGGATGGTATCAAACCGAAATGTCCAGCAACGCTTACAAGAAATTTTAAAAAAAGAAAATATGACTTCCCCTCTTTCGGACCAAAAAATCACAGAAATATTTCAAAAAGAAGGTACTCATATTGCTCGTCGTACTGTGTCTAAATACAGAAAAATAATGGATATACCTTCTGCAAAGCAAAGAAGAAGAGTGATCTTGTTACAAGAAAAAATAAAAAAGTAAAATTTAAATAAAACAATCAAATGATTTCCAATAAGAAAGGCATCGAAATGGCATCATTACTTCTAAATCATGTTTCTTTAAAAATGAAACTCATAGGAGGAGAAAAAGGTCTTTCGTCTAAGGTCACCAGTATAGATGTAAATCGGCCGGGCCTTGCTTTAGCCGGTTTTTTCGAAAACTTTGCCCATGATCGCGTACAGGTCTTTGGAAAGGGTGAGTATGCTTACTTGCAAAAAATGGTGAACAAAAAGATCGAACAGGATTCTGGAGAGGATTTATCCAAAATAACAGGGAAGCTAGATGAAGTTTCCCGAGAAATATTTTCTTATACAATACCGGGTATTATTTTTACTTATAATAAAGTACCCCCTGAAATAATCATTCAAATGAGTAATGAAAAGAAAATACCCCTAATGAGTACACCCTTGAGTACACATAATTTCATTGTGGAGTTTACTCGTATATTGGGAGAAGTATTGGCTCCTCGTAAGACTCTCCATGGTGTCTTTCTTGAAGTTTTTGGTGTAGGTGTTTTGCTTTTAGGTAAAAGTGGCATTGGTAAATCAGAAACAGCGATAGAACTCATCGAAAGAGGCCATCGTCTTGTGGCTGATGATGTTGTTCAAGTAGTTCGTCTGGAGGGAAAGCTACTCTATGGTCTTTCCAGTGATTTTCTTCAGTACAATATGGAATTGCGTGGTTTGGGTATTGTAAATGTACGAGAGCTTTTTGGCATGAGGGCTATACGAGAACGCTATTCTTTGGATCTCGCTATCTATCTAGAGGTTTGGAATTCCAAAAAAGAGTATGAAAGGTTAGGTATAGATGAAGAATATTTAGAAATTTTGGATGTGCAGGTACCGAGGGTGTTGCTTCCTGTTCGACCCGGTCGCAATATTCCTATTCTAATCGAAACAGCAGCTATTAATTATCGTTCTCAAAAATTAGGTTATCATGCTGCTCGTGAATTAAGTAAAAAAGTAAGTCAAAAAGTTAGAGAGAGTGTGCTAAAAAATAATCAAGAGAAGGAGATTTAGACTATAAAAAAGCCGAGACTATACCAGAGCGGGTAAGGTGTTGTTTTATTGTCTTTGCCTTTTTTCCTTTTAAACAACACGGCTTGATCATGTGGCCTTATGAATTTACTCAAAAATAGAATATTTCTTTTTTCCTTTTTTCTTTTAGCTCTTTTTGTGCTTCTTTATTCAGGGTTTTCTCTTTGTGAAGTACTTTGTGATGGATCTTCTTGCATGGATAAAGAAGAAATTTCCACCATAGACAGAGATAGAATAGAGAAAAATAGAATAGATAGGAATAGAATAGAGGAAAATAGAAAAAAAGAAAAAGAACAGAAAAAAAATGAGAAAGCTTTTTCGCAAAAAAATCGACAAGAAACGATACCACAAGATGCCCAGTCTAGTCGTCCATCGCTGAAACAGGATGAGAAGGATGCTCAAGTAAAAGCAGAAGAGGTCACAGAAGAAGTCACAGAAGAAGTCACAGAAGAGCTTCCAGAAGAGGTTGAGCTTCCAGAAGAAGTTGAGGTTATAGAAGAAAAATTACAAACTAAAAGTGAAAATAAAGATGAAAGGGATTCTTTAGAAGAGGCATCAGAAAGCGTAAAGAAGACAAAAGAAGAGACGCCTTCTACGTTGCCAGAAACCACAAAAATATCCCCAAAATTAAAATCATCACAATCTGACATTAACTTATCAAAGAACGAAGAGAACGAAGAGAACGAAGAGAATGGAGACCCAACAAGTAAGAAGGCACAAGCTAAACTAAGCGACGGTACTCCTATTCCTGAGGAAGGATGGGTACCACCCGATGAAGCAGTGCCTAGTGATTTGCGCAGTTATGATCTCATAAAATATCGAGAGTATGTATCTGGTCTTTCCAAATTATGTAAAAAAGATGGTTTGCCAGACATATTGATTCGTAAATGTTATCCTACCCATGTGCTTTTGAATCTAGAGGGTTGGTATCGTATTTATTTGTACTATTTTTTAAAGATGGATGATGAAAACCAAAGAAACCGTTATATTGGCTATGATTTTTTTCAAGAATATTGCGATTTTGCACCGGCAAAAGAATTGGGTAGCCTTCATTTCAAAAATATGGCTTCTAAGATTTCTGAAGAGAGAGAACGTATCACAAAAGTGAATACTTTTTTACAAGGCTGTAAGAAATCTTCCCAAAGTGATACGTAATTATCTGTAGTTACGATATCTTTGATGGCCTTGGTGTATAAATACCCTTCTTTGCTACCCTATGCAATACAAAATTTTGGAAATGACGAGTTCCATGATGCAGGTAACTCAGGCTGGAGTGGCAACAAGCAGTATGAATTGAATAGTGATAGAGTCAGATTTCATCCTGAATTGCCCCATCTCTATCGTACCCCTTATCAGCGAGATAGAGATAGAGTGATACACTCTAAGGCTTTTCGGCGTTTAGGTTATAAGACACAGGTCTTTGTGAATTCAGAGGGAGATATGTATCGCTCTCGGCTAACACATTCCCTTGAAGTGGCCCAAATATCTCGATCTGTTAGTTTTGCTCTTGGGTTAAATCAAGATTTTTCAGAGACACTAGCCCTCGCCCATGATCTAGGGCATCCTCCCTTTGGACATGCCGGACAAACTGTGCTGAATGATATGATGAAAAATCATGGTGGTTTTGAACACAATTGTCAGGGACTTAGACAGCTGACAAGCCTAGAAACGCGCTATATCGGCTTTGCTGGACTCAATTTAACAAAGGCAAGTTTGATTGGTATGATGAAGCATGCCCGTGTGTACGATTGCGATACAGACCTTTTACCTTTGGTCATTGAGCGAAAAAAACGCCCACCTATCCTGGAAGCCCTCTTAGTTGATTTTTGTGATAGAATTGCATATACACATCATGATCTTGAAGACGGTTTGGCCTCTAAACTCATTACTCTAGATGATTTAGAGAAGATGGTTTGGTGGAAAGAAGCTTGGGTAGCTGTAAGTGAACGAACAAAAGAAGACTTTGAGAAGGCCCGAGAAGCCATACGGATACGTACTGTAATTCACCATATGCTAGATACAAGCATTGAAAATACTATTTCTACATCTTGGCAAAAGTTAAAAAATTGTAAAACAATTTGGTCTACGCAAAAAAGTCCGATTGGAGTTGATGATGTGTTTTATGCACGTTTAGAAAAATTACAAAAATTTCTTTATCAAAATCTCTACCGCCATCCCCATGTACTAAACATGTCTGATAATGCTATAATGGTAATACAAGGCTTATTTTCTTATTTTATGAAATCATCTGAAAAGATGCCAGAACACTACCAAAAAAGAATGGATGAAGATGGTTTGGAACGAACCGTTTGTGATTACATAGCAGGTATGACGGATCGTTTTGCTCAAGATCAATACAAGGCTATTTTAGACTAGAAGTGTATCATTACTGATCCCATGAATAAACCCGATCAGTTAAAAAGTATTTTTAAAACTTATTATAACAAGATTAAAGCTTTCCTTTCAGAAATAGACAATTATCTTTTAGAGTTCTCTTTCTTATTATTAGGGGCTTTGGTGATTACTTTTTTAGCTCGCCTTTTACTTTTCATAGAGAGTTCAGAAGCATATCAACAGCTTCATCAAATGATCGGAGAAAATGGCGAAATCATAAAAGTCACTTTACCTCTTTATTTTTATGCTGTATGGCAAGATTTACTTAGCCTAGTTTTTATACTTTTTTTTGCCTATTGTTTTGGGCTTTTTTTCCCTTATCATCCCCGGTGTCGTTTTGGAATGTGGGGGGGATATTATTTTTGTATAGGCCTTGTATATTTACTAAATGTGAGATACTTTCGGATATATGGGGAGCCATTTCATTGGTACCATATCAAAAGCAACGCCATTGATTCCGCCCTGTGGTCCTCTATTTGGGCTGAAGTGGATACTATTCTAATTATAGAATTTATCTTTTTAATTGTTTTATGTTCGATTTGGTTATATTTAACTTTTTCTTTCGTGAGTTCTCAAGTAAATGATGTAAAGCGTAAAAAAGTAAAAGAGCTAAAAACTTTTCCCAAAAAGAAAAGCCTTATTTTTAATAAGGCTCTTACTAAAAGCCCCATTTTCTTTTACTTATGCATCATCGTTTGTATTCTTCCTTTCTTTTCTTATGTAAAAGAATCTCAAAAGCAGTTGGATATTTCTTTTTCTCACAAGAAAGATGGCATTCAAAAAAATCATATGAACATCTCTATGCAATTAGAGCAAAAAAAGAAAGTAGCTAATTTTTTATTGTACCTTGCATTTTTTCAAGAAAAAAAGGTGCCTGCTACTCATGGCATGCTTACGGATACAATTGTACATCGTAAAAAACCTTTTTCTTTTGGTTTTGATAGTTCTTCCTTGTTGAAACAAGAAAAGCAGATTAGGAATTACATCCCTTTTCCTAAGCGTGGGAAAAAATACAATATTGTATTATATCTTTTTGAGTCTACGGCATACACTTACTTACAAAAGAAAATCTTGAATCAACCCGTCACTCCTACTTGGAATAAGCTAGAGAAAAATGCGATCGTTTTCCAGAATCATTATGTACAGAGTCCGCTTTCTATTAATTCTCTTTTTTCCATACTCACTTCTGCTTACAGTATGCCTGCGGATATTTGGGTGGCACAAAAATATCCGCATATTCCTTTACAGAGCTTGTCAGAAACTTTAAAGAAACATGGTTATCAAACAGCTTTTCTACATACAGGTAGCCTTTCTTATGCAGGTCAAAATAAGTTTTTAAAAAATCGTTCTTTTCATTTGATCCAAGATAAACAACAATTACGTCTTTCTTCTTCCCCTTACACAAAAGAAATCAACTGGGGTTTGGATGACCGCGTTTTGGTTTCTGCTGCTCGTGATTTTGTAACAAAAGTGGGTGAAGCGCCTTACTTTTTGATATTATCACCACTTAGTCCCCATCATCCCTACGATATACCAGAAGAAAAATTTGCGATGTCTAAAGAAGCTGTAGAGCTAGATACAAAAATAAATAAAAAAATTGAATCTCAAATAGTCTCAAACCCACCCATTCGCAAAAAATTAAAGGGATCTTTTCAAAAGTATTTGAACTCTCTCCATTATGCTGATCTAGTTTTGAAAGAAATCATAGAAACTCTCACTAATTTACCACGGGGGAAAGACACTCTCTTTTTTGTGCTTGCCGATCATGGAGAAGCCTTTGGGCAACATAGAGGAAACTTTAATCATCCCTTTTATTTATATGAGGAAAATGTACACGTACCTTTTCTGATATACAATGAATATATTTTTCCAAAATCTATCCATTATTCAGCAGTGAGTCGCCACATAGATGTGTTACCAACTATATTGGATATTCTAGGTATTCCAAAAGAGAAAACACACGAGGGGGTTTCCCTTATATCGCGAGGCTCACATCAGGTAGCTTTTTTTTATACTTCTTGGCGGAATCAATTATTAGGTATTAGGGATGGTCCTTGGAAATATATTTTTAACCTGTATTTTGGTACAGAAGAGCTATATAATCTCCATAAAGATTCACTGGAGCGTAAAAATCTGTGGAAAGAGCACCCAGATATAGTTAGAGGCTATCGTGAATATTTACAAAAAATAATGTCTTATCAGAGAAAATATTTTGAGACAGTCTTGGGAGAGAAAATCAAGTGGAGGGAAAATATAGATAAAAGTAACTATTAAAATTTCTTTTTTTGTAGTAATTTTTATAACGAATGCCATACTGTTACATTGTCATAGAAATATGGCGATATTTAAGTATGAAAGTTCGTTTCTGGGGTGTACGCGGTTCAATAGCATCTCCACTAATAGCTCAAGATATTCGTGACAAGCTTGAAAAAATTTTACAAAGTATCACACCAAAGGATATTGTAGATGATCAAGCGAAGAAACATTTTATTGAGGCTTTGCCGTACTCGCTAACGGGTACATATGGCTCAAATACAACTTGTGTAGAACTTCGTTCGCTTCAAAACGATCTTATTATTATCGATGCAGGCACTGGCTTACGTCCTTTAGGCAATGAGCTTATGAAAAGCGAGTATGCCAAAGGAGATGGGGAAGCTAGTATGATTTTCACACACACCCATTGGGACCATATTCAAGGTCTCCCTTTTTTTGTGCCCTTTTACATAGAAGGGAATAGCTTTCATATACATGCTATCCATAAAAATATCGAGGGACGTTTGCGCTATCAACATAAATCAGAGTTTTTTCCCATTACTTTTGATCAAATGCCAGCAAGCAAATGTTTTTATCAACATGAAGTTGAAGATATTTGGGAACTCTACGGCATAAAAATTTCTCAAAAGCCTTTACGGCATCCCGGGATTTCTTATGCTTTTCGTTTTGAAGAGAATGGGAAAATTTTTACTTTTTGTACAGACGCGGAGTTTTCTTTTTCGAATTTAACTACCAAGAAGGATACCTCATCAGTAAATAAAGATGCTAACTCTATGTTGATTGATGAGTATGTTGAATATTTTTGGGGTGCCGATGTCCTTGTTTTTGACACTCAATATACTTTTGAAGATCAGATTCAAAAAATTGACTGGGGGCATAGTTCCTCTCTAATGGCTGTTGATATTGCCATGAAGGCAAATGTTAAGAAGCTTGTACTATTCCATTATGATCCTTCTTACAATGATGAAAAGATAGAGCAAATTTATTTACGTGCAATGGAGTATAAAGAGTTATTGACGAAAGAGTTATTGGAGAAAAAAGAAAACAAGTATGTGGATCTTGAAATCATGACGGCTCGCGAAGGTTTAGAGCTCGACATATAATTTTAGTAGTTTTTTGTGTCGTTTCAGATAAAAGGGAAGGGTTTTCAGAAGAAAAAGGTTCTACATATCGGTGATATCCGTACAGATTTCCTTGCTAAATATTTTCCATCTATAGCAAACGAAGAGAAGTCTGATATAAAAACGAATAAGAAAAATACATCATGGTCCCTTCCTAATAAGGGACTTCTCTTGTATTGCCAAAAAAATTGGGAAGGTATCAGTGGTGCATTTTTTCAACATAGCTGTGTAGTGGGTATTAAGGGAAGAATACTGATTGTACATGTGGAACATTCAGTCCATATTAGTGATTTCCAATTCCAAAAAAAAGAAATCGAAAGGAAATTACAAAAATTTACTAACGGTGATCTTCAGTCTATATTGGTAAAATACGATTCTCACAGTGTATGATGATTTTTTTTGGTATTGTAGCTTTCTCTTGCAGTCTCCTTCTTTTTTTGCACCTCATTCGCTTGAAAGAAAATATACAAATGAGTATCAGTAAAAGAAATGGAAAATCAAATGGAAAATCAAATGGAAAAGATGATTCTTCAAAAATGTCTTCGAATTCACAAAGTTCTTCTTTTCAGCCTAAAGCTTTAACGCGCTCTTGTCCCTTATGTAACAGCCTTCTTTTGAATGATGAATATTTGATGTGTGGAATGGGACCAGAACTAGGAGGGGGACAAAAACGGCAGGTCCAAATTTATGGATGTAAAAATTGTTTTGTGGCAGGTGGTGTTAATGTGGAAATACAAAAAATTAAAATCTAAAACAGATTTTTTTTGATGTAGAACATTGTTTGGAGAAAAGTCACCTTTTTCTAATTTTTTTCCTTTAAGCTTAGCTCCATATACAAGGGGAGGTGATCAGAGGATATTCGAGTTAGCTGATCCTCTATCACATATTGTTCTTGTATTGTCCAGTGTGGACTAACAAAGGCTTTGTCCAATCGTAAAATAGGGGCGTAGGAAGGGAAGGTATACATCCGTTTTTTCTTTTTTTTCATCAATTTCAGACCCATTTTTTTATATAATACTCGATGCTTTGAGTTAATTTCTTCCCGATCTGTTTCAGAAAGAAGGCTTTCATTCGTATCATTGAGGGGTTTTTCTGTTACAATGTCTCGAAGCCCTGCTTTCTGAATAATGGATGTGAGCTTGTGTCCATGATCATTGGTATCGCCCATCAGTATAAGTGGCATATTTTGAAATTTGTTCTGTTGGGCGTATTCAATGATTTTTTGCATTTGGCGACGCCTTTCGAAATTGGCTAATCCAAGATGTATGTTTAGGATGAGTAAATTTTCACCAAAGAATTGAATTTGAGTCGCTAAACAGCTTCTTTTTTTTTTAAAATGTAGGGATATATCATAATTTTGACTCGTGAGGATGGGATGGCGAGATAGACTAGCATTTCCATAGGCTCCTTTTCTTAAATTCACGTTCAAACCAAGCTTATAAAACATATTGAGCTCTTGAGAGAGTATTTCTGCCATGGGATCATTCTGAGAACGGGGAAAGTGTGAACTCACTTCTTGTAGTGCAATAAAGTCGGCTTTTGTATTTTTACAGATCTTTATAATCCGGTCTAAGTGGTACTGGTGATCTACACCAATTCCTTTGTGAATATTATAGGTGACAAGGCGAAGCTGTTTCATAGCGTTTGTACTTCTATTACCCTCATAATATATGTCTTATGAGCTTGCATTTATCTTTTCTATTTTGCTGTATTTTTACGGTATTTTTACAGTATTCACGTAGAATATTATAAATATACGATTTATTGTAAATAGCAACAACTATCTTTTTATGAGCGTCCAATTTCTCAATAAACTAATACAAAAAGAGAATCTCAATTCTGATGAAGCCGAAGCCTTAATGCGGTCTATCGTAACGGGAGAAGCTGGAGAAATATGTACGGCAGCCATACTCTCGACCTTAGCTAGTAAAGGGGAAACCGGGACAGAAATGGCAAGCTTTGCCAGAGTTATGCGTGAAGTTGCGACACCTTGGCCCAGTGGCTCCCTCTCTTATCCTATTTTATGCGATACCTGTGGAACAGGGGGTGATGGGGCTTCTACTTTGAATATATCGACTCTTTCTGCAATTGTACTGGCTTCTTTGGATATACCGGTGGCAAAGCATGGGAATAGGGCTGTTTCTAGTCAGAGTGGATCGGCAGATCTTTTAGAGGCATTGGGTATAAAATTGGAATATACGCATCAAAAGGTCAGGCAATGTCTAGAAAAGATTGGGATTACCTTTTTGTTTGCTCCAAATTGGCATCCTGCTATGAAATACGCTATTCCGGTAAGAAAAGCACTTGGTGTGCGAACCGTCTTTAATCTACTAGGTCCCATTACAAATCCAGCTCCAGTTACTCATCAGCTTGTCGGTGTTTTTCAAAAGTCCTTTCAAGAAGTGATTGCGGAGGCTCTCAGGGAGCTAGGAAAAAAGGCATATATTGTTTTTTCTTCTGATGGCTTGGATGAAGTTTCTTGGTCAGCTCCCACGCACTTTATACGTGTGGGAGAGGGAAAGATCCAAGAAAGCGGGGAGATAGAACCGGGAGACTTTGGGTTTCCCCTCCATAAAAAAGAAGATTTGCAAATTTCTGGTCCTAACGAGGCCCTTCATCGTGGTTTACGCTTTCTTGAAGGGAAGGCAAATGATGCAGAAAATCATGCCGTGGCTATGAACGCTGCCTTTCTCCATTCCCTTGTTTGCTCTTCTAATTTAAAAGAATCGGCCCAAGCTTGCCTAGAAGCCATAAAGAATGGATGTGGCCTTTCTATTCTAGAAAAGTGGCGTTCTTTTGTATAGGGGCAATTAAAAAATATACGAGTTTCTTTATAACTAGTTTTGGCTTTGCTTCATAAAATACAGAATGCCCTGTTCATTTGCTTTGTGTTTGTTTTGCCTTTCTCTTGCGTTTGCAAGAAAAGGGAAAAGCAAGAAGAAAGCCACCCTAATTATCAAAAAGAGCTCTTTATAAAAAAAACATCACCAAAAAAAATATCACCAAAAAAAACATCACAAAGAGAGCAAGTGACCCTGAGCGGTTTTACATTTGGAACTAGCTTCACTATTAAAATATTTCTTACAGTTTTTGATCATGAAACAAAACAAAAGATAGAAGACGTTCGGAATAAAATCCAAAAAAAATTACAAAAAATAGATCTTTCTATGTCTACTTGGCGTGATGATAGTGAAATACAACGCTTCAACAAAGACAGAGGCCAACAACCTTTTCCAGTCTCGATGGCTTTTTTGACTGTTTTGAAAGAAGCCAAGAAAATCTACATGCTAACAAGTGGAGCTTTTGATCCGGCTAGGGAAGAAGTCTTTTTACTTTGGGGATTTGGAGTTTCTAAGAATAAAGGTGGGGGAAAAAAAAATCATCGAATTCCTAAATCACAAAAAATCAAACGAGCCATGGAGAGAAGTGGTCTATCGTTTTTAAAAATATTTGCGAATGAAAGATGGATACAAAAAGAAAAACCCCTTTTACAAATCAATCTGAGTGCCATTGCCAAGGGTTATGCCGTAGATGAGGTGGCTATAATTTTGGAAGAAGAGAAGTTCTTTTCTTATATGGTCGAGATAGGTGGAGAAGTTCGAGTGGGTAGAAAAAAAGGGAGAAAATTACCCTGGCATATTGCCATTGAAAAACCAAATTATGAAGGGAAACGTTTGTCACTGTATCGTATAGTTCGTCTGGTGAATATGTCTATGGCAAGTTCAGGTGAATACCGCAACTACTTTAGGCGTTCTAATCGATTGTATTCTCATATACTAGACCCTCGCACAGGCCATCCCGTCCAAAATAACATTATAGCCGTAACAGTTGTTGGGCCTCTGTGTATGAGGAGCGATGCACTGGCCACAAGTTTGATGGTACTCTCACTCAAACAAGGAAAAAGGCTAGTAGAAAAACAAAAAGGCTATGAAGCATTATGGATAGTCGATCCAAATAGACTTTCCAATCGCTTTTCCAATAATGTTTCTCAAAACCCGCAAAAACGAGCACTTTCAAAAAATTATGTGACTCACATCAGTTCTAATATGGACACTTTTTTACTCAAAAAGTAAATTTATGACCTATTGATTTAGCTATGGATTTGGCTATGCATAAAAAAAACGAACCACGCACTACGATAGTTGCGTAAAATTTTAGCAATGATTTGTTTTTCATGTATTCTCATGTATTCTCATATATTCTCATATATTCTCTACTATGGACATTCTCATGAATATTCGTGAATAGAGTCATTTTTTGGACGCTTGCGTCAAGAATTGCGTATGGTCTCTTTTTGGATATTATCAATAAGAAAGAAATAATTAAGAAAGAATTTTCATTGACAATCTCTGTGCATTCTTTTATAAACAGTACCACGATGAAACTGGTAAAAATTCTCTTTGTATTACTCACAGCTTTGGCAGTTCTAAACTGTTCAAGCAATGGCAACGATGGATCTGCTGCTGGTCCAATCGATCCAATCGATCCAATCATTGGCACTTGGAAAGGGAAATGTAGGCTATTCACTGGGCCCCTGAGTCTGGGGGGCACCCCGATTGGTGCCGAGAGAGAGACATACACTTTTACCAGCTCTACCCTCATGCACTTACGAGAAGTTTATATACCCTCCTTCCTCCAGCCAGGCGCACCACCTAACTGCTCAGCGGAATCAAGTGCTGAGATTACTTCCCGGTATAATATTACTATAGGTTCATCTGCGTCTGTTACGATTGGCTTTCCCCCGGGCTCGGAAATGACAGTGAATGGCTCAGAAATTAACTACACTTGGAAATCGGCCAAAGCTGCTGTACGCCGAGGATCAGGATCGGGTCGGGCGAATGGATCCGCTGCAGTAACTGCGATAAATACCAATTTTGGGCTAGGGCTAACTAGTTTACTTATTATGAATGGTGCACCTATTATGGAGGGTTCGCAGGACCTATCTCTACCTCACCAGCTGACGAGGCCAAGCCAGGGGACGAATACACTGTATTCAGGCGTTTATTATATAGACACTTCAGTCAGTCCGCACCAGCTTTACACTAGACTGGATCTTCTTCATACTGGTGCTACTGTTCCAACACGGTCTAGGTTAGCCACTACTGATGTTTATGAGAGGCGATAATAGAGGAGCCTTCCGTTCTTTAGATTCTACCGTTATAAAATCTAAAGAAGATACAAAGAAGACACAAAAAAGATACATGGCAACAAAGAGATCAGGGCCTATTGGCTAATCAAAAATCGCTCAATCGCTCAATCGCCCAATCGCCCAATCGCCCAATCGTCCAATAATCGTTCGAACATTCAATCGCTCATAAATACAACGCGAATACAGCCGCTAAATTTGGCTGTTTAAGAGCAAGAAGAAATTATAGTCTGGCTGTAAAATGCCGTTCGCCAGTAGAGAGAGTGGGGATCATGCAAGACCACTCAACAGAAATACAAATCATCACGAGAAATTTGTCTTGCGTAAGAAGGAATACAAAAATCCGTCGTAAAGCAGGCCTAGGCTTGAAATGATGACAACCAAAAATATCCGTTTTGGCTGTCGTATGCATGAGTACTACGCATGGAGTATGCATGGAGTCTGTATGGAGTCTGTATGGAGTCTGTATGGAGTATGCTATAAAACTTTGGAGTATACCATAATACTTTTTTTTCTTGGCTAAGAAAATTCAGAGCCTGTAATGAGCTAGACGCATTAGCAAATCGTCCAAGCGTGAGGACCTTGCGTCCGTCTTTCATTTGTTGTGAGCTAGATGCATTAGCAAATCGTCCAAGCGTGAGGACCTTGCGTCCGTCTTTCATTTGTTGTGAGCTAGATGCATTAGCAAATCGTCCAAGCGTGAGGACCTTGCGTCCGTCTTTCATTTGTTGTGAGCTAGATGCATTAGCAAATCGTCCAAGCGTGAGGACCTTGCGTCCGTCTTTCATTTGTTGTGAGCTAGATGCATTAGCAAATCGTCCAAGCGTGAGGACCTTGCGTCCGTCTTTCATTTGTTGTGAGCTAGATGCATTAGCAAATCGTCCAAGCGTGAGGACCTTGCGTCCGTCTTTCATTTGTTGTGAGCTAGATGCATTAGCAAATCGTCCAAGCGTGAGGACCTTGCGTCCGTCTTTCATTTGTTGTGAGCTAGATGCATTAGCAAATCGTCCAAGCGTGAGGACCTTGCGTCCGTCTTTCATTTGTTGTGAGCTAGACGCATTAGCAAATCGTCCAAGCGTGAGGACCTTGCGTCCGTCTTTCATTTGTTGTGAGCTAGACGCATTAGCAAATCGTCCAAGCGTGAGGACCTTGCGTCCGTCTTTCATTTGTTGTGAGCTAGATGCATTAGCAAATCCTCCAAGCGTGAGGACCTTGCGTCCGTCTTTCATTTGTTGTGAGCTAGACGCATTAGCAAATCGTCCAAGCGTGAGGACCTTGCGTCCGTCTTTCATTTGTTGTGAGCTAGATGCATTAGCAAATCGTCCAAGCGTGAGGACCTTGCGTCCGTCTTTCATTTGTTGTGAGCTAGACGCATTAGCAAATCGTCCAAGCGTGAGGACCTTGCGTCCGTCTTTCATTTGTTGTGAGCTAGACGCATTAGCAAATCGTCCAAGCGTGAGGACCTTGCGTCCGTCTTTCATTTGTTGTGAGCTAGACGCATTAGCAAATCGTCCAAGCGTGAGGACCTTGCGTCCGTCTTTCATTTGTTGTGAGCTAGACGCATTAGCAAATCGTCCAAGCGTGAGGACCTTGCGTCCGTCTTTCATTTGTTGTGAGCTAGACGCATTAGCAAATCGTCCAAGCGTGAGGACCTTGCGTCCGTCTTTCATTTGTTGTGAGCTAGATGCATTAGCAAATCGTCCAAGCGGCTGTAAAATAAGGCCTAAAGGTATATAGACAAAGCGATAGTCAAACGACTATGCGCAACAGGAATAGAGGCATTTTGGACGCTTGCGTCGAGAATTGCGTATGGTCTCTTTTTGGATATTATCGTAAAAAATAGTTTTCATTGACAATCTCTGCGTATTCTTTTATCAATAGTGCCCATAATGAAAATAGTAAAACTAGTAAAAATTCTCTTTGTATTACTCACAGCTTTGGCAGTTCTGAACTGTTCAAGCAATAGCGACGATGAATCTGCTACTGTTTCTATCATTGGCACTTGGACGACCTGTAAAGTGATCAATTTAAACAGCGAGAGAGTGACATACACTTTTACCAGCTCTACTCTCACGCACGTACGAAAAGTTTTTCAACAGGCTAGCTCCCTAGTACCTAAATGCACTGGGAACTCAGATGCTGACATTACTTCCCAGTATGATATTACTATAGCTTCATCAAATCAGCCTGTTAAACTTGTTTCCGGCTCAACGGTCACTGATACAGTGAATGGCTCAGAAATTGACTACAATTTGAACTCGGTCGAAGCTTTTGCAAGAACAGGGAATGGAGCGATGCTACTATCGATTCTACTTCGCGTTATGCCTTCGGTTACGCAAGGTAGTACGGTTGATCTACTAAATATAGCTCCCCAACACTCTTTGGTGAGGCCAAGTCGAGGAGGACTATATTTCGGCGTTTATTATATAAAAACTTCAGTCAGTCCTCAGCAGCTTTACACTAAAATAGGTGCATCGGTTAATACTAATATGTCACGAGATCTTAAATTAAAAGATAATGAGTATTATAAGAGGCGATAATAGAGGAGCCTTCTGTTTTTTAGATTCTACCGTTATAAAATCTAAAGAAGATACAAAGAAGATACAAAGAAGATACATGGGAACAAAGAGATCAGGGCCTATTGGCTAATCAAAAATCGCTCAATCGCTCAATTGTCCAATCGTCCAATCGTCCAATCGTCCAATCGTCCAATCGTCCAATAATCGCTCGAACATTCAATCGCTCATAAATACAACTCAAATAAAGCCGCTAAATTTGGCTGTTTAAGAGCAAGAAGAAATTATAGTATGGCTGTAAAACGCCGTTCGCCAGTAGAGAGTGGGGATCATGCAAGACTACTCAACAGAAATACAAATCATCACGAGAAATTTGTCTTGCGTAAGGAATACAAAAATCCGTCGTAAAGCAGGCCTAGGCTTGAAATGATGACAACCAAAAATATCCATTTTGGCTGTCGTATGCATGAGTACTACGCATGGAGTATGTATGGAGTATGTATGGAGTATGCACAGAGTCTGTATGGAGTCTGCTATAAAACTTTGGAGTATACCATAGGACTTTTTATTCTTGGCTAAGAAAATTCAGAGCCTGTAATGAGCTAGACGCATTAGCAAATCGTCCAAGCGTGAGGACCTTGCGTCCGTCTTTCATTTGTTGTGAGCTAGACGCATTAGCAAATCGTCCAAGCGTGAGGACCTTGCGTCCGTCTTTCATTTGTTGTGAGCTAGATGCATTAGCAAATCGTCCAAGCAGCTGTAAAATAAGGCCTAAACATATAGACAAAGCGATAGTCAAACGACTATGTGCAACAAGAATAGAGGCATTTTTTGGACGCTTGCGTCAAGAATTGCGTATGGTCTCTTTTTGGATATTATCATAAAAAATAGTTTTTGTTGACAATCTCTGTGCATTCTTTTATAAACAGTACCATGATGAAACTAATAAAAATTCTCTTTGTATTACTCACAGCTTTGGCAGTTCTAAACTGTTCAAGCAATAGCGACGATGGATCTGCTGCTGATCCAATCATTGGCACTTGGAAAGGAGATTTATGTAGAACCTTCAAGACTGGCATGGCCATATCGTCGCCCGTTGCTGGTAGCGAGAGAGAGACATACACTTTTACCAGCTCTACTGCCCTCACGCACTTACAAGAAGTTTATCTAGGGAACCCAGCACCTGGTTGCGATGGGATGTTAGATATTGTCATTACTTCCCAGTATAATATTACTATAGGTTCATCAAATTATCTTGTTGCGATTGGCACTCAAAGGGGACTGAATGGCACAGAAATTGACTACACTTTGAACTCGGTCGAAGCTGTTGCAAGAACAACGCTTGGAGAGACTCAACTAAATGGTATTATGGGTGTGAGTGGGGTTACGAAGAATAAGACGGTTGATCTACTAGCTCTAGCTCCCGCGAGCACTCGGGTGAGGCCAAACCGGCAGGGTACACCAGCACCCCAGCAGGGCATGGAGAAACGGTATTTAGGCGCTTATTATATAAAAACTTCAGTCAGTCCTCGTGAGCTTTACACTCAAATAGGTGAAGCCGCTATAAGCAATCGGGGGGTGATTGAATTCGACAAGAGTGCTGATCTTTATAAGAGGCAATAATAGAGGAGCCTTCCATCCTTTAGATTCTACCGTTATAAAATCTAAAGAAGATACAAAGAAGACACAAAGAGGATACATGGGAACAAAGAGATCAGGGCCTATTGGCTAATCAAAAATCGCCCAATCGCCCAATCGTCCAATCGCTCATAAATACAACGCGAATAAAGCCGCTAAATTTGGCTGTTTAAGGGCAAGAAGAAATTATAGTCTGGCTGTAAAACGCCGTTCGCCAGTAGAGAGAGTGGGGGTCATGCAAGACTACTCAACAGAAATACAAATCATCACGAGAAATTTGTTTTGCGTAAGGGATGCAGAAATCCGTCGTAAAGCAGGCCTAGGCTTGAAATGATGACAGCCAAAAATATCCGTTTTGGCTGTCGTATGCATGAGTACTACGCATGGAGTCTGTATGGAGTCTGTATGGAGTCTGTATGGAGTCTGTATGGAGTCTGCTATAAAACTTTGGAGTATACCATAATACTTTTTATTTTTGGCTAAGAAAATTCAGAGCCTGTAATGAGCTAGACGCATTAGCAAATCGTCCAAGCGGCTGTAAAATAAGGCCTAAAGGTATATAGACAGAGCGATAGTCAAACAACTATGGACAATAAGAAAGAAAACACAGGAAACACAGGATGTGTTTTTGTCGCCTATGCCTTCTCAAGAAACAAACAACTCAGTGCATAGCTCATTCTACAATTGATGTCTATTTTTTTATTGACAATAAAGACAAATAGACATGTGTAAGTAGCGTATGTCGGTTTTCTATGAGAAGACTAGTTTTTTTTCTATTCCACATGCTGGGATGCTGAATAGGCGTAGTCTTTTATCTTCTTTTCTGTGTATTGTTTTATTTGCACTTTTTCCTTTTTGCTCTAGGAATGATACAAAAATAGCCATTTGGAGTGGTGGTCCACAGGATGGAATTTTTGGCTTCAACTTTTGTCAGAATCAGTTGGAGACAGGAAAGACTGATCTTGATGAGGCCCTTAGGAAAGATGATTATGTGGCGGCTTCAATTTTTGCTTCTACGAATAAACGTAAATTTAGAAACTTGGTGAATAGCCTTGGGCTAGACAAAGATGATGAGATAACAATCTATGTTTCGACTGGTGATAAATTAGAGACGACTACAAAAATTGAAGAGTTCTCTACCCTACGTAGTGGAAGCGTTAGTGCCGTGGCTATGAACCTTATCTCGCAGACGGCTGCAATTACTTCAACTACGAATATATGGAGCTTTACTGATTCCAATGGGGACTATCATAATGATAATTGTGAAAACGCTGACGATAATTCATCCAGCAAGATGGGAAGGGTGATGAGAGGAAGGGTCATTAGTCAAGCAAGCATTGATTGTAGCCAGACAGCTCAGATAATTTGTATTGGGAAACAATGACCCCATTATTAGGAGATGGTATTTTATTTAAGAGTTTAGAGAAGGTGCTTGTTTATATGTTTACAGATATCTTGGTTTAGAAAGCATTTTCGTGCTAGCTTTTTGGCTTTTTCACCCATTTTGATTTGTAGTTTAGGAGTATTTAGCAGTTCATTCGTTCTCTCAAAAATCTCTTGCTCGCCATCAATTGCGGTGATAAAACCACTAACTTTATCTAGAACAACTTCTTCAATCCCCCCCATTTTTTTTGTGATTACAGGAACTCCAAACCAAGCGGCTTCCATAAACACAGTTCCTAGGCTTTCATTGTCATTGTCGCAAACTCTACCCGGTTGCAAAAAGAGGTAGGCACGCCTAAAAAGCTCTCCCAGTGTATGATCGTCCACAAGGCCTGTAAAACTGATATGATCTTCAAGTTTATGAATGACTCTACATTCTTCCAAGTACGATAATTCTGGTCCAGATCCAGCTATAACATAATGTATATTTTTATGTTTTTTCACCAGAGTTTTCATTATCTTTATGGCCTCATCGATTCCTTTTCGGGGTACTAAAGGACCAACGCTAAGTATAACAGTTTTTCTCATGATACGTACCCTAAGCCAATCTGGTATGTCTGTTATTTTAGCTTTTTTCCAGCGTACTGCAAAACTGGGAGGTAATACGTAAATTTTTTGGGCAGGAATACCTGCTTGTATAGCGACTCTCGCTATATACCAAGAAAAAGTGAAGACAGTAGTACTTTTTTGAATAAAGCGACGATTAAAGATATGTATCCTGTCTATATTATTGTACAGATTACCTGCATGTAAGAGGAGAGAATAAGGAATGTTACTTTTGATGGCTTTTTTAGCGAGTACATAGTTTCGTAAAGAGGGATTACTAAATAAAATACAATCAGGCGAAAAAAAATGTAAGCGTTTTATAAAAAGACTATATATAGATTCTTCACCATCTAAAAAAAAAGTTTTGATTCTCGTGGATAGGCGAGGGAATGGTACGCCAAAAAGGGTATAATTTTGCTTTTCACTATGAGTGATTTTTTTTTGATCTGCAATACTTTTATAACCCTTTTTTTTGATTTCTTTTTGTTGGATAAAAATGACTTCAACTCTCTGGGATTGCCATTTGTTGGCAATGGTCGTAAAAAAGGCCTCTAGACTCCCAGGATCTGGGTGAAAGAAATCTGTCACAATGAGTAGACGATGCATTCATACCCCTATTGCTCTATATGACTATTGCGTAAATTCAGAAAATTTTAAAATAGGAATAAATGGATATGTATTTTGTGTTATAAACAGAATAACTGGATCCAATTATTCTGTTGTTTTAGGGGAGGACTATATGCTAATTGGAATAATTCAATTGAAATTATTCTTTATTGAAATTATTCTTCATGGATTTCTCATGAATTTCTCATGAATTTCTCATGGATTTTCTTTATGGATTTCTTATGGATTTTCTCATGAATTTCTCATGAATTTCTCATAGATATTCTTATAGATATTCTTATGGACTTTCTTATAGATTTTCTCATGGATTTTCTTATGGATTTCTTATGGACTTTCTCATGAATTTCTCATGGATTTTCTTATAGATTTTCTCATGGATTTCTTATGGACTTTCTTATAGATTTTCTCATGGATTTTCTCATGGATTTCTCATAGATTTTCTCATGGATTTTCTCATGGATTTCTCATGGATTTCTCATGGACTTTCTTATAGATTTTCTCATGGATTTCTCATGGATTTCTCATGGATTTTCTTATGGATTTTCTCATGGATTTTCTCATGGATTTCTCATGGATTTTCTTATAGATTTTCTCATGGATTTCTCATGGACTTTCTTATAGATATTCTCATGGATTTCTCATGGACTTTCTTATAGATTTTCTCATGGATTTCTCATGGACTTTCTTATAGATTTTCTTATGGACTTTCTTATAGATTTTCTCATGGGTTTCTTATGGACTTTCTTATAGATTTTCTTGGGCAGAATGAAAATACGGTTAAGAAGGATAGCTGTTATCTAGTCCCAAAAAGTTTTGTTGTCGAAGTGCTTCATAAAGGACTATCGCCACGGCATTACTGAGATTTAGAGAGCGACACTGAGAAGATACGGGTATACGGAGTAGGTGATTTTCATCTTCTCCTTTAATTTCTTCACAAATTTTTTCCGGTAGGCCTTGGCTCTCTCCTCCGAACACAAGTATGTCTGACTCAGAATAAGGGTGGCTTGTGTAAACATTTTTTGCAAAGCGAGTGAAAAGTAAGATGCACTTTTTTTTGTTTTCTACGCAATATTGGTCTCTGATAAAACTGCGGAAGCCTTCCCAGTTTGGATGTAGATCTAGATGTAAGTGTTCCCAATAATCGAGTCCGGCACGACGGACCGATCTTTCACTAAGGTCAAAGCTCGGTTTACCAATGATATGGAGAGCCGTTTTTGTGCAATGACACAAACGGCCAATGTTTCCCGTGTTGGGAGGAATTTCTGGTTGATAAAGAGCAACTTGCATAAAAATAAATAGGCTTTTATTTTTTCAGTACGAGGCGAGGGTTTCTGTAAGGCAAATGGCCAAAGCCTATTTTCATTACTAATTTTCCAGCTAAATTTTGAAAAAAGATACTGAAAAAAGATACTGAAAAAAGATACTATTGTTAGAATTGTTAGAATTGTTAGAATGGAAGAAGTAAAATATGGATTATATCCAAAAACAGTGTCTACTTTTTTTGGGGTAAGCTCAATTGATGAGAAAGGCTTGAATCTTAGAAAAATCACTAGAAAATAAATTTTTTCGAAATCAAAGAAATCTACTCCTATTGCCTAATTGAGAATAGAGCTGAAAATCAAATGTGTTGCACTTGGGCATTCAAGTCTATATTCAAGTCTATATTGAAGTCTATAGTGAAGTCTATATTGAAGCCTATATTGAAGCCTATATTGAAGTATAGATAATATGGGGCCATTGTGAAATATAAATAATTGCAAATAAAGTACTGTGCATCATAGATTTAAGGCATTTTTTGACTTTTCTGTATTTTGCAACGCTTCCCGTTATAGAAAAGTGTAGACAACAAATGATTTGCATAAAAGGCTATGTTGCTTGGCGACCCTATTTATGTCTATTTATGTAAATAGCTATTCAAGAATTATTGATTTTAGAATGTTTCTTTATTGTGATAGCTTACAGAAAAACTAAATTGAAAATATAATATGGCAATACAAATCGCAGAACGTATGGGGCGAATTCAACCCTCAGCCACTTTAGCCATAACAGCGAAAGCAAAAGAGTTAAAAGCGGCTGGTAAAGATCTTGTTAGTTTTGGTGCAGGTGAGCCTGATTTTGACACTCCTGCTCCGATTAAAGAAGCGGCTAAACTAGCGATTGATAGGGGCCAAACAAAATACACGGCCTCTGGTGGTAGTCCAGAAATGAAGAAGGCCATTATACATAAATTTCAAAGAGATAATGGGCTAGATTATAGTTTGGATGAAGTTATGGCGGCGAATGGTGGCAAACAAATCCTATATAACGTGTTTATGGCGAGCTTAAACGCAGGAGATGAGGTTTTAATTCCAGCCCCCTATTGGGTATCTTACGTAGATCAAGTGAAATTGGCCGATGCGAATCCTATTCTCATTCATTGTTCCTTAGAAAATAATTATCTTTTAACTGCAGATCGGCTTAGGGAAGCGATTACCCCTCACACGAAGATGTTGATTCTAAATTCACCCTGTAATCCCACCGGTGTCGCTTACAAAAAAGACGAGTTACTCGCTATAGGTCAAGTTTTACAAGACAGGCAAGATATTTTGATCGTATCAGATGATATATATGAACACATTGTATACGATGATTTGAAATTTTATAATTTAGCGATGCTAATACCTGATCTAAAAGAGCGTTGTTTTTTAGTGAACGGGGTTAGTAAGGCCTATAGTATGACGGGATGGCGTATTGGTTTTTGTGCAGCTCCTAAAGAGATGATTTCTGCTATGGATAAAATCCAAGGTCAATCCACTTCCAATCCATGTTCGATTTCTCAAGCGGCAGCCATTGCTGCTTTGACAGGTACTCAAGATTGTGTTGTAGATATGGTTAAAGTTTTTTCTCGTAGGCGAAATCTTGTGCATGAGATGCTCTCTTCTATGACTGGGGTTACAGTGCCACGCCCCCAAGGGGCCTTTTATGTCTTTCCAGATATTTATGAAGTTTGTCAACTCAGTGCTTTCCAAGATATTTTAAAAAAAACACTAGCTCAGTATCCAAATTCTTCCACTTCTTCAGTTTCAAATTCTCAAGTCTTTTGTAGTCATCTTCTAGAAAAATATGATGTTGCGGCTGTTCCCGGAATAGCTTTTGGTAATGACCGTGCGATTCGTTTATCTTATGCTCTAGGAGATGAGGATATAAAAAAAGGATTAGAGCGTTTAGGGAATATGGTCAGTGATTTACACTAAAAACTAGGGTCAGTTTTTCACTCTAAATAAGAACTGTCTATACTGGAAAACAGCATGGAAAGTTATCGTTATCGGTATCGTTGTCGTTATCGTTATCGTTATCATTATCATTATCATAGAAAGAATTCCCTGTGGTAATCATATGAATGGTTTGACTACTTTGATCTCTTTAGTTTTTCTGTCGTAAGCTTGGGGTAGTAGCTCAGTTGGTTAGAGTGCCGGTCTGTCACATCGGAGGTCGCGGGTTCAAATCCCGTCTGCCCCGCCAGTTTATAGGCTCTTATAAATAGATAAGGTCGGAAATTTATTTTTGGAATAGATTTTTTCTATTCAGCCTGTATTTATCCAGAGCCTGAAAAAAAGGAGTATAATGATTGCGTGCATTCCATGCCACATAGCCGTTCCCTCCGGCATCCTTTGCCCCCGCGATTTGTTTGTAAATATAATCTGTAAAAGATAGCTTACTTGGGGCTATTTTCATTTTGAAAGCTTGTATATAGGCAACAACATGTGTTCGCTTCTCGATTTTTTTTATTCTCGCAATAGAATGTTTTATACCAGTAAAAATAGTTGTATAGGGATTTTTGATTTTTTCTGGCATTCCGTAGAAATGGGAGGGATAAAGCATGGGGTACAATACATCTGCATAGCGAGAGAATAATTCTATTGTTTGTCCAATTCTGTCATTTTGATTAAAAGAGACCCTTCCAAACAAATCTGCTCCCCATGGTATGCCATAAGGCTTTAGTTGGGTACGGACTTTCTTCAGAATGCTTTCGATGTACGCATAGCGTTCTTTCAGAGAAATATTTAAGGAAGGGGGTCTCTTTGGCTTTTCATCGGCAAAGCGTATGTAATCTAATTGAATTTCGTTAAAGCCATTTTGTGCACTTTTCTGTATCAAAGCATAGATTTTTTGTAAATCACTCTCTGTAGGGAGTGATTTTTTGATTCCTCCCGGGAAAACAACAATACGAGCAACAAGATGAAAACCCATCTGTCTCACTTTGGTAATGAATTTTTTTTCAGGAAAATGGGGTTGGATATCAGCAACAATTACATTCATTTGCCTATTGTGTGCTTGTGTGAGTAACTTTTCATATCGACGGGATTTACGCGCAGTATAATTATTTATATATAAACCATGGTAGTAATCTGGGAGGTAGTAATCTGGGAGGTAGTAATCTGGAATAGAGTATTTGATAGGTATAGAAGGTGTTTGCTTGTCTAAATATTTTATGGAAAGAGCTAGAGAAGGGGATAAAGTCGAAATATTTTTTTTCTCCCTTCCTTTTAAAATTTGTATTTTGGCTTTTTTACCCCCTAAAGATTTATGTAATTTTTTTTTTGTCAGTTCTAGCTTTTCTTTTTTATTGGATGATCGATTAGCTTGTATATGCAGTTCACTTATGGGGTTGTTTTTCTTTGGAGAAATAGAATGTACAGGGTCTTCATTTTTTATGATCGGTCCCGTTATTTGAGGTAACTCTCGAAGGTTTTGGGGCCAGATAAATCCAATTGGAAATAAAATAAATGAAAAAATACGTATGAGTAGATAAGGGGTAGGGTAGCTACTTTTTAATGAATAAACTTTTTTTTCTTTTCTCCTATTATTTTGAAAAAAAACCATATTATCTTATCGGATCAAAGTAATTTTAACTTTTCCTTGTTTTTAGTATAGAAATTGTCATGTAAAAGACTTGAAATAAATAAGTGGGCAGTAGTTTCGATGTTATGGATTTTTCTTTTCGATATTTGTTTTTTTTATTAATGTTAATAAAGTCTTGTATTTTTGTTTTTTTCTTTTTACTTCCATTTCAAGGGATTTACTCTGATACAAAAAAGAAATTTCCAAAAAAATCTTCCGATAAAAATTCTCCAATCACATTACATTTTTATGAGAAAGGGCGTGTCTTATTGGTGCTACCCATGTACAATGAAACAGGTGAGCCTTTGTTTGATCACCTAGCTATAACAGCTTCTAATTTCATAGCTGGTAATCTGAAAAATATTGCTTACTATGTAACAACGAAATATCCTCAACAGTTGCTTTATGTTTCTCCGGAGCAACCTAAAGAAGCTAAGAAAGCCAAAAAAAACTTATACTATCAGTATACAAAACAAGTAAATATTGGCATGTCAATGGAGGCAAAAGGAAAACAATATACCCAACTTTTTGTTAAAAAGAAAAAAGTCTCTCCCCTAATACTCAAGGGATGGTTGGATAAAGGTCTTTTAGGAGCTGCCAAAAAATTTCAAGTTGAGTATATTGTGACTGGTCGTATTTCTTCTGTTCCTTCTTTATCCCCAAGAAGAGAAAAGACTTTATTATATAATTTCATTGCATACAATTCTATTTCTGGGGAGAAGCTATCGTTTTCTGTAGAATTTGAAAGAGAGCGTCCCTATAATAAATTATCTACTGCAATCCAAAAAATCGAAAAATTTCTTTTAGGTAAAAAAGCTGTTGAGTTTGTTCTGCAAAGTAGTGTGAAAGGTGCTATGGTATATTTGGATAATATTTATTTAGGCCGTACTCCTCTTTCGCGAAAAGTATTACCGGGTAAGTATGACTTACGTCTTGTTCAGGATGGATATGAAACGGTCTCAACATCTATTCAAGTGGCATCGACTCAAAAAAATTATTATCGCATTCAGAATAAAAAAAGCAAAGGAGTAAAAACAGATTACTTTTTTGAAAGCCTTCCCAGCGGAGCAAATGTTTATTTAAATTTAAAGTTCATAGGAAAAACTCCTTTCCAAATAAAAAAATTACCCAAAGGAACACATCAACTATCTTTCAGAAAAAAGGGTTATATCAATCATTATATGGGGTTATCCATTGGAACAGATGAAACAGATGAAACAGGATTAGAAAAACAAAAGAGGCGAAGCATCCAGATCAAAATGAAAAAAGGGGATACCCTCGATTATTATACGAGTGAGAGATACGCTATTGGGAATCTTGGTTATTCTGATCTTAGTTTTTACAGCATAGGGGCATCTTTAGGATTTTATTTGGGTAGTTTATACTACAGATCTGAAGAACTAACAAACGAAAATGCAAATGCAAGTTTTAGTGGCTATAGTCTTGGGCTCAGTATTTTTTTTCTTCTTACAGCGGCCTATTTTAGTTATCAAAATATTGAGCAAGAACATGATCGTGGTTTTGGTAGTGTTTCCAACATCGAAAGTACAGAACAAATTGAATTGAGTATTATAAAAAATAATAAAGAGGAAGCATCCTTATTTTCGTTCAAAGATAAGTGGATACACAAAACAGAAGAGGGAAGGGAGAGACAAAAATATGGGTTCTTTTACAGAGAATTTTATTAGCAGATATAATAGGGCTTGTTTACAGTACTAGAATATAAAAAAAAAAGGCCGGCTCTGACAAAGCAGGGCCGACCTTTTTGCTCAAAAATAGGAAAATTGAATTATTCTCCAGATTCTCCAGATTCTCCAGCTCCGTCAGTACCTTCAGAAGCAGGCTCAGTTTGACCCTCTTCAACGGTACCTTCTTCAACAGAGGCATCACCTTCTGCTCCTTTTTTACCAGGGCAAAGGATAGTAGTGAATGCTATCATAGCAATCACGAGTAAAAAAAGAAGTTTCTTCATCTCTTATCTCCAGTTTATAAAATTCTATTTCAAAACTATTCAAAAGCTCACCTGAAAAACAGAAAAACCAAAGAAATAGTTCCGTGGCATACTCAACAACCAACCTCCTACCAATAAAATGGGTAGGCTGGTCTAAAACCTAGTAATCACATGCCAAGGCAATTACCAAATAAATCTACTCAGCTAAAAAGAGAGAAAGATCACATGACCACTCCCTCTGCAGGGGTGATATTAACAACAATATTTTTCTTCCTCATCTGATATTCAAATATGTTTTTGGATTGAGAGGGGGATGCTTAATTTTACTGAAGTTTAGTAACTCAATATTCGTTATTTTTAGACTAGAGTAAGTTTCTTGTATTCTTTGCTTAGAAAGGGCGTTGTTGCACAAATTCTCCCCCAGAATATGATTACCCCAGAGAAAGTAGTTATTTTATAAAACAGAAGGAGTTTTCATCATATTGAATATCTTGCATATTATAAAAGCTTCTGTGATTTGACTTTTGATTGCACGTGATAGACAAGTTGCCACCAAATATGGTTTTGAGACTATGCATAGCCGTCTCAGCTAAGGAGCTTTGGTGGTATCGACTCTCTTCCTCTTTCCATATCTCCGCTTTTTTGACTTTTTTATCAAACTTGCGTATTTTTCATAAATGTTTATCCCCATAGATGTTTATCCCTATAGATGTTCATCCCTATAGATGTTCATCCCTATAGATGTTTATCCCTATAGATGTTTATCCCTATAGATGTTTATCCCTATAGATGTTCATCCCTATAGATGTTTATCCCTATAGATGTTTATCCCTATAGATGTTTATCCCTATAGATGTTTATCCCTATAGATGTTCATCCCTATAGATGTTTATCCCTATAGATGTTTATCCCTATAGATGTTTATCCCTATAGATGCTCATCCCTATAGATGTTTATCCCTATAGATGTTTATCCCTATAGATGTTTATCCCTATAGATGTTTATCCCCATAGATGTTTATCCCTATAGATGTTTATCCCTATAGATGTTTATCCCTATAGATGTTTATCCCTATAGATGTTTATCCCTATAGATGTTTATCCCTATAGATGTTTATCCCTATAGATGTTTATCCCTATAGATGTTTATCCCTATAGATGTTTATCCCCATAGATGTTTATCCCTATAGATGTTTATCCCTATAGATGTTTATCCCTATAGATGTTTATCCCTATAGATGTTTATCCCTATAGATGTTCATCCCTATAGATGTTTATCCCTATAGATGTTCATCCCTATAGTAAAGGCTTTCCTGTCCTCTCTCCGTGACGCTTGATCTTGATGCGAAATCTTTTACTTAGCGGGATAATAGCTTGGGCATTATGTTGTCGAACTTTTTCATAGCAAGCCCAAGTAGCGTAGACTCATCTCCTGTTACCTCAGATATATCTTCTGTTTCAAGTTTATCCATTCATTCTGGTAAATCTTTTGGGAAAGCTTTACAGTCTGCCATTGGATTTGTTGATAAATGTGTGGAAAGAATTTCCTGATCACCTGCATCTACTGCTAGATGCAGTTTACGCTAAGTTCGACGTTTACTGTAGCCATGCTGTTTTACTTTCCATTCCCCTTCACCATACACTTTAAGACCCGTGCTATTAACAAGCACGTGGATATTTTCTTTTTACTTCGCCTTTTTTCTGATATGAATAAAAGTGTGCATTTCCCCTAAACGGCGACAGAGGGTTGAATAATTCGGAAGCTCTAAATCAATTTTAGTCAGATTAAATATTGCGAAAATAAGCCCTGTACTCCTCTTAAAGCTAGAGAAAAGCGAAAGCAAAGTAAGCTACAAAATTCTATTGAGTCATATGACTCATATGACTCATATGACTCAATAAAAGAATAAGTGAAAGGAGCGAGCCCCTTCTTTTTTTCAAGTTTTTCTTCTGACTATACCCATTTCCCTTAAATTCTTTAGAAAAGCAAAGGGTTGTGCTAGCTCGCTTGATAACTTCTTGATTGTAGTTACGCCAGTTGATTTTTTTCCATTGATTTTTCCATTGATTTTTCTCATTGATTTTTCTCATTGATTTTTTCCATTGATTTGTTTCATTGATTTGTTTCATCGTACAACACCCCACTCGTATGGGGATATTAACTCAACTGCCTAAAAGTACAAGGTTTTTTTACGATTGAGAGTTTATTCAACAGTCCCTCTTTGGGAATAAAGATGAATTGATAATTACAAAATTCGTTTGTCGAGAATGTTAACCCGGTCGTTTATGGCCCGTGTCTTCTAAAAGTTTTGTTTTATTTTTGGAAAAGATTGAGAAAAGATTAGATCGTTTTTTTGGATATCAAGCGACCGTTTTGTGGAATGCTTTGGAGCGTGTCTTTGCCTTTATTTTTCGTGAAACGGAAAAAGGTGTTTTTGGCCTTTTTTGTAGCCCCGATGATATACGACAGGCGGCTGTAAAGGCTAGGGAAGGTGGTTATACAAATTTTGATTGTCTCACGCCGTTTCCCGTTCATGGTTTGGAGTTTGATATGGGTTTAAAGCGGTCTCGCTTACCGTACATTACTTTTTTTGGTGGTCTTTTGGGTTTATGCATTGCTTTTTTTTTGCAAACAGTGGTTCATGAACAGATAGTGGGGACTAGCTTTCGCTATTTTGATGCATTCCCAAACTTTCGGTCTTATCCCTTAAATATAGGGGGCAAGCCTAGCTTTAGCTGGCCCGCCATGGTTCCTATTTGTTTTGAGTTAACGATTTTGCTTGCTGGTCACAGTACAGTGATCGGTTTAGTTTTGGTCTCTCGTTTATACCGACCCTTCCGTAAGGTATTACATCCGGATATTACCCAAGATAAATTTTGCTTATGGATCCCTTCGGATTCAGAAAATTATAAAGAAGAAGTTGTTGTTAGTTTTTTAAAAGAAATGAAAGCATCTGAGATAACAATTGTCGGGGCCGATAGAAGTGAGCCCATAACAGGGGCTTCTGATACATAAACTATTTTGGATACATGCCTTTATGAATATGTCAGGAATATTGTGATGAGTATAAGAAAAGTAGTTACGTTTATTTCATTTCTTTTGTTTTTAGCGGGATGTGTTGCATCCGGCTTGAGTTGTAATTACAATAGCAATACGTCAGGTCTTCATTATCTATTGGATATGCATGATAGCCTTGCTGTTGAGGCCCAGGAAGAAGACCCCAGTACATTGAAAAACAAAAAAGAAGGCAATTGGTACAGGGGTATGGACGAGAATCATGCTTGGGGTGGTCCAGGTTCTTCTGTTCGAGTGCCTCCTAAGGGTTCTGTACCGCGTAATTATGATCCTTATCCCTATGCCCCTTCCGACTTTGCTTTGGCAAAACAAGAACTAAAAAATCCTTTAGATAAAAGTGTTTCTGTTTATAGGCGTGGGCAAAAGCAATACAATATATATTGTGCCGTTTGTCATGGTTACACTGGTATGGGAGATGGTCCTGTGACTCCACGTTTATCGAATGTCCCTAGTTTGGTGAGCCCTACAATACGCCAATGGGGTGATGGTGAGATCTATCATATTATCACCATGGGACGTGCGCGTATGTTGCCTTATGCCGCTCAGATACTTCCAAAAGACCGGTGGGCTATTGTACGCTATGTACGTTTACTCCAAAAACAACCCATCAGTGTTTTGAAAAAGGGAGGGAAGAAATAACATGAGTGGTAAAATGCCAGACGCATCACAGTTACAATTTCGCCTTTCCCCCGGAATAAAGTGGCTTTCTTTATCTCTAGTACTGGTGGGCTTGGGGATACTGCTTCTTCAAATTCTTTTTCCTTGGCATCCTTCCGGTGGAAATGGGGGAGAGGGGCATGGAAGTGGTGGTAATCCAAGGCTGTTTTATTCTCTTCATCTATCCTTCCTAATAGCCATCCCCCTTTGTTTGGGTGGGTTGTATTTTGTTGCCATTGGCCATGTGAGTGGTGCTCACTGGAATGTGAGCATACGTCGTTTGGCAGAGCATTCTGTTTACTATTTACCCGTTGCCTTTTTACTAATGGTTATGATTTTTTTAGGATTTGGGGATGTTTTTCATCATTGGGTACATGCACCAGAGGACGATGAACTTATAGCGTGGAAAGCCCCTTGGCTAAATATAAATGGTTTTATTATACGTAATGTGATTTGGCTTTTTCTTTGGTTTCTTTTTGGATGGATTTTACGGAAAAAATCTTTGGCACAGGATTTGGATGGGGATATTTCGTATACCCGTAGCATGGCTCGTTATTCAGCAGTATTTTTGGTTGTGTTTGCTTTGACCTATTCTTTTCATTCTTGGGATTTTTCGTTGAGCCTAGAGCCACATTGGTTTTCTACGCTATGGGCCCTTTATACTTTTTCTGGGCTGGCTCTGACTATTTTTGCCGTTCTTGTCTTATGGCTTTGGTATCTAAAAAAACACAATTACTATGGGGATAGTCTCACAGAAAATCATCTCCATGATCTTGGGAAATTTATTTGGGGGCATACAATTTTTTGGGCTTATATGGCTATTAGCCAGTACATGTTGATATGGTATGCTGGTATTCCAGAGGAAACCTATTTTTATAAAGCTCGCTTGGAAAATGGCTGGTTCTATGTTTCTTTTGGGCTTGGAATTATACGCTTTTTTCTGCCATTTTTTCTTATGATCCAAAGGGAAAGCAAACGAAAATGGAATTATATGGCCATAATGGCACTTTTGATTTTAGTAGGTCAGGTTTGGGACATATATTGGATTTCCTATCCTACCATGCTAAATGGAGACTTTGTTTTATTTTCTTGGCAGGATCTAGGAGGTTTAGCCCTTGTGGCTGGAAGTTATATATTTGTTATGGCTAAATGCCTAGAAAAACATAGTCTGATCCCCGCTAAAGACCCGCGCTTAAAAAAGTGTTTGGAATTTCATCAATAAGAAAGAAGCGAAAAAATAAGAGTAGAAATGAAAATCTATGAGCAAATCAATAACAGAGTGAGTTATGAATAAGAAAAACACATCCTACTCTACCATCTCTACCATCTCTACCATCCCTTTTTGTCATAGATTTTGGACCTATAATCTTTTCCTCCTTTTGTTTTACATCGTCTGGCTATTCACTGCTTGTGGGAAACAAAAACTAAAGCCTGTTTATATTTCGGATCGTGATACGTTGATCCGAGGTTCATTGTATTATAATGAAGCTGGTTGTGCTGTTTGTCATGGGATAGGTTTTCAAGGTAAGGGGCCGGAAGCGGAGGCTTTTGCGAAAGAGAAGGGTTTGGCTGTGAGTAATTTTAGAGTAGAATTGGAGCCAGAAAAAACACCACTTCACTATTTCAAAGTGATTACAGCCGGTACCACTCGTTATAAAGACCATGCTTATCAATCTTACACTGATAGAGGGCGATGGGCTATGGCACATTATCTATATTCTCTTTCCAAGGCACCTAAGAAAGAGAAGGATAGGATCTTGCGTCGTCAAAGTCTGATGTCTATGAAAAGAAAGATAGCAGATGTTTACGCAAAACATCGTCGTTGGGAAATGGGTTATACTCCTTTGAGTGAGCGACCAGCTACTCTTCCGCTAGAGTACCTTCTTTCGAAAAAGGTGAAATAATAAAGATAATGAAGTGGGCTAATAATATACGGGTGAGATTATTCCAGAGTGTCATGGGAATGAACTTCACGGTTCAAATTTATCTTTATTTAGGAATATTTTGGACGCTAGTCAGTTTGTTTTTTTTATTATTAGCGGAGTCTTTTCTTTTTTTACCCGCTTTTGTACCGGGAATTTTAGATTATGGCCATCTAAAACCGGTGAGTTCTCTAACTTTGCTTTTTGGTTCTTTTCTGAGTTTTGTCTTAGGTATTGCTTACTACATTTTAGATTGCGAAAAAAAGGTCGGTAAAGGATGTGCTGGTTTTGCTTTTGTTTGCATGAAACTCCATCATTTGGCTGTGTTGGCCGGTGTAGCCTTTGTTTTTATGGGGGCTAGTAAAGGGAGAGAATTTGGTGAGATGCCTTGGCTTCTGGACAATCTTATGATGCCAGCTTTTCTTGCTTTTCCAATTATATGTATAGTGACTTGTAAAGGAGGCTTTGGACAAGTTTCCTCATCATTGCTTCTCTTGCTTTTTGGAATGAGTAGTGGGGCAGTGAGTTATTTTTTAGGCAACTTTAATTTACCATCTGGTTTGCTCACTTCATCTCCTTTATTCACAGGTATAGAGGATGCGGTTGTACAGGAATTGTATAGAAATGGTCTTTTGTATTTTGTTATACTAACGTCTTTATTTGCTTTACTGTTCTATTTTATTCCTCTTTACTACAAGGTTGACCTATATAGTCATTCTACGGCATTATTTGTGTGTTTGGCCTTCCTTTTTCTTGTTCCTCTTAGTGTGGGCTCTAGTCTTTTCCATACAGCATATCCTTCTTTGTTGCAAAGCCTTGGTATTTTTTTGACGATTGCTGTGAATTTTGCTGTGTTAGCAGGTGGTTTTGTGGCTAAATATACGATTACGCGTTCTTCTAAATCTTATCGATCTGATGCCATAGGTGTACTTTTACGAAGCGGTTTATTTTTTCTACTTTTGATGGCCTTAGGACGAATGATGTTGGCACTACCGACGATACAAGCTTGGCTCAAATACACTAGTTTCACTCCTTTTGACCCCATCACTAATTTGCAAAGCTATGGTTTGCTGATCGCTTTCCCTTTAGCACTTGTGGTTTTGCAAAATTTGCGAGCGAAGACGTATTCTATAGCCATTATGAATTGGTTGGCTTTTTTTTGGATAATGGGTGTGATTTTACTCTTCATTGGGAATTTTGTCGGGGGTATACTAGAAGCTGTTACAAGTAGTGCTATAAATGTAGAGACGAAGGGGCTTGTACATAAAGAATGGGAGGCTATTTTCTTTAGTGGGAGTTTTTTGGACGAATGGAAAAAAAGTTTTTCTATTCCGAGTAGATATTTGATAGGTCTGCGGGGCTTGAGTTTTATTGCACATTTATTTTTTCTTTTAGGTATTTTGCTTTTCAGTTTTTCTAGAGTTTATGCCTTTTTATGTCAGGGGAGAGTTTTTGAAAAAGTGGGCTATTCCATACCGGATATAGAGTATAAAGAAGAACGGGAGGATGCATAGCGTCTATATGAAAGAAAAGAATATTGCCGTTCAGCTTCTAAAAGAGGCCTTCCGAAAACCAATCTTTATTGTATGCTTTTCGATTGTGTCTCAGCTATTTATAGGCTTCTTTGTCGTGTTTCTTTCTTCTGCTGATATAAATGAACGAAAACATGGTGGGCAAGCTTCACTTTCTCCTCCAGATGCTATTGTTTTACTGGGACAATCTGTATATTATCAAGAAGGGTGTCAGTACTGTCATACGCAAAGTTTCCGTCCTTTAGATTGGGAGCTCAAGCGTTTTAGTGATCCAGAGAAGCTGGGTTATTTTTTGAAACCAAGTGTTTTGGAAAACTATTATGAAGCCCCATCTCTTCGGGGGAGTAGGCGTATAGGTCCTGACCTGTCTCGTGTAGCGAGTCTTTATGATACAGAAGATACCCTAAAAGCTCTACTAAAAGGGAATGCTACTCAAAAGTTGCGTAAGTTGTTTCATTCTTACCAACATCTTTTTGAGAAAGAAAATAAGATAGATATACGTGATTTTTCGTGGAAAATACGTATGATGTTGCAGTTGAATATTCCCTTTTCTGATGCTTATCAGCGTAGCGCGGCTTCTCTTCCTGATATGAGTCGTGGAGATATGCTTGTCGCCTATCTTTTGAGCAGAGGAAAAAAACAAATTCAGTTTCAGGGAAAATATTATCGTAAGGATTGAGGCGTAACGATCAGTAAATGAAAACAAATCAAACACCTAGTTGGATTTTATTCCCATTTTATGGGAGTCTTGTTTTTGGTGTTCTGTACAGTGTGTTCATTCATGGTTTTTCAGACTATAATGTTTCTCAGGATTACCATGCTATGGATGGTTCTTTGTATATCGAACCCAAATTGAGTTTAGTCCCTATTCGGAGTAGAGAAGGGGAAGAACGTGGTAGTCAAAACTTTGGACAGGTATGTTCAGCTTGCCATGGTATTTATGGGAGTTATAAACCCGGTCTTGTTGGTCCAAACTTAGCCGATAAGGTTTGGCTACATGATAATACCGAAAAATTAATGGCACGTCTTGTTATGAAAGGTGTGGGTATTTCAGAAGCTATTACGAAACAGCTTATGCCAGCACGCGGTGGAGCTAATCTTAGTGATCGGGAAGTGTGGGAAGTGATTTATTATCTTTCTTCAGAGAACTCTTCCATCATAAAAGACTCTGAACCAACTCAAAAATGATGGATCACCCCCTTTGATGGATCACCCCCTTTGATGGATCATCCCCTTTTTCTTCTCAGTAAGCCACTTTTCAGTTTATGTGAATTCAAGCAGTTTCTAAAATAGGAAAAGGCTAAAACTAAAATTACGATAGCGTCATTTATGTTTTAGTTTCATCCCAAAACCAGCCAACCAGCCTACACCACGAACAAAATAAGATAAGGCTTTAACCATACCCGTACCCTTGTCATAAATCATACTAATGAGTCCTAAAATTATTAGGATAGTGCTTGCGTAAGATAAATAAAGAATGCCTTTCCATACAGCCTGTATACTTCCCTGCCATCCAAATAATTTGCGATATAACCGATTTCCTTGGGAGCTATATTTGAAATTACGTAATAATACCCACCGAATAGAAATTCTATCACTAGTTGGTTTTTCCCATACTTCTGCTTCTTCTACCCATATAATTTGCATCCCTTTTTTTACAGCTTCCATGAAAAATAATTGATCTTCACCTGTACCTATGAGAAAATTTGTATCGAAGCGGAGTCCCATATCTTTGACTAATACAATTGGAAATAAGACATTATGGGTTGCTGCCCAAGGACGGGATGTTCCACTTGGAAAGCTTAAGGCTTGAAAAAACTCACTTTTTTTAGCCCAATCAGGAGTGATTTTAGGAAGTAGGCAATGTTGTGGGCCAGTGACAATCATCTCTTTCCCTTGCCTATAGTAGTCAAGAAGCTTGATAAGCCAATTTTGATGAGCTTGCCCATCATCGTCAAGATAAGCAATTGCATCTGCATGTATCAATAGAGCTTTTTCTATGATTTTATTTCTTGCGAATGGTATACCTTTTTGAGTTTCTGTGTGATATTCTATGGGGAAAGATTTTTTTTTTTGAGCCTTTTGGACTAGGCTTTGTGCACTCTTTTTAAAATCATTGTCCACTACAATAACTGTAATTTGAATGTTATCTGGTAGATTTAATTTATCTAGACTTTGTAAAGCTAATTGTAAAAGGGAAGGGCGTTTGTATGTACACAAGCCTATCGCTATATGGAGTGGCTTCTTTATCATCTAAAAATAGATTTTTTGCTAAAGGGGGTTTCTCTTGCTTGGTTAAAAAAAATCACTGCAAAAAAAAAATCACTGCGTAAGTAAAAATTCTTTTTGCTTACAAGAATAAACTCCATCTATACCCACTATATACTGGTCGATTAGAAATATCCCTAAATCTCCCAGAAGATTTTCTATCTTATGCATACTAATCAAATCAGCGTTGCTTGCCATTCCACTCTCGTCAGGATGATTATGTGCAATGAGAGTTTGGAAAGCTCTATCATTGAGTAGGGTTTTCGCAATATCACGATAATAGATTTGTACTGCTTCTGCATTTCCCTTTGCCATCAAATGCTCTTGGATAAGACCTAAGCTTCGATTAAAGCTGAAAAGGTAAAAATTTTCTTTCCCAAGGCCTTCAAGTTTGATTTGTAGATGTCGAGCTAAATAGTCTAACTTGATTTCTTTTCCTATAGACCAATCACCACTATTTTGTCGGCGGGCTATTTCAATGGCCGCGATAATGGCACTAACACGAGCCTCACCAATTCCAGGTATAGTAGCCATGGTTTCTGGATCTAAGTAAAATAGTCCCTTTGGCGTACGAGCTAATTTAGCAAGGGAACGGCTAAGACGATTAGAACGCTCTTTCCCTAATCCACAAAATAAGAGTGCCTGAAGTAACTCTTCAAAGTTAGCTTCTTCAGGCCGTTTCCAAATTTTTTCTCGAATCTTTTCAGAAGTCAGAGAGAAATGGAATGTGCATGGCGAACCCATCAGCATAATATATACACCCTATTATACATGTCAATATTATAGAAGTTAGCTTTCCATAAGGAGCTGGACTGTAATATACAAAGTAGAATTTTATTTTATGGCTTTAAGGGCATAAAATAAAAAACTAATCTCATATGAACAAAAAACAGGCTTTTTAATCCAAATAACAACCTGACCTGAGAGAAATCTTTACGTATATTATTGTAATACAAAATAATCAAAATAAACATTTATGGAAAAGCTACAAACGGGATATCTATCTACTACTGCCCATACCGCCCAGCCTTCATAGGTTTCAGTAAAAACGATATAAATGTAAAAGCTATGTAAAAAGGTAACACTGCATGTTCTTCTTTAAGCCACCTTGTCATTGTAAGATTCGTGAAAAGATTGCGTAGGCGTCAATCCTTTAAGTAAAGTATGTGGCTTTTCTTTGTTATAAAATTTCATAAATTCTTCCAGCACAAATTCTTTTCAGCACAAATTCTTTCCAGCAGGTTGTTTTCAGCAGGCTGTTTTTTATAAAATCAAGTGGTTTTCCATTGAGCTCTTGACAGTGTACTCTTTTTGGGGAAGGTCAGTCCTTAGGTGGAGATAAGGGCTTTTATCTACGTAACGAAATCAGTTGGAGCCTACTTTCTCTTGAGGGTAAAGACGTAACAAATTATTAAAATCAAGAAAGGTCTTATGGAAAGAGCTTTTGTTATGTACGTGAAGACGCATTTGGTAATAACTACACGGACAGAAACTATTACTTTAGCATCACAGCACTACATTGAAACCGCCGACCAAAAGAAACAGAAAGCACCTTAAAACAACATAGGCAACCATTTTAGTCTCGGTGTTTGTTTATCCCTTGCAAAATAAGACTGTTGCAAAAAACAAAAAAAGAAGAAATGCGCTACAAACAAGAAGAAATGCACTACCTTGAATCAGCATTTTACGGCATTTTATTTATAATTTTTTACATTTCGGAACAGCCGCAATATGGAGCGGGAAACGGGGGTCGAACCCGCGACCCCCTCCTTGGCAAGGAGGTGCTCTACCACTGAGCTATTCCCGCTTTTGCGAGCGGAGGGACTTGAACCCCCACGCTTTACGGCACCAGATCCTAAATCTGGCGTGTCTACCAATTCCACCACGCTCGCACTTCCGGGAACCGTAGACCCTAAACTAGGAAACACATTATACTTTTTCAAATAAAATATAAACCTAGATATAACCCACAACAGGACAAAAACAAAGCTACCATGCCCTTGTCAATCACAAAGGTCATTTACATTCCACTGAGACAGTACACCCCATAAAATTAAATTGTGCTTGTTACAAAGATACTAGACTTGAACCTTGGACAGGAGAGGTATTAGCTAATGACCATTACACTACCAGATTTACCATATTCATTGGATGCTTTAGATCCTGTTATTTCAGGAAAGACCCTAGAGTTCCATCACGGAAAGCATCATAATGCTTATGTAACTAATCTGAATGGTTTAATTGCTGGTACAGATCTAGGAGACGTTGCTTTAGAAGATATTATACAGACAACGGCTAAGGATGTTGGCCGTTCTGGAGTATTTAATAATGCCGCTCAAGTTTGGAATCATACCTTCTATTGGAATAGTATGAAGGCTAGCGGTGGAGGGAAGCCCAGCTCTAAAATAGGTGAAAAAATCAATTTAGCTTTTGGTAGTTATGAGGCATTTGTAGGTGAGTTTAAGAAGGCTGCAACCACTCAATTTGGTAGTGGATGGGCTTGGCTTGTAGAAGACGGTGATACTCTGTCGATTATGAAAACAACTAATGCTGATCTTCCCCTTGCACACGGTAAAAAAGCACTCTTAACAATTGATGTTTGGGAGCATGCTTACTACCTTGATTTTCAAAATAGACGCCCAGATTACGTTTCTGCCTATATAGATAAATTAGTGAACTGGGATTTTGCAGAACAAAATCTATCGAAATAGCATAACCATCTCACTTGGTTTAGTTTTTGATTAGGTGTAGCTCCTGTTCCTTTCATTTTTTTATACAAGTTTTGCTTGAGTAGGCTGTTATAATCTGTTCTGGTACTGAACTATTTTTGTATGATTAGTCTTTCCCAACAACATTTGGCTGAGATTCAAGCCCATGGTCATGAGGCATATCCAGAAGAATGTTGTGGAGCTATGCTTGGGAAGTTAGAAGTAAAAAATAAAAAAATAACACAACAAATACTGCGTATTGAAAATAATTGGAACGGTGATGAAAAAACAAGTGATCATACGAATAGGCATCGGCGTTTTGCTGTTACAGCAGAAGATTATCAAGAACTAGAAAAAAAGGCAAAGGACTTGAATCTTGCCCTGCTTGGTTTTTACCACACCCATCCTGACCATCCTGCTGAGCCTAGCCAGACGGACTTGTCATATGCATGGCCGTTTTTTAGTTACATCATTCTTTCTGTGGAAAAAAGAAAGGCTACAGATATTTTTTCGTATGAACTGGATATAGATAAAAACAAACTTTCTAAAGAAGAAATCCAGATATACTGATTTTTTATGCAAATACTTGCTTTTGACCCTGGTTATGGTAGGCTAGGTTGGGGGGCTGTTTCATTTCCTAACTCTCTTCAGTCTGTTGTTTTACTTGGTTGTGGAACCGTAGAAACGCATTCCAAACAGGACATGAGTCTAAGAATGCAGACTCTTTATGGTGAATTGTGTTCTCTCATAGAAAAATACCAACCTGATTGTATAGCTATGGAGAGATTATATTTTAGTCGAAATCAGAAAACAGCCGTCGGAGTTTATCAAGCACAGGGCTTAATCCTTGCGGCGGCAGGCAAAGCAAAACATTGTGTGAAAGAACTAGCACCTAAAGTTATCAAAAAAGCAATTACGGGTTCCGGTGCTTCTACAAAAGAACAATTGATGCAAATCACTTGTCGCATTCTTCAGCAAGATGAAGTTATTTATCCTGATGATGCTGCCGATGCTGTTGCCTGTGCAATTGCTTCCTACTTCTATTTCTACTCTGCAAATAAAATTTGTGAAGAAACTAAAAAATAGAAAAAGGGAAAACATGTAACCTTGATTAGCAAAATCAAATGGTAAACTTATGTCCAAGAAAAGAGAAACAGAAGAAAGTAAAGACATTCTAATCATAAAAAAAGAAGAGACAGGGAAAGATCTTTTTCACTTAACGTGTGAAGTACCTGAGGAGATCCGATCTTCCTATTGTCGAGCTGGACAATATATCCGACTTTATGAAAAAGATAAGGCAATCGAGAATAGTGCCTATTTTGCATTAGCAGGGAAAGTAAATGATCATCACTGGGAGTTTTTAATCAAAAAAAAAGGTTCTCTCAGTGAGAGGTTATGTTCTTTGGAGGAGGGAACGATTCTGCGTTCTACGATGGCTTTAGGACAAGGTTTTTTACTGGAAGAAAAATTGAATAAAATCACATATAAGCCTTCTTTATATATGTTTGCTATGGGAAGTGGGTTGTCCACTTTACGTCCTTTACTTCTTGAATTTCTTTTTGATCCAACACAGCTATTTTCTGGATTACATTTGTGGCAGGGGTCTGCAAGTGAGATATACTTACCTTTTCGTAAAGAGTATAAAGTGTGGAAAAAAGAGGGTATAATTATTCAGCTTTGTCTAGATGTTTCTTCCAGATCTAAAAAAAATAAGGGGAATATTCTAGAAATCCTAAAAAAGAAAAAACCAGACTTGAGGCGAGCCATTGTTTGTTGGGGAGGTTCAAGTGAATTTGGAGAGTATCTAGGAAATGTGTGCAGTGAGTTAGGTTTAGATAGGAATATGTTTTTGAGTAACTTATAGAAAATGTATAGGGTCCCTTTTATGAAGGGACTGTTGGGAAAAAAATACCAAAGACAGAAAGATAATGTTCTAAAACGCCGGTTTAAGGTATTTCAGGTGTAATGTAAATTTTCTTGCTTTTCTGTATTTTGCAACAGTCCCATCTGATATGGCTGTTGGGAACTCCTAGTAGTTGTAGGAATCCCCAACAGAGACCACTTATGAAATAGTCTAATTTCAGGCAAATCATAAGAAATTTTAGTTTTACTAAGATGAAAAAGCCTTGTACTTTTTTCCTGTATTTTTTACATAGGGGATTATGTCTCTTTTATCCAGAGCCCCCCGGATGTACAAGAGAACTTCAGTATTCACCTTTTTTATAATAGGTCTTTTACTGTCACTCGGAGGGGATCTCTTCGCTCAGTTACCAAATGGTTTTACCATACCTGTGATTGAAGGTGTGCGTGGAGCAAAAAATGGAGGAGAAGCATCTTTTTCTCTCTTCTTAATACTACTTTTGAGTCTTTTGAGTCTCGCTCCAGCTTTGATTATGATGGTCACTTCTTTTACAAAAGTTATCATTGTTTTTGATTTTGTACGCCGGGCCTTATCTTTGCAGAATATGCCCCCAAACCAAATTTTATTTGGTCTAGCTATTTTTATTACAGCGTTTATTATGGTACCCACAATGAAAGAATTTAATGAAAATTCTTTGCAACCCTACTTAAAAGGTAAAACGGATACAGCTACTTTTTTTAATGAAGGTATCAAGCCCTTTCGAAAATTTATGATTTCTCAAATAGGGAAAGATGGTGCCAAAGAGGTTGGGCTTTTCGTTTCTTTATCTGGTAAAGATACATCTGAAATTAAAGACATAGAAGATATCGATTCTTATATTCTGATTCCAGCCTTTATGCTTTCAGAAATTAAAAAGGCCTTCATTATCGGAGTATTAGTTTTTATACCTTTTATTGTCGTAGATTTGGTTGTAGCATCAACGCTTATGTCTATGGGTATGATTATGCTTCCCCCAGCTTTGATTTCTTTGCCGTTCAAAATCATATTATTCATCTTGGTTGATGGTTGGCATTTGATTACTTATAATCTTGTGCGCTCCTATGGAACTTTGTAATGCTAGAAACTGATGTGATTCAATTGATGCAAGGAGCTCTTTCTGTGACTCTAAAAGTTGTGGCACCAATTTTATTGTTTAGTATGAGCGTTGGACTTTTGATTTCTGTGATACAAACAACGACTTCCATACAAGAGCAAACACTAACTTTCGTACCCAAGCTCATGGCTATTTTTCTAACAATCGTCTTTTTCTTTGCTTATATGTTGCATACTATTGTAGATTACACTAAAGAAATTTATACAACCATATCAAATTTTTAAAAGATCAAATGGAAAATATCGGAGATAATGTTCAATACTTAGGGTTCATTTTAGCACGGATATTGGGGATGTTTTTTGTAGCTCCTGTTATTTCTTCTAGTGCCATTCGATACAGGATGCGAATGACCATAGCCCTTCTTTTCTCTTTTATTTTATTTCCAGCTGTAGTCAACTCACTCCCTAACATCCCAAGTTCACCACAGTTGTATGCAATGGAAATTTTTTGTCAAACTATCGTAGGGGTTATCATTGGTTTTTTCATTCTCGTAATCTTTTCATCATTTCAGTTAATTGGTGAAGTTTTTTCTATTCAAATGGGTATATCTTTTTCAGAAGTCCTTGATCCTCAATCTCAAACATCACTACCTCTTTTAGGTATACTTCAAAATGCGATTGGGACTCTTATTTTTCTCGCACTGCCCTTCCGTATGGATGGAGAGTACGTGTCAGCTTTTTTGCATATGATACGTTCTGTTGCATATTCTTTTAAAGCAGTACCAACTTTCTCTCTTTCAGAAACTATTCAAGGGGGTGTACTCAATTATGCAGATGAGGCTTTTGGTATAATGTTCAGTACAGCCCTTAAGATAGGTATTCCTCTCATAGGAATTTTATTTATTAGTTCTTTGACTTTAGGAATATTGGGTAAGGCCGCTCCTCAGATGAATTTGATTAGCATGGGTATACAAACGAATATAGGCGTAGGCATTTTAGTTTTCATTTTTTTAGTACCTGTGATTATCCCCTTAATGGGCGATTCTTTTGTGATTTTATATGATAAGTTAGGGGAGATGTTGCAAACATGGCCAGAGGCCAAATCATAATGCGAAGTGAGTATTTAGTAAAAAAGAAGAATTTCATTTTTTATGATCTACAGCGATTTTCTGCTGCAGACGAAGGACGTACAGAGCTCCCTAGTGAAAGGCGCCGTAGAGAAGAAAGAGAACGCGGGAATGTCCCTCGTTCCCAAGAGATTGTTTCAGCAGCTGTTTTAGTGGGTGGTATCACTATATTGTTTTTTAGCGGAAAACAAATATATGGATCTATTCAGAATGTCTTTCAATTTTATCTCAACTTAGATTTTTCTTCCACAGCAATGTTTACTAGTGTTGGGAGTATTCGTCATTTTATTTTAGATATTGGTGTACAAGTGGCCAAGATCGTTGCTCCTATACTCACAGTCGGAATAATCATGGGGCTTGCCGGGAATATATTCCAATTTGGATTATTATTTACCATGTATCCCTTGGGCATACGTTGGCAAAAGATACGTCCAGATTTTCGTCGTATTTTACCGGGTCGTCGCACTCTTTTTAGCTTAGGGAAAGTTTTGCTACAAGTTGTTTTCATTAGTGGTGCTGCTTATGTTGTGATTGTGGATGATTACACTCCCATGTTGAAGACGGCGGATATGGGCCTTAGCCAAGCCATATTTTTATTTGCACGAGTAGCTTTTAAGTTACTTGTTATTGCTGCCTTTGTTTTAGCCCTTGTTTCTATACCAGATTTTTTGTATCAGCGATTTGAATACATTGAAAACCTTAAAGTGACTTTTTCTGAAGCGAAAAGGGAGAAAAAGGATGAAGAAGGGGACCAGCTCATACGTCAAAGGCAAAGAGATCGTGCTTATGAAATGCGAAAACAGCAAAGCATGCTTCAAGAAGTAACTACGGCGGATGTATTAGTTACGAATCCTACACACTTTGCTGTAGGTTTAAAGTACAAGCCTTCAGTGAGCCCAGCGCCTCTTGTTGTTGCAAAAGGAAGTGATCATCTTGCTTTTATTATTCGTAATATTGCACGCGAAAATGGCGTACACATTGAAGAGAACCCACCACTGGCTAGGGCATTATATGAAGAAGTAGAAATAGGTCAGGAGATACCAGAGACTCTTTATAGAGTAGTCAGCCTAGTTTTTTCTAGGCTGAGTCGATTTAAAGATATGGGGGCTAAGACGGGTGTTTGAAAATATAAAAAGGCAACTACAGAGTAGTGATGCTGCTTTGGGGTTGGGCTTACTTTTTATTCTTGTTCTTATTATCATTCCCTTGCCGGGTTATATTTTAGATGGCCTGATCACGATCTCTTTCGTTTTTGCTATTCTGATCATGATGACATCTTTGGCATCAAAAAATCCTGCAGATTTTTCTGTTTTTCCCACTCTACTTTTGATTACAACAATCTATCGTTTGGCTTTGAATGTTTCTACAACTCGTATGATACTCACAAAGGGAGCTGGAGCGAGTTCAAGCATTATTGAAGTTTTTGGAACATTTGTGGTGGGTGGTGGTGGAGATTCAGGTAGTTATATTATTGGAATTATTATCTTTTTGATTCTAACTTTAGTTCAGGTTTTGGTAATCACAAAAGGCTCTACTCGTGTTTCAGAAGTTGCCGCCCGTTTTGCCTTGGATTCTTTACCCGGTAAACAGCTAGCGATCGATTCTGATTTGGCGGCGGGTTATATCAACGAAGAGACAGCACGAAAAAGACGAGAAAAATTACAAAGAGAGATGGGTTTTTATGGTGCGATGGATGGTGCATCTAAATTTGTTCAAGGCGATGTACGCTTTGGTCTAGTTATGATTGTAATCAATATACTTGGAGGTTTAATTGTTGGGACAAGTATTCGTGGAGAAAGTATTACAGCGGCATTAGATATTTACACCCGTTTCACCATAGGAGATGGTCTTGTTTCAGCTATACCAGCTCTTTTAATTTCTTCTGCTACAGGTATTATTGTTTCTCGTTCTGTTGGTGGTGAAAGCCTACCTGACGATTTGAAGAAGGAGCTCTTTTCGAATCCTCGTACTCTTTATATGGTGGGGGGAATTATAGCTGTAGCTAGTCTGATCCCAGGATTACCTTTTTTTGTGATGTTCGCTATTGGCTCGCTAATATTATTTTCAGCTTATCAGTTTGATAAAAATATCCAAGAAGAAAAACCAGATTCAAAAAGTGCGAAAGAAAATGCCACTGATCAACAACCAGAAACCTATTTAGAGCATCTTCGTTCAGAAACTCTGGAAGTAGAAATCGGTTATAACCTAGTGCCTCTAGTCGATAAATCTACAGGTGGTACTCTCCTAGATCAAATATCTCGTCTTCGTAAACGCTTTGCTAGAGAAAAAGGTTTGATTGTCCCTCCGGTTAGAGTACGCGATAACATGGGTTTACAACCCAATGAATATTTGATTCGCTTACAAGGGAGTCAAATTGGCAAAGCAAGTGTGGAACCTGAGAAGCTTATGGCCATTGATACAGGAAGAGTCACAACAAAACTTTCAAAAGAGAAGTATGGAGAACCTTTTCCAGAACCAACTTACCAATTGGATGCATATTGGATCGGGTTAGATCAAAAAGCTAGCACGGAAACAGCAGGGTATGATGTTGTAGATTGTTCTACTGTGATCGCGACTCATCTTTCCAATATCATTCAAAAAAATAGTGCAGAGGTTATGGGACGTCGCGAGATAAAAAGTATTTTAGATAGTCTACGGGAACATGATCCTATTATAGTGGATGAGGTACTTACAGAAAAGAAAATTAGCATAGGAAAGATACAGGCCATTTTACAGAATTTGTTAAAAGAAGATGTGGCCATTCGAAATATGGTGCGTATACTTGAAATTATTGCAGATACAACTGATCGTCTCCAAGGGGATCTTCACCTTTTGAGTGAAGCCATCCGGCAAAATTTGCGTCGTCAAATCATGGAAGATATACTTACAGATAAAGTTGATAAAAAAGAAATCCATTGTATTACGATGGACCCATCTGTGGAACGCATATTACGTAATGGTATTCATCGTGATCCAGAAGAAGGTTTTATTATTGCTCTCCATCCGGAATTTCAAGAAATTTTACACAGTGTACTTGTGGAAAAATATCAAAAAGCCCAGCAAGAAGGTCACCAGTCAATCTTTCTTTGTAGTTCCAGTGTGCGTGCGGGTCTTTTTCGTATTTTGGAGAGAATACTCACTTCGCATCACTTTTCTGTTTTAGCTCACGAGGAGATACCTCCCGATATTTCCGTGAAGGTTATTGGAAATGTCGCCATACCAGAAAAAAATCCGACTACCCATCCGACGACTACTCCAGCGACTATGACCCCCACAAATTGAGAAAAGTGTGAATGGCTATCTATTGGAAGAGCAAGTGATTTGATTTGTTTTTATTTGATTTGCTTTCTGAGAATTCGCAAAGTCATCGACTTGCGTTGTGGGCATAAGCTGAGCTAATAGAACATTTTTTATTTGCAAAAAACGTGAACTTACTTTTTGAATACTTTTGGATGTGACTCTATCCAAATCTGCATTATATTGAAAGAGAATACGATAATCTGAAGTGAGTGTTTCGAAATAGCTAAGTAAATCAGCAAGAGACGCATTGCTTTGGAAACTATTTATGAGTTCCAGACGTTCTCGCTTACGAGCTAGAAACAACTCATCCTCGCTTGGCCCTTCTTTCTGTATCTTAACCAATTCGTCTAATATTAGAGTTTTTATTTTTTCTAGAGGCGTATTGGGACTTGCTTCTGCTCCAATAAAAAATAAATTTTCAGCTCGCTCACCAATCACACCATTTTTGGCAAAGACACTGACTGCTACTTTTTCTTGTACAATTAATCTTTTATGTAGGCGCGTTTCTGTACTCCCGGCTAGAATTTCACTGAGTACTTCTAAGTGGAGGTTGATAGGATGAGGTATGGGTGGTTTGAGCCAAGCCATATAAATGGTCGAACTTTTTCCGCCATTACACTCTAAAATGAGTGGAGGGGATGTTTGAATTTTTTTAGGCTTTTTGGAGATGGGAATATATTTGGATGGTAAATGTGTAAAATACTTTTGAACGATTTTTTTTGTTTTTTCTATATGAATATTTCCTACAATTGCGATAACCGTATTATTTGGGGCATAGTATTTTTTATAAAATTTCATGGCTTGCTCATAGTTAAGAAACTGAATGCTCTTCATGGGACCAATGACAGGATGGCCGTAGGGATGGTTACCATAAATACCCTTACGAAATTTTTCCCAAAAAGCAGAACGTATATTGTTTTCCACTCGCATGCGCCGCTCTTCTCTCACAACTTCTCGCTCCGTATAGAAATCACGTAAAACGGCATTTTGCATACGATCCGCTTCAAGGCGTGCCCATACTTCAAGACGATTGACTGGAATATTCACCTGATAGTTTGTGAAATCTGAACTTGTGTAGGCATTATAACCACGTGCTCCGTTTAGAGCGTAAATATAGGCATCTTGCTCTGGAATCACAAAAGTGCGACTTTGATGGTTCAGTATCTGTAAACGTCGTTGCCATTTATCAATTTCTCTTTGAGCTATTTTAGCTTGTTTTGTTTTTCCTTTTTCTTCAAATTGTTTCTTTTTTCTCCGCCAGTTATCTAGTTTACTTGCATAGCGTACACCCAATTGAAGATATTTTTTCTCTTTAGCAAAGTTACGAGTACCAACAAGACGTGTGCCTTTAAAAAGCATGTGTTCTAGCATATGGGCGATGCCAAAGTTTTCTTTCTTTTCATCATAGGAACCCACTCGAAATTTTATATAAGCAGCAGCGACAGGAGCCGTACCCCTTTTCATTAGTATAAGGCGTAGACCATTTTTAAGTTTCACATAGTGTATTTTTTTTTCAAAATTTAAAAAAATACTCTTCAGGCTCTTATCCCTCTTCACTTCACTAAAAGAAGTTGTGAGGGGAAGGGAAATAAGAACAATAAACCAGAAATAAAAAAGAACGGAAAAAGGCAAAGCAGGCATCTGCAACAGTAAATGATAAGTAGCATGATTGTAGTCAAGGACTTTGGTGCCTTGTGTATCGGGAGGGGGTAGGACGGCAGAATAGTATGCGCAGGATAGTCGGGTGTCGGGATGGAAATGAATGAAAATGTCCCTGAATCGGCCGTTTTAGGCCTTTTTTGCACACTATTTAGGTAAGCTTGAAAAAGGCACTATATTCAGAAAATGCCATAACCCATACTTCCTTTTTTAAGGAAAAATCAGTCAGATATTACAGAATAAATTTAAGCCAAGAAAAAGCTTTTAGCCATTTTCTCATATTAAAGCCAGCACCTAGTAAAACCGCATACCTCTTATCACCTTCTTGCGTTAAGAGGTGATTTCTTCGTACACCTCAACATATATTCTTCATGTGACCAATGATGGTTTCAATGGCTGCTCTTCTTTTCATCCACTTGCGTAAACTACGTTTCATTTTTTTCTTCTTCTTTGCGCCAACAATGTAAACTGTTATCCCATCTTTAACTTTCGCTCCTCTATAACCTCTATCCACAAAAACTTCTTTTACGCTTAATGAATTGGGTAAAAACCTTTCTACCTGTTCTATAGGCGATCCGTATGGCCGATCCGTATGGTCGATCCGATGGTAATGTATGCCCATCAAAAGGATTGCCGTGTTTTACCAGCGCGCCTAAAACAAAGTTATCTTGACTACTTGCCACGTAACTCGGCTTACATCCAAATTCATACGTCTCATGGGTTTTTCCCTTAGAGATGCTTTCTACTTCCGACGCATGTAAACTATAAACTTTGTTTTTGCCATCCTTGTTTTGATCGTAAAGACGGTGAAGAAGGCATAAAGAAGAGTTATAATTTTTATGTAAATCCATAGAATGCTATTTACGCTCTACATCCCATGAAACACGGCCAAAATAGGTTTTTAAGCTCTTTAGCTCACGCCTTACAAGCCTGTATTTACGTCCTCTAAAAAAAAGTATCGGCTCTGCATTCATAATGACCTTTTAGATAAACGAGAATAACTTTGGCGAAGACGAATATTATTTCTCTTAGCCTTTTTATTTGGGCTAGCATAGGGAAGCTCTGAAAAAGAATACTCGAAAAACACAGGCTTTTGAACACCTTTTCGCAAAACCTTGCGATTATGGGTACTACTTTTTACTTCAGAATAACTTATAAATGCGAAGGATACATAGTACTCTGGTTTTTCAAGGCTGACTAGTTATCCCCTTTGCATATAAAGCCTAGGCTTTATGCAAAGGGTGCACAATTGTATTTTATTCTACGGTGACAGATTTCGCTAGATTGCGGGGTTGATCTGGTTCACAACCCCGTTCAACGGCAATGTAATAGGCGAGGAGTTGCAATGGGATCACATTGAGAATGGGTGTCAGAAGAGGAGGGCACTTAGGAATAGGAAAAGAGTATTGAGCGAGTGCAGGCACTTGGATATCGCCTTCTGTGTGGAGGGCGAGTATCTGCCCCTTTCTGGCTCTCACTTCTTCAATATTAGAAAGCATTTTTTCGTAGGTTTCACTCTTTGTTGTGACACAAACAACTGGAATTTTGTCTGTAACTAGTGCAATAGGCCCGTGCTTAAATTCTCCCCCGGCATATCCAGAGGCATGTATATAAGAAATTTCTTTGAGTTTAAGAGCTCCTTCAAGGGCTGTGGGGTGATTCCACGATCTGCCTAAAAAGATAAAGCCTTGTGCATCTTTGAAATCCTTTGCCCAGCTTTTGATGATATCTGCTTTAGCAAGAATGTCCTCGATTTTGCTTGGTAGGGTGCGTATCTCATCATGAAGCTTGATGCGTTCTTCTTTATTGAGTACCCATCTCACACCGGCCAGATAAATGGAATAAAAGAGGAGTTGAAGTAATTGAGCGGTATAGGCCTTTGTTGAGGCTACTCCTATTTCTGGCCCAGCCATCAAAGAGACAAAGGCGTCGGACTCTCGCGCGATTGTGGAATTAGTATTATTCACAAAAGAAAGGACACGCAAAAATTTAGCCTTAGCTTCATGGATACTAGCGATGGTGTCGGCTGTTTCTCCACTTTGTGACAGGGCCAGCACCTTGGTATCTCCATCTGCTATAGGATTTCTATACCGAAACTCCGAAGATAAATCAACTTCGGTGGCCACTTTAGCCAAATTTTCCAAATACATCTTACCAACTAGAGCAGCATGCCAAGACGTACCAGCACTTGTGATAACCAGCCGGCTCAAGCGACCAAGGAAAGAGTTGTCGGTATTCTTTTCTGGGAAGAGAACTTTGCTTTTATCTTTGTCACTCAAACGCGTTTCAATGATATTTCTAAAGACGTTGGGTTGTTCAAATATTTCTTTGAGCATAAAATGTTCGTAGCCATTCTTTCCTATGTCCGTTACCTTCAGTTTGATCTTTTCTAGTTTACATTGAATGATCTCACGTTTCTGATCGAACAGTTCCATGCCACCAGAGCGATTTATCCAGCCCCATTCTTTATTTCCAATAGTGTAGTAGTCCTTAGCTAAGGGCACAATGGCAGGAATATCACTAGCCAAAAAAGCTTCCTTTTCTCCCTTTCCATAAATCAGGGGGGAGCCATCTCGTGCAAAAAAAATACGATTTGGCTCGCTATCAAATATCATCACAAAGGCATAGCGACCGGAAAGTTGTGAGAGGGAATGATTAATGGCGTCCTCCACGGTGACCTTTTTTTTGAGTTCTTCTTCTAATAGGAAGGGGATGATTTCTGTGTCTGTTTCAGAATGAAAAATATAGCCCTTTTTGATGAGCTCTCTCCTGAGTTCGTAGTGATTTTCAATGATACCATTATGTGCCACAGCAATTCGCTTTTGGCTATCAGAGTGGGGATGTGCATTTTCAAGAGTGGGTCCTCCGTGTGTGGCCCAACGAGTATGCCCAATGCCCATGTTGCCTTCGATGGGATGCCCCTGGAGAAGCTCCTCTAGAATTTTGATTTTTCCCGAAACTTTCCGAATTTGAAGCTCGCCTTTATCCAAGACGGCTACCCCCGCTGAATCATAGCCTCTATATTCCAAGCGAGTGAGCCCCACCAAAAGCACAGAGTCTATAGCTTTTTCACCGATATAGGCAACAATACCACACATAGGGGCAATGCATTACTAACGCCTTTAAGGACAAGGCTTTATTTCTAATATATTTTTCATTTTTTTGAATCCGCCATCCCTTTGCCTTTTGTGTTGAATACATTCCAAAAATATAAAAAAAATTGTCTAGTTTTAGGGTTTTAAAGCAAATATAAAATCAATCATAATAGGAAATTTGGGACTTTTCTAACAGTAATGATGCATGAGTGGTGTGTGTTTTGTGGGGCTATAGCTATGTCAGCTCAAATTCGTTGTTTTATTTTGTCACAAATTTTGAAAAAGCTACTTGTCTGTATTTCTCGTGATAGGAGAGAGTACATGTAATGAATGAATAGATCGCCGGAGTGGTGGAATTGGTAGACACGACGGACTCAAAATCCGTTGGGAGTGATCCCTTGTCGGTTCAAGTCCGACCTTCGGTAGCTTTTCGTATGACTAGCCTAGTTGGTCTAACTATACTAGTTTTTTAATACACTTCTCGTTAGGACAAAAGGTATAGTCTATTAGGCAGTCTCGAAATTGAATTTGTGTAGGGGTATCATCTTCTCTAATCTTTTTTAGGCATTCCAGGCCTTCAAAATCATCATATACTGTTTTCCTTTCTGTCTCTTCCTTTTGGTTTAGGCTAATTACTTGGGAAGGGGTAAGCCTCTTTTCTTTTTGAATAAACGGTAACATACCTACCGTACTCCCTATCGACCTATTCCATACTATCGTTGTAAAGAATTACTTTATTCCTTCCACTTTTTTTACACACGTAGAGAGCCTTATCTGCTCTTTCAATAAGTAAGCTATTCTTTTTTGCATCTACATTGGCATCAAAAAAAGCGACACCAACTGAGGTGGTTATTTCCAGCTTTTTATTTTGATATTCTAGTTTAATCTTTTCTATACCTGAGCGTATTCTCTCTGCAGCTTCCATGGCTGATTTTTGATTACTACCGGGCATAATCACACAAAATTCCTCTCCCCCATATCTAGCCGCTATATCTGATTTACGGATGCTTCTATTGATTACATTAGCGACAGCCTTCAAGACAAGATCACCTGCTTGGTGGCCATGGGTATCATTAAATTTTTTAAAATGGTCTACATCTGTAAAAAGGATGGCCAGAGTAGAGTTGCGTTTCTTTGCTTTGTCACGTTCTTCACGCAATTTACTTTGAAAATAAGCATGATTTTTTAGGCCAGTCATCTGGTCGATAGTTGCCCTTTCGTATAGCCTTGCGTTTGTTACAGCGATACCACTCAAAGAGGCTAGATCCACAAGGAAACTACACTCTTCCTCTGAGTAGTGTTCTCTTGTTATTTTTTCCCCTAAAAAAATAACTCCGACGACTTTCCCACGTGTAATGATACCAATGAGCAGTTCAACTTCCATTCTCTGAAATAAAATAGTGTGTTCTGTTTCTGGGAAGAGCTTAAGCATCTCGTTTATATTGAGGTGTGGTTTTTTGTCTTCGAGATAACGTACAAAAGGGGCATCCGTCGAAATTTTTTGAATTATATGTTTACTAGGCATCTCTAGTGTTTTAGTGCTATTAACTGGTAAAAGTATTTCTGAATCCATATCTGGAGTTAAGAAAAGACCCGCTTTTATTGTCTGTGCATGAGCTAAACACATATCCAAGACAGCTTCAATTAGGTAATAGTAGTCTAGGGTTGAGTTGAGAGCTCTTGAAATTTCAAGTAATTGTTTTAGGTCGAAAACCTTTTTTTCATAAAGATTATAATTTCCCATCCAAATATCAGCAGGCAAAGCAAAAGCGGGGCCATAGTTTATGAACCTCTCTCATTCCAAAAGTCTTTTTTTACTTGCCTTCAAAGGTTTAGAGTGGGGAGTGGTGGGTGTGGGTACTCAATCAGAAGGGATTGTTTCATCATTTTTTCCTAAAGTGTAGGGATGTTTTGTTTTTTGTATCTTCGTAAAAAACGATTTCGGAATGTTTTGAAGCTGTCTTTTCTTTGGTAAACTGAAGAGAAAATTAAAGCTGAGGAATAAAAGTATGATAATGTTAAAGCGTGTTTTTTTGTTTATGATAGTGAATGTGTTAATCCTTGTTATGGTGAGCACCATAACTTCGATTTTTGGAATAGGATCTTATTTAACTCAGAGTGGTCTAAACTATACATCTCTGATGATTTTTTGTTTGCTTTGGGGATTGGGGGGAGCTTTTATATCTTTGTCACTTTCTCGTGTTATGGCTCGCTGGATGATGGGTGTAAAAATTGTCCCTCCTAATGTGAGGGACAACGAAAAGAGTGATTTGGTGAAGAAAGTACATCATCTTGCCCGTTCTGCTGGATTAACAGTAATGCCCCAAGTTGGCTGTTATGAAAGTCCTGACATCAATGCTTTTGCAACTGGTCCCACTAAGAATCGTGCTTTAGTAGCCGTTTCTTCTGGGCTTTTACAGAAAATGACACATAGAGAAGTTGAGGGTGTTTTAGGCCATGAGATTGCCCATATTGTGAATGGGGATATGGTCACTATGACTCTCATCCAAGGAATTGTGAATGCTTTTGTTATGTTTTTTGCACGTATTGTAGCTTATTTTGTTAGCTCTACGGTTGATGAGCGTTATCAGTTTATGGCTCGTTTTGGTGTTACGATTCTTTTGGAAATTGCTTTTGGTTTTCTCGGTATGATAGTAGTGGCTAGGTTTTCAAGATGGCGGGAGTTTCGTGCTGACCATGGTGGTGCCAATCTGGCTGGGCGGGAAAATATGATTTCTGCCTTGGAGGCCTTAGAAAGGAATTATGGGCAATTGTTGGCTAAAGCACAAAATGGAGGTCAATCGAAAGAGGTGCCTTCTATGACTACGATGAGAATATCAAGTAAATCTAGTGGGCTTATGGCCCTTTTTTCTACCCATCCTCCTTTGAGTGTTCGGATTAAAAAATTAAAAGGCCTGATTTAGTTTGCATTTTCTATTTTGCTTTTGAGAGTTCCATCCCCTCGTATTTCATGTACACAAGGTAGTAGTACCTGAGACTGTTGCGAAATGTAATCAAGAGAAAGGGTAGAGTGAGTACTTTGTTTGTGCCCTCAATTCGATTAGGGAAAATCGTCTTTCTTCAATTGGGTGAGGGCTAGGATCTTTAAAAATTCTTTTTTGTGTATAGGTACTACAGATAACCTCCCTTGCTTGCATAGGGGTGAGTTTTGAAAAATAGTTTGTTTTCGTAAAACTTCTAAAGGTAATTTTTTTTGAATTCGTCGTTTTGCACTGATATCTACAGCAAACCATTTTCCCGTATCGTCTGTGGGGTCTGGATAGGCCGTTCGCATAATCTCTCCCACACCGACGATGGAACGTTCTTCCCCTGTGTGATAGATAAAGCTTATCTCACCCTTTTTCATTTGTAGCAAGTGTTTTCGTGCAGCAAAATTTCGTACACCATCCCAACAAGTTATCCCTTCTTTACAAAGATCTTCATACGAGTAGTTTTGAGGCTCTGTTTTGAGTAACCAGTAATTAGGGGATGGTACAAGCATTCTATCCAGAACATCTTCTCCAATTTCACTTTTCTTATCCACTATAAATTCCTAAATAGAAATGATGGTATTGATATTTATCAAAAAGAAAAAATCATTGCTTTCTTTTTGGCTTTTGCGTCAGTATATTTCTGTTTGGGTCGATAGGTTATAGCACATGGCTGATGAAGAAAAACTTTCAGAACAAGATCTAGAAAAGATACTCAATGACTTGGGTGAAAAGGATGATAATCTAGGGGATGGAGATACTCCCCCCTCTCCGGCTACGGATGATATGCCAGTGGAGGGTGCTACAGATCAGTCAGGAATGGGTCTAGATCAAGGTTCGTTGGATAGCCTTATGGGTTCTCTTGATCAAGAACCAAGGCAAGCAGTCGAAAGTGAAAGTCAAATACTTGATGAGTTAGAGGCACAGGGAGAGGCATTGGGACAGAAAGATCCTTCTAGTACAAGTCAAAAGGGAGAGGAGCCACTTGATTTAAGTGCCTTATCCAGTTTAGAAAATAAAGGTACGGAAAAATTTGATAATATTGAGCTCTTAAAAGATATCACGCTTCGCTTTACTGTGGAGTTGGGGCATACGACCATGTTAATCCGTGACGTTTTGAATCTAAGTGAAGGTAGTCTTGTTGAGTTGGATAGAGAGGACGGTGAGGACGTGGATATACTCGTGAATAACCGCCTTTTTGCCCGTGGCCGCCTGAAACTTGTAGGGGAATGTTATGCTGTCTTGATTACAAGGATTGAGGATACTATGGCACAATATCGTCAAGTCGTATCGTCCTCAAATTGAAATCAGTAATGTTAATAATATTTTAATAAAATGGATACCATATACAAATGGGTGGATCAAATCGGATATATATTGCCACCCGGCATCGTCAATATTATACGCTTTGGAGCCTTGGGACTTTGGTTACTTTTAGCTCTTTATGTGAGTTCTTATGCTTGGGCGAGTGGAGAAGAAGCGGCTGCTCGTCTTACACAGAAAAAAACTGACTTACCAAAGGTCCAAGAGAAGTTGCTTCGTCAAAGGAACTTACACAGGAGACCCAATGTTGTTTTACCAGATCTTGAGGATTTACCGGAAGAGAGCTATCTTTTTTCAGGTACTATTCAAAATAAATCTCCAGAAAATCGCCAGATAATAAGAGAAGATTATAGTTCTGATTACAACTATGATAGAGGAGAAGAGAGGATGGACAGACTGTCAGAAAAAAGACAACTAGGCACTTCTTCACAGTCTCTAGAGGCAGATGACCTTTCTGACGAAAAGACTCCGAATAATTTGAAATATAATGAGGAAAGGGAACGCAGATATTTGTCTTCTCGTAGGCCTGCATATATAGGAGAAGGGAAGCATCCGGAGGGCTCTTCTTCGACCCATTCCTATTTACCTAGAGGTACTTCGGATCAATCTATGATTGGACCAAAGGGAGGATCTTCGCCACTACTTTCTGTTGATAAGGGAATAGAAAGAGGTGTGGGGACTAGTGTCACAGGAGAACGGAAACCACAAGCTACTCCAAAAAATATAATCTTGGAAAAAGTACTGGAGTTCGAGAAAGTAGGTATGCCTGAAAATAAAGCGAGTGTAAAGGATTCGCTTCCCCTTTTTCCTTTACCAGCACTTCCTGAAAATTAAAATTTCATACCACATCCTCTCAGAACAGAGCTTTTATGGTTCGAGAGGTGGAGTGGCCTTACCCCCTCAAAAAAGTGGACACACAGAATGAGGAGTGTAGATTATGAGGAATCAACTGAAAAAGTATGATGAAGATATCAAGAAAATTTCAGCTGGGCTATTCCCTAAATTGGGAGACATTTTGTGAAATGTAATCGATGGGAGGGAAAGAGCAAATAGAGTACTATGAATCGCCGATTTACGGTACTCTATACGGTTACTTTCCTATTTTTTATATTTTGTAACAGCCCCTAAAGCAAAGTTTTCTTCTGAAAAACGGCCTTTCCAATCACAAAAATAAGCTAAGCTTGTTTTATCCACGTGAGGCCTCGCCTATTTTTCGCATTCTCAAAGCCTATCATGTTTTCCAACTACTATGTCGTCCAACTACTGTTTCCCAAGGCAATCTTTCCAACATGAGACTGTTGCAAAATGTAAAGAATTGCAAATAAAATACTATGAAATACCGATTTAAGGCATTTTTCTTGCTTTTTTCATTTTGGGTGTGTCCACTTCTTGTGGATGAGACCACCATTTCCAGTGGTATGGCTTCTCTTGTTTTTATGAATCGGAGATAATGTAGAAAGGAAGAAATCTTCTTACTTTTTGTTTGCTTTATGAAAGACTATCATATTAAGAAGAAGGTCAGGGGGAGTCTGCAATTAAACCTTCGTCAAGTAAGCTGATTAATTCTGAAGTGCGTCGGGCTGTTTCGTACTCTGTATTTTCTTCTTCTTGTGTGAGCCTTTCTTGAAGTAATTCGTCTGCTAGATTGATGGCTACTAAAACAGCTAAACGATTTTGACCTAAATGAGGAGATTTTTCCTCTAACTCACGCATTCTCTGATCTACTAAACAAGCAACTTCATTGATGTACTTGGAATCAGCATCACCACGAATAACATACTGTTTCTCTAGTATATTAACTGTAGAATGATTCATTTATAGACAGAAGTATTATTTCTATTATCGCTATGATTTTTCATCTTCAATGATAATAAAATCATCATCATCACCTTCAAACAGATCGCTTTCCTCAAGAGGTATTTCTTCATGGTCTGAAGTCCCCTCTTCAACTACGGGTGTATTTTCAACGACTGGTGTAGAAATATGTGAATCCAGCTCAGACAAATCTTCCTGATCTTCAATTATCGTGATTTCATCATCATCATCATCTTCAAGAGAATCAGTATAAGCTAGAGCTTCCTCTTTTTCATCATTTTCTACTATCGCTGGAGAATGGTTTTTCGCTTCAACCCCGGGAGGTGGAGGAGGTAAGTTATCTTCTATGTAAACAATATTATCATCTTCTAAATCTGTGCTATCTTCATTCGAAGATACTTCTGGCATACTTGGTCGGTGTGGTGTAGAGCTGGAAGTAGCTGGTGTTGTAAGTGATGGCGATGTGACACTCGGTGGATTACTTTCTCCCTGCAAGTTCGACAATTGCGACAACATTTGATTGATTTTGCTTTCTAGTACATTCTCACGAGATTTTAGTTGCTCAAATTCTTGACTAGTACTCTCTACTCGTTCTCGGAGATTTGCAAGTTCTTTGTTTTTCTCAGATAGTTCTTTCTTGGCTGTGTCCCTTTCCTGAGAAAGATTTACATTATCCTGTTCAAGATGTGCATTTTCAGACCGCAAGTCAGAAATAAGCTCAAGAGCTCTTAGTATTCTGCCCTCTAGTTCATCTAATCTTTCTATCGTTAACATAATACTCCTAAAAATCTACAGTCCTAGTATTGACGGCAGATAGGATACGAAAAACAAGCCTTTTTTATTATTTTTTCTTCAACCTATAAGCCGATAGCTTTTTCCTTCTTGGGCAAGACTTACTCGCATATTGTGCAAGTGTTTCTTAGACATCACTTTTATGTTTTTTTTCAAATATACCAAAGCACGTGAAAAAATATCCCATATCTTTTCATCATCATAATTTGTATCATGATGTGTAATGATAAGATGTTTTATTTTCCAACGCAGAGCACAGTCAATAGTTGTAATCATGGCTGTATGTCCCCAGCCCTCACGATCAATGGCATCCATAATAGAAAATTGGCCATCCATAATAAGAATATCTGCATTCCGAAAAAATGAATTATATTCTGCTATTCTTTTTTCGGTGGACAAGGGAAATATTTCTATGTCTGTAGCGAAAATAAATTTTTTCTTATTTACTCGGAAACTATAAGCCGTACAAGAACCTGGGTGTACGAGAGTTTGTGTTCCAATTTGAATAGGCCAAATCGAAAAGGAAGAACCTTTTGGTATGCAATGAAAAATTTTTTCAGAAAGCATTTTATTTAGTGGTACAGGAAAATTCACAGGAAGTTGCTGATTAGTAAGTCGTTTTTCTAGATCTGGAATACTAGAATAAAAATGTATTATATAATTTGGCATATATCCCGGAAGGAAAAATGGCCATCCTTGTATATGATCCCAATGTGTGTGAGTGATAAGTATATGGAGTTCTCGCTTTTCTTTTATCTTTGCCTTTTTCTTTTCTTCTTTTATAATTTTGTTACCTAACTCACGGGCACCAGAACCAAGATCTATAATCAATTGAACTTTTTTATATTCAATTTCTACACAAGTTGTGTTTCCCCCTATAACTGTTTTATCCTCCTTGGGAAGGAGCCGTTGTATTTGCTTCATAGAAAGAGCAGGATCCTCTTTTAAAGCATTGAATACAAATTGGATTAGATTTTCTATCTTATGGGTATATTCATCATTATTTATGGGCCTTGGACAAGACCCTCTTACGCCCCAAAGTTTAATTTTCATAAATAAACTTTAAACGACTAAGTCTTCTTCTCCCCCTCGTGCAACGATAATTTCACCAGCATCTTCTAATTTGCGAATGATATTCACAATTTTCTGTTGGCAGTCTTCCACATCTTTTAAGCGTACTGGCCCCATAAAATCCATATCCTCCCTGAGAAGGGCAGATGCTCTTCTAGACATGTTTTTCATGATTTTTTCTTGGACTTCTGCATCTACAGATTTTAAAGCTTTTGCCAATTCTTGATTATCTACTTCACGTAGCACTCTTTGGATAGCTCTGTCATCCAGAAGAACAATATCTTCAAAGACAAACATTTTCTTCTTAATTTGTTCAGCCAACTCTGGATCTTCTTCTTCTAGTGCTTCAATAATAATTTTTTCTGTTCCCCGATCCACAAGATTAAGAACCTCTGCTACAGCATCAATTCCTCCAGTGGCTGCGTATTCTTCAGAAGCGAGTGTTGAAAGCTTACGCTCTAAAACACGTTCAATTTCTCTGAGTACTTCTGGAGAGACTCTTTCCATCGTGGCAATCCGTTTAGCTACATCGGCTTGTATTTGATGGGGAAGATCAGAAAGGATTAGAGCTGCTTTTTGAGGTTCTAAATAACATAAAATAAGGGCTATAGTTTGTGGATGCTCATTTTGAATAAAATTTAGTAAATGTTGCGGGTCGGTACGTCGGACAAAATCAAATGGTCGTGTTTGTAGGCTAGAGGTAAGGCGATTGATTACATCAATCGCTTTTTCTGTTCCTAAAGCTTGCTCAAGAACTTCACGAGCATAGTCAATACCTCCTGCGGTGATGAAGCCCTGGGCCATCATCATTTCATTAAATTCAATAAGGACGGCTTCTTTTTCGTCTGGGGTGACTTTTTCCACCCGTGCCATCTCAAAAATAAGGGTTTCTACTTCTTCTTCCCTAAGGTGTTTGAATATTTGGGAGGCAACATCTGAACCTAGCGTGATAAGAAAAACAGCCGCTTTTTGACGGCTTGTAAATTGTGTTCTTTTAGTTTGAAGCATTTTACATTCCGATCACGAACAATATATTTGTACACTGTAGGATAGAAGACATACCTCCACACCATTTTTAGTCACACAAGTCAAAAAATCTATAAAATTGTCTCCTTTCTTCACTCTACCTAAATCTTGGAGCCGATTTTACAGCGTCTGGCTTCCATTGTCGATAGAAATCTCTCCTATCCAAAGGAAGGGGAGAGATTTTTTATATGGGGGTGATGTGCTGGAGAAGTGGTTATTCTTCAGATAACCATGTGCGCAGTAGTTTGGCCACTTCCTCAGGTTTTTCTCGAACAATATTGAGTGCATTTTCAAGCATTTCGCGTCTGGCTTTTTCATCTACAGAAAGTTCAACCTCAGCTCCTTCATCTTCACTAACACGCAAAGCTGCTTCTCTCATTAATTGTTGTTGCGTAGCCAGCTCTTCTTCACGAATACGTTTCCGACGAAGAAGTTCTTTTCGGAGAGATCTGTAAAATAAATAGACAATTACAAAAGCTACGAAAGAAATGCCTGCAATAATTGAAAATTCACGTGTGGTGTGAGTTTGTGTTAATTCTGCATTTTCCACTTCAAACTCTTTGCTTCTATCTTTTTTTAAATGGCGCACTTCAATTTGGTCTCCACGAATTTTTTTGTATAATAAAGAAGCTTTGAGTAATTCTTCTAAAGTTCTCAATTCTTCTTCAGAAGGGGGGGTATAGATTCGTTTGTATTCCCAAGTCCCATCTTCTGTTTCTTTTATACCCATTCTCTTCCAAACTCCATCAACAGCTAATGCAATTGAGCGCGCTTCTTCTTCCCATGGTTGGTGTTTAATATTTCTTTCTATGCTATTGAATGCGTAATTTGTTATGGTATCATCATTTCCATATTCAGAACGTTGATAGTCTAAATCTCTATAGCCCGGTGGAAGTTGCTTTTCTGTTCCTGTTGGTCCACCCGGAGTAAAACCATTCCCGCGGAAACGTTCATTGCGTTTATTCTGTGATATGATTAGAGTACCATTTGGCATAAGTTTTCGGTCCGGATAGGGCGTATCTAGATTCTCAGGTGTTTCTTCTACGGGAGAAACAATTTTTTGTTTTTCCGTTATCTCATCCCATTTTATATTCAAAGAAACGCGTATAATGGAAATACGGTCTTTTGGATAAAATTCTTGTAATCGTTCATTGATTTCTTTTAGCCAACGTTTCCTTTCCTTTTCTTCAAATCTTTTTTTTCGTTCTACAAGTTCCAATTCTCGTTGAGCTTTGTCAATTTCATCAGGCTCTACAAATTCATGACCTTCATTGTTTGTGATAGTTATGTTTTCTCTTTTTAATTTTGGTACTGCGCGATAAATGAGATTTTTAATTCCCATTACTTGACGACGAGTTACCTTATCGATACCAGGTATTGTTGTTAGAACTACAGAAGCTTTGACAGGATCGGTGCTTGTCAAAAAATTATTTTGTTTAGGTATAGCCAGTTCCACTTTTGCACTTTTTATAAAGTCTAGGGTACCTAACATTTTTTCTAGCGATCCTTTAATAGCCCTATGTAATTTTATATTTTTATCGAAAGTTGTTTCATCCCAACGAGAGACATCAAATATTTCATACCCCTCCACACCTGTGGGGATGAGGTTATCTTGAGCTAAACGGGTGATAATAGCTTGCCTTTGCTTGCTATTTACATAGAGTGAACTAGTTCCGCTGCCACTCCAGTCAAACTGCATAGCGTCTAGTGCTTTTGTAATTTGACCGTAATCACTTTGACTTAGATTATCATATAAAAGTACGCGTGGTGAAGTTGTTGAAAAAGTAGCCATAGAAGCGAAAGCTAACATGATTACGCCAAGTATGCTTCCTGTGATGATTTTTTTTGTTTTGTTTAAAGTATTCCATATATCTGTAGCCTGTTTAAGTAAATTTTGCAAAATGGATGGCATAATTTTTTTTCAATCTCCTTAATGTTTTCAACCGAAATAAGATAGCCGATAGTTAGGTTGAGTTTAAATAGTACAAGCTTTTTATATTCATGTACAAAGTTTTAAAAAAAATAAGTACTATACAAACATGGGTTGCTTTGTTGTTTTCTTAGACCAGATATAGTCTCTTGATATTTTGTTCTTATAGAATATGATAATTGATTTTAAAATATCTCTTGCAAAAAAGAGAAGTTATCTACTGACTATGGGACTGTATTTTTTATAATGAATGCTTTTTTATTTTGTGTTATGTTTCTAAATTTTGTAGTAGGTATTCAGAAATCTTTTCTCTTGGGATCTTTTCCTGTTTCCCAGTGTTTAAATCTTTTATGCTAATCTTATTTTGAGATAATTCTTCTTCGCCTAGAATAATGACAAAACGTCGATTTTTTTTCTGAGCCATTTCAAATTGTCGACCCAACTTACGAGTAGGGCTGAGAGCTTGTTCTACTTCAATTCCCTTTTTCCGAAGTTCTTGTGCCAATGTGAAATGTTCATTTTGTAATTCTCTTGATTTTAAACAAAGAAAAACACCCTCTGCTTTTTGTAAAAAAGAAGGAATGTGGTGATGGCTTATTAAAAAATTTTCTAGAGTAACATCACCCATACCAAAACCAACAGCAGAAATTTTTTCTGTTCCAAAGCTCCCTAGTAGATCGTCATATCGTCCTCCTCCTAAAAGAGAACGATTATTTTGGGGATCACTATCATAAATTTCAAAAATGAAGCTGGTATAGTAGTCGAAGCCACGCATCAGATTGGGGTCAAAATGAAGAGATTTTTTAGGGAAAACATCTTCTAATTCTTGACACTCTCTGATTATTTTTTCATAATTTCCACCTTTTTTAGCTAAAGCTGGGAAATCTTTTGAAGAAAATTGAATAAATGCTTCAATACGTTTTTGCTCTTCTTTTTCTGGGCAGCATGTTTTCAATTGCTTTGCAAACTCTGTTTGTTCAATTTTTGTGCGTCTATCAAGCAGACGGCTGATTTCTTGTAAACGCTTGCTTTCTATATTACCAAGATAAGCATCAAAAAGACGTCGATCATTATAGCGTATTTGGAACTCATTGGGTTTTGCCCCATAAGCAAAAAAAATATCTATGGCCAGTGAAAGCACTTCTTGGTTGGCATGGACAGATGCTTCTTGTGTTCCTAGTAGGTCTACATTTAATTGGAAGAACTCACGTAAGCGACCTCTCCCCGGACGTTCATAGCGCATAAAATTTCCAATATTAAACCATCTGATGGGCCAAGGAATTTCTCTCTGCTTTTGTGAAACCATTCTTGCTAGGGTTGGTGTCATTTCTGGACGTATAACAACATCGCGTTCTCCACGATCCTGAAATTGATAAATTTGTTTACTAAGGATTTCCTCTGAAGATTTAGAAAGATAAAGTTCTAGTGGCTCTAATAGAGGGGCACTATATTCTTCGTAACCATAGTTTTTACAAATACGGCGTTGAATTTCAAAAAGCCAGTTTCGAAAACGCATATCTGAAGGGAAAAAATCACGCGTTCCAATATAAGGACGAAGTGATAGTTTGGAGAGGTGCTTACGGGAGGAAGACATCTAACGGACCTGGAATTCTTTTGATTGGAGTTGCTTTCCTTTTCTATCTAAAACCTGAAGTTCGTACTGACCAGTTTCCAGAGGTCCCATAAAATACACATAATTTGCAGTTAGAGGCTTCCGTCTACCTAGAGAAGCTTCTTCTTTTTTCCCCTCTTTTGTCTGCCTATAAATGGCTATTCGGAGGTAGTCTGTTTCCAATTTACCATCTTCCCATGCAAATCGAATGTACACTGGTAAACTAGATTGAACGATCAAATTAGTTTTTTGGTCTAGTTCTTTCATACGGTCTTCAACAATATACTCATTAGCTACAGCCAGTGAATAATCTGGTACGCTTGTATAAGCTATCAAACTATAGATGAGATAAAATAGAAAAAAAACAGTAACAACTATCCCTATTCCTTTTATAAATTCTTTTTTACTTTGTGTACCCTGTGTCTCTTCGACATAGTCTTCTAATCGCATATTACTGCTTACATTGTATATTGAATCTCTTGAGGAAGGCATATCTTTATTCTTCAAGGAAGGCATATTTTTAGAAGGCATATTTTTATTCTTCATAGAGGCTACTCTTATGTTATCATCTCTTGGCAGCTCAATTTCAGTTTTTTCACTTCCTTTTGATTGGGATTTATCGCGGTCTGTTTTGATTTGTTGAATCAAATTCCCCATATCACCTTCTGTTATAGTTTCTTCTTTGCTACCTAGAATTTTTTCCGTTTGTTTTAAAGCGGCTTCTTTGAGTTTATCCTTTCTGGATTTCATTTAAGAGTTCCTCACAAAATTGATTGTATTCCAGAGCCACTTTAGAAGTGGGTTGGTATTCAAATATAGTTTGCCCCATAAGATGAGCTTCCTCTATAATAACTGAGCGACTAATGCGGGTTGAGAATAGAGGAACATATTTTTCTATAGGATCAAGTATGGCTTTTGTAATGGATGTACGAGAATTGTAAAGTGTCACCAAGGCACCTAGTGTTTTAAAGTGAGGATTAAATCGTTTTTGGATTGTTCTCTGTGTATCTAACATGGAAACAAGACCATCCATAGAAAATTTTGCCGCTGGCAAGGGAATAATCAAATGGTGAGCACAAACAAAGGCATTGACTGTAAGTAAACCAAGGTTAGGTGGACAATCAATGATAACGGTGTCATAAAAGACATCAGTGTTTTGTGATAAGCTATCTCTCAATCGAAAAAAACCATCCACAGCACCAGCTAAAAGAGTTTCCACTTCAGAAAGAGATATTTGTGATGCTATGATATCGAGATGTTCTATGCGTGTTTTTTTTACAATTTGTGAAAGAGGTAGTTTATCTTTAAAAATAGAGTAGCTAGAGTATTCTATATCTGCTTTATTTATGAAAATGGATGAGCTGTTACCTTGTGCATCTAAATCGATTAAAAGAGTTTTATATTTTTTTTGGCCCAAAGCTGCTGCTAAACTAATAGCAGTTGTTGTTTTTCCCACGCCGCCTTTTTGATTAGCGATACAAAATATGAGTGTTTCTGGCATTCTAAGATCTACGTTGCATTTCCCGGAATGCTCTGTCAATGTCTCTTTGTATCTGTTCTTTTTTTAATGTTTCACGTTTATCAACAAGTTTCTTACCTCGTCCTAGCCCTAAAAGAATTTTGACATATCCTTTTCCAGTGAAATATAATTTTAGGGGTATGAGACTCAGTTTTTTTGTCTCTATTTGTGCTTTTATCCGAAGTATTTGCTTTTTTTTTAGTAGAAGTTTACGAGTACGAGTCTCTTCATGATTAAATTGACTAGCATTTCGATAGGGGTGTATTTGCATGTTGATAATAAAAAACTCTTCTTGCTTAGCTAAGGCATAAGCTTCTGTTATGTTTCCTTGCCCTTGGCGCAAACTTTTTACCTCACTTCCCACAAGGATGAGGCCAGCTTCAATTTCCTCCGAAAATTCAAACCGAAAACGAGCACTGCGATTGAGTAGGATAGGTGGGGCTTTCGATACCTTTTCCTTCGTTTTCATTATATAACGTTTAGCTAGGGACCCTTTTGTATATAACCGAATTGTAAGGCAAAATCACCAATTTTTTTCTATATAACGCAAATAATTTTGTAGGGCTTGGACGGCTTGAGTATTTTTATTGCGAACTGTGATAGTAAGAATCGCTCCATTCTCTGTTTTTCTGACTTTGTATCCATACAAAGAGGAATACCGGAGTATTCTTTGGTATTCAATCGTTGATTTGAGTCCGGCTAAATTAATTATTCGAAAATTTTTTCTTTGGAAACGACGAGAAAGTATTTCTAAATCCATTGTAAGACGCGTCGTAAACGTTTTTGAAGGATTTCCGCTTACCTGGTATTCCAAATTAGCTCCAGTTGGGGAATATGTATAAATTTTTTCATAACCGATCTCGCTCCCTCGTGTTTGCCAATAGCCCTGTAAAACAGGAATGGCAAAGTAGAGTGAAAAAACACAGCTGAGAACAAGTAGAGTGGCTATTAGGGCATAGCGGAGTTCAAATAAGGCTCGCGATATGGTTGTACTGATTTCTTCTTTCTTATGACGTGGCACTTGCTATACCGAGTGATAAATAGCTCTATTTGTCATCTTTTTTTCGACAATATGTTAAAAATTTTGCATATTGCTTTTTAATGGTGTTTTCATATAAAATGGGAAGGGAAGGAGAAATCAGGTTTTTTGGAGGAAGAAAAGAATACTTTCCTTGCTTTTTGTACTTTGTAATCAGATATTTACAGCTACCTTTTTCTTTTTTGCCGTTTATATTTGCGATAGTTTGTAGGTAATCTAAGCGATTTTGCCAATTTTGGACAAGCTTAGGAAGAAGAATTTTTTTTTGGAGTAAAAGTTTTTCGTGCTTGGGAATAGCTATAAAAGATGGCGGCAGTGGGAAAACTAGAGCTAAAATAGCTGTAGAAATCGCCAATGAAAGTTCTTTTGGGCTCAATTGGCCGGATAAGCTGTTATTTTCTTCACTTTTTTCTTTGTGTGAGTTATATGAGAAAGAATCTTGATAATAGCTAACATAAGCCCCATATCCCTCCATTCCAGAGCGTCCTTTCATTTCTATAATTCCCAAGCGTACTTTCTTTTTATCAAAAAGAAACAAAGCGTCTCGTTTTTTTTTATCCCAATGAATGGGGGCATTTGTTAGAACAAGGTCGTATCGTGTTTGGGAGGCTAGATAATCTTTCCAAGCGATGCTACTTTCTGTTGGCTTTCTGTGATAATTTTTTTTTTCACCTTTTTTTTTTGATGGGAATGATGGCATTCGTCCCATCAAAAAAGCAGCATTTTGTGGTTGGTCGATTATATAGCGAATCTGTATGCCTGTTAGTAAATTCGATATTTGATTAGCACTTGCTTTAAATATGAGTTTTAGATAGCTAACATCTCTTTCTACATATTCTGAATCGTATAAGATCCCGACGGTAATGCTCCAAAGAATATTCTGGTTAACTTCTATATTTTTTTTATTTTCTTTTTTTTGAGTATATATTTTTTTATTCTGACTCCATGAAAGTCCAGTAATCCCAAGTCTATTGTTTTGAATCCACTCTTTACAGAAAAAAAAGCCGATTAGAGATAAAAAAATAAAAAAAATATTTTTTTTCACAATATATTTTACTTTTATCTTTTTATAAAAAACTGTTTATTGTTCTTTTTACTTAAACAGGAATCCTCAGCACTTTATTCCTATCGTATTATAATGCGAATGTAACGGGCTAGGGTTATGGAAAGAGAAAAAATCAAGTATCTTTTTATTTTTTAAAACATCTTTAATTTTTATATGAGTTTCTATAGTGATCAATTAACGGAGTGAGTTTTTTAAATAATTTTACAAGACAAGGCTTACATAAATTATCTTGATAGAGTTTTTGTACATTCTCGTTACAAGATGTACAAATGTATTTTTGGTTTGTTTTACTTTCTTCTTTAATTGTTTGTTTGGTTTTTTTCATAAAAATTTATTCATACACAAAATATAAATATTATTTGCACATAAGCTGTTTCAATATTTCTGAAAATGACTATTTAGTCATTCTTCTAAAAAACAGGGATATGAATATGAATATAAAATTGCTTCCGTGGTCAAAAATAAATTACAATTGAAATACTGTTTTCTAAAAAAAATTCATGTACGCTTGTCGCTTTTCTATCTCTCTCTTGAAAAGGCCTTATGGAAACAAGACTTTTATTTTAAAATATAAATAATTTCGATTTTTAATGAGGTGATAAGGAAAAAAAGTATATAGTTATCGGCTTATTTCTTTAGGGTATGATAGGTGGGCTGGGTAAAATTTGATTAGTTAGGTTTTTTATTCATATAGTGATCTAGACTCATGCATATTTTGCGTAGTAGTGGGCGTCCAGGTGGTAGTATTTTTAGATAGTTATTTTTTATTTGCAAGAGATTTGCATCTTCTGCCAACTTGAAAAAATCTGATTGAAAATAAGTTTCTTTTTGAATTTCTTTAGACAACTCTGCTTCCCAATTCGTAGCTAAAGATTCCATGACCTTGAAAGTATTTTTATCTTTTATACTACGGGTATGTCCTTTGTACTGGCTTATCGTTTGATTTTGCATTTCTTTTTGGTATTTTTTCAGTATTTTTTCATTTTGATGGTAATGATGAATACTTTCTGAAATAGCGGATGTTCCTATTCCTAGGAATAAGTCAATCTTTTGTTGTGTATAACCCACAAAACTACGGCGTAACCGTTTTTCTTTTTTAGATTTCCAAAAAATATCATGTTCTAGTGCATACTGGTCCATTCCTATTTCTTGATAATGTGCTTCTTCTATTAGCTTGCGGCCTTGTAGGTAAAGTCTAATTCTATCCTTTGCTTGGGGTAAATGTGTCTCATGCAAGAAACACTGATTGGATTGAGTACGAGGAATATGTATATATCCATAAAAGCTTAAGCGATCCGCTTTGAGCGTCATCACTTTTTGCATACTTTCTGTTATACTTTGGATATTTTGGTGAGGTAAACCATAAATGAGATCTAAGCCAATACTATTATATCCAATTTTACGTGCCTTTTGAAAAACAACTTTGGCTTGTTCGATCGTTTGTTTTTTGTTGATAGTTTGTTGTACTGTGGGATTGCTATCTTCAAATCCAAAGCGAATTTCACGAAAACCCAGTTGGTAGAGTATTTCTAGATGCCCTTCTTTTAGATAACGTATATCTGCTTCCGTAGAAAATATATGGTGAGGAGAGAATGTGAAGTAGGCTAATATGGGAGACAATAGGCGTTCGAGGTTTTTAGGAGAAAAAAAATTAGGTGTTCCTCCTCCAAGGTACAAGTACTCAAGAGAAGAATTTTTTAATTGCGGTAACTTTTGGCAATAAAGTGTAAATTCTTTTTGTATAGCTTCTATATAAATTTCTTCTATACTATGATCTTGTGTAATATAGGTGTTACAGACACAAAAGGAACAGTGGTTTTCACAAAAAGGGAGATGAATATAAAGGCCAATATTATTATTTTTTTGGAGACTTTGTTCACATGAAAGTATCCATTCCTCTGTGCTGGGGGGGGTATTCCAATATGGAATAGAAGGATAGCTATTATAACGAGGACTTGGTGTATTATATTTTAAATACAGATCAACTAGATCACTAGATATGTTCATTTTGGGTTAACGATTGCTTTGTAAGAAAATAGAGTAGCCTTATTTTATCTTTTTTATTATCTCATTTACACTCGCATCTCGTACACCAAGTTCCCTTGCAGCTTTAAGTTCCTGAATACCTTGTTGTTTGTCACCCATTCGCAAATACAAAAGCCCTAGATTATATAAGGCCTTTCCTAAATAGAGTCTAGATCTTGTTAGCTGGATAATTTCTTTTTTCATAGATAATAAAAGTAGGCTACTATCTAAGTTGTTATCAGTCTGCTTTTGTCTTCTGAGTAAGGCATTTATACGATCTCGGATATTGTCCAGTATACTTTCTAGTTTATTACCATATCTTTGTGATGGTAATGAACTTTCTTTTAGATGGTTAGCTAATTCAATATTTTTAGAAACAAGGGCATCATTCTTTCTTGTCAAGATATCGTACTCTTGTCGTAAATCTTGGTATTCATGGAATAGAGATGATTTTTTATCTAGATCATGAAAGGCTAGTATTTTTTCTGTAACGTGATGCAATTCTTTTTCTAACTGAGAAACTGTTCTGTGTTCTTTTTTCAGAGCTAAGCGAAGTTCCTGATTTTGATATTTAATTTTGGTAAGTTCTGTAATTTGTTTTTCGCTGTTGTACAATTCTATTCGGAATGTATCCCAATCTGATTCAATTGTTTTATTTTTTTGTAATTGATTAGCTGCGATATTTGCCATGTTTTGTAATTCAATGAGAATGATTTCTTCTGGTGTTTGTTTCCATTTTTGGCTTCGCATGTTTGTAGGTACATCTAGTTGTCTTTTTAGTTTTTCGATTCCTTTATAAACTAAAGGAATACTATGCTTATCTTGTTTACCGAATTGTTTTTGAAAAAAAAGTAATTGTTTTTGAAAATGATTCAAAAAATAATAAGACAAAATTGGATGTAGTTCTTTATGGTCTAGGCGTGCAATTTCTCCAATCTTTATGCCTATATAATAAACACGATCTAATAAGATTTCTAAGGGAAATACACACTTTTGATTTTTGTAAAATGCTTGAAATTCTTTTGGGAAAGAGTGAATATGATGATGGGGCCAGAGTATTGCGGTAAGATGAATTTTACGAATGAGTTTTTCAAATCGACTTTTTTGAGCAGGGTTATCTAAAAAAAAAAAATATTTTTTTTCGATTAGAGGAGTATTCATGGCGTGAAATCAATTACATTAGTATTTTCGGATGTTAGCAATTTTTTTTATTCAATTATATTATTTCTGCTATGGCCAGAATACATTAAATTCATGCCTTATATCCAAACAATTTTTCTACAATTCAAAAAACTCTTACGTTCATATCTCTCTTCTATTTTGAGAAAAGTTCCTCTGAATTAGAATATACTGGCCGATGTTGCCAAGGTGTTGAGTCTCTCCCGCCAAAAAATAGAAAGTAAACCACTTGTTCCTTGCCCGACTTGGGTAGGAGAGTTATGGACTGCAAAGCAACGACAAATGCACCGTCTTCATTACACGGTAAGTTATCGTGCTTCTTTTAAACCAGAACTTCCTGATTTTTTTATTCGTTATTTTTTACTAGATAGGGGAATTACAAATGCTAGAGTACTAGATCCTTTTGGAGGCAGAGGGACGAGTGTCTTGCAAGCAAATTTACTAGGATTTTCTGGTGTACATAATGATTTAAACCCAGTTTCTCTTTTTTTAGCTCGCTCTAGACAAAAAATACCTTTACTCAGAGCATTAATTTCTCGTGTGAATAGTCTTTCTTTGGATGAAGACCATTCTATTTCAAAAAAAGATCGTGCCCGTTTTTCCCCTTTTTTTCATTCACGTACTTTAAAAGAAATATTAAACTTTCGTGAACTTTTATTGAAAGGTCATAAAAACGAAGATGCAGAACTTTCTTACATAGGCCTTACCTTACTTTCACGTCTTCATGGTCATTCTGATGGTTTCCTTTCCGCCTATTCTTTTCCCCAAATTTCTATTTTACCATCGGCTCAGAAAAAAAATAATTTAAGATTAGGGCAAAAGCCAAAATATCGTGAAGTAAAATCACGCCTAATCCGTAAATTAAAAAATGACTTAGGTCATGGCGTTCCCGATATATTTTATAAGGCCTCTCAAAAAAACTATTACACTCAACATAGTGCAGATGCTCTTTCTTCACTTCCATCTCATTCCATAGATTTAATTGTAACTTCTCCTCCTTTTTTGAATAAAGTGGATTATCAGACAGATAATTGGATGAGAGCTTGGTTTTTAGGACTAGAGGAGGAACTAAGAAACATATCTTTGACCATGACGCCAAGTCTTGTAGCTTGGTGTGACTTCATGGAGGCTGTTATGTGTGAGATGGGGCGTGTCCTTAAAAAAAAGGCACACGCCGTAATTGAAGTTGGTGAGGTGAGCATAGGTTGGAAAAAACAAAATCTAGAAGAAAATTTACTGGAAAGACTTCCTCTGAAAGTAGTTGGTGGTGTTTTACAAGCCAAAGAAATTTTTATTAATCGCCAAAATTTTACAAAACTTTCAAACTGTTGGTCCGTAACAAATAACAGTAAAGGAACAAACACAAATCGTTGCCTTGTATTACAAAAAGCATAGCTTATAACGTAAATAGAAAATTAGTGTTTTTATTTTTATACAAATAGTATAGTTTGGTATGTATATACTTTTCATGGTCTTTTGTAAATATCTCTGAGACTGTAAGGAAAAACGATGAGTGGACTTTTTTATGAAGGGACATTTTGTGAAATGTAAATAATTGCAAATAGAATACTATGAATTGCTATGAAACACCGATTTAAAGCATTTTGGATGGACATCTTCTCGCTTTTCTACATTCTCAAACAGTCTCATGAAGCAGTCAAATACTTTGAAAGTATATTCTTTGCACAAACCCGTAGAGCCATGACTTCTTCAGCACCTTCGAATATAGAAAAAACGCGGGCATCCAGATAATAACGCGATACAGCATACTCCTCAGCATATCCCATACCACCGTGTATCTGCATTGCTTCACGAGTGACCCACTCAGAGATACGAGCAGCATAGAATTTAATGAGTGTTGATTCGGGTTCTCCCTTACCTTCATCTATCATACGAGAAACAGCTAGTGAATACTGTCTAGAGGCCTGAGTAATCATAGCCATACGGGCTATTTTCCATCTTGTCAATTGATAGTATCCAATTTTTTTTCCAAAAACTTTGCGTTCTCCAGCATAACGACAAGCGGCTTCCATGGCTGCTTGCATAACGCCATTAGCTCGTGCAGCAGTTTGTACGCGCCCACCAGAGAAGCCGGCCATTTGTGTATAGAAGCCTTTTCCACGTCCATTCTCTCCTCCAAGTAAATTGTCATCGGGTACAAAGTAGTTTTCAAAACTCAATTCAAAGCTATGCATGCCACGATAGCCTATAGTGGAAATAGCCGAACCAGTTAGTTTTCCTCCTTTTTCTTGGACAGTTTCAAATTTATGTCCTTGATGACGAGGCTTTTCCACTAGAAATATAGAAAGCCCTTTGTGTTTTAAAGAGGGATCTTTTTCTGAGCGTGCTAACAACATAATAACATCTGCATAACCAGCAAAGGTACACCAAGTTTTTATGCCATTAATAAGCCATCCAGATGCTGTTTTGTTTGCGGTCACTTCCATTCCAGAAACATCACTTCCATAGTTAGGCTCTGTTACAGCCACTGCATTGAGTTTTTTACCAGAAGCTAGAGCAGGTAGCCAAGTAGATTTTTGTTCGTTGGTCCCCCCTTTTAATAAGGCTTTAGATAAGATTTCTGGACGTGTGATCAGAGAGCCCGCAATGGACAAACCACCCCGAGATAGCTCTTCGGTAATCAACATCATTCCTACAGTACCATAGTCATCTAAATAACCACCGTATTTCCCTGGTATGGTCACACCAAAAGCCCCCATTTCTATAAGACCGCTTAATATTTCATCAGGAATGAATTCATCGTTACGATGTACACGTTCTGCTCTAGGAGCCACAACTTTTTCAGAAAATTCACGAAAAGTTTCTCGCACTGTTTCGTAATCTTTTGATATGGCTAAAGAACCAAATCTACCTTCAAAACATTTCTCTGCAACAGAGTCATAGTGTTTATAAGCAAGGGAATTTTGAATCATCTGGTTGGTTTCTTGGTTAAAAAGAGAATTCAAATAGTCGCCATCTAGTCCATATTCGTCAGGATGGGAAGAGAGCTCTCCTCGTAAATGGCTGAGAGCCTCTCCCGCGAAAAGAAGTGCCATAGTTTCTTCCATTTCAGAGCAACCTAGTTCTTTGTTGATTGCATAATTATAAAAAGAACGAGAAACAGCACTTTCTGCATTGTGATAAGCGAGATTGTAATAGATAAGCTGATTTTCGTCTATTTTATTATGTGAGATTTTTTTCCCTTCAGAATCAGAAACGCTTTTGGATAGTACTTCTCCAATTTTTTCTAGCGTATCAGAAACGATTGTAACCAGTTTTTTTGTGACTTCATTCATATATATAAATTCTAAGTGCCTCTTCGCATTAAGCATGCAACACCTATGGTAGATATATTTAGCATTGGCATATGTTTTTGTGTTCTATTATGGATATTATATGGATATTACGCGTATCCTAGGACATTTGGGTGGTCTATCCATGCTCCCTTTAATGTCCACATAAGAACGAAGCGGTTTCAGGACAAGGAATTTGCTATATTTATATTAGAATGGAGAGGTGTTTTTTTACGACGGGGGAAGTGAGTAAAATGAGCTTTTTTTATGTATAATCGTTCGTCCTGTATTATTCCCTCTATATACACACGTTGTCCATTTGGAATTGGCAGTACATTCTTCACTGACCAAATTCTTTTGTTTATTTTTTCAGTTTTTGGTAAAAAAAGATAGGCACGACCACGACTATTCTTGCGATAGACACCATGGAGGCTAATGAATTCTTTTTTTTTTGAGGAGCTTATATATAGTATAGGTCTTCTAACATCATTTTGTTCCATATTTTTTATTTTTCAGTATATTTTATTTTTCATTATAAATTATAGGCTGTAGCCGTGTTAAGAAAGAATTCATTTTATTCTATTGGATTTTTCTCATTCTTTTTTCTTTTTCTTTTTCTGAATATATCCGTACTTTACGGGAGAGAATTTTGTCATTACGATTTTCGCTTGCCTAACTACCATCAAATCCTTGCTCAAGAAAAAGATATTCTAGTGGCTATGAAAAAATATGTTTTACCCATAAGCAAAAAAGTAGTTCATACAAGGTGGACATTTAACTGTATACGGAATTTACGGCGTACGAATCGCTTGCCGGAGTTGCTTCAAAACGCTCGTAAGAAAAAAGAACTGATCCATTATGTCGAAAAACTTTTTCTCGATCAGGGCATAGAAAGTCTTATTTGGAGTCGTACGCGTATCCAAAAAGGGCATCGACTTGCCAGTATGGAAGTATATTTTTCCACAAGAAATTATGAATATAATGTTTACATTATAGGAGAAAGAAAGGCATATTTAAATGTAAAAGGTGAGTTACATAACTTGTTGCTGTCACAGTTAAAAAAGATGTTAAAAAATAGCAAATTTAATTTACAAGCACAAAAAACAATTACAGAGGCAGAGTACCAATATCGTTTGTACATATTTCTTTTTATTCTTTTGTTTATTTGTCTTTTCACTATTTTTTTTGTAACTCGTATGCTTTTCAAAAGCATGCAGAAATAAACGGGCGTTGTTGCACAAATCGTAAAATGGCGTACAAGATCAATATATTGCAGTTATTTGCACTGATTTAATCTACAAAAAATAAACACGCAAAATGTGGAAATGAGGAGTGTAAATCATGAAAAATCAACTGAAAAAGTATGCTGAAGATTTCAATAAAATCCGGATCAATATGCTATAAAATCAGCAGATGCAAAAATATAGAATGGCATTCTAAAAAAGACTATAGCCATTTTATCGAGAAACCCAGTATGAAATAGGAAAGAATAAACAGCAAGCGCTCGTAATACTCGGTGCAGAAAATATGCAAAATCCTCAAAGTATCTAGAAAGTGGCTGTTGCAAAATGTAAATAATTAGAAATAAAGTGGTATGAAACACCGATTTAAGGCTTTAGTTAGAAGGTTAACTTTCTGTTTTTTTGTATTTCGTAAAGTCTCTCATGGGAAAATCCCGATTGCATACGAAATTTATTTGGAAAGAACGTTGAACCCGTAACGCTTACTATCTCATTAAGAGGGCGTTTTCAAAAAGATCTCATTTATTAGCAACTTAAATTGATTCTGAACAAGAATGATCTTTATTTATAATGAAAAGAATCTGTATTTGGGTCGTAAAATAGGCGAGGAATATCTTTTTTTGTATCTTTTGAAGATATATCAGTATTTTTTTCTTCTGTTCGATTTTGTTCATCGTCATAAGTTGTAGGCTCACTAATGTTTTGTATTTGTATATTTTTTTCTTTATTCTTTTGTTGATATTGAGAAGAAGAAAGTTCTGTTTTATAAAAATTTTGATCTGGAGTAACATTCCTTTTTTTATTTTGTATGTTGGTATATATTTTCTTCCACTGATTTCTGATAATATTTGCATAATCAAAAATTTTTGTCTGTTTTACTTTAGGAGTGTAATAGTTTGGTGTATGGCTGGGGGGAGATGATTGCATGCTTATGATTTCTGGCAGGAGTACTAGTTTTGCGTAAAAAACGCCTCCCAAAAGACCACCAAGATGGCCACTATGTGAAATATAGGAATTACTATCGAATATGGCAAAAAGCAGTGAGACAATACACAATAGGATAGCTGCCGTGCGTGCAGTCATGGGAAAAAATAAGAGAAAGATGCGTGATCGAGGATGAAGTATAGCGACCCCACCCAGTAAACCCATAAGAGCTCCAGAAGCACCCACTGTGGAGCGAGCTAATACTTGATAGGAACCAAATAAGTACGGTATGAAAATAACTAATGATGAAGCAAAAAGCCCTGAAACGAAGTAAAGCCATAGAAAACGAGACATTCCCAGCAAGCGTTCTAATAGGGATCCAAAGCTCCACAGTGCAATCATATTTACAAGAAGGTGCAATGGGAAAGAGGGCGAATGTAAAAACATACTTGTAATTGGTTGCCAAAATGCACCCTCAATAAAGCTAATGGGATTTAATGCAAAATTTTCATAAACGGAGCGAATAAAATCGTCGTTTGAGAATCCTATTAAAGAAACGATGATATAAATGGCGATATTTGTAAAAAGTAGTGTGTAAGTTGCCGGAGACATGCTGTCCTTTAGTTTAACAGTGAACGACTAGTTTTGCTTCGAAATTAGTCTACCCTATTTTTACCATTAATTTTTTCATTATAACTTGACTTATACAATGAAAAGAAGTGTAACTGTGTGTTGTTTTCAGTGATTGGAATTAATCAGACATACTCATTTTGGCAGTTTCGCTTTTACACGATTTGTCTTGGTGTATTTCTGTTTGTTAAGTTTTTTTTTGCGGCTTTAGGCTGGAATGAGTACAATACTTTAAACACAATTGATTCTAAGCTTGCTGCAGTTTGTGGACTTTTTTTAGCTTTGCAAATTATTTTTATCTATGGGATAATTTGGTCTTGTTTTCTTGCAGAGTGTGCTTGGTTGTATGTATTTTATTTCAGACAAAGTCTTACTGTAACTTGTATTAGTTCTATTGTTATACTTTTACCTGCTTTGCTTTATATCACGGTATGGCTTTTGAATAGAAGATCGGGAGATAGCTCTACTAAGGAAATAGGGGGACCTAATTGGCAAGTAGCATCAATGTCACAAATACGGTCGATGTCATCAGTGATATTTTATGGGACACAAGTTGTATTTTTACTAAGTTGTATTAGTTGCTACATCCAAAAAAATTTCCAAGAATTATTTTGGATACAAAGTCTATTTTTTATTTTTATTTTTGATTCGCGTTGGTTTCCTCCCACGAAGGTGAAAACAACTCAAAAACCCATTCTTTTTTTTGATGGGTCATGTGGGATATGTAATCATTGGGTTAGTTATGTTTTTCAAGAAGACTATAAACATATTTTTCGCTTCGCTCCTCTTCAAGGTCGAGTCGCCTCTACTGTACTTCCTGAAAAATACATAAAGAAATTATCCTCTATTGTTTTATATGAAAGAGAAGATAAATTTCACGTTGCTTCAAATGCCATTTTACAAATCGGTTCTAAATTAGGAGGGATGTGGAGATTATTTTCTCTTTTGGGTTATTGTATTCCTACTGGAATTCGCCAAATCTTCTATAATATTATCGCTAGAAACCGTTACACATGGTTTTCAAGGGGATCGGAAGCGTCAAATTGTTCTATTATTTCAGGGGTTTCAAGCAAAGCACAGAAATATTTTTTGGATTAGTTTATGCGAAAAAAACAAGCGAAAATTGAAGTAGTATATCCATTTTTAGATCTTTTATCTGAAAACCAAGCTTTAGCTAAGGGGGTAAATCTTGGAGATAAGAATACTTACTCCCTTTACCATGCTATAAAAAAAAGATCGAACATGACAATGGCCAAGCAATATGCCTTATTCCGACTAGGTATGCCGGTTGATGGTATTTTAGATATAGCGGAGGAAACAATCAAGAAAATTCTTTCGCAACTGGTATACGAAAAGCTGATAGCAGAGGTCCTTCAGTTAGAATATCGATATGAAAAACTGCATCTTATAACTTGTTATTTATCTCTAAATCTTTCTGATCCCCCAGTATGTCTTTTTGAGACAGTAATACGCACGTCTAGTGAAAATATCGGAACGATGTTAAAATCCTTACCTGTATTAAGTATGCAAGAAATTCAGAAAGCTTATATGGACGATTTGCGAGGGAAGAAGGTCACAGCGAAAACCCATCCAGGTGTACTGATAGATCCATTTATGATTATCCAATCAAAAAGATTCGAATTTGAGCCACCTCAACAACATATGATAGATGCCAGTATTATGGAAATAAAAAAAGAACTGCTCAAAAATCAAGAGATTATAGAGGTTCCACAATATGGTTTTATTCATATTGATAAAGAAAATATGTTAAATAGGTATATGGTAGCAGAAGAAGTGATTAGGGATGAACTTATAGGTATCTATCAAAATAAATTTGAAAGTTTAAAAGGTATATTTAGTCAAATTTTTTTAGAAGAAGCTATCCATGAGATGGATACTTCCTCCATAGAAACGACAGAATTTTTAGTGAAATTTGTGAAAGCAATTCAAGATATAAGTTCACCTAAGAAACTAAAAGATAGTTCTGCAGAGAAGTATCTAGGCAAACTTTCTATCGAAACAATATTAAGTTTGATGAAAAGAATTGAAACTTTGCTAAAGGAAAGGCATCATGAAAAAAGTCTAAAGGATTATCAAGAATATAGGGAAAAATTATTTCCATCCGATAAAAGTATAGATATGCCAATATTATTTGTGATGGAAGAAGAAAAAAATGAACTTACGAAGGAAACTTGGAACTATCTTATGAATGATACAACTGTTGGGAATATACAATGGGAGTTACCTGATATGAGTGTTTTTGTTTTTGTCCGCATGGATGTAGAGAGCATCTTTAATATTGTTACAAAAATGGAAAAGGGCAAAGATATTCTGCAATGGCATGTACTTTCTATTCGAGAAATTTTTGAAAAATATGGAGTAGTATTGAATGAATTATTTGAGATTCCCGAATTCCTTTTGCCGTATGGAAAGATTTTGCAAAGAGTATATCTCAAATATATGCCATGGTATCATATCATTTTAATTTCTTTGCGAATTCATTTCTTTATCGATGGTGCCTATGGTAAAGCGAAACGCCTTATTCGTAAAGAGCAATACTATTATGCTAATCGAAACGAGAGTAAACGTAAGAAAGAAGAGGAAGCAAACGATAAAAGAAGAGGGGCTATGCTAAAAAGTATAGAAAAGCTGTATAGTACAAATAAAATCATTTCACATTTGGATACTTCTTATTTTACCAGAAAAATTCCCCCTACAGTACAAGATTCAAAAAAATTTTCAGGGATAGATGACTTGAATGAATTTATAAGTTTTATTAAAAGCGAAAATTTTCAGATAGTTTCTCCCCTGAAAAAGGATAGCCATTTAGGAAATTCGTTATTACTCCATCCCATGGATCCTAGTTGGGGTGTACGTTCCCAACGTATAGAAAAAATGGCAAATGAAGTTATGAGTGATGGCAAATCACATGGAAACGAAATTCAGCTACGGTTCAAACAAATATTACGATTTATCCAAAATAAAAAGAAAAAAACTAAACTGACTACTGCGACGAAATCTGTTCAGGCTCAGAAAACCAAAAAGGGAAAAGACCCCTACGAGATTTTTGGGGAAGAACTGCAAAAGTCAGAAAATACAAAAAAAAGAGAAGAAGAACAAAAAGAAGCCATTACAGTTTAGAATGGGCTAGCTCACCTACCCCAGGTCCCCCCTAAACTAACAAAAAAGTCAACTCAATGAGTTTTCTCTTTATGGAGCTTCTCTTCCTGGAGAAGCTCTTCTTGCACTTTAGCAAAGAAGGCCTAAAGATAACACCAAAGCTATTTCTTTTGAGAAGCAGTATTATATTTTATACTCATTTTTTCTGCAAAATCTTTCAGGTATAGATCAGATGATGACTTCAATTTAGGGATGGAAGCCTTAAGCCTCTCTTCCTTTTCTCCTAAACTAATTAAAGCCAAAAGGGAAGTGTAGCGGAGGCTAGGCGGTACGCTACTCTTCTGAACAGTTTGTAGGAGTGAATCGTATATGCTATCATTTTTTTCTTCTTTTCCAATTATTGCCAATGCATTTGCTGCAGCAACTCTTACGTGAAGATCAACCTTTTTATCCTCCAACAGAAAAATTAACTCATTGACAGAGGAAACATCTTTTTCCTTCCCCAAATATCGACAGGCTTCTTCTTGGAGTTGGATATCCTCAGATTTTAGATCCCTTTGATAATCTTCTTTTGTTTTTTTTGTTTTCTGCGCAGTTAATGAGGAAGCTAAAAACAAAACCGCAAGCCCCAAAACTATTTTTTCAAGAAATTTCATGAGCCAACTCTCGGAATATCTCTATATTTTACAACAATTTTATTAAAAATTTATGCTTATTTATGCTTATTTATGCTTATCGTATTTATCCTTAATAATCGTATTTATCCCTAAGCTAATAGAACAGAATTCAATTCCCAAGTTCTGTACTGCCGAATTGAGGTGTTTTATAATAGCCGAGGTGTTTTCTAATCAGGCATAGAACACATTCACTTTATAGGATATAAGAGCCCTATAAAATTTGAGAAAGAATACTATTCTGGAAGAATACCATGCTGGAAGAAATACTATGCTGGTTAATGAAAAAAAAGCTAAAAACAACTGCACGAAGCATTGGGGGAAGGTCAGTTCTACATTTTCTGAATAAAAGTTAATTGACACATATGAGTATGGTGAAACGCCTACTGGCATGGCAAAAAAGAAAGTATCCAAAAAAGTAGCTAAGAAAATATCCAAGAAAGTATCTGCGAAAAAAGTAACTAAGAAAATATCCGCGAAAAAAGTCGCGGAGAAGACGGGTAAAAAGAAGGTTGTAAAAAAATCTTCCTCTTCGTCTGATAAAAGGGCTGGTGGTATAACTCCTTCTAGTAAATACGCTACTTTCCCTTCCTCGTCTCTTCCACGGAGCAACTATTCTTCTTCTGAAAATGTTAGAGATAAATATGGTATAGCCAGAAGCGGGGAGATGAACTTTACGGGGGGACGTCTAACTGTACTCGTCGCTCTGGGGGCCATTGTTATTGTTATAGCTACTTGGGGTATTTTTTCCGGAGATGGAGGAAGTGATACCTCTGATCTTCCTTCTCCTTTAACAGAAACGGGTTCTCCCTCCGAAAGTTTCGGTGATAAAGAGGAAACAAATCGAGAAGGGAGCAGTGTGGAAGACAATGAGAATGGAGCCGCTCCCAATCCGGAAGCTCAAAAAGAACAAATACAAGAACAGCAACAAAACTCTGAAACTGGCGAAGCTGTACAGGGAGACGGCTCACCAGAGACATATAGACCCACTCCAGATGTCCCTACGCAAGAGGGGTCAGATCAAAGCGGTACCTATACAGTCCGGTCAGGTGATACGCTACAGGGAATTGCCAAAAAGACATTAGGAGATCCTTTGAAATACAAGGAAATCGTGAAAATTAATGGTATTTCCCCTTCTTCTGGTATTCGTATTGGTCAAGTTTTGATTATACCACCAAAGCAGTAAGAAGCCACTTCATCACAATGGGGACGAGGAGCTTTCGTAAGGCTCCTCTGATCTTTTTCTTATTCTCTTCCATTTTCTCCCTTATTTCTCTTTTTTTCCTTGAAATAGACGAGGATATATTTTTGTGATGGTTTTTTGTGATGGTTACGAAGGAAGTGAGGTTCTTTTGGAGCTTCTTTTCTTTGCCTATTGCTATAGGATTTTAGACGGGAAAAAAATCTGGATAAAAGTACAAAAAGCTTTCCTGTTAAGAAGGATCTACTTTACTTTAACCACTGTGGGATTGCCCCTCTCTATTCGCGGGCATTGGATGCTGGGCATACCTTTGCAACAGATCATAGCCTTTTAGGCATTGGCGTCGCTTCTAAGTATGATACCATCTTAGAAAAATTACATCATTCCGTAGCAAAATTTTTGCATACCGAAGCTAGTCACATATCTTTTGTACACAATACAGGGGAAGCCCTTTCGCTTCTGGCAGAAGGCTTCCCTTTTGCAAAAGACGATGAAATTATCAGTTATGTTCATGAATATCCCTCTAATCACTATCCTTGGTTGCTCCAAGGAAGACGTGGAGCGAAGCTTGTTCTTTTAAAAAATCAGGATACTACCCAAAATCACTTGGCCGGTAAACGCCCTTGCGGTTGGTCTTGGGAAGAGCTCCAAGAGAAAATTACTTCTCGGACACGTATCATTGCTTTGAGTCATGTTCAATTCACTAGTGGCTTTGCTTGTGACCTGGTGCGTTTAGGTAAATTATGCAAAGAAAAAAAGATTTATCTAGTGATTGATGCGGCTCAAAGTATGGGCTCTTTACCAATTTATCCAGAAAAATGGAATATTAGTGCCATGGCAAGTTCATGTTGGAAGTGGCTTTTGGGTCCTATCGGTTCAGGTATTTTATACACTAGCCCGGAACTACGAGAGGAGTTGGGTTTTACTATGGCTGGGGCTGATCTTATGGAACAAGGAGATGATTATCTCAATCACAACTGGAAACCACATTTAGATGGTAGGCGTTTTGAATATAGCACAGTCGCTTATGAATTTGCGGCACAGCTACTGGCCTGTTTTGATCATATTTTTAATCGATATGGAATAGAAAAAATACATAAAGAAATTAAAGAACTACAAAACTTATTTATAGATCAGATGAACAGGAAGGACACACAAGTTTTACTCCCCCTCCATTTTTCACCGGAAAACTCTTCTGGTATATTGAGTTTTGTCGCGAAAGACTGTGATCCAAACTCTATTGTAAGTCAAGTACAAGAAGAAGGCCTGTCCATATCCACACGGGGAGGCTATGTTCGCGTGGGGATGCATTTTTACAATACACCGGAGGAAATTCATCAAGCCGTTGACATACTATCAAAAATTAGTACTCGACGAAGTCTCTGATGTTTTTTTACGATACACAATCATGCCTACCTATTCCTACAAATGTCATGAGTGTGAGCACACCTATGATTCATTCCAATCCATAAAGGATGAACCCCATACTTCATGTCCGGAATGCTCTGGTAAAGTGATACGCTTAATCGGTTCTGGGGCAGGTATTGTCTTTAAGGGATCGGGCTTTTATGTTACAGATTATCGCAAACAAGATAAAGCCTCTGATGACAGTAAAAGTAATTCTTCAGATGCAAAAGAATCATCTTCGGGGAAAACAGAGAAAACGACGAAAGCAGAAACAAATCAATCTGCCAGTCAAGGTAAATCCGGCTCCTCTAACAGTGGCAGTACAAATGGCCAGTCTAAATCAAGAACGGATTGATTTCCCTCTTTGCTAAGAAAAAATCATTAAAAAAGAAGTTATATAAAAAGCATATTGTGGCAGTTGTAAAAGAACGAGAGGTCTGTTTAGGTATTATAGCCGGTGCAGGAGACATGCCTTGGATGGCTGCTACTAATGCAAAAAAAAATGGTGAGAATGTACGCATCTTTCTTGGAGTCAAATCTCATATTCCGGAAGACTTTCTTACTATTACAGAAAAATTTATTCCGAACAAATTTTATAGCACTCTTTTACCAGCCCTACAGCGTCATAAAATAAAAGAAGTCATTATTTTGGGAAAATTCACGAGAGAACTCTTTTATCATGGGCCTAGTCTAGACTTTCGTTTGAGAATAGACTTGCTCCGGCATTTTTCTCAAAGTGATTATTCTTTGTTTCAATTACTAGAGAGAATACTCAAAAGAAGAAATATTTCCATATTACCCCAAACTCATTTTTTGCAAGATTTCTTTTTAAGAGAAGGTCGTTATGGAAAACGTATAGCCAAACATGAACTGTACGATATCGATTTTGGTATGCGCCATGTTAAAGTACTCAATGAGCTAGACATAGGTCAGACAGTTGTTGTGGGGAACCGCTGTATCCTTGCTGTGGAAGCCGCAGAAGGAACCAATCTTTGCATTGAACGTGCCGGAAATATTTTTTTGGAAAAAGGAGGAGCAGTTGTTTGTAAAATTTCTCGTGAAAATCATGATATGCGCAATGATATTCCAACAATTGGAGTCACTACTTTGGATACAATGCACAGAGTGATGTGTCGTGTACTTGCCTTTGATGCAAAGACCACTTTGATCGTACAACCGGATGAATTTGTAAAAAAAGCAAAAGAATACAAGATTAGCTTACTCTCTGTTGATTCAGCTCAAGTGACCAAAGATTATCTAAAAGAAGTGAATAAAGTAGATAGAGTCCTAGCTTAGGAGAGGAGAGGAGAGGAGAGGGGAAAGGGGAAACTTCTGTCCAAAGTTACAGAGTGTTTTTTCAAACACGTAATGTATAAAGCATTTCATAATTATGGAAAAAGAAATCAATCAAGAGAAACTCGATACAAAAAAATCTAAAAAATCTTCTAAGAAATCTAAGGAATCTATAGAAAAGACCGTATACACAGGGGTGAGTAGCTCAAAAAAAGAGCGACCTTCTCTCTTTGATCCTGACAGCTTCTCTGTTCTAAAAACAGGGAAGGAAGCTCTTAAAGATAAATCTATCACAAAAAAAATCTATGGTAAATCAAAAGGCAACCTGTCAGGAAATCAAAGAAGTAAAGTATATATCAATCGCTCCTCTTTGAAGACTCCTATACTCATCATAGCCGGAGAACATTCTGGCGACCTATTGGGGGGTGAGCTTGTTAAAAATTTACGGTCCTTAGGTTTTACTAACTTTTTTGGAACGGGTGGGCATCTCATGGAAAAACAAGGAGTCGATCTTTTGGAAAGAGTTGAGAATATGACCACCGTAGGTGTAATAGACGCACTCAAGGCATATAAAAAACTCAAGAAATTAGCAAAAGAACTATACGCACAGGTTCTAGCCAGAGGTATCCAAACCGCTATCCTCATTGACTATCCAGGCTTTAATCTTCGGTTTGCACCCAAATTAAAGAAAATGGGGATACGTGTGATTTACATGGTTAGCCCACAACTTTGGGCATGGCATTATAGTCGAATCAAAATAATCAAAAAGAACATAGAACTGATGTTAGTTCTCTTTCCATTTGAGGAAGAAATGTATACACGAGAAGGAGTAAAATCACATTGTATTGGTCACCCCTCATTGTACCGTTTACCTTTACAGCTTATAAAAGAAAAAAGTCTGTATGGTGAATTGGCTTCCATTCGAAAAAAAAACTGGTACACCATCGGCCTTTTTCCCGGTAGTCGATCTAGTGAAATCAAAGCCCATCTGTCTGATATGCTACAAGCTGCTGATCTTTTTCATAAGGAGTTTCCTAAATCTTGTTTTTTAGTAGCAGGTGTAAATACTCAAATGGAAAGTTATATACGAAATGTACTGAAAAAATATACCCACATTCCCATAGTTTATGACATTGGGCGTAGTCTTCGAATGATGGAAGAGAGTGATGTTCTAATTATGGCCTCTGGTACAGTTGTTTTGGAAGGGACCTATTTCAAAAAACCAATGCTTGTTGTATATCGCACGGGATGGATTAATTTCTTTATAGCTAGTATAGTTTTACGAGTACGGTGTTTGAATATGATAAACATACTTGCACAAAAACAAATTGTTTCGGAATTTTTACAATCGGAAATCACACCCAAAACAATTTACATAGCACTCAAAGATATGCTTCAAAATAAAGAATATAAAGACAAAATTTCAGAAGAATTATGGCTTATTTACAAATCATTGACAATGAAAAACCCAGCCAGAAAAGCCGCTTTTTACATAGCAGATCTATTAGGAAAAAGAAGATAACTGATTTTGCATAATATGAAGGCTAACTACAAAAGTCTTGATAAAAGCCGAGATGAGGTCTTGGTGGCAGTATCGGATACAGTGTCTATGAAAATATAGTCGGTTCACGTATTAGGCGTATGCCAAAAAGACTTTCCACTTTTTTTTCGATTTCTGTGGCAAAATTTAGTAACTCCTGTGTCGTTCCATTATAATTCACAAGGGCCAAAGCATGCTGAATAGAAATACCAACTCCGCCTCTCCGAGTGCCTCGAATAAAACCAGCATTCTCAATGAGCCAAGCAGCCGAAACTTTCACATATGTATCAGAAGGGAAATGAGCTATTGCTTGAACTATTTTTAAAGCTTGCGTTTTCTTTTCTAGCTGTTCGTATTCGTTTTTTGTTACAATGGGATTTGTGAAAAATGAACCAACAGAACGAGAATAGATATTCGTAGGGTCGATGAGCATTCCTTTGTGAGAGCGTAATTCAAAAATAACATTTCGTATTAACGATAGATATTTTTTGGGATTTTGCGTTATCTTTTTATTTTTATATTTTGTATGTGCCAAAGTGAGTTCTATGTGTTTTCGTAGCTCAGTGTATTTGATTTTAGGGTCATAATTTTGTTTGTTTTTTTTGAATAGATAGTTCACACGAGTGATTACACGCCGTTTGGTTTCTTCTCTTTTAAAAAGGCTAGAGCGATATGAAAATTCACATTCTGTTGCGGATAATTTAGAATACTCTAAGCTGTCTGTATCTAGGAACTCTACACTTTCTATGGTTTGGGATACCTCCTGACCATAAGCACCTACATTTTGTATAGGAGTGGCACCGACTAGACCCGGTATACCAGAAAGGGACTCTATGCCACCAAGACCCATGCAAACGGTACGCTTGACTATTCCATCCCATAATTCTCCAGCAGAGGCTTGGAGGGTCACTATCCCCCCCTTTCTTTTTTGGAAACGAATGCCACGCAAAGCGATCTGAATAACAAGACCATCAAAACCAGCGTCCGGCAGAATAATATTGCTCCCTCCCCCTAAAATGAGAAAAGGCATCTTTTTTTTTTGGGCTTCTTTTATAATGAGATAGAGACTTTTTTTGTTTCTAACTGTGTAAAAGTAAGTAGCCTCCCCCCCCAAAGCTATGCTGGTTACAGAAGAAAGACGTACCTTTTTTTTAGACGCTGCGATGGATGAGTTTTGAAAAAAGGGTAAAGAAAACAATAGATACTAAAATGATTTACTTAGGATAAAATAAAAAAGAGATAGGAAGCTTAGCATCCTTTATTGATTATTTCTTCGTTTTTCCCAAAAGAGATTCGAGCATTTTTTGACGCCTCTCAAAACGCTGGTTGCCATTCATAGAAAGCCACTCACGTTTTAAATTCTTCTCTGCGACTCCAGTTTGTAAAGAATAGCGACGAATCAATTTAACTGTTTTTCCATTCATAAGTCATGGGAAGCTATCACATCAAGACTAGTCAATACAAAAAAGGTGAGAAAAATCTACTTTTTGAGATTTACACAGAATAGGAGGAAGGGGACAGGTATCTTTCCATCTAAAAAAAGGAGAGGTGTCCGAGTGGTCGATGGTGCACGCTTGGAAAGCGTGTGTACAGCAATGTACCGCGGGTTCGAATCCCGCCCTCTCCGTTTAATCAGGTGCTTATAGCTTTTCCAATATCCCATCCTCAAAAAGCTTCATAGCGCTTATGTGGATATTAGAATAGGGACTCCCATAAAATGGGAAAGCATTTACCGGTCATAATTGAGATTATGGGGCTGTTGCGAAATGTAAAGAATTGCAAATAAACGGTCATAAGATGCCGCAATATGCTGATTGAAGGCATTCTATACAGGCATTCTCGTGTTTTTTTGTATTTTGCAAAGCCCCCTTATTGAAAAAGTAGCTGTGCTTGATACTCTTCTATTTTAGTTTAGAAAAGATGAAACAGAAATAGTTAGGCTAAATACGAGTTGAAAGATGTTGAAAGATATGGTAGATTTATCGGATAGAGTTACTGTGGTTATACCCATAAAATGTGTTTGTTACAACTTGATCTGGTATATTTATGTCATCCTTTTGATATTTTTGATATTCAGATCTGATCTGATCTGATCTGAATAGAACAGAACGTCAGATTAAATTGTGATGATTACAATTTATCAGTATTTAATTTTACAGACACTAGGCATTGAAGCCTTTATTGAAGCCTTTATAAAATGCATGATATTGAACTATGATTGATCATAATTCAATATCATGGAATTATGATGGAGTTATGATGGAGTTATGATGGAGTTATGATGGAAACTCCTTCTGTTTTACAAAAGCAACGACTTTCTTTGGGATAATTTTGGCGTAATCTGTATCTTGATTTTTTTTTTGGGGGGGGGGGGAGATAGTATAACAACACCAGTTTCTATTATAATCTACTCAGTTTTAGCGAAACTGATTTTAAACATGCTCAACAAGTGAAGCCTTCTGCGTGCCCAAATCCGAAACAGACCTTTTGAAATTACACGCTTGGCGTGTTTATAATGTTTACGCCTTAGCTATAATTGTCACATAGGTATAGCATAATGCTATAGATGGATGTAAAGCAAGGAAAGAAAATGGAAAGAAAAAATGGAAAAAAATCACTAGAAAATCAAGAGTGCAAACAAGACACAAACGAACAAAATCATAGAAATTTGGGGTAATGAATTTATATAATGGCTAAAAACAATTCGACAAAAACAGAAAACTTTGAATCCCAACTTTTCAAGGCAGCGGATATATTGCGCAAGAATGTAGACGCAGCGGAATATAAGCACATTGTGCTGGGCTTGATATTCCTCAAATATATTTCCGATTCTTTCGAGGCGTTGCACGCTAAGCTCATAGAAGGTAAGGGGGATAACAAACATTCAGACGCAAATGATCGAGACGAATATATGGCAGAAAATGTTTTTTGGGTACCTGAAAAAGCCCGCTGGTCTCATTTGTATGGGAAAGCCAAGCAACCCGACATTGGCAAAGATTTAGATGAAGCCATGGAACGGATAGAAAAAGAAAATCCAAGCCTCAAAGGGATTTTACCAAAGGTCTACGCAAAACCAAATTTAGATAAAAGCTCTTTAGGAAGTCTGATGGATTTAATAGGCAATATTGCCCTTGGTAGTGAAGCGGCAAAAGCAAAAGATATTCTTGGTAAAGTGTATGAATATTTTTTAGGCGAATTTGCGTTGGCAGAGGGAAAAAAGGGCGGGCAATTTTACACTCCAAAATCGATTGTAAAGCTATTGGTTGGAATGCTTGAGCCTTATCAAGGGCGTGTGTATGACCCGTGTTGCGGAAGTGGGGGTATGTTTGTGATGAGCGAAAAGTTTATAAAAGAACATCAAGGAAATATTGATAATATTTCTATTTATGGGCAAGAGAGCAACCAGACCACATGGAAACTTTGCTGCATGAATCTAGCCATTCGCGGGATAGACAGCTCACAAGTGAAATGGAATAACGCAGGCTCATTTCTAAAAAACGCCCACCCCGATTTGAAAGCAGATTTTGTTCTGGCTAATCCACCTTTTAACGATAGCGATTGGAGCGGTGAATTATTGGGAAATGACGCCCGCTGGAAATACGGCGCCCCGCCCGCCGGCAATGCAAACTTTGCTTGGGTGCAGCATTTTTTATATCACCTTTCGCCCCAAGGCGTTGCCGGTTTTGTATTGTCCAAAGGCTCGCTCACCTCCAAAAGCGCGAACGAAGATGTCATTCGCCAAGGCATCATTGAAGCCGACATGGTAGATTGCATTGTCAATCTGCCGGGCAAATTGTTCTTAAATACGCAAATCCCCGCGTGTCTGTGGTTTGTCTCCAACAAGCGACACAGCTACAACGGCGACCGCAAACGCGATGGTGAGGTTCTTTTTATAGATGCCGGCCAACTGGGATACTTAATCAATCGCCGCACCAAAGAGTTCTCCGATGCAGATATTGCCAAGATAGCCACCACCTATCACCAGTAGCGTAAAGTCGATAACAAGGCTGGCAAATATCAAGACCAGCCGGGCTTTTGTGCGTCCGTACCCGTCCAGAGAATAAAAGAACTGGATTATGTACTCAGCCCCGGGCGTTATGTCGGGCTGGCTGAAGCCGAAGATGATTTTGATTTTGCCGAAAGGTTTGCAGTATTAAAAGCCGAGTTTGAGGAGCAGTTACAGGAGGAAAGCATTCTCAATGAGCGCATTCGCAAAAACTTGGATAAAATAGAGCCATGAGCGATTCGTTAAGATGAAAGCAAAGATTCCAGAATTTGGGAAAGGCGTTTGTCGTTTTTGAAAGACGCATCAACGAATATGAACAAGACCCCGAGAAAGAGGCGTACCAGATGGCGCTGGTGCAAGGTTTTGAAGTGATACACGAACTCAGCTGGAAGGTGCTAAAAGATTACTTGGAAAACGAGGGATACGATAATGTACAAAACAGCAGGCAAGCCATAAAGCAGGCGTTTCAGGCCGAAATAATTACCGATGGGGAAGTGTGGATGGATTCCATTGGTGGATGGATTCTATTGAAAATAGAAAGCGTACAAGCCATACATATGATATGGCGGCACTTACAAAAATACTGGAGTTTATTCATCATAGATTTTGTCCGGCGGTAACAGATTTGTATCACAAGTTAAAAAAAGAGATATGAAATACGGATTATCCGACAAACAATTGCGGGAGATTGTGGGGATTATATCCTCGTATCCGCAAATAGAGCAGGCGCTTATTTTTGGCTCCCGTGCCATAGACACCTACAAAGAGGCGTCCGATGTGGATATTGCCATTAAAGGCAACAAAGCCGACAGCAAACTTGCCGCCGCGCTAAAAGACCGGCTGGAAGAGGAAAGCTATCTCCCCTTTTTCTTTGATGTAATTGCTTATAACAGCGTACAATCAGAAGAATTAAAAAAGCATGTCCGCACCAAAGGGAAGAGCATTTATAGAAAGGGGTTGGAAGGCTGGCGGGAGGTGAAATTGGGGGAGGTTGCGACTTTAAATTATGGACAATCCTTGCCTGAAAGGAAAAGAATTAGTGGCGATATTCCTGTTTATAGTTCGGCAGGATTAACTGGCTGGCATAATAAATCACTAATTGAAAATGAAGGTATAATTATTGGAAGAAAAGGGAATGTAGGCTCTGTTTATAGAAGTGATACTCCGTTTTTTCCGATAGATACCGTTTTCTATATTTCGGATAATGACACAAATTGCAATTTAGGTTTTTTGTTTTATATGCTTTCTAATATAAAACTTAAAAATTTAAATTCTGATTCAGCAGTTCCCGGATTAAATAGAAATGCTGCTTATGCACAAAAAATCAATCTCCCCCCACTTCCCGAACAAAAGGCGATTGCCGAAGTATTATCCAGCCTAGACGACAAAATTGCTCTACTCCATCGCCAAAACAAAACATTGGAAGACATGGCACAAGCCCTGTTCCGCAAGTGGTTTATTGATGAAGCCGATACGGGTTGGGAGAAAAAGCCGTTGGACAAAATAGCGGATTATTTAAATGGCTTGGCCTGCCAAAAGCACCCGCCAAAAAATCAATCTGACAGGTTGCCGGTGTTGAAAATTAGAGAATTAGGGAATGGCTTTACCGAACATTCCGACTGGACAACATCAGAAGTGGATAAGAAATATATTGTCACCTCCGGCGATGTGGTTTTTTCATGGTCGGGAAGCCTAATGCTTAAAATATGGCATGGTCAGGACTGCGTTTTGAATCAGCACTTATTTAAAGTTACATCTCTCAAATACCCCAAATGGTTTTATTACTTATGGACAAAACACCACTTGGAAAAATTTATTGCCATTGCCAACAGCAAGGCAACGACAATGGGTCACATAAAAAGGGGCGACCTCTCCAATTCTGCGGTTTTAACCCCCCAAAAGGGCGAATTGTCGGAAATGCATGGTAGGATGGCGCCAATATTTGAAAAAATGTTTTCCAACCAATCACAAATCAGCACCTTGACCAACCTGCGCGATGATTTATTACCCAAGTTGATGAGTGGCGAAGTGAGGCTCCAAACCAACAAGAGAGGTTATTAAAATGAAAATAACGATTGAAAATTGTAATAATATAGACAAAGGAGAGGTGACTCTTGTTAATTCTAAGCTTAATATTAAATTTGGAATTAATGGAATAGGGAAGAGCACTATTGCAAAAGCAATTCAATTTCATATTGACAATGACAAAAATTTAAAAGATTTGCTACCATTTAAATTACAGGGAAATAACCCTGGAAATTTACAACCTAAAATTAATTTTGATGAGGCATTAAAAACCATTTTAGTTTTTAATGAAGATTACTTAAATCAATTTGTATATAAGCCAGATGAGCTAATTTCAAACAGTTTTGAGATTTTTATTGAAACCCCAGCGTATATTGAATCAATTAAAAAAATTGAATCAATTCTTGAAGGCATAAAAAATGTGTTTCTTGAGAATCAAGAACTTGAAAAAATAATTAGTGATTTTGAAGTATTACAGAATGGCTTTAAAACAACACAAAGTGGTTTGTCCAAAACAGCTCCAATCTCTAAGGCATTATTAGAGAATGGAAACCAAATAGAAAATATACCTGATTCTTTAAAAGGGTATAGCTCATTTTTGAAAAATGAAAATTGTATTAGGTGGTTAGATTGGCAAATCAAAGGCGAAAGTTTTTTAGATATTTCAGATGATTGCCCATATTGCACATCTACAATAAAAGAAACAAAAGAAACAATAAAATCCGTTTCTAAAACTTATAATAAAAAGATTATTGGCGATTTTACTAAAATCATCAATGCAATAGAAAATTTAGGCGATTATTTTTCAGATGAAGCAAAAATTCAGTTGGAATCTATCACAAAAAAGCATTCAGAATTAGAAGTTTCAGAGAAAAATTATATTGTTGTAATTAAGCATCAGATAGATGATTTTCTTTCGAAATTAAAATCATTAAGAGATATTTCTCCGAAAGAATTTAAAGAAAACAGAAAAGTTAAAGAAAAACTGGAAAAATTAAAAATTAATATTGGGCTATTCGATAAGTTCAAATCAAACAAGACGGAGGAGATAATTTGTTCACTTAATGATTCTTTGGACCAAGTTTTAACAAAAGTTGGGGAACTCCAAGGGGAAGTTAACAAACAAGAATCGAAAACCCAAAAATTAATTGAAAAACACAAGGAAGACATTAATGAATTTTTCCGAAATGCAGGTTATAAATATAAAATCGTGATTAATGATGAAGATGATGAGTATAAAATAAAATTACAACATATCGATTGGGAGGAAAATATTTCAGGCGGTGACCAGTATTTAAGTTTCGGCGAAAAAAATGCATTTGCATTAGTTTTGTTTATGTATCAGGCTTTATCAGAAACCCCAGATTTAATAATTCTTGATGATCCAATTTCATCATTTGATAAGAATAAAAAATATGCGGTTATGAATATGTTATTTAGAAGTGATAAGTGCTTGAAGAACAAAACAGTTTTAATGTTAACTCATGATATTGACCCAGTTATAGATGCAATTAGGGTTCTTAAGGAATTTAAAAACCTAGCAAATGGAACATTTTTATATTTTAAAGATGGCGAGTTAGAAGAAAAAACTATAAGAACAGAAAACCTCGTAACTTTTGCCCAAATTTGTAAAGAAGTTTTGGCGTTATCTGATATTGATAGCATAATTAAATGTATTTATTTAAGAAGACATTATGAAATTATAGATGATAAAGGCGATGCATATGAAGTGCTTTCTAATTTATTTCATAAAAGATCTAAAGATAAAGCAGAGGATCATAGAAACACGGAAGGCGATAATAAAATGCATTCTGATGCATTTGAAAAAGGAGAAAAAGAAATAAAAGAAAAATTTAGTGATTTTGACTATGACGGTATTCTTGCCAACATTTCTAACGACAATGAGATTAAGAGAGCATACAAGTCGAGTAAAAATAGTTATGAAAAACTTCAATTATTTAAAATCTTAAATAATGCTCGACTAGATACTGTTTTAAACAAATTCATAAATGAGTCTTACCATATAGAAAATGAATTTGTCATCCAATTAAATCCTATGGATTTTGATTTAGTGCCTGCATTCATAATTGAGCAATGTAACCAAATAATTGCTCCAAATGAGAATGACCCAGATTAAACCCACCTCTTTCCAACAATTCAACCGACCATTCACCATCAGCAACTCATTTCAGTCTTGACTATATTTACGATAGAGAATAAAATGTTCAGGTGAACGGGGAAACCAGATGAGTCCTACAGTATTCCGTAAAAGAGGATATAGGTTTTTCTTTTTCTCAAGAGAGGAAGAAAGGATGCATGTTCATGTTATCTCTGGAAATGGAGAAGCTAAATTTTGGCTTAAACCAGAGATAGAACTTGCAAAGAATTATCACTATTCAAGAAGCCAACTTAAAGATATAGAAAAACTCATTGAGGAGCATAAAGATGAAATCATTAGCACATGGCAAAAATACTTCAAAAACTGAAGTAACCCATATTTCTCTGCATGGAGTATGGCTTCTTTCATCAAGTGGCAAAGAACTGTTTATGTCTTATGATGACTTTCCCTGGTTTAAGGATCAACCAGTAAAAGTAATCTACAATGTAGAGGAACAATCCACCGGTCATTTCTACTGGCCTGATATTGATATAGACCTTAGTGAAAATATCATAGAAAATCCTCATCACTACCCATGTAAGGCATCCCCTAAAACCCAACCGGACGCATAAATTTGCATCGTTTTGGTGGTTAGATTGACAACAAGGGTATCTCATACACGGCGGCTTTCCGTGCGCGACTGACCAGTATTCACGAAAAAATCCTAATACATAGAGACACCCATAATGCAAGCAGTGCAAACAATAGTTGCATACAAACATATGAGACCGTGCTAAAACCCTCGCCAGATTGCGTTACTGGCGGAAAACCCTTGCCGGTTTGTGTTTTTTACTGGATTCCTGCTTTCGCAGGAATGACGGGGTGGTGCAGGAACGACGAATATTAGGTTTTTTGCACAGCCTCTTTAGAACTTGCAAAAAATTATCAAAGATGAATAGACAAATAACTCCAGTGTTTAAAAAAATATTTTCCAACCAAGCACAAGTCCGCACCCTTGAAAACCTGCGTGATAGCTTGTTGCCCAAACTGATGAGTGGTGAAGTTAGCGTGATTGCCGGAAGTGCGGCTTCAGCCGCGCCAACCACAAGCGGCGGTGGGACTAAAGTCCCGCTTCCGGATTGCCAAAACTAATGAGTGGTGAGGCGCGGGTAAAACACAAGCAAAAGGAAACTATATGAGTATTTTAATCAAAACTGTTCGTATTTCAGGCTTTCGAGGCCTAAAAAATATTGAAGTAGAGCTTGAAGAAACGACTGTTTTAACAGGTATGAATAATACAGGAAAAACCTCTTTTCTAAAGGCATTGCAATTGGTATTTAGCAGTTACCAATCTATTTCAAAGGAGGATTTTTTTATTCAAGAAAATGCAGTTGCTGAAAAAATAATTGTTGATATTTTAATTGTGCCTACTGGTGAAAATTTCATAGAAAACTGGGAGCTTTTGTTTACTACCGATAGAATTCGTAGTGATGGTGGTGGTGAGATATTTGTTCCTATCAGAACCATTGTGACTTTTGATCCAATAAAGAATGATTATAAAATTCAGAAATTTGTTCTACAAAGCTGGCCTGAATTTAAGAACGAACAGGGGGATTGGTTTAATGTTGACAATGGAAAGGAATCTAAATTTCACTTTGATGAAATACCTTTTTTTTATATGGGTGCACAACGAGATATATTGGAGGATACAAAACTAAGAAGCTCTTATCTTGGTAGAATGTTATCTAAAATTGAATATTCAAAAGAGGATATCAAAAGCATTGAAGAACAGATTGAATCACTAAATGAAAGAGCGGTTAACAGTAGCGATATATTATCTAATATCAAAAAAAATTTAGAAGAACTGGGCTCTGCATTGGACAGGGATAGTAAAGGAATAGAAATCACACCGTTTACCAAAAAAATACGAGACTTGAATAAAGGCTTAACAATCTATTACACCGATAGTCGGGATAGTTTTTCTATGGGATATCATGGGATATCATGGAATATCATGGAATGGGGACAAGGAGTTGGTCTTCTTTGTTGACCTTGAAGGTGTTTATCCATTTGCTTTTGCTTAACGCTGAAAAAGAGGGTACAGTATCTTTTCCGCTTCTTGCGATTGAAGAGCCAGAAGCACATCTACACCCCAATGCCCAAAAAAAACTCTATGGACAGATAGATGCAATACCTGGTCAAAAAATCATTTCTACTCATTCACCTTATATCGCGGCAAGCGCTAAGCTAAAGCAAATACGTAGCTTTTATAAAGGTAAAACCATAATTTGTGGTCAAATAAAAATTGATAACTCAGAAGAAGCTAGAAAAATAAACCGACAAGTCGTGAATACCCGAGGAGAAATATTTTTCTCCAGAGCCATTGTCCTTTTAGAAGGCGAAAGCGAGGAACAGGCATTACCTCTTTTTTATAAAAAATACTTCAAAAAATCACCCGCTGAAATGGGAGTAAATTTTATAGGCGTTGGCGGTCATGGAAACTACTCACTATTCATACGTTTCTCTGAATCCTTAAAAATACCATGGTTTATTTTCAGTGATGGAGAAGCATCTGTGGTTAAAAGTGTTCAATCGCAAATCAATAACTTTAGTCCAGATAAAACTAAAAATGATAATATTGTTTTTTTGGAAGAAGGCAAAGACTTTGAAAAGCAGTTAATTGAGGATGGTTTCAGTGGCGAAATTAAAACCGCCATCATTGCTTCAGAAGACTTTGAAAATGAACAGTACAAACAATCTAAATCGCAAGAAATAAAAAACTACAGTGGTGATGAGTTATATAAAAATCTTAAGAATAACAAAACTAAATATGCTCCAGTTATAGCAGAACAAATTATACAAAGTGAAAAACAATTGCCACTTAATGTTGTTGCCCTGTTTAAGAAAATAGCCGTTATATTAAAAATTGAGGTATCAGAAATATAACGGCTAGCGCCGAATTATCAGAGAAACAACAAAAAATTGTCTTCGCAGAATGTAACGCAATTTATGTTAAAGCCAGTGCAGGCAGTGGTAAAACAAGGGTCTTAACTGAAAGAGTCCGCTATCTTTTGGATAAAACCAAAAAAAGAGTGCTGGTACTGGCTTTTACTAACAAAGCTGGTGAGGAAATTAAAGAGCGATTAAGCAACATACCTGAAATAGAAAAACGTGTTTTTATAGGAACTTTCCATGGCTTTTGTCAGTCAATTTTAGAAAATCATGGCCATTTAATTGGTCTTTCAAAAATGCCCCATATTTTTGAAAAAGAAGCCGATAGACTATATCTGGTTAAACAGGCGATTGAACAATTACCATCCTACCTTGGTGTATATAAAAGCCAAAGTAAAAAAGATCAGAATAACTTTTTATACCGTGCTTTAACTTATATTTCAGAAGCAAAACGGAAGCTAACTCATTATAGCGACCTGAAACAAAACCCTGATAATCAAGAAATGGTTTTACTGTATCAAAACTATCAGGACACTTTACGCTCTCAAAATGCTATTGATTTTGATGATCTGTTGTTGCTGGCTTATAAGTTATTGATAGATTCACCTGAAATAGCAGCTTTGTATCGACGTAGTTTTTTTGCTGTCTGTATTGATGAGGCGCAGGACTTAAATAATGCTCAATATAAACTTTTACTTGCGTTAACGAATGGTGAATTCAAAAATATTATGATGGTGGGTGATCCAAATCAATCTATTTTTTATTTTAATGGATCCTCTCCAGATTACATGAACAAATATTTTGTTAGAGATTTTAATCCTACTGTCTTTGAATTAAATGAAAATTATCGTTCATCAAAAGCTGTTTTATGTGCTATAGAAAAATTCTTCTCCAAAACAGAAAACATTGCAAAGAGCGTTAAAAACGGCATTTTTGAAATGAAAAGCTTAAGCGATGAAGAAGCCGAAGCTCAATGGGTTGTTGGTAAAATAGAATCACTTATTTCTGATAAAACTTATGGTGATATTGAGGGAGAAATAACTCATGAGAAAATTGCAGTGCTTGCAAGAAACAAATATTTATTTAATAAATTAGATAATCAATTAAAACAGGCAGGTATTCCGTTCTATTATAAAATGACATTAGGAATGTTTCGGTTTGAATCTGATTTAATGGAAGTATTTGAACTTGGATTAAGAGTTAAATTGAATACTCAGGATATCTTACATAAACAACAGCTATGTAAGATTTTAAAGATACCAAGTTCCAATGGTTTACGTCTTGAAACTATTGTATCAAATATTTTAGATCAGCCAATGAAAAGCATTATCAGGCTAATAGTGGAATTAAGTGATGATGGAGGTAATCTGAAAACACGTTTAAAAGAACTCAAGAGTAGCCTAAAAATTAAGGACGAAAATGAAAAAAGTATGGTTTTTAATGATATTGACGAATTGCTTAAACATTGGACCAACTACGCTAAGAAAACAGACAACAAATCATTACATCAATTTAAAAATGCCATGGCTTTAGGGCAAACTCATCCGTTAGCACAACATGATGGAATTACGTTAAGCACAGTGCATACAATGAAAGGGCAAGAATTTGATATTATCTTTATTATTGGTATGGATGATGAGACCTTTCCAGATTATAGAGCCGTACGAAATGGAGGAATGAAAATAACGCAGGAAGAAAATAATTTGTATGTTGCCTTTACTCGTGCAAAACGTTTTTTGTATGTAACGTGGCCAGAGAAAAGAACAATGCCTTGGGGAGGTGAGAGGGACCGAAAAATATCAAGATTTTTAAAAGTAAGAACGGAAAACTGTGGGTTATATTGAATTTTAAAGATATAGCAAACGAAAAATTCAACTTGTCTTTATCTGAGTACAGATCGGAAGATGTGGGCATATTCAAAGAACTTGAGCATGTGATATTTTATTAGAGTAAAGCTTTAGCCGCACCAACCGCAAACAGGCGGGACTGAAGTCTCGCTTCTGTATTACCAAAACTAATGAGCGGTGAAAATAGGAGTAAAAAAATAAAATTATTATGTTATTAACAACAATAGACAGACAAGTACTTGAAAAATTATTTCAAATGAAAGGTGGATATGTTCTAGACTTTTCTGATCGTACTATGAAAGAGTTTTTTTATGATGATATGAGAATACAAATTTATGATGAAAAATATAATTATGCTTCTGGTTCAAAAGCAAACAGAATTCGAGGGTATTTTAGGGAATCAAATGATTCGAAGATAGCTCATGTTATTAGAGGTCTTATTGATTATATTGAAAACAAAATAGCTATTGGTGATTTTACTACTGAGAAATTTCCGAGTGATAGAATAGAACTTGGTAAAAAAGTTGCTAAAAAACTATTAGGAAATAATTCTGTTGATTTTTATAATAGTTCTAATGGTGATTTAACCGGGAAAAATGAATTTCAGTATGAAAAGAATAATGGATTATATGCTATAGGTACTAATAAGAACTTATTTAGAATAACATTTACAGGTGCCGGATCACATTCTATATATGTGGGTAATGAGGACATTTCAATTGATTGTTTAGCGAAAGTCGATGATTTTTTTGATTTTGAGAAAATCGAATCAGGTATTATTTATGATGGGACATCAAGACATCGCATCCATTTTAGAGGAGAAATTATATTATTAAAAAATACTAATGGTCGCTATGCAGCAATAAAAATTAATCATATTAATTTGGGAAAGCATGGTGATGTGAATAATTCTGTTACTTTTGATCACATCATTTTTCCAAAAGATAAAAAATTTAAAATTGCAGGCGAAAGAAAAATTGAAACAAACGCATATGTAGATGAAGATTCAATCAATATCACTATTAATAAAGACGTTTTTGGGCATGTAAAAAGTCTTCTTGACTCTGGTCATTATTCTAATGCCGTCGAAGAATCCTATAAAATAGTTCGGAATTTATTATGTACAAAAACAGGTGAGGAACAGGCCCATAAAGCATTTTCTAAAGAAAATATATTGAAGATTTTTACAGAAAACCCAAAAAACGATGCAGAAGAAGATTTTAGAGAAGGAGTCAAATTTATTCACATGGCTGTTCAAAAATTAAGAAATGAGAGAGCTCATACTCCAGCACAGGAAGTCGATAAAAACCTTGCATTGCATTATATTGTTCTTGCTGGATTAGCTTATGATTTAATAAAATAATTCAGAAAAAACGTTACAAAATAATATGCAAATCAACACCCAAACAACAAAGCAGAGAAAACCTGCGCGATAATTTATTGCCCAAGTTGATGAGTGGAGAGGTACAAATAGTATGACAGAAAATAACCCAACCAAAGTACAAGATAAAATACAAGAGATATTAGACAAATGCTCAACGGGCAATTATATCTTTCGTGGCGAAAACAAAGGACACGATGCAGTCTCTTCAAGACTATATCGGCAATATTGCCAAGCCGGCAATGATAACCCCAACAGCAATAGCAGAGACCTAATAGATAATAAGCATTTTTCTGCTTTCAATGTAGAAAAAGATATTGTTGATAAAGTAAGGCGACACCTCCGCTCCAATGCATCTAATATAGAAGTCTTGACTGAATTACAACACTGTGGTGGGAAAACTGCCTTACTTGATTTTACCAAAGATATACACATCGCTTTATTTTTTGCTTGCGCTGGTAATTTTGACGAGGACGGCAGAGTCATCCTATACGAAACATTTGATTTGCTTGAAGCTAGAGAGATTGATTACACCAAGTTATACGCAAATGAAAGAGAAAACATTTATACCCTAATATCACCAACAGGAAAAAATCCCAGAATTGTTTTTCAAAGCAGCATTTTTGTGCATATGTCTAAAGGATATTTAGAAACAAATCACTACGATATTATAAAAATTGAAAATGACCTTAAAAAACCATTGTTAGACTATCTGAACAAGCATTTCAATATAAAAAACGAAACCATCTATAACGATATTCAAGGCTTTTTACAATACCAAGATAATCACTTTAGTGCAGAAATGGAATTTTATAGTGGCTATGTGAATCAACAAGCAAGGCAGTTTGGAGAAGCAATAGAAAATTACACCAAGGCAATACAACTTGATCCCCAACATACCACAGCATATTGCAACAGAGCTATCGCAAATGCTACTTTAGGTCGAGACAAAGAAGCAATACAAGATTGCGATAAAGCAGTAGAGAGTGCTCCTCAACTCCCCGAAGCATATGACAGCAGAGGCAATGTAAATACCTTTTTGGGTAAGCACAAAAAAGCTATACAAGATTATGACAAAGCACTAGAAATTAACCCTCAATATGTCGCAGCATATAGCAACAGAGGTGTTGCAAAATCTATTTTAGGTCAACACCAAGAAGCAATACGAGATTACACCGAAGCACTAAAACTCAATTCTAAAATTTCCGGAGCATATAACAACAGAGGCAATGCAAATGCTGATTTATATCGATACCAAGAGGCAATACAAGATTACATCGAAGCCAAAAAATTATATAAAAAAGAAGGGAGGATGGAGAAGGTAAAAAAATGCGAAAAACAAATCACAGAGATCAAAAACTTGATGGCGAATAGTAATGGCGGAAACCACTGAAGCCAACATCTCCTACGTCAAAAAAAATTTAGGAATAACAAACAAACCCCATTTCACTGTACCAATCTCACGCATTATGGCTATTTTGTAGCCGTCTCTATAAAATTGAAGCCCAAAAAAACCAATGACTAAAATCCGTGAATCTGATATTGAAGATGTTACCATTAGCCTGTTAGAACAGCAGGGCTATAGCTATCTACCCCCCGAAGTACAAGAAAGTGAAAGAAAAGATCGTTTTGAAGTTGTCTTCCGTGAGCGTCTAAAAACCGCCATTGATCATTGTAACCCCGACATCCCCGAAGATGCCAAAGAATGTGCACTACGCGAAGTTCTAGATTTGCCCAGCCAAAACCTGCTTGAGAACAACCAAGCCTTCTACCAAATGCTGACGGATGGTGTGCCTGTAGAATATCAAAAAGATGGCGATACCGTGGGTGATAGTGTGTGGCTAATTGATTTTAAAAATCCGTTGGCCAACAACTTTTTGGTATGCAATCAATTCACCATTAGAGAAGGTAATAGCACCAAGCGTCTGGATGTTGTGCTTTTTGTGAATGGCCTCCCTTTGGTAGTGATTGAACTAAAGAACCCAAGCGATGAAAAGGCGACAGTCGAAAGGGCCTTTAGACAATTGGAAAACTACAAGCAGGCTATCCCAAGTTTGTTTAATTACAACGGCGTTTTGATCGCTTCAGATGGATTGGATGCAAAAGTGGGTTCGCTCACAGCAGGCTGGCCCCGCTTTATGGCGTGGAAGACGGTTGATGGCGTGAGAGAAGATAAGAGCACCACCCCGCAGATAGAAACACTCATAAAGGGAATGCTTCGCCCGGATGTGCTTTTGGAGCTGATCAGACATTTTTCTGTATTTGAGAAAACAAGAAAAAGAGATGCCATCACAGGGATAACTAGCGCTGAGTCAGAAAAGAAAATAGCTAGCTACCATCAATACTACGCTGTGAAAAAGGCGGTGGTCTCGACTATACGGGCCACTGGGTATTCTTCGCCAAAAATACCCCCTGCCTCTGGCCAGTACAACCCGCCTTCCCTAGCTCAACAAATATCAGGTGATAAAAAAGTCGGTGTGGTATGGCACACACAAGGAAGCGGAAAATCTCTATCCATGGTTTTCTATGCGGGAAAAATTATTTTGGAACTTGGTAATCCTACAATCGTAGTGATTACCGACCGCAACGATCTTGATGATCAGCTTTTTCAGCAATTTGCGAGTAGTCAGCAACTGTTACGTCAAGAGCCCATACAAGCAAATAATCGTGTGCATTTAAAAAAGCTTCTGAAAACAGCCGGTGGTGGGATTATTTTCACCACAATCCAAAAATTTTCACCCGAAGATAGTAGCGAAACTTTTGAGTTGCTTTCAGAACGCAAAAACATCGTTGTTATTGCAGATGAAGCACATAGAAGCCAATATGGATTTGGTGCAAAAATTGTAATCAAAAACAACGAGGCTTTCACCAGATATGGTTTTGCCAAATATTTACGAGATGCTTTACCCAATGCGTCTTTTATTGGTTTTACGGGAACACCGGTTGAAAAAGAGGACACCTCAACCCATGCTGTTTTTGGAAACTATATTGATATTTACGATATACAACAAGCCGTAAAGGACGGCGCAACCGTTCCCATTTACTACGAATCCCGTCTTGTACAGGTACACCTCAAACCAGAGGAAGGACAAAAATTAGATGCAGAAGTAGAACAAATTATAGAAAATGAAGAAGCGACCATTACAGAAAAAGAAAAGGCAAAGTGGGTACAACTTGAGGCGATTGTAGGGCATCGGGATCGTACGAAAACGATTGCGCAAGATATTCTTGACCATTTTGAAAAACGACAAGAAGCCTTTGAAGGCAAAGCCATGATTGTCTGTATGAGTCGTCGCATTGCCGTTGGCTTGTATGATGAAATTATGAAACTTCGTCCACAGTGGCGTAATCTTGACAAACGCAAGGAAGTAATCAAAGTGATTATGACTTCCAGTGCAAGTGATCCGCAAAACTGGCAAATACACAACACTACCAAGGAAGATAGAAAAGAACTTAGCGATAGGTTCAAAAACTCCGGCGATGCTTTGAAATTGGTCATCGTACGAGATATGTGGCTCACGGGTTTTGATGCGCCATGCTTACATACGATGTATATTGATAAAACAATGCGTGGGCATAATCTCATGCAAGCGATTGCCCGCGTAAACAGAGTTTACAAAGACAAACCCGGTGGCCTCATTGTGGATTACATCGGCATTGCTTCTAATCTAAAGCAGGCACTGCTGACATATACGGAAAGCGAGGGTAGGGGTACGCCCACGCTTGATCAATCAGAGGCCATCGTAGCTATGGTTGAACGCTATGAAATCATTGTTCAGATGTTTCATAAATTTGATTATAAAAAATATTTTTCTGTAGATACAAAAGAAAAGATGAGCCTCATTTTGGAGGCGCAAGAGCATATTTTAAAATTGGAAGATGGGAAAAATAGATTTATAAAACAAACTTCCATGTTAGCAAAGGCATTTGTACTTTCCGTGCCAAGTGTTGAAGCCATGGGTATTAAAGAAGAGCTTGGATTTTTCCAAGCGATCCAAGCCCGGCTAACAAAGTTTGAATTCTCAGGAAACGGGAAAAGCAATATTGAAATAGAAACAGCCATCAGGCAACTTGTGGACAAAGCGCTAGTTGCTGATGGCGTGATTGATATTTTTGATGCAGCGGGAATCAAGAAACCAAATATTTCTATTCTTTCGAATGAGTTTTTGGAAGAAGTACGAGGAATGAAGCAGAAAAATCTTGCGCTGGAATTACTAAAAAAACTTTTAAACGATGAAATCAAAACCAAAGCAAGAAAAAATATTATTCAGAGTAGAAAACTTTCGGAACTGCTCAGCGCTGTGATTAAAAAATATCAAAATAATTTACTAACCGCAACAGAGGTCGTTGATGAGCTGTTGAATTTTGCTAAAGAAATCAGAGCATCCGATGAACGGGGGGAAGACTTAGGGTTGTCGGAAGAAGAAGTCGCTTTTTATGATGCACTCGCTGCAAACGATAGTGCAAAACAGGTGCTTGGTGATGACATTTTGCGTCAGCTAGCTCAAATTCTAGTTAAAGAAGTAAAAGCTACGGTTACCATTGATTGGACGATTAAAAAAAACGTGCAGGCAAAACTGCGCGTTATGGTCAAAAAGATTTTAGATAAATATGGTTATCCACCGGATGAACAAAAATTAGCAACAGAAAATATACTGAAACAAACTGAGCTTTTTGCGAATGAGCGAACTTCGTAAAAAGCTCAGTTTGTACGCCTTATCTGTAACACCGTTTTTGTGCCGTGCTATATGAAAATAGTCCCCGAATAGTTTCCATAAGTCTCCATAAGTCTCCATAAGTCTCCATGAGACCCCATGAGACCCCATGAATCCCATGAGTCTCTATAGAGTCCCCATGCTTTTTGGCTGAGCTATTCCCAAAATAAAATCGCCTGTGGTTGGTATACGGTCGTTGCTTGCAAATCATCTGATCGGCTCTAATCCCTACTTGTTTCGTGTTTTTACACCGCTAGGAACTCCTATTATTGATGGGAGCTTCTACTTTTTCAAATATGGCAAATAGTGAAACACGATCTACTTTGGATTACTCGGTAACAAGGTGATTTTCCATCGATTTTCCATCCCCCTTGTTTTGCTTTCTGATTGACTACACCTACGATTTTTTCAGTATGCAAGTCGTGTTATCAATCTCTCTATAGTGTGAAGGGGGCTTTATAAGTGATGCATCAACAGATACAGATCATGGATACCACCTTACGAGATGGTGAGCAAACCGAAGGGGTTAGCTTTTCTGCTTTTGAAAAACTACAACTGTCGCGTTTTCTTTTGGAAAGGCTGTGTGTTGATCGTGTGGAAGTTGCCAGTGCACGCGTTTCTGATCGCGAGCAAGATGCCATTCGAGAGATCTTTGATTGGGCAAGGAAGGCTTCTTGTCTGGAACGCGTGGAGGTATTGGGATTTGTCGATGATGGGAAATCTGTAGATTGGATTAGTGCCGCCGGTGGTCGTGTACTGAATTTACTAACAAAGGGATCAAAGCGTCATTGTGAGATACAGCTGGGAAAAAATTTAAATGAGCATATTCAAGATATTGAAAAGACAGTTCGTTATGCTCATGATAAGCAACTCACTGTACATGTTTATTTAGAAGATTGGTCCAGTGGCTATTTGCATTCTCCTGGCTATGTTCATACGCTTTTTAGTGAGCTCCAAAAGATGCCTATCCAGCGCTTCCTTTTACCAGATACGCTTGGCATACTAGCACCTTATGAAGTGCATGCAGGAATAGATACTCTTTTACAAAAGCATCCGAATGTACGGATTGATTTTCATGGACATAATGATTATGACCTTGCCGTGGCAAATTGTTTGGCGGCTGTTCAAGTAGGAGTTCATGGTATTCATGTAAGTGTAAACGGGCTTGGGGAGAGGGCTGGGAATACTCCTCTAGAGGCTGTGGTGACAGCCTTACATGATAAATTAAAAGTCAAAACGGCTATTCAAGAATCAGCCATAACAGATGCGTCTCGTTTAGTCGAAACCTTTAGTGGAAAGCGCATACAAGCTAACCGTCCTGTTGTTGGGCATGATGTCTATACCCAAACAGCAGGTATACATGCAGATGGAGATAAAAAAGCTAATCTTTATGCAAACCCTATTTTACCAGAGCGTTTTGGACGATCTCGTATTTATGCCCTAGGAAAACTTGCGGGGCGGGCTTCCCTGAGTAATAATTTACAAATGTTAGGGATTGAACTCTCTGCTGAGAAAAAACAAATCATTTTGGAACGTATCAAAGAGCTTGGAGAGAAGAAAAAAATTGTGACTCCGGATGACTTGCCCATTTTAATTGAAGATATTTTTGGTTCTGGCTTTCAGCGTCATTTTAAAATTAAAAATGTTTTGACGAACACATCTCTAGATGCAGGGGCGAATACAAAAATTGATGTGGAGTTGCAAGGGGAAGAATATAGTAGCGAAGCCGATGGCGATGGTGGCTATGATGCTTTTATGAATGCCTTGAGGAAAATCATGGGAAAAATAGGAATGGAACTTCCTCAGCTTCTTGATTATGAGGTGCGTATCCCTCCCGGTGGTAAAACAAACGCTCTAGTCGAAGCAGTGATTACTTGGGAGGACAAAAGCAAGGAGCAGCCTAGTTTCCGTACTGTGGGAGTCGCTACAGACCAAGTTCTAGCTGCTGTCTTTGCCACTGAGAAAATGCTAAACCGGCTAATTAGCCCCACTTACGCCACAACAAGCGTAACGGACCTAAAACAGGGAAGCTAGCTAGGAGTTCCTATACATAGGATTATGCTAGGTAATGATTTGTTTGGTTAATATTGTGTCTCTACGGTTATATACGGACGGGGTGTGTATATCATTATCGGTTAGCTTGCTTGGCTTTCAGACATGGGTACTTCTTTACTTCGTAACAGTCCCATAAAATTATCTGACGTAAAATAGTTTTCTTTTTAGGGCTATTTTGTATAATGAATAATATAGAAATTGTTTGAAGGGAATTGATGATAGGCTTTGTAAAAATAAAAACTTTTGGTAAATACCTTTCAAAAACAGTATTATTTGCTCCCTTTACCATTTTGGTACTCTTCACTTTTTTCACTTGTTCCAAACAGCAAGTACGCCCTCGCACTGATTTTTCAAGTACACGCCATATAGGTAAGTGGCGAGGAAGTGATACTAGCGGTCGAATAGGAAGACTTTTTTTGTTTTCTAATGGTTTTGCTTATTTTTCAGCTGGGGGACAAAGCTTTGGAGGCCCTCGTCTTTCCAAAAGGGGAGGCTTACTCTATGAAATAGATCACTCGAAATCACCCATATCACTGGACTTTATAGGGATCAGCCATTCTTACAAGGAATTACGGCGTATTCGTGCTATTATCAAATTTCTTGGTCCAAAACAAATGAAAGTTTGCACATTTATGAATGACGTTCGTCCGAAAAATTTCCGGGGAAAAAATGGATGCCACAAAATTTTACTCAAGAAGATGATAAACCAGTGAGTTTACCTACTCTCTATCAGAATAAAATTCAAGAATAGGCAATAGGGAGCGACGGAAAAACAAAAGCGCTTGTATCTCTATTCTAGTCTATAGTGAGGATGGCGTCTCCATCCTTGCGTGGCTCAATTTCACCAATAATAACTGGTTGGTTTTGTATATCGGGATAGTTTTTCTGAAAAGATTTTTTCAAAGAGTCGAGACTATCTGTAGCGCTTTCTTTCGAAAGAAACACTATCATGCCAATACCCATATTAAAAGTGTGGAGCATTTCTTTTTGAGAAAGGTTAGCCCTTTGGGCAATTTGTAAAAAAAGATCTGGTGTTTCCCAAGAAGAAAGTTGAATAGAAACACCTATATTTTTACCTAGCACACGAGGGATATTTTCAAAAAAACCTCCTCCCGTAACATGAGCTATGGCGCGAACCACATTCCCTTTTTGATTTAGGAGAGGGCGAAGAACGGGTTCATAAATAACAGTCGCTTTTGATAATATATTTGTAAAAAGGAAATCACAGTCATCCTTACTTTCTGGTAAACCCATTCCTTTTTTTAAGTACAGTTTACGAATCAATGAAAGCCCATTGGCATGAACACCAGAAGAAGGAAGACCAATCGCTATATCTCCAATTTGAAGTGTAGTACCATCAACTAGTTCTTCCCTATCCACGACACCAATAGCAAAACCAGCTAGATCATATTGCTCATCTGGCATTGTGCCCGGATGCTCAGCCGTTTCACCACCAACCAAAACACAATTGGCTTGTTTACAACCCGTAAGTATGGACTCAACGATAACTTTCATTTTGGGAAGGGACAGTTTTCCACAGGCAATATAATCCAAAAACTGCATACTCTTAGCGCCACTACAAAGTATATCATTTACACACATAGCTACGAGATCTATCCCAACGGTCTTGTGATAATCAAAAAGTCGGGCCAGCTCAACCTTTGTTCCCACTCCATCTACTCCTGTGACAAGTAATGGGTTTTTATATTCTTTTAGAAAAGTCACATCCATTAGAGATACAAAATCTATGGGACTAACATGCAACTTTTTTGCAAAGGGGTTGCCTTCCATCTCCGTCCCCTTTTGCGTATTTTCTCTTTGTAGCTTTTTGATTAGACTAGTAAATTCCCTTCCCATGTGCGTATTTACACCGGCATTTTTATATGTAACTTTTTTCATAGCCTATCTCTAATCATTTTCTTTTACAAATTTCTATACATATTTTCAAGTATACTCAGAATATTCATGAATAGTGTACTTTTTCCCCAACCAATTTTTGAACACATAACTCGTTTCTGTGGATTGGATTTTTTTTCCTTTTTTCTGATCCTTCTTATGATTATCAGAATGTTCAGAAAAAACAGAAGAAGGATCAGAAGTCTTTTTATTTTGGTTAGAGAAAGAAGACAAAGGAGAGAGAATATAATTGGGTTCCAATGGAACTTTACCTCCTCCTCCCGGCAAATCGACCACATAACGAGGTAAAGAAATTCCTGGGTTACGTCCCCGTAGCTCCTCCAGTATATGAACACCCTTTACAACGGGAACACGTAGATGCTTGGTCCCGGGAACTTCATCGCAACGGTGCAAATAGTAAGGTTTGGCACCTGCCTTGAGTAGAGTTAAGTTAAGCTCTTCTTGTGCACAAGTCGTGTCATTTATACCACGCAATAGGACGGCCTGATTCAGTACATCTACCCCATGATTACGAAGAAGGCGGATTGCTTTCTGAGCCAAAGGACTAACCTCTTTTTTATGATTAAAATGGGTGACCAGAGTGATTGGATAAAATTCACGAAAGATACGGGCTAGAGGTTCGGTAATTCGCATGGCCAGTGTCGCTGGCATACGCGTATGGACCCGTATGCTATATAGGTGCTTGATTTCCCGCAAGCGACTCAAAATATAACGAATATGCTTATCTTCTAAACTCAGAGGATCTCCCCCAGAAAGTATCACCTCCTTCACCTCTTTCTGTTTAGCGATATAATCTAGCGCATCTTCCCATTCTTGTTTTTTAGGAGCGGACTCCGGTTTGGATACCTTTCGCTTACGCATACAAAAACGACAATATATAGCACAAGAATGACTCAGATACCATAATACACGATCCGGATAACGATGAGTTAGCCCACGAAGCGGGCTATGTTCTTCTTCAGCCAAGGGATCCCAAATTTCTGTTTTATCTGGAATAAACTCTTCCGAAGAAGGTATGATTTGCCGTAAAATAGGACAAAATGGATCCTTCCAATCTGCAAGCTGTAAATAATATGGACTCGCACCGAACCGAAAAGTTGTGTCCCAAGTGTGATAAAAATTCGACCACGTCTCTATATTCCCCAAAATATGGGGATGGGTTTCAGCGTAGAGTCCCTCTGTTTCAAGCCATTTTACCAAAGCCATGGGAGTACGAATTTGATGGCGCATTTGCCAATGCCAATTATCTTGCGAAAGTGAGTATTCTTTTTTTGACAAATATTTGACGATAGAAGAGGCCATAAAAGTCTTACTATCTCACTACTAAATTATGATAAATGCAGTTGATATAAAAAAGGGAATGATCTTGAACGTGGATGGTAACTTCTATTCCGTTAGTTTTTCACAATTCGTTAGTCCAGGAAAAGGTAGTGCCTTTGTTCGTACCAAACTCAAAAACGTTCGTAAGGGCAATGTGATTGAGCGCACCTTTAAGTCATCCGAAAAAATTGAAGAGGTGGAGTTTGAAAAGCGCTATATGCAATTTTTATATCGTGATGGCGATGAAATTGTCTTCATGGATCAGAACGATTATGAACAAAGTCAAATCCCTAAATCAATGGTGGAAGATGTTCTACCCTTCATGAAAGAGGAGATGCCCGTTGAAGTGAATTTCTTTGAAGACAAGGCTATGAGCGTAACGTTGCCTAATTTCATTGAATTGCGAGTCAGCTATGCCGAAGATGCACTTAAAGGTGATACCGTTGGAACGGCAAGGAAAAGAGTCGAGTTAGAGACGGGGGGAGAGATACGCGTTCCATTATATGTGCAGCAAAATGATATTGTCAAAGTAGATCTGCGAGATTTTACTTTTGTAGAACGAGTCAATTCCTAAGCTCTCAAAAAAGAGAAGTCAAATAAAGAGGAGTATTTTATGTCAGAACTCAGTTTAAAAGACAAAGCGAAAAAAGGGGAGGTTGCTTTTTATTTACAGTTTGGTGGACAGGGCACTCCTTGGTTTAGAGAACTAGCCCGCTATTATAAAAAACCTGGCTTCCAAACCTTTTTTGAAACAGCATTTCAATGTATAGAAGAAGAGCGGCACAGAGTTGAGGGCACTATTGGTCTTCCACATGGTATTCCTTTACAATCTTGGCTAGAAGAAAAAGAAAACATTCCTTCAGACGAATATCTGAGCCACGCTGCTGTATCTCTCCCATTGGTTCAACTCACACAAATGGCTCACATAGAAAATCTCCGAATAGAAGGCGTATCTCATAAAGAATTATTGAGTTGGAGTTTGGGGGCAACAGGACATAGCCAAGGTATCGTTAGCTCTGTTTTATTTTGTCTAGGCTACGAGGGTAGTGCCTATTACAAAGCTTTGGCCCAGTTTACGAAATACCAACTCTACTTAGGTGTGAGTGCCCAAAAAGTCTATCCCTACCTAACGGCTACACCAGAAGAAGTAGACGAAGCTAAAAATTTGGGCGGAGGGATTCCATCTCCCATGGTGGCTGTCTTGGGAAGCGATCATGCTAGTATTGAAAAACTCATCAAAGAAATAAACAAAGAACTACCGGAAGATCGTAAAATATATGTGAGTCTTTACAATTCACCTACAAATCGTATTTTATCTTCTTATCGCTCTTCTCTTCTCGCTTTTCAAAAAAAATACAATCACCTTATCACCGAAAAGCAATTTAAGCTTGTCTATTTACAAGCCAGTTGTCCTTTTCATTGCCCTCTCATGAAACCCATCCGTACTATTATGGACAAGGAGATTGAGCATATTCAATTTACGGTGAATCATAAAGATATTCAACTTCCCATCTATTCTTTTTATAATGATGATAACTACCAAGAAATAGCCTCAGACCTGCCAAAGCGCATGTACGAAGATCTAATGATCAACCCTCTGTATTGGGATAAAGCTATGAAAGCGATTGCTCAAAATGTAAAGGTCACTCATGTCTTAGATTTTGGCCCGGGAAAAACAACACAACGCCTCAGTACAGATAGCTTAACGAGTCTTGGCCCGGGCCTTGCCTCGGAAAAGAAAGTGATCGGCCTTGCTAAGGATACAAAAGCTTTCTTGTTGTGAAGAAACATGAAAATTTCTTTTTTCACTTTCCATTTTTTATTGCATATCCAGTAAGCCATCAAATAAAAAGCTAGTGCTAGTGATTCCCCCCAGCGTGAAGTCTAGATTGCTTCGCCAAAAGCCTTATCTCTCCATTTACTTTGAAAATCTACCTGAAAAAAACCAATACTCCCTACAAAATCTATCTTCTAGTCATGAACAAAGTCCTGTTATCATCTATCAAACAAAGGATCGCTCTATACAATTGAGTTCTCGTTACAATCCACAAAAAGAAATCCAACAAATGTTTTCTCATGCAGGAGAGGTTTGGGATGCTGGTGAAATTATACTGATTTTGGGCTTAGGGAATATAGACATACTACCGGCGGTATTCGCTCGATTAAAAAAAAATCAAATCTGTATTGCAATAGATGCCTCTCTATATCTGGGTCAACTTCTCTGCCAACAAAGCTCTCTTATGTGGGAGTTCCTACTTCGTCCGGGTTCCCATTTATTTTGTGGTATAGCGTTAGAAAGAGGCCTAAAACAATATGTCGAATCTTTGCCTATAGAGGCATTCTCCGGCATACAATTTTTACGCCATCATCCTTCCATTCGTCTTCAAGCTGAATTTTATAATCAAATCGAAAAAAAACTCCACGATCTGATCAAAACGCGTATTTCTGATTTGCTAACGCGCATAGAATTTGAAACCCTATGGGTCAAAAATATACTAGCAAACAGTTCTCATCTTCCCATGAAAAATCACACAAACGCCCGTCTATATACTGTTAGAGGGTATAAGGATAGCTTACACAAAAAACCGGGTGTTTTGATAGCCTCTGGCCCATCTTTACAAGAAAGCTTTGCAGAGCTTCATGTCCTGAAGGAAAGGGCTTTCCTCCTTTGTGTCGACTCTGCTTTGAAAGTTTTACTAAAGGCCGGTATCACTCCACATGGTGTCATCACATTAGATGCTCAAGCCCATACTTTTTTTGCATTCAGTGGCCTAGATCTATCTGACATTGTACTTTTTGCGGATCTGGTCAGTAATCCAACTATTTTTCGTAAAATCAAAACAAAGAAAGTAATCTTTTCGACTACCGCACAAATTAGTTATGATTACGCTGGTGAGTTGAAACAAGAATTCACAAGGGGTACAGAATTTGCTCAAAAGATACATGGCGATATTGGCTATTTACAATCTGGTGGTTCCGTTGCTACATCTGGGTTAGATCTCCTGCGTACACTGGGATGCGATCCCATTTTATTCATTGGGCTGGATCAGGCCTATACAGATAGAAAGATTCACAGTAATGGTAGTCACCACGGTGAAAGATGGCTACCTAGTATAAACCGTACAAAAACAGTGGCCGGTATCATTGAAAATATCGTTCGCAAACGACAAACCTTTCTAGTACCGGCTATAGATGGGGATGAAATATTAAGTGATTACATACTAGATTTATATAAGGGATGGTTTGAAAGTTCTATCCCCAATTGCTCCGAAAAAATATATCAGCTTACCCGGAGGGGAGCTTCATTACAAAGTGCTATTCCCGTATCTGACCCTTACAATTTTGCACTAGCCTTAGAAAAACAAGAAAATATAACAAAGCCCTTTGCTTTTAGCCCAAAACTAGATTACTTTTTACATCCGGATCTACAAGAGCTAGTCTATGAATTACAAAAAAATCCACAAACTAAAACACATGATGAAATCGAAAGAGAAAAAGTTTGTACAGAGCTAGAAATACTTTTTCATCGTTATCCTTTTTTACAATTTGCTAGTCGCCGTGCAGAACTGTATATCAAACGTAACGCCAAGAAAATATCTCCCGAAGAAGCCAAAATGATTTGGAATGAAAAGACGCTATCCATCCTAAAAAAACTAGAGCGTTCTATCTGTAGTCTGACTGGTCGTCGCTTTATCTAGTTCTTCGTTTTCTTTGGCAGGAGCCTTCTCAGCTAATATCATAAGTAATCGAAATTGTACGAGCTTTTGGCGAACACGACGCATCAATTCAAATTCAAGGAATTCAAACTTTAGCTTTTCGCCAACTTCAGGGAAACGCCCGGTCTTTTCTGTGACAAAACCAGCTATACTATTATAACCTTCTGATTCCTTAATTAGATTATCAGGGAAATACTCATTAAAATCACTAATGGGACAAGCCCCAGAGACAAGATACTTTCCCGTCAACAAGGGAACAATCAATTGCTCTGGTGGTTTTTCTGGAGTATCATGTATATCCCCCACGATTTCTTCGAGTATATCCTCCATCGTAATCAAACCAGATGTACCACCATATTCATCCACAACTATGGCCACATGGGTACAACGTTCTTGCATTTCTTCTAAAATCTTATCTATTTTCATGCTCTCTGGCACATGATAAGCATGGTGTAGAAGTTCGGACAGATTTTCATCTTCTCCACGTATACGCATTCTCATATAATCTTTTACATGTAAAATACCTTCAATCTTATCTAGACTCTCTCGATAAACAGGAATACGACTATGCTCCACATTAAAAAGAAAATCCTCTATTTCTTTTATGGGAGCTTCAATAAATACTGCTTTTAGGTCTACACGGGGTATCATCACTTCCCGGGCTGACGTATCATTAATTTCAAAAACATTGGAAATAATCTGTTGCTCGCTATGTTCAATGGCACCCGCTTTCACACCTTCCTTTAAGATATGCCGTATTTCTTCTTCATGTAAACGTGTTTCGGAAAAACTTGTCTGTCCTTTGTGAAAAAGTCTGAGAACGATATTACTAGATAAAGTGAGAAAAAAAGTAAAACCGGAAAAAATACGTGAAAAAAAGGAAAGGGGATAGGCAACAAAAAGAGAAAACTGAGTGGAATAACGTAATGCAAGCGACTTAGGAATAAGTTCCCCAAAAACTAAAGAGAGATAGGAAAGGCTCAACACCAGTCCAATCAGAGAAGCTTCCTCTGCATAGCCTAAATACAAACCTAGGTCTAGGGTTTTCAGATATGGGTGTATATAGCCCATCAATTTTGACCCTCCATAAACAGAGGCAAGAGTGGAAAGCAAAGTCACACCAATTTGCACAGTGGCAAAAAAACGATCCGGTTGGTGTTTTAGATCAGCAATTAGCTGACCACGACGACTACCCTTTTTTAACAGCTCATCAAGGGTCACTTGTTTCAAAGAAATAATGGCAATCTCTGAACCCGTAAAGAACCCATTCAAAAGGATTAAGGAAACAACAAAGAATATATCTATAAATAAGCCTTCCACTTATGTAGCTAGAGAAAAATAAAAATTAAACAAAATTAACAAAAACGGTTTCGTTTATCAAATACGACAGATGCAGAGGAATGTAGGTATTCAAAAGCACAAATATAACCCGATGGCACACTGTGTAAACTGATTAGTAATTGGCCACTACTTTTCAAAAAAATATGAAAACGAAATCAGAGGGCTGGATCGTCCGTTCGCCTTGGTGTGGTGACTAACTTACCTTTTATATAGTTAAGCTTGAAAAAGGCACTATATTAAGAAAATGCCATAACCCATATTTCCTTTTTTAAGGAAATATTAGTCAGATATTGCGGAATAAATTTAAGCCAAGAAAAAGCTTTTAGCAATTTTCTCATATTAAAGCCAGCACCTAGTAAAACCGCATACATCTTATCACCTTCTTGCGTTAAGAGGTGATTTCGTCGTACACCTCCATCATTCTTCATGTGACCAATGATGGGTTCAATAGCGGCTCTTCTTTTCATCCACTTGCGTAAACTACGTTTCATTTTTTTCTTCCTCTTTGCGCCAACAATGTGAACTGTTATCCCATCTTTAACTTTCGCTCCTCTATAACCTCTATCCACAAAAACTTCTTTTACACTTAATGAATTGGGTAAAAACCTTTCTACCTGTTCTATGGCCGATGGTAATGTATGCCCATCAAAAGGATTACCATGTTTTGCCATCGCGCCTAAAACAAAGTTACCTTGACTACTTGTCACGTAACTTGCCTTACATCCAAATTCATACTTCTTATGCGTTTTTCCTTTAGAGATACATTCTACTTCCGGTGCATGTAAACTATAAACTTTGTTTTTGCTATCCTTGGTTTGATCGTAAAGACGGTGAAGAAGACACAAAGAAGATTCATAATTTTTATGTAAGTCTATAGAATGTAATTTACGCTCTACATCCCGTAAAACACGGCCAAAATAGGTTTTTAAGCTCTTTTGCTCACGCCTTGCAAGTCTGTATTTACGTCCTCTAAAATATCGGTTCTGCATTAATAATGACTTTTTAGATAAACGAGAATAACTTTGGCGAAGACGAATATTATTTCTCTTAGCCAGTTCTGATAAATATTGTAAAGCTTTAAAATATAGTTTACCATCTGTTGGATATGTAATGGCCTTTTCCTGAACTGTTGTATCTACATTTACTTTTTGGACATGATGTCTACGCAGTAATTTATTAGAAAGAGCACAACGAATTGTTTCTTCTAAAAGCTTTTCCATCCCTTTAGATTTTATACGCTTACGCCATCTGCTTAATGTGCTATGATCACAAGGAGCTTCCT
>CBDHEM010000014.1:0-4148 GCA_965261955.1 Leptonemataceae bacterium
GTCTTTTCAGTTAAAGTTGATAATGTGATCTAGAGGACGCCGAAGGGTACCCTCAGCTCCTCGGGGCTAATTCGCAGGGATATTTCCCCCTTCTCTTCGCAGGGGAAAGGACAAGCTAATTTTTTTAATTGCCTAAATAGCAAGACACCACGATTTATCTCGATCTTTTTAGACCAACCTTCCCAGGCGATGGTAACCTCGAAGATACCAAAAGTGAGATTTTTCAGGCGAAGGGTGCAAAAATTGAGGAAATCAACTCATGGATATAAAATCAACTCCCTAATAGAAACAAAAATCCTTGTATCATTTGACACAAATCCTGTCTCCACTCCCAAACAGAAATCCTCTTTTTACCCACGCCCTTCCGAGAGGAGCGTGGGTCTTCAGATGGACTTTTTCTTCTTCTCTCCTCCTCCTCTTCTCCTTCACACCACCAAATTTTTGTTTCTCTTAGGTACAGAAAACGCCGTGGGGGGGGGGAGGGAGCAAGCCATGCAATCTTGTTTGTCAAAACTGGTGGAACCAGGGGCTCGAACTCTCTCTGCAGGATTGTGAGACCTGTGTCCTTACCATCTTTGCCACAGGTGACACTCTGAAATAATGTTGAAACTTGAACCTAACGAAGAATCACGCACAAAACATTAGTACTGCAGAAAGACACCATGACAGGCTGGCGCTGACGTCAGTGACCATGGCGCCCTCTATTTTGAACTACATGTCCAGGTCTCTCATGTTAAGTTGTGTTGGAGGGGGGGATCGAACACATGACAAAAGATTACTAGACTGGTCTCCTTACAATCTTCACCACAAATGACACTCTGAAATAATGTTGAAACTTGAACCTATCGTAGAATCATGCCCGAAACATTAGTACTGCGGAAAGTCACCATGACAGGCGTGGCGCTGACCGTCAGTCACCATTGCGCCCTCTATATCATATTGAACTACAGGTCCTGGTCTCAATTAGTGTTGCAATAACTTGCAGAGGATGTTTTGCCTATTCCATTTTTCACTGATGTTTTGGCCAGGGATCGAACCGGGGACACTCTGACCATAGAGCATAGAGTGTCCCCGGTTCGATCCCTGGCCAAAACATCAGTGAAAAATGGAATAGGCAAAACATCCTCTGCAAGTTATTGCAACACTAATTGAAATTGTGCCATTCCTCCTGTCACCCCATACCTTTATCATCAGGTCCTGGTCTCTCTCATGTAAAGTTGTGGTGGAGGAAGGAATCAAACTCTTGATGTAAAATTGTGAGACCAGGTCCAGGTCTCTCTCATGTAAAATTGTGTGGAGGCGGAGACTCGAACACATGGACTTAGATTGTCAGACTGGTCTTCTTACACTCAGAGCTAATACAGGCAATCATTTTGAGATGGCCAATTTCATCCACCATTGAAACGTTAAAAGCGAGCCATGTCCAGATCTCTCAATACGCATGCGCAAGGACTCGCCCCGGTCCTGTTACATCATCCTGCCACAAATCCAAAGCCATCTGGATCAAGAGGTCCAAATCCAAAGACATCTAGATCAAGAGGCCCAAATCCAAAGCCATCTGGATCAAGAGGCCCCAATTCAAAGCCATCTGGATCAAGAGACACACGACGAGTCAGCCCTGTCCTTCGACGTCATTGGTTGATATCGTCACTCTCGCCTGTCATTGGACAATGCATCACAATGAGTCAGGGCGTAGGGCGTGTCATCATTTGGCAATTTGGAGGATGAAAATCCTATCTATGATTTTATGTTGCCTTTTTACATCATTAAATAGGATCCATTGAAAAGAAAGAAGAAAAAAAATGACTTTTACCTAGGTATAATTGGAATTTAATATTGACCTAAGATTTTTTTCAAACAATAATTAAAGTTAAAAAATATCCACTTTTTAGTGGGAAAATAAAAATTCTGAGCATGCTTTTGTTTCTTCAACTTTAAAAGTTGAAGAAACAAAAGTGTCATCAGAATTTCAAATTTCCTATTAGGGAAGGCTCATTTAAAAAAAAACGCCCATATTTGGCCCTCAGGGCCAACAGGGGGGGGGGGTCTGGTAAAATACCAACTTCCTTAACAGATTTTAGCTGGTGACAGAGATGAATTGTCAAAACTAAAAAAAAGTGTCCATTAAACTATAAATAAATTATAATGGCAACTTATGACTTTTACCATGTTCATTTAATGTAAAATACACAGGTAATTGCAAAAATAGGTAAAATTTCAAAAAATGCAATAAAACTACTTAAAATCAAGATTTTAATGGTTTTAAATAGCCTATCTTATGTATTTGTAATAGTTGGAGAAAATAAAGTGTCCTTAAAATTTTGATTTTCCCAATTAAATGTTGATTGTTTTGCACTTTTACATTGTTCACCCAAAAAACCCAAAATATGGCAGAAAGTGCACTTTTTTTAAAAGAAAATGACAATTATGAGGGCACTTTTACATAATGAACTTTTAAAGTTTGTTATGTAAGAGTGTCCTCAGAATTTTCATTTTCTTTATCAAAAGTGTGTTTTCCATCATTTTTAGGTTTTTTGGATTTACAATATAAAAGTGCAAAAAAATCAACATTTGATTGGGAAAAGCAAAATTTAAAAGGCTACTTTATTTTGTTGAACTTTTAAAAATACATAAGATAGGCTCTTTGAAACCATAACAATCTTGATTTTAAGTAGTTTTATTTCATTATTTAAATTTTGGCTATTTTTGCAATTACCTGTGTATCTGCCATTAAATGAACATGTTAAACTATGATGTTTATAATAGGAAATTTGACACTTTTGTTTCTTCAACTTTTAAAGTTGAAGAAACAAAAGTGTGCTCAGAATTGAGATTTTCCCACTAAAAAGTGGATATTTTGAAACTTTAATTATATTTTGAGAACAATTTTTAGGATCATAGATAGGATTTTCATCCTCCAAATTCCCAAATGATGACATGCCCTACTGCACAGCTGACCCTATCGACATCTTTGAAAATCCTAGTGACTGTAATATCTGTGGAAAATTTTCCAGTTCTGGCAAATAAGTCAGGAAACACAACTGTTTCAGTCACTGTGACATCTGTGGACAATGTTTCAGTCATATGATAAAGGTATGGGGTGACAGGAGGAAGGGCCAATTTCAATTGGTGTTGCAATAACTGCAGAAGGATTTTTGCCTCTTCCATTTTTCACTGATGTTTTGGCCAGGGATCGAACCGGGGACACTCTGGCACAGCGGGGCATCGAACCTAGGTTCTCCCTCTTTAACTATGACAGAGTGGTCAAAGCACACAATGCAACATTACACACAATGCAACATTACACACAATGCAAGACTACACATAATGCAACACTACACCACACCTCGATACATTACACTACACTATGCACACAGCAATACAATAGAATTTGAGGTCAGTAAAAGTCCCCTCATTCTAGCTCCTGCAGAGGCTGTTTAATAAATTACATTGTCCAAAAAGGATTGGATTTTATTTCCTTAAACATACAGAAAGGTACACTCGCATAAGGGAAGGGTCCCAACAAAAAAAATTGGTCAAAGTATGGTCTTTGACCATACTCCGCTGACCCCCTGAAGCACATTTATGGTCCCCTTATTGAGAATTTTTTAAAACTTTTTTTTCTGCAAGAAATGGAACATATAACATTATAAATGGATATATATTGAAGAAAAACTGTATATTGCTTGCAAATATGCAAGTTAGAAGTCTATGGAAGGTAGTGAGACCACCAAGTAAGGCCTTCTATCTCAAGTAAGTACATGTTTTAAATGGATAAATGTGACTTTTTTTACCCACGCCCCTTGCGGTAGCATGGGTCAACAGATGGACTTTTTCTCCTCCTCCTCCTCCTTCACACCACCAACTTTTTGTTTCTCTTAGGTACAGAAAAAGGGGGGGGGGGCGTGGGTCTTTCGCTGTGATGCGATCTTGTTTTCATTGACAGAAATCCACTACACTCCAAACACAAATCCTGTCTCCACTCCAAAACAGTCCTATTTATCGGTTTTGGAGTGGAGTGGATTTCTGTCAATGAAAAAAATTGGATTTCTGTTTGGGCTTCAAGGCAAATGTCTTCAAACTGGGACTGGAGCCTGGAGAGACAAGTTCCAGTTGTGTTCAATCGACACTGCGATCTTTCTTGGCTG
>CBDHEM010000015.1:0-1280 GCA_965261955.1 Leptonemataceae bacterium
AATCCACTGTAGTGGTACTCCACATCAGCAAATGGTTCTTCCAGCAAGCTCAACAGCTTGGCATTCCTAGACAATAATTAACAGCTGTAGTACATAAAGAATATCCTGCCTAATAGACCACAAGGGGGGTCTATCCCATTTTCCTCCGAAGTTTACAAAAAAAAAAATTGTACCAGTCATAACTTTTTCCCCCTTTCTTCTGTGCAAATAATTATTATACCAGCTTGTTGCTTATTGTGTGTGCTTTAAGATGATATGTAAAAAGTCTCTATAGGCACTTTTTCTTAGAAGATATAGCCAAACACACAAGGGTCATAAAAAATAGCACCTCCCAAATGGCAAGATGTCTAATTACCAGGCACCTTGAGCTACAGACCCCAAACTTCCTGTGTGGCTTGCTAACACCCTAAGCTTTGATATGACTCAGCCATAATTAAAACGCAGTGAAGTGTTGAATAGATATGAGACACTTTATTTCCAACCGCGCCAAAAACCTCGGAAAATATGTGACCCCGCCTCTTCAAATCACCATAACTCAACATGCTTCAAGGTAAAAAAAATGTGTCTCGGCCTTATCACAGCTTAGGCTTGTGGGTAGCCACAACACAAGTTTGGGGTCTGTAGCACACTGCACCTTGGAATTAGAGGATTTGCAAATTAGGAAGTGCCATTTTTTTAGTGACCTTTGCGTGTTTGGCTATATCTTCTAAGAAAAAGAGCCTATAGAGACTTTTTACATATCATCTTAAAGCACACGCAATAAGCAACAAGCTGGTATAATAATTATTTGCACAGAAGAAAGGGGTGAAAAGTTATGACAGGTACAAAAAAAATGTGCAAATTTCGGAGGAAAATATCTCCCTAATAGTCCACTTCCCTTAAGGGGGGACTATACCCGAAACCAACGAAATTGTAACACATATTTGTAGCTGCATAACTTTTTTCCCCTTTCTTCTGTGCAAATACTTTTGATACTAGCTTGTTGCTTATTGTGTGTGCTTTAAAATGATATATAAAAAGTCTCTATAGGCACATTTTCTTAGAAGATATATCCAAACACGCAAGGGTCACTCAAAAAAACACTTCCTAATTCTTAACACGATTTACAGCCAGGCGCCTTGACCGCAGCGCCCCAAACTCGGTGAGCGGGTAGCTAAAGGCCTTAGCTGTGATCGTATGGATTGACTTTTTTTTCCCGGTGAACCCCCCCTGAGAAATAATGCTGAGAAGAGGCGGGACCACAAAAATTTGCCGTCCGCCCACGCAAATTTCCGTGGTCC
>CBDHEM010000016.1:0-25681 GCA_965261955.1 Leptonemataceae bacterium
TGCCATGTTGATTGCCCTACTAGATACGTTATTTTAGCATTTTGCAATTCCTTGTCGGTTTGTTCAAACAAATCATTAAGTGCTGTTCGTAAGCCTTCAAAAATTCTCCGTATTTCGACTATGCTTGCCTTATTGGGTAGTTCTTGCAGATAAACATCTTGCAAAAATGTCAAATTAAATATTGATTCATAGCCGGTTATCCATTTTTCAACTATATCAAACTGCTCGTTAATTTTTAATTGAATAGTTTTTTCTTTTTCGAGCAACTGAGCGTTTTTTAATTTATCTACAATGCCTAAACTCTTAAATTGCGCCGCTTTTTCTTTAAGTTGACTTTCCTTGCTGACCGCTTCATCCAACCGTTCAAATTCTTCATTTGCGCTTATCAATTTACCTCTGTTGGTTGCTAACCTGTATTTGATTTCAGCCATGTCTGCATCAAATTGATTGCTATCTGGCAAAAAGTTATTGATAAGGGCTAATTTGGCATTCTCATTTTTTTCTATTGCTAAAATCTCATTGTGACCCAGCAGTTCAATATCTGGCAGAATGTCTTTGGGGGTCAAATGAGAAACCTGCTCTTGATCATTTTTAACAACAGGGGCTTCGCCATAACGCCTGCTGATTGTGTAACAATTTCCTTGCAGTGCTTTTGAGGAGACCTTCAAAATAATCTGTGAATTACTGAGTGTGTTTTTACGAAAAACATCCAATGCCTTACTATCGTTTCCACGCTCAGGCAGAGCTAAAGCATAGCGTATGCCTTCTATCAAGGTGGATTTGCCGGTACCACGACCGCCGATAACAGCATTGAGATGTTGCGAGAAAGCAATAGCGTTCTTTTCAAAAAAACCCGCGCCTTTCCACTCTATGGATTTGATAAAAGAATACGGGCATTCTGGTACTTGGTAATTAAGACGAATACGCGACTCAGGGTCAAAAAATGCCTGTTTAAATGCACCAAAGGTTGGGTCGGTCATTTTTATTAAACACGATGCCGATGGATGCTCCAAGTCCTCTGGCTCGACAATATCCTTTGCGTTGATAATGGCGATGAGATGATCTCTTTTGTAATTCTCTTCTTTATTGAGAATAACCCTATAGTAGAATCCACCTTCCACGTTTTTCAAGTCCATTACTGAGTGTTTTATTTGTGCAACCATAAGCGATGAATGTTGCCATATATTATGCAGTCTGTGTTTTAGAACACCGTTGTCATCAGTACAATGTGCGGCAAAAGCAATACCGCTCATGTCAATCACCTTGCTCAATATTTGCCCAGCATTGAGCTTTGATGGATATGTCTTGTCCTTAGCGGTAATTTCAAGCTTAGAAATACAACCAATCAAGTCATTTTTAGATGATGATTCTGGGAACAAACAGACAAAGTGCACTTTCTCACTTGAACAAACTTCAAACCCGGGGAACACAACGATGTCGTTTTTTTGCAACAACTGCCACAACCCTTCCGAATGTTCTACACTACCGTGGTCTGCAAGCCCTACCACCTTGATTTTGTTTGCTAGACATTGTGCCAATATTTCCTTATTATAATCATTCTCAGGCAGAGAAGTTTTTCCTTGATAGCTCGCATAACTAGACGGATTAACCTGTAAGGCACATTTATAAAACCGCGCTCCTTGATATAGGATTTGACTGCTCATTTTCCTACCTCTGGCTGTGTAATGTTAATAATTCGTAAACTCTCAATCCCCCGGTCGTCCACTATTTTAACTGCTACTCGCTGGTATTCCCCTGCACTAAAGGGCAATGATACCGAGCCGCGATAGGCTTCTACTAGCTCCTCGTCTATTTCAGCTCTCAGGTTTTTTGCTAGTCGGCTCCAGCCGTCTTTGTTGCTTGCCATCGGAAAGAATACTTGGCGTGGGTAGAGGCTACGCCCGTCATAGTCGGTATCTAGCATCCACATAGCAATTTTGTTGATGTTGCCAGATTCTACCGTACCGGTTTTGGTATTGTAGTAATCAAAACCCTGTACCGAGACGCGAATTTTGCCAACTTGCTCGCCGTCGGTAATGGTCTCGACTTGGACATCTGGTTGACCAACCAGCCAAAAACTCTCATTGCTACTGCGTTTTTTACGCAGGTCATCGGTCAATAGGTCGGCGTTCATTTGTGCCTTGAGCAGGGTAACCCCTGCCCAGTTAGTCTGGTCTATGTCTTTGGCGGCTTCGGGGTCAAACTGGAAGGCAGCAAATATCACTAATTTTGGCTGGGGCACCATAAGGTAGGCTTCCTCGATAGCCAGAGCGACCTGTTTTTGTTCCAGCGGCGCGTGTTGCGGACCAAACGAGACGACCAAGTGCTGCGGATTCTCAGTGGACTCGGTATCTGGTACGCCATCACCTTTGACACCGGCTTCACTCGGAAGGGTTTCGGCTTTAGCATGGAGCCAACGGGTCGCAGACAGCGGTTCAACATAAGAGAATTTTATCATCTGAGCATTTTTACCACGCACACCGGCTCTTAAAAGCTCAGCACGCCATTCGCTTTGGCGCAGGGTTTCACCCGAGCGCGCAATGGAGGTATCGGCGGATGGTGGGGCAGCATCAGACTGCGTATCGTCTAATGATTGTACTGCGGGTGCAGGCACCGCTTCGACGGTGAAGGGACCGGTAACACGGGCTTTTCTCGTGTCTTTATAAGGCTGGTCGTAAAGGGTTTCGGTGGCAGGCGGTTCGTTGTTGGCAATGGATTTCAAGGTAACATGGGGCACGGTTTTATAGACAAAACCACTACCTACGCCCTCACTAGGATAAGCGAGTTTATAATAATCAAAACTAGCCGTCATCAGCCGCTGTTTGGCTAGAGTTAGTGCCACCCGTGAGGTATCACAGGTAATCCATCTCCGCCCCCATTGCTCGGCAACATAAGCTGTAGTACCACTGCCACAAGTGGGGTCAAACACTAGATCTCCTGGTTCGGTGGTCATTAGCATACAGCGTTGGATGACGGTTAACCCTGTTTGCACAGCATACTTTTTGCCTTCGGATCCATATTGATTTTGACCCAGAGTATCAGTCCAAATATTGTTTCTTTGCATCATTGGAAAGTCATCAAAGTATCTAACATAACCTAACGATAATTTTGTTTGCTCTATCCGCTTTGCCTTGGCAAGGCTATTCATTCCTCTAGGATAATTCGCTTTCCAATGACTTCCTGTTTTGGGTTCATATAACTCGCCCATAAACTCAAATGGTTGCGGTTCCTTTGGCGGGTTTTGGCTAGTAATATCACCAACTGCAAATATTTTAGAGCCACTAGGTTTGTTACCATAATCGAAACATTTATTATGTTCCCTTTCCCATTGTGAAATAGACATTCTCGTGCCATTTTCAAGCTCAATTTTTGAATACGCACTGCTTCCTTCCCCACCATATTCTTTGGCTTTGAACAACGCTCTATATTTTAGCTGGGATTTATCTTTCCCATACCACGCAATATAGTCACCTGCCCTACTAATAGAGGATGTCTCAAAGCCACTTGTAGAAGCATACGCAATCAAACTCACAAAATTCTCCGCGCCAAACACCTCATCCATAAGCTCGCGAATATGATGCACATTTTCATCAGAAATCTGCACAAAGCACGAGCCGCTCTCGGTTAGCATCTCCCGCGCTAGTAGCAGGCGGTCGCGCATATAGGTCAGGTAAGAATGAATGCCTAGCTCCCAGGTGTCACGAAAGGCTTTGATTGTTTCTGGCTCGCGGGTTAAATCCTCGTCTGTGCTGTCCTTGACATCGCGCTTGTTGGTGAAAGGCTGGAAGTTGGAGCCGTACTTGATGCCATAGGGCGGGTCGATATAAATCATCTGCACCTTGCCCGCCATAGCTTCTTTTTCCAGCAGGGAGTTCATCACCAGCAGGCTGTCGCCCGCTACCATTCTATTGCTCCAGCCGGCTTTGTGCTGATAAAAATCAACCGCCTGGCGCAAGGGTGCAGGCTCATCAAAAAGACTGAGTTGCCCTCCGTCGTCTGCTACCTTGCTAACCGCTTCGATAATGGTTTGCGGGTCTATGCGCTCGTGCACATGCAAAGAAACGGTCGGCACCAAAAAACTGCTATGCTCGGTCTTGCCCGCCCAGTCTAGTTGCGGATCAAGGTGCGGGTCATAGGCGTAGGTTTGCTTTTTGCCTTTGTCCGGGTCGTTCTGCGGCGTAACTAGTCCAACCGGCGGGTTATTGAGCCGCTTTTTGTCCTTGTGGTCGTAGGACTCAATCGGTTTTTGAGTTGATTTTTTCGGGTTTTTGTGTGTTACCATAATTTTTTGTGGGTTTGCTCAAAACAATCATTGAGTTAATTGCAATGTTTTTTAGCTTCTTTGCTACCTAAAGCTACAGTATGCGGTGTAGATTTGACGCCGGCAAAAAAGACTAAGATGTCTGTTGGTCCGCCTATCGCGGTTCCTTTATGTATAGTATTCATAACCTCTAGCATAGAATCTCCCTCATTAAAGATGGCTTTCTTACCGCTTTTTGTTTCTACTTCTACGCTGCCTTTGAGAATATAAACAAAGGTTGGTACTAGGTGGCAGTGAAAATCTATAACTTGATTTTCTTTTAACTCTCGCTTGATAGCTGTAACCTCTGGTTTGCCTTTGGGGTAAGATATACTACCGCCATTCCACGAGACGCTAGTTTGGAGTAGTTGCTTCGCATTTATCGTTAGCAGGCTCGCAACAAGTGCAACTAACAAGATACTTTGTATGATTTTCATTTTAATTTTTATTAGAATTATAATTTTAGATTATCAATAGATAATATACTACCAATAGTAGTAATTTATACCAAACAAATTGTCTAGTTATTCTTGGCTTTGGGAGTATGTTTTTTGATGCTATAGAGCCCTAGTAAAAGCCCTATTATATAAGCCTGAGCAAAATATCAAAAATAAAATCAATAGCACTAATGGTAAAGGGATTATTTTTATATTCTATTTTGGATAAATTAAGACAACAAAATCAATCACAAGCTCAGTCCTGGGGCGACAACCAAAGTAGTGAGGAATTGCTTGGTAAAATATTTAGACAGTATGCTGATGTGCTGCTTTACCTAGATACAAACAAGGAAATTTTAGATCTTGTTGAGAGTAGCGAATAAATGTTGCTCTAGTGGCAAAGAGCAAAAATATATTGTTTGTTTTAGTGTTTGAGATGCTAGGTTAATATGAGCTTTTAGTTAGACATCTTCACTAATTCTGAGACCTCCAGTGCACCGCCAAGATTAAGAAAAGGGCAGTCTTTAGCAATGGCGAGTGCTGCCTCCATAGAACCTGCTTCAATGATTGTAAAACCAGACATTGAGGTTGTGCTAGTAGGAGTAACGCTATCAGCCTTTAGTGTATGTGTATTTTTTAGAGGGTTAGCAGGAGAGATAGCTGAGCTACCCAACGCAGATAACCAATCCCTATATTCCGACATATGTTGCTGAGCTTCTTTGGGGCTAGCTGGCTTGTTGCCACCTAGATAAGCAATAATATATTTAGTCATTTTATTTTGGTTGAATAATTTTGTGCTAGCTAGCTCAAAAATATTTGAGCTCATCAGAGGTTTGAGCACTATCATACCAAGTAGTACGATAGCACTCCCGTCAAACTCTAGCTTTATAAAAATATTTAGTAAAACATTTATACATATAATGCTATTATTTTTTTGTTAAGAATTATCTTGCAATCAACAATGATGAGTATTTTATTAGTTATGAGAATGCGATGGTTTTTGATACAACAGATATTTTTGAGGATGCGCGTTGCTTTTGTATAAAAATTAGTCACATAGCTAGTTTTTAGTGTTTTGTAATCATTAAAATTATGAAAAAAAATATTGCTATTATATTAGCTGGAGGAATTGGCTCTAGGTTAGGCTATGAGATACCAAAGCAATTTTTGAAGATAGCAGGAAAACTAATAATTGAACACACTGTAGAAGTATTTCAAAAACATAAAAATATCAACGAGATTGCCATAGTCTGTCACAAAAATTATATCTCCTTGGTTGAGGATATGGTAAATAACAACGCCTTTGATAAAGTAAAAAAAATATTAAACGGTGGTAAGACACGCAGTGAGTCTTCTTGCAGTGCCCTAGCAGCCTATAGAGATTTAGAGCTAAATTTAATTTTTCATGATGCTGTCAGACCTCTGGTCAGTGAGAATATTATTACCCAATGTCTCAATGGACTCGCAAAATATAATGTTGTTAATGTTGCTATTGCGGCAACTGATACAATCATCAAGGTCAAAGATAATTTTATTGAGAGTATGCCTGATAGGAATAACTTAAGAATAGGTCAAACTCCACAAGCATTTAAATTAAGTATTCTTCAAAAAGCTTATGAGCTTGGACTAAAGGACAAAAACTTTCAGGCTACAGATGATTGTGGTGTAGTCAAAAAATATTTACCCAAAGAGATTATATATGTTGTCAGTGGTGAGCAGTCTAATATCAAACTTACCCACAAAGAAGATTTACATCTATTAGATAAACTCTTTCAAATTAAGAGTAAACAATTGCCTAACCTACAGAATATATTTTTATTAAAAAACAAAGTTTTAGTTTTGTTTGGCAGCAGCTACGGCATAGGTAGTGAGATTATCAAAATAGCAAAAAATTATGGCGCCAGAGTTTACGGTTTTAGTAGAACAACAACCAATACTGATATATCGAACAAAGATCATACGCTGAGTGCTTTAAAACAGGTATATTCTAAAGAAGGTCACATTGATTATGTGGTGAATACCGCCGGACTCTTGAATAAAGAGCCCCTAGTCAATATGGATTACAAAACAATAGAGCAAGCAATTGCAGTAAATTATTTTGGCTGTATTAATATTGCTAAAGAATCATTTAAGTTTTTGAAAGAAAGTAAGGGCGGTCTATTATTTTTTACCTCAAGTTCTTATACTAGAGGGAGGGCAAATTATAGCGTTTACTCCTCTAGCAAAGCTGCTGTTGTCAACCTTACGCAAGCTCTTGCTAGCGAATGGGATTGTTACAAAATCAAGGTAAACTGCATTAACCCAGAAAGAACGAAAACCCCAATGAGGGTCAAAAATTTTGGTATTGAAGATCAATCTATGTTGCTGCAACCCGAAGATGTTGCTAAAACTGCAATCCAATCTTTATTGTTGCCAATCTCAGGGCAAATCATAGATCTCAAAATAAATGAAACACAAGTTTAAAATCAAAAATAACCTAGGCAAACTAGCTACGCTCAAAGATATACAAAACGAAATGCTCTATTTGCTACGGATAGTAGATAGAGTTTGTCGAAAACATAACATACAATATTGGCTTGATTGCGGAACACTCTTGGGATGTGTCAGGCATCAAGGTTTTATACCATGGGACTATGATATTGACCTTGCTGTACCAATCTGGGAATACTACAAGCTATTAGCTCTTTTGCACGAAGAATCACAAAAGAATGACAATGTTTTCTTGTATTACTTCAAACAACAAGAGTTACACTGGTATGAATATTTTGGCTCAAAGAGGATTATCTACCATTTCTACCCGGGCAAATCTTTAGCGTGTAAAATTGATATTTTCCCAATGAAATTTATCAATCAATCTCAAAGAGCAGAAGACGAAAGAATTACAAATATTGCTTCTTATTTTGTGTCAGGTGATATATGTGATCCAAAAAATTTTGATATGCAATATACAAAAGGAGGTCTACGAGTAGCACTAGAGAAAAAACAAAAATTTATGGATTATTTTAACTACAAATATTTGCCCTCTTGCGACAAAAAAGAAGCTCATAGTTTAGCTATCTATTCTTTTGGTAAAACTCATAATAACTCACAATCCTACTACAGATATGCTGATATATTCCCATTAAAAGAATTAAGCTTTGAAGGTTATAATTTTTTTGTCCCCCACAATACAGATGCTCATTTATCCAAGAATTATGGTAATTATATGCTTGTGCCGCCTAAAGAACAGCGAGTATCTTACTTTTTTAAACATTACTTTTCAAACGATAAAGAACGCACTCTAAAGCTCACAAGGCAATATATACACAATTCCAATAGATTATTTTACTCCGGGCTACTTCGTGGTATCATCTACCTAGTATTTAGATTGATAAAAAAAAGCATAAAATATTTCATATTCATAACATATGTAAGGGTATTTTTCTAGTAAAAACAAAAGACATTAAATGATTCATTAAAATGATTATCAAAGTCGTTAGCAGGAAACTAGTAGTATTTACATAAAATCAACAGTAGTTGAAGATAGCAAGAAAATAATGCTTGAACACACTCTTAAAAGTGTTTCAAAAACATCAAAATATAATTGTTAGTATTACTCAAACTTCAATGCAGTCTATCAGAGCAAATCATAGATCTCAAAATAAATGAAACACAAGTTTAAAATAAAAAATAGTCCAGGCAAGCTAGCTACGCTCAAAGATGTACAAAATGAAATGCTCTATTTGCTACGGATAGTAGATAGAGTTTGTCGAGAACATAACATACAATATTGGCTTGATTGCGGAACACTCTTGGGATGTGTTAGGCATCAAGGTTTTATACCATGGGACTATGATATTGACCTTGCTGTACCAATCTGGGAATACTACAAGCTATTAGCTCTTTTGCACGAAGAATCACAAAAGAATGACAATGTTTTCTTGTATTACTTCAAACAACAAGAATCGCATTTGTATGAACATTTTGGCTCAAAGAGGATTATCTACCATTACTACCCGGGCAAATCTTTAGCGTGTAAAATTGATATTTTCCCAATGAAATTTATCAATCAATCTCAAAGAGCAGAAGACGAAAGAATTACAAATATTGCTTATTATTTTGTGTCAGGTGATATATGTGATCCAAAAAATTTTGATATGCAATATACAAAAGGAGGTCTACGAGTAGCACTAGAGAAAAAACAAAAATTTATGGATTATTTTAACTACGAATATTTGCCATCTTGCGACAAAAAAGAAGCTCATAGTTTAGCTATCTATTCTTTTGGTAAAACTCATAATAACTCACAATCCTACTACAGATATGCTGATATATTCCCATTAAAAGAATTAAGCTTTGAAGGTTATAATTTTTTTGTTCCCCACAATACAGATGCTCATTTATCCAAGAATTATGATAATTATATGCTTGTGCCGCCTAAAAAACAGCGAGTATCTTACTCTTTTAAACATTACTTTTCAAACGATAAAGAACACACTCTAAAGCTCACAAGACAATATATACACAATTCCAATACAACCTTTTATCCAAGACTATTTCATGATTTAATTTATAACATTCATAAGTGTATTTTTGCTATCAAAGCAAAAGGTATTAAATATTTTATTAAAAAATTTACTAGAACAATCATCAAAGTAGTTAGCAGAAGTCTAGTAACATCAAAATAAAAATTTCTGCTAAGGTGAATAGGCTACGAATATTTGTTGATACTAATCAATTTTGCTCTTAAAATGCGTAGTGCTTTCTAACCCTTTTGTAGCTACAGTCATATTTTTTTACCTACCAGAGCCAGCAACGAAGCTATAGCAATTTTGATTTTTGTCGTTATACTAGGCTATTCTGAGGTTGTCCTGACAGGTTGCGTGCTCCACTCATCGGCAAAAAGTGCGGCTTGTTGCAAAATATTTGCTGTAGCTAGTTGCCGCTGCTGCGGTGAATAGCCGTGTTTGTGTAGAGTTCTTTTGACGGTAACACGCAAGCGTGCTTGTATGTTTTCCTTGATTGTCCAGTCAATAGTGGCGCCAGCTTTGACTTTTTGTACTAATATTTTAGCAAGCTCGCATAGGGCGTCATCACCAAGCACTTCTTCTGCGTTTTTATTGTCAACAAGAGCATCGTAAAAAGCAATTTCATCGTCTGTTAATCCCAAATTTTTGTTGCGTCCATCGGTGTCTCTCATTACTTTAGCAACCTTAATCAATTCATTGATAACCTCTGCTGTATTCAATACATTTTTGTGATATTTTTGAATTGCGTCATCTAGCATAGCAGAGAGTTTCTTGCTTTGAACCAAATTCCTTTTTGTGCGGATTTTTTTTTCATCGCTGAGAATTTTATTGAGTAGTTCTATTGCTAGATTCTTTCGTGGCATCTGGCGTATTTCTTCTAAAAACTCATCAGAAAGAATAGCGACATCTGGTTTTTTAATGCCAGCTGCATCAAAAATATCAATCACACCGTCAACAACTATAGCACTATCAATAATCTGTCGTACAACTGTATCTATTTCAGCATCGCTTTTGCCATTTTTGTCAGCGTCAAATTTTACCAAGCGTGTCTTTATCGCCTGAAAAAAACCCAGCTCTTCTGTGAGGTTCATAGCTTCAGGTGTGGCTGAAGACAGTACAAAAGTTTGTCCTAGTAAAACTACTTCTTTTGTAAATCGGTTTTTGCCATCTTCTAGGCTGAGAATATGCTCTTGTGCGGATAAGATTAGATTCATCTTCTCTTTGGTATCGGCAGTAAAATAGCGTTTATAATCAAAACCATGAAGCATCTGTGCTACAATGGCGTATTTTTCTAGCATCGACTCAACAGCTTTTGATGTAGCAATTACATACGACTCTTCACCACCGCTTTGGATATAGGTCTGGAATGCTTGGTATAGGTTAGCGGTAATACCAATATAATCAACTATGAGCCCGCCACTCTTGTCTTTATAAACGCGGTTAACGCGAGAAATTGCCTGCATCAAATTATGTCCGCTCATAACTTTATCAATATACATAGTATGCAAACAAGGTGCGTCAAAGCCAGTGAGCCACATATCGCACACTATGACCAGTTTTAGGGGGTCACTCGGATTTTTGAATCTCTCACCAAGCGCTATTCTATCATGCTTGTTGGTATGGTGTACCTGCCAATCTGACGGGTCACTTGAGCTAGAAGTCATAATCACCTTGAGCTGTCCCTGGCTTTTGTCCTTTGTATGCCAATCAGTATGCAGTTTGATAATTTCTGCATATAATGCAACGGCTATGCGGCGACTCATGCAAACAATCATCGCTTTGCCTTCAAAGATTTTACACCTTAGAGCAAAATGATTGGTAATATCCTTGGCAACCGTTTGCAGACGCTCTTTATCTCCTACAATAACCTCAAGCTGCGTCCACTTTGCTTTGATAGTCGCTTCTACATTTTCTGTTATTTGCTCTACTACATCGTCTAGTTTTGCTTTTTCTTCCTCTTTTAAATGTAGTTTAACTAGGCGTGATTCGTGATAAATACGCACTGTAGCGCCATCTTTGATTGCCTGTTCAATATCGTAAATATCGATATAGCTACCAAAAACAGCGGTCGTTGACGCATCTTTTTTTTCGATTGGTGTAGCAGTAAAACCAATAAATGATGCACTAGGCAGCGCATCTCTAAGATATTTCGCAAAGCCATATTTTGTAAGTGCGTGCTCGTTTTTAATCAAGGTTTTTGCCCCAAAACCATACTGAGAGCGGTGCGCTTCATCTACTATGACAATGATATTGCTACGACTAGAAAGCAACTCAAACTTTCCAGCATTTTTATTGATATCTTCGGGGGAAAATTTTTGTATGGTGGTAAACACTATACCGCCCCCAGTGGTTTTTAAAAGTTTTTTTAGGTGAGTGCGACTGTCTGCTTGCACTGGTGTTTGTCGTAATAATTGTTTGCTGCTAGCGAAAGTCTCAAATAATTGGTCATCGAGGTCGTTGCGGTCGGTAATCACTAGGATGGTAGGGTTGCTTAATTGCTCATTGATAACTAGCTTGCCCGCGTAAAACAACATAGAGAGCGATTTGCCGCTGCCTTGTGTATGCCAGATAATACCCACTTTTTGATTTCCTGCTGGCTGCTTGTCAACTGTTGATAGAGCGTTAGAGCTAGCAGGTTTTGTTTGTGGTTTGTCGGTAGACGGCTTGATAGCGCGAATACTAGAAGCTACTGCCTTGTTGACGGCATAGTACTGATGATAGGCAGCAATTTTTTTAATTGTTTGAGTATAAATCAATCCGTTTTTGGTATCTTCTTTTTTGATTTTCTCAAATACAGAAAATTGCTTCATTAAATCAAGCAGCACATCAGGGCGTAGCATTCCTTTGATAAGGGTTTCTATCTGCGGCCTAGTGCTTGGGTCTTTGTTGATGCCGTCAACGGTTTTCCACGCAATAAAACGCGACCAGCCAGCGCTTAGTGAGCCCATTTTTGCGTCTAGTCCGTCGGAGATAACCAAAACTCCGTTGTAGCAAAACAAAGCAGGAATAGCACTTTTGTAATTTTGTAGCTGGGTAAAGGCTTTTTTAAGCGTAGCGTGTTTATCTAGTGGATTTTTAAGCTCAATCACTACTATAGGCAAGCCATTGACGAAAAGTACAATGTCTGCTCGGCGGGTAACATTATTACTACTCAGAGTAAATTGACTACACACAGACCAACTGTTATTAAGTGGATTCTTAAAATCAACCAAGTATGCTTTATCGTAGACTGTGTTAGAGTTTTTTTGATATTCTACGCTGAGACCATCGGTTAGCATCTGATGGAATGCCTGATTGCTGTCAATGAGGTTTGGAGCTGGTAGATTTAAAACTTGGCGCCAGACCTGCTCTTTGGCGTCTGCGGGAATATCTGGATTTAGTTTAGCTATCGCGTTTTGTAGCTGAGCGCGCAGCACGACATCGGCAAAATTGTCTCTGCCTTGTTGCTCAGGCGTCAAGTGGTTGTAGCCCTGCTCTTTGAGTAATTTTATCACACAAGTTTCCAGGGTTGCCTCAGTTAGTTTAGTCATTATGATTTGGGTTTTAGTAATTTTTTTAAGCGCGCAATTTCCTCTTCGCATTTTTTTACCATTTCCATATTCCCTGCTTCGGCAAACAATGGTTTGGCTTCGCTGATGTCTGCTATTGCTGCTTTGTAGTTTTCTAACTCATAATTTACAACACCTCGGTTGTAATAGGCATCAGCATATTGCGGATCAAGTTCTATGGCTTTGTTGTAGTCTGCTATGGCTGCTTTGTGTTCACCCAAAGCATAGTTTGCATTACCGCAGTTGTAATGGTAGCCAGCATATTGCGGATCAAGTTCTATGGCTTTGTTGTAGTCTGCTATGGCTGCTTTATAGTTTTTTAAAACATAGTCTGTCAGACCCCGGTTGTTATAGGCACCAGAAAATTGAGAATTAAATTCTATGGCTTTGTTGTAATCTGCTATGGCTGCTTTGTAGTTTTCTAAATAATGGTTTGCTAGACCCCGGTTGTAATAAGCCATAGCATATTTAGAATCAAGTTCTATGGCTTTGCTAAAGTCTGCTATGACTGCTTTGTGTTCACCCAAAGCATAGTTTGTAAAACCTCGGTTGTTATAAGCTACAGCATCTTTGGGATTAAGTTCGATGGCTTTGTTGTAGTCTGCTATGGCTTCTTGGTGTTTTTCCAACGCATGCTTTGCTAGACCTCGGTTGTTATAGGCGTTAGCATTTTGAGGATTAAGTTTTATAGATTTTGTATAATTTTCTATGGCTTTGTTGTAATATTCTGTCACTTTATCGTCATTTTTTATTGTTTTTTCGTGTTCTCCTGAATTATAGTTTGTAAGACCTCGATAAAATTCTATCTCTGCGGCAGGGTGATTATGCTGGTTGCGGATGAAGCCTTGAATATCGTTATAAACGGTCTCTGTTTTTATATCAAAATACTGTCTCAAATAGTCCAAAATTGGTTTTTTTAGCTCTTTTTCAATCTCAATAGTCTCATATCTACTTTTTTCTAGGTAACCCCTGGGGACATGCACAAAAATACTGCTTTGGAAAATAACTCTAGGACTTTTCCCAGTTGGCGATATTAGGGTGTGTTTTGCTTTGTCACTCTGGTCATAATCTATCTTTTCACTTTCGGTTAGCTCGGATCTTTCAAAGAAAATAACCCTGCCGTTCTGGTCAAAATTACCATCACAGGCAAAAAACAAAGCGATATGTAGGTCTTTGCTAAAATCAAGCAAGGCAGTTTTACCACCGTAGTGCTGTAATTTGGTTAGAACTTCTATATTGAGAGCGCCGAGACGGAAGTGTTTTTTTACCCCTTCAATAATATTCTGTTCTATGCTGGAAACAAAAAAATGCTCGTTATCAATAACGGGGTTGCTATCATTGGGCTTGCTATCGTCTCGCTGGCAATACTGCCGGTATAAACCCGAGGAGACTTTTTCGTACTTCTTGTTTTCACCACGAAAGATATAATTGCCTTTTGAGCATTTATCTAGTATCTCTTGTATTTTTTCTTGTATTTTTTCTTGTGGGGTTTTCATTTTATTGTCTGTTAGTGTTTTATTCTTGCTTCACCGCTCATCAACTTTGGTAAGAGGGTATCGCGTAGGTTTTCAAGTGTGTTGATTTGCTGTTTATTTTTCAATATTTTTTCAATATTTGGATTAGTTATTTTTGCAAAATAATCTAAAATTTTTCCATTGGGAACAATCATTTTCAATTCTTTTGTTTTAACTGGACTTAAATTTTGTTGTGCTGTTCCAGAAGCAATGCCTTCTAATAGATTTAAAATATCTTTTTGTCTAAAAAATAGATACACAAAAGAAAAATCTGTTTTATTTTTTGCTTCAAGTTTTGCTACGCGTTGGTTTAAAAGATAATTTTTACCAATTACATGACACACTCTGCCGACATTACCAGTTAATGATAATAGAATATCACCAGTTTTTAGATTACAATAATCAGGCATTTTTTCGGGAACAAAGTTTAATTTATCTTTCATTTTTTCTACAAAAACACCATTTTGAACATTTTTTATAGTAACTAAACCGAATTTTCCACCTTCTATAAAATCTTTACTCTTAAAAGCAAAGCCAGACAAAATATCTACAAAATCACCAATCTTTCCAACCCGCCAATCTTTAGGTAGTCTATCACCAATTTGATATTTTCCAAACTGCTCCATAAAAATTGTTTGACCTATGTCTTCTAGGGTTTTGTTTTGGCGGTGGAGCAGCTCTATTTTGTCGTCGAGGCTGGATAAGACTTCGGCAATGGCTTTTTGCTCTGGTAGCGGAGGGAGAAGTATTGGGAATTCGCCAATTTCTGTAGTACTAATGTTTGGCTGAACAGCACCTATCGCTGTATTTTCAACAAAACCAACAAAATTATTATTCGCAATGCTATAGTATATAAATTTATTGTGAGAGTGTTTTTCAATTGCTTCTATTTTTGCAACACGTTGATTTATATATGCAATATTCTCTTCAATCAATTTTCCAACCTTACCAATTGTTGCTCCAGTCATTGCAACTAGATAGTCATCTTTTTGTACTTTATATTTATCAAGATTTTTTGATTTATAAGGAAGCAAATTAATCTTCTCACAATTTTTTAAATTCACATATGGTGACTGTATTTCTGTGATTTTAACTACTGGCTTTCCAATCGCACTAAAATCTTTGCTTTTAAATGCAAAGCCACCGAATATCTCTGCAACATCCCCCAGATTCACCTCCCGCCAGCCTTCCAAGCTCTTCCTATAAATGCTCTTGCCTTTGGTACGGATATGCTTTTTTAGTTCTTCCGACTGTACGCTGTGATAGGCAATGACATCAAAGAAAAAAGGGAGATAAGTTTCTTCTTCCAGCTGGTCTTTGAGCGCAGCAGCAAGTTTGCTGTCGGCTTTGCTACCTTTGATAGCAATATCCACATCGGACGCCTCTTTGTAGGTGTCTATAGCACGAGAGCCAAAAATAAGTGCCTGCTCTATTTGCGAATAAGAGGATATAATCCCTGCAATCTCTTGTAATTGCTTGTCGGATAATCCGTATTTCATAGCTATTTTTTTAACTTGTGGTACAAATCTGCTACGGCTGGACAAAAGCTATGATGAATAAACTCCAGTATTTCTGTAAGTGCTGCCACATCGTACATATGGCTTGTACGGTTTCTATTTTCAATAGACTCCATCCACACTTCCCCATTGGTAATTATTTCAGCTCTAAACGCCTGCTTTATAGCTTGCTTGCTGTTTCCTACACGATCGTATCCCTCGTTTTCCAAATAATCTTTGAGTACCCTCCAGCTGAGCTCTTGTATCACTGCAAAACCTTGCACCAGTGCCATCTGGTACGCCTCTTCCTCGGTGTTTTGTTCATATTCGTCTATGCGTCTTTCAAAAACGACAAACGCCTTTTCAAAATTCTGGAATCTTTGCTTCCATCTTAATGGATTGTTCATAGCTCTATTTTATCTAAGTTTTTGCGAATAGGCTTGGTTGTTGGCTATGTGTGGGTTTTGGTGTTTTCATTTGTGTAATTAAGTTCATCTTGTGTAAATAGTACCTTGCTAAATTGGTCAATGTGCCGTTTCAGTGGCAGATGATGGATCAGGTGGTAAGCCTTGATATCCACTTTGTAGGGTAGGTTGCAATCATTAAAAAGCGTCCAGAGCCTATCAATATCTGCCTCGCTGATGCTACCGTGTACTACCAAATCAATATCAGAGTAGTCTTTATAGGTTGCACTTGCTCTAGAGCCAAAAACAAATACTTTTTCTACAACCGACGGGCATTGCTGGATAATTATTTTTAGTGTTTGCAACTGTGACTCACTGAGCCCATGGTCAAAATTCTGCTTCATCGTTATACTTTACTAATAATTTTTCGTGCAGTTCATCAAAACAAGCAAGATAGTTTTCTTTTATCTGCTCTATCACGGCTTCAAACTTCTTAAAATCATAGGTATGGCTCATCTTATTGCGTGCATCAATCAAGCTCATCCACTCTTCGCCCCGTGCAATAAACTTTGCGGCGATAGCTTCTTTGACGACGGCTCTAGGGGTGAGCATTTTAAACACGATATTCTGGCTTTCTAAATAATCTTTGATAGTCTTCCATGCAAGCTCTGCGGTGTACTCAAACCTTTGTATCATACCTTCTTTACCTAATTGATCCAGTTTGTTTTCATAACTTAAATCGGCGGCTTCTTGTAACAGAATGTAAGCCCTTTTGAAGTTATCAAAGCGATACTTCCAGCGTTGTTTTTCTGTTTTCATTTTTTATTGCTAGTCGTTGTTAATAAATAAGGTTATTTACTGTATATTGATTTTATTTAAGTTTGCTTGTACCCGCTTGTTTAATTTGAGCTCTTGCGCTAACTGCTCTGCAAACTCGGCTTTTAACTCGGCAAACCTTTCAGCAAAGTCAAAGTCATCTACTGTTTGTGCTACTCCAACATAACGCCCAGGGCTCAAAACATAATCTCGTTCTTTGATTTGCTGGATTGAGACCGAAGCGCAAAAACCGGGCTGGTCTTGATATTTACCAGCCTTGTTATCTGTTTGACGCCACTGGTGGTAGGTGTTTGCTACCAGAGCAATATCGCTATCGGCAAACTCTTTAGTGCGACGATTGATTAGGTGTCCTAGGGCGCTAGCATCTATAAAAAGCACTTCTTCGTTGCGTTTGCGCTCGCCGTTGTAACCGTAGCGTTTATTAGAGACAAACCACAGACAAGCTGGAATTTGCGTATTCAAAAAAAGTTTTGCTGGTAGGTTGACAATGCAATCGACTATCCCCGCTTCAATCATCTTTGTACGAATTACATCTTCGTTATGGGCTTTAGAGGTAAGCGAGCCTTTGGATAGCACAAAACCAGCAACGCCTGTTGGCGAGAGGTGATACAAAAAATGCTGTACCCAGGCAAAATTGGCATTGCTTGGTGGTGGTGTGCCATATTTCCAGCGTGCATCACTTTTTAGTAGCTCGCCACTCCAGTCGCTGTTGTTAAAAGGTGGGTTGGCAATTACAAAATCGACTTTTAAATCTGGGTGGGCGTTGCGTAAAAACGAGCCCTCGTTGTTCCATTTTACCTGTGAGCCGTCTATGCCTCGAATAGCTAAATTCATACGAGCGAGGCGGTAGGTTGTCTGATTGCTCTCTTGTCCATAGATAGAAATATTGCCAATTAGCCCCTGGTGTTTTTTGATAAACTTTTCACTCATAACAAACATCCCACCACTGCCGCAGCAAGGGTCAAATACTCTGCCTTGGTAGGGCTCGAGCATTTCTACTAGGAGTTTGACGATGGAAGTAGGGGTGTAAAACTGACCTCCTTTTTGTCCTTCTTTTAGAGCAAACTGACCAAGAAAATATTCATAAACCTTGCCTAGTATATCTTTTGATTTTGCCGCTTCACTGCCAAGTTCGATATCTCCAATTAAAACAATTAGCTTGCCTAAAGTGTCGTGTGATAGGTTTGACTTTCCATAGACTTTTGGTAAAATACCCTTAAGAGCAGGGTTGTCTTTTTCTATTTTTTCCATCGCCGTATCTAGTTCCTTGCCAATATTAGAGAGTTTAGAGCGTGCCTGCAGATAAGACCAGCGAGCTTCTTGTGGCACCCAAAAGATATTTTTTGCTATGTATTCGTCTGGGTCTTCTGGGTCTGCTCCTTGTGCTTTGTCTTGCTGGAGTTGTGCGTGAAGTACCTTAAAAGAATCAGCAATATATTTCAAAAACATTAAGCCTAGCACTATGTGCTTGTACTCAGCAGCGTCAATGTTATTGCGTAGCATATCTGCGGCTTGGAAAAGAGTGGCTTCTAGATTTACTTTGCTAGTTTTTTTGGTTGTTTTAGCCTTTGCCATAATTTTTTGAGTTAATTTAATTTGTTTTGTAAAACTTGTTTATGTAAAGCATTAACCTAGTTTGTAGTGATAATGCAAGCTAATAATGAGTATCTTTGAGTATTTTAGCCGATGCTAGCTTGTGTTATTTATTCTTTATTTGTTTAGCTTTGATTTTCAATCTACTTTTGGAAGATCCTGAGATTTTGTCATAATTCAAAACCTCCATTCTAGCACTGATAATGCTAATGTTGCGCCGAGTATTTATAGATTATGCAAAAATATCCCTGTCTTAGTCCTTTTTGATATACCAAATTATGATTGCGATAATAGATAGACATATAGGATAAAAAACAAAAACACCCTGTATAAATAATAGAGTCAATACAATTAAAATTGTAACTACGGAGAGCAATTTTTCTAAAATATGTTTCGATAGCTTAAAAAGTGCTAGTCCTGTGATACCGTACAAGATAAGAAAATTTTGACCAGCTAGAGCAAGCATTCTATTTATATCCAATATTTCTAACTGACCTGCTGATAATACTCCCAAAAGGATTGCAGCAGTAATGATAACAGAAGAAACGGGCAATCCATTATTATTTGTCTTCAATGTCAATGGCAAATAATTCTCGCGACTCAGTGATAAAACCATCCGAGATACAGCCCAGATTGCCCCCATTAGATTCGCAAAGACAATGATTGTCGCAAGTATGGCAATGACAAATCTACCATGATCGCCAAAAGCAATTCCTGCAATGACAACAAATGGAGCCTCATAGGAGCCTGTGATTGTTGCGCTCTGAGTAACAAAAGCCATTGCAAAATATATAAGGCATGCGGCAAAAAAGGACATTACCATTGCACGAGGAAAGTCACGCTCTGGATTTTTAAATTCTTCTGCCGTGCTTGCTGCAACCTCCCATCCCGTGAAAGCGAAAAAAATCATCATAAATGGCAAAAAAGCTTGTTCGAGCCTGACTGCTGAGATTGGTACAATCTTGTCGTTTATGTTGTCCCAATTTACTGTATAAAGCCCAATAAATATAAGCAATAAAAGAGATACAAGTATTCCTGATGCGATAATTGTTGATATTTTTCCTGAGATCTCTGTTGAGATGAGATGAGATGAAGCCGCTATCATAATAAACAAAGCCGCATAAAGTGCTGGATGACCTGGTACTATTTCAGATATATAGTGTCCGCCAATTAAAGCTATTGCGGGCAATCCAAATGCAACTGCTCCCAGAAAAATAAAAGAAGTAGCTATATACGCAACTGAGCCAAAGACTATTTTGGAAAAATGAGCAATGCCCCCTGCATTAGGAAACCGTCTCCCCATAATGATAAAAACAATCAATAAGGGTATTGCCGTTATTGCACACACTGCCCATGCCCACATAGCATGACTCCCCACTGCTTCGACAACAAGACCGGGTAACGCCAGAAGCCCCGCTCCTATTACTATGTTGAGCATTAAACCTGCTCCGCTTGTTGCTGAGAGTGTTTTTACTAGGGCTGGCATAATAAATTAATGTGCCCGCAGGTTAAATGAGAGCTTTGCATAATCTACTCGGTTTATTGACCAACTAATCCGATTACTAAATCATACAGCTCTTGCGCTGGTAACCCCCTAGCGGTATTTTCGGTAATCCAGGCAACAGCAGCAGGTTGGGCAACTGCCGCGCGCAAAGCATCTAGTTCGGCATCATCATAGGTGATTGATTTGATGCCTTTTTTTCTCAAAACAGAGTGCCACTCAGTCATAGTTTTGCCGTTGTAAGTGGCGATATAATAATCTAGGGCATCATCAATAGAGCCTAGTAATGCCTTACGGTGCGTCTTGGACAACTTGTTCAGTGCGTCTGTGTTAGCTACCACTGGACAATTCACTGTGCCCGGGTTTAAATTAGTCGTCCACCATTTTCCAGACTTGGTGGTGCCAAAAGACATATGCGCATGGGGCGCAAAAGCGACCGCTTTGACTGCTCCACTCTCCAAGGCTTGCAGTACCTCAGAAGCAGTCGTGAAAACAGGATTCGCGCCTACTGCTGCTAAGGCTTTGCCAATCCCGCCGGTGGTACGCACTGCTAAGCCTTGGTAATCGGCAAGTGTTAAGGGCTCAGCGCCAACACCAATTAAATTATATTGTGGTAGTGGAGATGGCATCAGCAAAGTTGCATTCCAGCGTGCAATATCCGCCTGAACCGCTGGGTGTCGGTAAACGGCTTGAGAAATTCTGCGCTCTTCAGCGAGCGAGGAGATACCAAGAAATGGTAGCTCTAGCACGGTAATTGACGGGTTTTTATCGCGGTGATACCCAGCGCAGAACTGCGCCATTTCAAATGCACCTATGGAAATTCCATCCAGATTTTTATTGTTTTTGGATAATCCACCATACGACAGCTTTAGCGTAAACTCACCATTGGTTTTTTTAGCTACCAATTCTGCTAGCTTTTCTATATGCTCGGTAAATGCTCGGCGTTTGCCCCAGAGCGAGACATTCCATTCCACCGCGAGAGCTTCACCAGCAAAAGCAATGACAATAGCAACAACAACAATACGACTTAAAAGATGTTTCATAATATTTCTTGGAGTATGATATTTTTTTTAATTATATCATAATTGAAAGATAAAATATCTCTAGCACTTTTAATTTAAGTCTATCATTTGAATTTTTTCTAGTAATGCCAATGCTGCGCCGATTCTATATTAGCTTTATCTGTCAGAGCCGCTTTTTATAAATAATGCTCCAAACCTAAGTAGACTACCGTCCCTAGCATAGCGGTAGCAACCAGACGCATTTTTCTAAAAGCAATCAAAATCAGGACAATGGCAATAATTGCGAGTAGCAGAGACTTTTGGAGTTTTTTGAAAGCCACAATAGACTACTGGATTTATAAAGACCGCAGAGGGCAAAATGGATTTAATGTCATCGCGTAGCTTGGCAGATATATTCAGTCTAATACAAGCTGTCAAGTACAATGTCTGCTCGGCGGGTAATATTGTGATTGCTCACAGTAAATTGAGCGCATACACAAACCAATTATTATTGAGTGGATTCTCAAAATCAATCAAGTATGCTTTATCATTATTTCGGTGTTAACAATTTTTTTAAGCGTGCAATTTCCTTTTCGCATTTTCTAATAATTGCTTAAATTTAGTTGGATTGGCTTGAGGCTACTCATTTCATTTTTAGTAAATACTCTTGAGATTGCCATAAAACGCAACCCCAATGGTATTTCCAGTGAAAAACTCGCTCCTCTGCCAGGTGAGACATCAATGGTAATATGCATATTTTTGTAATATTCGAATTGATCAGATGCCATAAAAAATTTGCATCCATGGATTGCCCCTAAACAAACATCTCGAACACCAATTATAAAGTCTGTTTTTTTAAAACACATAGGAGCAGAGCCATCGCAACACCCGCCACTTTGGTGAAACATAAGTTCGCCGTGTTTTTTTTGCAATTGCTCTATAACTATTTTTGCTTTATTTGTAACTGATAATCTTTCAATAATCATAATCAATACTAAATTTTACGAATCTTAGAAAAAACCTAAAGGATTTTTATCATAAGACATCAATATATTTTTGGTATGACGATAATGATTAAGCATCATTTTATGAGTTTCTCGCCCTATACCAGATTTTTTATAGCCACCAAATGATGCGTGAGCAGGGTAAGCGTGGAAGCAATTACACCAAATACGACCAGCTTCAATACCTCTAGCAAAGGTTTGCATTTGATGAAGGTCTCGTGTCCATACACCTGCACCTAGCCCATATAATGTATCGTTGGCTATTGCTAGAGCTTCAGCGTCATTTTTAAATGTAGTGACACTGACAACAGGTCCAAATATTTCTTCTTGAAAAATACGCATCTTGTTATGACCTTTGAATAGAGTAGGCTTGATATAATAACCATTGGGGTAAAATTCATTATTAAACTTCTCACCGCCAATTAGCAACTCTGCCCCTTCTTGTTTGCCAATATCTATATAATTAAGTATTTTTTCGTATTGATCATTAGAAACTTGCGCTCCCATCATAGTACTGTTATCAAGTGGATCACCCATTGTGATTGCCTCTATACGCTTGAGGCATCGAGTCATAAATTCATCATATATATCCTCGTGTATGAGTGCTCGTGATGGACAAGTACAAACTTCACCTTGATTAAAAGCAAACAAAACTAACCCCTCAATTGCTTTATCAAGAAAATTATCATCTCTAGCCATTATACTCGGAAAAAAGATGTTAGGAGATTTGCCTCCAAGCTCTAGTGTCACTGGAATAATATTCTCAGAAGCGTACTGTAAAATAAGACGTCCTGTTGTAGTTTCACCGGTAAATGCAATTTTTCTAATATCACGATGTTGTACTAAGGGTTTGCCAGCTTCTGGTCCAAAGCCATTGACAACATTCAGTACCCCATCTGGTAAAAGATCTGCTATTAATTCAATTACAAAAAGTATGGAAACAGGAGTTTGTTCTGCTGGTTTAAGAATTACACAATTACCAGCAGCCAATGCGGGTGCTACTTTCCAAGTCGCCATTAAAATTGGAAAATTCCAAGGAATAATTTGACCTACAACGCCTAGAGGTTCGTGAACTTCCATAGAAACTGTATTGGCATCAAGATCTGCTATATCACCAGCTTCAGAGCGAATAACACCACCAAAGTAACGAAAATGATCTACTACTAATGGAAGATCAGCTGCTAGAGTTTCTCTAATTGCTTTGCCGTTATCCCAAGATTCTACTATTGCTAATTTTTCTAAATTTGTTTCAATACGCTCTGCAATCTTAAATAAAATATTGCTACGTTCGCTAGCAGATGTTTTGCCCCACGCAGCAGCAGCTTTGGATGCAGCTGCAACTGCAAAGTCAATATCTTTGTGATTAGATCTTGGTACTTTGGTTAAGAGATTGCCATCAACCGGAGAAAGATTTTCAAAATATTCTCCATCGATTGGAGCAACCCATTGTCCGTCAATATAATTTTCATACTGGTTTTTAAATTCTGGTTTTTTGTAAGACATAATATTATTTTATTTAGATTAGATATTATCGTGGACTAGCTAGCATCATTATAAATTAATGTCAAGCTGGTAAGTTGTAAAAAAAAATATTTTTAAAATAAAAGCAAAAAATTGATAACTAAAGTAATATAAACATATCTTTAGTATTGAATTTGTTAGAAAGACAGAAAAATAATGTTAAATATAAACCAAATATACTGTGGCGATTCTTTAGAGCTCTTAGAAAAGGTAGCGAAAGAATCTGTTGATTTAGTGATCTGTGATGGTCCTTATGGCGTTACTCATAACGATTGGGATCAGATAGCACCAATACAAGAATTTAATCTTGAGCTGATTAAAATATTTGCTACAAAGCTGAAAGAAGGAGGTGTACTGTATTTATTTGGGAAGTCTGATTGTTTGGATTTTATTGACTATAGAGCTTATCTGCATCTTAAATCTAGGATAATTTGGTATCAGCCAAGTCGCTTGGCTCAGGGGCGGTTGAGCTATACAAACAACTACGATATTATAGGTTATTTTGTCAAAGGAAAGAAAGCTCGTTGCTACAATCTTGATGATATTCGTGTGCCTCAATTAGTTGAGCTAGAACACAGGAGAAGATGCGAAAATGTACCTTCCGTTACCAATGGTCAGTATGGCAAGACGAAATTTAATACAAAAGGAAAAAATCCCGGAGATGTGTGGGGCGACATCAAGCAATTAACCTATAAATCTAAAGAATTAGTTTCTCGTAGCGCACTAAATACTATCCAAAAACCAGAAAAGCTCATTGAGAGGCTTGTTCTAGCAAGCTCAAACCCTGGTGATTTAATTCTTGATCCATTCTGCGGTGTTGGTACTTGTCCATTTGTCTGCAAAAAAAATGGACGAAACTATATAGCGTTTGAGTTACAATCTGACTTTGTCGCAGCGGCTAAGCAACGACTTGACTCACTCGACAAAGAACCAAAAACACTCGATTTGTTCTATGGTGCGTGAAGTTTACAGAAAAATAATTGCCCTTGTGACCCAGGCGGCAGAATTAGCAAGAACAGTTGGAGTACACAATATACTTCAGCCTGGACTTGTCAAAGAAATGATTATTGCTGATGTTTTGGGTCATGAATTGATAACAACAAAGAGGGATGCTGATGCGCGAAATCCGAATGATCATGCAGTTGTTTATGAGTATCTTTCATGCAAAGAAGGGGGAACTGGTCAGCTTGACAGGATGTTTAAGAAGCCCAAAAACAAACGCGAAGAATCTTTAAATCGAGTTTGGAGAAACGCTAAAATTTATTATGCTGTTTTCTACGAACACAACCAGACCAAAGTAAAGGTCATTTATGAGCTTGAGCCAGATGTCGTTGCTGAGGAAACGGAGCGTCAACTTGATAGAAGTAGTAACGATATTTCTCATGTTGGTTTCTCTGAACGATGGGTTCGAGAGAGTGGCAGGGTTGTCTATGAAAACAAAAAAGAATAACAAGAGAAGCCCTTTGCATAATTTAAGATGCTAGCAGAAAAAAGATTAAAACTGTAAAAATAATCAGAAGAATTACTTAATGAATTGGCATAAAAATCTTCGTTGGCTATATCGTCGCTCAACTGCGTATCTTAGAATGTCGCCGCATTTTCTGATAGCAGGTGCTATGAAATCTGGTACTACGAGTCTGTACCATTATTTAGCACAACATCCTCAATTAGAGCCATCTTATATTAAAGAGGTTCGTTTTTTTGCAAATAATTTCCAAAAAGGTGAAGCCTGGTATCGTGCATATTTTCCATTAAAAATAAACACGAATAATCAAGCATTTGAAGCAAGTGGGTATATGTCTCATACAATTGCCGCTAAAAGAATTTTTACTCATAACCCTAAAATGAAAATTATTATGCTGTTACGCAACCCCACAGAGCGTGCTATTTCGCATTATTTTCCTAAGGATCAAATATTGATTTTAGCTAGTGAAGAATTATTTGCTCAACCTAAACAGGTTGTTAAACAGGTGTTGAGGTTTGTAGGTGTAGATACAGAATTTGAAGCAATAAATTT
>CBDHEM010000017.1:0-98721 GCA_965261955.1 Leptonemataceae bacterium
TAACAATTACTCAGATTTTGGACAGTAACTGCAGATGGACTTGATACTAAAGCACAACAACCAATTTCTGCAAAATATTAACCATGAGCTGAAAGCAATATTTGTTAATTATCCTCTGAGGTTAATTTTAAAGATATTGTTCGTCAGGTTTTCAGGACTGCCCCACAATATTGGACACATGTAAAACTCAAAAAAAAAAAAAACATAAAAATGTTTTTGTGAAATTTAATAGATTTTTTCAGTGATCAATTATTAGCTTCAAAGTGAATAAGGAAGATTGAACTTTAAATCAAAATTATTTTGAAAGATTCTCCAGAAAACTAAATTGGTTCAAGAAATGACTCTACAGAATGGCTTTTCTAGATTGGCTGAGCTCATAGAAACAAATAGGGGCATAATGATAAAAAAGCTCTAAGATGATATTACTCAACAGGTTTATATGGCTTTGCAACAAAAATTACCATGTCAACGCATGATAAAATTCTATTCAATGTTTACGGTAGATTACCATAACAACAATTCATAAAATGGATTTTAATAGGTCAGCTTCCTGTTTCAATTGGTGAGATTGACTATTTTATATTTATTATACAGGTTATGAAATAATTTTCCAGATGAGTTATATGTAATTAAATTTTTGGCAATTTATGCTGGCAAGCAATATATGATTAGAAAAAACAAACAGGTGGCTGGGTAGGGTGCTTTAGCCAGACAAAATCTTTTGCATTCTCTTTGCAAATATTAATGTTTCACCCCACCTTGCAACGTTCCCAGTTAATATGTGGGTTGATTGTGTGGATTTAAAATTTCATACTACTATTAGTGGGAATTTGTTGAGTATTGATATGAAAGAGCTATAATACAAATATTGAAACTCAGCTTGAATTATCATACAATTATATTGCATCGCCTGTCAAATGGCCTACCCTTGGGAAAAATTGGCCAATCACGTCTGCTTTAATCCCCAACAATCCCCCACATACTGACTTGGAAGGGAAAATATATTGATGGGTGAATTACTATTAGCAGTTCACGTAAGAGCTAGAGGAAAAAGCTTCACCAGAACAATAATGATGCAGAAAGCATTTTGGCAACCTCAATTTCATCTTGTTATAGCAGGGTAAACCAGTCTTTCCGCAAACAGACTGAATCTAGTGAATTCAGACAAAATGTTGTTAAAATAAAAAGGTTGTTTGACATTAGGCAGAAATGTGATTTGGGTCAGGGGTTCACCTCACAAGCAATGCTAGCACTCCCTGAAACATATTCATAACAAATGATTTGCGCTCATCATAGGGGCGAATCGTTTTGAAAGAGGTATGTACCAGTTTCATCCTGATGTCTCTCACCACTAGCTTGTGGACATTAGCTATCTTATTATCACTGCTGCAGATGGCATGCAGCTCGGCATGTAATTCTGTTCCACCTCGTGCAGAGATTTTCCCTCTTTCAATCGACCAAGGCATTTTCGCCATATTGATGACTCATTAACTGGATTTTCTACATCTTCTACACGTAACGGCGTGTCTGTATTTTTTGCATCCAGCAATATCTGCTTGATTTGTTCAACCATGGCCTTCAGGTCTTCATCTTGTGACTTATGCAGAGCAGCAAACTGCCTCTCTTTATTGTTTACGGCAGTCTCTGAGTCAGGGTTAATCTCCTTTACGCGATGGTCCGCCACAATCGTTAATTGAGTTGTCTGGAAATGTACACATTGTAGCCAAGCATTTTCACTGATTAGACTAGTCACTGCTTCATCCATGGCAAAGTTAATTCTAACTTCAAAGTCATCATTAACCCTCGTCAGATCTTGGATGGTAACTTCTCCCTCGTTAAATTGCTCCTCTGAGTTGGTGACCCTATCGAGCATATACTCTTTCTGAGACAATGCCAGAGCTTCTATCTGGTTTTCAAACAGACTTCTTGTTTTCACTCGCTCTATGGCAGATTTGCGAAGCAAATTCTTGAATTGGCCCAGTTCGACTTCCTTGGCAGCAAACTTTATCATCCAAACAGCAATCTGCCCTTCAACCTTCAACTCCTACTTCTCCAGAGATAGATATTTGATGTTCCCTGTATTCATGACAAGATTGAGTTCATCAAGCTCAGCTGCAATGCTATTCCTAGCCTGGTACAGAGTGAAGTACTTAGACTGCAACGTATCCTAGTGTTGTTATTTTATTTATTTTCAGCATCCAAGGATACACATACTGATGTTGTGCATCACAGTGGCATGGCAGGTTTGGGAAAGGAAATGGGCATTTGTAGAAATTGAAAGTTTTGCTTTTAATAATTAGAGGCTGATTTTCCACAAGATGCCTAGGCTACCATTGTTGTAGTCATCCGGCAGTGTTTGCTGGCTGTTAAATTGTCAGATTACTGAAGGAAAGACCATGTAGAAGCTGACTGTCAATTCCAACACTCTCATCAATAGCTGACAATAACTTTCGACATTTTCCACCATATTTCTACCCTGTTGATTCAAAGCAGTCATCGATCATTCTTCATGCATGTTTCCTATTGACTTGCTCCTTCTCACTTTAGCACTGCAATTTTTATTCTGAAAGCCAGTTGTTAAAGTAATTTGACTATAAAACCCCTGATGAGTCACATTGAAGCAAAATATTGGCAGATACATTCATGATTCGATAATAGCCAAACGAATGTGGACTTAATGAACACCGAATACGATACTTATATCAGTTTAATAATTGATGATCAGAAATCTAACAATGTGGAATATTATTGATAAACTTTTATTTATTTTTTTCTTTATTTTTTTGGGCCAATATCTTTTTAGTTAAAACATTTTTCATCTTGTTTCTATTTTTTCCCCCTCACTCTGAGTTTTAGAGTCCAGCAGACCCATTTAAATACTTCCACTAGATTACTCCAAAATGAAACCAATACTAGGACACACACATATATGCACAAATAGATGCTAGGATCTCACTAGTGGTTAGTTTTTAGTAGGTCTGAGTTGTTAAACGTGAAGCAAGTCTGTAAAAATTGTTCGCATCTTATACAGCAGCTGCTGAATCCATTCAGCTATGCTCAGTATTCCATCTCACATGTGCGTGTTTATCGTATTGATTTCCTTGTACCTTTCAAACAATCTTGCAGAAACAGATTATTCTATGCACAGGATTGGACAAATTGGGGTCATCTGTCAATAAAATTGTGATGATTAGACCTACTGTTCACAAGTTAAGCATGGGGAAGAGACCCTAGAAGAGGAATTTGATGGTCTTTAACGACTACCTGATTTCTATTTTTGCGTTGAATTTGATGTTATGCTGGCTGTGTTTTTAAGCTTAAAGTACTTTATTGAATGCAAAGAAGCTGCTATGGTAAGTTTTTTGCTGAGATGTGAGTTCTTTTTCGCGTCCGTCATATTGAAAAAGGGTTTAAACCAAAGAAAGCTATTGCAATAGCAGATAAGGTAGCTTTTCGTGAACCCAGTGCGGGTCAGGCAATTGCAAGACCAAAGTGAGTCGGGATCTGCATGTTCATGGGCAACACATATGGTTCCATTTTTATCACCGGCTTATATTTAAGAGGAGATATATTGGTATAAAACTTTAAAAAGTAGAAGAAAGTTCAAACTGTTGCTTTCTCTACCATGTAGTGGTTCAGAGCCATTGAATGCTCCTTTTCCATGTTGTAAAATCTAACATATGGAGAAACCTCAAATGAAGGGAAAGCTTGATGTCATCGGTATGATGTTAGCATTGCCACAATTCATTTTGAAAGTGAATCATTTGTAAGCTCATTATTTCTCCTTTTTAACGTGCTGACATCTGTATACTACAATCATTCTCCAAGTTATGGAAGTTTGAAGAGGTAACCTCTAGGTTTTTATCATTGTAGCTCACAGCCTGGCCTTGAACTAATTAACACTATGGTATAGACCTATTTCCTTCCACTCGCATCAGAGCAAAGTGCTTTGATGAATGACAGACCAAATTGTTACAGCCTTTGCTAACACACTTGTGGGAAAAGTTCCGGCTGCAGTCTATATCTGTCAGCCAGGACAGTTCCACGTCATTTAGCCCTTCTTTGCAGTCTCCCTACTCTTATGCCAAGCCCAATAACTGTCTACGGCTTCGCCGGTAGCTGTTATTCCTTTCCTATTAAATTGAGGTTAATTTGAGAATAGAGTAGTAAAACTGTATGATGTATGAGGCACAAATGAGGTATGCCGCCTGGTAAAACAGAAAAGTTCTTAGACTCTCAATATATATTATATACATAAAATACCATCGTACTTCTAAATAACTCGACTCTCACTAAACTTTAGTTCGGCTTAGTTCTTTTATATATCAATGTTCGAAGTTCGCCATTACTAGGTTCTGACCAATCAGCATCTTCTTCCTTGGTTCGTTGTTCCTAGACAATGACCAATCTGCATCTTCCTTTTTTCCTTCTGGAAGGCCATATACTTTCATCGATGCCTGTGGCAATTACGCACCATCTACGATGCTACCTCCACCCTCCACTGGCCTGCAAATTACTCTTACCACTTACCACAGGCACATGAACTCAAATGTCCCTCTCACCAACTTCTCTCCTTGGAGGTTCACACTCTGTCAGGGTAGAAATCCCTGACAACACTGCTGTTAGAAAGGGTAGTGCAAATATTTTGTTACATTGATGTTACCTGCAGTCAAATTTGAAAGCACAAAACAGTAAAATTACCTGGTCAGAGGGAGGAAAGAAATGTGGTGATTATAATTTTGCTACTAATTTGATTTTCTTGAGTTATATTTGGTTAGATTTTCTCCAGATTGATACATTATAATTGTTACCACCTAGTTTAGCATTGCCTAGTTATTTTTTTATTTTAATGTTAATAATTTGAGCATGATTTGATTACAAAACCCCTTGAACCATGGGAAGTATATTGAAGAAATAATGCATCTACTTGCAGGAAAAATTTATATAAAGGTTGAAGGTAATACTTTCTATTTTCCTGTCCAAAAAATAGGCATAGCATATTTAAGAGTCTGCCACTAAATCTTGGCAGGAACAATACAGGATGTGGAAATTTTTTATTAATTGAGAACCCCAAATTTATCCCTCCTAAACTACAGAGAGGACTAAGAGTTCCATATCACGTAGGAGATAATTAATTGATTAAAATTTATTTTATATATTTATGTATATCTGTCATTTATTTCTTTACTTATTTATTTTAAATTCAATTAACCATTATCTATATTACCAATGCTCGCTTTCTGCAGCTCCAGGCTAATCCTAGCCTTGTCTCGCAAGAAGCCTTTTTTTTGTAAGAAAAAATTCCATCTTGTAACACTGGACTATTTTTGACGACATCTACAGGAATATTGGCTGGTCCAAACGTATTGCAGTAACTCTGATACTCAAGATTTTGTCCTGTGCAAGATTAAATCTTTTAGCTCTTTCTGCAAAGCTAGGTGATTTTTTTGTCCCTTCCTACAGGATTGTACTCGGTCAAAAACCTGTATAAAAGCCAGTATTTGGGCCAATGTAACTATAGCACTATATATGTATTGAAGACATATTCATGGCTTGCTCTCATTTACCTTCTAATGATTCAATCCTGACAAACTTTTGTGATTTAAAATGAAGTTTGTGAGTAGTCAATGAACCGTAGTATTAGAAGTAATCTGGATTGTCCAAAGTGAGGAGTAATATATTGAGGCCATCCAACGATGTTGACTTGTTTGCAAGTAAGACTATTGTGTATACATTTATTTCAATTGTTAACCTATGGAAACTTTTCCAGGAAAAAGGAAGAGCTGGACTGGTGGGTCTACCTTCAGTGGATTCTGTTCATCATGTCCTGCTAATCATTTTGAGGAAATACAGTTGAAAGATTAATTCAAAAATAAGGGCATGTTTAGACTTTTTCAAGACTATGGTAGCGAATTTGAGTGTATACTCTTATGTGACTGTAGTGATATTTTTAAAGCCAATTACATATGTAGTTTGTTGTTAACTACTATTAGCTATTATTCCACAATGATGCTACTTTCTAACTGATAGGTTTTAATGAATGCTTGTAGATTCATGGTGTAAATTGGTACATCTGTTGCAAGTATCGATTTGTAAGCATTGGTGTAAATTATATCAAACAATCAAGAAATTATCTCTGTTAGTAGCTTGATTGGCTCCCAATATCTCCAAAAATATCTCGAAAAAATTCTTAGAACTAGGTCTAGCATGTTAAGGTCACTCTATAGTTTGAAAATTCCCAAAGCATTCTTACCTCAACAGCAGAAGTTGCCATAGCAATCCGACAGATCTGCTCCACAGAACAGTGTAATAGATTCCTTAAATTCTTTACCCACTGTATCATGTGCAATGCAAGAGGCTATCTCATGATCTGCATACCACAAAAAAAAACAACCAATCTAGTGTGATTTGACCTTTCAAAGTGATGAGAAGCTTGCATCAAAAGACATCGATTCAGAAGAGGACCTCTGGGTGAGGCTAAACAGAAGTGAATCACATTAAAAGTATTTTCAATTTCTGCAACTAGGTTGGAAATATAAAAGTGGGCTGGTTAACATACAATTCTAGACATTAGAATTTATCTTAGTTAATATTTGTTACATGAAAAGTGATATAATGGCAGGGTGCAATTTATAACAGATTATGTAAATAGTTCAACTAATCATGATTCATGAACACTTTCTTTTTGGTAGCTCGTTGTATGGATAGTTTGTCTCATAAATTTCATTTCAATTTTTCCATATTCAATTGCTCCACAGGGAAACATATGCAACATATGATCCTATACTATTCTTGCACTGCTGCAATTGAATTCATTTTGGTCTCTCCAGGACCTCTGCTAGCCAAGGTAGTATTAAAGAAGTACCTGCAACAATATTTTACTCAGTTATTATAAGAAAAACTTGGTCATTTCCCCAAAGGAGTTGGCTGAAAATTTTTTGTCAAAACTTTCAAAAGCAACCAGTATGTCAAAGACCTTCAATTGTTCATTGAAGAATGAATTTCTGGTGTAGAGAGTGGATGACGAGATATTGTACATAAATAAATTATCACTTTTCATTAAATTCCACTGACTAGCTCATTTGACAATTGATGCTGGAGCATTTGGTCATCAATGAAACTCTTTAAAATCTTTAACAGTACATAATACTATTTTTTGCAACACATGGCTATAGATGATAGATATATCATCCTTGCCCCCACCCCCCACCCCCCCACTCACCCACAAACAGCCAAGAGATCTATTTGTTAAAGACATTCACATCAGATCTTTCTAACCACTACCACTTCTATGTCTAGACTTATCACTGTCCACGACATCAAATATTAACAATCACAGAAATGTATGTTCCATTCCTCAGCCTAAAATAACAGCTCTCCATTTTCGTTCTAAAAAATAGTGTTTGACATTTTTAGATTGAAAACGTAGGTAAATAGCAGACACATCGGAAAAATTATTTATAGCATGTGTCTTAACCATTACACATTTTTCATGTTACTCAGACAAAACACAAAACAGAACAAAAAAATATACGCCAAAAACAGTTTCATTCTCCAAATTGCCAACAAAAAATGCATGAAAACAGTTAACGCATCCTCCAATAGGATCAATGACTAGCAGCTGCTAGTTGAATTTTAAAGGTAGAAGTCACATAATGAACTCCAGTTTCCAATCCCTCCTTTTACTGCATCTATAGCCATCAATGGGAGACTAGCCATAGACATAGAAAATAGAAAACTATGGAATAAGAAATGTCTATGCTCACAGAACTGGTGATGTCAAAAATCAAATTGCATTGTATTTAATAAGAAACCTATCACTAAAATAAACCTTAGTTTTTACTTTGTTTCTTGGTATAACACTGAACATACAAATGTATATAATTTGTGAGATGAATGATGTTTTAGGTCATGAGGTAAGTGTTTTTTCTTGGGTTTTCTGTGGAAAAAACACTGGAAATCATAAAATTTTATTAACATATTTAATGGCAAGCGTGTTTATTGTAGTGTTTCTTAAAATGCTATTATTTTACACCATACTTTTGTCCTCACGGAATTGTACACAGAAAAATTTCTTTATAGGTAGACATAGAGGACAGGAAATTCCTCAAGGGTCTTGTAAAAATAGTTTTACCTTGCTCGGAAACAGAAGGAACAAAGAAGCAAAACAATTCACAAGACCCACTAGTGTTGGAATAAATAAAATTGTAAACATTGGAACAATGCATGCTTGCAAAATATTAAATTTTTTCAGCCATCTTCAGCAGCATTGAGCAGTGATTCCCAACAAGTTCAGACCTCTGCTTCAGATATTCAAGAGAAATCTTAGCATGATACTGATATTTAATTGCTTCATTCCGCACAAGTAAATTTGAACATGACATTAATAGACTAAACACCTCAGCCCATTACGAAAATCCTGCTCAGCATTTTTAGCAGTCAGTCCACTAATTCAAACAACCGATGGAATATACCCATCCCATGTCTATTCACGAGGATCTGACGTGGAAAGTGTCTGTGTTTGGACCCAAAGTTAATTTTTTAAATACCAATCCTTCTACTTTCATATAATACTATGTTTTTATTAATATTACAGATGATACATAGATATGAGTATGAACTAATTGCAAAATACATTGTTTAATAACTAAATACAGGATAATAAATAATTTACTAGCATCTTAGATACACATGATCATGCACACACAAGTACAATACACACACACAAACACAAACATATACACACTCTTTTGCACACACATGCACAAACTCATTATCACATACAGAACAGGTCAAGCCCTGATGCATGATGACAAATCACTGTCCAACCACAAAAGATGCAATCCATAATATGCGTTTCAGAACTAGCATAGCTACTCATTTGGTAAAAAAATGTTACTTCTTCAATGTGTTATTTCCTTGGTCATTAGTGAATCTGTAGCCAATGGCCTCGAAATCTATGGAGAGCCATGCAGTAATGAAAGAGTTAAATTTGAAAGATATTTTGACAAATAGTTCCTCTGCGTTAATATGTGGAATGTGCAAGAATGTTTCATGAAGTGAAAGGAAAACTTGAAACCATATTCCAGCCCCGATGATAGCAAGCTAAATGTAATTTAAAGTAATAAGATGATCTAATTTTATTCATAAATAATTGCAATCTACATCAGATCGATGATGTCTTTTGGGGCTTACTTGAAATATGGACAGCAGGTGTAAATTCCTGAGGTGATATTCCAGATTTGAGAAGGCATAAATGTGTTTGAAGAAAGAAAAAAATAGTGGGACAAAATTTGACAGGTAATTTTCACTTGATGTTTGAAGCAGTAGGAAAAGATATAATGCAAACTTTAATTTTATTATTGTGACATTTATTTCTTGTGCAGTGAAATAATTTGAGGAGATTCCCAGATACCTGCTCACAAACCAAGGAATGAAGGGTCAGGGTGTACTCAGTGAATGTTTTTCTCAGAATCCTAAAGAGAATTATTTCTGGCAATTATGTACAATAGTTGGATGATGAGAAAAAACTTTTGGAGAGGCAGCCTTGAATCAGCTCAGTCATTGCATGTTCAAAATTTACCTGCCCGATAGCCAGCCTGTGGCAGTTTTAGCTGAACAACTTGTACAATCAATAATAATCTAGTATTGATGTTATTTTGTGTTTGAAAGCTTTTCAATAATTGCATTTCAAAAGTTCTTTGCAACAAAGCCACCAGAATACCTTGTATCCACTTCTTTTAGTTTCATTGATGCCCATGACCTTGATGGCTGAGGATGTTGATCATATCAAAGGTATGCAGTAGAACTTTGTAAAAAAAGCCCATAACAGACCGTTTTATTTCTGACTTCATACTTGAAAAACCAATTTTTGTAAAAAAAGACCATAACAGACTGTTTTATTTCTGACTTGATACTTGAAAAACCAAGTTTTCATTCAAATACCATCCAAATACTTGGAAATGTATTTATTCATATGAACTAGACTAAATGCCATTTGTTTTACAAGATAAATTAAGTAGCAGATATGCTACTGTATAATAGATACTGGGATGCTACCTATCATCTCACAACAAAACAATTCTCCCACTTCAGTTTTGTTGCTAACGGAATCTAACAACTTAGAAGTAGTGAAGTGGTATACACATGTCGAAATATGCTAGTTTTTGCATATGGCTTGTATTTTCAATCCCGTTATTTCATTTATCTATGGTACTACGATGTATAGCATCAGAAGCTTTCTTGTTCAACACTCTAGTGAAGTTCACTTTGCTCTCCTAACAGGCCAATTATTTTGTTGGCAGGAGACATTTTGCTGGCTAAGACCAAGTTATTAATAGTAATGAAGTCTAGGTTATCCAATATCTATCTCCAAGCACCACATTTATTCCAACAATGTAGTGTTTGCAACGTGAGAGCTTAATCCACAGCATTGATCATCCCTACCTGGTGATGAATAATCTCTGGTGGCTAATAATTGTTGCCATTCTTCCAAAGAATTTATTGAAGTGGTGCTAACAAACCAGGAAAGAGAAATTGCTCAAGCTATGGTAGAGAAAGTACACATTGACAAAAAAGATAGAATAATTGCTATAATTATTTTTTAATTGATCATATTTAAGTCATCGGTCTGTATAAGCTATACAACTTAGCCACTGTACTCCAGGAATTACTATGTCCATAAATATTTCAAACATTGCATGAGCACAAAACAATCAGAATGGCATCTCCTTAAATACAAATAATCTGCTATGTGAACAGAAAGCAGTTTAAACCGATCTTCAGGCTGACTTCCACTTTCCAAAATCTGCTAATCAGATCAATAAAACTGAATTAATTATACCCGAAATAGAGTGAAGTTTGTTGTCTACTTGGGGAAGTGGGTAGGCATCGTTCCTTGCAACCACATTCAATCACCTGCAGTCCTCGCAAAATCTAGTTGACCCATCCATCTTCTTGAAAAATACTGCTAGTTAAGCCAACGGCCCTTTTACGGGTTGGAAGATGTCATTCTCGAGTATATCATTCAAAACCTTCATTACTTCATCCCATCATTCAAGTGAAATCCATTGGGCCTATAGGTCAATTAGTTGATACCTAGATGTGTCTATCATATGGTTGAATTTTTCAGTTCGTCCAAAATTATCTCTCGGGAATAGATCCATATATTCCTAGAAAAATGTGAAAAGCTACTCCAATTCTTCATGATTGAGGGAATAACATACTTTATTAGCCATCACCAAAGACTGCAATACTTCTCCTCTAAGGTGTCGGAAGGTAGTTCTTGTATTATAGCAAGTGGTAACTCATTAATATTGTAATGGAATGCTTTGCACTCAAAGTAGATTCCATCCAGCACAGTTCCCTAGCTCTGCTCCACTGGCCTTTGTTTTTCCCCAAAACTCTTTAGAGATTATCGTTGCTCCATGTCGAGTTCTATGCTCTGGTACCCTCATGACATGCCTTCATGAAGCGGGCTTAAATAGATGTGTGTCTGTGACAGTGTATAATTACAATATATTACAGTGCATACATGTTTGTAGAGTATTCAAATAACTATTTTTTACATATGTTATCCTGACATTGTATGTTGCTGTTACACCTTGATAGTTTATATGTCCTTTTAATGACAGTCACACTATCAAAAATGTCATAGCTATATCTCAATGTAGCTGATCAGAGATTAATTTTGACACTTGTGCCAATGTTTGTCCTATATACTCAGAGAGACCAATGACATCAGTTGATATTATATGTTACTACAATTCATGCAACATTTTACATGTATAGATGTGCTAATTTAGCAGCAGAACCAAGATTATATATATATATATATATAATTAGATTATGTACGATTTTTTTCACATATACGCTCAACTATTGTACAGCTACTAAGATCCATAAACATGTCCAATGTGTATTTGCCATAATTAGCCAGCTACATAACACGTCCTAATTATTACAAGTGCTCTTTTTAAAATGGATCATTTTATTAAAAAAAGAAAAGTATGAGACTTTTCACAACAGATACAACCATTTGAATGACTTTCTACCATATGCTCTAATAATTATATGATCTTAAAATGTGATGGTAAAAGGTCATCAACTGGTTGTGGTCTTCATGCAAGTTTCCTCTCCGGCTAATCCAAATTTGTTTTACATATACATTCTTTAAAAAAATATATTTTTTTTTGCCTCTTTGTTCTTGTTTCCTATGTTTTGTTGTTTCTATATATTGTAGTGTATAGAGTGGTGGAGGATTACCCCCATGATCAGGCTACTAGATACCAGGGATTTTACTTCTTTCTAATAATATTTTTTCTGTACACCTCATATCATTAGCATACTCCATGTCTTGTTGCTATTGTTGACTGCATCGCATGTGGAGTCATCTACAGTCTCTTTCAATGCAAAGACAAAAAAATTGTTGATTAATAACATCTGGAGTTATCCAGAACAACATCACAACTTCTTGATTGCTGCTGGACTTATAATGATTGTAGAAAGTAAACACAGCAAATAGAAATGACAAAAAGGTAGATAATAAATAGCTTATATATCATTTCTTTTAATGAGAATTACTTCAGGAAGCACGACCAGATGATCCCACACTTATTGCTTCCCATCTTCAAGGGAATCCACTTCCTCAAACTACCCTTAGTTCTACTAATCTTCAAGGGAAACTGCTTCCTTGTAATGTGCCCTTAAAATTCCACCTCTACCGTGCCTTGAATCTTGTACTAAAATATAAACTGGCAAAAACTGCTCAAATAGTGGAAAAAACAACTTTCTTTTGTTTCGCCATCATGACTTGGTAATTTAACACAATAAAACACAATCAACCTATGCATGCAATGGGTCCACTCATTTAACAGAAGACTCCAAATAAACCAATGCCAATACACTACAAATCTTATTCTCGATTCATTGAAGAAAAAGAAATGGCAAATCGATTTTAGTGTTGTCCTAACAAAGCATGCTTGTATTTGCTTAATTAGCACTTTTAGGATTCTTAGCGCTTGATAATTTGCTTGCTAACCTAACCAACCATTGTACATTGGCAACCTGTGCTTACTTCTTGCATCTGATCAACTGCCACCAAGTCAATTGGAGGCCGAAGAAGATCCTCTAACAGAACATATATGGTCCCCTGTGCAATGTTACCAAGTCTTTGAAGCTGACCCTACATGGGTGCAGTAAATAATTGCTACATGTGATGATTGTTTTGTAGTAGATAACATGGCGTACATGGGTGGATACAATTAATAATAACAACAAAATTGTTATGTGCTGATATTGGTGTAGTGGACAACGTAGTTTACACGGGAATAGTTAACAACAGAAGCAAGATATATATAAGTTCACAATATTTTATCAAGCCAACTTGATGTACATGGGTATTGTTAGCTTCCACTGGAGTTATGACATAGCTCTTGTGAAGTCTAACAGGTCAAGTCTGAATCTGAGGCGAATATACACAATAGTTACCTGTTGTTTTAATACCACTAATATATAAGATAGTTTAAATACGGACAATACTTCTGAATGAACAATACTTCTGAAAGAACAAATGATGAGTCAAGTCCCAGAGTTTTCAGAGTTGAATGATTGTGTGTAGACTAGAGACAAAGCTAAGCTCTTTTTTTTTTAAATAGTTCAGGTTGTTAATTAGAGAGATCAATTAAGGTAATATTAAAGTTTGTGCCAGAAAATATCTACGGTAATATTAGAGTATGTGCCATAAATGACTGATTAAGTTGCTATTCGAGTGTGAGTAAGGTGTTACAATGTCATGAGACATTCCACCAAATCCCGCAATCAGCACAACATTTGTCAGCACTTCACTTTAGAGTGACACAGCTGTGTTGTGCAGGTAGGTTTTGCTCTGCAGGGCTGGATCTTAACAGGTATAGTTAACAATAGCCACAATACATAATGTGTGTTGATATGTGTAGTACAAATCAACAATAGGAAAGTTTCTAAATGCTTTGTAGACCAGCCACCTCTCAGCTCACACTTGGCTTATTGCTCAACTATAAAATGTACCAAAAAAATTGAAAAAAAACCAAATTTTTTTTTTTTTACAACCTAAGGATTGGACTGTAACCATGTAGCCGCAACAAGTTACTTCTGTATAAAATTTTAAATTGTAAAGGTACGTCTGGGAGGCTCTAAAATAAGGATAACAGAGGCTGTGACTGTCATTTAGCTACCTTAAATAGGAGAACAGCTACTATATATTTTTGATTCACCATTACATTATGCATAAGTAATGCATGTCAACCTCATGTAAAGTGTAAATCACAATTCAGCTATGTTAATCAGAAAGGCGGTTTCTGCAAGTTTCACAGTCAAACTACATTCCCCAATTTAGAAAGTTGGTGGTGGGGGGGGGGGGGGTGGAGGCACCAGTATCTCAGCCACCGATTACCATGTTACTGGAGAATTGCTGGATGGCTTTCAGTGACATCACTACAATATCAAAAGCTTGAGGCCTACTAAAATTTAGAGGGTTAAAGGAAATTTGAGGGTTATTGTGTTAGTTATATCAACGTTGAGTAAAGAACATCTTGTAAAAATGTCAAAAAAGCTCTCACAGTGACTCAGCTCCCTTCTATTATGAAAAAAAAATTGGTTATGTCCTGATTGTAAAAAAGTTGGCAATTGACAGCAAGGTAGACTACAGTCAACCAATGCTAAATAAAGAATATTTAAATATTAAATAATTATTTAGGCATGAGTAACTTAAAATGAATGAAAATAATGAATGCAAGGCAATTAGTGGTAGAGAAGGAGAGATTTATAGACTGCTTTTTGTTTTTTATAATTACCATCATATTGCACTTTCCACTAGACCATGCTGAATTCCTGTACATTACATCTGTGTACTGTCATCATGATGAACTGCTTGGATTAAGATATGGGTAATTATCTGAGGATAGAATGTATGTTCCTCAAGTAGTTAAAGGTTGCACAGCCCGAAACCATGAAGATAATTAACAATACTCAGAAGAAGCATCCCTTGAATAAGGAAAGCATACTACACTGATAGTGAGGTCATCCTGTAGAGCTTTCAGCAGCATTTTTAGAGGACAGAAGGGTAGAATTTCAGAAGCTAACAATAAATCTGACACTTTATTGATTGCATATATGATAATGTTTAACATGCATTACTCAGTATCTTCTCCACAATTAGTCCTCTATTGACTATATATGCATCCTATCTATATTTGCTAATATTTAGCCTGTCCTATTACATACTCACAGTAAGAGAGAGTTAGGTAATATATGCAGCATGGTATTACATGCAAGGAATGTTTACTAAAAATATTATCTGTGTCATCAAGATAATAATTTGTATCATCTTCAATGCTAGAGGTTGTTGATATATTGAATTAGAATGAATTTCCAGTACACTTTTCAGACTTCCATTAACACTATGCAGATCGTTCTCATATGTATTTGAGAACAGATTGACTTATATTTTGGACATGTTGTATATACAAGGGTACATGCAACAATAGCAACAAAACTTAGTATTTTTTGATATGTGGGTGGTGTTCCTCCAACATTAAAAAAAGGTAATTAGAAAAAGTGCTTAAATATCAAGATGGCCCTCCACCAACAGCTCACACTTGATGTAGTCCTCCTTTTCTCCTCCACTGCTAAAATATAAAACACAGAAGCAACAAAAAAATGGAAAGCACTTGAAACAAGAGCACAAATGTTTATAAGAACAAACAGCTACATTGGATTAACCAGTTAACAAGAAAGGTAGTCAGACTGCACCCATAAAGTCCACAACCATTTAGACCTCCTGTACCATTTAAAAACATATTGTACATCAGTATTGTGTTGGTATTAAAATCATAAAGTATCTGTGCAATCACCAAAAAAGACAGTACAATGAACAATGGATGTACATGTTTTTAAAAGGTAAAAAGGATCTAACTGGCTGTGGTCTGCATAAAGTCAAGAGGATTGGCATGAAATTAAGCAAAGCCAAGAAAATGTGCCAAATTTAGCATGATGGAAGGATTTGCTGTAATTTAGGTATCCTGGGTGGACCCAAGCACACTCACGGCCAATTAAAAAAAATCCAATATGGCCGCTTTCCATCATTGAGTATTGTTTTGTTAGCATGTATCTGTGCCATTATGCATTTTTTCCTTGTTTTTAAAGACCAGCTGAAACATTTATGTTACTAGGCAAATTATTAATTGATTCAGTCATGTATGCCACACCAGCAAGCTAATTATTCCAGGAACTGGTCATACTCAGGTATGTCACATTTAGGTATGTCATACATGTGCAATGATCAATAGAACAATTCTATTTGTGCTGTTGGTCCAGAGGCTATGAGCCTTCCTTCAGGACTTGTCTTGTCTGATGTCCACATAAGTCAACAATACCTTCTTCCTCAGTAAGAAAATATGCTTATTATATGCACATCAATAAAGTTGAAATGAGTACAGCTTTCCATTTTTAAAGCTTGAATCTGACTTGAAAGTTTTACCATGAAGCCTCGGCTCTGCTCAAAATAATTCAGAGAATTATACCAAACCGGGTGGATGCATGCATTCCAGATACAGCTCAGACACCACCAGCGAAGTGCCTGAATGTGATCAACTTGAGCATGTGGGAGCACAACCGTAGTAATACGTAAAGTTATCAATATTAGTTAATGTTCCAATATAGCTATTGATGAAGTTACAGCTACTGGTGGTGAACCCCTCCAATAAAACTATGTAATAAGTCTGGCACAATGAATTAAAACTAACTAACTCCTAATGGAAATTCTTTGTGTTCCACTGCCATCAAAAGGTCAACTTTGGAAGAATAACTGCAACACGAAAAAATTATGGCTAGCTTATCCCGATGCAATCAGTAAAATATTCAGGGATAATCATCAACAAATGAAGATGATTTCCTCTTTAATAGTAAAAGAACAATATTCTATACCACGTTTCCACTTCTCACCACATAGAAGAGTGAATTAGTTGAGACTGCTCTAAAGCGGACATTAATTAATGTTGCAAAAAAACATCAATGCCTACTATGACCATTTACCTAATCTTTTCTGAATAGACCATGAAGACGTAAACATCCCATAAGGTTAAGAAAACTAGCCAATGCTATCATTTCGAGAACTAAATAAATGTTTGGTGGAAGGTAAAACAAGTCAGGTAATCTATGTGAGAGAGTTGCACACAATCTGTCAATAATAGAGTGGCAGATGATGATAGTATTTTCTCATTATTCTGAAGGAAGTTGGGTGACATTCCAAATGTTCAAAGTGATTTTATTTTCAATGATTTAAAAAAAATTAATTCTCCTAATAAGATTGTTTTGTAAAAGTATTTCGACTAATAAGGTTGGATCACATCATGTTGATGTAGTTTTTTAAAGCTCAATTTATCAAGAGGGATGATACCGGCTATTTTCTTCTTTCTGCCACAATTATGCTGCTTCAATCTCAGGCTTTTGCACATAAAATGTTTAGACATGGCTAACTTCCAGACAAATTGAATACTCTGGAATTGAGCTGGGATTTAACATCATCCAATAATTATTGGCTCTTGTTTCTACACTATGTCAATATTTTTTAATGTGTTGTTTATTATTTTTTAACCATACCTTGAATCATCAAATTTACTACAACTTGGTTTTAATCACAATATTTCAACATAATTTTGGTCAGAATTAGAGAAAACCTCATCTCTAAATGCATTCATTCTAGTTCTTCAGTTTATTTATAAGGCCAGGCTTGACATACCCTCATAAGTAGACAAGTTATGATCCAACTTCTCCTTTAGTGGTTTTCGTAATTATCCATATTTTAGAAGTACTTTAAGGGTCTGGAATCTTGATTACTTCAGGAGTGTAATTCCCCCATTTTGTATTGACCCAAACATCAATAATTTGGCAGACTTAATTTTGCAGTATCTGTCTGTGGTCTATCCTATGATAATCGTAGTTGTGGCATGGTTGCTGGTTGAGCTAATTACATTGAAACTTATATTTTGGCCTCCCTAAATATAAGAAACATCAGCAATGGCATTGAAGTAGACATTTAGATGGTAAATAATCTCAGTATAAGAAATTTGGCAATTTATAGATCTTCTTGAGAAATTTGTTAAAATATATCTCAAGTAATCATAGTGCAATGCATAACAGTTTCCAAAGTGGGGCACCATAGAGGGACAGAAAAAAAGATGAATAAGGATGCATAGCAACAGCCTTGAGATCCATACGACCAAAAGTACAAAAGGGAAAGTTGAGTTTGTAAGCCTAGTCAAGACACTTTAGATGAATATTTCATAGCTGATCAAAAATCAGAAAATTGACAATATGAAAGAGACCTGCACACCTTTAAAGTTGAATTACAGTCATGTGCAAGAGCTACATTGTTAACAATTCCAGTTGAGGTTTAGATGGATTTAAAATTAATCCATTTTAAGATATAAATTACTCACAAGACTAATGCATTAATCTAATTGCTAACAGAAGTTAACAGAAGCACAACAATGCCGGCATATTCAAATGTACCAAAAACCTATGGCACAAATGACAACCAACCTTCTTACCTTTAAAATCAGGCAGTGTCAAACCAGGTACAGTGTGAATAGCTCAGGCTATAGAACACAAAGGTATCACCATGCATAAACCATTTAAAAAGTCTAAATATAAGAGAGAAAAATCCATACCAGTGTAGAGAACCCTCCATACCTGTTAACCATGCAATTTCTCAATACCTCTCATATATGGTGTCCAATAACTGCCACAGAAAAACCAAATGCCCCACACAATAGCCCATGGCAAAAGTCCACGGCAAAAGCTAAAGCCTCACGGAAAAATTATGAGCCTCATGGTAAAAACAAGAGCCACATGGCAAAATCAAAATCCCTTGGCTATGACATGTCTGTTGGGTGCTGCATGCTAAGTTTCATGTTCAAAACGTTTTCCTTTTCTACAAAGAACTGCTGATATCTCTCCGTGTTCAAGTGCATCTCCTACACCTCCTACAGCCTTACATGATCCTCTTAGCTAACTGAATCCAGCATCACACGTAGCAGTGGACTCATTAACTCTGAGAACCTGCAACATGAAAGAAGAGAGAGAGAGTATGGGTTGCCATGGACGCCATCCAATTGGAAGTTTTCAATTACTATCTCCAGTTATACCACAAGCTTTATGAAACACTTTTTTGTTTGGATTCTAGTGCTCAGGAACAATACGGACATCTAGCTGCACTTTTAATATCAGCCACATTGTATGCACCATAAATTCTATGGTTGTTGAGCACCTTGCTTCTACCTAAAATCCCTTTGTTTGTTAGGTTCCTTGTTTAGACCCAAACTCTCTCTGATTGTTAAGTCCCTTGATTTTACCCAATCTCACTTTAGGTTTAGTGTCCCATACTTTTCAAACTCTGAATATGATCAACTGTCAAGGTCTAGCTTACCTCCAACCCAAACCCGAGTTTACCTCCAGCCATTGCCCAAGATTGCTTCTAGCCCTATCCATCCCTGGCCCTATTTTACCTCCTGACCTAGTCCTTGATTACCTCTAACCCAAGTCCTCACTTACCATCAACCGTTCCCCCAGTTTACCTCCTGCTATAACCAGGGCCATCTTAACAGCATTATGGGCCCCCGGGAAAAGCAGTGGACTGGGCCTCCTATGACAACTACTCACAGGAATAAAAATGTAAATGGTCGATAAAATTAAACATATATTTATTTTATTGGCACTTCCAACAAAATCGGTGTTGAAACATTAAAAACATGCTGTACAGCAACAACTAATCTACATAATAAATATTTGAACAATACACGAGGCTTGAAAAACACAATAATACTCAGTAAGCCATACAGATTAGATGTCATAGTATGAAATTACTACGAATTTCTTATTATAAAAAAATATATGCAGCATTTCTTTGCAGAGAACTGTTTTATTATTGGCTTGAAGTCAATGGTCTTCCGGATGTCATTTTCCATGCACATAAGTGTAAGCCAGTTCAAATGATGCTGTCCCATTGTGCTACTAAGCTGATTTTTAAAAAAATAAGTTTCAGTCTTGAAAAAGAACGTTCTCCTGTACAGTTGGTCACCATCATGCACATGAACACTCTGAGTTCAATTTCAACATTTGGGAATACAGATTTCAAATTGTTGGAAATTATTTTCTGTACAATGCAGGGAGAGTCTCACAATTTTCGTTACGAGCCATGTTGTGCTTGAGATGCTCACATTCATTTAAAAGGTCATCATAATTAAGGTCTTTGTGATACATATTAGCCAGATGTTCACACATTTTCTTTAGTGCATCAGAAGCAATGGTTTTTAATTCACTGAAGAAAGAAAATAGAATTCCAATCTGTGAATAAGCTTCTGCACATTTTGTTAGTTCAAAGATTAGTGTCCATAATAGGGAGGAAAGTTTCTACCTTGAACTTGCTTTTACTGAGAAGTACTTCTTCTGCTGCTGATGATCCATCATATATAGTAAGACGATCTAGTAAGACGCACACTTTGTTTTTGTTCCCGTTTTTTCTCATCACTGTAATGTGTATCTGGACACATACTCCTGGCTTTGAATTCATATTCACTAAATTTATCTCTAGTTTCCTGAAGATAGGTTTTCATAGACACAAGAAGATTTGTGGCAACAAGGATGTTCACATCCTTTGACTGCAGGACCTTGCTTGTTTTGTTCATTCTTTCTAGCATATCATTCCTAAGAATTGTGGGAAAGATTGTTTCCATGTTTTCCATTTTCTTTCTCAATCCTTCTGCCTCTCACCTTGCATTCACTTCCTGTTCTTTGTCAGCTGATACAAAATCCAGCGCATGTTTTATTTTCTCAAACACCCATACAGAACATGAACAGCATCACAATGTGCTGACCATCGTGTGTCAGATAGATGCTTTACTACAAAACCCTTTCCTAAAGATGATGTCAATACCATCGATGAGTAGAAGCAGCAAAAAAGGAATACAGACGCTGAACAAAGTCAAAGAATTTTACAGTTTGTAGACAACACTCTGCTGCTTTTACTCCAACCAAGTTCAGGCTGTGTCCAGCAGGGGGGACATAGATGGCGAACTCATCGAGTTGATGAATCAGTGCTTGAAATCCAGAATATCGTCCAGACATATTTGAGGCGTTGTCATATGACTGACCATGGCAGTATGCTAGTAGAATTTTGTTCTCATTAAGAAAATCAACAACAGTGTCAGTTAGAGCCTTTGCTCCATGAGAAAAGATGGGGATGAACATCACGAAACGTTCCACAGGCTCACAGCCTTTAATGTATCGGCCAGTAAATATCAGTTGATCTGTGTACGAGATGTCTGGAGTGGAATCTGCAATTATTGAATAATATTTTGACTCTTTTACTTCTTCAAGAATAGTACAAAGAACCTGTTGTCCCATTAATTTAATACATTCCTCACAAATATTTGCAGATAAATATGACGGGTTCTCTTTTCCACGATTTCCATACAGTTTGAGTTGCTCTTCCAAGAAAGGGTCTAATTCACTCAACAGCTCTAGTGTGCCTAAATAGTTGCCATTTTTTTGCTGACTCAATAATCTAATTTTCTCCACGAAATGGCAAATCTCTGGAGGCAAGAAAGCAAATTACAGAAACCGCATGTGTCAACACTTTATGCCCATATTCCTGCTCTGAGCGATGTTGTTCCAGTAATAAAGAATCAATACTTCCAGTTTCTTTATGCCTAATCAAATATGCCGTCAAGCACTTTCGATATTCTTCTCCATTTTCATGCTCTACAATAGCATTGCTGTAGTGCTTCCAGTCATTGAACCCCGATGTAGCAAAGGGAGATTCTTTCTTTGACAATAGGTGACATACAAAGCAGTATAAATGACCATGGAATGGTGAATAGAGTAGCCATTCACGTTTTACACACCCGCCATTCCGCAGTTCACGTTTGAACACATTATTTGATAAATACCTTGTCTTCATACTCTCTACACCAGCTGTTTAATACACTCTGCGTGAGTTTGAAAGGTTGATATCATGATTCTGATATGATTCTGACATGATGAGGGCCCACTACTAATCCAGTAATCTACTGTGTTAGTATCATTAATGTTCAATAGCCCTGGATCTGTCGCTTGGATTGGAAACTCCTTTACTGTTACAGATTTGGGTATTGGCTTTTTTCCTTTGTAAAATGTCACCAGCAGCAGCAACAATTAATGATATGTGGAAAGAAGACTAAGAGCATTCACCATGTACAGGTAAGGCAGATGCCCTCTGCATTGGCTAGCTAGTACACCATCACACAGCCTGGGCATCACTTTGCTTCACGAATGTATTCACATGGAGTTATATGGATGTTCGTAGTTATTTTTGTCCAAGTTCTTAAAAGTCTGCTCCAACAGTCATTTATGACAATGAGGGAGATATGTGAGCAGTGACAGTCATCACCCTAGCTAAACTAAGAGACGATGTTCCTGACAAATACCACTGAATATGGGAAAAGGAATTTCCATAGCTAGATTATGATGAAAACTTTTCGGGTTCATTTTTAAAAGTATGAAGAGATCAGAGATTCAGAGTCAAACCTCGGAAGACATTTTCAGTGTATGGGTCACAAAGCCATTTCAGAACTGGAAAATGACAATTCAAAAAGTAAAAGCACATGCGGGCTGTGAAACTCACATCAGATATGTTGACACTGAACTATTAGCTAAAAAAAGGAGAATCAATCGCTCATTGTTTACTTCGGATGATCAAGTTAGTAGACCAACATGACCCATGGATATGTTTGTCACTCACAAATGCTGACCATATTCTAGCAATGAGTGACTTTTACTGATGGTGAAACTCAGTATTTCCAGGATTTGCTTAATGGAGTGCTTTACTATAGTGGGTGCCTATGATCTGCTTCACGGAGAGCAGCATCAACTGACAGATTTGTCTGTGTCAAGCTCATAATTTTCTTCTTGCTCTACATTGTAGGACAAATACTCCTGTGAAGTATGGCCATATGCAATGTGCTGTGTTTCATGTTAGTTTAACACTTCATATTTGATTTTTTGTAACAAATTGATTTACAAAATATATATTTTTCATAAATTCCATCCATTTTCCATGGAATTAGTGAACAACTGGGTCTTCCTCAGCTGTTACCAATTCATAAATAAATATTTGTCAAGAATTTGAAAAGTGACAATGATTACTGCATGTCCAGCATGCTCTACTTATGATGCTCAAACAGGAGCCATGTAAAGCTTTAACATCTTCATGCCTTAATCCTGAATGCTTTAACATTAAGCATAGCCCCTGAAAGCTTAGCAGCAACTTAATCCCAGAAAGCTTTATAAATCCTTTCCCTTGAAAGCTTAGAGTGTACATACCAATTTTTAGACTGTTGACTCTATGTAATAAATATAATAGTAATAATAGTAGTAGTAGTAGTAGTAGTGGTAGTAGTAGTAGTAGTAGTAGTAGTAGTAGTAGTAGTAGTAGTAGTAGTAGTAGTAGTAGTAGTAGTAGTAGTAGTAGTAGTAGTAGTAGTAGTAGTAGTAGTAGTAGTAGTAGAAGTAATAGAATGTAATAATAATAATAATAATAATAATAATAATAATAATAATAATAATAATAATAATAATAATAATAATAATAATAATAATAATAATAATAATAATTAATCATAATAATAATAATAATAATAATAATAATAATAATAATAATAATAATAATAATAATAATAATAATAATAATAATAATAATAATAATAATAATAATAATAATAATAATAATAATAATAATAATAATAATAATAATAATAATAATAATAATAATAATAATAATAATAATAATAATAATAATAATAATAATAATAATAATAATAATAATAATAATAATAATAATAATAATAATAATAATAATAATAATAATAATAATAATAATAATATTAATAATAATAATAATAATAATATTAATAATAATAATTATTATAACAATAATAATAATAATAATAATAATAATAATAATAATAATAATAATAATAATAATAATAATAATAATAATAATAGTAATAGTAATAATAATAATAATAATAATAATAATAATAATAATAATAATAATAATAATAATAATAATAATAATAATAATAATAATAATAATAATAATAATAATAATAATAATAATAATAATAATAATAATAATAATAATAATAATAATAATAATAATAATAATAATAATAATAATAATAATAACAATAACAATAACAATAACAACAACAACAACAACAACAACAACAACAACAACAACAACAACAACAATAACAACAACAATAATAATAATAATAATAATAATAATAATAATAATAATAATAATAATAATAATAATAATAATAATAATAATAGTAATAATAATAATAGTAATAATAATAATAATAATAATAATAATAATAATAATAATAATAATAATAATAATAATAATAATAATAATGAAAAAAATTAAATATTAATGATTAATAACAAACAAGTTAAATAAAAATTTTAATTGATTTTTGAAAATATTTTTCATAATTATTATTACCATTATTATTATATTATTATTATTATTATTATTATTATTACTACACACAACACAATAGTCACACCACAATAGATGTAATGAATTAAAACGATTTATTTTTTATTATACTATTGGTATAACAAGTTTGAGTCCACAAAACTAGCTGAAGCATTCGTCCTCAGCATTTCCTCAGCACTGTCCTTCAGGTGATCTGGCAAAAGATTCCAGCCACAACGTAATTCACGTAAAACATCAACACCAATTTTTTTCTTGCTCCATATATGCTTTCATGAAAGTAGCCCCATTATTAACATTCTGACCAGTGAAGGTAAACAAAAATAAGCTGACCTCCAAAAAAAACAAAAACCTCATTAACTTGTCTATTAGAATAGCATGAGCTTTCTTAACAGGGGAGAGTGGGTTTTGGCAAACAATATTCACTAGGCTTTGAAGACCAGCAGCACAATGCAAGTTGCTGTATGTGTGTTGGAGGATAGTGTCCAAATCACCCTCAGGCAGTTGTGAAAGCATTCTCTATTGAGTGTAAAGTCTTACAGGAGAGATTCCTGATACATGCCATATAGCGACAGACAGTATAATTGAAAAGAAAGGTAAGAATTTCTGAAGAGTGGTAAAAAGACCATTAGCAGCCTTCATCACCTGACGACATTTGTATGGGATGTCCACGCATTAGAGAGATTGGTTGATAAATTGTTTCCAAGATGGGCAACACTGTTGGACAGGAGAAGATGAGAGCCACAAAAAAAAAATCAGTATTGTCGCAGCTCAAATTCATCAAACAGAACCTGGTCAGTCGAGAAGATTGGAGAAAAACCACTAGCTGAAGCAAAGGACTCGCAGGTTCTAGGCATTAGCCTAAGAGCTGATGCACAAAGAACTAATAGCATCAAATCATCAGCATATGCTAGAGCTCATGCAAGTGGTTATCCCAGTAGCAGCCTAGACTCTGAGCTTACAGGTCAGTTAGAAGCACATCAAAATTCAAGGTGAACAGAATAGGAGAAATACCCTCCCAGCCTGACCCAATTAGTAACAGTAAGGGATCTGATGGGACTCCATTTCATCTGATCCAGAGGTATTGCTCCTAGTAACCGATGTGCAGCAGTCTAACTACATGACCCTCGGGTATTGCTCCTGGGACCATATGTGTAGCAGTCTAACTACATGACTCTACGTATTACTCCTGGCACCAGGTTGCAGCAGCCTAACTACAACAGGTGAAAGCCACTAGGATAAGAGCAAATCAAACACAATGTCATGCCTCACTAGGTCAAAAGTTTGAAGCATCTGAAAAGCGCTCAAAAATGAGGGAGTCTCTTTGGATATATTTCTCAACATTATTCTTAAAACACCAGTACACAAAGAAGGGACATATTCTTTTTAAAACCAAACTGCAGGAACGAACTTGATAGGTGTATAGTGTACCTGATGAGGAGACACCATTCCAATATCTTACTGATGGTTAAAGAAAGAGTAATGGTGTGATAGATGTCAGAGAAGGAGAGGAACGTACCAGGTCTACGAATGGGTACCAAGGACATGGTCAATCAAACGTTCAATAAGAGAGCCATGACCCAACTCTGCTTTGAAAAAGGAAGATAGAGGTAATAGGTACAAGAAGAGCAGCTAGATATAAAGTCTTGTGATTTGTTTTTCCAAGTTTATGATTGCTAAAGCCAGTAGGACTGTCTCAGCATCGAAATGAACAGATTACACATCCTCAGAATTATAGTTGTGGCTGGAGGAATCAACCTGGTGAACATCATGCTTTTTTTAGGATGGAGGCTAGCTTAGTTTTAAAAAACCTCAGTAATCTGATAATGATCCACGAAACTTTCAACAACATGGAGCAGGGCAGGGAGTGACTCACCCCTGGCTTGCCTGACCTTTTTTCAAAAGTTTGATTTGTTAACATTACAAAAGCTGCAGAAAGATTTCCATGCCTAGTGTGCTTTTCTCGCCTTTTTAGCCTCCATAAGCTTAGTCTTCTTCTTCTTCTGTTCAGCCAACAAACCTGAGGTGAGAGAGCCTGACTCAATCCAAATACCTGCCAAAAGTTGGTGTGATCCTAAAGATTCCTGGCACCATCAGTCTAGCCAGGTAATCTATGTTTTGTTGCAAGAGCATGGACTGGTAAAGTCTTCACCCTATAGCTGAGTGGATGTAATCCTAAAATGCATTAAGAAAATCTAAAGCAGCTGGGAGTTTGAAAGTGTAAGAAGAATCTGTATGACAACGACTTCTGACACGAAGGAAGCCAATAAAAGACACAAAATATTGGACGGGCTAGTCGGAAACTAGTTTCCAATTAGTAGATGTACTAGAAGCTGGAGTACTGGTCTACTGATGACTATCTGCCTGAGAAATGCACAGGGAATTTCCAAAGTCGTAGTAGCTGTAGGCAAGTTATTTGATAGATTTGCGCCAAGATCCATGGGATAATGTTATGGGCCATAATTGCAAGCACTTTGTCACAGAGAAAGTAATCAATCCACAAAAAAGTGTCACGTGTGTTACTTCTGTAAATTTGACAGATACCAGAGGAAGGTAGCATATGTAAACAAACAACATTTCACTTTTGGATGAAATCTTGAGAGTATAGATGAACGAACCGAGCAATACTTAGATCAGCATTGATGTTCCCACAACCATGTGATCAGTAGCAACATAAGCAACAAAGGCTTCAAGTTCATCAAGGAGGCGTAAAAAGGCAGTTTCTGCACTCAACAGTATGATAATTAGTTACACAAATTGAAGGAATAGAGGCATTGCCATTGGAGAGGGAAACTGCATACAAAATCCCTTTGATGTGCAGGTAGATAGTTGGTATTACCAGTTAAAGTTGTTCTAGAAGTTATGCCACAGCCACCAGATCGACAACCATGTAGGGGTGAGTCAATCACACCAGATATACCAAGGGAGCAAATTGTATCACAATAGGACAAGAACTCAAGCGGGATGTCCCACAAAACTAATATCAAAGGAATCTCTTAAATCATAAACTAAAGTAAGACTAGATTTCCACCTTCTACAATTAAGAAACAAGACAAAGAGCTGGAGGTCAGCCATTAGGATTCTGCTAGGATACCTTGCTGATTACTAAATGAGAGGAACGATAGAGAGCGGAAGTCAGAGGAAGATAGAGGGGCATGTAGGAGAGTGGCAAAAGCATATAAGAAGGAAGGTGACTAATTGTTAAACGTTACTCAAAGCAACGATAGCGTTGTATATAGGACTGGTTGAGAAGCAGTCATTTATTACTGTGCATATTCCCTCCTGCAATGGGAAAGCTAACTTGTGATATAGACGCTAGAACAAAACATATTGCGAAGGAAATTAAGGAAAGCGGTCAGTCAGAAGTTAGCTGAATGCACTTCATACTATATAAACATTGTGTCCAAATCGAAACCACCTTGTCTCTTGCAAACCTGCTATATCAATTTTAAACCAACTCAGCACATCAAGTGTTTGATCAATCTTCCTCTCGCTAACTTTCTTCCACTCATCAACGACTTGCAAGGAGTTATCATCTCCTTGTCTATCAGCCTCAATAGGCCTATCAATCTTCCAATTTGATTCTCATATTCCAATAAACCAGAACCCACAGAGAGTACATCTACATCTGCTCTATGAGCACAAAAACCATCTCTCATAAATAGACACCCTTCACGTGATTTCTATGCTGCAGAGAAAATTATTCCAACTTTCAAACGAAATAGTTGTAAAATAATCTCACTTTTGAATTAATACTAACAACTCTCAAATAAACAATTTAATTCATCTATATAGCTACATTAAAAACTTTCATTAAAATTGTAACTGTATCCATAAACATATCGTGTTCTACCAAATAAATATCCTTGCCAAATTAAATGCTCCATTTTCTTTCAACAAAAAACTGGTTCTTCTGTTGCATTTTTGATTTTGTTTGTCATGCTACCAAAAAAATGGAATGGAAAAGCATATTGTACAAATTCAGTCTTTATATAAAATCTTAATCGTAATAGAGGCACCTCAACATTTCAGTATGCAGTTTCAGTGAAGAATTCTATTTTTAATAGAGTATCGCATTGCTTCAGTATGAAGGTAATTGTTGTATTTTTTTAATCGTTAGAATTTTTTCTTTCTTTTTGATTGCACATTTCAAATTCTTGAGCGAATTGGGTAAGTACTTTTTATCATTGGAGCAAACTTTTCAATAAAATGTAACATTTTATTAAATCTATTTCAGCATTATATCTCTAAAAAATAATAGGTTTGTCATTGTGGAATTTGGCATTTATTTCTACAGCTGAAAAGTCTTTAGTTCCCTCAACACAGAAAGCTTGATCTGAAGCAAATACTGCTCTAATTTTCGGAAATTATACTCTACTTATACCTGGATGTAAAAAAAATATACTTATCATACATTTTTTCTACATCCATAAACGGCAAAAATAATACGAAGTAGCACAACTATTATCATCCATAATCAATTTTGACCATGGTGTCATCACAAAAACACTCTTGCTCCCTACCTCCATTGTCTTCAGAGTCCAATAGTCAGAATACAAAGAAAAGAAGTTTTTTTTTGGGACAAATCGAGCATCAGCCGCCAAAGTATAACTGAGTAGTTTTTTTTAATCTTTTAGAAGAAAACACAAAACTAAGCCTTAATAACTGTTTTAATCATTTTCTCAGAAACATAATGCTATTCAGAGGGCAATTAGTTTTCTCAAATTTTTTTTTTAGTCCAAAAGCCAAAAAAAGTGTTTACATTGAATTTAAAACTCATAAAAGGGTTATTTCATATTTTTTCTGATGAAACCATTTTCTAAGGTTAGTTTGTAGATGAGAAACTTCGAAAAGCTATTTCAAGACTGAAGCAGCTCATACACAAGATATTCATTAACGAGGCTCAAAGGAATCTTTATTAATGTAACATATTCCCAAAATGCCCACAAAAAAGTTGTTTGAACCAACATTCGTTGAAGAAAAAAAAAAATTGTAGATATTTTTACTTATTTTTTTCCAAGCATTTTCTCTAGTACAAAAAGCAAGAATAGGTTTTGTGACAAGCATGATCCAGCAAGACGAATTTTTATAACAAATTATTTCTACAGCTGAAGTCTTTAGCCCCCTAAACACAGAAAGCTTGATCTGAAGCAAATACTGCTCTAATGTTTGGAAACTATACTCTACTTATACATGGATGTAAAAAAACATGATTGTCATACATTTTTTCTACGCCCATAAACGGCAAAAATAATACAAAGTAGCACAACTATTATCAGCCATAATCAATTTTGATCAGGGTGTCATCACAAAAACACTCTTGCTACCTTCCTCCATAGTCTTCATAGCCCAATAGTCTGAATTTAAGAAGCATTCTGTGTTTTTTTTTGACAAATCGACCATCAGCCGCCAAAGCATAACTGAGTGGTTTTTTTCATCTTTTAGAAGAAAACGCAAAACTAAGCCTTAATAACAGTTTTAATCGTCATCTCGGAAACAAAATGTTATTCCAAGGGCAATTATTTTTCTCAAATTGTAGATTTTTTTTTTTTAGTCCAAAAGCAAAAAAAATGTTTAAATTGAATTTAAAACTCATGAAAGGGTTATTTCATATTTTTTCTGACGAACCCGATTTCTAAGGGTCGTTTGTAGTTGAGAAACATCGAAATGCGATTTCAAGAGCTGAAGCAGCTCATACACAAGATATTCATTAACGAGGCTCAAAGGACTCTTTATTAATGCAACATATTCCCAAAACACCCACAAAAAAATTGTTGTAACTACCTACATCAAATGTTTGTAGTTTTGCCTTATATCAAACACATAACCATTTGAACTTCTTCATTAAACAATCATTCATTCAGTAGGGTTCAGAATTATTTTCCCTTTTGCTCGTCATTGCTGGATGTAGATTTGACACTAGTACTGATCACTAGCTAGAATATAACTCATATGAATCAGCCAAGCTAATCACAGATATATGATGTATCAGAATGAACCTCTCATGCCCAGGTATATAAAAGGACAGAAGCAACAAGAACAGAAGTTAGAAAATTTGAAATTCTTTACTGTCCCACATATTTGGGGCACTTAGCCAAATGTGGTAACGAGCTGCACTACCAAAGTTTTGCATCGCTTGTTATTAGGCAGCTAACTTGGTTGTTGTGGCCCAACAAGCTATCGAGAGATTTATAAATTTTCTCTTTCCGGTTTATACACATTTACCTCCTAAGTTTAGCATGTGCTCTGACCGTTGATTTTGTAGTTGTTTTTGTTTATGCAGTTGTTAATGTTTTTGTTTCCAATGGCAGCTCTTAGTTGAAGAACAGAAATCAAGTCGAGCGCAATTTGAAAAGAATTAAAGTGCATCACTTAACCAGGGTTAGGACATTGGCTGCTATGGCTCTCGCATGCTGTTCAAAGTGGCTGCAAGAATGCCCCCCTATTTCTCTCACTGTGTAGCTTATTAACCAATACGTATTCTGTATCAAGTTTCCACATAACAATACAGTTACATAGAGCTACCCTTTGCACAATGTGTTGTATAACTATCTATTGTTAAATCAGAGTTTAATTTTGTAATTCAATAGACAATGCAGTTAAATATAAAAATATATATATATATAATTATGTGTATCCATATATATCAGTATGCAAATAGCTAGTAATAGAAGTATATCTGAGGGGTGTACAGAGATAAGGCAAAAGTGTTGGACACAGGAAGATGTATATGATAACTATCTTGAGGAAGGAGGCTTTGTGGCTATTGAGGAAGATGTAGTCACTTAATATTGAAGGATGAATTGAGAGCCTTTGATGAAGAAGATGTTGATGTCCCTTGATGAAGAATGTTTTGAATACACGAGATATTTACCCTTGGGGAAAGAAATGCTGATGACCTTTGAAAGAGGATGTGCTTGATCAGGACCATCAACACATTTGCTTACAGCCAACACCTCACTTCTCTAGGAAATCAACACTGGCTCATACAAGGCATCAACCCCTTCCCACAGGAATATCAATTTCTACGAAATCAATGTCCATCAGCAACTCATTTCTCAATGCTCATCAGCAACTTCTACATAGACTATCTACTTCTGAAAGGACATCAACATTATCCTTCTCAAAGATCTCTTTCTAGAGCCAATAATGCCTCCTTGCTCAAGAGCCATCAACACCTTCCTCAACAATGAAATGTTGTGGTAGTTCGTGACGGCCCCTGAGAAACTAGTATTAATGGTCCTAGAGTTAGTTCTTAGGGAAGGATATGTTGATGGTCTTTTAGGAATTGATTGCCCTGGTGGAAGGTGTTGATGAGCATTGAGAAATTAGTTGCTGATGGCCATTGATTTTGTAGAAATTGATATTCCTGTGGGAAGGGATTGATGACATTGATGAGCACAGTGTTGATTTCCTAGAGAATTGAGGTGTTGACTGTAAGCAAATGTGTTGATGGTCCTGACCAAGCACATCAATTTTTTAAGGCCATCAGCATTTTGTTCCTTCCGAATTTTCTGACGATTGATTTGTAATGGTTGCTGATTGTGATTCAGCAAGTGCACTATTTGTTTTTCGCTTCATTAATCGCTGTAGCAAATTTCTTTGTGGAGTAGCCCATTCATGTGCAACATCCTGAAAAACATGGAAAAGACAGAATCAAAAATGAAGAAAGTGGTAGTTTTATTTCTGTATATAAGAAAATGTTACTATACATTACACACTATTGACCGCTCTTCCACTTTTAATCACACCCCTATTATAACCATGGATTTCAGTTTCGAATGGTTACAAAAATTATCCATCTAATTGTAATCACACCATTTAGATGTAAACTTGCAAAATTTTAAACTTGAATGATTTAGTCACTAGAATAAAACAGCAGTATATTAATTGCCACAATTTACATAAAAATCAATCTAGCAGGAACTCCTTTCCGATAGGAAAAGGCATTCTGGTTATTTTTCCTCACGAATAAGAACTCTTGAAGCCTTCCATTGCGAGAGAGATTAGAGAAAGAGAGGAATTGCACAAAAGCGACCGTCAGCTGCAAATTGCAGTTGCGATTATTGATCAAAGAAAATTTATTTGCCCTCCTTTCAACAACAATTTACATATTGATTGCTACCTTTCAATAGTAACAGCCTTTCCAAGAGTAGATGCAGGTAGATTAATTCCTGAACTTATTCTTACTGGAATGCACAGCATAATAAAATATATATTAAGATAAGTGTATTAAATAAGGCTAGATACAAAGGAATTTGAATGAAAATAGAAGTAATATTTTCTTCCATATTTTCACAAGAATTTTTTTTTTTTTTTAATTTTAATTTTTGCAATTTTATACCATGAAAAATCACTAATACCTGAAACTGCGCTGTGTTGGTGGCAAACGTTTTTAAACCTGTAGCATTAATGCACAAAATTTTTAAATATTTTATGCATTCGATACGGTTAGCTGTTATCAAGAGCTATACAGAGTTATTATCAGATTAAGCATTCGGGAGCCACGAGAAATCTATAGCCATGATCTACATCAGTAGCTATAGCTGCTGCACTGGACTAGGCTTGGTCCAAAGAAGGAAGTCCCAAAATGAAATCTAAACCGATTAGCAACCAAGTTTGCACGGTGCCACAGCTCAGGCTAATTACACTACTTTTAACTTACTTATATAAATAGGTAGCTTTTGAGCCATTTGAAATAAAGAACCTCAAGACACAGCAGAAGTTCAAGATAATGGACTTGTCCAGGTTTGTTCCATATATGGAAGACAAAGATAACGATTTACCGGATTTAACAACAAAGTTACTCGGAGCCACATATTGGGATTCCTACCAATAAACTTGTATAAATAACACTTTCATCAGGGCACTCATTTGTCATGTGAAAGCACACAGCTGTAGCTCAAGTTAATGGTCTGGTCTTTGTTTCCTCCAAAGAAGGAAGTCCACAGATAAAAACTAACCCGTTATTAACTGCTTTCTCAGAAACAACTGATTTGTTCAATGGAGCAATTGTGTGCTGTGAGAAAGCTATTAAGTACCAAACCACAGCTGTGATTATAGCAGCTGCTCTAATCTAGGTTGTGTCCAAAGAAGGAAGTCCTCAGATGAAAACTCCTTGATTTGCCAGAGATTTTCTAAATTTTCACTGCTAGGCACTTTTAATTACATTGGGATTAATTTAGTTTCTATGTGTAAGGAATTAGTTTTTATGCAGACAAAATTTTGCACATCCGTGCTAAGAGGGTTAATTGAATTTCTATACAATTAAACAAATCAAGTTCCACTTCTTTGAATGAGTAACGGCCACAAGTTCTATTCATGATAACTATCAAGATAAACATGGTTTTTTTTCCCCAAAACAATTCCAAAAGATTGTCTTACGATTTCAAACTAGAAAAAAATGGTCGTTAATCATTCAAAGAAGTGGAACTTGACTTGTTTAATTGTATAGAAATTCCAATTAGCCCTCTTAGCGCGGATGTGAAAAATTTTGTCTTCATAAAAACTAATTCCTTACACGTAGGAACTAAATTAAGGAGATTACGGAAAAATTAAAGCGTCTGACAAACTGAGCTGCTGTTTCATAATTGGTTTAATTCATTCAATTAGAGCAGTTTCTGGAAGCCTATATGCCGAGCAAACAAGCTTGTGCCGAATCCACCCTTCCTTGAATGTTGTGTTCTCTGAGTAATAGTTATAGATATTGTGAAAATGTCGAGATATGGTGAAATAGTTTCATTTGTCTGCTTATGTATCACAATGGAGAAGATTTTAATGACGTGCTTAGTACGCTTTCTAACGAAACAAATATAGTGAAAAGTTAATTCAAGTTTGAGCTGTTGAAATAAGGACAAATAAAGTTTGTTGTCAATCCCATTTTCAGCACATATAATAACAAATGACAAACTGTAGCATTCAGGGATTCAAGCATGCAGTTCGATCAAGAAAATATTTTTTAATGTAATTAATTAGTCGTCTAAATAAATACATTTGAAAATGAGGCAGCTGTTATACATATACAGGAAATTACCTCCTTTTCCAGATTGTACCAGCAGCCATCGACATCTTTCAAATCTAGGTTGGACATTGGTAGTACAATCACGCCAAGAAACCTGTCCTTGCCAAATCGATTCCAGTCCCATGCACATAGCAAGAGAGTACACTGAGTTATCCAAGAGTGCTCAACACAGAACTACATCGACCACATTGAAACCAAAGTAAGATAACAATTTTATTTATTCACATAATGCATGGTAGATCTGGTTAGCAGTATACATTCACCATATTTATCTTGACAGATGTTACTTTTGTTGATTGTGTTGTTAGAATTGATGTTGTTCGTCCTCATATTTTATGGTTGTAAATATATAGCAGACATCATCATATTAATATGCATATTGGTGGATGGAGGATACTTAAACAGTTAAGCAACAAAAAATAAAAAAGGAGAAGCCCAACCAATCAACCTTCATAAGTTCCTACCAACAGTGCAAACACGGTCCCTGTTACAAAAAAGATTATACGTAACTACATGGTAATTACCTGATGTTTTCGAACGTGCCTATATTGTTATTAAATAATCATAAATCCGGGCTAACCGGGCATGCAAGCAAAAAAATAATAATAATAACAAACGTTTGTCCAAAAATTGTAATAGACATCGCGAACCTGCTCTCTTTCAGGCCTTAGTTACTAATTCTTGAAGTCCTGCAGAGAAAGGTTCAATGGTGGCTATGCTCACCTAAAATATCGCTGAATTTTTTTGTCTTGAAAAAGTAGCCACAATTGGAAGGATCTATTTGTAGCAAGTTTACAGCTTTGCATAGATTTTGTTTGCTCAAATCAATAGAGAGTTTAAACCGCAGCGTACTATATTTCCAATCCAATTACACGAACACTTTGTATTGATTCGGCATGAAAACTTGATCAGCAGGCTAAATATAATGTCATAAAATATGAAACAAATTTGGTGGTCAATCAATCAATAGCGTGACACTATTAAAATTTAATGTAAAACATATACCTCCAACAACGGATTGTTAAGAATGCACTTGTGTCTGTTTGTTTTTGGTGTTTGTCTGTTAGCGGGATACTCGAAAATTTATGGATGGATTTGGACAAGGAACATTTAATAGATCTTTGTGAAGATCCAGCGTTTGAATCTAACAACACTCGAAACTCCCCAAGCCCAAGCCTGCAGTCAAAGCTAGCATCTAGTTATATTTAAAGCTCAATTACTCAGTTTGATCATGAAAATATTAACACCAGTAATGCATGCAAGACATACTAAGATTGCGATGGATGAAAAACTCTCAGCATGGCGGAGGTTTGTATTCAACTGAGCAAGGCTCTTGTCATTTATTTGATTAGTGCAAGACATTATAATACATGTTATTGGATCAATATTCTTTTGTGTATCTAGAGTAGCTGGCAATGGGAGTGGCAATGTAGGTGAACTATCATTTGTAGCCACATGTTTGAAACAATAACTTTTTTTAGTCACAATTTTTTTTTCTCCTCAAACCCACCACAACAGACAGTCACAGCTTCACCTTGAGTAAATTCCCACTGGCCACCACTTTTTTCCTCTGCTTTTCTGTGACATATTTCGACTATATTTTAATGGTCCTGTTAGAATGGAATTTCTTTGGCCACAGAGGAAATCCAATGTGTAAAATGTACATATACAATATATAAACATATCAGCACTTATGAATCTGAATGGTAGGGATCAATGCTATTAAAATCAGCTTGTAATTGAAGGTAAAGAGTTCTGACACTGATGTATTTGGATTTGGGTGAGGTATTTCATATACCATGTCCTGCACAGCTTCATTCAATCCATTAACAACATGGTCATTTGAACATTGTGTCGTAATGGCCACCATGACCCTTCTCATTCATTTTAATACAACATGCTTGCTTCTTAACAACTGAAACCTTTCCTGTCTGATGTCATCAAAGCAATGGTTGCTCTCTGCTTAATTTGTATGTGCCAACCTTAACTATCAGTAAAAGCTTGGGAAACAAAAAGTGAATTTTCTTCTTCGCATCATTATATCAAGAGGAAAAAAACTCACAAGCATTCATTATATATTTAACTAACCTGAAATGTTTCTCTGTACACTGGATTTAATGTTTTCTTTATAATTTTGGTCTTCTTCTTATGATACCTGGTCATGTCAGATACAAGGCACACACTCATGTACGGATTAGTGTTTTTATCTTGTTGAGCCACAACTAAACCTTGTGCTCTATTGATGAATATTGAAATACGGCCATTGAAATATTTGACACCGAGGAGGACCCTTCCGTAAATAGAACTGTCTGCCTTAATATTTTCCAAAGATGACACAATAGGGTCTTGCATAACAGGTACCTTTGCCTAGAGAATATGGCAACAATTATGTGTGACAGCATAAATGCACATGGATCTTGAATGTCATGGTGTAATAAAACTAAAATTTCAAGTCAAATATGTGCAAGAGTGGACATGTATTGCATTCACTAATTTGTGCATAAAAATAATACGATAAAATTCAATGAAAACTTTCCACAGGTTAGTATAATGTGTTAATAATTCCCCAGCACATTATACTAATTATAATTCCTAAATCATGATTCATAATAGAGATTGAACACCAATCAATCAAAGCATACATTTCACTTTGGCTAAAGTTGATTCACTTTTAAGGTTATTTGTGGCATTTACCTCATTTTGCAGCATATACCAGCTGTCTCCGCAGTTATCTTCTGTGCCAATGTTGGAGAGTGGAATTTTAACTTCGCCTAGAAACCTGTCGATGCCACTCCTGCCCCAGTCCCATGCACACAGCCAGAGAGAGTACAGAGCAATGTCTGAGTTCTCAAGATGGAACTATAAATTGGTCACAGAGAAACCAGAGAAGGAACATTATTATCCTAATCCTAGAATATGCTACGGAGCACTCCTTATAAGGGTTTGACCGCAACTTTGTGTCAAAAAGGAGTATGAAAACAAAAAACAACAACTCAAAAACCATTTATCTCAGCTAAAAATTCAAATCAGCAACTTCATAACTGCCACAATGGTGGTTTCAGATGATATCAGCTCTCAAAAAGATTCAAAGATTTCAAAGAAACCTTTGATTTTGTGCACTAAACTGGATGCAAAAAACTAGTGACATTCCAAATGTTTGAAACAAACAAATTCATAACGTGTACTGAGCATCATTACATCTAGAGGAAAAACACTCATAATGCATGTCTTTCACTAACCTTTAATGTTTGCATATATAAAGGATTTAGTGTCTCCATCTTAATTTCGGTACTCATCTTTCGACTCAAGGTTCTGGCAGGTTCAAGGCAAATTGTAATATAAGGATTGGGGCTCCGTTGTTGGTTAGCCTCAGCTAATATTTGTCCTCTATTGATGTGGACTGAAACACTGTCATTGGCAAGTTGGATACCCAAGAATAGTCTTCCTGCCATAGCCGTCATGGATGACTCAATTGGATACTGTGACTGTAAAGGAACATGGGAAACATCAAACTAGGTTTAAAAAAAGGAAAAACACCAAAACCAAACAGCCCAGCTGTCAAGCATAGATCCTTAACCAATGGAATGGGTAAGGAAACTCAAAACATTAATGATTGTTATACATTAACAAACAGTCATAATGCCTTCTGAAACATTTACACTATATCTATTAAATGATGCAAGTAGAAGGATCATAATTTCAGCGTATGTCTTTTTAAAGATTTGCCCACAATGTGGAAGCAGAACGGACACTTATTTGCTAATTCTGTGGTAGGGAGAACCAAAAGAAAAAAATACCAAGAGAACCAATGGTATGTTAATCATATATTTGGCCATTTCATCAATATAATTATTTGTTCATCCCTCACACCATAACATCACTTCAGTACATAAACCGTCAGAATCATTCCTATCCACATTAATATGGCCAGGATTTCCTTCGGTTCAATCTACAGGAACAATTGACAAGGGATCCCACTCACCACATTTAACAGACCTCTCATTTCACTAAACTACCTATCCCCCATCAAATGGATTAATAATGTAATGATCATTGTACATGCATGAGAAACATTTAACCTACAATTGTTTAGCATCTCTGAAACTAATATATGTAAAGGTCTATATTATGGGCTTCGTGCAAGTGTTATCCTTCTTCAGCGATGAAGCAGTGCAAAATGTTTGGTTGGGCGATAATATGAATACGGAGAAAACCACGTCTAGTGAAATAAAGTGGGATAAACATGTTATTTTCTACATCATAAGTTCTTGTTGGTGTTACAGCCATTTCAAGCCAAACAATTTGGTTAAATTCTCATGTAGACATGCTTGATCATAACTGCATTCAATCATTCCTTGAGAAGCACCGTGTATCTTAAGTCCAATTTATTATTTGGCACAGCAGATATGAAACACTCACATTATTGTTTGATGCTAACAAATGCATTAAACGAAGAAAAAATAATTCTCTCAGCCTCGGACTTGACTATGAATTTTTAATTGGTGTGCTCTTCTTCAATTACAGTGTTGCACAAGTGTATTCACAGTATTACATTGATTGGGATAAATACCAATAATGACTTGATGCTCACATCAACCACAGACATATGTGCTCCAACAAGCCGAATGGAAATAATCTTCTACAAATATTACCAGATAAATCATGAAACAAAATTTAGCATTTAATTTGTCCAAACATCACAATTCCCCCAAAATTGAAGTACTTTTCTCCCTTGACATATACTGAAATGATGGTAAGCAAATAACTTATTTCTGCATTTATGGTCATATTATCTTTTTAAATCCATGCAATGAATTGACAACTGACAGAAAATTCCAAGATCACCTCCTACTCCAGTTCCAATCCAACTGGGAAAGCTGGACTGCTGCTACACATGTATGTGACTGGTGTTTCTCGCTACTCGCAACTCTCCAACTATTTTTTCATCTTACCCTCGTATTTTTAATGGTGCAGCAAGTGCCACATAGCTGCAACTGATTTTAGGCAAACGCTTTTAAAAATGGGTTTAATGACTTTTCCTTGGAGACTTAAGATTGTTTCAATTGCTCATAAAGTCTGTGAAATAATCCCAATCAAACCTGCAAAGAAGGCATCTCACCAATTAAAATCAATTTTGCCAATATCGCGCCAACATGGAGTGATAAGTACCACTCAATGGGGATCACGATTTGCTTCCAACACTGGACATGATATATGATTCATGATTCATGAATGAGCCACTATAATCAACATTGTTGTATTTATCCTTGTATCTCATAGAACATCGATAGCTCCATCAGTAATGAAATTCCCGCAAATTTCCAAACAGGTTTACATCTACATGCACATTGACTTGCTTACATCATGTTTCTTAGTGCGAATGTCATTGGAAGCACACACTATTTGCTGATCTGAGTCACACTCTGACAGTTGTGAAGATTTTATGCAGGGAGACGCATTAATGGCTGAGATGTGACTAATAGAGGGGGCTGGAACGGATGCTGTGATTTTGGATTTGGAAGAGGTTGGAGAGAGAGAAGGGAGAGATGACTCAGTCGTGATTCGAGCATGGTGGCATTCTTCTGAAGCTTCCTCTGCAAAAAAAATATTCATAGCAATTGCACTTTCTCACATCAAAATTGGTTATAACTGCAACAAACACTCACCAATCATGGCATTCAATAAGAGAGTCTTGAAAAGCACACTCCCATACGTATGTCCAACATGTTTTGTTTTGTTGGAGCTGGAGATGGTTGCAGCATACGTAGGTGGAACTAGAGGAAGGGGAGAACAGGAGATCCCATACTTCACGGCGATCTTCTCAATAAGCCTGTTGCCAAAAGTAAGACAGTGTGTGTGTGACCCAATAAAATATTCTCTTTGTTGTGTAACATGTTTAATGACACTTATTCATACCACCAGGAACCAATGTCAAGAAGAGGAAATAAATTGCTAACATAATTTTATCTTGTACCAGTGTGCAATGATGAGCGTATGACTGACCAAAAGTTATGTATGCATGAATGCAAATGAGGTTGTGATCTGGCATAATTGGGAAAACATTTGCAGCAAAAGTATATTGTATTATAGATACATGATTCATGATATTTATGTACATTGATTTGATCTTGTGAATATAGACACGTTAGTGCTCATGCAAAATGGAATGTGGTAAAAAAAAGAAGTAATGGAATAATTCGGCATGGATATGAACTGTCGGGATGCAATTGCTTGAGGCTGCAATATTTTAAAGACATGTGTTTTGCCTACAGCAGAGTAGAATTACCCCCACCAGAGGAGGTCAACTACCGTTTTAACAACTATATAATTTCAATAGTGTAAAATAATGTCCAGCAACTACATCTACTTGAGATTTGATGCAGGTGTACTTCTAGTTGTCACCTATTCACCAACTAAAACGGATTACCTGAAGAAACTTATGTATTGAGGCTGCTCATATCAGTGATGAAGGAACAAGCTGGCTTTTTAAATTGTTCACACAATGATCAACTAGAACTTGAATGTCTTCGTTGTCCAAGGAAGCAACTCGGTTTTGAGGATGCAGCATGTTATTCAGAAACGGTGTTGGATGTAGACATGAGGCAATTTAATATGTTTTACGAACATATAGAAATTGGTGATGACTGCACTTACCACTTCATTTTGCACACTTTGCAAATAAATTTTTGTGAATGGTCATGAGCTGTGAGCCTGCAGTTCTTGCAAACTTTATTACCACAACCGGGACAGTGAGCACCTGTATTCCACAGTCGTCCCAGTTTGATTGAACACGTAGAATAAAATGGCTCTCCCTGGAAAACCAGCTGCCGGTGTCTTTGAATTTCATAGAGTAGACGATGACACCTAGAAAAGATATTTCAAGGTCAAAGCTATATATCACTTAGAAGTTAGCTTTATAGTAATCCAGCAGGACATGTTTAATGGGAGTCTCATACAAATATATAGTTGAAATAGAAGTGCTCCATTATAAACCAATAACTTTGTGCTGCCACAATGCAAGATGTGTTTGCCCAAAGAGAGGAACATTATGCTCGGGATACAATGATCAGAAGTTAATCACCATCACATTTGCAAAACACTTTGAAATATTTCTTCACAATATTCTTTATCTTCGTGAGACATATTGCCCCAAATATAAATAAACTATGCTTCTATACCACCTCTGGAAAACAAACTGAAAACAATCCAGAGTTCCTAGACACAAGCAATGACTGTAAACACTAGCCTTCCCCATCAACAACTTACTCCAATTTCCGTCGCATTATCTTTATTCTGACGTCCTTATCGCAAGTAAGCTTTTCCATTGCTGGAGGAAATTGCACTGTAGTAAATGACTGTTTCACAATACTTGTCCACCATTCGACGCTTTCGTTGCTTCGAGTAACGTTGCGTCAATGAGGGTCATGAATGATTGCGCGTATGTACGTCGTTGCGCGTCTAGCCACGCCTACTAATGGTAAAAAAAATTAAAGAAAGAAGGTGCAGTAGTGTATATCACATAGTCAACGTATTGTAAATCGAGTCCTCTCGTGCTATTCCTGAGCACACTACTCCAGCATTATCTGTATGTCACAAAAACTAACTATTGGAGTGGAGAGACAAGATTTACTACCAGCTTGTATTGATCACGAGTTAAGCCTAGCGAGTTATGGTGAGTGGAAATGAAATATTGGTGCCAATATCAGTGGATTTATTTGCACACTGAACGTAGTTTTGTTTTCGGCCATTAGCAAAAAGCTTCATTAGAGCTTGCAGAGTTAAATCTAACTCCAGCTGTTTGCCAGCAAGCCTGCATCTAATCCTACTCTACTAAAAAAAAATACGGCAGTTTCTGAAATGGCGATGTTTATAGCGTCGAGTGTCGTCATCAGCAAAAATCAAAGGCAAAAAAAGTAGTCATACCTACATAGCTGCTGGTGAAGTGGGATTTGCCACTACTTAAGTGTAAACTAAATAACGCAACATTTCTTCGTCCCGCTTAACAAGAAGTGCTGCAGATAATGTTAAATTTGGATTTCTCGCTACTGTCAGTGGAGACAAAATTGCGCGACTCCTTACCACATAGCTGTATGTGGGTTCAAAGTTTAGAGTGGACAAAATCATAAATGGGGCGGTCTAGAGCGGCATTAATTTTTACTTAGAGGAGGCCACTGTTAGCGAGCATCTACTTGAGGTGAGTGGTGAAAATACAGTATTTCACTCATTACCAGAGGAAAAAATATCTAGCAAGACTGTGCCATTGGCTGCTTGGTTTCCCAATGAATTTGCAGGTCTTTGCTCCTCTGTTGCATGTAATGGGACCAGAGGCATAACCTTCTCATTGGGATGGTTCTTTGCTGGCTTTCACCTAAAAAATAGTCACATTTCTAATATGAAAAACGACCTGTTGAAGAAAGAAGAAGAAAAAAAGGAAATAAGACCGTACTCATGTAGACCACAGCTAGTTACATGTCCCTTTCCTATTTAAAATGATATACTGCAATACATTGATTTTGTAACCAGCACAAGATTGGTATAAATGATTTTAAATGGTAAAGGGTTATGGAACTGGTTGTGGTCTCTATGGGTACAGTTTTGTTAGCTTTAATTTTAATATCAATTTTTATTTTTATTATTAATTTTTTCTAGTTTGTTGTGTTGTTTTTTTGTGTATTGCAGTTGAGCGCTTAAGGAGTGGTGGTGGAGGACCATACCAAGTGTGAGGTGAGCAGTGGATGGGTAGTCTAGGAATTTAAACACTTTTTTTTATCCAATACCTTGTTTACGAAGAAAACTCAAGTTCCTAAAAGAAATCCCAAAAATTCATAAACCAGCTGCCTAGTAGCCCCAGTCTGAATTTCACTATATAATACAACCCTCAGAACAATTCAATCATAAGCAACAGGCTAGGGTAGTCAAACTGCCAGCACGTATTTCACACTGGCTGCAATAGTCACATGATCTACAATTTCATTGGATCTTCCACTTTTTTTGGCTGGCAGAAGGAAAAGATGGTGTATTGAATCAGGTGGTTGAATGGCTTCCTACTCAGCCTTTTTTTCCGGTCTCGCTCATGACTAATACCAAACTACAATATTACCACATATAAAAGTCACCATATATCACAAATATATATCCCAGATCATATACGAAAGAGGGGTACCCATCCAAATTTTGAGTTATCCATGTTTCATTTACTCAGGGAAAAATTCCAACAGGCTGCATTATATTGTACCTAGTCTCGTGAGCCACAGAGTCTTTACCAATTACTACACTGGAGACAACTTTGACAGGTTTCTGTGCCCATACAGAAATTTTGGCATCCCTTTCCTCCACTTGACAGTGCATCAGGCTCAGTGCAAACATAAACGTATCATTTCTTTTCGCTATTAGCTACATACCAATGATGTCAAAACAGCAACTATGTTTCCGAATTCCACTCTGCTATTGGCTAGTGTATTACAGCTGCATGTAGAGTTCTGGATGTAGTGCTCCACCTTCTGTCGGTGTACACCATGGTCATTCTCATTTTTAACCAGAGAATAATATGGAGGCGGAAAAAATACTTGTGTGATCACGATACCGCGCTTGTGCAGTGCAGTGTAATTGGCATTATTTGAGACGGGAGGAATTTGACACAACACTGCCATTTTGATACGGGTCGCTTTACATCCGCCATTATAAAAGGTGGGCCAATCGAATAATCGATCTTTTGCCTTTCCAATAGTCTTGAGGGTTTACAAGCGTACTCAATATCTTTATTTGACGCTGAAATGGTGGTCGCCATTACAGCTATGATGCTAGCAATGTAATCAACTATCCACAGAGTACTTTCATCCGATTATATTCCATCCAGAGTGGAATCCTATGACATTTTAATATTGTAATAACGTCAAGTGTCTGGATGGCATCATAGTGATACTGTTTATATATATAAAAGGAAAAATATTGGTCTAAGATTTCCTGTATGTTCAGACACCTTTATATTGTTATGCATGTCAAGGCCACCAGTTAGGCGGTTGCAGTCTCGTGGATGAAAGGAAGAGTATTTCTTATTGAACTTTCAAAGCAATGTCAGTGTTGACTTTAGGACTCTTCGGTACCCATTCTACAATTTTTTGAATTTTTGTTTTAAAGCGAGGGGATTAAATCATCAGAATGTCAAGCCGAGTCTAAAAGAGAGACCAAATGTGCAAATAGTTCAGATGATCAAGTTAGTAGACCAACATGACCCATGGATATGTTTGTCACTCACAAATGTTGACCATATTCTAGCAATGAGTAACTTTTACTGATGGTGAAACTCAGTATTTCCAGGATTTTCTTAATGGAGTGCTTTACTATAGTGGGTGCCTATGATCTGCTTCACGGAGAGCAGCATTAACTGACAGATTTGTCTATCTCAAGCTCATAATTTTCTTCTTGCTCTCCATTGTAGGACAAATATACCTGTGAAGTATGGCCATATGCAATGTGCTGTGTTTCATGTTAGTTTAACACTTCATATTGGATTTTTTTAAACAAATTGATTTACAAAATATATATTTTTCATAAATTCCATCCATTTTCCATGGAATTAGTGAACAACTGGGTCTACCTCAGCTGTTACCAATTCATAAATAAATATTTGTCAAGAATTTGAAAAGTGACAATGATTACTGCATGTCCAGCATGCGCTACTTATGATGCACAAACAGGAGCCATGTAAAGCTTTAACATCTTCATGCCTTAATCCTGAATGCTTTAACAATAAGCATAGCCCCTGAAAGCTTAGCAGCAACTTAATCCCAGAAAGCTTTATAAATCCTTTCCCTTGAAAGCTTAGAGTGTACATACTAATTTTTAAACTGGTGACTCTATGTAATAAATATAATAGTAATAATAATAATAGTAGTAGTAGTAGTAGTAGTAGTAGTAGTAGTAGTAGTAGTAGTAATAGAATTAATAATAATTATAATAATAATAATAATAAAAATAATAATAATAATAGTAAAAATAATAAGAGTAATACCCATTAAAAACTCTAAATATAAGAGAGAAAACTCCATACCAGTGTAGAGAATGCTCCATGCCTGTTAACCAATCAATTTCTCAATACCTCTCATATATGGTGTCCCATAACTGCCACAGAAAAAACAAATGCCCCACGCAATAGCCCATGGCAAAAGCTGACGGCAAAAGCTAAAGCCTCACAGAAAAATCATGAACCTCATGGTAAAAACAAGTGCCACAATGTAAAATCAAAATCCCTTGGCTATGACATATCTGTTGGGTGCTGCATGCTATGTTTCATGTTCAAAACTTTTTCTCTTCCTGCAAAGCAGCATGGTTGCTTCTCCCAGCATCAATATTCAAGAGAATACACTTGCACCCTATGTTTCAGCTAAGTGCCTTGGTTATCTATGGAATTAAAACCTCACTGAAAAACCATCTGTCAAAAACAAAATTTGAAAGGCCAAAAGGCCCTTAGATCCTTTTCCTGCTATGACGCCAACAGGCACTTCCAGGGTTATCTCTCTCAGTTTTCAGGCCATTCCGATGATTACATTTCCTATTAATATGTATGTGGTAGAGTTATGGTATATTACCAACAATTGTGTCAATGCTCTTGAATCCCTTGTTTAGGAAAGGTTAAAGTTATTACTAGGGTTGCCGTGGCGGTTTCTAAATATACCAGCATGTAATGTCATCAGCTTGAAGTCAGCCAAAGCCATCATACAAAGAAAACTTGGCTATTGGATCACTATTGAGGACTGCAAGTGTCCGAGAATGTCGTGATTTGGAAAAAAAATTTGAGATGGACTTCACCATAAAACTTTGAATGTTGCGGTCAAACACCCCAACAGTGTGACATCAAATCTATATTCATTTTAAGGATCAGAGCATTGACTCTAACAACATATAGGCTGAAGAGACCTGAAAGTGAAGTAGTCATTCATGTGGAGAGTCCAGTTGGCTGACAATGGTTGTGGGACACTGTAAGAGACTATGGTCATAAATGTGGGTGAATTTGAGAAATGGGACCTTATCACAAAAATTGGGTTTTTTTAATGCTTCTGTGATGAAGCCCATATACAAGTTTTAAAATTAGCTCTATATTAGGTCTAGAACTGTGTGCACTCCAAAGATATCAGCGCTTACTTCAAGTAAAATGCTAGTGCATTTATAATAAACTCGAACTTTAAGATCCTAAATCCCATACATTCTAAGTTCGAGAGGTGCTAAATACCAAACTTTAAAAAATAATGAAGATTAGTTCAAGAAAATGGCATTAGAACGGGCTAGTTTGGAGAAAAGAAATCCTCTTCCATGAATTACGTAATGAAAAGTGGGTTGGGCACAATGAAATGCCGCGAAGCAAACAAAGTTTGAAATAAGATCCGCTTCAAATTAGTCATAAACTGAATTGTTTAAATAAAAGTGTCCATGTTTATAGTTTAAGCTATAAACTAGAATCATTTTTGCATGATTAGGTTCCTTTACTCATATATAGCTTACAAATATGGGAAGAATGGTCATTCATCCAGCCTATGGAATGTATCCTTAACGATTATGTTCGCTATCAGATTTATCAGGGGGACACTCTCTCTCCCATGTGCCAAGTGGACTTAACTGTTTCATTCACATGAGAACAGCTTATATCAGAATTGTACGGTGTTCAGTGCTAAAACTTTACCATTGTAATATCATTATACCCAAAGAGCCTTTACAATGAAGCCATGAACCATCAAACATAAAAATATCTATGAAATTCAATGGATCGATCTCTATGTTTCTTTGTGACACTGTTCCCACCTACACAAACTTGCATATGATAGGTCCACACCAAAAATGTTCTCTCTTCGACTACTTGGGTTCTTGATCGGGTGAAAAAAAATTGTCCTAACCGGAAACACTCACACTATACTATATTGTGTGTTTATTATGTTGACAATTCTTACCAGAATTATTTGGGGAACCACCGACAATTGATACCACAATTAGAATTATGTAAAAATGACCATTTCGGCCATTTGATTTTATTCACAATCCAAAGACATATGGAAATAGTCTTTTCTGGCAGTTACTAGGAAGCTGTAGATGATTCCATTAACAATAACAACACACGATAACACAATATGTGCTACTTTTTGTTTAAAAATTAATTTTAAAAAGTATTAATGCTCTGTTTTCTTTCCACTATTCACTGCTAGTATATGACTGTGCATCTATAATACAGGAAAAAATACTTAAAATATATAAAAAAAATTGAAAAACTTGAAAAATTATTTTAAGCTATAATGGAATGAGCTTTTAAAAAGTGTATGCATGGTGACCACAAATATTTTGTATGAATTTTACTATCACATTGTTGATTTTAAAAGGTAAAGGATGGTGTGGTCAGCATGGGTAGATTTTTGTTTCATTTTTTAACATTAACTGTAAAATATTTTTTATTCATATTTGTCCATGTGTTGGCGTTGTTTCTGTATATAATATCCTAGTAAAGCTGTTAGTCAGATCTGAACAAAGTATTTACTCTAATTAATGGCAATTCTAGCTCCACCTAAATATTTGAGGTTACGTAAAACTCAGCACAAACAGAACAGATAGCCTAGGTAATTCCTCCATTTTGTACTGATCAAACATCGATAACTTGGCACACTTAACATTGCAGTATCTCTCAAAGGTTTATCCTATGATAGTCGTATTTGCAGCATGCTTTGTGGTTGATGTACATTAACGAGGATTCAGTACCATTGTGGCAATAACAGAGGCCTTCCACCAGAAACGTATCTCATTTTTTGTCACAATTGATCCAAAATATACCAATTATATCTTCTCTGGCTACACTTGTGACCGTATCCTATATAAAAGTCTTCCATGTTACTATTTCTGTCACACATACAGTAAACTCACTCTTACTCTGTAGGAAAAAAGTATTGTCTTGTACATTCTACCAGATATAACTATATTTGGTTCTCAACACGCCCATATAGTGTTATCTCTGTGATCATGGTTCTGCTCTACATTGCTCTGCCTCTGCTACTGCTTCTACTATACTCCTGGAGTGAATTCCAGATAAACCCAAATCCTATTGCATACATTTACTCAAATTATGTTTTGTGGAGGCGACCCACAGCAGTGACTATGAGGGCACCAATGAATGAGAAAACCTGCTTTTCTCCATTGTCTACTTCATTTTTTCAGACAAATGAAGAGATACCTGTTGTAAAAAGTGTATTTTACTGATACTTTTTTTTTTGACCTTTTTGCTAGGATTTACATTAAGTCTACTGTGAGTGTGGGACTACAAATACATATATAGCGTATATATTCCTTGATGCCATCTTTTTCTCTGCATATATTGTAGTAGCTGTGTTTTCTGCTGCTATTTCCAAAAGAAGGAATCATGAATACATCACTTTCCTGCAAACTGTCATTTAAATAGAATTTTTCCTGTTTGCTTTTGCACCAGAACTCAAGTAAGTGGTTCATATTCGCACCATTCTCAAATGGGGACGAAGAGATTGAGCAGAAATTGGAATTTATGAGAATGAACAGATGCCAGTCTTGAAAGAGAGGGGAATAAATTGCATCAAGATCTTGATCGAAGAGTTGACAAAAATAACCCTTTACAAAGTGTGTAACAATATAAAACAGGTTATATTGTTATTTACATCAGTATGTATAGTTTTCTAGCTAAAATAATGTTTGACTGTTGCTTGATTTCATATCACTAGTTTGTAAAAAATTCTCATTTTAAATTTCAGAACCACATTCCTGTATCCATTCCAAGGGGGGGGAAACACTAATGGTAAAATTGCCACGATATCGCAGTTGACATTGTATACCAATAAATTCAAAGTTCTCATTACACTAACTTTACAACTTTTATTCACATTTCCTCCAGCAGCTCTGGATTCATCAGGTGAAAAAATGAGCTACCCACACATTTAACATGTGCTAGGAACAAGACAGGATATGGAATCTGACAGGATATGTTAGCAATGGACAAGCAAACACGGTTACAATGGTAATTTCAGTTTTGATTTAGACTCCTAATATTATCAATCCTCCATCTGGGAGCTCCATCTCTGATCCAGGAAGAGAGAGACAGAAGTCCATGATGATTGATTGTGCATGGGGCTGCAATTAACTTATCCATCCTTTCTGCGACCTGTATTAACCAAGCAAGCCGCGTGTTTATCCTGGTTTCTTTCCTTTGGCTTTTCCTTTGAGTACAGAAATTGGACAAAATCAAAACCAATCTTTTCACACGTTACTTTTTTCAACAGATGCAGCAGTAAGCACAGAGAGCTTGCAAGAAGTAATATCGTATTAGTTCAGTAATTTAGTCACATACATTATATAATATATTTAATATATACTGAACTTTGTCATGTTAAAAAAAATTATTGACATTTTTTTTGCTCTTGTTCTAATTGTAGCTCCATGTGTGTGTGAAAAAGATTTTATGATTATGTCGGTATTCCTAAATGTATTAATGAAAACCACCCAACTATTTGCATGTTTAGGCACAATAGCAGTAGAATAAAAATATTTTAAATTAGAAGCCATAGAAGTAGAGAATATTTCCTCAAAAATAATCTGCTGGATAGAAATCCCAGCATTTTTAATAACCACCAAATCGCAACACTTTCAAGAGCAGACAGCTAATTGTCCTTGCACTTGATAATAAAGGTATTTTTCACTAAAAAGAGTCTTACCCTCTTCCAACTGACAACAAAATCTCTTTTGGGTTGCTGCATGAAAAGGGAAACCCTCACTGTAATTGTTAGGGCACTTGATTTCATGTAATCCATTAGAATCTGTAAAATCAGGATAATGTTCTACAACATCCGGACCAGCTCCATGCCAAGTACAATCAGATTTTATAACAAGACTTGACAGAAAGTGTTCTACACCATCTGGACTAGTTCCATGCCAAGAATAATCATATTTTAAAACAAGGCTTGACATTATCAATTTGTTTCCCTTTCCCAGGCACAGGACAGTGGTATCAATCGGTATTTATGCTGATTTAAAATAGAATCCACATGTGAATCCGACGATATAATGAAAGCCTCCTGCTGACAAGACCCTAGAAGGAAAATGTCTACTGTGGCGCTCCACATACCATGAAAAAGATTTAGATTGGTATGTAGTTTCCTTTCAATAACTGCAGCTATTCACTAAGAAACCATATTTTACTCCACTCCTTCTTCAGGTGATATTGAGGGAGTAATAGTTGTCAGTTGTAGAGTGGTTAGGGCGGTACTTGAAATCATATCTGATGATGTCCTCACTACCACGCTGGACATAGAATAACAGAGGGAGACACAGCTAGTAAAGGTTCTAAATTTTTGGCTTGCATAATGGCAGTAAGCAGAGGTGCACTTTCATGTGATTCAGAACGAAAGTGTCGAAGGCGTTTATCAGACAGAACTGCAGCACTTGCAAGGTGCTTTTGATATTTATCTAAATGAGCAGCTGCAAACTCTGCCTTACATTTCCCGTATAATGTTGCACAAACTGTATTTCGGAAAACAAAATTAGACAATCACCAGGGATATTTCTTTGACTTATTCCATTGTGCGGGTTTGGTGCTAGTGTTATCTTCTTGAATTATGGCTAACCCTAGTTCAACATAATTGAGGAAGTAGTACAGCAGGCAGGCTATGCAATTACACTGTACATCAAGAACGTGGTACAAGATCTAGCTAAGAGCAATAGCAGAGGAATAGCTTCCAGTGGTCAGAAAGATGGCTTCTCTATACCAAGGAAGTCTTTGGCTAACTGTAGCAAAATCATGTTGAAACTCAACCATCTGGACATGGTCATCTCAAAACAAGTGATATCCATCCACTGCAGTTCTCTGCTGAATCTAGCAATTGTCTTTGAGTCTGTGCCTATGTGAGCATAAGGCAGCTAAAATTAAAAGGCGGAATCTGCCGCAAACTAGATGTCCATCCTTCCAAAGGAAGTACACTTGGTGTTGGTGAGACATGGTTGGCAAACTCTGCTCATAAACAACTTGAGTGTATGCCACCATCACGGTTCACAATTTTAGTATTCAAGCAAGTATTGTAATAACAAACACTGCATCAAATCCAGGAGAGGAGGTCAATATTAGAAAGATAGATCATTTTAACACTATTGTACAGCCATCTCACCACTTCACAAGGTCCTTCTTCTTTCTAACTGTAGTAGCAACACTGCTTTCTAACCAGCCCTTGAGTTCCACTACATGGAGTCGACAAGTTTCAGTGGAAGTGTAAGTGTGTGCTCGTCACAAAGAACATTGACAAGATAGTTAAATGCATTTGTTCGGCATTTGTTCCACTCTATGAAACAAGGGGAACCCGTTTTCAAAGCAACAATAAGGGGACCCGTCCACTAGGCAAATTCAGGGATCAACCTCCGGTAATAGCCGGCGGTTCCCAGAAAAGCCCTTAGTCCCTTCTGATTGATTGGCCTATGAAAGTCTCTTAAAGCCTTTATCCTTGCCTATGGTACACTAACCAATCCATCACCAATTTCATGACCTAGGTATTCTAGGGAACATGTAACCCACACGCACTCGCTGGGCTTGGCTGTCAGGCCTGCTTCCCTAAGTGCATACAACACACCTCTTATGTGGACAACATGTTCCTCCAAAAAATAAGAATAAATTAGGACATCATCTATATATATAGAACTATGCTCAGCTTGTTGGCTCAAAGCTGTGTGCATGCAACGTTGAAATGTCGCAGGCGCATTCATTAGACTAAAAGGCATGCGCGAAAACTCAAACTTGTCCCATGGCGAACAAAAAGCAGTTTTGTCCTGGCAATTTTTGTCTAAGGGAACCTGGTAGAAGCCCTTGTTCATATCAAGTTTTGCCTGCCATGTTGTTAGTGCCAATGTCAATACTGAGCCTTCCTGTGGGCATGCTGCTAATATATAATAGCACACACCAATGTACTCTCCGATGTCAAGCCATCATTATCCCAAATCGATTATACAGCAGGCTAGACCGTTTCCTTTGTGAACTCCATGTAACCATATGCCCCAAAACTATTCACATTCCTTTGCAGTAGTGCCACATTCCTTCAGACCAAGAACACAAGCTTTGTGGTGCACATTAAGTGTGTGTATATTCATTCCTGGTTGAACTAGTATTCTTAGATTTGAGGTTGCACCATGACATAATGAAGTATGGGCTCCCCACGTGCAATGGTGGGGAGGAGCTAGTGGGCTTCTTACTATGATAGTTTACATAGGATTTGACCTTTTAACCTTTTAGCCGGCACTGAGGAAAGACAAAGGTAGGTTGGCATAGCTATATGTCTATATGCAGTGTTGCCATAATTTTTTTTTATTGCCAAACATCCTCCATACTGCCAAACTGTTGACGTTTGGCATTTAATAACTGAAGATTACATACACCCATGCTTTGGGCAATAGGGTTTATTTATTAATTTATCTCTGAAAATATTAACAGAGCTAGCTGGATAGAAATAAGGCTAGCTAGTTGGATAGAAATAAGGCTAGCTAGCTATATGCAACGCAAATTCACTTTTTGTGGTTGAATGTCCGACATAAGCAGTAGTCCACTAGCCCTGTCCAGTGCAGTGATTATGGACGTACGTGTATTGACATTACTTCACTCCATTGATAGGTGTAGGTGGTACTACTTCATTGAGGAGTTCCAGCTCCAGTATGTCAATGGCGGTGAGCATCAGCAACCTGATGGATGAGGATAGCGAATATTTTGGAGAAATATTTGGAAAGGATGTACCACAGTACTCACTGCAGGAGTTTGCTGAGCATTATAGTGTGAACTGTCTCTCAACTAGAGAAAAAAGCCAAAATGATCCACTAAGTCCTCAATCCACTACTTCATCAATTTCTAGCAACACTACCTCACTTGCTAACTGTATATCCAATGGAACAGGTGATGGTCCCTGCAAGAATTCTGGTGGCAGTAAGAAGAACCGAAAGAAGAAGGTTGCGTCTACCACTACCTCCTAGTGCAACCAAGACAATATTAAACCACCATACTCTTACATTGCACTAATAGCCATGGCTATTTCGCAGTTTCCCAACAAGATGCTAACTCTGGGAGAGATTTGTGATTACATAATAACACAGTTTCCATACTACTCTAACGCTGGCCCACTTGGAAAAAAGTAATTACTATATTATTGTAGTACGATACTTCCTAAAAATTCTTCTAGTAAGGTGTTAGCAAACCCGAAGCGAGGGGTTTGACTTTGGCTTGATAAGAACATTGGCTGAGCGAGAGTCCGTGTTTGAGAACAGGCATCGTTTGTGTCAAAGCGGACTCACTGTTACTGAGAGGGTAGATTCCCATCACAATGGTGGAAGCAGTGAGATCTCAACTGAGTGAGATCCTTAGTATTGATAGTGGCTCAGGAATATTTTTCTGTTTAGCTAGCAGGAGCACGATTCAGGCGTCAAGCCTAAGGAATCTGAAAACCCCTTCCTAACCATCTAGAGCTTTTCTTTATTAATTTTTGTAATACACCTCAAGAAACGATGTCAGTATCAGAAGGACGAGGACCGGGAGAGAATCATCGTTTGAGGAGTCAGGTCGACCCCCCTCCACCCCAGGCAAACCCTCCTGATGGAGGAGATAAGCATTCAGAACGACACAACTGACCAGGAAAGCTCGATCAGTTCATGGATCGATGGATCGAGATGGAGCAAGACAAAGCCCAAAGGATCAAACGGCAACGAGAGGGAGATCAGTGAAACGTCATGGAGCAGCAGGACCGCAGGATTCGGGCCCTGAGCACAGCCACTAGTCCCCTTGTACCTATTCCAGCAGCTGTTCCCCTTCCTAGGCTCACCATCAGATCAGGCTAACTACGAAGTTGTGAAAAAATCTTGCTAGCCACGTACCAGGTAATCTCAGAAACCTACAGAAAACTGGTATTTGGGCAGATTCTGGATATTGCCAACCCGGATGTGTGGCTCAGGAAGCACCGACAAAACTTCTGTCAGTGACTTAGAACGTCAGATAAAGCCCCTGAAGAGTTGATGCTGATGGAAACAATCTATCAAAAACTACCCTGATGGCTAGAAACTGCCATGCGTAATCTCAACCCAGGGACATTTGAAGAACTCGCTGAGGCCACCGTCAGGTACCTGGGCAATCAACGGAAACTGGAGGAAGTTAAAAGACGATCCAAACCTAGAGTGGGCCCCTGACTCACTCTCAATAGAACAACTTACCAATCCCGACCACCTGAACAAAGAAACTTGGAGAGGGAATGCAAGATCGAGACCAAACCATTTCCACCAAGGAAGCAAGCCAACTTGAGTGTTATAGGTGTTGAAAAAAGGTCATATCAACAAAGAATTGCAGGGTTAGGCTCGAGGGGGCCAATTGTAGTGTAGGGATTGCAGGGTTAGGCTCGAGGGGGCCAATTGTAGTGTAGGGATTGCAGGGTTAGGCTCGAGGGGGGCAATTGTAGTGTAATGTGGAGAGAGACTGCCCAGTTACACAATTAGACCAGCCCTGTTAAAGTCAATGGGAGGTCGATAGAGACACTGCTAGACAAGGGGTGTTCAAAGTCAATCATGCATCCCAGAGTGGTAAGGTCCCAAGATTACCTCCCCTAGAGCATTCCTTATAACACTGCCAGCAGACGCAAGGAATATTTTCCAGCCACCCGTGTGACCCTGTGTGCAGACAGTGAGAGAGGCATACAAATAGCCGTGGGAGTGTCAGAGCACTTGTCAGTGGACATGCTCCTGGGACAAGATGTCCCCAAGTTCAAGCGTTATTTAAGGGAGGTCCTAAAAATGTCTGACCAGAAGGGGGAGGAAATGACCTTGCCCATTTCCACCCCAATTGAAGTGGGAATGGTAACGACCAGAGCCCAGCAGCTAACCCTAGCCCAGCATGAAGAGGAAGCCCTCACCCTGGAGAGTGATGGACCCGAAATCCATACCCTAGACCCCTGTTATGAAGGAAACCAGACGGAAGAGAGTGAGGGAAAAGACGAAGAGACGACAATTCCGAGGATTCAACCTGAGCCCGAGCTGGAAAAGGGAAAGAGTGTACAACCGCTCAACGATGGTGCCATCTTGGCATTGCAACTAAGTAAAATCTCTCTCATTGACACTCTGACCAGATGGGGGGCCCTTATCATTGTAGCCCATGCAGCAAGGAGTAAGGTGCTGAGCCTGGCACACAACACTCACAGTCGCAGGACATTTTGGTCGAGAGCGGACCCTAGCAATAATACAGCAACGGATAGACTGGCCGGGGTTGGCAAGGACGTGGAGGAACTGTGCAGGTCTTGTCCGATCTGCCAGAGGGCGTGCCCAGTGGTGGCTGCCAAAGCTTCCCTCCACTCCTTGCCTATCTGCAACCAACCTTTCTAAAGGATGGCTATGGATGTATTTGGCCCATTGCGAAGAACGAAGGCCGGAAACAAGTATACCCTGGTAATAATGGATTACCTTACCAAGTGGCCAGAAGCCTACCACCTCAAAAATTCCACAGCTAACGCAGTTGTGGATTGCTTAGTTGACTTAACTGCATGAGTTAGACTACCCAAAGAACCATTGTCGGATTATGGGCCCAATTTCATATCCATGACTGTACTGAAATTCTGTGTGACAGTAGGGATCGGGCGAATTAGGACCTCCCCATACCACCCGCAGACCGATGGTATGGTGGAGCGATTTAACTCAACACTCAAACGCCTAGTCCGAAAACTTACGCAGAAGCCAGGAACAGAATGGGACATGTGTTCGCCCTTTGTCCTGTGGGCTTACCCATGGAGTCTAAGGTCACGGCTGTTAAGAACTATCAGCAACCTTAAACCAAAAAACAAGTCAGATCATTCCTCGGGTTATGTGGATACTATCAGAAGATCATACCAAACTTCTCCACTATCTCCCACCCTCTGACGGAACTTACCAGAAAAAATAGGCATCATTTGGGTCAAAGCAGATTTACTGTACATGAGAAGGCAGATTCCCATCACAATCATCAGGGTCCACAATTTTAGCATCCAAGCAAGCAGTATTGTAATTACAAAAACTGCATCAAATCCAGGAGTGGAGGTTAATATTAGAAAGATAGAACATTTTAAGACTATTGTACAGCCATCTCACCGCTTCACACGGTCCGGCTTCTTCCCAACAGTAATAGCAGCACTGCTCTCTAACCAGCCCTTGAGTTCCACTAAATGGAGTCGACAAGGTACACGCCCGTTCTGGGATGTACTGGGAACGTCTTCTTCAAGTAAACATATCAGTGAGCTGTCGCCAGGCAATGAATTCTGAGAAGAACCAGCAGCAATAGAACAGCCGCCTAGCAATGCGTTTAGAAAAGAACTAGCAACATGCTCACAGAAAGGCTCAGAACTGACATTGGCACTAACAATTTTACTTCCACTCTCCATAACTCGCAAACCGTCGTTCGACTGAACACGTGAATAAAACCAGCTTTAGCAAATTTTGTGCTCTCCATTCTAATAATGTATTTTTGAAACAAACAATATAATGTAGGAGTTGTGCTCATCAATAGGGACTATAGGTTGAAATACACTTATTGTTGGTCACTTTAATTAAGTGGGCGTGGTAGGAAGTGCCGTGACGTTCCCATAAGTAATCATGCAAGTCCTCATGCCCGTTTGAACCTGACACACTGTGGTCGAATCTGCGCATGCTATATAGACGCGTCCGCGATCAATCGCGTCACTTTTTCGAAAGTTCTGAAAAGAGTAAAATTTGTTTGTTGATCAATCCGATTTTGCTAATGTTGATTTCAACGGTAACTTTGCTGTTTACTGCACTGCTTATAATGAGTAGTTTATATCTCAATGATATGCCGGGGATGACCAAGTCTGCCAGGAAACATGAATTGGACTTTGATGACTCACCTGTAAAAGAAGTTTCCAGTTACAACTCGCTTCCAACGGTTCATATGGTTACAGGTATGGGTTACAACTTGAGTTGTTCTGATGCCATACACCAGTGTCTGGTTATCCATAATCAGGTTTCTTTGAAAAGAAAGTCAGCCACCAACTATGACCCTGATAAGATAGGTCCTGAAGTGATAGGCCCTGATGTTATGACAAAACAACCCCCAAAATCTGATACCATCAAGAATTCAGCTTTAATTATTTTCATTCCTAATTCCACCTTGTTAACGGATACTGAAGCCTTAATTTTTTTAGTGATTACCTTTGGATTGGCCATTATTTATGCATATCTCAATAAGTCTTATGACTTGGACCGATGCAAAGATCACCTCTGGAAGCGGAAAAATGGTGTAAATGATCTGGATGAAGTAATGGCCACTTTTTTGAAAACAAAGGGGAAGCTAAAAAATGTCTATCCACACTACAATGAACTTGTATACACCAGTATTCAACTGAATAAAGATCAATTGCATGCACAGTCCAAGTTGAGGCGCAATGTGGCAGACATAGCTCTGCTCCAGGTATTACTGGATGAGGAGCAAGAAGCTAACAGATTCCTTTCTGAGGATTTGGCAGCAGCTATAAGCGAAGGTGCCTTGCAGAAGACTAAAATGGACATGGAATATCTCTCAAAGATGAAGGAAGTCACGGATGCTATGCAAAAACTCAACTACAAACTGTGGAATGTTGATGAAGCATATAGTGAGTTGCAGTCTAAGTATTTCACTCTGTACCAGGCTAGGAATAGCATTGCAGCTGAGCTTGATGAACTCAATCTTGTCATGAATACAGAGAAAATCAAATATCTATCTCTGGAGAAGTAGGAGTTGAAGGTTGAAGGGCAGATTGCTGTTTGGATGATAAAGTTTGCTGCCAAGGAAGCCGAACTGGGCCAATTCAAGAATTTGCTTCGCAAATCTGCCATAGAGAGAGTGAAAACAAGAAGTCTGTTTGAAAACCAGATAGAAGCTCTGACATTGTCTCAGAAAGAGTATATGCTCGATAGGGTCACCAACTCAGAGGAGCAATTTAACGAGGGAGAAGTTACCATCCAAGGTCTGACGAGGGTTAATGATGACTTTGAAGTTAGAATTAACTTTGCCATGGATGAAGCAGTGACTAGTCTAATCAGTGAAAATGCTTGGCTACAATGTGTACATTTCCAGACAACTCAATTAACGATTGTGGCGGACCATCGCATAAAGGAGATTAACCCTGACTCAGAGACTGCTGTAAACAATAAAGAGAGGCAGTTTGCTGCTCTGCATAAGTCACAAGATGAAGACCTGAAGGCCATGGTTGAACAAATCAAGCAGACATTGCTGGATGCAAAAAATACAGAGACGCCGTTACGTGTAAAAGATGTAGAAAATCCAGTTAATTAGTCATCAATATGGCGAAAATGCCTTGGTCAATTGAAAGAGGAAAAATCTCTGCACGAGGTGGAACAGAATTACATGCCGAGCTGCATGCCATCTGCAGCAGTGATAATAAGATAGCTACTGTCCACAAGCTAGTGGTGAGAGATATCAGGATGAAACTGGTACCTACCTCTTTCAAAACGATTCGCCCCTATGATGAGCACAAATCATTTGTTATGAATATGTTTCAGGGAGTGCTAGCATTGCTTGTGAAGTGAACCCCTGACCCAAATCACATTTCTGCCTAATGTCAAACAAGCTTTATATTTTAACAACATTTTGTCTAAATTCACTAGATTCAGTCTGTTTGCGGAAAGACTGGTGTACCCTGCTATAACAAGATGAAATTGAGGTTGCCAAGATGCTTTCTGCATCATTATTGTTCTGGTGAAGCTTTTTCCTCTAGCTCTTACGTGAACTGCTAATAGTAATTCACCCATCAATATATTTTCCCTTCCAAGTCAGTATGTGGGGGATTGTTGGGGATTAAAGCAGACGTGATTGGCCAATTTTTCCCAAGGGTAGGCCATTTGACAGGCGATGCAATATAATTGCATGATAATTCAAGCTAAGTTTCAATATTTGTATTATAGCTCTTTCATATCAATACTCTACAAATTCACACTAATAGGGGTGTGAAATTTTAAATCCACACAATCAACCCACATATTAACTGGGAATGTTGCAAGGTGGGGTGAAACATTAATATTTGCAAAGAGAATGCAAAACATTTTGTCTGGCTAAAGCACCCTACCCAGCCACCTGTTTGTTTTTTTCTAATCATATATTGCTTTCCAGCATAAATTGCCAAAAATTTAATTACATATAACTCATCTGGAAAATTATTTCATAACCTGTATAATAAATATAAAATAGTCAATCTCACCAATTGAAACAGGAAGCTGACCTATTAAAATCCATTTTATGAATTGTTGTTATGGTAATCTACCGTAAACATTGAATAGAATTTTATCATGCGTTGACATGGTAATTTTTGTTGCAAAGCCATATAAACCTGTTGAGTAATATCATCTTGAGCTTTTTTATCATTATGCCCCTATTTGTTTCTATGAGCTCAGCCAATCTAGAAAAGCCATTCTGTAGAGCCATTTCTTGAACCAATTTAGTTTTCTGGAGAATCTTTCAAAATAATTTTGATTTAAAGTTCAATCTTCCTTATTCACTTTGAAGCTAATAATTGATCACTGAAAAAAACTATTAAATTTCACAAAAGCATTTTTATGGGGTTTTTTTTTTGAGTTTTACATGTGTCCAATATTGTGGGGCAGTCCTGAAAACCTGACTAACAATATCTTTAAAATTAACCTCAGAGGATAATTAACAAATATTGCTTTCAGCTCATGGTTAATATTTTGCAGAAATTGGTTGATGTGCTTTAGTATCAAGTCCATCTGCAGTAACTGTCCAAAATCTGAGTAATTGTTACATGTTTAAGTTCTGCCCCATAATGTAAAAACTAGCATTTTTGGCAATTTTTCTGGTAAACGGCACTCTAACGTATCCTAGTGTTGTTATTTTATTTATTTTCAGCATCCAAGGATTCACATACTGATGTTGTGCATCACAGTGGCATGGCAGGTTTGGAAAAGGAAATGTGCATTTGTAGAAATTGAAAGTTTTGCTTTGAATAATTAGAGGCTGATTTTCCACAAGATGCCTAGCTCACCATTGTTGTAGTCATCCGGCAGTGTTTGCTGGCTGTTAAATTGTCAGATTACTGAAGGAAAGACCATGTAGAAGCTGACAGTAAATTCCAACACTCTCATCAATAGCTGACAATAACTTTCGACATTTTCCTCCATATTTCTACCCTGTTGATTCAAAGCAGCCATCGATCATTCTTCATGTATATTTCCTATTGACTTGCTCCATCTCACTTTAGCACTGCAATTTTTATTCTGAAAGCCAGTTGTTAATGTAATTTGACAACTAAACCCCTGATGAGTCACATTGAAGCAAAATATTGGCAGATACATTCATGATTCAATAATAGCCAAACGAATGTGGACTTAATGAACACCGAATACGATACTTATATCTGTTTAATAATTGGTGATCAGAAATCTAACAATGTGGAATATTATTGATAAACTTGTTTGCTTTTTTTCTCTTTCTTTTTTTTTTGGCCAATATCTTTTTAGTTAAAACATTTTTCATTTTGTTTCTATATTTTCCCCCTCACTCTGAGTTTTGTAGTCCAGCAGACCCATTTAAACACTTCCACTAGATTACTCCAAAATTACTCCAAAATGAAACCATGTTGTTTGTGTGTTTGGCTATATCTTCTAAGAAAAAGAGCCTATAGAGACTTTTTACATATCATCTTAAAGCACACACAATAAGCAACAAGCTGGTATAATAATTATTTGCACAGAAGAAAGGGGCGAAAAGTTATGACAACCACAAATATGTTTTTAAATTTCGGAGGAAAATGGGATAGACCTCCCTTAATATGTGGAATGTGCAAGAATGTTTCATGAAGTGAAAGGAAAACTTGAAACCATATTCCAGCCCCGATGATAACAAGCTAAATGTAATTTAAAGTAATAAGATGATCTAATTTTATTCATAAATAATTGCAATCTACATCAGATCGATGATGTCTTTTGGGGCTTACTTGAAATATGGACAGCAGGTGTAAATTCCTGAGGTGATATTCCAGATTTGAGAAGGCATAAATGTGTATGAAGAAAGAAAAAAATAGTGGGACAAAATTTGACAGGTGATTTTCACTTGATGTTTGAAGCAGTAGCAAAAGATATAATGCAAACTTTAATTTTATTATTGTGACATTTATTTCTTGTGCAGTGAAATAATTTGAGGAGATTCCCAGATACCTCCTCACAAACCAAGGAATGAAGGGTCAGTGTGTACTCAGTGAATGTTTTTCTCAGAATCCTAAAGAGAATTAATTCTGGCAATTATGTGCAATAGTTGGATGATGAGAAAAAACTATTGGAGAGGCAGCCTTGAATTAGCTCAGTCATTGCATGTTCAAAATTTACCTTCCCGATAGCCAGCCTGTGGCAGTTTTAGCTGAACAACTTGTACAATCAACAATAATCTAGTATTGATGTTATTTTGTGTTTGAAAGCTTTTCAATAATTGCATTTCAAAAGTTCTTTGAAACAAAGCCACCAGAATACCTTGTATCCACTTCTTTTAGTTTCATTGATGCCCATGACCTTGATGGCTGAGGATGTTGATCATATCAAAGGTATGCAGGAGGAATTTGTAAAAAAAAAGCCCATAACAGACCTTTTTATTTCTGACTTGATACTTGAAAAAACAAGTTTTGTAAAAAAAAAACCCATAACAGACCGTTTTATTTCTGACTTGATACTTGAAAAACCAAGTTTTCATTCATATACCATCCAAATACTTGGCAATGTATTTATTCATATGAACTAGACTAAATGCCATTTGTTCTACAAGATAAATTTAGTAGCAGATATGCTACTATATAATAGATACTGGGATGCTACCTACCATCTCACAACAAAACAATTCTCCCACTTCAGTTTTGTTGCTAACGGCATCTAACAGCTTAGAAGTAGTGAAGTGGTATACACATGTCTGTAATATGCTAGTTTTTGCATATGGCTTGTATTTTCAATCCTGTTATTTCATTTATCTATGGTACTACGATGTATAGCATCAGAAGCTTTCTTGTTCAACACTCTTGTGAAGTTCACTTTGCTCTCCAAACAGGCCAATTATGTTGTTGGCAGGAGACATTTTGCTGGCTAAGACCAAGTTATTAATAGTAATGAAGTCTAGGTTATCCAATATCTATCTCCTAGCACCACATTTATTCCAACAATGCAGTGTTTGCTACATGAGAGCGTAATCCACAGCATTGATCATCCCTACCTGGTGATGAATAATCTCTAGTAGCTAATAATTGTTGCCTTTCTTCCAAAGAATTGTTTGAAATGGTGCTAACAAACCAGGAAAGAGAAATTGCTCAAGCTATGGTAGACAAAGTAAACATTGACTAGAAAGATAGAATAATTGCTATAATTATTTTTAATTGATCATATTTAAGTCATGGGTCTATATAAGCTATACAACTTAGCCACTCTACTCCAGGAATTACTATGTCCATAAATCATTCAAACATTGCATGAGCACAAAACAGTCAGAATGACATCTCTTTAAATTCAAATAATCTGCATGTGAACAGAAAGCAGTTTAAACCGATCTTCAGGCTGACTTCCACTTTCCAAAATCTGCTAATCAGATCAATAAAACTGAATTAATTATACCCGAAATAGAGTCAAGTTTGTTGTCTACTTTGGGAAGTGGGTAGGCATCATTCCTTGCAACCACATTCAATCACCTGCAGTCCTCGAAAAATCTAGTTGACCCATCCATCTTCTTGAAAAATACTGCTAGTTAAGCCAACGGACCTTTTACGGGTTGGATGATGTCATTCTCGTGTATATCATTCAAAACCTTCATTACTTCATCCCATCATACAAGTGAAATCCATTGGGCCTATAGGTCAATTAGTTGATACCTAGATGTGTCTATCATATGGTTGAATTTTTCAGTTCGTCCAAAATTATCTCTCGTGAATAGATCCATATATTCCTAGAAAAATGTGAAAAGCTACTCCAATTCTTCATGATTGAGGGAATAACATACTTTATTAGCCATCACCAAACACTGCAATACTTCTCCTCTAAGGTGTTGGAAGGTAGTTCTTGTATTATAGCAAGTAGTGACTGATTCATATTGTAATGATATGCTTTGCACTCAAAGTAGATTCCATTCAGCACAGTTCTCTAGCTCTGCTCCACTGGCCTTTGTTTTCCCCCAAAACTCTTTAGAGATTATCGTTGCTCCATGTCGAGTTCTATGCTCTGGTACCCTCATGACATGCCTTCATGAAGCGGGCTGAAATAGATATATAGTAGTAGTAGTAGAAGTAGTAGTAGTAGTAATAGAATTAATAATAATAATAATAATAATAATAATAATAATAATAATAATAATAATAATAATAATAATAATAATAATAATAATAATAATAATAATAATAATAATAAATATAATAATAATAATAGTAGTAATAATAATAAGAGTAATAATAATAATAAGCATAATAATAATAATAATAATAATAATAATAATAATAATAATAACAACAACAACAACAACAACAACAACAACAACAACAACAACAACAACAACAACAACAACAACAACAACAACAACAACAACAACAACAACAACAACAACAACAGTAGTAGTAGTAGTAGTAGTAGTAGTAGTAGTAGTAGTAGTAGTAGTAGTAGTAATAATAATAATAGTAATAATAATAATAATAATAATAATAATAATAATAATAATAATAATAATAATAATAATAATAATAATAAAGCAGCTCATACACAAGATATTCATTAACGAGGCTCAAAGGACTCTTTATTAATGCAACATATTCCCAAAACACCCACAAAAAAATTGTTGTAACTACCTACATCAAATGTTTGTAGTTTTGCCTTATATCTAACACTTAACCATTTGAACTTCTTCATTAAACAATCATTCATTCAGTAGGGTTCAGATTTATTTTCCCTTTTGCTTTTCATTGCTGGATGTAGATTTGACACTAGTACTGATCACTAGCTAGAATATAACTCATATGAATCAGCCAAGCTAATCACAGATATATGATGTATCAGAATGAACCTCTCATGCCCAGGTATATAAAAGGACAGAAGCAACAAGAACAGAAGTTAGAAAATTTGAAATTCTTTACTGTCCCACATATTTGGGGCACTTAGCCAAATGTGGTAACGAGCTGCACTACCAAAGTTTTGCATCTCTTGTTATTAGGCAGCTAACTTGGTTGTTGTGGCCCAACAAGCTATCGAGAGATTTATAAATTTTCTCTTTCCGGTTTATACACATTTACCTCCTAAGTTTAGCATGTGCTCTGGCCGTTGATTTTGTAGTTGTTTTTGTTTATGCAGTTGTTAATTTTTTTATTTCCAATGGCAGCTCTTAGTTGAAGAACAGAAATCAAGTCGAGCGCAATTTGAAAAGAATTAAAGTGCATCACTTAACCAGGGTTAGGACATTGGCTGCTATGGCTCTCGCATGCTGTTCAAAGTGGCTGCAAGAATGACCCCCTATTTCTCTCACTGTGTAGCTTATTAACCAATACATATTCTGTATCAAGTTTCCACATAACAATACAGTTACATAGAGCTACCCATTGCACAATGTGTTGTATAACTATCCATTGTTAAATCAGAGTTTAATTTTGTAATTCAATAGACAATGCAGTTAAATATAAAAAAAAATATATATATAATTATGTGTATCCATATATATATCAGTATGCAAATAGCTAGTAATAGAAGTATATCTGAGGGGTGTACAGAGATAAGGCAAAAGTATTGGACACAGGAAGATGTATATGTTAACTATCTTGAGGAAGGAGGCTTTGTGGTTATTGAGGAAGATGTAGTCACTTAATATTGAAGGAAGGAGTGAGAGCCTTTGATGAAGAAGATGTTGATGTCCCTAGATGAAGAATGTTTTGAATACACGAGATATTTACCCTTGGGGAACGAAATGCTGATGACCTTTGAAAAAGGATGTGCTTGATCAGGACCATCAACACATTTGCTTACAGCCAACACCTCACTTCTCTAGGAAATCAACACTGGCTCATACAAGGCATCAACCCCTTCCCACAGGAATATCAATTTCTACGAAATCAATGTCCATCAGCAACTCATTTCTCAATGCTCATCAACAACTTCTACATAGACTATCTACTTCTGAAAGGACATCAACATTATCCTTCTCAAAGATCTCTTTCTAGAGCCAATATGCCTCCTTGCTCAAGAGCCATCAACACCTTCCTCAACAATGAAATGTTGTGGTGGTTCGTGACGACCCCTGAGATACTAGTATTAATGGTCCTAGAGTTAGTTCTTAGGGAAGGATATGTTGATGGTCTTTTAGGAATTGATTGCCCTGGTGGAAGGTGTTGATGAGCATTGAGAAATTAGTTGCTGATGGCCATTGATTTTGTAGAAATTGATATTCCTGTGGGAAGGGATTGATGACATTGATGAGCACAGTTTTGATTTCCTAGAGAATTGAGGTGTCGACTGTTAGCAAATGTGTTGATGGTCCTGACCAAGCACATCAATTTTTTAAGGCCATCAGCATTTTGTTCCTTCCGAATTTTCTGACGATTGATTTGAAATCGTTGCTGATTGTGATTCAGCAAGTGCACTACTTGTTTTTTGCTTCATTAATCGCTGTAGCAATTTTCTTTGTGGAGTAGCCCATTCATGCGCAACATCCTGAAAAACATGGAAAAGACAGAATCAAAAAGAAAGAAAGTGGTGGTTTTATTTCTGTATATAAGAAAATGTTACTATAAATTACACACTATTGACCGCTCTTCCACTTTTAATCACACCCCTATTACAACCATGGATTTCAGTTTCGAATGGTTACAAAAATTATCCATCTAATAGTAATCACACCATGTAGATGTAAACTTGCAAAATTTTAAACTTGAATGATTTAGTCACTAGAATAAAACAGCAGTATATTAATTGCCACAATTTACATAAAAATCCATCTAGCAGGAACTCCTTTCCGATAGGAAAAGGGATTCTGGTTATTTTTCCATACGAATAAGAACTCTTGAAGCCTTCCATTGCGAGAGAGCTTAGAGAAAGAGAGGAATTGCACAAAAGCGACTGTCAGTTGCAAATTGCTGTTGCGATTATTGATCAAAGAAAATTTATTTGTACTCCTTTCAACAACAATTTACATAATGATTGCTACCTTTCAATAGTAACCGCCTTTCCAAGAGTAGATGCAGGTAGATTAATTCTTGAACTTATTCTTACTGGAATGCATGACATAATAAAATATATATTAAGATAATGTATTAAATAAGGCTAGATACAAAGGAATTTGAATGAAAATAGAAGTAATATTTTCTTCCATATTTTCACAAGAAATTTTTTTTTTTTTTTTTTAATTTTTGCAATTTTATACCATGAAAAAGCACTAATACCTGAAACTGCGCTGTGTTGGTGGCAAATATTTTTAAACCTGTAGCATTAATGCACAAAAATGTAAAACATTTTATGCACTCGATACGGTTAGCTGTTATCAAGAGCGATACAGAGTTATTATCAGATTAAGCATTCGGGAGCCACGAGAAAGCTATAGCCATGATCCACATCTGTAGCTATAGCTGCTGCACTGGACTAGGCTTGGTCCAAAGAAGAAAGTCCCAAAATGAAATCTAAACCGATTAGCAACCAAGTTTGCACGGTGCCACAGCTCAGGCTAATTACACTACTTTTAACTTACTTATATAAATAGGTAGCTTTTGAGCCATTTGAAATAAAGAACCTCAAGACACAGCAGAAGTTCAAGATAATGGACTTGTCCAGGTTTGTTCCATATATGGAAGACAAAGATAACGATTTAGGGGATATAACAACAAAGTTACTCGGAGCCACAGATTGGGATTCCTACCAATTAACTTGTATAAATAACACTATCATCAGGGCACTCATTTGTCATGTGAAAGCACTCAGCTTTAGCTCAAGTTAATGGTCTGGTCATTGTTTCCTCCAAAGAAGGAAGTCCACAGATAAAAACTAACCCGTTATTAACTGATTTCTCAGAAACAACTGATTTGTTCAATAGAGCAATTGTGTGCTGTGAGAAAGCTATTAAGTACCAAACCACAGCTGTGATTATAGCAGCTGCTCTAATCTAGGTTGTGTCCAAAGAAGGAAGTCCTCAGATGAAAACTCCTTGATTTGCCACAGATTTTCTAAATTTTTACTGCTAGGCACTTTTAATTATATTGGGATTAATTTAGTTTCTATGTGTAAGGAATTAGTTTTTATGCAGACAAAATTTTGCACATCCGTGCTAAGAGGGTTAATTGAATTTCTATACAATTAAACAAATCAAGTTCCACTTCTTTGAATGAGTAACGGCCACAAGTTCTATTCGTGATAACTATCAAGATAAACATGTTTTTTTTTTTCCCAAAACAATTCCAAAAGATTGTCTTACGGTTTCAAACTAGAAAAAAAATGGTCGTTAATCATTCAAAGAAGTAGAAGTTGACTTGTTTAATTGTGTAGAAATTCCAATTAGCCCTCTTAGCGCGGATGTGAAAATTTTTGTCTTCATAAAAACTAATTACTTACACGTAGGAACTAAATTAATGAGATGTGCGGAAAAATTAAAGCATCTGACAAACTGAGCTGCTGTTTCATAATTGGTTTAATTCATTCAATTAGAGCAGTTTCTGGAAGCCTATATGCCGAGCAAACAAGATTGTGCCGAATCCACCCCTCCTTGAATGTTGTGTTCTCTCAGTAATAATTATAGATATTGTGAAAATGTTGAGATATGGTGAAATAGTTTCATTTGTCTGCTTATGTATCACAATGGAGAAGATTTTAATGACGTGCTTAGTACGCTTTCTAACGAAACAAATATAGTGAAAAGTTAATTCAAGTTTGAGCTGTTGAAATAAGGACAAATAAAGTTTGTTGCCAATCCCATTTTCAGCACATATAATAACAAATGACAAACTGTAGCATTCAGGGATTCAAGCATGCAGTTCGATCAAGAAAATATTTGTGAATACAATTAATTAGTCGTCTAAATAAATACATTTGAAAATGAGGCAGCTGTTATACATATACAGGAAATTACCTCCTTTTCCAGATTGTACCAGCAGCCATCGACATCTTTCAAATCTATGTTGGACATTGGTAGTACAATCACGCCAAGAAACCTGTCCTTGCCAAATCGATTCCAGTCCCATGCACATAGCAAGAGAGAACACTGAGTTATCCAAGAATGCTCAACACAGAACTACATCGACCACATTGAAACCAAAGTAAGATAACAATTTTATTTATTCACATAATGCATGGTAGATCTGGTGGGCAGTATACATTCACCATATTTATCCTGACAGATGTCACTTTTGTTGATTGTGTTGTTAGAATTGATGTTGTTCGTCCTCATATTTTATGGTTGTAAATATATAGCAGACATCATCATATTAATATGCACATTGGTGGATGGAGGATACTTAAACAGTTAAGCAACAAAAAATAAAAAAGGAGAAGCCCAACCAATCAACCGTCATAAGTTCCTACCAACAGTGCAAATACGGTCCCTGTTACAAAAAAGGTTATACGTAGCTACATGGTAATTACCTGATGTTTTCCAACGTGCCTATATTGTTATTAAATAATCATAAATCCGGGCTAACCGGGCATGCAAGCAAAAAAATAATAATAATAACAAACGTTTGTCCAAAAATTGTAATAGACATCGCGAACCTGCTCTCTTTCAGACCTTAGTTACTAATTCTTGAAGTCCTGCAGAGAAAGGTTCAATGGTGGCTATGCTCACCTAAAATATCTCTGAATTTTCTTGTCTTGAGAAAGTAGCCACAATTGGAAGGATCTATTTGTAGCAAGTTTACAGCTTTGCATAGATTTTGTTTGCTCAAATCAATAGAGAGTTTAAACCGCAGCGTACTATATTTCCAATCCAATTACACGAACACTTTGAATTGATTCGGCATGAAAACTTAATCAGCAGGCTAAATATAATGTCATAAAATATGAAACAAATTTGGTGGTCAATCAATCAATAGTGTGACACTATTAAAATTTATTATAAAACATATACCTCAAACAACGGATTGTTAAGAATGCACATGTGTCTGTTTGTTTTTGATGTTTGTCTGTTAGCGGGATACTCGAAAATTTATGGATGGATTTGGACAAGGAACATTTAATAGATCTTTGTGAAGATCCAGCGTTTGAATCTAACAACACTCGAAACTCCCCAAGCCCAAGCCTGCAGTCAAAGCTAGCATCTAGTTATATTTAAAGCTCAATTACTCAGTTTGATCATGAAAATATTAACACCAGTAATGCATGCAAGACATACTAAGATTGCGATGGATGAAAAACTCTCAGCATGGCGGAGGTTTGTGTTCAACTGAGCAAGGCTCTTGTCGTTTATTTGATTAGTTCAAGACATTATAATACATGTTATTGGATCAATAATCTTTTGTGTATCTAGAGTAGCTGGCAATGGGAGTGGCAATGTAGGTGAATTATCATTTGTAGCCACATGTTTGAAACAATAACTTTTTTTAGTCACATTTTTTTTTCTCCTCAAACCCACCACAACAGACAGTCAGAGCTTCACCTTGAGTAAATTCCCACTGGCCACCACTTTTTTCCTCTGCTTTTCTGTGACATATTTCGACTATATTTTAATGGTCCTGTTAGAATGGAATTTCTTTGGCCACAGAGGAAATCCAATGTGTATAATGTACATATACAATATATAAACATATCAGCACTTATGAATCTGAACGGTAGGGATCAATGCTATTAAAATCAGCTTGTAATTGAAGGTAAAGAGTTCTGACACTGACGTATTTGGATTTGGGTGAGGTATTTCATTTACCATGTCCTGCACAGCTTCATTCAATCCATTAACAACATGGTCATTTGAACATTGTGTCGTAATGGCCACCATGACCCTTCTCCTTCATTTTAATCCAACATGCTTGCTTCTTAACAACTGAAACCTTTCCTGTCTGATGTCATCAAAGCAATGGTTGCTCTCTGCTTAATTTGTATTTGCCAACCTTAACTATCAGTAAAAGCTTGGGAAACAAAAAGTGATTTTTCTTCTTCGCATCATTATATCAAGAGGAAAAAGACTCACAAGCATTCATTATATATTTGACTAACCTGAAATGTTTCTCTGTACACTGGATTTAATTGTTTCTTTATAATTTTGATCTTCTTCTTATGATACCTGGTCATGTCAGATACGAGGCAAACACTCATGTACGGATTAGTGTTTTTATCTTGTTGAGCCACAACTAAACCTTGTGCTCTATTGATGAGTATTGAAATACGGCCATTGAAATATTTGACACTGAGGAGTACCCTTCCGTAAATAGAACTGTCTGCCTTAATATTTTCCAAGATGACACAATAGGGTCTTGCATAGCAGGTATCTTTGCCTAGAGAATATGGCAACAATTATGTGAGACAGCATAAATGCACATGGATCTTGAATGTTATGGTGTAATAAAACTAAAATTTCAAGTCAAATATGTGCAAGAGTGGACGTGTATTGCATTCACTAATTTGTGCATAAAAATAATACGATAAAATTCAATGAAAACTTTCCACAGGTTAGTGTAATATGTTAATAATTCCCCAGCACATTATACTAATTATAATTCCTAAATCATGATTCATAATCGAGATTGAACACCAATCAATCAAAGCATACATTTCACTTTGGCTAAAGTTGATTCACTTTTAAGGTTATTTGTGGCATTTACCTCATTTTGCAGCATATACCAGCTGTCTCCGCAGTTATCTTCTGTGCCAATGTTGGAGAGTGGAATTTTAACTTTGCCTAGAAACCTGTCGATGCCACTCCTGCCCCAGTCCCATGCACACAGCCAGAGAGAGTACAGAGCAATGTCTGAGTTCTCAAGATGGAACTATAAATCGGTCACAGAGAAACCAGAGAAGGAACATTATTATCCTAATCTGGGAATATGCTACGGAGCTCTCCTTATAAGGGTTTGACCGCAACTTTGTGTCAAAAAGGAGTATGAAAACAAAAAACAACAACTCAAAAACCATTTATCTCAGCTAAAAATTCAAATCAGCAACCTCATAACTGCCACAATGGTGGTTTCAGACGATATTAGCTCTCAAAAAGATTCAAAAATTTCAAAGAATCCTTTGATTTTGTGCACTAAACTGGATGCAAAAAACTAGTGACATTCCAAATGTTTGAAACAAACAAATTCATAACGTGTACTGAGCATCATTACATCTAGAGGAAAAACACTCATAATGCATGTCTTTCACTAACCTTTAATGTTTGCATATATAAAGGATTTAGTGTCTCCATCTTAATTTCGGTACTCATCTTTCGACTCAAGGTTGTGGCAGGTACAAGGCAAACTGTAATATAAGGATTGGGGCTCCATTTTTGGTTAGCCTCAGCTAATATTTGTCCTCTATTGATGTGGACTGAAACACTGTCGTTGGCAAGTTGGATACCCAAGAATAGTCTTCCTGCCATAGCCGTCATGGATGACTCAAAGGGATACCTGACTGTAGAGGAATATGGGAAACATCAAACTAGGTTTAAAAAAAGGAAAAACATCAAAACCAAACAGCCCAGCTGTCAAGCATACATCCTTAACCAATGGAATGGGTAAGGAAACTCAAAAAATTAATGACTGTTATACATTAACAAACATGTCATAATGCCTTCAGAAACATTTACACTATATCTATTAAATGATGCAAGTAGAAGGATCATAATTTCAGCGTATGTCTTTTTAAAGATTTGCCCACAATGTGGAAGCAGAACGGACACTTATTTGCTAATTCTGTGGTAGGGAGAACCAAAAGAAAAAAATACCAAGAGAACCAATAGTATGTTAATCATATATTTGGCCATTTCATCAATATAATTATTTGTTCATCCCTCACACCATAACATCACTTCAGTACATAAAGCGTCAGAATCATTCCTATCCACATTAATATGGCCAGGATTTCCTTCGGTTCAATCTACAGGAACAATTGACAAGGGATCCCACTCACCACATTAAACAGACCTCTCATTTCACTAAACTACCTATCCCCCATCAAACGGATTAACAATGTAATGATCATTGTACATGCATGAGAAACATTTAACCTACATTTGTTTAGCATCACTGAAACTAATATATGTAAAGGTCTATATTATGGGCTTCATGCGAGTGTTATCCTTCTTCATCGATGAAGCAGTGCAAAACGTTTGGTTGGGCGATAATACGAATACGGAGAAAACAACGTCTAGTGAAATAAAGTGGGATAAACATGTTATTTTCTACATCATAAGTTCTTGTTGGTATTACAGCCATTTCAAGCCAAACCATTTGGTTAAATTCTCATGTAGACATGCTTGATCATAACTGCATTCAATCATTCCTTGAGAAGCATCGTGTAACTTAAGTCCAATTTATTATTTGGCACAGCAGATATGAAACACTCACATTATTGTTTGATGCTAACAAATGCATTAAACGAAGAAAAAATAATTCTCTCAGCCTCGGACTTGACTATGAATTTTTAATTGGTGTGCTCTTCTTCAATTACAGTGTTGCACAAGTGTATTCACAGTATAACATTGATTGGGATAAATACCAATAATGGCTTGATGCTCACATAAACCACAGACGTATGTGCTCCAACAAGCTGAATGGAAACAATCTTCTACAAACATTACCAGATAAATCATGAAACAAAAATTAAGCATTTAATTTGTCCAAACATTATAATTCCCCCAAAATTGAAGTACTTTTCTCCCTTGACATATACTGAAATGATGGTAAGAAAATAACTTATTTCTGCATTTACGGTCATATTCTCTTTTTAAATCCATGCAATGAATTGACAATTGACAGAAAATTCCAAGATCACCTCCTACTCCAGTTCCAATCCAACTGGGAAAGCTGGACTGCTGCTACACATGTATGTGACTGGTGTTTCTCGCTACTCGCAGCTCTCCAACTATTTTTTCATCTTACCCTCGCATTTTTTATGGTGCAGCAAGTGCCACATAGCTGCAACTGCTTTTAGGCAAACGCTTTTAAAAATGGGTTTAATGACTTTTCCTTGGAGACTTGAGATTGTTTCAATTGCTCATAAAGTCTGTGAAATAATCCCAATCAAACCTGCAAAGAAGGCATCTCACCAATTAAAATCAATTTTGCCAATATCGCGCCAACATGGAGTGATAAGTACCACTCAATGGGGATCACGATTTGCTTACAAAACTGGACATGATATATGATTCATGATTCAACAATGAGCCACTATAATCAACATTGTTGAATTTATCCTTGTATCTCATAGAACATCGATAGCTCCATCAGTAATGAAATTCCCGCGAATTTCCAAACAGGTTTACATCTACATGCACATTGACTTGCTTACATCATGTTTCTTAGTGCGAATGACATTGGAAGCACACATTATATGCTGATCTGAGTCACACTCTGACAGTTGTGAAGATTTTACGCAGAGAGACGCATTAATGGCTGAGATGTGACTAATAGAGGGGGCTGGAACGGATGCTGTGATTTTGGATTTGGAAGAGGTTGGAGAGAGAGAAGGGACAGATGACTCAATCGTGATTTGAGCATGGTGGCATTCTTCTGAAGCTTCTTCTGCAAAAAAACATTCATAGCAATTGCACTTTCTCACATCAAAATTGGTTATAACTGCAACAAACACTCACCAATCATGGCATTCAATAAGAGAGTCTTGAAAAGCACACTCCCATACGTATGTCCAACATGTTTTGTTTTGTTGGAGCTGGAGATGGTTGCAGCATACGTAGGTGGAACCAGAGGAAGGGGAGAACAGGAGATCCCATACTTCACGGCGATCTTCTCAATAAGCCTGTTGCCAAAAGTAAGACAGTGTGTGTGTGACCCAATAAAATATTCTCTTTGTTGTGTAACATGTTTAATGACACCTATTCATACCACCAGGAACCAATGTCAAGAAGAGGAAATAAATTGCTAACATAATTTTATCTTGTACCAGTGTGCAATGATGAGCGTATGATTGAACAAAAGTTATGTATGCATGAATGCAAATGAGGTTGTGATCTGGCATAATTGGGAAAACACTTGCAGCAAAAGTATATTGTATTATAGATACATGATTCATGATATTTATGTACATTGATTTGAACTTGTGAATATAGACACGTTAGTGCTCATGCTAAATAGAATGTGCTAAAAAAAGAAGTAATGGAATAATTCGGCATGGATATGAACTGTCGGGATGCAATTGTTTGAGGCTGCAATATTTTAAAGACATGTGTTTTGGCTACAGCAGAGTAGAATTACCCCACCAGAGGAGGTCAACTACCGTTTTAACAACTATATAATTTCAATAATGTAAAATAGTGTCCAGCAACTACATCTACTTGAGATTTGATGCAGGTGGGCTTCTAGTTGTCACCTATTCACCAACTTAAAACGGATTACCTGAAGAAACTTATGTATTGAGGCTGCTCATATCAGTGATGAAGGAACAAGCTGGCTTTTTAAATTGTTCACACAATGATCAACTAGAACTTGAAAGTCTTCATTGTCCAAGGAAGCAACTCGGTTTTGAGGATGAAGCATGTTATTCAGAAACGGTGTTGGATGTAGACATGAGGCAATTTAATATGTTTTACGAACATATAGAAATTGGTGATGACTGCACTTACCACTTCATTTTGCGCACTTTGCAAATAAATTTTTGTGAATGGTCATGAGCTGTGAGCCTGCAGTTCTTGCAAACTTTATTACCACAACCGGGACAGTGAGCACCTGTATTCCACAGTCGTCCCAGTTTGATTGAACACGTAGAATAAAATGGCTCTCCCTGGAAAACCAGCTGCCGGTGTCTTTGAATTTCATAGAGTAGACGATGACACCTAGAAAAGATATTTCAAGGTCAAAGCTACATATCACTTAGAAGTTTGCTTTATAGTAATCCAGCAGGACATGTTTAATGGAAGTCTCATACAAATATATAGTTGAAATAGTAGTGCTCCATTATAAACCTATAACTTTGTGCTGCCACAATGCAAGATGTGTTTGCCCAAAGAGAGGAACATTATGCGCGGGATACAATGATCAGAAGTTAATCACCATCACATTTGCAAAACACTTTGAAATATTTCTTCACAATATTCTTTATCTTCGTGAGACATATTGCCCCAAATATAAATAAACTATGCTTCTATACCACCTCTGGAAAACAAACTGAAAACAATCCAGAGTTCCTATACACAGGCAACAACTGTAAACACTAGCCTTCCCCATCAACAACTTACTCCAATTTCCGTCGCATTATCTTTATTCTGACGTCCTTATCGCAAGTAAGCTTTTCCATTGCTGGAGGAAATTGCACTGTAGTAAATGACTGTTTCACAATACTTGTCCACCATTCGACGCTTTCGTTGCTTCGAGTAACGTTGCGTCAATGAGGGTCATGAATGATTGCGCGTATGTACGTAAGTGCGCGTCTAGCCACGCCTACTAATGGTAAAAAAAAATTAAAGAAAAAAGGTGCAGTAGAGTATATCACATAGTTAACGTATTGTAAATCGAGTCCTCTCGTGCTATTCCTGAGCACACTACTCCAGCATTATCTGTATATCACAAAAACTAACTATTGGAGTGGAGAGACAAGATTTACTACCAGCTTGTATTGATCACGGGTTAAGCCTAGCGAGTTATGGCGAGTGGAAATGAAATATTGGTGCCAATATCAGTGGATTTATTTGCACACTGAACGTAGTTTTGTTTGCGGCCATTAGCAAAAAGCTTCATTAGAGCTTGCAGAGTGAAATCTAACTCCAGCTGTTTGCCAGCAAGCCTGCATCTGATCCTACTGTACTAAAAAAAATACGGCAGTTTATGAAATGGCGATGTTTATAGCGTCGAGTGTCGTCATCAGCAAAAATAAAAGGCAAAAAAAGTAGTCATAGCTACATAGCTGCTGGTGAAGTGGGATTTGCCACTACTTAAGTGTAAACTAAACAACGCAACATTTCTTCGTCCCGCTTAACAAGAAGTGCTGCAGATAATGTTAAATTTGGATTTCTCGCGACTGTCAGTGGAGACTAAATTGCGCGTCTCCTTACCACATTGCTGTATGTGGGTTCAAAGTTTAGAGTGGACAAAATCATAAATGGGGCGGTCTAGAGCGGCATTTATTTTTAATTAGAGGAGGCCACTGTTAGCGAGCATCTACTTGAGGTGAGTGGTGAAAATACAGTATTTCACTCATTACAAGAGGAAAAAATATCTAGCAAGACTGTGCCATTGGCTGCTTGGTTTCCCAATGAATTTGCAGGTCTTTGCTCCTCTGTTGCATGTAATGGGACCAGAGGCATAACCTTCTCATTGGGATGGTTCTTTGCTGGCTTTCACCTAAAAAATAGTCACATTTCTAATATGAAAAACGACCTGTTGAAGAAAGAAGAAGAAAAAAAGCAAAATAAGACCGTACTCATGTAGACCACAACTAGTTACATGTCCCTTTACTATTTAAAATGATATACTGCAATACATTGATTTTGTAACCAGCACAAGATTGGTATAAATGATTTTAAATGGTAAAGGGTTATGGAACTGGTTGTGGTCTCTATGGGTACAGTTTTGTTAGCTTTAATTTTAATATCAATTTTTATTTTTATTATTTTTTTTTTCTAGTTTGTTGTGTTGTTTTTTGTGTATTTCAGTTGAGCGCCTGAGGAGTGGTGGTGGAGGACCACACCAAGTGTGAGGTGAGCAGTAGATGGGTAGTCTAGGAATTTAAACACTTTTTTTATCCAATACCTTGTTTCCGAAGAAAACTCAAGTTCCTAAAAGAAATCACAAAAATTCGTAAACCAGCTGCCTAGTAGCCTCAGTGTGAATTTCACTATATAATACAACCCTCAGAACAATTCAATCATAAGCAACAGGCTAGGGTAGTCAAACCGCCAGCACGTATTTCGCACTGGCTGCAATAGTCACATGATCTACAATTTCATTGGATCTTCCACTTTTTTTGGCTGGCAGAAGGAAAAGATGGTGTATTGAATCAGGTGGTTGAATGGCTTCCTACTCAGCCTTTTTTTTCGGTCTCGCTCATGACTAATACCAAACTACAATATTACCACATATAAAAGTCACCATATATCACAAATATATATCCCAGATCATATACGAAAGAGGGGTACCCATCCAAATTTTGAGTTATCCATGTTTCATTTACTCAGGGAAAAATCCCAACAGGCTGCATTATATTGTACCTAGTCTCGTGAGCCACAGAGTCTTTACCAATTACTACACTGGAGACAACTTTGACAGGTTTCTGTGCCCATACAGAAATTTTGGCATCCCTTTCCTCCACTTGACAGTGCATCAGGCTCAGTGCAAACATAAACGTATCATTTCTTTTCGCTATTAGCTACATACCAATGATGTCAAAACTGCAACTATGTTTCCGAATTCCACTCTGCTATTGGCTAGTGTGTTACAGCTGCATGTAGAGTTCTGGATGTAGTGCTCCACCTTCTGTCGGTGTACACCATGGTCATTCTCATTTCTCACCAGAGAATAATATGGAGGCGGAAAAAATACTTGTGTGATCACGATACCGCGCTTGTGCAGTGCAGTGTAAGTGGCGTTATTTGAGACGGGAGGAATTTGACACGACACTGCCATTTTGATACGGGTCGCTTTACATCCGCCATTATAAAAGATGGGCCAATCGAATAATCGATCTTTTGCCTTTCCAATAGTCTTGAGGGTTTACAAGCGTACTCAATATCTTTATTTGATGCTGAAATGGTGGTCGCCATTACTGCTATGATGCTAGCAATGTAATCAACTATCCACAGAGTACTTTCATCCGATTATATTCCATCCAGAGTGGAATCCTATGACATTTTAATATTGTAATAACGTCAAGTGTCTGGATGGCATCATAGTGATACTGTATATATATATATGAAATGAAAAATATTGGTCTAAGATTTCCTGTATGTTCAGACACCTTTATATTGTTATGCATGTCAAGGCCACCAGTTAGGCGGTTGCAGTCCCGTGGATGAAAGGAAGAGTATTTCTTATTGAACTTTCAAACTTTCAAAGCAATGTCAGTGTTGACTTTAGGACTCTTCGGTCCTCATTGTACAATTTTTTGATTTTTTTTTTAAAGCGAGGGGATTAAATCATCAGAATGTCAAGCCGAGTCTAAAAGAGAGACCAGATGTGCAAATAGTTCCGATGATCAAGTTAATAGACCAACATGACCCATGGATATGTTTGTCACTTACAAATGTTGACCATATTCTAGCAATGAGTAACTTTTACTTATGGTGAAACTCAGTATTTCCAGGATTTGATGGAGTGCTTTACTATAGTGGGTGCCTATGATCTTCTTCACGGAGAGCAGCATCAACTGACAGATTTGTCTGTGTCAAGCTCATAATTTTCTTCTTGCTCTCCATTGTAGGACAAATATACCTGTGAAGTATGGCCATATGCAATGTGCTGTGTTTCATGTTAGTTTAACACTTCATATTGGATTTTTTGAAGCAAATTGATTTACAAAATATATATTTTTCAGAAATTCCATCCATTTTCCATGGAATTAGTGAACAACTGGGTCTACCTCAGCTGTTACCAATTCATAAATAAATATTTGTCAAGAATTTGAAAAGTGACAATGAGTTCTGCATGTCCAGCATGCTCTACTTATGATGCACAAACAGGAGCCATGTAAAGCTTTAACATCTTCATGCTTTAATCCTGAATGCTTTAACATTAAGCATAGCCCCTGAAAGCTTAGCAACAACTTAATCCCAGTCGTAGCTCTAGGCAAGTTATTTGATAGATTTGCGCCAAGATCCATGGGATAATGTTATGGGCCATAATTGCAAGCACTTTGTCACAGAGAAAGTAATCAATCCACAAAAAAAGTGTCATGTGTGTTACTCCTGTAAATTTGGCAGATACCAGAGGAAGGTAGCATATGTAAACAAACAACATTTCACTTTTGGATGAAATCTTGAGAGTATAGATGAACGAACCGAGCAAATACTTAGATCAGCATTGATGTTCCCACAACCATGTGATCAGTAGCTACATAAGCAGCAAAGGCTTCAAGTTCATCAAGAAGGCGTAAAAAGGCAGCTTCTGCACTCAACAGTATGATAATTAGTTACACAAATTGAAGGAATAGAGACATTGCCATTGGAGAGGGAAACTGCATACAAAATCTCTTTGATGTGCAGGTAGATAGTTGGTATTACCAGTTAAAGTTGTTCTAGAAGTTATGCCACAGCCACCAGATCGACGGCCATGTAGGGGTGAGTCAATCACACCAGGTATACCAACGGAGCAAATTGTATCACAATAGGACAAGAACTCAAGCGGGATGTCCCACAAAACTAATATCAAAGGAATCTCTTAAATCATAAACTAAAGTAAGACTAGATTTCCACCTTCTACAATTAAGAAACAAGACAAAGAGCTGGAGGTCAGCCATTAGGATTCTGCTAGGATACCTTGCTGATTACTAAATGAGTAGAAAGATAGAGAGCGGGAGTCAGAGAAAGAAAGAGGGGCATGTAGGAGAATGGCAAAAGCATATAAGAAGGAAGGTGACTAATTGTTAAACGTTACTCAAAGCAACGATAGCGTTGTATATAGGACTGGTTGAGAAGCAGTCATTTATTACCGTGCATATTCCCTCCTGCAAAGGGTAAGCTAACTTGTGATATAGATGCTAGAATAAAACATATTGCGAAGGAAATTAGGGAAAGCAGTCAGTCAGAAGTTAGCTGAATGCACCTCATACTATATAAACATTGTGTCCAAATCGAAACCACCTTGTCTCTTGCAAACCTGCTATATCAATTTTAAACTAACTCAGCACATCAAGTGTTTGATCAATCTTCCTCTCGCTAACTTTCTTCCACTCATCAACGACTTGCAAGGAGTTATCATCTCCTTGTCTATCAGCCTCAATAGGCCTATCAATCTTCCAATTTGATTCTCATACTCCAATAAACCAGAACCCACAGAGAGTACATCTACATCTGGTCTATGAGCACAAAAACCATCTCTCATAAATAGACACCCTTCACATGATATCTATGCTGCAGAGAAAATCATTCCAACTTTCAAACGAAATAGTTGTAAAATAATCTCCCTTTTGAATTTAATACTAACATCTCTCAAATAAACAATTCAATTCATCTATATAGCTACATTAAAAACTTCCATTAAAATTGCAACTGTACCCATAAACATATCGTGTTCTACCAAATAATTATCCTTGCCAAATTAAATGCTCCATTTTCTTTCAACAAAAACTGGTTCTTCTGTTGCATTTTTGATTTTGTTTGTCATGCTACCAAAAAAAATGGAATGGAAAAGCATATTGTACAACTTCAGTCTTTAGATAAAATCTTAATCGTAATAGAGGCACCTCAACATTTCAGTATGCAGTTTCAGTGAAGAATTCTATTTTTAATAGAGTATCGCATTGCTTCAGTATAAAGGTAATTGTTGTATTTTTTTAATCGTTAGAATTTTTTCTTTCTTTTTGATTGCACAATTCAAATTCTTGAGCGAATTGGGTAAGTAATTTTTATCACTGGTATTTATGTAATGTGATTGATGGAGCAAACTTTTCAATAAAATGTAACATTTTATTAAATCTATTTCAGCATTATATCTCTAAAAAATAATAGGTTTGTCATTGTGGAATTTGGCATTTATTTCTACAGCTGAAAAGTCTTTAGTCCCCTCAACACAGAAAGCTAGATCTGAAGCAAATACTGCTCTAATTTTTGGAAACTATACTCTACTTATACCTGGATGTAAAAAAAAAATACTTATCATACATTTTTTTTACATCCATAAACGGCAAAAATAATACGAAGTAGCACAACTATTATCATCCATAATCAATTTTGACCATGTTGCATCACAAAAACACTCTTGCTACCTACCTCCATTGTCTTCATAGTCCAATAGTCAGAATACAAAAAACACGCTGTTTTTTTTTTGGGACAAATCGAGCATCAGCCGCCAAAGCATAACTGAGTAGTTTTTTTCATCTTTTAGAAGAAAACGCAAAACTAAGCATTAATAACTGTTTTAATCATTGTCTCGGAAACATAATGCTATTCCGAGGGCAATTAGTTTTCTCAAATTTGTTTTTTTTAGTCCAAAAGCAAAAAAAAAGTGTTTACATTGAATTTAAAACTCATGAAAGTGTTATTTCATATTTTTTCGGATGAAACCATTTTCGAAGGGTAGTTTGTACATGAGAAACTTCGAAAAGCGATTTCAAGACTGAAGCAGCTCATAGACAAGATATTCATTAACGAGGCTCATAGGAATCTTTATTAATGTAACATATTCCCAAAACGCCCACAAAAAAGTTGTTTGAACCAACATTCGTTGAAGAAAAAAAAAAAATTGTAGATATTTTTACTTATTTTTTTCCAAGCATTTTCTCTAGTACGAAAAGCAAGAATAGGTTTTGTAACAAGCATGGTCCAGCAAGACGAATTTTTATAACAAATTATTTCTACAGCTGAAGTCTTTAGACCCCTAAACACAGAAAGCTTGATCTGAAGCAAATACTGCTCTAATATTTGGAAACTATACTCTACTTATACATGGATGTAAAAAAAAACATGATTGTCATACATTTTTTCTATGCCCATAAACGGCAAAAATAATACAAAGTAGCACAACTATTATCAGCCATAATCAATTTTGATCAGGGTGTCATCACAAAAACACTCTTGCTACCTACCTCCATTGTCTTCATAGTCCAATAGTCTGAATTTAAGAAGCATGCTGTGTTTTTTTTGGACAAATCGACCATCAGCCGCCAAAGCAAAACTGAGTAGTTTTTTTTCATCTTTCAGAAGAAAACGCAAAACTAAGCCTTAGTAACTGTTTTAATCGTCATCTCGGAAACAAAATCCTCTACTAGCAGCTGCTGGTAATTCTTCCTATTGGAGGATGCATTACCTGTTGTCATGCATTTTTTTTTTTTTGCAATTTGGAGAATGAAACTGTTTTTGGCATATAATTTTTGTTCTGTTTTATGTTTTGAATGGGTCACATGAAAAATGTGTAATAGCTAAGACACATGCTATAAATATTTTTTCTGATGTGTTTGCTATTTACCTACTTTTTCAATGTAAAAATATCACAAACACCATTATTTTAGAGCAAAAATGGGAGAGCTGTTATTTTAGGCTGAGAAATGGGACATACATTTCTGTAATTGTTAATGTTTGATGTTGTGAGCAGTAATAAGTCTAGACATAGAAATGGTGGTGGTTAGGAAGATCTGATTTGAATGCCTGTTACAAATAGATCACTTGACTGTTTTGGGGGGAAGAATGATATATCTATCCTCTACAGCCATGTGTTGCAAAAATTATTATTATGTATTGTTAAAGAATTTACTGAGTTTCATTGATGACTAAATGCCCCAGCATCATTTGTCAAATGAGCTGGTCAGTAGCATTTAATGAAAAGTGGTAATTTATTTATGTACACACTCTCATCATCCATTCTCTACACCGGAAATATATTCTTCAATGAACAATTGAAAGTCTTTGACACACTGGTTGCTTTTGAAAGTGTTGACAAATTGTCTTTCTGCCAACCCTTTGTAGAATTGGCCATGTTTTTCGTATAATTGCTGAGTAAAATATTGTTGCAGGAACCCCTATGAAACTATTTTAGCTGGCAGAGGGCAATTGCAACAGTGCATGAAAACTAGAGGAGCATATGTTGCATAGGTTTCCATGTGGTGCAATTAAATATTGAAAAATTGAAATGAAAATTATGAGTCAAAACATCCATCCCACGAGCTACAGAAAAGAAAGAGTTCATGAATTGTGTGTTCATGAGTAGTTGAACTAAATACATAAACTGTTATAAATTGCACTCTGCTATTATATCACTTTCCATATAACAAATGTTGACAAAGATAAATTCCAATGTCTAGAATTGTATGTTGACTTGCCGATTATTTCCAACTCAGTTGCAGCAATTAAAAATACTTTTACTGTAATTCACTTGGGTTCAACCTCACCCAGAGGTCCTCTTCTGAATCACTGTATTTTGATATAAGCTTTCATCACTGTGAAACGTCAAGTCACACTAGACAGGTTTCAATTTTCTGTGGTATGCAGATCATGTGATAGCCTATTGCCTTGCACATGATACAGAAGATAAAGAATTTAAGGAATCTATTTATGTTGAACTATTAGCAGATCTGTCGGATTGCTATGGCAACTTCTGCAGTTGAGGTTAGAATGCTTTGGGAATTTTCAAACTATAGAGTGGCCTTAACATGTTAGTCCTAGTTCTAAGGATTTTTTCAAGATATTTTTGTAGAAAATGGGAGAATATCAAGCTACTAACGGATGTCATTTATTGGTTGTTAGATATAATTTGCACCTAGGCTTACTGATCAATACTTGCTACAGATGTATCATGTATCAATTTATACCATGAATCAGCAAACATTCATTAAAATCTATCTGTTAGAAAGTATCATCTTTGTGGAATAATAGCTAATTGTAGTTTACAACAAACTACGCATGTAATTGGCTTTAGATATATCACTACATTCACATAAGAGTACACACTCAAATTCGCTACCATAGTCTTGAAAAAGTCTAAACATGCACTTATTTTTTTATTAATCTTTCATCTGTATTTCCTCAAAATGATTAGCAGGATGTGATGTACAGTATCCACTGAAGTTAGACCCTCCAGTCCAGCTTTTCCTGTTTCCTGGAAAAGTTTCCTTAGGTTAACAATTGTAATTATATGTATACACAATACACTTACTTGCAAAAAAGTCGACATCATTAGATGGCCTCAATATATTACTCTTTTCACTTTGGACAATCCAGATCACTTCTAATGCTACAGTTCAATGACTACTCACAAACTTCATTTTAAATCACAAAAGGTTGTCTGAATTGAATCATTAGCAGGTAGATGAGAGCGAGCCATGAAGATGTCTTCAATACATATATAGCTGCTATCGTTACAATAGGCCCAAATACTGGCTCTCCACAGCTTTTTGACCGAGCACAATCCTGTAGGAAGGGGCACAAAAATTACCTAGCTTAGCAGAAAGAGCTAAATGATTTAATCTTGCACAGGACAAAATCTTGAGTATCTGAGTTACTGCAATACGTTTGGACCAGCCAATATTCCTGTAGATGTCGCCAAAAGTAGTCCAGTGTTACAAGATGGTCTTTTCCCTTGCAAAAAATGGCTTCTTGTGAGACAAGGCTAGGATTAGCCAGGAATGCAGCAGGCGAGCATTGGTAATACATATAATGGTTAATTAAATTAAAAATAAATAGGAAAATAAATAAATGACAGGTATGCATAAAGATAAAAAATAAATTTAATTAATTAATTATCTACCACGTGATATGGAACTCTTAGTCCTCTCTGTAGTTTAGGAGGGATAAATTTGTGGTTCTCAAGGAATAAAATATTTCCACATCTTGCATGGTTCCTGCCAAAATTTAGTGGCAGACTAAATATGCTATGCCAATTTATTTTGGACAGGAAAATAGAAAGTATTACATTCAACCTTATTATAAATTTTTCCTGCACGTAGATGCATTATTTCTTCAATATACTCCCATGGTTCAAGGGGTTTTGTAATCAAATCATGCACAAATTATTAACATTAAAATAAAAAAATAACTAGGCAATGCTAAACTAGGTGGTAACAATTATAATGTATCAATCTGGAGAAAAACTAACCAAATATATCTCAAGAATAGTAGCAAAATTATTATCATCATATTTTTTACTTCTCTCTGACTCGGTAATTTTACTGTTTAGTGCTTTCAAATTTGATGACATAGGCACAATCTCTTAGAGGATTCATCTGGCAACATCAATGTAACAAAATATCTGCACTACCCTTTCTAACAGCAGTGAGTTAGCAAAGGCTGCAACCATTGGGTAGGATATTCATCAAAGCACTTAGCTGTGAAGTGAGTGGAAGTAAATAGGGCTTGCACCTAGTATTAATTAGTTCAAGGCCAGGCTGTGAGCTACAATGATAAAAACCCAGAGGTTACCTATACAAACTTCCATAACTTGGCAAATGATTGTAATACACAGAAATCAGCACATTCAAATGGAGAAATTAATGAGCTTACAAATGATTCGCTTTCAAAATGAATCATGGCAATGATAATATCGTACAGATGACACCAAGCATACCCTTGATTTGTGGCTTCTCTTCATGTGTTAGATTTTACTACATGGAAAATGAGCATTCAATGGCTCTGAACCACTACCTGGTAGAGAAAGCAAGAGTTTGAACTTTCTTCTACTTTTTAAAGTTTTATACTGCTATATCTCCTCTTAAATATAAGCCGGTGATAAAATTGGAACGTGTGTTGCCTGTGAACATGCAGATCCCGACTTGCTTTGGTCCTGCAATTGTCTGACCTGCACTGGGTTCACGTAAAAGCCACCTTACCTGGCATTGCAATAGCTTTCTTTTATTGATTTGAACACCATTTCAATATGATGGACGTTGAAAAAGAACTCATATCTCAGAAAAAACTCACCATAGCAGCTTCTTTGCTTTCAATACATTGCTTTCAGCTCAAAAACATAGCCAGCATACATTGAATTCAATTCAAAAATAGTCATCAGGAAGTTGTTAAGACCATCAAATTCCACTTCTAGATTCTATATGTATTTCTTCCCCATGCTAACTTGAATACAGTAGGTCTAATCATCTCAATTTTATTGGCAAATGAGCCCAATTTGTCCAATGCAGTTCAAACACTAATCTTTTTTACCAGATTCTTTGAAAGGTACGAGTACATCAACACTTTAAACGCACACATGTGAGATAGAATACTGAGCATAGCTGAATGGATTCAGCAGCTGCTGGATGTTCATTGTGAAGATGCGAACAATTTTTACAGACTTGCTTCATTTTTAATAACTCAGACCTACTAAAAAACTAACTACTAGTGAGATCCTTGTATCTATGTGAATATATACGTGTGTGTCCTATTATTGGTTTCATTTTGGAGTAATCCAGTGGAAGTGTTATGAGTCTGTGGACTGTAAAACTCAAGATTGAGGGAGAAAAAATAGAAACAAGATGAAAAATGTTTTAACTAAAAAGATATTGGCAGAAGAAGAAAAAAAAAAGGAAAAAAATTTATCAATTATTATATTCCACATTGTTAGATTTCTGAACACCAATTATTAAACAGATATAAGTATGGTATTCGTCCACATTCTTTTGGCTATTATCGAATGATGAATGTATCAGCCAATATTTTGCTTCAATGTGACCCATCAGGGGTTTAATAGTCGAATTACATGGCAACACTAAAGTGAGATGGAGCACGTCAATAAGAAACATATATGAAGAATGATCGATGAGTGCTTTGAATCATGGGAGAAATTTTAAGGAGGACAATGTCGGAGGTTATTGTCAGCTATTGATGAGAGTGTCCGAATTTATTGTCAGCTTCTACATGGTCTTTCCTTCAGTAATCTGACACTTCATCAGCCAGCAAACACTGCTGGATGACCACAACAATGGTGAGCTAGCCATCTTCAGGAAAATCAACCTCCAATTATTCAAAGCAAAACTTTCAATTTCAACAAATGCACATTTCCTTTTCCAAACCAGCCATACCACCGTGTTGCACAGTATCAGTATGTGTATCCTTGGATGCTGTAAATAAATAAAATGGCAAAACTAGGATACGTTAGAGTGCTGTCTACCAGAAAAAATGCCAAATATGCAACTTTTTACATTATGGGGCATAACTCAAACATGTAACAATTACTCAGATTTTCGACAGTGAATGCAGATGGACTTGGTACTAAACACAATAACCAGTTCCTGCTTACTGTTAACCACGAGAACTAAATGCAAAATTTGTTAATTGTTTTCTGAGATATATTTTAAAGATATTATTATTAGGCTACCAGGATTGCTCCACAATATTACACACATGTAAAACTCAAAAAAAAACCTCATAAAAATGCTTTTGTGAAATTTAATAGATTTTTTCAGTGATCCATTATTAGCTTCAAAGTGAATAAGGAAGATTCAATTTTAAATCAAAATTATTTTTGCAAGATTTACCAGAAAACTAAATTGGCTCAAGAAATGGCTCTATAGAATGACTGTTGTAGACTGGCTGATATCAAACAAAAATAAATGGGGGCATGATGATAAAAAAAAAGCTCAAGATGATATTACTCAGCAGGTTTATATGGTTATGCGACAACAATTACCACGTCAAAGCATGATAAATACTATTAAATGTTTATGGAATTGTAGATTACCATAGCAACAAGTCATAAAATGCATTCTAATAGGTCAGCTTCCTGTTTCAATTGGTAAGGTTGCCAATTTTATGTATTATGTAGCTTACGAAATAACAATATTTTTCCAGATGGATAAGCTATATATAATTAATTTTTTTTGAAATTTATGCTGGCAAGCAATATACGATTAGGAAAAAAAAAAGGAGGCTGGGTAGGGTGCTTTAGCCAGACAAAATGTTTTGCATTCACTTTGCAAATATTAATGTACCACCCCACCTTGCAACATTCCCGGTTAAATGTGGGTATTTAAAATTTCACACTACTAATTAGCCGAAGGAAAAAACACCAAGAGCCAGACATTAATGTGTGGGAATTTGTTGGGTGTTTGATATGAAAGAGCTATAATACAAATATTGAAACTCAGCTTGAATTATCATATAATTATTGCATTGCCTGTCAAATGGCCTACCCTTGGGGAAAATTGGCCAGTCACATCTGCTTTAACCCCCAATAATCCCCCACATATTGACATGGAAGGGGAAATATATGGAAGGGTGAATTACTATTAGCAGTTCACGTAAGATCTAGAGGAAAATGCTTCTCCAGAACAAAAATGATGCAGAGAGAAACTGGGCAACCTCAATTTCATCTTGTTTTAGCAGGGTAAACCAATCGTTCCGCAAACAGACTGAATCTTGTGAATTCAAACAAAATTTTGTTAAAATAAAAAGCTTGTTTGACATTAGGCAGAAAATTGATTTGGGCCAGGGGTACAAAGCAATGCTAGCACTCCCTGAAACATATTCATAAAAAATGATTTGCGCTTATCGTAGGGGCGAATAGTTTTGAAAGAGGTATATACCAGTTCCATCTTGATGTCTCTCACCACTAGCTTGTGGACATTAGCTATCTTATTATCACTGCTGCAGATGACATGCAGCTCGGCATGTACCTTCTGTTCCACCTCGTGCAGAGATTTTCCCTCCTTCAATTGACCAAGGCATCTCCTTCGCCTCATTGATGACTCTTTAACTGGATTTTCTACATCTTCTACATGTAATGGCGTCTTTGTATTCTTTGCATCCAGTAATGTCTGCTTGACTTGTTCAACCATGGCCTTCAGCTCTTCATTTTGTGAATTGTGCAGAGCAGCAAGCTTCCACTCTTTATTGTTTACCGCAGTCTCTGAGTCAGGGTTAATCTCCTTTACGCGATGGTCCACCACAACCGTTAATTGAGTTGTCTGGAAATGTACACATTGTAGCCCAGCATTTACACTGAATAGTCTAGTCACCGCTTCTTCCATGGTAAAGTTAATTTTGACTTCAAAGTTATTATTGACCCTCGCCAGATCTTGGATGTTAACTTCTCCCACGTTAAATTGTTCCTTTGAGTTGGTGATCCCATCGAGCACATACTCTTTCTGAGACAATGCCAAAGCTTCTACCTGGTTTTCAGACAGACTTCTTGTTTTCACTCGCTCTATGGCAGATTTGTGTAGCAAAGTTTTGCATTGGTCCAGTTCGGCTTCCTTGGCAGCAAACTTTAACATCCAAACAGCAATCTGCCCTTCAACCTTCAACTTCTTCTTCTCCAGAGTTAGATATTTCATTTTCTCTGTATTTAAGACAAGATTGAGTTCATCAAGCTCAGCTGCAATGCTATTCCTGGCCTGGTACAGAGAGAAATACTTAGACTGCAACTCAGTATATGCTTCATCAGCATTCCTCAGTTTGTAGTTGAGTTTTTGCTTGGCATCTGTGATTTCCTTGATCTTTGAGAGATATTCCATGTCCATTTCGGTCTTCTGCAAGGCAGCTTCACTTATAGCTACTGCCAAATCTTCAGAAAGGAATCTGTTAGCATCTTGCTCCTCATCCAGTAATACCTGGAGCAGAGCTATGTCTGCTATATTGCGCCTCAACTTGGACTGTGCATGCAGTTGATCTTTGTTCAGTCGAATACTGGTGTATGCAAGTTCATTGTAGTGTGGATAGACAATTTTTAGCTTCTCCTTTGTTTTCAGAAAAGTAGCCATTACTTCTTCCAGATCATTTACACCATTTTCCTGCCTCCAGAGGTGATCTTTGCATCGGTCCAAGTCATAAGACTTATTGAGATATGCATAAATAATGGCCAATCCAAAAGTAATCACTAAAAAAATTAAGGCTTCTTTATATGTTAACACGGTGGGATTTGGGATGAAAACAATCAAGGCTGAACTCTTGATGGTGTCAGATTTTGGGGGTTGTTTGGTTATCACATCAGGGCCTATCACTTCCCGACCTATCTTATCAGGGTCATAGTTGGTGGCTGACCTTGTTTTCAAAGAAACCAGATTATGGATAACCAGACACTGGTAGATGGCATAAAAACAACTCAAGTTGTAACACATACCTGTAGTCATATGAACCGTTGGAAGCGAGTTGTAACTAGAAACTTCATTTACAGGCGGGTCATCAAAGTCCACTTCAAGTTTCCAGGCGGACTTGGTCATCTCCGGCATATCTTTGACATATAAACTACTCATTAGAAGCAGTGCAGTAAACAGTAAAGTCACAGTTGAAATCAACATTAGCAAAATCGGATTGATCAACAACCAAATTCTACTCTTTTCAGAACTTTCGAAAAAGTGACGCGATTGATCGCGGACGCGTCTATAAAGCATGCGCAAAATTCCACCACAGTGTTCAAGTTCTAAACCTATGAGGACTTGCATGATTGTGCATATGTACGTCATGGCGCATCCAACTACGCACACTTATGGTAAAAAATATATAAAAATAAAAGTGTCTTGCAGATTGATTACACAACCTATCTATTATTCATGAGCACAGCTCCTACAATACCGTATGTCTCAAAAATAAGTGAGTAGAATGGAGAGCACAAAATTTGCTAAAGCTGGTTTTAATCACGTGTTCAGTCAAAGGACGGTTAGCGAGTTATGGAGAGTGGAAATAAAATTGTTAGTGCCAATGTCAGTTCTGAGCCTTCCTGTGAGCATCCTGCTAGTTCTTTTCTAAACGCATTGCTAGGCGGCTGTTTTATTGCTGTTGGTTGGTTCTTCTCAAAACTCATTGCCTGGCTGCTGCTCACTAATGTATTTACTTGAAGAAGATGTCCTGGAGCATCCCTGAACGGGTGTGAAACTTGTCGACCCATGTAGTGGAACTCAAGGGCTGGTTAGAAAGCAGTGTAGCTACTACAGTTAGAAAGAAGCAGGACCTTGTGAAGCGGTGAGATATCTGTACAATAGTGTTAAAATGATCTATTTTTAATATTAACCTCCACTCCTGGATTTGATGTAGTGTTTGTGATAACAATACTTGCTTGAATGCTAAAATTGTGAATCCTGATGGTGGTATACACTCAAGTCGTTTATGAGCAGAGTTTGCAAACCAAGTCTTACCAACACCAAGTCTACTTCCTTTGGAAGGTTGGACATCTAGTTTGCAGCAGCTTCCGCCTTTTAATTTTGGCTGCCTTATGCTCACATAGGCTCAGACTCAAAGACAATTGCTAAGGTTCAGCAGAGAACTGCAGTGGATGGGTATCACTTGTTTCGTGATGACCATGTCCAGATGGTTGGGTTTTGACATGGTTTTGCTACAGTTAGTCAATGACTTCCTTGGTATAGAGGAGCCATCTTTCTGACCATTGGAAGCTATTCCTCTGCTATTGCTCTTAGCTAGATCTTGTGCTATGTTCTTGATGTACAGTGTAATTGCATAGCCTGTCTGCTGTACTACTTCCTCAACTATATTGAACTAGGGTTAACCATAATTAAGAAGAAAACACTAGCACCAAACCCGCACAATGGAATAAGTCAAGAAATATCCCTAGTGATTGTCCAATTTTGTTTTCCAAAATACGGTTGGTGCAACATTCTACGGGAAATGTAAGGCAGAGTTTGCAGCTCCTAATTTAGAAAAATATCAATTAGAACAAGAGCAAAAAAATGTCAATTTTTTTTTTTACATGACAAAGTTCAGTATATTTTAAATATATTATATAATGTATGTGACCAAATTACTGAACTAATACGATATTACTTCTTGCAAGCCAAAGGAAAGAAACAAGGATAAACAAGCGGCTTGCTTGGTTAATATAGGTCGCGGAAAGGATGGATAAGTTAATTGCAACCCCATGCACAACCAGTCATCATGGACTTCTGTCTCTCTCTTCCTGGATCAGAGATGGAGCTCCTGGATGCAGGATTGCTAATATTAGGAGTCTAAATCAAAACTGAAATTATCATTATAACCGTGTTTGCTTGTCCATTGCTAATATATCCTGTCACATTCCATATCCTGTCTTGTTCCTAGCACATGTTCAATGTGTGGGTAGCTCATTTTTTCACCTGATGAATCCAGAGCTGCTGGAGGAAATGTGAATAAAAGTTGTAAAGTTAGTGTAATGAGAACTTTGAATTTATTGGTATACAATGTCAACTGCGATATCGTGACAATTTTACCATTAGTGTTTTTCCCCCTTGGGATGGATACAGGAATGTAGTTCTGAAATTTTAAATGAGAATTTTTTACAAACTAGTGATATGAAATCAAGCAACAGTCAAACATTATTTTAGCTAGAAAACTATACATACTGATGTAAATAACAATATAACCTGTTTTGTATTGTTACACACTTTGTAAAGGGTTATTTTGCCAACTCTTCGATCAAGATCTTGATGCAATTTATTCCCCTCTCTTTCAAGACTGGCATCTGTTCATTCTCATAAATTTTAATTTCTGCTCAATCACTTCGTCCTCATTTGAGAATAGTGCGAATATGAACCACTTGAGTTCTGGTGCAAAAGCAAACAGGAAAAATTGCTATGTAAATGACAGTTTGCAGGAAAGTGATGTATTCATGATTCCTTCTTTTGGAAATAGCAGCAGAAAACACAGCTACTACAATATATGCAGAGAAAAAGATGGCATCAAGGAATATATACGCTATATATTTTTTGTAGCCCCAAACTCACAGTAGACTTAATGTAAATCCTAGCAAAAAGGTCAAAAGAAAAAAAAAATGGGCAAATCCTGAGGAAAATTTGGATTTGTTTAAACCACTTGTTTTGATCAAACTAGTAGAAGGGGACAAATATTAACAAAAACAGGTTTTCTTCACAGCGTGAACCAAATACAGCTAAACTCTGCTTTTCTTTTCTTTTGAAGCATTTTGGGGGAAATTCACAGAGAACTTCTCTTTTTAGACAAAAGGTGACTATCTCAGAAAATAGCACAGAAATACTCAGATTTTTTTTTTATCTTAACAAGTTTGAAAAGGGGATAATCCTGAGGAAAATTTGGATTTGTTTAAACACTGTTTTTGATCAAACCAGTAAAAGGGGACAAATATTAACAAAACTCTTTTTCAACCAAATGTGAGCCACATACAGTTAAACTATGTTTTTCAGTTTGTTTGAAGGATTTTCGGGGAAATTTACAGAGAACTTCTCTTTTTAATAAAAAAGTGACTATTTTAGAAAGGAGCACTGAAATACTCAGAAAGTTTGTTTTTCTTAACATGTTTGAAAACGGGCAAATCCTGAGCAAAATTTAGATTTGTTTAAACAACTTTTTTTTATCAAACCAGAAAAATGGGGGGAATATTAACAAAAACTTGTTTTTCTCCTCAAAGTGAGCCACGTATAGCTAAACTATGCTTTTCTGTGGTGTTGAAACATTTAGGGGGAAATTCACAAAAAATTCTCTTTTTAGTCCAAAAAGTGACTATCTCAGAAAAGAGCTCAGAAATACTCAGAAAGTTTGTTTTACTTATCAAGTTTGAAAAGGGGCAAAACCTGAGGAATATTTGGGTTTGTTTAAACAACTGTTTTTGATCAAAGCAGTAAAATGGGAGAAATATTAACCAAAAAAAAATTGTCTCCACAAAGTGAGCCGCATAGAGCTAAACTATGCTTTTCTGTTGATATGAAGCATTTTGTGTAAATTCACAGTGAACATCTCTTTATAGACAAAATAGTGACTATCTTAGAAAGAAGCACTGAAATACTCATAAAGTTTGTTTTTCTTAACATGTTTGAAAAGGGGCAAATCCTGAGGAAAATTTGGATATGTTTAAACAACTGTTTTTTATCGAACCAGTAAAAGGGGTCAAATATTAACAGAAAAAAAATTTCTACAGAAAGTTAGCCACATACAGCTATACTATGCTTTTCGGTTTGTTTGAAAGATTTTCGGGGAAATTCACAAATAACTTCTCTTTTTAGTCCAAAAAGTGACTCTCAGAAAAGAGCTCAGAATTACTCAGAAAGTTTGTTTTTCTTAACAACTTTGAAAAGGGCCAAATCCTGAGGAAAATTTGGATTTGTTTAAAAAAGTGTTTATGATCAAACCAGTAAAAGGGGACAAATAGTAACAAAAACTGTTTTTCTCCCCAAAGTAAGTCACATACTGCTAAACTATGCTTTTCTGTTGTTTTGATGCATTTTCGGGGAAATTCACAGAGAACTTCTCATTTTAGACCAAAAAGTGACTATTTTAGAAAGGAGCACTGAAATACTCATAAAATTTGTTTTTCTTAACAAGTTTGAAAAGGGGCAATTTCTAAGGAAACTTTTGATTTTTTTAAACAACTGTTTTGATCAAACCAGTAAAAGGGACAAATATTAACAAAAACTTGTTTTTCTCCTCAAATTGAGCCAAATACAGCTAAACTATGCTTTTCTGTTGTTTTGAAGCATTTTGGGGGAAATTTACAGAGAACTTCTCTTTTTAGTCCAAAAAGTGACTTTCACAGAAATGAGCACTGGAATACTCATAAAGTTTGTTTTTCTTAAAATGCTTGAAAAGGGGCAAATTCTGAGGAAAATTTGCATTTGTTTAAACAACTATTTTTGATTAAACCATTAAAAGGCGGCAAATATTAACAAAAACCGTTTTTCTCCCCAAATTGAGCCCCATATAGCTAAACTATGCTTTTCTGTTGTTTTGAAGCATTTTTGGGAATTCACAGAGAACTTCTCTTTTTTGGACAAAAAAGGGGCTATCTCAGAAAGAAGCACTGAAATACTCGGAAAGTTTGTTTTTCTTAACAAGTTTGAAAATGGGCAAATCCTGAGGAAAATTAGATTTGTTTAAACAACAGTTTTTGATCAAACCATTAAAAGGGGACAAATATTTAAAAAAAAACTGTTTTTCTCCCTCAATTTTGCCACATACAGCTAAACTATGCTTTTCTGTTGTTTTGAAGCATTTTCGGAGAAATTTACGGAGAACTCCCCTTTTTAGTCCAAAAAAGTGGCTAACACAGAAATGAGCACAGAAATACTCATAAATTTGTTTTTCTTAGCATACATGAAAAGTGGCAAATCCTGAAGAAAATTTGGATTTGTTTAAACAACTGTTTTTGATCAAACCATTAAAAGGGGACAAATATTAACAAAAATGTTTTTCTCCCCAAAGTGAGCCACATACTGCTAAACTATGCTTTTCTGTTGTTTTGAACATTTTCGGGGAAATTCACAGGTAACTTCTCTTTTTAGTCCAAAAAGTGACTATCTCAAAAAAGAGCACAGAAATTCTCAGAAAGTTTGTTTTTCTTAATAAGTTTGAAAAGCCGCAAATCCTGAGGAATATTCGGAATTGTTTAAACAACTGTTTTTGATCTAACCAGTAAAACGTAGGAATATTAACAAAATCTAATTTTTCACCTCAAAGTGAGCTACAGAGAGCTAATCTATGCTTTTCTGTTGTTTTGAAGCATTTTGTAGGAAATTCACAGAGAACTTCTCTTTATAGGAAAAAAAGTGACTATCTCAGATAGGTAGACTGAAATCTCATAAAGTTTGTTCTTCTTGACATGTTTGAAAAGGGGAAAATCCTGAAAAAAATTGGGATTTGTTTAAACAATTTTTTTTGATCAAACAATTAAAAGGGGACAAATATTAACAAAAACTGTTTTTTCCCACAAAGTGAGCCACATACAGCTAATCTATGCTTTTCTGTTGTTTTGAAGCATTTTCAGGGAAATTCAGGAAGAACCTCTCTTTTTAGTCCAAAAAGTGACTATCTCAGAAAAGAGCACAAAAATACTCAGAAAGTTTGTTTTCTTAACAAGTTTGAAAAAGGGTCAATCCTGAGGAAAATTTGGATTTGTTTAAAAACTGTTTTTGATCAAACCAATAAAAGGGGACAAATATTAACAAAAATTGTTTTTCTCCAGAAAGTGAGCCACATATAGCTAAACTATGCTTTTCTGTTGTTTTAAAGCATATTTGGGGAAATTCACAGGGAAATTCTCTTTTTAGTCCCACACAAAAGAGCACAGAAATACTCAGAAAGTTTGTTTTTCTTAATAAGTTTGAAAAGGGGCAAATCCTGAGGAATATTTGGATTTGTTTAAACAACTATTTTTGTTCAAATCAGTAAAATGGGGGAAATATTTTTTAAAAAATTGTTTTTCTCCTCAAAGTGAGCCACATACAGCTAAACTATGCTTTTCTGTTGATATGAAGCATTTTGGTGGGAATTCACTGAGATCTTCTCTTTTTAGACAAAAAAATGACCATCTTAGAACGTAGCACTGAAATACTCATAATGTTGGGTTTTCTTTACATGTTTGATAAGTGGCAAATCCTGAGGAAAATTTGGATATGTTTAAACAACTGTTTTTGATCAAACCAGTAAAAGGGAACAAATATTAACAAAAACTGTTTTCTCCCCAAAGTGAGTCACATACAACTAAACTATGATTTTCTGTATTTTTTAAGCATTTTGGGGGAAATTCACTGAGAATTTTTCATTTTAGTCCAAAAAGTGACTATCTCAGAAAATAGCACAGAAATACTCAGAAAGTTTGTCTTTCTTAATAAGTTTGAAAAGGGGAAAATATTGAGGAATATTCGGATTTGTTTAAACACCTTTTTTTGATCGAACCAGTAAAATGGGTGAAATATTTAAAAAAAACTTGTTTTACTCCTCAAAGTGAGCCACATACAGCTAAACTATGCTTTTCTGTTATGAAGCATTTTGGGAGAAATTCATAGAGAACTTCTCTTTTTAGACAAAAAAGTGACTATCTTAGAAAGAAGCACTGAAATACTCATAAAGTTTGTTTTTCTTAATACGTTTGAAAAGGGGCAAATCCTGAGGAAAATTTGGATATGTTTTTAACAACTGTTTTTGATCAAACCAGTAAAAGGAGACAAATATTAACAAAAACTGTTTTTCTCCCCAAAGTGATCCACATACAGCTAAACTAAGCTTTTCTGTTGTTTGAAGCATTTTGGGGCAAATTGACAGAGAACTTCTCTTTTTAGACCAAAAATGACTATCTTAGAAAAGAGCACAAAAATACTCAGAAAGTTTGTTTTTCTTAACAAGTTTGAAAAGGGGCAAATCCTGGGGAAAATTTGGATTTGTTTAAACAACTCTTTTTGATCAAACCAGTAAAAGGAGACAATTATTAACAAAAACTGCTTTTTTCCCCAAAGTGAGCCACTTACAACTAAACTATGCTTTTCTGTTGTTTTGAAGCATTTAAGAGAAAATTCACAGAGTACTTCTCGTTTTAGTCCAAAAAGTGACTATCTCCGAAAAGAGTACAGAAATACTCAGAAAGTTTGTTTTTCTTAATAACGTTGATAAGCCGCAAATCCTTAGGAATATTTGGAATTGTTTAAACAACTGTTTTTGATCAAACCAGTAAAATGGGGGAAATATTAACAAAAACTTGTTTTTCTCCTCAAAGTGAGCCACATAACAGCTAAACTATGCTTTTCTGTGGTTTTGAAGCATTTTGGGGGAAATTTACAGAGAACTTCTCTTTTTAGTCAAAAAGTGACTATCTCATAAAGGAGCATTGGAATACTCAGAAAGTTTGCTTTTCGTAACAAGTTTGAATAGGAGCAAATCCTAAGGAAAATTTGGATTGTTTAAACAACAATTTTTTATCAAACCATTAAAAGTGGACAAATATTTTAAAAAAATGTTTTTCTCCCCAAATGAGCCACATACAGCTAAACTATGCTTTTCTGTTGTTTTGAATGATTTTTAGGCAAATTCACAGTTAACTTCTCTTTTTAGTCCCAAAAATGACTATCTCAGTAAAGAGCACAGAACTACTCAGAGAGTTTGTTTTTCTTAACAAGTTTGAAAAGGGGAAAATTCTGAGGAAAATTTGGATTTGTTTATACAAATGTTTTTGATCAAACCAGTAAAATGGGGCAAATATTAAAAAAAAAGAAGTTTTTTTCCCTCAAAGTGAGCCACATACATCTAAACTATGCTTTTCTGCTGTTTTGAAGAATTTTGGTGGAAATTCACAGAGAATTTCTCTTTTTAGTCAAAAAAGAGACTATCTCAGAAAGGAGCACTGAAATACTCAGAAAGTTTGTTTTTCTTAACATGTTTGAAAAGGGGCAAATCCTAAGGAAAATTTTGATTTGTTTAAACAACTGTGTTTGATCAAAACAGTAAAAGGGGACAAATATTAATAAAAACTGTTTTTCTCCCTAAAGTGAGCCACGTACAGCTAAACATTGCTTTTCTGTTGTTTTGAAGCATTTTCAGAAAAAATTCACAGAGAACTTCGCTTTTTAGTCCAAAAAGTTACTATCTCGGAAAAGAGCACAGAAGTACTCAGAAAGTTTGTTTTTCTTAACATTTTTGAAAAGGGGAAAATTATGAGGAAAATTGGATTTGTTTAAACAAATTTTTTGATCGAACCAGTAAAAC
>CBDHEM010000018.1:0-4642 GCA_965261955.1 Leptonemataceae bacterium
TAGAAACGCCATTTTCTATACTCGGTAGCAACCGCATCAAATTTCCTTTTCCAGTACTTCCCCTCCAATACAACAGCCTGCAAGTCATTAACCTCATGTGACATGAAAAGTCTCGAAGAGAGAGAGAAGAGAGGAGATAGAGGGTAAAAGAGGAGAGAGAGAGGAAGAGGAGAGAGAGAGGAAGAGGAGAGAGAGAAGGAAAGAGAGGAGGAAAGAGAGGGAAGGAAAGAGAGGAGGAAAGAGAGGGAGAGAGAGATAAGAGAGAGAGATAAGAGAGAGAGAGAGAGAGGAGAGAGATAGAAGAGAGGCAGAAATCCCCATACATCCAATGACATGCCTTACATACATGTAGGTAGAAAGCAAGCATCTGAAATAGTACATGGGTAGAGAGAAGGGGAGACTATACGTCAAAACATTTAAAAGTTGTAACAATTGTTGTAATCACCATAACTTTCTCATCTCTGTGCAAGTAATTTTAGTACCATATCGTTGCGTATTCTGTGTGCTTTCAAATGATATGTTGAAGGTCTTTGTAGGCACATTGTCTTAGAAGATACATGCACCAACATCAAGGTCACTCAAATAATCTGCATCCCAAATGAAATTTATCAACCCATGCATGGATAACAGACCACCAAACATGGCGTGTGAGTTTCAACACCACAACACCTCTGAATTATAGTATCTTCTCACTGGCTTTCTTGATATCAGTCACGGTTGTTTTGCCAATTCTCAACTCCCTCACTATGGCTGACAAAGCACTGCCTTGGTCCACTTTCTTCAAAATCTTCAGCATCTCTGCATAACTTGCTTACATTTGAATTCATTGAAGAACTTGAGGCCACGGCGAAGAAAATAGCATGCAAAGGAGAGGGTGCCAGTTGTAATTTCAAGGTGTGAGCTTGTGCAGTAAATATCATGAAGAACTTTTTTGACGATACTTGATCCATTGGATGTTTACTACCCGTTTGGTTGACTGGGGTGTTCATTGTTCTGGGTTTCCCAACTATAAGGTTCATCTGTAATTATACAGTCTAGCTATAGCATCCACACTATTATATTACAGCTGCTTTTATGGCTGTAAGAACGCTAGTAATCGGTAATTACAACTAGAGTAACTTCTAACAAGATTCACCACATTGTGGTCTGTTACTATGACAACATTTGGTAACCACACTGTTGGTTACCACAAGGGCTATAGATACACTATGGTTGCTAAGGACTTTACTCAACCCCTGTTGAGATAAAAGACATGTTCGTGAATGTCATTAAAAAAATTAATCACCAGGGAGAGGGTTAAGCATCTGGGATGGGATAAGCGTGGCTGGTTTAACAAAGCACTTAGGGTGGGGGTGGTTAGGTGCTAGGTGCAAAGTGATTTTACAAATGACACATCCATTTTAATTAGCACGTGTACAAAATGCAATAGAACCTCGTAGTTACGAACCCAATACATCAGCGGCTAGTGGTTAAATTACCGTCTGCTAAACTTCCGCTAACTTCCATGGCTCTAGCAGACTTCAGGTGCAGCCAGGAAAAAGTTGTAGTGTAGTTAGAAAACTTAATTAACCACACTCGGTCCCAGCTTTAATATCCTTTACTATTTACTAGTAACATATGTAAGGTATTGAGTGGTGAGCGATGGTGCAATGGAGAGTGAGAGAGAGAAAAGAAATTGGTGATACACTATGGGTCAAAACTTGAAATCCAAGCATGGTTAGATTGCAATGCTCTAGCCATTGTCCTAGCCCTAACATGGCATAGCATTGTTATTTATATGATAGTACAAGACTGTTGAACCATACGACGTAACAGTCGTAAGCCGCCAGCGTGAACATCAGTTGTAAAAAAAAAAAAAGTTTTTTAAAAATCGATATACTTTATACGCCATATTTTTTACCTGCACATGCCCAGGAGAGATTGCTCTATCATTTAAAAAAGCAACAAAACCTTACTTCCGGTTAGAAGCCTCCAGTCAGACGATCACGTGAACAAAATTGAAAAAAACAACTAACAATAACAATGGCTGACTCGAACGCAACTCTGTCAAGAAGCATCTCTCCAGGCTTTCACTGCAGTTTCTGGAAGCTGTTCTGCTGAGGAAGACTGGACAGACACCAATACTTATTGAAAACAATCTGAATTCTTTTGATCTTGAGAAAGGAGCTACTCCTTGGATGGATTTCTTTGCTGTAGGTTTTGTTGCAGACATGAGAGCCATAAAGATGTGTAACTTTTGTTCACCTACCTCAGTGGAGCTGATTCTTATACCAAACTGCAGCTAATTGTGTTTGCATTCTAATGATATAAACAGTTTCAAAAGTTTATAGTTCATGGCTGCATTTAAGGGGGGCAAGGGGGCATTCACCCCCCCCCCCCCTAGGAGAGCCTTTGCCCCCCTACCTAGACTTTTGGAAAGTTATTAGAGGTACGTCAGATGCCCTCCTAAACCTTTGGAAAATCTCATTTCCCCCCTAGCCACATTTTCTGTATGTATCTCTGTTTGGAAAAAGAAAGTTATAACTAAAAATATAATTGCTACAAAATACCACAAATGAAGTCAGAGTGTTATCTGTTAATAGTCGTAAAATAAAGTCACGAGTGTTATCAGTTAATAGTCATAAAATGAAGTCAGAGTGTTATCAGTTAATAGTCGTAAAATAAAGTCAGAGTGTTATCAGTTAATAGTTGTAAAATAAAGTCAGAGTGTTATCAGTTAATAGTCGTAAAATAAAGTCAGAGTGTTATCAGTTAATAGTCGTAAAATAAAGTCAGAGTGTTATCTGTTAATAGCATAAAATAAAGTCAGAGTGTTATCAGTTAATAGTCGTAAAATAAAGTCAGAGTGTTATCAGTTAATAGTCGTAAAATAAAGTCAGAGTGTTATCAGTTAATAGTCGTAAAATAAAGTCAGAGTGTTATCAGTTAATAGTCATAAAATAAAGTCAGAGTGTTATCAGTTAATAGCATAAAATAAAGTCAGAGTGTTATCAGTTAATAGTCGTAAAATAAAGTCAGAGTGTTATCAGTTAATAGTCGTAAAATAAAGTCAGAGTGTTATCTGTTAATAGTCGTAAAATAAAGTCAGAGTGTTATCAGTTAATAGTCGTAAAATAAAGTCAGAGTGTTATCAGTTAATAGCATAAAATAAAGTCAGAGTGTTATCAGTTAATAGTCGTAAAATAAAGTCAGAGTGTTATCAGGGGGGACTACACCTGAAACCAACGAAATTGTAACAAATATTTGTAGCTGTCATAACTTTTTTTCCCTTTCTTCTGTGCAAATAATTTTTATACCAGCTTGTTGCTTATTGTGTGTGCTTTAAAATGATATATAAAAAGTCTATATAGGCACATTTTCTTAGAAGATATATCCAAACACGCAAGGGTCATTAAAAAAAAAAAATTCCTAATCCCCAACATGTTTTACAGCCAGGCGCCTTGACCGCAGTGCACCAAACTCGGTACGAATGTAGCTAAAGGCATTATCTGTGATGTGGTGGTTTTTTTTTTTTTTCCGGTGAACCCCCCCTGAGTTATAGTGTTGAGAAGAGGCGGGACCCCAAAAATTGCGCGCAATTTTTGGGGTCCCGCCTCTTCTCAACACTATAACTCAGGGGGGGTTCACCGGAAAAAAAAAAAAAAACCACCACATCACAGATAATGCCTTTAGCTACATTCGTACCGAGTTTGGTGCACTGCGGTCAAGGCGCCTGGCTGTAAAACATGTTGGGGATTAGGAATTTTTTTTTTTTAATGACCCTTGCGTGTTTGGATATATCTTCTAAGAAAATGTGCCTATATAGACTTTTTATATATCATTTTAAAGCACACACAATAAGCAACAAGCTGGTATAAAAATTATTTGCACAGAAGAAAGGGAAAAAAAGTTATGACAGCTACAAATATTTGTTACAATTTCGTTGGTTTCAGGTGTAGTCCCCCCTAGTAGCAAAATAAAGTCAGAGTGTTATCAGTTAATAGTCGTAAAATAAAGTCAGGGTGTTATCAGTTAATAGTCGTAAAATAAAGTCAGAGTGTTATCAGTTAATAGTCATAAAATAAAGTCAGAGTGTTATCAGTTAATAGTCATAAAATAAAGTCAGAGTGTTATCAGTTAATAGTCATAAAATAAAGTCAGAGTGTTATCAGTTAATAGTCATAAAATAAAGTCAGAGTGTTATCAGTTAATAGTCGTAAAATGGCAGAATACAGTGTCGCCTTTCGCTTTTACAATCTCTGTCTTTTTGCTCTGCTGCTTCAGAAGCATGCTTTGACTTCTCTCTCTCTCCCTCCCTCTCTCCCTCTCCTTTTCTACAGTCTATTTTCCTTATCCATGCTGGAGAATAGACAGCTAGCTGTGGCAGTTGCAGAATCTGGTGCATCCATGATTCTATTTTGTTCATGCGCACAACTCTTCTTGAAATCTCCAAGATGACCATTTCAAGAAGTGTCTGTAAAATCTTTCGTATACTTTCTGTTAAATGAGCGTATGGCAGAGAACAGCATACATACAACCAAATAAGGGCCCGCATGGCAATACACAGTTTTCCATCCACCGCCCCAGTAAGGGCTCGCTTTGCTCACCAATTATTTCTTTTTTCAAAGGCAACCAGTGGCCCTATTTCATTGTTGTGGGCCAC
>CBDHEM010000019.1:0-12311 GCA_965261955.1 Leptonemataceae bacterium
TCTATTCAATTGTGTTGGATCATGTAAGGTAAAGAAGATCTCAAGAACTTCTAGATAACTGATTTCATTAGCATCAAAGCTTAATTGTACGACTTCAGCATGACCACTTTTGCCAGTACAAACATCATCATAAGTAGGGTTTTTACTATGTCCCCCCATATACCCTGAAATTGCTGAGTGTATTCCTTTAACTTGGGAAAATGCGCCTTCTATACACCAAAAGCAGCCGCCCGCTAAAGAGGCAAGTTGTAAATTACTGTTCCTAAATTCAGCGTTAGTAATATTTGTCATTTTTATGATTTCGCTCATTGTTCTCACTAATAATAACTATAGTATACTCATCGTTGCATTTGAGTTAAAGATAGCGTCTATTTATTTGTATTGTTTGTTCTAAACAAGCTGTATCCTTTTAAATCATGCTTAATCCGATAAAACCTGATATACATTCTTTTATGAATATGAGATATTAATCAGCATTAAATTCTTTTGTTTATGGTTACGAAAATGACTGAACGTTGGCTCTCTGTCGAAGAAATTTCAGACTATTTAGGGGTTAGTAAAGACACAATTTACGCACCCCCTGTGTCAGACTAGTTGTCGCCTAATAGGGATCTGTGAACGGTTCTATAAAGTAAGCGATCATTCAGGGTTAGATCACCTCATTCAAGCCAGATCTGAGGTTAAAAAATTATCGGTGAACTTTTCTTTCCAAACTATTGACGGGCGTAAGCATTTCAACTTTTGAGGCAGGATGCATGCTGACGCGTTGTAATACATCAACACGATAATGGTAGGGATTAATTTTCTGAAGACGGCATGTCACTAATAAGCTTTGTAATATACCCAGTTGCTCAGCGCCCAATTCACTCCAACAAAATAAGTAATTTTTCCTTCCCATAGGTATCACACGTAAAGCTCTCTCAAGGTGATTAGTATCATGGAAACCGCAGGGTTTGATAAGAATACTTTTAATTCTACTTGCCGCTCGTTGACATAATTTAAGGCTTTGCTTAATGGGTTTTTAGGTGTTAAATCGGTACGTTGTCGCTGCTCATAAATCCAGGTGAAAAATTCAGTAACAATAGGCTCGCTGTGCTTTTGTCGATAAGCTAAAACGTCCGCAGGCTCGGTTATATTATCTTTGATGTATCTTTCGTTTTTGTAAAGCTTGGCTATTTTATCAATGGCCTCTTGTGCGGCTATCGGTTCAATTAACAAGGCTCTGTCAAAATAGCGACGCGCATGCACCCAACAAGTGACGTGAATTATGATACTTTCTTTCTCGTTAAGTTTTACCACTGTTTTCGTGTAAGCGGCATAACCATCGGTGAGTAAAGTTCCTGCAAAGTTTTCCAACTGATTTTGGGCATGCAAAAAGCCTCGGCTGTTAGACCAAGTAAAGGCTATTTCATCTTTGTCACCATACATCGGCCAAAAGTACGTTTGTTTCATCTTCCCTTTGCTTTTTCTCCCCGCTTTTATGGGGACTTCATCCATAGCAAGAATTTGACTGGTGACGATGGACTTTAGCAGGGCTTGATAAATCGGTTTTAGTAGCTCAATGCCTTTTTGTACCCAGTTAATTAAGGTGGCTCGACTAATATGAATACCTGAGTCAATCATACGCTGATGTTGCCGATAAAGCGGTAAGTGATAAGCGGTAAGTGATAAACGCCTTTATCAACCATTAAGTTGCTTGTTTGATTTGCGTTGATGGGCTTTAATGTCAGTACTTGTTTTGGTTGTACTGCTTGCTATCTTCTTCAAGCAATTGTTTTTCTGATTTACGACCAAACAATTGACGCTTGAACCAATCCAATTGCTGTTCAAGCACAGCGTTACGCTCTTCAAGCACAGCATTACGCTCCTCAAGGGCTTGAGTTTTAGCTTGTTGTGAGTGATTGATTTCGGTCGTTTTCATAGCGCATGTTATAACAAAAATTACTGACTAAAGCGCTTGTTTTTTGGCGATTTTTGCCAATTAATGCCATCAATTAAACATTGCAATTGTGCCCACGTCAGAGGCATTTTATCTTCATTACTGGTGACACGATGAAACTAACCTTGCTCAAGGCGTTTGCTCTATAAACAATAACCGCCGCTGCTGTAGTAAAGGATTTTGATGTGAGTTCGACGTTTATTGATAAACACAAATAGCTCACCACTATTGGCTGCACGTTTCAACTTGGTTTGCGCTAATGCCGCTAATCCATCAAATTGCTTGCGCATATCGACTGGGTGAGCATAAAGCCATACGGATAAGTTAGGATCTTGAAGTAACATTAGCGCTTGTTCATGCGTAAAATGACGCCGTTAGGTAAAGCGAGTTCAATGTCCCAGTCTTGTGATGGGGATTGTGAAGGTAATGTTTGCTCTGGCATAATATTCACCCAATCGTTCGAGCTGTTATCTGTTGGTGTTGAACTGTCAGTTACGCCAGAATAAAGCGAATTATTTTCCAAACGCTTACGCCAGGCATAGAAGCTTGAGGTATTAAGTTTTTGTTGCTGACAAAAAGCCGCTGTTTGCAAACGGCTTGCTGTATGTTGTTCGAATCTTTGCTGCCATTGCTTGGCTGTTCTATGAATGTTCGCCATTGTTTTTCTCGATGAATAAATAATGGCGTTACTTTAGATGATTTAGCTGGTAATGGAATACGGCCTAAATTGATCGCTTACGATTATAACCCTTAATTACGTCTTTCTACTGCAAATTTTAATAATGGAAAGCCTTGTAATTTAAGAGCCTCCAAGTCTTTCGATTCGCTGTATGGCGTCCGTGTTTGTCAACACTAAAACGCTAGCGCTTTGATGATGGTATTTCGAGATTTACCTTTTGCCCAAAATGAATATTTGGTTGACCTGCCTGCCCACCGAACAAAAGTTTGCCTTAAAAACTTAGGGCAGGAATAGCGCCAATGTATCTATTGTTCCCCCCACAAATAAGTTGCTTAAAGGTGAAAATAACAGTTGGCTTTGGCTGGTACCTCACGTATTATAGCCGACTGTAATTTTTCGCCTAGCAAAGCGTTAGCTTTCAATCAACCATAGTGCAACAAGGGGGCATAATGTCAACAATCACGGAACTAAAAGACAGCATCAACACAGGGTGGGATCACGCATTTCGGATAAAAAGCACAGTATAATGAAAGTATTTTGAACTTAATTGAGATTGAGCGATCAGATCAGTATCAAAAACTCACCGTAGATTAATTATGAAGTCGTTATTTCAAGAAATTGAAAGTATTGAAGATCACAGAGTAGACTCAAATAAAGATTACGAATTAGCTGATATTATTTTCTTAACAATAGCTGGGGTGCTTTGTGGGGCAAAAGGCTGGAAAGCGATAAACATATTTGGGAAAGCTCAACTTGATTGGTTAAGGAAGTACCGAAGTTTTAGCAATGGCATTCCAACAAGACACTCTATTGGACGCATAATTAGAGGTATCAAGGCTGATAGCCTTGTTTCAAGCTTTATTAACTTTTCAAATGCGGTGCGAGAAAAAGAAGGTAAAGCGCATATTAGCTTTGACGGTAAAGTCATTTGTGGATCTAAACATGGCGATATAGATGCCTTACAACTGATGACGGCGATGGTGGTAGATAATGGTCTCATCATCTACCAAAAAGAAACCTCAACCAAAACAAATGAAATACCTGTTATGCAAGCAATGCTAGCGAGTATAGATATTAACAATTCGGTTATTACCGCTGATGCAATGCACTGTCAAACAAAAACCACCACGGTAATACGTGAAGGGGGTGGAGATTACGTACTTCAAGTGAAGAAGAATCAAAAGAAGCTATATAAAGAAATCAAAGCGTACTTCCATAAAACTTACCGTGACGAACCTAAGTTATTGAAAAATAATACCTTTAAAGAATTAGATGGAGAGCATGGGAGAATTAACGAACGAGTATATCGACTTTTACCGATAACCGAGTGGTTTGATGAAACGGAGAAATTTACAGATAGTTTTGCGGTAGTGGAAGTACAACGGACTCGACACCTAAAGACTAAAACAGAGCAAGAGACTTCGTATTACATAACGTCATTAAAAGAAGCGGTAAAAATAACGGCAAAATATATACGTCGGCATTGGGCTATTGAGAATAGCCAACACTGGGTATTAGATGTGACATTTAGAGAAGATGAATGTCAAATTTATGCTGATGATGGAGCGAAAAACTTAGCGACAATCAGACGTAAGCTATTGAATTTGATAAAATCGCATCCATTAAAAGACAGTGTCGCAGGAAAAATGCAACGAGCATGTTGGGATGCTAAATTTAGGGCAGATATTTTATTTGGTCAAAAAACAAGCAAAGCATAATCCCACCCTGAGCATCAACACTAAAACTATACACTTTGTTCTTTTAGACATAGTGACAGGAGGTATTTATAAAATTATATGGATGTTTCTTAACACTCAAAAACTAGAAAAATCAAAAAAAATAGCGGACAACACATTTTTAACTTGGATAGCAGTCGGTAGTGGTCTTTGGGTAACTTTGGATTATTTAGGAAATTTAGGAAATTTAGCTATAACTTCTGAGAATGTAACTCTAGGTATAATTGCATCGCTGATCTCAACCGCATTCTTAATCGCAGCATTGGTGTTATACATCGCAGCATTGGTGTTATACATTGTTTGGTCATTTAGAGCTAGAAGAGCATTGCAAGAATATGCTTTAACTGAACATAAAATAGATCTGAGAATGAATCGTTTCTATACTTTTATATTTAACGCTTTCTATATCAACTATTGCGTAAATGATTTGCCTGAGGCTCAAAGAAAACAACAAATTATAACAGGGAAAACTGCTACCAACGAAAGCTAATCGGGTAGCTGGAGGTATCTAACCTCCAGACCCCCCACAGCACCCTGCACAAATAACTAGAACACCCATTTTAAAATAAGTACTAAAAATTCAATACAACAAGAACATCAAGGTTGAATCTGCCAAACGAAAAAACTACAATTGGCTGTTTTTCGTGCACTGCTTCTCTCGGTTTACACAGATAAAGTGCAGCATTGTTGTTATTGAACAAGCACCACAAGCAAACCATTACCGTTTGGTGGGTATATACTCATGATACTTCAAAATGTCTGCTTCAGGACGTCTGAACAATTCATAATCAAGACGCATTTTTTATTAATGGTTATTCCCTTAAAAACAAAGGCAACGATGAGTATGATTTGCTCAGCCGTCCCCGTAGGGCGAGTTTAAAAGGCTTATATGCTGCGTTATTGATTTCGACAAGGACGCCACATGGATGTAGCTTATTAAAGAATGTAGGAGCATATTCTCCTGAACAACCATTCTCTTCAATCAAGGCCTTGCCTCTAACCCTTTTAAGCCTCGCTGAAACGAGCATTTCGAGATAACATGAGTATATACCACAATACGTAATAAATAGGATTTTTTAGATGTTAAAACTAACAATATTATTGATAACCATTATTATAGGTACGCATTCTTCAACTGCGAACTCTTGTCCATTTGGGAGTAGTGACTTTTATGAAGAAGAGTGCCTAGAACTTGTTAAGAAAAAATACTCAATAACGCATTTCGTAAAAGCTGCTGATGCAGAAAGAATAGCGAAAAAAAAATATGACTTCAGGTGAGATAAGCAGCAGCAACGGCAATACTAGCCTTAGGCGGGGGGTCTTTTATATGTGAGATTCCTATTTAAAGGAATATTATTTACTCACAAATATCAAAAAACAATCATTTGATAAGTGGCTTGGTCGAACTATAAGCCATTAAAGTCGGACTGATAACAGTTTGCTCGGTTCAACTTCGCTACACATTTTAGCAAACTAATAAAAAGCCCCTTAACGTGGGCGTGAGCCACACAAGGAGAAACCATGAATCGCAGCAAAAGTATTCAAGCGCTAATAAATAAATCTAAGAAGGATTTTGTAGCCTTGAAAGCAGACTATGATGCAGCACTTAAGCATCGGTCAATTTCTGAAGAGCTAAAGATTAACGTCAAGAACATATTTGAAAACCTTCGCTGATGTCTTGACTACATAGCACACGATGTATTTGAAGCCTGTATTACAGAATCCACACCTAGTCGACTATATTTTCCTATTCGCCAATCTAGAGCGGAATTTGATCAAGCAATAAGTAAAGGCTTTACAAACCTTCCATCTATTCAAAGTGATGTGCACGATTTACTTGAGGGTATTCAGCCATACAATGATGACTGGTTAGGGAAATTCAATAAGCTTAATAACAATTATAAGCACCAAGACCTTGAAGAACAGACCAAAACTGAATATAGGCGCGTAGAAGTTACTTCGCCTCAAGGCGGTGGTTCAGTATCTTGGGGGGCTGGAGTTTCATTTGGAAATGGTGTATTCGTTATGGGATCACCAATAGATCCCTCAACACAGTTGCCTGTGGCGGGCAGTAACGTCAATACCAAGATAACAATTTGGGTTGATTTCAAATTCAAAGAGAATGGTGAATCGATTTTACCGTTCATCGAAAAGTCTATTAACAATGTCGATTCTCTATTTTCGAGTTTGAGTAATCACATATAAAATGGCTAAAAAAATAAGAATGGGTGTCGCACAGCCGACACCTATTTCGGGTGTTGAACAAGCCCGTGGCACTGCTTTATATAGTAAATAGTGGAATATTATCTGGACGGAAATCGGCCGTTGAGTAAAATCAAGGCAAGTGGCTGTCTCTTCAGGGCAAACGGGTTTAAATTATACAGATGTAAAGCCAACGGTTAATACTTTCATCATGTAACTTTCATCCCACCCTGTCGCACCCACAAATAATGGCACAGATAGAAATAGTGATAATATTAACCAGCGGGTGACGCAAATTCCTATTTATTCTTGGATCGGTTAAGTCACCAAAAGCTTTACTGATAGTAGTCTCTGTCATAATAATTCAAGCAAAGACCATTATATGCCACGATCAAAATGATCGGTCAATAGATCAAAACTGTTTGCTTGAATTACCACCTAATTGGTGGATTTAAACCCGTTTTCCCTGTTTCATACCATTGGTCGAATTGATCAATGACTCTATTATGGTAGAAAGTTTTACTGATACTTTTTGGGTTGTCTGGATCTAACCGACGAAGCTTACAGTACCTTTCACCTTCAACTTTCAATGTTCTCATTTGATCGTGAAATACTTTATTTTGTTTGAAGTTAGTATATCGAGCTTTCAGTATTTCTAGCAATTCGTAATAATCATGAGGGTAGTTTTTCAGAGCATCTTCTTCTGAAAGTACAATTTCTGGTGCATCAGGATCGTTTGTGACTCGAACTTGTAATGCTTCGTCATTCGTAGTTTTAACTAGTTTTGTGTGTAACTTGAGGGAAATTGCATAGTTAGCATCTTTGTCATGCTCATGGTCTTTTTCAATACCTTTTAAGTATTTCAATAAGTTTGATTTGACCTCACTGTCCACACTAAAGCTTGTTACATCTGATAGATGAAAGAAAGACACTGGCATTAGATAGAAATTATATCGACTGAAGTCGTGATTAAACCAGCTCATAGCTAAAGTCATGAAATTTTTTAAAGATGCAGTTCCGATTTCTTGAATACTTGTGCTTAACTCTAAATCGCCACAAACGAAATGAACCGAGTCATCACGAATATTCATTAGTAACCTAATGTTGTCCCTAACGACTGACGGAATTGAACCATTACTAAACAAACGATTGAGAGCTGCACTCAATGAAATTGTTTTGGGGTTTCCACTAGGGGATATTACAACATTACCTTTTTTCAAAGAATAGATTGCTTGAGGTAAATCACCGCCATCTTTAACTAATTTGGACTTAAGAAGCAACTCCCACGCATTGGTCATTAAAATTGAGAATGTCTCTTCACGATGATGAAAATTTGGTTTGTTGTAAATTTCAATAGCTGAGATACAAGCTGAAATAGCCTTTTCCAACATGATTTGATGGAAAAGTTTATCCACTTCATCTTTTTGGCTCTGGTGCTGTCGGAAAGTCGTTGAATTGAAAGTACTGATGATTTCCGTTACTTTAAAACCGCTACTACTGCTTTCTAAAAGTGAAGCCCACTTTTTTCTTAAATACGTTTTAACTGTAGACACACTCCAGCCTGTGGCTTCAGCTAGTTCTTCTAACGAGAACTCATTTCCAGCTTTAAAGCTTTCGAAGAAGAATATGTACGCCTTATCAACTTGTAACCATTTTTTCTCTGACATAAACCTACCTACTGACTTGCATATAATGCCCGCAACAGTGGCGCAGCGTTAGCTGCGTCCGACGAACAAAGTGAGTGTAGTGATTGCGCTTGTTACATTTAGCGACCAAGAATTTCTCCTTTCTCTTGATCATATTCTTCCTGCGTAATGACACCGTCATCAAGCAATGACTTCAACTTTCTTAACTCGTCATATCGATCCGATGAAACTTTGGGCTTTTTTGCAATCCGCGCAGTGGTGCTGCTTTTAACGCACGAGAACACCAACTCTGAGCGAGGAAAATTTCCTGCTACATGCGCACCCACTGAGGTGGACTCTCGGAGTAACTCATAACGCAGGCCTTTGTCCTCACAAAACTGCTTTGCCCTCCTTTCCGCACTGCCGCGAACAGACTGCACAGAAACAAACCCTGTCGCACCCTGATGGAATATCCGGTATGCCTCGGAGTCAGGAATATCATTTCTAAGAACCGTGGTTTGACCTTCATATACGGCATCTTCAAAAGCTGATTCACTTTGGTCAGCTCGCTGAATGCTTGAGGCTGTAGAGCAACCGCCAATTATTGCTGCAATAAAAAGAGTAGAAAGCGAAAAAATAAATTTCATTAATAACGAACCCTTAAAAGAATGTAACGCCCCAATAACGGGCAAATAATACTTGGCTAAAATAGTGAACGGAGTGAACAAAAAGCCAAGCTGTTATTTGTCCACTTTAATTGGCTTGTTAGGCTACGATTTACAATGAACTTCGAATCAAAAACCACCAAGTTTTTAAGTTTTCTTTTTTTGTACGGCTTACAGCAAGAGTTTCCTGTGCCTCCGTTTCAACATTAAACAGATAAGACTTACTAATAAAACTTTTTAGGTTGCGGTCAAAAGCCTGAATTTCTAATTGGTATTCACCTGTTTGTAATGCAACATCCGAAATATTTTCAGATGTTTTACTAGGGCTCGCAAACCTTAAATAGTGTTGAGTTCCTGACTTTCCGTGAACCAATATTGGGCTTGCTGCTCTTCCTGCTCCCCAACCTTCTCCTTTATGAGAGTTTTCCTCGGCAAAATCCTGCCAAAACAGCTCCCACTTTTGTTTTGTTGGAGATGTGAGAGTTAGTTTAAAGTCAGTTATAGTCCCAGAATGCGACCCTTCATTTATAACTGTAACAGGGATGTACATAGCAAAGTTTGAAGGCATGTAATAAGCCCAAACCTTATTATCTATATAAACATTAACTTCAGCTTTGCTGTTACTTAATTTGTAGCCAAGAGCTGTACCTGCTAAAGCACCAACAATTGAGCCGCCCGCACCTAATAATGATGCATATAATGTAGGATCCAACCGAACTCTCCTTAGTAGCCTAACGCCGCATTAAGCGGACAAAAATTGTGGGTTATAATGTGAAGCGAAGCGAAACGTAACCTACTGTTTTTGTTCCGTTTAAATGCCTTGTTAGCTGCCGATCCAATTCTTTATATAAGCAATGAATTCTTCATCTGTGACTCCATCTATAGCATTAAACAAATTTTGTTTTATTCCATTGTATTTATTGCCAACAGAATCCCCTTGAAGAAAATCATTACATAATTCTTCAGAGGTTAAGATAACTATTCCATCGTTATTTTCATGCGCTTCACTATATAAAACCCATATTAAGTTTTTTTCTAAATACTCTGGTCGTTTAGTTAATATTTCTGGCTGAAAACCAGAGCCATTTGCTCCCCAAAGCCCAAACGTCCCATGCTTGGTTTTAAATGCTTAACTTCAATAAAGAAGATGCCTAGACTTTGACCGTTCCTAAAAATAACAATATCGGCTAAGTTCTTGTTTTCCATAACGACAATATCTACATTTGCAGAACATATTTTCTGATTAATCAATTGTCTTAAATGATTTTCGAATTGAGTTTCATCCGGAAAACGCATATTAAACTCCATTTGGCAGCTAACAGCTTATTATGGAGACTTCTCAGTAATGTCCGTTCCATAATGTTGATTAATTTTACTTAATATCCCACAATTTTAACAAATTAGAAAGATTAATTTAACCAAACCCGATTGTGTTCGGATATTACTGAGAAGTCTCAGTAATATCCAATTGATAAAATTATTTGATCTTTATTTAATTGAAACCTACATCTGTATATAAATACAGGCGTAGGTTTTGTAATAATGTCCACATCGCCTTTTCTTGAGAGCATCCGTCACATACTTCGCACTAAGCATTACAGTATTCAAACTGAAAAAGCCTACTTACTTTGGATTAAGCGCTTCATTCTTTTTAATCAAAAACGTCACTCTAAGGATATGGGAGAAGAAGAAGTCAGTAATTACCTCAGCTACTTAGCCGTTAATCGGCAAGTAACATCTTCTACACAAAACTTAGCACTATGTGCGATTGTTTTTTATGTATAAGCATGTGTTTGAAAGCCCCCTGTGTCAGACTAGTTGTCGCCTAATACTCAATTTCTATTTTCAGCGATAAACGTATCTCAAGCTATATTTCCAATAGTATTGGTTGCAACAGAGTCAAATGTAGCAGCTATGATTCCACCAACGAACGGAACGAATTTACCTAAATTTATAACACCTTTCTCTCCAAACTTTGTTAATAGGCGAAATCCTACTTTTTGATTTATTGCGACAATAGTTTTGATTGCGCTAGTTGTTAGCTTTGTTCCTACGACAACGCCTATATTTTTTAGGATTTCCTTAGCGGCATTACCTGTTAAACATGCATACACAAGAGACTTTACACGGTCATCTTTTAAATCATGCCCTCCCATATGCGCAATTGATGCAATCATTCTAATCTGAATATACATAACATTAGAAATATTTACAGGAATCGCTACTGGCAATGTAATTATACTGCCAAGCCCAGTTAGAAAACCTGACGTGCCTGCTTTAATGTTTTGCGAACGAATAAGTGAGTTAGCTTGATCCTTCTGTGAGTCATCATTTTTCATATAGTCCTCTGCCATCTCACTAGCAGAATCGAATCCTGGCATACCGTTTACAGCTTTGTCATATAACCAATCCAACACTTTCATTATTTTACTTTCTGATAACTCTTCAGTCATTAGATACACCTTGTTGCCTAACGCCCAAATAACAGGCTAAAAATTGTGTAGCGAAGCGAAACCGAGCAAACTGTAAAAAGTCCCGCTTTAACTGCTTGTTAGGTAACAAGTTACTCGATAGTCGTATTATTTAAAGAGTAATTCCAGACCTTATAAAAGTAAAAGGCATAACCAAGACCTAAGGTAATTATTGAAATTATGATCCATAGGATTACATGACCAATATTTCCAAACATATCAGTGTGGCATACCATCCTTCTAGGGCTTCCATGCTCATCAATTAATTGTGAGCGATTAATTATAAATTTGGAAAATGAATAAGGAAAAAAGAAAGCTGCTATACCGAATGTAATCAGTATTAAAATAAACCAAAGTATTATGTGACCTAGAATATCTAATGTTGCTACATCTGCCTGAATTCTCATTTGTGTTCCTTGCTATGATTGTTACCTAACGCCGCGTTAAGTAGTGAGCAACGCCAACCACTAACTTAAACCATTGTGCCGTAAACACTAATATTGAATCTCAAGAAACAGCAGGCCTACTTTGCTCTTAGGCAACCACCACTCGAAATCATAATTTTGCGATAGTGTAATTGGCGAACCATATGGTTTTTTTTCTGGCTGAGGGTAATAGACTAGCTCTGTACCTTGAATATATGAATTGCCATTTCTAAAATCAAAATCCCCAGTTTCTTTAGAGTAACTGGTATGGTCAATGTAATGACGATGATCTGTACCGACTAGCATTACACCAAAATCGGCAAACTGACCGTAGTTCTCAAGGTTATGAATATCACTAAAAACATCATATCTATTGTTCGGTTCGCGATGGTTAGATCTTTTGAAGAACTTCAGCTCGATAGCACAACTACTTTTAAAGTCAGACGTTAAATTTTCAAAATATACGTAAATGTCTACCTTTGCTTTTTTTGAACCACTTTTTGCAAATGTGCCCTCATTAAGAGCGACAGGTTTCTCTAACTCTATCTCAAAGATCTCATCGCGTGTAT
>CBDHEM010000020.1:0-28062 GCA_965261955.1 Leptonemataceae bacterium
ATTCACAAGTTGCCATGTTGTATGTTTTTGCAAATTATTCCTAACAGGTGCAAGATTGAACAACCTGCTAACCGACAATGTAATGGGATTTAAAAAGCCTCTTTCCGCGAAGATGAGTACCACATTAAGAGTTAGGTCATCAGGCAGTGACTTTCTGCAGAAATTATCAGAGAACTATGGGATGCTGATACTGAAATAATTTGTTGTGATATTTTTCACTTTGAACACTGTTTGTCGTATTCAATTGCTCTATATCATTAGTTGCATCAGTTATGCTTTCTGTATATACTAATCTATCCAGTCATGTACTCGCTATCCAAGGGAGAGAGCAGCAGTTAACAAGCAAGGAACTGTGTTTACCTTAGCAAGATTGAAAATAGTTCCTACTATCAAGAACTTGATATAAATGTCTTGTTTTGTTGTGAGATGTGATGCTGTTGAGAAATTATATGTTCCTTAGAGATTCACAACTGGTGTTAGTGGTTAGATTGTAATATGGGGAAGTAGCTATGAATTGCATGTCTTTAGTGTATTCCTTACAGTTGCAAGATAGAAAAATTGGATACTTACAACATAATGGGCAAATTCTGAAATGTAAATGTGCATATGGATGTAAGTAGTTTTGTTAAGATTTTTTGGAAACTGTTTACCATGTAGATTAGAAGAGCAACACATTAAGAGTTGAGGTTTGTTGGCAGTGCTTCCTGCAGAAATTATCATAGAACTATGGGATAACCATGCAGAAGCTGAGAGAGTGGCAGTAAACATGAAAGGAACAGTGTTTACCTTAGCAAGATAGAAAATAGTTCCAAGCTACCATCAAGAACTTGAATCACATCCAATGCCAAAGCATATTGAACCATTAAAGCTAGTTGAGTCACAAAATAACTCCAGCAACTGTTCCCAGACAGCTATTGACCATGAGGGTTGCATGTGTATCCAGTTTTCTTCCCTTTGGAATTTGAACTGCATTATTTTCTTCATTCTAATCTAGTGACCCCCATGGCTTATTTTCCAAGACGAACATTTCCCTTTTTTTAGTCGAGTCTGTAAAATGTTCTATGCAATCACGGGTTATGAACATATGGCACATGTATATATATACTAATATATTAAATCACTTACAGGCATGTGAGGCATTCCTTCCACCTCCCCACTGAGGTCTTGCTTCGCTCGCCAACTAAGCCAGTATCTACATGTTTTCTAGATATATTATTATTCAACACTCACAGTCTTGTAAATACGTTGTCACAATGCCAATCCTTCATCCTTTCCTCTTTTTACTCTATTTATTGCTTTTCTGAAATCTGCCTCTCTGATAAAATATATGAAAAAAAAAATTTCCTCCGGCTACACTCTTTTTCTTGATGATAGACGGAGTAGGGGTGGTGGTGTTCTAATTGCCATCCAGAACTCAATCCCCTGTACTCAGTCGAGGACCCCAGACAATTTGGAAGTGGTCACTGTAACCCTGACTTTAGCAAATCCGATTCCTCTGTGTATGTTTTACTCTGCTCCAAATTCTAATGTACAACACTAGATGGCACTAATCTGACTACCATTCGCACATCACTCATATATCAGACACAGTCATTGTCATGGGGGACTTTAATTTACCAGACATTGACTGGTCAACTCTGGAAGGCTCAAGCCTGCTTTATAGACTGTTTTATGATTATTATTTTTAACAATAACCTCTCCCAACTAGTTAAAGAACCAACACTATAGAAGGTAATATTTTAGACTGGATTTTCACCAATTAGGATGAAAGTATTAACCAGCTGATGGTACAGATTGCTGCTCTACTACCTTTTGATACTGACCATTTTTATGTTTCTTTTGCTGTCAACTCAAGGTGGCTGCCAACAAGACATCTGCACAGTATCTATGACTTCCCGATGGAAGACAGATTAAGTTTAGGTGATGATCTTATGGACTTGGACTACACTCTGTCTGTACTCAAGTGACGTGGAAATTGTGTAGTGGTCAATCAAAGTTGCAATCTTGAAAGCTTTACCCTTTTTCATCCAACAAGTCAGACTACAGTCCAAACAGAGACCTAAATGGTGGACTCCTGAGCTTCAACATAATTCAAACATACTGTGCAATTTAAGGAGAAAATATAGTTCTTACCAGGAGAGCAACTACACCATAAGATCCTCCAGTCAAAAGTGGATCTGGACAAAGTTATTCAATGCCGACTTTGAGAACAGCCTAATTCTGGAAAAGGTATTTGCTAACAAGGCCAAAACATTTGATTACATTAAAAATATAAATCGCAGGGATATATGCAGAAATTTCTGTCAGGGAGTAGAATTTATCAGTCTTTATTATGGTTTAACACAACACAATTCACTGAAAACTTCTCTTTTTATTCAAAAAAGTGACAATCTCAGAAAGAAGCTCAGAAATACACAGAAAGATTACTTTTCTCGACAAGTTTAGAAAGGAGAAAATCCAGAGGAAAATTTGGATATGGTTTAAACAACTGTTTTTGTTCAAAGCAGTAAAATGGGACAAATATTAACAAAAACTGTTTTTCTCAACAAAATGAGCCACATACAGTTAAATTATGCTTTCCTGTTGGTTTTAAGCATTTTCGGGCTAATTCATTGAAAACTTCTCTTTTTAGTCCAAAAAGTGACTATCTCAGAAAGGAGAACAGAAATACTCAGAAAATTTGTTTTTCTTAACAAGTTTGAAAAGGAGAAAATCCAGAAATAAATTTGGATTTGGTGTAAACAACTGTTTTTTGTTCAATGCAGTAAAATGGGACAAATTTTAACAAAAACTGTTTTTCTCCTAGAAATGAGCCACATACAGCTAAACTATGCTTTCGTGTTGTTTTGAAGCATTTTTGGGGAAATCCAATGAAAACTTCCCTTTTTAGTAAAAAAAAAAAATATCTCAGAAAGAAGCTCAGAAATACTTAGGAAGTTTATTTTTCTCAACAAGTTTGAAAAGCGGCAAATCCAGAGGAAAATTAGGATTTGTTGCAAACAACCCTATTTGTTCAAAGCAGTAAAACTGGACAAATATTAAAAAAACTGTTTTTCTCAACAAAATGAGCCACATACAGCTAAATTAAGATTTCTTGTTGGTTTGAAGCATTTTCGGGCTAATTCACTGAAAACTTTTATTTTTAGTTTAAAAAAGCTATCTCAGAAAGAAACTCAGAAATACTTAGGAAGTTTGTTTTTCTCAACAAGTTCGTAAAGGAGAAAATCGAGAGGAAAATTTGGATTTGGTGCAAAGAACTTTTTTGGTTCAAAGCAGTAAAAGGGGAGAAATGTTAACAAAAACTGTTTTTCTCAACAAAATGAGCCACATACAGCTAAATTATGCTTTCCTGTTGGTTTGAAGCATTTTTGGGCTAATTCATTGAAAACTTCTCTTTTTAGTCCAAAAAGATACTATCTCAGAAAGGTGCACAGAAATACTCAGAGACTTTGTTTTTCTTAACAAGTTTGAAAAGGGGCAAATCCTGAGGAAAATTTGGATTCGTTTAAACAACTGTTTTTGATCAAACCAGTAAAAGGGGACAAATATTAACAAACAAAAAATTTTCTCCTCAAAATGAGCCACATACAGCTAAACTATCCTTTCCTGTTGTTTTGAAGCTTTTTCGTGGAAATTCATTGAAAAATTCTCTTTTTAGTAAAAAAAGTGTCTATCTCAGAAGGGAGCAGAGAAATAGTCAGTAAGTTTGTTTTTCACAACAACTTTGAAAAGGTGCAAATCCAGAGGAAAATTAGGATTTGTTGTAAACAACCCTTTTTGTTCAAAGCAGTAAAACTGAACAAATGTAAACAAAAACTGTTTTTCTCAACAAAATGAGCCACACACAGTTAAATTATGCTTTCCTGTTGGTTTGAAGCATTTTCGGGCTAATTCATTGAAAACATCTCTTTTTAGTCAAAAAAGTGACTATCTCAGAAAGGAGCACAGAAATACTTAGAAAGTTTGTTTTTCTCAAGAACTTTGAAAAGGTGCAAATCCAGAAGAAAATTTAGATTTGTTGTAAACAACCCTTTTTGTTCAAAGCAGTAAAACGGGACAAATATTAACAAAAACTGTTTTTCTCCTCAAAATGTGCCACATACTGTTAAATTATGCTTTCCTGTTGGTTTGAAGCATTTTCGGGCTAATTTATTGAAAAATTCTCTTTTTAGTCCAAAAATATACTATCTCAGAAAGTAGCACAGAAATAAACAGAGAATTTATTTTTTTAACAAGTTTGAAAAGGGGCAAATCCTGAGGAAAATTTGGATTTGTTTAAACAACTGTTTTTGATCAAACCAGTAAAAGGGGACAAATACTAACAAAAACTGTTTTTCTCCTAAAAATGAGCCACATACAGCTTAACTATGCTTTCCAATTGGTTTGAAGCATTTTTGGGGAAATTTACTGAAAACTTCTCGTTTTAGTCAAAAAAGTGACTATCTCAGAAAGAAGCTCAGAAATACTCCGAAAGAATATTTTTCTCAACAAGTTTGAAATGGAGGAAATCCAGAAGGAAATTTGGATTGGGTGTAAACAACTGCTATTGTTCAAAGCAGTAAAAGGGGGAAAATATTAACAAAAACTTTTTATCTCCTCAAAATGAGCCACATGCCACCAAACAATGCTTTCCTTTTGTTTAGAAGCATTTTCGGGCTAATTCACTGAAACCTTCTCTTTTTAGTCCAAAAATTTTTTTATCTCAGATAGAAGCTCAGAAATACTTGGGAAGTTTGTTTTTCTCAACGAGTTTGAAAAGCGGCAAATCCAGAGGAAAATTAGGATTTGTGTTAAACACGCCTTTTTGTTCAAAGCAGTAAAACTGGACAAATATAAACAGAAACTGAGCCACATACAGCTAAATTATGCTTTCCTGTTGGTTTGAAGCATTTTAGGGATAATTCATTGAAAAAATCTCTTTTTAGTCCAAAAAGTGACTATCTCAGAAAAGAGCACAGAAATACTCAGAAAGTTTGTTTTTCTTAACAAGTTTGAAAAGGGGCAAATCCTGAGGAAAATTTGGATTTGTTTAAACAACTGTTTTTTGATCAAACCAGTAAAAGGGGACAAATATTAACAAAAAATGTTTTTTCCCGCAAAATGAGCCTCATACAGCTAAACTATGCTTTTCTGTTGTTTTGAAGAATTTTTGGGGAAATTCTCTGAAAACTTCTCTTTTTATTCAAAAAATGACAAACTCAGAAAGAAACTCAGAATTACTCATAAATATTACTTTTCTCAACAAGTTCGGAAAGGAGAAAATAGAGAGGAAAATTTGGATTTGGTGTAAACAACTGTTTTTGTTCAAAGCAGTAAAAGGGGAGAAATATTAACAAAAACTGTTTTTCTCAACAAAATGAGCCACATACAGCTAAATTATGCTTTCCTGTTGGTTTGAAGCATTTTCGGGCTAATTTATTGAAAAAATCTCTTTTCAGTCCATAAAGAGACTATCTCAGAAAAGAGCACAGAAATACTCAAAAAGTTTGTTTTTCTAAACAAGTTTGAAAAGGGGCAAATCCTGAAGAAAATTTGGATTTGTTTAAGCAACTGTTTTTGATCAAACCAGTAAAAGGGGACAAATACTAACAAAAACTGTTTTTCTCCTAAAAATGAGCCACATATAGCTAAACTATGTTTTTCTGTTGTTTTGAAGAATTTTTGGGGAAATTCTCTGAAAACTTCTCTTTTTATTCAAAAAATGACAATCTCAGAAAGAAACTCAGAATTACTCGGAAAGATTACTTTTCTCAACAAGTTTGGAAAGGAAAAAATTCAGAGGAAAATTTGGATTTGGTGTAAACAACTGTTTTTGTTCGAAGCAGTAAAAGGGGAGAAATATTAACAAAAACAGTTTTTCTCAACAAAATGAGCCACATACAGCTAAATTATGCTTTCCTGTTGGTTTGAAGCATTTTCGGGCTAATTCATTGAAAACTTCTCTTTTTAGTCCAAAAAAGATACTATCTTAGAAAGGAGCACAGAAATACTCAGAAAGATTTTTTTTTTCAACAAGTTTGAAAAGGAGAAAATCCAGAAGGATATATGGATTTGGTGTTAACAACTGTTTTTGTTCAAAGCAGTAAAAGGTGAAAAATATTAACAAAATCTGTTTTTCTCCTAGAAATGAGCCACATACAGCTAAACTATGCTTTCCTTTTGTTTTGAAGCATTTTTGGTGGAATTCACTGAAAACTTCTCTTTTTAGTAAAAAAAAAACATCTCAGAAAGAAGCTCAGAAATGCTTAGGAAGTTTGTTTTTCTAAACAAGTTTGAAAAGCTGTAAATCCAGAGGAAAATTAGGATTTGTTGTAAACAACTCTTTTTGTTCAAAGCAGTAAACCTGGACAAATTTAAACAAAAAATGTTTTTCTCAACAAAATGAGCCACATACAGCTAAATTATGCTTTCCTGATGGTTTGAAGCATTTTCAGGCTAATTCATTGAAAAATTCTCTTTTCAGTCCATAAAGCAACATCTCAGAAAGGAGCACAGAAATACTCAGAGAGTTTGTTTTTCTTAACAAGTTTGAAAAGGGGAAAATCCTGAGGAAAATTTGGATTTCTTTAAACAACTGTTTTTGATCGAACCAATAAAAGGGGACAAATATTAACAAACACTATTTTTCTCAACAAAATGAGCCACATACAGCTAAATTATGCTTTCCTGTTAGTTTGATGCATTTTCGGGCTAATTCATTGAAAACATCTCTTTTCAGTCCAAAAAGAGACTATCTCAGAAAGGAGCACAGAAATACTCAAAAAAATTGTTTTTCTAAACAAGTTTGAAAAGGGGAAAACCCTTAGGAAAATTTGGATTTGTTTAAACAAATGTTTTTGATCAAACCAGTAAAAGGGGACAAATATTAACAAAAACTTTTTTTCTCCTGAAAATGAGCCACATACAGCTAAACTATGCTTTCCTGTTGGTTTGAAGCATTTACGTGCTAATTCATTGAAAACTTCTCTTTTCAGTCAAAAAAGAAACTATCTCAGAAAGTAGCACAGAAATACTCATAAAGTTTGTTTTTCTTAACAAGTTTAAAAAGGGGCAAATCCTGAGGAAAATATGGATTTGTTTAAACAACTATTTTTGATCGAACCCGTAAAATGTGACAAATATTAACAAAAACTGTTTTTTCTCAACAAAATGAGCCACATACAGCTAAATTGTGCTTTTCTGTTGGTTTGAAGCATTTTCGGGCTAATTCATTGAAAACTTTCTCTTTTTAGTCCAAAAAGAGACTATTTCAGAAAGGAGCACAGAAATACTCAGAAAGTTTGTGTTTGAAAAGGGACAAATCCTGAGGAAAATATGGATTTGTTTAAACAACTATTTTTGATCGAACCCGTAAAATGTGACAAATATTAACAAAAACTGTTTTTCTCCTCAAAATGAGTCACATACAGCTAAACTATGCTTTCCTGTTGTTTTGAAGCGTTTTCGGGGAAATTCACTGAAAACCTCTCCTTTTAGTCAAAAAAGTGACTATCTTAGAAAGAAGCTCAGAAATACTTAGAAAGTTATTTTTTCTCAACAAGTTTGAAAAGGTGCAAATCCAGAAGAAAATTTATATTTGTTGTAAACAAACCTTTTTGTTCAAAGTAGTAAAACGGGACAAATATTAACAAAAACTGTTTTTCTCCTAAAAATGAGCCACATACCACCAAATTATGCTTTCCTGTTGTTTTGAAGCTTTTTCAGGCTAATTCACTGAAAACTTCTCTTTTTAGCCAAAAAAAACTATCTCATATAGAAGCTCAGAAATACTTAGGAAGTTTGTTTTTCTCAACAAGTTTGAAAAGCGGCAAATCCAGAGGAAAATTTTGATTTGTTGTAAACAACCCGTTTTGTTCAAAGCAGTAAAACTGGACAAATATAAACAAAAACTGTTTTTCTCAACAAAATGAGCCACGCACAGATAAATTGTTGGTTTGAAGCATTTTCGGGCTAATTCACAGAAAACTTCTCTTTTCAGTCCAAAATCGACTATCACAGAAAGGAGCACAGAAATACTCAGAAAGTTTGTTTTTCTTAACAAGTTTGAAATGGGGCAAATCCTGAGGAAAATTTGGATTTGTTTAAGCAACTGTTTTTGACCAAACCAGTAAAAGGGGACAAATAATAACAAAAACTGTTTTTCTCCTAAAAATGAGCCACATACAGCTAAACTATGCTTTTCTGTTATTTTGAGGACTATTTGGGGAAATTAACTGAAAACTTCTCTTTTTATTAAAAAAAATGACTATCTCAGGAAGAAGCTCAGAATTACTCCGAACGATTATATTTCTCAACAAGTTTGAAAAGGAGAAAATCTAGAAAGAAATTTTGATTTGGTGTAAACAAACGTTTTTGTTCAAAGCAGTAAAAGGGGACAAATATTAACAAAAACTGTTTTTCTCCTAAAAATTAGCCACATACAGCTGAACTATTATTTTCTGTTGTTTTGAAGCATTTACGGGATAATTCACTAAAAACTTCTCTTTTTAGTCAAAAAATGACTATTCTCCTCAAGATGAGCCACATGCCACCAAACTATGCTTTCCTGTTGTTTTGAAATACTCAGAAAGTTGTTTTTGTTTTACAAGTTTGAAAATGGGCAAATCCTGAGGGAAATTTGGATTTGGTGTAAACAACTGTTTTGTTCAAAGCAGGAAAAGGGGACAAATATTAAAAAAAAAACTTTTTTTCTCAACAAAATGAGCCACATACAGCTAAATTATGCTTTCCTGGTGGTTTGAAGCATTTTCGGGCTAATTAATTGAAAACTTCTCTTTTCAGTCAAAAATGTGACTATCTCAGAAGGAAGCTCAGAAATACTTAGAAAGTTTGTTTTTCTCAACAAGTTTGAAAAGCAGCAAATCCAGAAGAAAATTTGGATTTGTTGTAAACAACCTTTTTGTTCAAAGCAGTAAAATGAGACAAATATAGACAAAAACTGTTTTTTTCCTCAAAATGAGCCACATACCACCAAACTATGCTTTTCTGTTGTTTTGAAGCATTTTCGGGCTAATTCACTGAAATCTTCTCTTTTTAATCAAAAAAGTGACTATTTCAGAAAGGAGCACAGAAATAGGCCGAGAGTTTGTTTTTCTTAACAAGTTTGAAAAGGGGAAAATCCCATGGAAAATTTGGATTTGTTTTTGATCAAACCAGTAAAAGGGGAGAAATATTAACAAAAACTGTTTTTCTTAACAAAATGTGCCACATACCACCAAACTATGCTTTTCTGTTTTTTGAAGCATTTTCGGGCTAATTCACTGAAAATTTCTCTTTTTTGTCAAAAAAGTGACTATCTCAGAAAGGAGAACAGAAATACTTAGAAAGTTTGTTTTTCTTAACAATTTGAAAAGGGGCAAACCAAGAGGAAAATTTGGATTTGTTTAAACAAATGTTTTTGATCTAGCCAGTAAATGGGGACTAATATTAAAAAAAAAGTTTTTCTCCTAAAAATGAGCCACATACAGCTAAACTATGCTTTTCTGTTGTTTTGAAGAATTTTTTGGGAAATTCACTGAAATCTTCTCTTTTTATTCAAAAATGTGACTATCACAGAAAGAAGCTCAGAATTACTCAGAAAGATTATTTTTCTCAACAAGTTTGAAAAGGAGAAAATCCAGAAGAAAATTTTGATTTGGTGTAAACAACTGTTTTTGTTCAAATCAGTAAAAGGGGACAAATATTAACAAAAACTTTTTTCTCAACAAAATGAGCCACATACAGCTAAATTATGCTTTCCTGATGGTTTGAAGCATTTTTGGGCTAATTCATTGAAAACTTCTATTTTTAGTCCAAAAAGTAACTATCTCAGAAAGGCGCACAGAAATAATCAGAAAGTTTGTTTTTCTTAACAAGTCTGAAAAGTGGCAAATCCTGTGGAAAATTTGGATTTGTTTAAACAAATGTTCGGAACACTATCTTTTGATGTCCTTATTCTCCTCGATATTGCACCTTGTAAATCACCAGTTCTGAAAAGTAATAAAAGAAACAAAAAAAAATTCGAATGTCGAAGGCAAGTGAATAATGCTGCGCCAGAAAATACTGCTATGCTAATGTTCCGGACCAGATTGGAGACAGAAATGCACATATCGAAATATGGCTGAGAGTAAACTTCTTTGTCCTGTGCAAGAGTAGCTACTTTATTTGCATGGAAAAAACACAAGAGTGATATCATAAAGAGAGTGGTGTCATAAGGCAGTATTTGTAGTCAGATTAGTCAGGATCATGTTTTATTGTTCTAGCCCAGCTATTGCTCTGGCCATAATCTTAGTAAGTACCAGCTGATGAGCTAACCCAGTATGATTTGTAGTGTGATTTGTAGATGTCTTCTTTATGATTGTAGGATGTGATGCTGTAAAGAATTATATGTTCCTTGGAGATTCACAACTGGTGTAGGTGGTTGGATTGTAATATGGGGATTAGCCATGAATTGTATGTTTTTACTGTATTCCTTTCAGGTGCAAGATTGAGCAAACTAATACCCTAAAACATATTGGGAAGACAAATTCTGTAATGGAAATGTGCATGTGGAAATAAGTTGTTTTGTTATGAGTAGTTGGAAACTGCTTTCCTTGAAGATGAGAAGATCACCATATTAAGAGTGAGGTCATCAGGCTGTTCATTCTGCAGAAGTTATCAGATAACTAAGGGAAGATGATGCAGAAGCTGACTATTTTAATGCTTTCAGAATGCTCTATATCATAAGCAAAGTATTGACTAGATGCATCATTGGTGCTTTCTATATATGCTAAAATATCCAGCCATCTAGTCACGGTCCGAAAGAGAGCGAGGGCTGCATATATGCAAGGAACTGTGTTTATCTTAGCAAAGTTGAAAATTGTTCCAACACTCAAGAAGTTGTTTCACATCCAATGCCAGTGTGTTGATGAATTGAGTAGTTTAGACTGATTAAAACTCAAGCATCCGTTCCCTGACAACTACCAAGCAGGCCTGTTTATTTTTTTAATCATTGACGAATCTAGCTTATCTTTGGCAAGTTTTCCAAGATGACCATTACTTTTGATCAAGTTAGTAAAATCTTCCATGCACTGTTGCTTATGATAATGGTAATAAGGCTGCTAGTGAATTAATTTGTGAAAAAGAGTTGCTAATTTACTTAAAAACAAATATGGGTGCATATTAAGAGAGATGTCATAAGTACATGTCAGAATTGTCCAGATTTTATAATTTATTTTTCTAGATATTTGCCTAGTCTTAACAGAGGAGTAATTTCTGGGGGTGTGGGTGGCCATGGCTTCCCAACTTTTGGCCAACATCTTTTTCCTAGATATTTTCATCAACCTAACATCAGAACTGATGTTGAAAAACATAATAAGAGCATATATTATAGAAATGAGTTTTAACATATTCAGTTAAAATGCCAGCTGGTACAAAATCCTCTGGCTACAGTTTTCCAGGCCACATCATATATGAATGACTTTGTTCTTGATTATTCCAGGTCACATGTATTTGTGTAGTTAACTGGTGCAGAGTGAATCATGGCTAAAAGACAAGCATTCTTGCTTAATTTTTGTCAAGTACACATAAGAGACAAAGATAGTCTGAGGAGAAGGCTGATGATGTTAAAGACCAAGAATCTGATGACTAGGATGTACAGGTTGAAGATAGCCCAGAAGAATCTGGAGATGAATCTGAACTGTCATGTCTTGATCGATCATATATCAACATTGATCCCTAAGTTTTTGGTGATTTTCGTCCCCTGAGGTATTCTTTATTGTCAGACCCTGTTGTTTGTTTTGATTGTGACTGATCACTCAAGCTGAAGTGGCATGAGTATGTAGCAATATATATATATATATATATATATATATATATATATATATATATATATATATATATATATATCTATAACATGTTTTTCTCAGGTGCAGAAACCTGGAGTCAGTAGAATACCCTCAACTCAGAATGTCCCTCCTCAAAGCTCTACCAGCCAGTTAACACTAAATAGCCTAAAACCAAAGTGGATCATCAACTCAACAAGTGCTCCAACCAGCCTGGTACTCGCAACTTTCATGGTTGCATTATCTTCCAATTTCAGATTTTGTAATTTGCCACATGTGAGCCACTGCAAATTTGAAGGGACTGCTTCATTTTGATACAAGATCTGAAAGCTCATTCTTATCTGATGGGTTTAGAAATTAGAAAAATGCTCTGAGCAAAACCAAGGGTTTCCTTAACATGGGAGTTTACTATGTCACAAACATGCAATTACCATGTTAACTCAACCAGCTCACGTTGATGAGCAGCTGAAGGAGTGGTTCTAGAGTCAAAAGGAGGAAAATAGGAATTGTCCAAAGTGTATCCTACCTTTCCTGCCAAGGCATTGCTCTTCATAAGGGAAAGCAACATGAGGAGTCAAACTTCAAGCGGCTCCTCCTTCTCCGAGCTGAAGACGATGAAGTGATTCGAAAGTGGATTGAAAAAGTTTTATGGCAAGCCTATGAGCCCGAATGCTCAGAATGAAATACTACAAGTCGTAGCTCTAAAAGTGCTGCGTAGTACAGCAAGTTACTTAGCTGAATCTGGATACTAACAGTATCAAGGCTGATGCGAGCATAATGCGAGCAACCGCTTGTAATTTGCATACGTTGGTTGGACGGCGTAGTGCGAGGAATATATATGTATATGTCTGATGCCAGTCGCTCAGACAAGAGTGTCATTTGCATCAAAGATGTACTGCTGCGTATGAATCAGAATTCACGATGCTCATGGGCAGTACTATGATGGATGTTCAACCATGACTGGAACCAAAAATGGGATTTCTGCACAATTCAACAAACTGAATGAAAATTGTAAATTGTCCGCTGACGCATGTTACTGCCACTCACCTAATCTTGCTGTTGGGGATTCAATAAATAATATTCCATTGCTGAAGGACACACTTGATATGGCTTTTGAAACCACTAAATTGTTAAAGAAGAGTCTTAAATGAGAGGCAACATTCCACATAATAAGCAGAATTTCTGGGACAAATGATTTCCATGTATAAAATGGACTTACCAACTCTAAAAATCCTCTGCCCAACAAGATGTATTATCTGAGCTGCATCTCTGAGTGCTATTATGAATAACTATGTAACTTTGATGAAGCTGTGGGGATGGGTACAAGAATATTGATGACTCTGACATGAAGGAAAGAACAATTATAGAGTGCGGACTAAAAACCGAACTTTTTGTTTCTTCTAAGGACTTCAGCATACCATTGTAGTAGTACTTTCCCATACAGAGAAACCTCAGCTCTAACCTTCAGTAGTAGTTTTGTTTCTATATATGCTGAACCACCCTGTCATGTACTCGCTATCCGAGAGAGAGAGAGAGGCAGTAAACATACACGGAAATGTTTACCTAAGCAAGGTTGAAAATATTGCCTACTATCACGAACTTGATTTGTAATCATCTTTATGATTGTGAGATGTGATGAAGTTAAGAATTATATGTTCCTTGATTCAAACCGGTGTTAGTGGCTGGATTGTAATTTGGTGAAGTAGCCATGAATTACGTCTCTACTGTATTCCTTACTGGTACAAGACAGAACTACCACCTACAACATAATGGGATGACAAAATTGAAGAGAAAATATGCATGTGGAAGTAAGTAGTTTTGTTAAGAATATTTGGAAACTATTACATGATAATGAAAAGAGCAACACATTAAAAATTAGGTAGGCAGACAGTGCTTTCTGCAGAAATTATTGGAGTACTATGGGCAGACAATGTAGAAGATGTCAAGAATCTGTTCAATTGATAGTTTGCACTTTTGATACTGTTTATCATTTTCAGCATGCTGTATATCATTAGAGAGAGGGCAGTAATCATGCAAGGAACAGTGTTTACATTAGCAAGATTGAAAATATTTTTAGCCACCATCAAGAACAACACATCCAATTCCAGGGCATATGAAGCATACAGCTAGTTTAGTCACAAAATAACTCCAGAACCTTTCCCTGACAGCTATTTAACAAATAGGTCGCATATGTATCCAGTGTTCTTCCCATTGAACTTGGAATCAGCAGTCTTTTTCTATCATTAATACTTCCATTGCCAGCGAATACGTCTATTGCCAGTGAATGCAGATATGCCAGCAAATACTGCTATGTCAATGTTACTGACCAGTTGTGAGACAGAAATGCACAAATGGAAATATGGCCGAGAGTGAATTGCTTTGTGTAATAGTTGCTACTTTACTCAGAAACAAGTATGCACGCATTCTAAGAGTGATGTCTCAGGCAATACATGTCAGAATTGTCAAGAGTTTCCATTTTATTGTTCTAGATATTTGACTTGCCTAAACCACTGCCCAGGCAACAAAAAAAAACAGAGACATTGCTTTGACCATAACCTTGGTAAGGACAAGCTGAAGAGTGAATCTAATTCTGATTTGTGATGTAATTTGCAGACATTTTCTTTGCGATTGTGGGATATGATGCAGCCAAGAATTTTATGTTGTTAGAGATGCACAAATGGTGTAAGTGATTGGATTGCAATATGGGAAAGTATCAAAGATCTCTATGTTTTTACATAGTCTTTACTGGTGATAGATTGAAAAACCTGCTACTTGACAACATAATGGGATTAATAGTTCGGAAACAGAAATGTGCATGTGGTAGTAGTTTGTTAAAATTATTTGGAAGCCGCTTTCCTCGAAGATGAGTGCCACATTAAGAGGTAGATCATCAGGCAGTGCTTTCTGCAGAAATTATCAAATAACAAAGGGATGCAGAAGCTAAGAAAATTTTGTTGTAGTGATAATATACACTTTTTTCCCCATTTTTTCCAGTTTGCACTATACATTAGCTGCATCAGTCATGCTTTCTATATGTGCTAAACTATCTAGTAATGTCCTCTCTATCCAGGAGAGAGAGCGGCAGTAAACGTGCAAGGAACTAGGTTTACTTTAGCAAGATTTAAAATATTTCCTACAGTCAAGAACTTGATTTGTAGATGTCTTTATTTGATTGTGAGGTGTGGTGCACTTGAGAATTACATGTTCCTTAGATATTCACAACTGATGAAAATGGTTGGATGGTAATATGGAGAAGTAGGCAAGAATAGCCTGCATTTACTCAATTCCAAACAGGTGCAAGGGAGAGCAACCTGATAACTATAACATAATGGGATGACAAATTCAGAAATGGAAATGTGCTTGTGGAAGTAAGTAGTTTTGTTAATAACACTTGGAAACATGTTTCCATAAAGACGAGAAGAGCAATTCTTTAAAGTGAGGTCAGCAGGCAGTGCTTTCTGCAGAAATTATCAGAAAACTAAGGGAAAATCATACAGAAGCTGACAAGAATCTGTTCAAGTGATAGTTTTGCACTTTTGACAGTTTCATATCATTAGCACAAATATATTCACCTGTCATCTACTGGATGTCCGAAAGAAAGAGTGGCAGTAAACAAATAAGGAACTGTGTTTACCTTAGCACGATTGAAAAAAATTCATCATCGCTACTATCAAGAACTTTTATCACATCCAATGCCAGAGCATATTGAAGCATTAAGCTTGTTTAGGTACAAAATATCTCGAGCAACCTTTCCCTGACAGCTATTGACCACGTAGGTAACGCGAGTACCCAGGGTTCGTCCCATTGACTTTGAATCTGCTGTTGTTTTCATCATCATTACTAATCTAGCGACCTCCATGGCCAATCTTCCAAGACGACCATTTCCCTTTCTAAGTTGAGTCCGTAAAATCTTCTGTGAACTCCCAGGTTATGAACATATGGCTGTCTAGTGCGGACATTTAAACGTTGAAGCAGCGAACACTGCTATGCCAGTGAACACTGCTATGCCAGTGAACACTGCTATGCCAATGTTCCTAACCAGTTGTAATACGGAAATGCACATATGGAAATAAGGCTGTGAGTGAATTGCTTTGTAAGGGTAGCGATTATTCTAAGAAACAAATATGCAAGCATTCTATGAGTGATGTCATGTCAGAATTGTAATGGTTTCAATTTCATCGTTCAAAAACATGGACATTCCTCAGGCCATAACCTAGGTAAGGAAGAGCTAACCCAGTATTCTTCTGTGGTGTGATTTGTATGTCTTCTTTACGATTGTTGGTTGTGATGCAGCTGAGATTATACATTCTTAGACATTCACAACTGGTGTATGTGGTTGGTTTGTAATTTGGGGAAGTTGCAATAATTGTAAGTTTTTTCATATTATTCCTTACAGGTTCAAAATTACTTAATACCCGGCAACATAATGGGATTAAAAACTCTGAAATGGAAATGTGCATGTGGAAATAGCTTTGTTAAAATTATTTGGAAGTCGCTATCCTTGAAGATGAATACCACATTAATAGCTAGGTCATCAGGCAGTGCTTTCTGCAGAAATTGACAGAAAACAAAGGGATTCAGAATCTCAGACAAACTTGTTGAAGTGATATTTTGCTCTTTTAACACTGTATTTTATCATTTTGCTCAATATCATCAGTTATAAGAATTTTGCTTTCTATATATGCAAAACTATCCAGCCATGTACTTACCCGAGAGAGAGAGAGCGGCAGTAAATTGCAAGGAACTGCTTACCTTAACAAGATTGAATTTTCCTACCATCAAGAACTTTTGTAGATGTCTTCTTTATGATTGAGAGATGTGATGCAGTCAAGAATTATACACAGCTGGTATAAGTGGCTGGATTGTAATATAGGGAAGTAGCCAAGAAATAGATGACAAATTCTGAAATGTAAATATGCATGTAGAAGAAATTAGTTTTTTTAAAGAATACTTGGCAACAGCTTTCCAGAAAAATAAGAAGAGCAACACATTAGAAATTAAGTCAGCAGGCAGTATTTTCTATAAAATTATCAGATAACTATGGGCAGACCATGTAGAAGCTGACAAGAATCTGTTCAATTGAGGTTTTACAATTAATACAATGTTTTTTTCAATATGATATATATTATTAACACAAGACTCTATGCTTTCTATATATGCTAAACTAGCCAGTCATCTACTCATTGACCAAGAAAAGGTGCCGGTAAGTATGCAAGGAACCGTGTTTGCCTTAGCCAGTTCCTAGCTACCATCAAGAACTTGTATCACATCCAATAACAGAGTACATTGAAGCATTAAGCTAGTTTAGTCACAAACTAACACCAGCACGCGTTCCCAGACAGCTATTGGCCATGTAGGTCGCGTGTATATCCAATGTTCTTCCCTATGGGCTCTGAATCAGCATCGTTTCCTTCATCATAGCCAATCTAGCGACCTCCACGGCGTTTTCCAAGATGACCATTTCCCTTTTTAATTCGAGTCCGTAAAAATCTTCCGTGCACTCCCAGGTTTTGAACCTACGACATCACAGATACCGACATACAAAAAACCCGTGAAATTCATCAAATTGGTTTGTTTCTCAGTTTCTTCCCAACACAACTGGCGTATAATAGGTCCACTCATCATAAATCTACACAAAACTACAAATGCTCCAATAAAGATCCATGAATAGTGAGTTTCTCGATTCAGCAAATCCGCTCGCTAAATACAAAATATATATAACTGGCGTAAGTGGCAAGGAACATTATGTTGACGATTCGTACCAGACAAATACATCGTTCTTGGTTCAGGTATTTGGTCTGTGCAGTTCTCGCTCCTGGTCAACTTTTACCAAGTCCTAAGGAGACCGTAGCTGTTCCTCTATAATATATATATATATATATATATATATATATCTCCTGTACAATATTACCAAGTCCCCGTAGGAAGCAGTAGCTAGTCTCTGAGACGTACGCTAGACTAACGTAGCTCTTATTGTCTTGCTTGCCTAGCCTTACCAAATCACTACGCTGGTTAAAAAAAAATCTGGCACTTTTCCACATGGCAGTACGTTCTAACACCTTGTTTTGTGGGTTGATTAATTTGTGGCTTATTTGTTCCGAATAAACCTTGGGCGTCATACAGCGATGAAGTGCGGGAGTTATAAGTAGAGTGAGAGGGGCTGTTAGTTGCATGCGTCACGCACAGCTTAATTTAAAGGCCGCCTGCCAACCGCGCCATACGATATGCATGGGTACAACCAATAGCAACAACACAGTTTGCATTAATAGTGTTGTGTACAGCCGTGCAGTCAACAATATCAACAAATGGGATGTTCCGATAATTTGGACATGGTATGCATGGGTACAATCATCAATAGTAATAACAATGAGTATAGATGTGTGTAGTGTACAGCCAATAAAAAGTTTTAAAAGAAGTGTAGGAGACCTTTTTCCAATCAACTCACACTTGATGTCCTCCTTTCTCCTCCACTGCTTAAAATGATACACAACAACAAAACAAACAAATAAGCAAAACTTGAAACAAGAGCAAAAATTATTATTATTATTATTGTTTTTATTGTTGTTATTACTGTTTTTTATTAGAGCAAAAATGTTTTATTTAAAAACAACTGGCTATATTGAATTAACCTGTTTAAAAAAAGAGAGAGAGGAGACAAGACCACGACCAGTAGATACCCTTTACCATTTAAAATCATATACACACAATATGGGTCTACTGGTTATGGCCTACATGGGTACAGTTTTGTTTCAGTTCTTTTTCAACAGGTCATATAGCTGGTTATTGTTTAATAAAACATTTTTGCTCTTGTATAGGGGTTGGGGTAATATCTAGCAATCCTGAAATAGTCCCTGGTAAAGGTAATTTGGCTATACAGCATGGTAGCAGAATACGTCCATCCTGGGATACTTGGGACTATACCAGGATCCCTGTAATGCCCTTGCTTAGCTCTGGTCCTTAGCTTACAATACTCTTAGTCCTGAAATACCCTGAACCCTAGCCCTTGAATACCCATAGCCCTAGCACTGATCCCGGAAGCCACGATGTACAGTTGGTCATTGGCATTATGGACATACAAAGATAGTGCCAAGTATCCCAAAAGCCATGATGTACGAAATCGGTCATCCTCACTTGGGAATTACAAGATAGTCCCAAGTATCCTAGAATGTTATAGAAGATGCCACATAATCAGACAGCTTCCTTCATTGTAGTGGATCAGGTTGCAATTGATCAACCACTGTCCATGTCTTTTCAACCACTGCACCACATAGCAATCTTATGTAGAAAGTATGTCTCTCTCAGGTATGAAAGGACATGGGTAGGAAGGAAGATGTCCAGGAGTATACCCAGTACTGATGACCTTTCCTAGGACACCCTGGAATACTGGGGACACGAGGAAGACTCCAACCCTTGTGGTTCTACCATCTAGCTAATTGTGAGAGGTTCTTGTTGAAATTTCAATATCTAAGTCAAGTGCTCAAATGTAAACCTCCCCCCCCCCCCCCCATTGAAATGTACATTTCATTATTAGTTTTGGATGTGATGATCCTGAGGGTATTTGAATTATATGAACCAGTGAAGCAAATGCATGTGATTAATGGCTATAAAACTGTATGTAGCAGAAATAAGATGACTTGAGCTGTACATATCTTTTTCAACCAGTCATCAATACAGCAAGTAAAAAATTAAAAAAATTGGCATGATATAAATCAGCATGATATAAACCAGCATGATATAAACCAGCATGATATAAACCAGCATGATATAAACCAGCATGATATAAACCAGCATGATATAAACCAGCATGATATAAACCAGCATGATATAAATCAGCATGATATAAACCAGCATGATATAAACCAGCATGATATAAACCAGCATGATATAAACCAGCATGATATAAACCAGCATGATATAAACCAGCATGATATAAATCAGCATGATATAAACCAGCATGATATAAACCAGCATGATATAAACCAGCATCATATAAACCAGCATGATATAAATCAGCATGATATAAATATTGGAGCACATTTAGATGACAGCATTAAGTGGTAATTGTAAATTTTGATCTGAAATTGTGTTTGAGAGATGCGTCATCCTATGTGTGGTGGAGTTAGAAAACACTGTCGATGTTTGAGCAATGGGGGCCACTGTTAGTAGAAGAGCCTTCTTCTTGCTTGCAAGCCGTTCACTGACCTTGACCTGCATAGTCAATAGTAAAGTAATAATCATTGTTATTTGTATTCCAGCAGTCGCATGGTCATTCTTTTAATATATATAGTGATATTCATTACAGCAGTCGATATAATAAGTACACAATGAAGTTGGAATCAAGCTGAAACGGCCATTTTGGCATTTGCGGAGGAAAATACACCAAAATCACTCAAAATACTTGAAACTCGTGTTTCTATACAGTAAATTTTGTTGGCATCAGTAGGGGGCCAGTCAGGACTGGACTTCTTCTGTATGTGTGTGGATGCATGTATATTTTATTTTATATTATTTTTTTATATTTTATTATTGTGTTTATTAAAATAATAATAATAGTAATAATAATAATAATAATAGTAATAATAATAATAAATAAATAAATAATTTTATAATTTTGTGGATAAAAATATCTTTCTGAAGCTTTTGTCCCAATTTCCAGTCACACATGGAAAATAGTCATTCCTAGCCTATTCAGCATTTTGCACTTACTATATCATCAGAAGTATTTGTGATTTTAGTCATAATTTATTGTCATTCTCAATATAAATTAGTAATGATATTCATTGTTATTCTTTTACAATAGCATCTATCATCCATATGCTACCTAATGGCTAATAGCATTTCCACCTGCTAAATCCTAGCTGGCTGTGTGGTGTTCCATCTGCAATGTATAACATCCATAAATCTGGAAATTCTCCTCGTGGTCTAACTAACTCGCGAATTAAAAAAATAATTAATTAAAGAAGAAGAAATTTCGCAACAATATTTACATTATATGGTTTGAAAATAAAAAATGGTGCACTTGGCTACTACCGTAGAGCCAGAAATGTTAATGGTCAAACTATTTGACAATAGGATAATGGATGACATTTGGCGGTATTAAAACTTTGATGGTGATGATCGTCGTGCATACGGTCGGTGGGATTTTTTCCCCCTTCTTTTTCTTCCTTTTTATTAGCAGTTCTTTTCCTAAGAGGTTATGGACTTGCCAATGGTCAACCTTGCTAGTTATATGGCCTTTGATTGTACACACTATATTTAAAAAGTGGGAAGGGAGAAGGAGACGGAAGTAATGGGGGGAAAAGCATGCTATGATGATGCTCCAACATTGTAATAATAATATGATTAGGGATCTTTGTATCACTAGCCTGGGTGCTTCCGCAACATATAAAATGGAGGAACTGCACGGCTGTTGTGCTCATCTTCATCTCACCGTGTTGTAAAGCCCCACGCCAACTATAGCCGTCAGCATTCCACACACGTTCCACAATGTCACGGGATTCTTAAGCATGAGCAGTGAGACGGTAATGACGCAGATCCTCTTCGTAGCATTGGCCACAGAGTAACTGACAGGGGAGACGGCAGAGATCATGCTAAAGGCCACGATGTTCTGTCCGAAGCTTAAGAGCCCGTTCAGAGGAATGACCACCGCCAGCCAACCAAGATGCTGCACCTATAGGAAGAGGAAGAGTTTAGTATAAAATAATATAGCATTATATAAGCAAGTTTGTGTGTATTTTATAAATGCAGACTAAAAGGAAGTGATATAATATATATACAACACCAAATCAACAAAACTGTAACTCTAGAAATGGGAACTTTAATGATTTCATGAAAATTTTGTTTAAGATTTTTTTTTGTTGTTTTTTTGTTTTTTTGTTTTTTCCTTACAGGTACATAGCTCCTAGCAAGTATGCAGAGAAACCCTTTGAGCTGATCTTACAGGTACATAGCTCCTAGCAAGTATGCAGAGAAACCCTTTGAGCTGATCTTACAGGTACATAGCTCCCAGCAAGTATGCAGAGAAACCCTTTGAGCTGATCTTACAGGTACATAGCTCCCAGCAAGTATGCAGAGAAACCCTTTGAGCTGATCTTACAGGTACATAGCTCCTAGCAAGTATGCAGAGAAACCCTTTGAGCTGATCTTACAGGTACATAGCTCCCAGCAAGTATGCAGAGAAACCCTTTGAGCTGATCTTACAGGTACATAGCTCCCAGCAAGTATGCAGAGAAACCCTTTGAGCTGATCTTACAGGTACATAGCTCCTAGCAAGTATGCAGAGAAACCCTTTGAGTTGACCTTACAGGTACATAGCTCCTAGCAAGTATGCAGAGAAACCCTTTGAGCTGATCTTACAGGTACATAGCTCCCAGCAAGTATGCAGAGAAACCCTTTGAGCTGATCTTACAGGTACATAGCTCCCAGCAAGTATGCAGAGAAACCCTTTGAGCTGATCTTACAGGTACATAGCTCCTAGCAAGTATGCAGAGAAACCCTTTGAGCTGACCTTACAGGTACATAGTTCCCAGCAAGTATGCAGAGAAACCATTTGAGCTGACCTTACAGGTACATAGCTCCTAGTAAATATGCAGAGAAACCCTTTGAGCTGATCTGGCAATACAATACACTAGCCAACAATAGCACTTCTGTGCTCAAATTGAGTTACATAACTCATTGTACAGTCCTTAATCTCAACAGTACGTTCATTGTTTTAGATTGGCTCTCTTGTTGTATGACTTCCACAGCATCAGCTGCTTCCCTCAGATCCTGGTCAGGAGTTGAAGCATCCTCTTGCTATTTGGCTACCCAGTTCATCGGTTCTAATTACGTCTAATTTCTGGAGAGCATGTGCAGTAAATCAATCAAACAAAATTTTGCATGCCATGCACGTGCCGAGTTAACTGCTGCCACCAAAGCTTCCTGGTCAGAGCTAGAAGGTCCTCTTTTCTCTTCAGCCTTCCTGACAAAAATATCTCAATCACTAGCAACAACATTATGGCTAAATATGTGCAAAGGAATGCAATTTAGTTTTACGCATGTAAATTGGACTACACCAAACTTTCGTATTATTTTTGTTAATTAATGAGATTATCGCTACCATTACTGGATTTACAGCATTATAAGTACCACCGAATTGCCAAGATTTCACACCCAACAGACAACACCTGTTGAGGTCATATAGGCCCAGTGATGCCGTGGTCAATCCAGGATCAACTAGGGATGTCTGAAGTTTCCCACTTAGACTATGGCTAGGGCTAAGATTGGGGCTAGGACTAAGATTAGGTGGGCAAGAACTTGGAATTTGAGACATCCATAATTGATCCCAAGATTGTCCACAGGTCAATACTGAAACTCGGAAACAATCGTGAAATTTCCTCTACAATGGACGGAAGGAAAAAAAGAGGAAAAAAACAAAAAACCTGAAATCTCTTGATGCAATTTGTTAGTGTACACATAACAAACACACATCACAAACCCACACACCACATTCACACACACACACTCACTCACATTCACACACACACACTCACTCACACACACACACACACACACAACTACACTCACACACACACTGTATATATATGCACCTTGTGCAGGTTTGAGATTATGTCCCACACATCAGTATACATCCAAACAGGGAAGAGAAAGATGCAGGCTAGCTGACTCATAGACATGAGCAGCCGCAAGTGATGGATCCTCACCTCCGTCATGCACTAAGTGATTCAGAGCGGACAAAACAAACAAAACAAACTAAAAACAACAACAAAATATCTAACAAGAGGGAGAAAGCTGTGAAAAATCTGTAATATAAATATCAGTATTATCATCATCTCTGCATAACCTTAACTCTTTAGAGTATGTGGTGTGTATGTATACATGTGCATGTGGTGTCTACACTCCCGACCACAGCGTGTATATCTGCATAAAGAAGGCAACTTCAAAGCCATTGCCAAAAACCTATGCTCGAGTTTGCACAGTGAGATTCAACTCAAGCAGTTTTCTGGTTAGGCTGCACCTAACCCTATTCTACTAGGAAAACAGAGCAGTTGCTTTGACAACAACAACAACAATTTTTAAAAAAGGTAAGTAGCCATAAAGCTAGCTATAGCTGAAGACAGCAAATAATTTAGAACTATACCAAGGAAGAATTCATTGCCTGCCATATTAGAGCTTAGTTGATAGAGGTAACTAACTAACTAGCTAAAATGGCCGCTATGGTCTTTAGCCGAAAACTAGCGTGCTAGAGAAACAAACAAAAAAGGTACTCCAAGTGACTGTTGCTAGGCAAGCTAGCATATCAATACCGCGTACCTGATAGAGCCCGCGAGCAAAGCTGAAAATACCAAACACACACAACTCTCTTGCGGTTATTCGTCACATGACATAAAAAATATTAATTCAGGCAGACATGTGCATCAAATAATTTAATTATAGTTCCTAAAGAGTTAATCAATAAATATACTTCTGATCTTAACAATTTTTCAGTCGTACATTATATAATGCTCGGTAATTAGTAACTATTAGGCTTTCATTCTCATTACTAGTCACCGCTCTAGCACACCAGTCACGCTTTACCAAATCACACCCATCCACCATAATTATTAGACAGACGCACCTTTTTGGAGTAAATGTTCTGTAGTGCAGAACAGAGTGTAGCAGTAAGAGCAGCTATAAGTCCCACTTGATCAAAGTTGAGCTCAGTGACAGTGGCTATCAATACTCCACATACAATAGGCAGCAACGACAGATACACCTAAAGAATTAAAATATATAATAATGATAGTAATAATAATAATAATAAATTAACAACAACAACAACAACAACAACAACAACAACAACAACAATGTCTAGTAATAGTTGAGTGGTGGCAATGAATATACTTAATTGTACCAGCATCTCTATGCGATTACATATCAGTCATATCACTGGAGCAAACATACTGCAAAATTGGTTGTCAAGTGTACAGTTTTTGATAAGCACATAAATCACTGTTAGTCCTCACAAGCAGCCATACTTATCGCAATGCTTGTAGCTCAATGAAGGATCCCTCAATCGCCACGCAGTTTTTACCGTTTTCTTCAGCGAAGATCAAACTTTTCATTGATACTTGCTACATTAAAAGATACAGTGACATCCGAAAATTACAACCAGACAAAGCAAGGTGCATTTCCTACATACTGCATTACAAAAAATACCAAGATGGTGGAGACAGTTACTACTCTGGTCGGATGTGACATAATGTTCACTTAGTAGACCTTCCAATACCTTAGTCTTACTTGAAAAGGCTCATTGCAATAGGAAATAGTTTTGTGGTTAGCTTCAATTAGCCTGTACATTTTACAAATGCTCAGTATAAAGGTCATTCTAATGCTGAGCTTGCAGAATAGACGATAGTAGCTGACGATAGAAGATAGCTGAGCCTATACAGTTGAAAGATGGAGAAATTTGTCATCAGAACACCATTTGCCAACTACAAGAGCGTGTGTTGATGTATATATATATATACACACATCATGATGACTCTGACGCATCAGATTCTGAGCCTGAGTTAGCAACCAAGCCCATCACCAGCCAGACTCCAGCAACAGTCTCCTTTACATCTTCCAACAAGTCAACATCAAAGATTCAGCAGCAATAGTAAACTACCTTATGAGGATTGCACATGGAGAAAAAATATGGGAGATTCATGATTCACCTAGAAAGGTGCAGTCTGTACTGTCTATCTGGTAAAGTTTCCATACGAGCTAGAGGGACATGGTGACACGGCTAGTGAATCATTGGGCTAAAGCTACAACTTTGCTGACACAGCACGCAAAATTTATATGGCATTCAGCAACAGTGGGCATTATGTCAACAGAAGAGCTTGGTCATGTGATTGAACAGATGGTATCAGCCAACGAAGAGGAGAAAAAGCAGGAAACTGGAAGCTTCTACATAAGCTTTTAAGATCATTGTACTATTTGGTTCAACACCATATGTTTCCCATAGCAGAGGGCAGCATTACATTACAAAATGGTAATCACAAGCACCAAGAGCTAGGACTATGGCTAGGGCTATGGCTAGAGCTATGGCCAGAGCTATACTATGGCTAGGGCTAGGACCATGGCTAGGGCTATGGCCAGAGCTATACTATGGCTAGAGCTAGGACTATGGCTAGGGCTAGAGCTATGGCTAGAGCTATACTATGGCTAGGGCTAGGACCATGGCTAGGGCTAGGACTATGGCTAGGGCTAGGACTTTGGCTAGGGCTAGGACTATGGCTAGGGCTAGGACTATGGCTAGGGCTAGGACTAGGACTGTGGCTAGGGCTATGGCTAGAGATAGGACTATGGCTAGGGTTAGGACTATGGCTAGGGCTAGGACTATGGCTAGGACTAGGACTGCCTATGGCTATGGCTAGGGCTAAGACTATGGCTAGGGCTAAGACTATGGCTAGAGCTAGGACTATGGCTAGAGCTAGGACTATGGCTAGGACCATGGCTAGGGCTAGGACTATGGCTAGGGCTAGGACTATGGCTAGGGCTATGGCTAGGGCTAGGACTACGGCTAGAGCTAGGACTATGGCTAGGGTTAGGACTATGGCTAGGACTATGGCTAGGGCTAGGACTAGAGCTAGGACTATGGCTAGGGTTAGGACTATGGCTAGGGCTAGGACTATGGCTAGGACTAGGACTGCCTATGGCTATGGCTAGGGCTAAGACTATGGCTAGGACTATGGCTAGAGCTAGGACTATGGCTAGAGCTAGGACTATGGCTAGGACCATGGCTAGGGCTAGGACTATGGCTAGGGCTAGGACTATGGCTAGGGCTAGGACTATGGCTAGGGCTAGGACTATGGCTAGGGCTAGGACTATGGCTAGAGCTAGGACTATGGCTAGGGTTAGGACTATGGCTAGGGCTAGGGCTAGGACTAGGACTGCCTATGGCTAGGGCTAAGACTATGGCTAGGGCTAGGACTATGGCTAGAGCTAGGACTATGGCTAGAGCTAGAACTATGGCTAGAGCTAGGACTATGGCTAGGGCTAGGACTATGGCTAGAGCTAGGACTATGGCTAGAGCTAGGAATATGGCTAGAGCTAGGACTATGGCTAGGGCTAGGACTATGGCTAGGGCTAGGACTATGGCTAGGGCTGGGACTATGGCTAGAGCTAGGACTATGGCTAGAGCTAGGACTATGGCTAGAGCTAGGACTAGGACTATGGCTAGACAATGGCTAAGGCTAGGACTATGGCTAGGGCTAGGACTATGGTTAGGGCTAGGACTATGGCTAGTGCTAGGACTATGGCTAGGGCTAGGACTATGGCTAGAGCTAGGACTATGACTAGGGCTAGGACTATGGCTAGGGCTAGGCTATGGCTAGGTCTAGGACTGGCTAGGGCTAGGACTATGGCTAGGACTATGACTAGGGCTAGGACTATGGCTAGGGCTAGGACTATGGCTAGAACTATGGCTAGGGCTAGGACTATGGCTAGGACTATGGCTAGGACTATGGCTAGAGCTAGGACTATGGCTAGAGCAAGGACTATGGCTAGAGCTAGGACTATGGCTAGGGCTAGGACTATGGCTAGGGCTAGGACTATGACTAGAGCTAGGACTATGGCTAGAGCTAGGACTATGGCTAGGGCTAGGACTATGGCTAGGACTATGGCTAGGACTATGGCTAGGACTATGGCTAGAGCTAGGACTATGGCTAGAGCTAGGACTATGGCTAGGGCTAGGACTATGGCTAGGGCTAGGACTATGGCTAGGACTATGGCTAGAGCTAGGACTATGGCTAGGGCTAGGACTATGGCTAGGGCTAGGACTATGGCTAGAGCAAGGACTATGACTAGAGCTAGGACTATGGCTAGAGCTAGGACTATGGCTAAGGCTAGGACTATGGCTAGGGCTAGGACTATGGCTAGGACTATGGCTATGGCTAGGACTATGGCTAGAGCTAGGACTATGGCTAGGGCTAGGACTATGGCTAGGACTATGGCTAGAGCTATGGCTAGAGCTAGGACTATGGCTAGGGCTAGGACTATGGCTAAAGCTAGGACTATGGCTAGGGCTGGCTATGACTATGACTAGGGCTAGGGCTGGCTATGACTATGACTAGGGCTAGGGCTGGCTATGACTATGGCTAGGGCTAGGACTAGAACTGGCTATGGCTAGGGCTAGGATTGGCTATGGCTGGGTCTAGGACTGGCTAGGACTATGGCTATGGCTATGGCTAGGACTATGGCTAGGACTAGGACTGGCTAGGTCTAGGACTATGGC
>CBDHEM010000021.1:0-8671 GCA_965261955.1 Leptonemataceae bacterium
CCAATTTTTACAATAAATGTCTATAACTACTCCGTTTGTCGATGCAGCAAAAAATTCTAAGAGAACATGTTAAGTATAGTCGGAATACAAGTAAGTGACGATTCGTACCATGACGAATAACTTTCGTTTCGCTCAATTCGATGAGGAGCGCTCGTTCATGGTCAACTATTACCATGTCCAAGGAGGCTGTAACTATTAAACTGTAGCTGACTCTGCATGGGTGCAGTCAACATAGCAAAAAGATCTGATATTCTCTAGTGGACAGCATAGTGTACATGGGTACAGTCAACAATAACAACAATACATAGCATGTATTGATAAATGTGTAGAGTCCAGCTACAATAAACAAGCTTGAAAAAAAGTGTTTAAATGTCAGGAGACCTTATACCAGTCAGATCACACTTGATGTAGTCCTCCATTCCTCTGCCACTGCTAAACTATGCAATACAGAAACAACAAAACAAAGCAAAACAAAGAAAATAACACTTGAAACAAAGCAAAATGTTTGTTTTTTAAACAACCAGCTATATTAAATTATCTGTTAAAAAAGAATGGAAACAAGACTGTTGTAGCAACAAAACAATAACACATGAAAGCTGTTTAAAAACAAAGAGCTACAGAATATTTACCTACTAAAAAAAGAATAGAAACATGACTATACCAAGACCCCAACCAGTAAGGCCCCTTTACTGTTTAGAGTTTATATACATATATATATACACTAATATTGTGCTAGTTTTAATCATGGGGTGTATGTGCAAATAACATAAACCAGCACAATATTGGTGTACACGATTTTAAAGGGGAAGGGATCGAATAAGTTGTGGTCCACTTGGAAATAGTTTTGTTTCCATCTTTTTTTAAACGGGTCAAAGCAATATAGTTGTTTGTTTTTAAATAAATACTTGTTTTACACCCGTTTCAAGTGTTTTTGTTTGTTTAGTTTTCTTGCCTAACAAAACTTACGTACAGTTGGTCCATTCGTTATTGGCGAGCGAAATGAGTCCTCAGTGGGGAGGATGATAGCGACACATTATTGCTGCGCATACCCGTATGAGGTATGGGTCGTCCGTACATAATCCGAGGCGTGCACGGAAGATTTTACGGATTCGACTAAATTTAAAAAATAAATTAAAAAAATTAAAAAAGGTAGTCGTCTTGGAAAACTCGCCAAGGAGGACGCTAGATTAGTTAATGGTAAAGAAAACGGCTGCATATTCGAAGTCCAAATGGATGAACACTGGTCACACGCAACATACATGGTTAATTGCTATCAGGAAATGATTGCTGGAGGGTTTTTTTGTGACCAAACCAGCTTAATGCTTCAATATGCTCTGACATTAGATGTGATACAAGTTCCTGATGATAGCTAGCAAATATTTTCAATCATGCTGAGGTAGACACAGTTACTTGAATGTTTACTGCCACTATCACACCGACAGTGCATAGATCAATTGGATAGTTAATTATACAGAAAGCATAACTGATGCATGTTGACAATAGTTGTGCTAATTATATAGAGTACACTGAAAACAATAAACAGTGACATAAGTGCTAACTATCACTTAAACAAATTTTTGATAAGCTTCTGCATGGTCTTCTCTAGTTCTCTGATAATTTCTGCAGAAAGCACTGCCTGATGACCTCACTCATTATGTGTTGCTCTTCTCATCTTCATGGAAAGCAGTTTCCAAGGATTCCTCACAAAACTACTTTACTACACGTACATTTCTATTTCAGAATTTGTCACCCCAGCTGTAGGTATCAGGTTGTTCAATCTTGCACCTGTAAGGAATATATAAAAACTTACAATTCTTGGCTACTTCCCCACAATACAATCCAATCTCCTACACCAGTTGTGAATCTCTGAACATCTAGGCTGTATCACATCCCACAATCATAAAGAAGACATCTACAAATTAAATCACAAATTAGTATTGGGCTAGCTTTTCAGCTTGTCTTTAACAAGGTTATGGTCAGAGCAATGTTTGTTTGTTTTTTGCCTGGGAGGTAGTTAAGCTAGATAAATGTCTAGAACAATAGAATAAAAACCTTGACAACTCTGATAACATGTACTGCTGTGTGAGATCACTCTTAGTATGCTTGCATATTTGTTTCTTAGTAAAGTAGCTACTCCTACACAAAACAGTTCAATCTCAGCCATATTTCCATATGTGCATTTCGGTCTCACAATCAGTCAGGAACATTGGCATATATAGCAGTGTTTGCTAGCATAGCAGCATCCACTGGCATAGCAGTATTCACTAGCAATAGTTGTATTCACTGAAATAGCAGCATTCGCTCACCTTCGATGTTTAAACGAAGCGAGCCCTCACGGGGAAGTGGATGGAAAACTTTGTACTGCTGTGCAAAAACTGTATGTGGTAAACATGTGGGAAACGGGTATAATGCCGATGAAAACAGTTTTGCCAACAAAATGAGCCACAAGGACCAATTCAGTGCTTCTCACATGTTTTAGCACGTTTTCATTTGATAATATCAAAATGCTCGTTTTTGGCCCCCAAAAATGACTATCACAAGCCTCAGAATTGGCCAGAAACGACCATTTTCTATGAACGTGTGGGAAAGATATCAAATGCTGATGAAGACAGTTTAGACCCAGAAAATGTGCCACTAAGGCCACTTTTAAGCTTTCCAGGTGTTTTGGCTTGTTTCCATCTGAAATTAACAAAACAAGTTTTTGGCAAATAGTGGCTCTCTCAGAAGAAAAACCTTCAGAATTAGCATGAAATGACTTTTTCCATAAGTAAGTGGGTAAGGGGTCATATGCCAAAGAAAACAGTTGTCCCGCAAACCGAGTCTCAAACACCTGTTTAATAGTTTTCAAATGTTTTGTGACTTTTCATCTGTAACTGAAAAAAAAGACACTCGTATTTGGCCAAAAAGTGAGGGTTAATGCTGACGAAAACAGTATTGTCCCATAAAATGAGCCACAAACGCCTGCTTTTAATTTTTCAGTTGTTTTGTAGTATTTTTGTTGGAAATCAACTAATATTCTCATATTGGCAAAAAATGACTCTCAGAAAAAAAAGGCTCAGATATGGACAGAATGATTTTTTTTTAAATTAACTAGAGGGAAACGGGCCAAATGAAGCCGAAAACAATTTTGACACCAAAACGGTGCCTCTAAGTTTAGATCTAAGATTTTCAGGTGTTTTGGCTGTTTTCCATTTTAAATCGACAAGATGCATGGTTTGGGCCAAAAATGGTTATCTCACCAAAAGGCACCTCTTCACTGAGGGCACAGCACACTTCGTTGAGCTAGTTATATATGTGTAGTGCGTTTATAACCAGGAGAGTGCAAGAAGATTTTACAGACCTGGCTTTAAAAGGAAATAGTCGTCTTGGAAAACTCGCCACAGAACCGCTAGATTCGCAATGGTTATGAAAGCGGTGCCGTTTTCATAACCATTGCGAATCTGTAGGACAAAGGAACGAAACCTGGATCTTCACAGGGCCTGCTTGGTTAAAATCTCTCAAGGAAAGGATGCTGAAGTTTTATTCAGACTAAACGACTCAATTCATCAACAAACTGGCATTGAATGTGATTGGTTCAATTTCTAGATGGTAGGAACTATTTTCAATCTTGATGTGACACAGTCCTTGCATGTGTGCAGCCGCTCTCTCTCGTCTCCCTCTCTCTCTCTCAGACAGCGAGTGGACAGCGAATAGACAGTTGGATAGTTTAGCATAGGCAGAATGTATAACTGATGCATATAGCCAATACTTTGTTAGTGATATAGAGCATACTGAAAACAATAAACTCTCAAAAGTGCTAAATATCTCTTGTTCCATCACTTGAACAAGTTATTGTCAGCTTCTGCATGGTCTTCCCTTAGTTCTCTGATAATTTTTGTTGAAAGAACTATCTGATGACATCACTCTTTATGTGGTGCTCTTCTCATCTTCAAGGAAAGCAGTTTTCAGTTATTCATAACAAAACTACTTATTTCCACATGCACATTTTAATTTCATAATTTGTCATCCAATTATGTTGTCGGGTATCAGGTTGTTCAATCTTGCACCTGTAAGGAATACAGTAAAAACATACAATTAATGGCTACTTCCCCATATTACAATCCAGCCACTTACACCAGTTGTGAATCTCTAAGGAACATATAATTCTTGACTGCATTGCATCATATAATCATCATGAAGACATTCACAAATTACATCACAAATCGGTATTGGGTTTGCTCTTCAGCTTGTCCTTACTAAGGTTATAGCCCGAGCAATGGATATGCTTTTATCCTGTACAGTATCTAAGGCTAGGAAAATATTTAGAACAATAAAACAATAATCTTAACAATTTTAACTACAAATACTACCATATATGACATCACTCTCCTATGACATTCCTAGTGGGTTTTTTCTGTAAGTAGAGTAGCTATTCTTACACAAATCAAAGCAATTCACTCTCAATCATATTTCCTCATTTGCATTTCTGTCTCACAACCAGTCAGGAACATTGGCATATATAGCAGTATTTGCTGGCATAGCAGTATTGGCTTGCCTTCGATGTTTGAATCCCATTACTAGTTTACTTCGAGAAAACTCTAAATGGTCCTATGCAATGAACCAACCAAACTTTCTCAATTTCATTAAAAAAAATCTATGTATCTATCTACTATTTTTACCTAACAAACTTGCATACTGTCGGTGCATTCATACTAGAAGACTTCAAATGGTCTAATGCAAGGAACCCACCAATCTGTTTCTCGATTTCGATAAAAGATTTAGCATCAAATTTCTCTAGCTCACTATTAAGAATTTATTAAGTAAAGACCACAAAAGCCGTAATATAGGCCAAATTATGACCTGGACTCAGTGTTCTGTTAGGTTTGGTGTTCTTGTTCTTGGAAAACAGTTACAAAGTACTAATTAGGCTATCGCTATTCCTCTACACCATTTGGTTTTCTGTACAATTGTTACCCAGTCCTTGAGCGGCTTCAATCTTCAGCAGTTGCATTTGTCTAGTAGCGAATAAGTGAACAGTCACTAGCTATACAGCGAAATATTGCTTCTAAGAAAAAGGAGAGTAAAATAAAACTATAGAGCAATAAATAGCATGACCTAACAATTGGTCTTACTTGTAATATCTATAGGAACAGTCTAATTTGTGTGATATATAATATGGTCTGCATGGGTGCAGTCAACAATAGCAACAATACATGACATGTACTGATGTGCAAGGGGACATTCATAGACCATATTCCTCTTTTGACTGAATTTTTTTTTTATCCTCCCCTTCCCCTATAGTACATGTGTAGCCCTATTAACCACACCCCTACCCCTCCCTCATGGGGCTATTTAGTTATGAATCTCCCTAATGAAAAAGCACCGATGTATATGATTAAATGGTAAAGGATCAGAAAACTGGTTGTGGTCAATATGTGTATATTCTGTAAATCTCTGATTATTAGTCAATAGCCATCTTTTACAAACCCTATCTAACCTGAAAATCATCTAGAGTCCAAGAATTTTTTTTATGGATTCTTATTCCTGTGGGACTAGTGAGCAACTTTTTTTCTCGTTGTCACCAAGACGACTTTGGACATTTTTTTTACAGACATAAATACAAGATGGCCGCCACCAAGGAACTTAAATAGAGAAACATGAGTGATACATACTTATCATATAATTTTATCAAGGCCATATAAAAGTAGGAGTTCCATTTCCCCATTATGGCCTATTTTCCCTGTTCACCCCTATCAGCACACATAATCCACCCTGTTTCTGTTGTAGCCATTGGATGTTCAGGATATTCACAATGACCCTCTTAAGAATCAGAAGTTGCAAATGGAATTTACAATCATAATTGATTTTGGTGAGCCATTTATGAAGGCAACATAGAGATTGGACGGGGAACACTTGCTGTTGATGCACACAATGGATCACTTCATGCTACTATTTCTACTCAATATTTCCCTTATACAATTGCCACCAAGTTATCTTCAAACAGGCCAACTAATAAGCACCAGTTATTTAGTTACGAACCAAATGTATCAAGCCTGCTATCACTTTTGAAGGTGATCTAAATTCTAAAACCAATTGTTGTATCTTTTGATTTTTGATCCATTAAAAAACTCTTAACCATGCTCCACTGATCTGACCACTTGAAAGGAAGCTTGAAGATATATATATATGCTTTGAAATTTGTTTTTTTAAAAGCTAGTTACCTAGGAAAAGTGGATACTGTTTTTCTTGAGGTGGATAAGTTGTAGTGGTATAGAAGTACACAAATCATCTCCCTCACTGGTTTGCTGCCTACAAATTACCATTGCTATTATAATACAGCCTTCCTCTGCAGCAGCATTGGGTCTTCCCCATTTTGTCAAATAGTTTTTCTGAACAACAAACCTGTACATTGGAACAGATGATTGAAGCATCTATTATGCTCCAATATAATTACAGAAAGTGATTCACAAACTAATATTATATGTACCAATAAGGGTGGTCCAAGCCATGGTCCTCATTTTGCTTCATTCATTTTTAATGATTTTGGTCTCAAGCATAACCAATTCTGTGCTTTCCAATGCTATCTGCATAAATTATGGCTAAAACATGGACCATAGCACTGAGGTCATTAAAAAAAAATTTGTAATGTCTCACACTCAAACCATAGGTCTCCAACACTATCTATTTATGATACATGTAATGATTGATCACTTAAAAAAAAAAGCCCCTTATTTCCTCCCATTTTCAATATTGTTTTTGTTTTCATTATCGCATGTGAAGTGAGCAGTCTGGTCTCTCTCACATGAGAAAAAGTGCTGATTGAAAATATGACATTCATACAAAAGAGCAAAGAAGAACCTTAATTAATATAAATATAAAAATTATGGACCAAGGACAAATATTGACTGATTTAGAACCATTCAATACAAAATCATGGAGGGAGGGCAGTTGACTAAAGCACTTTTTATGGTTACGATTAGGAGCTCCATAGGTTCGACACACTTCATAGTATAAACTTCTGATTTTACAGCCCAAAAGTTATATTTACCTGAGCGCTCTCTTTTTGTGTATAAAAAGAGTAGCATAGGTATACATAACCATACTAAAATTACATGCAGCCAAAGTCAGAAATAACAATCTGATTTGACTGACTCTTGGCCAGACTTTTTTTGTGGTTGCAACTTTGCAGCTCCATAGATTCTACATTCTTCATTATAGGTAAATTTAACCATGCCAAAGCTATGTACAGCCAAAAGCTACTGTAATTTTTACTGTGGTTCAGTTGAAAGCTCAACTCTACAATATGAGTGTTTCTAATAGCAACTAATGGGATGTGAGAACTCATGATGTCGAGCTGAGCTTCAACTAAACTACAGTACAAATCACAGCAGCTTTAGACTTCACTATAAGAAGATCTCAAGTCAGTCCCCTCAGATTTTAAGACAAAAAAAAGAAAGAATAAAATCCCAGGAAAATCAATACCTTACAAAGTAGGTACGTGTCTAAAATCACATTTTTAAATGAATCGTTCACATGCTATACATTCCATAAAGTAAATCCAATTCATATTTTTGGGTGTTGTTTTCATATTCTTTTGATATTCAAAAATCTAGGCCATAAAATTTCAGTGTTATTATGTCCAGGTTAGTTAGACAGAAATGGAAATACATACATAAACAGATAGTTGTTTAAAATTAGCTGTCAAGTCTGTGCAAGGAAACAGAATGAATAGTCCATGATGGATGTCTGCCAGGGACAAGTCTTAAACCATAGATACCAAAATGTCCATCCCTGCAAAATGAAAGGAGTGGAAGATGCAAGGTTGAGTCCTATTTGTAACAACATGAACTAATATATACATACTGAGAGACAACCCAATTATTCGAGCCTGCTTTGTGCATGGGTGGTGCAGGATAAAAACATTCTGGTTGACTTTGCTCTATACCTCCCCTAAAATAAGTATTCCACCACAAAAACACCAGCAACAGAGAGCACGAGTGGACTATACATCAAAACCACAAACATTTGTAATATTTTGTATTGCAAAGACCTTTTTTCCCTCTTTCCATTATGCAGTAATTGTGTTGCTTATTCTCTGTGCTTTCAAATGTTATGTTAAATATCGCTCACTAGAGGCACATTTTCTTTGAAGATGCAACTGGCAACGGTCAGTCAAAAACTCCACCCCGCTCTCTGCCCCAAAATATCTTCCAAGTGGAGTGAATACAAGGGCCCTAATTTGGGCTGTGGTTAGTCAAAGCACTTATATAGCTGTGATATGAGTATAATAAAATGCGGGCATAAGATAACCTTGCCATAGTTCAATATTTTATGTATCATTTTGAAAGCTCATTCAACTCTATGATATTAACATGGCAGATTTGTGTATAATGCAAATCTTACAAAGTTATAGTGATTTGAAGGTGTCATTGGATTTTAATCAATAGGTGACCTTGAATATAGGCGAGTGACCAATTTCCCTCCACTCATATCACAGCACTTTGACAAACCACAGACCCAATTAAATAGCTCTTGTCTAACACTTCACTGGGGATGTAGCAGATGTTTCTTCCAAGCTAATGTGCATACAGAGACGGCATTAATAAGCTACATTTTGATATAAAAATTACCTGCACAGAGGAATGAGGAAAGATAGAGAAGTTATTGAGTTTACATATTTTTGTGGTTTAAA
>CBDHEM010000022.1:0-59300 GCA_965261955.1 Leptonemataceae bacterium
GAAGTGACTATCTCAGAAACAAGCACTGAAATACTCAGAAAGTATTTTTTCCTACCATATTTGAAATGGGAAAATCCTGAGGAAAATTTGGATTAGTTTAAACAAAATTCTTGATCAAACCAGTAAAAGGGAATAAATATTAACAAAAATGGTTTTTCTCCACAAATTGAGCCACATACTGTTAACTTATGCCGGTCTGTTGTTTTAATGCATTTTGGGGGAAATTCATAGAGAACTTTTCTTTTTAGACATAAAATTGACTATCTCAGAAATGAGCATTGAAATACTCAGAAAGTTTGTTTTTCTCTCCATGTTTGAAATGGACAAATCCTGAAGAAAATTAGGATTTGTTTAAACAACTCTTTTTGATCAAACCAGTAAAAGGGGATAATTATTAACAAAATCTGTTTTTCTCCACAAATGAGCCACATACTGGTAAACTATGCTTTTCTGTTGTTTGAAGCATTTTTGAGGAAATTCAGATTACATTTCGTTTTAGGCATAAAAATGGCTATCTCAGAAAAGAACACTGAAATACCCTGAAAGTTTGCTTCTCTTGTCATGTTAGAAAGCTGCAAATCCTGAGGAAACTTTGATTAAATTTAAACAACTGTTTTTGATCAAACCAGTAAAAGGAGATAAATGTTAAAAAGATTGTTTTCTTCAGAAAGTGAGCCACATACTGCTAAACTATGCCTTTCTGTAGTTTTGAAGCATTTTTGGGATAATTCGTAGAAAACCTTTCCTTTTATACATAAAATTGACTATCTCCGAAACAAGCACTGAAATATACCGAAAGTATGTTTTTCTTACCATGTTTGAAAGGGGCAAATCCTATGGAATAATAGGATTTGTTTAAACAAATGTTTTTGATCACACCAGTAAAAGGGGATAAATATTAACAAAAACCGTTTTTCTCAACAAAGTTAGCCATATACTGCTAAACTATGCTTTTCCGTTGTTTTGAAGCATTTTGGGGGAAATTCATAGAGAACTTTTCTTTTTAGACATAAAAATGACAATCTCAGAAACAAGCACTGAAATTCTCAGAAAGTTTGCTTTTCTTGCCATATATGAAATGGGAAAATCCTGAGGAGATTTTTGGATTAGTTTAAACAAAATTCTTAATCAAACCAGTAAAAGGGAATAAATATTAACAAAAACTGTTTTTCTCCACAAAGTGAGTCACACCTGCTAAAATATGCCTTTCTGTTGTTTTGAAGCATTTTTTGGGAAATTCATAGAGAACTTTTCTTTTTAGACAAAAAATTGACTATCTCAGAAACGAGCATTGAAATACTCAGGAAGTTTGTTTTTCTTACCATGTTTGAAATGGGCAAATCCTGAAGAAAATTAGGATTTGTTTAAACAAATTTTTTTTGATCAAACCAGTAAAAGGGAATAAATGTTAACAAAATCAGTTTTTCTCCACAAAATGAGCCACTTACTGCTAAACTATGCCTTTCTGTTGTTTTGAAGCATTTTGGGGGAAATTCATAGAGAACGTTTCTTTTTAGACATAAAATGACTATCTCAAAAACAAACACTGAAATACTCTGAAAGTTTGCTTTTCTTACCCTGTTTGAAGGGGGCAAATCCTGAGGAAAGTTTGGATTTGTTTAAACAACAGTTTTTGATAAAACCAGTAAAAGGGAATAAATATTAACAAAAAATGTTTTTCTCCTTAAAGTGATCCACATTGTGCTAAACTCTGCCTTTCTATTGTTTTGAAGAATTTTGGATGAAATTCAGAGAGAAATTTTCTTTTTAGACATAAAATGACACTCTCAGAAACGAGCATTGAAATATTCAGAAAGTTAGTTTTTCTTACCAAGTTTGAAATGGGCAAATCTTGAGGAAAAATAGGATTTGTTTAAACAACTGTTTTTGATCAATCCTGTAAAAGGGGATAAATATTAACAAAAAAAAACTATTTTTCTCCACAAAGTGAGCCACATACTGCTAAACTATGCTTTTTTGTTGTTTTGAAGCATTTTTGGAGAAAGTCATAGACAGCTTTTCTTTTTAGACATATAAATGGCTATCTCAGAAAGGAGCACTGAAATACTCAGGAACTTTGCTTTTCTTGCCATGTTTGAAAGGGGAAAATCCTGAGGAAAATTTGGATTAGTTTAAACAACTGTTTTTGATCAAACATGTAAAAGGTGATAAATATTAACAAAACTTCTTGTTTCCATAAAGTGAGCCACATACTGCTAAACTATGCATTTCTGTTGTTTTGAAACATTTTTGGAGAAATTCATAGAGAACATTTCATTTTAGACATTGAAGTGACTATTTCAGAAACGAGCACCGAAATCTGAAACACTCAGAGAGTCTGTTTATCTCACCATGTTGGAAAGGGGAAAATCCTGAGGAAAATTAGGATTTGTTTAAACATGAGTTTTTGATCAAACCAGTAAAGGGAATAAATATTAACAAAAACTATTTTTCTCCACAAAGTGAGCCATATACTACTTAACTATGCCTTTCTGTTCTTTTGAAGCATTTTGGGGGAAATTCCTAGAGAACTTTTCATTATAGACATAGAAGTAACTATCTCAGAAACAAGCACTGAAATACTCAGAAAATATTTTTTTCTTACCATGTTTGAAAGGGGCAAATCCTGAGGAAAATTTGTATTAGTTTAAACAACAGTTGTTCATCAAACCAGTAAAAGGGAATAAATATTAACAAAAACTGTTTTTCTCCACAAAGTGAGCCACATATTGCTAACCTATGCCTTTCTGTTGTTTTAAAGGAATTTTGGGAAATATTCGTAGAGAACTTTTCTTTTTAGACATAAAATTGACTATCTCAGAAACGAGCACTGAAATACCCTGAAAGTTTGCTTTTCTTGCCATGTTTGAAAGCTGCAAATCCTGAGGAAAATTTGTATTAGTTTAAACAACAGTTGTTGACCAAACCAGTAAAAGGGAATAAATATTAACAAAAACTGTTTTTCTCCACAAAGTTAGCCACATATTGCTAACCTATGCCTTTCTGTTGTTTTAAAGCATTTTGGGAAAAATTCATAGAGAACTTTTCTTTCTAGACATAAAATTGACTATCTCAGAAACGAGCATTGAAATACTCAGAAAGTTTGTTTTTCTTACCACGTTTGAAATAGGCAAATCCTGAGGAAAATTAGGATTTTTTTAAACAAATGTTTTTGATCAAACGAGTAAAAGATGATAAATATTACCAAAAACTGTTTTTCTCCACAAAGTGAGCCTCATACTGCTAAACTATGCTTTTTTTGTTGTTTTGAAGCATTTTTGGGGAAATTCATAGAGAAAATTTCTTTTTAGAACTAAAATTGTCTATATCAGAAACGACCACTGAAATACTCTGAAAGTTTGCTTTCCTTGCCATGTTTGAAAGGGCCAATCTTGAGGAAAATTTGGATTTGCTTAAACAACCATTTTTGATCAAACTAGTAAAAGGGAATAAATATTAACAAAAACTGTTTTTCTCAACAAAGTTAGCCTCAACTATTCATTTCTGTTGTTTTAATGCATTTTAGGGGAAATTCATAGAGAACGTTTCTTTTTAGACATAAAATTGACTATCTCAGAAATGAGCATTGAAATACTCAGAAAGTTTGTTTTTCTTACCATATTTGAAATGGGAAAATCCTGAGGAAAATTAGGATTTGTTTAAACAACTTTTTTTGATCAAACCAGTAAAAGGGATAAATATTAACAAAAACTGTTTTTACCCACAAAGTGAGCCACATCTTTTAAAATATGCCTTACTGTTGTTTTGAAGCATATTTTTGGAAATTCAAAGAGAACTTTTTATATCAGACATAGAAGTGACTATCTCAGAAATGAGCACTGAAATCTGAAATACTCAGAATGTTTGTTTATCTTACCATGTTTGAAAGGGAATTATCCTTAGGAAAATTTGGATTTGTTTAAACAACTTTTTTTGATCAAACCAGCAAAATGGAATAGACGTTAACAAAAACTGTTTTTCTCCACAAAGTGAGCTACATAGTGCTAAACTATGCCTTTCAGTTGTTTTCAAGCATTTTGGGGGAAATTCATAGAGAATTTTTCTTTTAAGACATAAAATTGTCTATCTCAGAAACGAGCACTGAAATACACAGAAATTTGTTTTTCTAACAATGTTTGAAATGTGTCAAATCCTGGAGGAAATTTGGATATGTTTAAAGATCTGTTTTTGATCAAACCAGTAATCGGGGGAAAATGTTAACAAAAAATGTTTTTCTCCACAAAGTAAGCCACATACTGCTAAACTATGCTTTTCTGTTGTTTTGAAGCATTTTTGGGGAAATTCATAGAGAACTTTACCTTTTAGACATAAAAATAACTATCTCAGAAACGAGCACTGATATACTCAGAAAGTGTACTTTTCTTGCCATGTTTGAAAGGGGAAAATCCTGAGGAAATTTGGATTAGTTAAAACAAACTTTTTTGATCAAACAAGTAAAAGGGGATAAATATTAACAAAAACTGTTTTTCTCCACAAAGTGAGCCACATACTGCTAAACTATGCTTTTCTGTTGTTTGAAGCACTTAGGGGGTAATTCAGAGAGTACATTTCGTTTTAGACATAAAAATGTCTATCTCAGAAACGAGCACTGAAATAGCCTGAAATTTGTTTTTCTTGCCATGTTTGAAAGTGGCAAATCCTCAGGAAAATTTGGATTTGATTAAACAACTGTTTTTGATCAAACTAGTAAAAGGGGATACATATTAACAAAAATTATTTTTCTCCACAAAGTGAGCCACATATTGCTAAACTATGTCTTTCTGTTGTTTTGAAGCATTTTGGGGGAAATTCATAGAGAACGTTTCTTTTTAGACATAAAATGACTATCTCAAAAACAAGCACTGAAATACTCTGAAAGTTTGCTTTTCTTACCCTGTTTGAAGGGGGCAAATCCTGAGGAAAATTTGGATTTGTTTAAACAAGAGATTTTGATGAAACAAGTAAAAGGGAATAAATATTAACAAAAACTGTTTTTCTCCACAAAGTGAGCCTTATACTGCTTAACTATGCTTTCTGTTGTTTTGAAGCATTTTGGGGGAAGTACATAAAGAACTTTTCATTATAGACATAGAAGTGACTATCTCAGAAACAAGCACTGAAATACTCAGAAAGTATTTTTTCCTACCATATTTGAAATGGGAAAATCCTGAGGAAAATTTGGATTAGTTTAAACAAAATTCTTGATCAAACCAGTAAAAGGGAATAAATATTAACAAAAATGGTTTTTCTCCACAAATTGAGCCACATACTGTTAACTTATGCCGGTCTGTTGTTTTAATGCATTTTGGGGGAAATTCATAGAGAACTTTTCTTTTTAGACATAAAATTGACTATCTCAGAAATGAGCATTGAAATACTCAGAAAGTTTGTTTTTCTCTCCATGTTTGAAATGGACAAATCCTGAAGAAAATTAGGATTTGTTTAAACAACTCTTTTTGATCAAACCAGTAAAAGGGGATAATTATTAACAAAATCTGTTTTTCTCCACAAATGAGCCACATACTGGTAAACTATGCTTTTCTGTTGTTTGAAGCATTTTTGAGGAAATTCAGATTACATTTCGTTTTAGGCATAAAAATGGCTATCTCAGAAAAGAACACTGAAATACCCTGAAAGTTTGCTTCTCTTGTCATGTTAGAAAGCTGCAAATCCTGAGGAAACTTTGATTAAATTTAAACAACTGTTTTTGATCAAACCAGTAAAAGGAGATAAATGTTAAAAAGATTGTTTTCTTCAGAAAGTGAGCCACATACTGCTAAACTATGCCTTTCTGTAGTTTTGAAGCATTTTTGGGATAATTCGTAGAAAACCTTTCCTTTTATACATAAAATTGACTATCTCCGAAACAAGCACTGAAATATACCGAAAGTATGTTTTTCTTACCATGTTTGAAAGGGGCAAATCCTATGGAATAATAGGATTTGTTTAAACAAATGTTTTTGATCACACCAGTAAAAGGGGATAAATATTAACAAAAACCGTTTTTCTCAACAAAGTTAGCCATATACTGCTAAACTATGCTTTTCCGTTGTTTTGAAGCATTTTGGGGGAAATTCATAGAGAACTTTTCTTTTTAGACATAAAAATGACAATCTCAGAAACAAGCACTGAAATTCTCAGAAAGTTTGCTTTTCTTGCCATATATGAAATGGGAAAATCCTGAGGAGATTTTTGGATTAGTTTAAACAAAATTCTTAATCAAACCAGTAAAAGGGAATAAATATTAACAAAAACTGTTTTTCTCCACAAAGTGAGTCACACCTGCTAAAATATGCCTTTCTGTTGTTTTGAAGCATTTTTTGGGAAATTCATAGAGAACTTTTCTTTTTAGACAAAAAATTGACTATCTCAGAAACGAGCATTGAAATACTCAGGAAGTTTGTTTTTCTTACCATGTTTGAAATGGGCAAATCCTGAAGAAAATTAGGATTTGTTTAAACAAATTTTTTTTGATCAAACCAGTAAAAGGGAATAAATGTTAACAAAATCAGTTTTTCTCCACAAAATGAGCCACTTACTGCTAAACTATGCCTTTCTGTTGTTTTGAAGCATTTTGGGGGAAATTCATAGAGAACGTTTCTTTTTAGACATAAAATGACTATCTCAAAAACAAACACTGAAATACTCTGAAAGTTTGCTTTTCTTACCCTGTTTGAAGGGGGCAAATCCTGAGGAAAGTTTGGATTTGTTTAAACAACAGTTTTTGATAAAACCAGTAAAAGGGAATAAATATTAACAAAAAATGTTTTTCTCCTTAAAGTGATCCACATTGTGCTAAACTCTGCCTTTCTATTGTTTTGAAGAATTTTGGATGAAATTCAGAGAGAAATTTTCTTTTTAGACATAAAATGACACTCTCAGAAACGAGCATTGAAATATTCAGAAAGTTAGTTTTTCTTACCAAGTTTGAAATGGGCAAATCTTGAGGAAAAATAGGATTTGTTTAAACAACTGTTTTTGATCAATCCTGTAAAAGGGGATAAATATTAACAAAAAAAAACTATTTTTCTCCACAAAGTGAGCCACATACTGCTAAACTATGCTTTTTTGTTGTTTTGAAGCATTTTTGGAGAAAGTCATAGACAGCTTTTCTTTTTAGACATATAAATGGCTATCTCAGAAAGGAGCACTGAAATACTCAGGAACTTTGCTTTTCTTGCCATGTTTGAAAGGGGAAAATCCTGAGGAAAATTTGGATTAGTTTAAACAACTGTTTTTGATCAAACATGTAAAAGGTGATAAATATTAACAAAACTTCTTGTTTCCATAAAGTGAGCCACATACTGCTAAACTATGCATTTCTGTTGTTTTGAAACATTTTTGGAGAAATTCATAGAGAACATTTCATTTTAGACATTGAAGTGACTATTTCAGAAACGAGCACCGAAATCTGAAACACTCAGAGAGTCTGTTTATCTCACCATGTTGGAAAGGGGAAAATCCTGAGGAAAATTAGGATTTGTTTAAACATGAGTTTTTGATCAAACCAGTAAAGGGAATAAATATTAACAAAAACTATTTTTCTCCACAAAGTGAGCCATATACTACTTAACTATGCCTTTCTGTTCTTTTGAAGCATTTTGGGGGAAATTCCTAGAGAACTTTTCATTATAGACATAGAAGTAACTATCTCAGAAACAAGCACTGAAATACTCAGAAAATATTTTTTTCTTACCATGTTTGAAAGGGGCAAATCCTGAGGAAAATTTGTATTAGTTTAAACAACAGTTGTTCATCAAACCAGTAAAAGGGAATAAATATTAACAAAAACTGTTTTTCTCCACAAAGTGAGCCACATATTGCTAACCTATGCCTTTCTGTTGTTTTAAAGGAATTTTGGGAAATATTCGTAGAGAACTTTTCTTTTTAGACATAAAATTGACTATCTCAGAAACGAGCACTGAAATACCCTGAAAGTTTGCTTTTCTTGCCATGTTTGAAAGCTGCAAATCCTGAGGAAAATTTGTATTAGTTTAAACAACAGTTGTTGACCAAACCAGTAAAAGGGAATAAATATTAACAAAAACTGTTTTTCTCCACAAAGTTAGCCACATATTGCTAACCTATGCCTTTCTGTTGTTTTAAAGCATTTTGGGAAAAATTCATAGAGAACTTTTCTTTCTAGACATAAAATTGACTATCTCAGAAACGAGCATTGAAATACTCAGAAAGTTTGTTTTTCTTACCACGTTTGAAATAGGCAAATCCTGAGGAAAATTAGGATTTTTTTAAACAAATGTTTTTGATCAAACGAGTAAAAGATGATAAATATTACCAAAAACTGTTTTTCTCCACAAAGTGAGCCTCATACTGCTAAACTATGCTTTTTTTGTTGTTTTGAAGCATTTTTGGGGAAATTCATAGAGAAAATTTCTTTTTAGAACTAAAATTGTCTATATCAGAAACGACCACTGAAATACTCTGAAAGTTTGCTTTCCTTGCCATGTTTGAAAGGGCCAATCTTGAGGAAAATTTGGATTTGCTTAAACAACCATTTTTGATCAAACTAGTAAAAGGGAATAAATATTAACAAAAACTGTTTTTCTCAACAAAGTTAGCCTCAACTATTCATTTCTGTTGTTTTAATGCATTTTAGGGGAAATTCATAGAGAACGTTTCTTTTTAGACATAAAATTGACTATCTCAGAAATGAGCATTGAAATACTCAGAAAGTTTGTTTTTCTTACCATATTTGAAATGGGAAAATCCTGAGGAAAATTAGGATTTGTTTAAACAACTTTTTTTGATCAAACCAGTAAAAGGGATAAATATTAACAAAAACTGTTTTTACCCACAAAGTGAGCCACATCTTTTAAAATATGCCTTACTGTTGTTTTGAAGCATATTTTTGGAAATTCAAAGAGAACTTTTTATATCAGACATAGAAGTGACTATCTCAGAAATGAGCACTGAAATCTGAAATACTCAGAATGTTTGTTTATCTTACCATGTTTGAAAGGGAATTATCCTTAGGAAAATTTGGATTTGTTTAAACAACTTTTTTTGATCAAACCAGCAAAATGGAATAGACGTTAACAAAAACTGTTTTTCTCCACAAAGTGAGCTACATAGTGCTAAACTATGCCTTTCAGTTGTTTTCAAGCATTTTGGGGGAAATTCATAGAGAATTTTTCTTTTAAGACATAAAATTGTCTATCTCAGAAACGAGCACTGAAATACACAGAAATTTGTTTTTCTAACAATGTTTGAAATGTGTCAAATCCTGGAGGAAATTTGGATATGTTTAAAGATCTGTTTTTGATCAAACCAGTAATCGGGGGAAAATGTTAACAAAAAATGTTTTTCTCCACAAAGTAAGCCACATACTGCTAAACTATGCTTTTCTGTTGTTTTGAAGCATTTTTGGGGAAATTCATAGAGAACTTTACCTTTTAGACATAAAAATAACATTCTCAGAAACGAGCACTGATATACTCAGAAAGTGTGCTTTTCTTGCCATGTTTGAAAGGGGAAAATCCTGAGGAAATTTGGATTAGTTAAAACAAACTTTTTTGATCAAACAAGTAAAAGGGGATAAATATTAACAAAAACTGTTTTTCTCCACAAAGTGAGCCACATACTGCTAAACTATGCTTTTCTGTTGTTTGAAGCACTTAGGGGGTAATTCAGAGAGTACATTTCGTTTTAGACATAAAAATGTCTATCTCAGAAACGAGCACTGAAATAGCCTGAAATTTGTTTTTCTTGCCATGTTTGAAAGTGGCAAATCCTCAGGAAAATTTGGATTTGATTAAACAACTGTTTTTGATCAAACTAGTAAAAGGGGATACATATTAACAAAAATTATTTTTCTCCACAAAGTGAGCCACATATTGCTAAACTATGTCTTTCTGTTGTTTTGAAGCATTTTGGGGGAAATTCATAGAGAACTTTTCTTTTTAGACATAAAATGACTATCTCAGAAACAAGCACTGAAATACTCTGAAAGTTTGCTTTTCTTACCCTGTTTGAAGGGGGCAAATCCTGAGGAAAATTTGGATTTGTTTAAACAAGAGATTTTGATGAAACAAGTAAAAGGGAATAAATATTAACAAAAACTGTTTTTCTGCACAAAGTGAGCCTTATACTGCTTAACTATGCTTTCTGTTGTTTTGAAGCATTTTGGGGAAAGTACATAAAGAACTTTTCATTATAGACATAGAAGTGACTATCTCAGAAACAAGCACTGAAATACTCAGAAAGTATTTTTTCCTACCATATTTGAAATGGGAAAATCCTGAGGAAAATTTGGATTAGTTTAAACAAAATTCTTGATCAAACCAGTAAAAGGGAATAAATATTAACAAAAATGGTTTTTCTCCACAAATTGAGCCACATACTGTTAACTTATGCCGGTCTGTTGTTTTAATGCATTTTGGGGGAAATTCATAGAGAACTTTTCTTTTTAGACATAAAATTGACTATCTCAGAAATGAGCATTGAAATACTCAGAAAGTTTGTTTTTCTCTCCATGTTTGAAATGGACAAATCCTGAAGAAAATTAGGATTTGTTTAAACAACTCTTTTTGATCAAACCAGTAAAAGGGGATAATTATTAACAAAATCTGTTTTTCTCCACAAATGAGCCACATACTGGTAAACTATGCTTTTCTGTTGTTTGAAGCATTTTTGAGGAAATTCAGATTACATTTCGTTTTAGGCATAAAAATGGCTATCTCAGAAAAGAACACTGAAATACCCTGAAAGTTTGCTTCTCTTGTCATGTTAGAAAGCTGCAAATCCTGAGGAAACTTTGATTAAATTTAAACAACTGTTTTTGATCAAACCAGTAAAAGGAGATAAATGTTAAAAAGATTGTTTTCTTCAGAAAGTGAGCCACATACTGCTAAACTATGCCTTTCTGTAGTTTTGAAGCATTTTTGGGATAATTCGTAGAAAACCTTTCCTTTTATACATAAAATTGACTATCTCCGAAACAAGCACTGAAATATACCGAAAGTATGTTTTTCTTACCATGTTTGAAAGGGGCAAATCCTATGGAATAATAGGATTTGTTTAAACAAATGTTTTTGATCACACCAGTAAAAGGGGATAAATATTAACAAAAACCGTTTTTCTCAACAAAGTGAGCCATATACTGCTAAACTATGCTTTTCCGTTGTTTTGAAGCATTTTGGGGGAAATTCATAGAGAACTTTTCTTTTTAGACATAAAAATGACAATCTCAGAAACAAGCACTGAAATTCTCAGAAAGTTTGCTTTTCTTTGCCATGTTTGAAAGGGGAAAATCCTGAGGAAAATTAGGATTTGTTTAAATAACTGTTATTGAACAAACCAGTAAAAGAGGATAAATATTAACAAAAATTGTTTTTCTCAACAAAATGAGCCACATACTGCTAAACTATGCCTATCAGTTGTTTTAAAGCATTTTGGGGGAAATTCGTAGATAACTTTTAATTTTAGACATAGAAGTGACTATCTCAGAAACGAGCATTGAAAAACTCAGATAGTTTGTTTTTCTTGGTCTGCTTGAAAGGGGAAAATCCTGAGGAAACTTTGGATTAGATTAAACAAATCTTTTTGATCAAACCAGTAAAAGGAGATAAATATTAACAAAAACTGTTTTTCTCCACAAAGTGAGCCATATTCTGCTAACCTATGCTTTTCTGTTGTTAAAGCATTTTTGAGGAAATTCATAGGCAACTTTTCTTTTTAGAAATAAAAATGTCTATCTCAGAAATGAGCACTGAAATACCCAGAAATTTACTTTTCTGGCCAAGTTTGAAAAGGACAAATCCTGAGGAAACTTTGGATTTGTTAAACAAGAATTTTTTTATCAAACCAGTAAAATGGTATAAATATTAACAAACAAAAAAAATTTCTCCACAAAGTGAGCCACTTACAGCTAACTTAGGCCTTTCTGTTGTTTTGAAGCTTTTGGGGGAAATTCATAGAGAACTTTTCTTTTTAGACATAAAAATGGCTATCTCAGAAACGAGCTCTGAAATACCCTGAAATTTGCTTTTCTTGCCATGTTTGGAAGGGATAAATCCTGAGGAACCTTTGGATTAGTTTATTTAAACAACTGTTTTGATCAAACCAGTAAAAGGAGATAAATATTAACAAAAACTGTTTTTCTCCACAAAGCGAGCCACATACAGCTAAACCATGCCTTTCTGTTGTTTTGAAGGATTTTGGGAGAAATTCATAGAGAACTTTTCATTTTTGACATAGTAGTGACTATCTCAGAAACGAGCACTGAATTACTCAATAAATTTGCTTTTCTTGCCTAGTTTGAAAGGGACCAATCCTGGGGAAACTGTGGATTAGTTAAAACAACTATTTTTGATCAAACCAGTAAAAGGGGATAAATATTAACAAAAACTGAATTTTTCCACAAGGTGAGCCACATACTGCTTAACTATGCCTTCTGTTGTTCTGTAGCATTTTTGGGGAAATTCTCAGAGAACTTTTCTTTTTAGACATAAAAGCGACTATCTCTGAAACGAGTACTGAAATATACCGAAAGTTTGTTTTTCAAACCATGTTTGAAAGGGGAAAATCAGGAGGAAAATTTGGATTTCCTTAAACAACTGTTTTTGATCAAACCAGTTAAAGTGGATAAATATTAACAAAAACTGTTTTTCTCCAAACTTAAGCCAGATACTGCTAAACTATGCCTATCAGTTGTTTTAAAGCATTTTGAGGGAAATTCATTGATAACTTTCATTATAGACATAGAAGTGACTATCTCAGAAACGAGCTTTGAAAAACTCGGAGTGTTTGTATTTCTTGCCATGCTTGAAAGAGGAAAATCCTGAATTTTTTTTGGATTTGTTCAAACAACTGTTATTGATCAAACCAGTAAAAGGGGATAAATATTAACAAAAACTGCTTTTCTCCACAAAGTGAGCCACATCTGCTAAAATATGCCTTTCTGTTGTTTTGAAGCATTTTTGGGGAAATTCACAGAGAACTTTTCATTTTAGACATAGAAGTGACTATCTCAGATTTGAGCACTGAAATCTGAAATACTCAGAAAGTTTGTTTATCTTACCATGTTTGAAAGGGGAAAATCCTTAGGAAAATTTGGATTTTTTTAAACAACGAGCATAGAAATACTCAGAAAGTTTGATTTTCTTTCTACTATAGAATTGGGCAATCCAGAGGAAATTAGGACTTCTTTAAACATCTGTTTTTGATCAAGCCAGTAAAAGGGGGAAAATGTTAACAAAAACTGTTTTTCACCACAAAGTAAGCCACATATTGCTAAACTATGCCGTTTTGTTATTTTGAAGCATTATGGGGTAAATTCATAGAGAACTTTACTTTTTAGACGTAAAATTGTCATCTCAGAAACCAGCATTGAAATACTCAGAAAGTTTATTTTCTTACCATGTTTGAAAGGGGCAATTCTTGAGGAAAATTTGGATTTGTTTAAACAACTGTTTTTGATCAAACCAGTAAAAGGGGATAAATATTAACAAAAACCTTTTTTCTCTACAAAGTGGGCCACGTACTGCTAAACTATGCCTTTCTGTTGTTTTGAATTATTTTGGGAGAAATTCATAAAGAACTTTTCTTTTTAGACATAAAATTGACTAACTCAGAAACGAGCATTGAAATACTCAGAAAGTTTGTTTTCTTAACATGTTAGAAATGGGCAATCCAGAGGAAAATTAGGATTTGTTTAAAAAAATGTTTTTGATCAAACGAGTAAAAGGGGAAAAATGTTTAAAAAAAGTTTTTCTACAAAAAGTAAGCCACATAGTGCTAATCTATGCCTTTCTGTTGTTTTAAAGAATTTTGGGGTAAATTCATAGAGAACTTTTCTTTTTAGACTTAAAATTGTCTATCTCTAAAACAAGCATTGAAATACTCAGAAAGTTTGTTTTTCTTACCATGTTTGAAAGGGACAATTCCTGAGGAAAACGAGGATTTGTTTATACAACTGTTTTTGATCAAACTCGTAAAAGGGGATAAATATTAACAAAAACCGTTGTTCTCCACAAAGTTAGCCACTTACTGCTAAACTATGCCTTTCTGTTGTTTTGAGCCATTTTCGGGGAAATTCATAGAGAACTTTTCTTTTTAGACGTAAAATAGTCTATCTCAGAAACCAGCATTGAAATACTCAGAAAGTTTGTTTTTCTTACCATGTTTGAAAGGGGAAATTCTTGAGGAAAAATAGGATTTGTTTAAACAACTGTTTTTGATCAAACCAGTAAAAGGTGATAAATATTAACAAACACCGTTTTTCTCCACAAAGTTAGCCACTTACTGCTAAACTACGCCATCTGTTGTTTGGAAGCATTTTTGGGGAAATTCATAGAGAACTTTTCTTTTTAGACATAAAAGTGACTATCTCAGAAACGAGCACTGAAAAACTCAGAAAGTTTGCTTTTCTTACCATGTTTGAAAGGGTAAAATCCTGAGAAAACTTTGGATTAGTTTAAACAACTGTTTTTGATCAAATCAGTAAAAGGGGATAAATATTTACAAAAACAGTTTTTCTCCCCAAAGTGAGCCACATACTGCTAAATTCTGCCTTTCTTTTGTTTTGAAGCGTTTTGGGGGAAATTCAGAGAGAACTTTTCTTTTTAGACATAAAATTGGCTATCTCAGAAACGAGCACTGAAATACTCAGAAATTTTGTTTTTCTCACCATTTTAGAAATGGGCAAATCCTGAGGAAAATTAGGTTTTGTTTATACAACTGTTTTTGATCAAACCAGTAAAAGGGGATAAATATTAACAAAAACTGTTTTTCTCCACAAAATGAGCCACATACTGCTAAACTGTGCCTATCATTTTTTAAAGCATTTTGGGGGGAATTCATAGATAACTTTTAATTTTAGACATAGAAGTGACTATCTCAGAAACGAGCATTGAAAAAAACACAGATAGTTTGTTTTTCTTGCTCTGTTTGAAAGGGGAAAATCCTGAGGAAACTTTGGATTAGATTAAACAACTCTTTTTGATCAAACCAGTAAAAGTGGATAAATATTAACAAAAAAAAATTTTCTCCACAAAGAGAGCCATATTCTGCTAAACTATGCTTTTCTGTTGTTAAAGCATTTTTGAGGAAATTCAAAGGGAACTTTTCTTTTTAGAAATAAAAATGTCTATCTCAGAAATGAGCACTGAAATACCCAGAAATTTGCTTTTCTGGCCAAGTTTGAAAGGGACAAATCCTGAAGAAACTTTGGATTTGTTTATACAAGAGTTTTTGATCAAATCAGTAAAATGGTTTAAATATTAACACAAAAAAAAATTCTCCACAAAGTGAGCAACTACTGCTAACTTATGTCTTTCTGTTGTTTTGAATCTTTTGGGGGATTTTCATAGAGAACTTTTCTTTTTAGACATAAAAATGGCTATCTCTGAAACGAGCTCTGAAATACCCTGAAATTTGCTTTTCTTGCCATGTTTGAAAGGGATATATCCTGAGGAACCTTTGGATTAGTTTATTTAAACAACTGTTTTTGATCAAACCAGTAAAAGGATATAAATATTAACAAAAACTGTTTTTCTCCGCAGGGTGAGCCACATACTGCTAAACCATGCCTTTCTTTGTTTTGAAGGATTTTGGGGGAAATTCATCGAGAACTTTTCATTTTAGACATAGTAGTGACTATCTCAGAAACGAGCACTGAATTACTCAATAATTTTGCTTTTCTTGCCTTGTTTGAAAGGGGCCAATCCTGGGGAAACTTTGGATTAGTTAGAACAACTGTTTTTGATCAAACCAGTAAAAGGGGATAAATATTAACAAAAACTGTATTTTTCCACAAAGTGAGCCACATACTGCTAAACTATGCCTTTCTGTTGTTCTGTAGCATTTTTGGGGAAATTCTCAGAGAAATTTTCTTTTTTGACATAAAAGCGACTATCTACGAAACGTGTACTGAAATATACCGAAAGTTTGTTTTTCTAACCATGTTTGAAAGGGGCAAATCAGGAGGAAAATTTGGATTTCTTTAAACAACTGTTTTTGATCAAACCAGTTAAAGTGGATAAATATTAACAAAAACTGTTTTTCTCCAAACTCAAGCCAGATACTGCTAAACTATGCCGATCAGTTGTTTTAAAGCATTTTGAGGGAAATTCATTGATAACTTTTCATTTTAGACATAGAAGTTACTATCTCAGAAAAGTGCATTGAAAAACTCTGATAGTTTGTTTTTCTTGCCATGCTTGAAAGGGGAAAATCCTGCGGAAAATTTGGATTTGTTCAAACAACTGTTATTGATCAAACCAGTAAAAGGGGATAAATATTAACAAAAACTGCTTTTCTCCACAAAGTGAGCCACATCTGCTAAAATATGCCTTTCTGTTGTTTTGAAGCATTTTGGGAGAAATTCATAGAGAACTTTTCTTTTTAGACATAAAATTGACTAACTCAGAAACGAGCATTGAAATACTCTGAAAGTTAGCTTTTCTTACCATGTTAGAAATGGGCAAACCAGAGGAAAATTAGGATTTGTTTAAAAAACTGTTTTTGATCAAACCATTAAAAGGGGGAAAATGCTAAAAAAAACTGTCTTTCTCCAAAAAGTAAACCACATATTGCTAATCTATGCCTTTCTGTTGTTTTGAAGAATTTTGGTGTAAATTCATAGAGAACTTTTCTTTTTAGACTTAAAATTGTCTATCTCTGAAACGAGCAATGAAATACTCAGAAAGTTTGTTTTTCTTATTATGTTTGAAAGGGGCAATTCCTGAGGAAAACGAGGATTTGTTTATACAACTGTTTTGGATCAACTCGTAAAAGGGGATAAATATTAACAAAAACTGTTGTTCTCCACAAAATTAGCCACTTACTGCTAAACTATGCCTTTCTGTTGTTTTGAAGCATTTTCTGGGAAATTCATAGAGAATATTTCATTATAGACAAAATGACTACCTCAGAAACGAGCTCTGAAATACTCAGAAAATTTGTTTTTCTAACCATGTTTGAAAGGGGAAAATCCTGAGGTAAATTTGAATTAGTTTAAACAACTGGTTTTGATCAAATCAGTAAAAGGGGATAAATATTAACAAAAACTGTTTTTCTCCTCAAATTGAGCCATATACTGCTAAAATATGCCTTTCCGTTGTTTTAAACATTTTGGGGGATATTCTTAGAGAACTTTTCTTTTTAGACATAAAAATGACTATCACAGAAACTAGCATTGAAATACCCTGAAAGTTTGCTTTTCTTGCCATGTTTGAAAGGGGTAAATCCTGAGGAAACTTTGGATTAGTTTAAACAACTGTTTTTGATCAAAGCAGTAAAAGAGATAAATATTAACAAAAACTTTTTTTCTCCAAAAAGTGAGCTACATACTGCTAAACTGTTGTTTTGAAGATATTTGTGGGAAATTCATAGAGAACTTTTCATTTTAGACATAGAAGTGATATTCTCAGAAAAGAGCACTGAAATACTCAGAAAGTTTGCTTTTCTTGCAATGATTGAAAGGGGCAAATCCTGAGGAAACTTTGGATTAGTTAAAACAACTGTTTTTGATCAAACCAGCAAAAGGGATAAATATTAACAAAAACAGTATTTCTCCACAAAGTGAGCCAGATAATGCTCAACTATGCCTTTCTGTTGTTTTGAACCATTTTTGGGGAAATTCTTAGAGAAATTTTTTTTTAGACTTAAAAGCGACTATCTAAGAAACGAACACTGAAATATACCGAAAGTTTGTTTTTCCTACCATGTTTGAAAGGGGCAAATTCTGAGGAAAATTTGCATTTGTTTAAACAACTGTTTTTGATCAAACCAGTAAAAGAGGATAAATATTAACAAAAACTTTTTTTCCCCACAAAGTTAGCCACTTACTGCTAAACTAGGCTATCTGTTGTTTTGAAGCATCTTTGGGGAAATTCATAGAGAACTTTTCTTTTTAGACAAAAGTGACTATCTCAGAAACGAGCACTGAAAAACTCAGAAAGTTTGCTTTTCTTACCATGTTTGAAAGGGTAAAATCCTGAGGAAACTTGGATTAGTTTAAACAACTGTTTTTGATCAAACCAGTAAAAGGGGATAAATATTAACAAAAACTGTTTTTCTCTACAAAGTGGGCCACATACTGCTAAACTATGCCTTTCTGTTGTTTTGAATTATTTTGGGAGAAATTCATAGAGAACTTTTCTTTTTAGACATAAAATTGACTAACTCAGAAACGAGCATTGAAATACTCAGAAAGTTTGCTTTTCTTACCATGTTAGAAATGGGCAATCCAGAGGAAATTTGGATTAGTTTAAACAAGAGTTTTTGATCAAACCAGTAAAAGGTGATAATTGTAGTAACCTAGCAAATGCGCTAGGACTTGCACGCTATTGAATTGTAATAGTTTTAAGTATCATAGAAATCACTTGTACAAAACTGCAAAATACTGACAACTGATCATAACAGGAAGTTAGTTAGATTAAAATAACTAGTTCAAGATAAACCACAGTCATGAATACACTTACACTATAATTACAATAATACTATATCAAGGTACAAAGTACAGATATCACACTTCCCCCTTTTTAGATGTTACTTGCTTGAGAAATAGTCAGGACACTGACATTTCCTTGTAGATTGACATGGAAGATGCGAGGCTGGTTTTCGTGTAGGCTGTGAAGTGAGAGCACTTGATTGACTCGCACGAGAGATAGGAGGAGCAGACGGTGGAATTTCAGTCATACGAGACAAGTCTGGTGGAAGAATGGCAAGTGGATGTGGATCATTAGCAGGTGTGTCTCGAGCTATGTCCATTTCATGTCTTCGCTTGATGGAATCCACATGCCTACGCATGATCTTGTCATCTGTTAGTTTGACTACATATGAGAGAGGACCAGTTACCTCTGCTATCTTGCAAGGAATCCATTTAGGTGACTTCCCTGTAAAGTTCTCTGCGAACACACTGTCTCCAACTTCGAAATTACGAACTGATTTTGATGAATCATGTGACAGTTTTTGCTTAACTTGTCTATATTCCACTTTCTGGGATAGATCAGGGATTAAGTTGTCCAATAATGAACGTGGACAATGGCCCATGAGAAGTTAAGCTGGAGCTACACCCGTTGTTGTATGGGGAGTTAACCTGTAGGTCAACAGAAACTTAGACAACCTATCCTGAATAGGAAGGTTATGCATTCTTTCAATTGCTCGCTTGAAAGTTTGAACTGCTCGTTCAGCCAAGCCATTAGTAGATGGATGGTAAGGTGCTGATGTTACATGTTTGATGCCAGTACCTACATCAATTTTGAATCTTCGGTGTGTCTTGCTTGAGGGTGCGTCCAGTATCCGCAATGCTGAAGACCATGAGACTATCAGTGCCAGGACAAGTGTGGCTTGCACTCCTTCTCAGCTGGCAATAAGCAATGCAGCAAAATGTGTTACCAATGCCCAGAACCTCTATCAGACACCTATATGGGCTTGAAGTTACATGATCGTCTGAAGGGTCTCATCAGGAAGTTCCATCAACTGGGAATTAGAGTTTCCTATGATCACAATGCATGTATGAAGAAAATTCACATGAGCAGTGTCAAGGAAGTTCAAAGATGAGAGTGTTGTGGTACCAACTGCCTGCAAACGTGGCATTTTCTCAACAGTGACTACTGACAATATTGGTTTCTGGCAGGACATGATACATCCATCACAATAAGAGGTCATCTGAGCAAAGACAAGACTGGTATTGATCCTCTACCCTGACCTTAGCTGTATCAGAAGACACCCCAATTGAACTAGCTGATGAATTTCCAGTGGCTTCTTTTGTTTGAAGACCTTGAGGATATATCAGTCTTGCATCTATTCAAGAAGGTAGCGGATAACCGACTAAAATGCATGTGTGCACTTGGAGGAAGACGCATGGTTGACCCATGTATTGAGCATCAGCACAAAGGATAAGGTTGATAACAAGTGGCAGCTGGATGATCTACCTATCACCTTTATAGGATATTTTCAAGGAACCAGGAGCAAGAAGACGTCAAGCCTTGGGAAACTAACAACATCTTCCCTATATTCAGCGAAGAAAAACAGACACACTGAGTACGCATCCTTACCACCATGAAAGCTATTGCATGTTTAAATTCTGGACAAATACCTGTTCTTGAGAGTGACTACCCCTTGTATGCCTGACAGAAAAGATGTCAGTTGCTTTTCCCAGATGAGCTAGGTGAGCAAGAAATGGTATGCATGATCTCGAAATGTGCACACAAGAAGCCGGAGGCAAGATAATGGTTCAGGCTGGGAGCGAATGTTTCACCTAGTAAAGATATTTTCACCAGGAGTTTCAACGTCGATGCTTGGCAGAAAACTTGTGAAAAGGATGCACCTAAAATACCTTCCCATTTTGGCTTGGCTCGAAATACTGAGATGACACTTATGTATGACAAGTACTGCCAACAACTTGGACAGCATGAATCATTTGAAATCTGGGAGTGACAGCTTCTTCTGACGTCTCCAACAGCATATTATTGGGGTAAAGTAGTCCTGACTTTCTTTTGACAAGCTGCCGTTTTGTTTGAAACCAGTGCCTTGGTAACTGGCGTGGTACATTGGATGTGGTTGTGATGTGCACATACTTCTTCGCTTTAGGATACACTAATTATTCTCGGTGGGTCTCCGTATTTTTGAGGGACATGACTCAACTTCTTCATCGCCATCCTACAGTCCATGCCAATTTCATGGAGGGACACTTTTCAGTACAGTGAAGTACAAAGAAGTTTAGCCTCATGGGCCCGGACCAAAGCCAGGAGCAGAGCCTCAAGAAGACCATGGCTGCAAAGGTCTTTATGGACAGATTTCTTTGTGTCTTCGAGGAGTTTGAATATGCGCACATCCATACATCAAAATCAGACAGCACTGAACACCCAGAAAGCTCTGTGTCTGAGCAGCAAAGGTTTCTCAACCAATTTTAATCTCTTCTTGACCTTGTGCATTAGCAGATTACCAACAACCATATGGAGAAACAGACAGTCAACTGGAGACATTGGACACTGGTGAATAAATGGAGCCTGAGATCAGCAAGTGCATTCAGGATTTGCAGACAATTAGAAAAACTATGTATTCAAAATTTGTAAAGGAGCTAATAGAGGAGTGTACTACACAACACACTGGTGTCATTCCCAAGGCAAATCCCTCTACTTCTCTCCAACCACCCCCAGCGAACTTAGATAAAAGTTGCAGACAATATGGCTTCATGTAAAGCTTCTGCAGCAATCCTGACATAAATATTTGTTTCACTTCAAGCTCACCCTGAATCAAACATGGATGATTTTTTTCCATGTATGAGGATGCAAGAGAACCACCTTCAATATGCAATAGAGACAAGCAGAGAGCTGACAACAAGTCCAAAATTCTTGGCTATTTGTCAGGAATCCCTGTACATTAAATAAATCCAGCAGTCAAAGAAGCCTCAGTGGTTGTCATAGACATGCCCTCTGCAGTTCATATCATTAAATCACAGTGACCCAATGTTTTTGGTGAAATGCACTGCCTGCCTTTCATGGAGAGTCAGATGAACATGTGTACGACTACAGTTGATGCAGTCTGGGACCATTGTCCAGAGGGGAGTCACAAAAATCAAACAAGAGTCAAACGTTTTGGCAAGGCAGCTGCTCGACAGACACGAGTGTTAGAAAACGTCTCCATCCCCAAAGAAAAGATTGGCAGGCATTCCTGAAAGTTAGTGAGAACAAAGAAGAACTCTATTCAAGTTTCTTGGTGATGAACTCGTGAATGCAACCTCCATGTCAAGTATTATCTATTGACAACAAAATAGGAACTTGTGCTGTCCAATGATAAGGCAGTTGACCTATCTGACATCACTCCGTCTGACCATGAGGAAGCAGACAGCCGGATGATGCTGCACCTGGGTCATGCTGTTGTGGATGGTCAAAAGAAAGCTTTCCTCCAGACAGTTGATTCTGATGCCGTATTAGCTGTCCACCTCTTCACAACGTAAATGAAACTCACCAGCCCATCTTCACACACGGTCTCAGGTGTCTAGAGAGAATCCCACTTACACAAGTGGCATTGAACCGACACATCAAGAGATCCATACACATGTCAGCTTTTGTATGGCATCGAGCCTTGGAAAAAGAATTGTGCCAGCGCGGTATGGTTGGGAATATAATGAACATCGGAAGACATGGGTCCCATATTGGACTCATTTGGGAGATGCTAGTGAAACCTGCTCACAGATGCTTCATTGCAACTGTGCCAAATCTTGTAAAGGGAACTGCAAGTGTTTTGAAGTTGCCTTGCAGTGCACGCCATCGAGCAAATGTAAAGGTAGTTGTTGCAACAACTTTGAGTGATGTGAGCTTTGTCCACACATTTTACTGTAAGAGGATCCACTTCTTCAACTGGCAGTTATATTTAACTGTAGGAGGACCCACTGGCCACAACTAGCAGGTATCACATCGACACAGACTTGCTATTTCTTTTCCTTTATTCGTTTTCTGTGTTCTGTTCATTTTTGTTTACATGTTCATAGAACAACACTAATTTAATGATTGAATACAAATTACAGGATAAATGCCTCTTATGCTTTCAAGTTTTGACCTTTATGACCTTTATTTGAAATTTAAACCAAATATACATATCAGAAATATACTTCAGAAATGGATTCCACAAACTCAAAAAAATGGGGAAAGTGATATCATACTAGAATATACCAGTAGAAGCCGAGATACAGCATATTTACTATCTGTCATCGGCCATTTTGGTTTTCACTCTTACAGACCATGTAGCCGGTGGTTTTTTAAAACACTATGGCCTAGCTAAACCTTGTCAAATTTCAAACAAGTATCAACAACTGCACGATTCTGACAGGTTCCTCTTCAGCTATGCGAGTTTTCTAAATCACATATAGTACCACTACACCACTTGGTAGCCACCCTTCTGGCACCAAGTGTCCAGCTCACTGGTACTTAGGGCCTTTCCTCAGAGGCTATGAGTGCAGCTATACTCATATGAATTTTTAATGATGGCCGTTGGTAGTTTAAACAAATAAAACCTAGTATATCATTCAGCAACAGCGAGCATGATATCCTTTTGTTCAGTAAAAAAAATACTAGCTGGTTACTGGAAATGAGAGTAACTAAGAGAGACAGTCTAGTAGTTTCCTCTTTCGGTTGCTGGAAAATGAACTTACAGTAACTGAGAGGGACAGTCAAGTCGTTTCTTCTCTATTGGTTGCAGCCAGTTCATTTACTAATAACTAACTAGCTAATATCACTAAAAGAAGACTGTCGATGCTAAGTTTATTTTCCAGCAACAAGCTAGTGCTTTTTTTAAATCCATTTCGCTAGCTATTGATGAAGATGTAGCTTGGTTACGGTTGCTATACACAAAATCATTTAGATACTTCCACCAAGAGGACCAAAGCTATTTAGAGTTCCTCAGGCCCTAAAAGTGCCCTCATTATGCTTTGGTTACCACAGGCCTGGGCCCTCGGGTCTCTAAATTGCAGGTCCCTGTTCAGTGTCTAACTATTACTTGTTGGAAGGCTAACAAAAATGTCCACGTCTCCAAGAATGCGAGCTATAGCCTTCACTCCATTTTTTTTTCAAGCTTAGAGTTCCCCAAACGCTTGACAATAGTTCTAATATTCTCCAGGTTGACAATCATCTGAGATCCATGATACTTTAGGCCATCTGATTGGCAGCACCAATATTCCAGCACCTAGTGTAGCTCAGATCCATGTTACTTTAGGCCATCTGATTGGCAGCACCAATATTCCAGCACCTACTGTAGCTCAGATCCATGATACTTTAGGCCATCTGATTGGCAGCACCAATATTCCAGCACCTAGTGTAGCTCAGATCCATGATACTTTAGGCCATCTGATTGGCAGCACCAATATTCCAGCACCTAGTGTAGCTCAGATCCATGATACTTTAGGCCATCTCATTGGCAGCACCAAATTTTCCAGCACCTAGTGTAGCTCAGATCCATGATACTTTAGGCCATCTGATTGGCAGCACCAATATTCCAGCACCTAGTGTAGCTCAGATCCATGATACTTTAGGCCATCTGATGGCAGCACCAATATTCCAGCACCTAGTGTAGCTCAGATCCATGATACTTTAGGCCATCTGATTGGCAGCACCAATATTCCAGCACCTAGTGTAGCTCAGATCCATGATACTTTAGGCCATCTGATGGCAGCACCAATATTCCAGCACCTAGTGTAGCTCAGATCCATGTTACTTTAGGCCATCTGATGGCAGCACCAATATTCCAGCACCTAGTGTAGCTCAGATCCATGTTACTTTAGGCCATCTGATTGGCAGCACCAATATTCCAGCACCTAGTGTAGCTCAGATCCATGTTACTTTAGGCCATCTGATGGCAGCACCAATATTCCAGCACCTAGTGTAGCTCAGATCCATGTTACTTTAGGCCATCTGATTGGCAGCACCAATATTCCAGCACCTAGTGTAGCTCAGATCCATGCAGCAGCACCAATATTCCAGCACTTGAGACCATCTCATTGGCAGCACCAATATTCCAGCACCTAGTGTAGCTCAGATCCATGTTACTTGAGGCCATCTGATTGGCAGCACCAATATTCCAGCAGCTAGTGTAGCTCAGATCCATGTTACTTTAGGCCATCTGATTGGCAGCACCAATATTCCAGCAATCTAGTGTAGCTCAGATCCATGTTACTTTAGGCCAACCAATATTCCAGCACCTAGGATTGGCAGCACCAATATTCCAGCACCTAGTGTAGCTCAGATCCATGTTACTTTAGGCCATCTGATTGGCAGCACCAATATTCCAGCACCTAGTGTAGATCAGATTCATGTTACTTGAGGCCATCTGATGGCAGCACCAATATTCCAGCACCTGGTGTAGCTCAGATTCATGATACTTTAGGCCATCTGATTGGCAGCACCAATATTCCAGCACCTAGTGTAGCTCAGATCCATGTTACTTTAGGCCATCTGATTGGCAGTACCAATATTCCAGCACCTAGTGTAGCTCAGATCCATGATACTTTAGGCCATCTGATTGGCAGTACCAATATTCCAGCACCTAGTGTAGCTCAGCACCAATATTCCAGAATCTAGTGTAGCTTCCATGTTACTTTAGGCCAAAGGATCCATGTTACTTTAGGCCATCTGATTGGCAGCACCAATATTCCAGCACCTAGTGTAGCTCAGATTCATGCACCAATATTCCAGCACCTGGTTAGGCCATACTTTAGGCCATCTGATTGGCAGTTCCAATATTCCAGCACCTAGTGTAGCTCAGATCCATGTTACTTTAGGCCATCTGATTGGCAGTACCAATATTCCAGCACCTAGTGTAGCTCAGATCCATGATACTTTAGGCCATCTGATTGGCAGTACCAATATTCCAGCACCTAGTGTAGCTCAGATCCATGTATACTTTAGGCCATCTGATTGGCAGAACCAATATTTCACCACCTAGTGTAGCTCAGATCCATGTTACTTTAGACCATCTGATTGGCAGCACCAATATTCCAGCACCAAGTGTAGCTAAGATCCATGTTACTTTAGGGCATCTGATTGGCAGCACCAATATTCCAGCACCTAGTGTAGCTCAGATCCATGTTACTTTAGGCCATCAGATTGGCAGCACAAATATTCCAGCACCTAGTGTAGCTCAGATCCATGTTACTTTAGGCCAAAGGATTGGCAGCACCAATATTCCAGCACCTAGTGTAGCTCAGATCCATGTTACTTTAAGCCATCTGATTGGCAGCACCAATATTCCTGCACCTAGTGTAGCTCAGATCCATGTTATTTTAGGCCATCTGATGGCAGCACCAATATTCCAGCACCTAGTGTAGTTCAGATCCATGTTACTTTAGGCCATCTGAAGGTAGCACCAATATTCCAGCACCTAGTGTAGCTCAGATCCATGTTACTTTAGGCCATCTGATTGGCAGCACCAATATTCCAGCACCAAGTGTAGCTCAGATCCATGTTACTTTAGGCCATCTGATTGGCAGCACCAATATTCCAGCACCTAGTGTAGCTCAGATCCATGTTACTTTAGGCCATCTGATTGGCAGCACCAATATTCCAGCACCTAGTGTAGCTCAGATCCATGTTACTTTAGGCCATCTGATTGGCAGCACCACTATTCCAGCACCTAGTGTAGCTCAGATCCATGTTACTTTAGGCCATCTGATTGGCAGCACCAATATTCCTGCACCTAGTGTAGCTCAGATCCATGTTACTTTAGGCCATCTGATTGGCAGCACCAATATTCCAGCACCTAGTGTAGCTCAGATCCATGATACTTTAGGCCATCTGATTGGCAGTTCCAATATTCCCGCTGATGCCAACAAAAACCTGTCTAAAGTTCCAAGACCATTTTTAGGATTGTATAGAGCATCAGTAAGTCTGGTTTGTGAGGCTAACCTTGAAGGTGCTGAGCACAGTTCAACCACCATGGATGAGTGTGGTGTGATGCCTCTTGAAGCCAAGGCAGAACAATCTTAGTTGACCAAGTGGGGCTTACCTGTGCAGCCTGGAATGTCTAGGAACACGATGTCTGCAGAGAGACACAGTTTTGCACTGATTAAAATGATGTTGTTTCAGTATAGATTTTTTACTGCCTCCATAGTTTATGTTAGCATCCCCTCACGGCTCCACTATCTCCATGAAAAGCGTGTAGATATGGCTATGGTCCTCAGTCAGGTTCTCCAGGGTTTGCATGGCCATCACCTCTAGGTTGTAGTTTGTCTCTTGCAGTTCCCCATGCCAGCTGTTCCTCGCCACCTTACTCCGACACCAGGAGACGTATGTGTCCAGTGAGCTAGCAGAGGCGTAATAAAAGTAATAAAGCACTTGGAGTACCTTCCTTTCTTTGTTTCTCAAGGCTGCTAGTGTACAGACCAGAGATGTGGTGATCATTCTAGCTCTTAGCTTACTACAAAAGTACCTTGATCTTGTCATCTCAAGCTTGGCAGGCAATAAAATTGTCGCCATCTTCTTCCATGTTATATTCAAAATCATTTCTTGCCTACAACTATACTACACAGAGAATGATGATTTTTTAAATCAGCGTATACTTTTCCAAAACCGACGACACTTACCTCAGTAAACTTCTCCCTTTTAGCAACTGTGGTGTTCTTGTAGTAGAGTGGGATTAGGTGGCACCTTGTTAGCACATGAATTTCACACTGTGAGCTCTGGAGCAGCTTTTTTGATAATGCTAACCAAGTTAAACTCTTTTAGGAGTTATATCCGCTATCGTCGGCAATGTGAAACTTCCATGCACAGATATATAACCAACATATTTGATTTTTGTAAAATGTCATCAACATTTATGTATTGTGTCTCAAAAAAAAGAAAAGAAAAAGGTAGATGGTCGCAACCGCTGTTTTGGCCGACCCGGGAAGGTGGTGAATGCTTATCAAAAGTGGCTATTCTTCATAAAGGTTAGACAATAACTATACTAAGTACAGTACAAGGCAAATTAAACCATACGTTTCCATTCCTTAGTACAGAAGCTCAATGCTCGCCTGCCCACAAAAAAAAAAAAAGAAGGAAAAAAAAAAAATGAGAATAAAAAAAATTAAAAAACGGGAAAGTTTGGAAAAAGTTAAAAAAAAAAATTTCTTTTTTTTTAATCCGCAAGAGATGATGCTTGACTGCAGTCAGCAGAGAACTGATCCTTAGCTGGAATAGCCCTTGACTTCACAGCAGCTGAAGATCGAATTGGAGTTGCTGTACTGATCAAAATGCATGGACTGGAATAGCTCTAGATATCACCACATCTAAACACACTGTTGATCACTTCTGCTGACCGACCGCTGGACTAAACCAGAATGGGGGACTTCACCTGAAACCACCGAAATTTGAACATATATTTGAACTGTCATAACTCTTTTCCCCATTCTTCTGTGCAAATACTTTTGATACCAGCTTATGTAAAAAAAGTCTCTATAGGCACCTTTTCTTAGAAGATACATCCAAACACGAAAGGGTCACTCAAAAAATGGCACTTCCTAATATGCGCATCCACGCAATTTTTGTGATCCCGCCTCTTCTTAACACCATAACTCAGGGGGGGGGGGGGGGGGGCGGGAGGGGGTTTCACATTAAAATATATATATATAATTCACAGTATCACAGCTACGTGCTTTAGCAACCCACACACCAATTTTGGGGCGCGTCGCTCAAGGCGCCTTGGAGTTATGTCTGCCACAAATTAGGAAGTGCCATTTTTTGAGTGACCCTTGCATGTTTGGGTGTATCTTCTAAGAAAAGGTGCCTATAGAGACTTTTTACATATCATCTTAAAACACACACAATAAGCAACAAGCTGGTATCAAAAGTATTTGCAAAGTAGAAAGGGGGGGAAGTTATGACAGCTACAAATATGTGTTCAAATTTCGGTGGTTTCAGGTGTAGTCTCCCTCAACATTGCTACAGCTGATGGAATAGCTCAGCTCACTCGTTGCTCGCCTGCAGTGGCTCTCGACATCGCCAAGCTGACTGATGCTGGAATGCCATGGTCCAGATACCAAAATGGCATTTATAATACTCCGTGGAATTCTGCACGGGAAACAAACTGAACGGAAGGGGGAAGGTAGGGGTGTCTAGATGCATGCACAGTCTCAGCATGCAGAGATGACAAATACTGTCTCTACAAGCTATAATAAATATATATCTACTAACAGATGAGGCAATAACTTTACCTTGCTTGGAGCATATGCTGCACAAGGGTAAATGATACATTGCAACACTGGTTTGTGGACCATATTTTGAATTATCAGCCTTAACCAATTAAAAGCCAGTAGCGTCCTTTACCATCAGTCGCAAAATATATATAACCATACACGCTAAATGCTATATTTATTTACCTGCACATGCCCAGTAAAGATTGCTCTATCGTCACAAAATAGTAATCAAAACTTTTCCGATTAGACGGTCACACAAGAAAAAAAGAAAAAAAGAAAAAAAAATCAACAATGGCTAACTTATTCGCAACTCCATCAAGAAGCATCGCTTCCAGGCCGATACAGTAGTTTCTAGAATCTCTTCTGCCGAGGAAGACTGCACAGACACCAATGCTTACTGGAAAACACTCTGAATCCCTTCGCTCTTGAGAATGGGGTCGGCCTTGGGTGGATGTCTTTGTTATAAGCTTTGTTGAAGACATAATAAGAGTGACAGTGATGCATAGCTTTTGTATGCTTAACCCAATGGAGCCGCTTAATATACCAACTGCAGTTTATTGTTTTTGCACTCTAACAATTTGAAAAATTTATTCGTGGAAAAAAGTTACAGCAAAAACCGAAATATAGCAAGAGTGTAAACATTAAGACAAATCTTAGCAATTTTGTCAGAAACACAGCTCACGTATATACCAAATAACAGTCACACACAGTAACACACACAAGTGCCACACCTCCACCTCTGTCCCAATGTTGTAGACTTAACGTCTGCTCACCTGTGTGTTGGCAAGGACCCTTACAGTATATATTATATAATATATCACATACCTTTGTGTGCTCTTCCCGTTTCTTTGAAGCTTTAGCAGACTACATACATACATACATACATATTGAAGTTGACAATGTAAAGCATATATGCTATACACATACACGTCCAACATACTAAAATGAATTTCCTCATTTAAACAGACAAAGATTGTATTCGGTGGGCTTCTGTTGAATTAAGACTATGGTACAGTGCTTCAACTTTGCAAGTGTACCACATGAACACTATTAGAGCTGGGTTCATAAATTTGTACTTCAGTGTTCCATGCCTGTGCACTACAAAACATGCTGCAAAACATGTTGAAAGACATGCTGAAAACTAAAGATGCTGAAAAACACGCTGCAAAACTTGCTGTAAAACATGCTGCAAAACATGCTGCAAAAAATGTTGAAAACATGCTGAAAACAAAACATGCTAAAAAAAAATACTGCAAAACATGCAGCAAAACACGCTGTAAAAATGCTGCAAAAAATGTCGAAAACATGTTGAAAACATGCTTCAAAACATGCTGCAAAACATGCTGCAAAACATGTTGAAAATATGCTGCAAAAAACATGCTGCAAAACATGTTGAAAACATGCTGCAAAACATGCTGCAAAACATGTTGAAAACATGCTGAAAACAAAACATGCAAAAAAAACATGCTGCAAAACTTGCAGCAAAACATGCTATAAAAATGCTGCAAAACATGTTGAAAAAATGCTGCAAAACATGCTAAAAACATGCGGCAAAACATGTTGAAAACGTGCTGCAAAACATGTTAAAAACATGCTGAAAAGATGCTGCAAAAATGCTGCAAAACATGCTGCAAAACATGCTGCAAAACATGCTGCAAAATTTGTTGAAAACATGCTGCAAAACATGCTGCAAAACAGGCTACAAAACATGTTGAAAACATGCTGCAAAGCATGCTGCAAAACATGTTGAAAAGATGCTGAAAAGATGCTGAAAGATATGCTGCAAAACATGCTGCAAAACATGCTGCAAAACATGTTGAAAACATGCTGCAAAACACGCTGAAAAACTTGCTGTAAAACATGCTGCAAAACATGCTGCAAAACATGTTGAAAACATGCGGAAAACAAAACATGCAAAAAAAAACATACTGCAAAACATGCAGCAAAACATGCTGTAAAAATGCTGCAAAACATGTAGAAAACATGTTGAAAATATGCTGCAAAAAATGCTGCAAAACATGCTGCAAAACATGCTGCAAAACATGTTGAAAACATGCTGAAAACAAAACATGCTGAAAAAAACATGCTGCAAAACATGCTGCAAAACATGCTGAAAAACATGCTGCAAAACATGTTGAAAAAGTGCTGCAAAACATGTTGAAAACATGCTGAAAAGATGCTGCAAAAAATGCTGCAAAACATGCTGCAAAACATGCTGCAAAACTTGCTGAAAACATGCTGCAAAACATGCTGCAAAACATGCTGCAAAACAGGCTGCAAAACAGGCTGCAAAACATGCTGAAAAATATGCTGCAAAACATGTTGAAAAGATGCTGAAAAGATGCTGCAAGACATGCTTCAAAACATGCTTCAAAACATGCTGCAAAACATGCTGCAAAACATGTTGAAAACATGCTGCAAAACATGTTGAAAACATGCTGCAAAACATGTTCAAAACATGCTGCAAAACATGTTGAAAACATGCTGCAAAACAAAACATGCGGCAAAACATGCTGCAAAACATGCTGCAAAAAAGTTGAAAACATGCTGCCAAACATGCAGTAAAACATGTTGAAAACATGCTGAAAACAAAACATGCTGGAAAAAAAACATGCTGGAAAAAAAACATGCTGAAAAACATGTTGAAAACATGCTTTAAAACATGCTTTAAAACATGCTGCAAAACATGCTGCAAAACATGCTGCAAAACATGCTGTAAAACATGCTGCAAAATATGTTGAAAACATGCTGCAAAATAAAACGTGCTGCAAAACATGCTGCAAAAGATGCTGCAAAACGTGCTGTAAAAACATGTTGAAAATATGCTGAAAACATGCTGCAAAAAAAAAAAACATGCTGCAAAACATGCTGAAAACATGCTGCAAAACATGCTGAAAATATGCTGCAAAACATGCTGCAATACATGCTGAAAAACATGTTGTAAAACATGCTGCAAAACATGCTGAAACCATGCTGCAAAACATGCTGAAACCATGCTGCAAAACATGCTGAAAAACATGCTGCATAACATGTTGAAAACATGCTGCAATGCTGCAAAACATGCTGAAAATATGCTGCAAAACATGCTGCAAAACATGTTGAAAACATGCTGCAAAACATGCTGCAATACATGCTGCAAAACATGCTGCAAAACATGCAGCAAAACATGTTGAAAACATGCTGAAAAACATGTTGAAAACATGCTGGAAAACATGTTGAAAACATGCTGCAAAACAAAACATGCTGCAAAACTAAATATGCTGCAAAACATGCTGCAAAACATGCTGCAAAACATGCTGCAAAACATGTTGCAAAACATGCTGAAAACATGCTGAAAACATGCTGCAAAACAAAACATGCTGCAAAACATGCTGAAAAATAAAACGTGCTGCAAAACATGCTGCAAAACATGTTGAAAACATGCTGCAAAACAAGTTGCAAAATAAAACGTGCTGCAAAACATGCTGCAAAACATGTTGAAAAAATGCTGAAAAACATGCTGCAAAATAAAACGTGCTGCAAAACATGCTGCAAAACATGTTGAAAACATGCTGAATACAAAAGATGCTGCAAAATATGCTGCAAAACATGTTGAAAACAAAACATGCAGCAAAACATGCTGCAAAACATACTTTAAAACATGCTGCAAAACATGATGAAAACATGCTGGAAAACATGCTGCAAAACATGTTGAAAACATGCTGTAAAATAAAACGTGCTGCAAAACATGCTGCAAAACATGCTGCAAAACATGCTGCAAAACATGCTGCAAAACATGCTGCAAAACATGCTATAAGTCTGAACTAAACCATTGGTCCACGGAGGAAGCACGAAATTTTTCATAGTGGTTTTGAGCTGTGTCCAAACACGGCATTTATAATTTCTGAACACCTCAATGGCTCGTGAATCTGATGCACTTATATCTCAGCTAAGGGCTTGGGGAATACACACTCCTTTCTTTCTTTGGTCTCAGCAAGGAGAGGGCCAGCAGCTCTAGCTGTATGTTGCTGAGTCATCAAGATATGATATGATGTTGGGTTGTGTTTGTCATTTTTCTGCCATTTATGAAAAGGTTAAGAGAAGGAAGCTTTAGCTGTCCTCATATGATGCATGCTCCATAACACAGTGAGAGTGACAATACACACTCCATACCCAACCTTAACACAGTGAGAAAGTACAATACACACTCCATATCCAACATTAGCACAGTGAGAGAATACAATACACACTCCATACCCAACCTTAACACAGTGAGACAGTAACAATACACACTCCATATCCAACCTTAACACAGTGAGAGAGTAGAATACACACTCCATACCCAACCTTAACACAGTGAGAGAGTACAATACACACTCCATATCCAACCTTAACACAATGAGAGAGTACAATACACACTCCATACCCAACCTTAACACAGTGAGATTGACAATACACACTCCATACCCAACCTTAACACAGTGAGAGTGTGACAATACACATTCCATATCCAACCTTAACACAGTGAGAGAGTACAATACACACTCCATATACAACCTTAACACAATGAGAGAATACAATACACACTCCATTACCCAACCTTAACACAGTGAGAGAGTACAATACACACTCCATATCCAACCTTAACACAGTGAGAGAGTACAATACACACTCCATACCCAACCTTAACAGTGAGACAGTGACAATACACACTCCATACCCAACTTTAACACAATAAGAGTGACAATACACACTCCATACCCAACCTTAATACAGTGGGAGAGTACAATACACACTCCATACCCAATCTTAACACAGTGAGACAGTGACAATACACATTCCATACAGGTTGAAGCACTGTTGCCCGGGGCTTGTACAACAATATGCTTCCTTTCAATTGCTCCTGTTGGTGATACAGGAAACCATTACAACTGAAATCTTTGGAACTGGAAGGTTTATCCCAGACAGTAACTTATGCTAACTAAATTATGAACATTAAAATTGGGTTGGTTACACATCTTGTTGAATTCCTGACTAATGGCAACCCTCTCCGTAGCACGTGACGAGACCTTTACATAGACCTTTGCCAGGTCCGTCCAAATCACCTTACAGGTCTCTTTTAGGATCGTATGTTATTGATGGCGGACCAACCTCCTTATGCAGAAGCTGAATGACAAGGTGACCCCCAAAATGTTTTTAAGTATTTATGATTAAATTCACCATCAATGTCTTCTTGCAATACCATACTTGTGGGTTTCATGTGGCAAGATAATGGAGTGTTAGGACCAGCTTCTCTGCCGGCGATATTTGAACTCTATACTCGGTGGGTCAAGAGTGGCTGACCTATTCAAAAACAGGAAGCTAGCTGATCACAGGGTAAACCATAGCCTTGAGCAATTACAATGGCACATACCATGCTGAGTAGAGAATTATATATATCGTTAGACATCTGTAGGCACATGAAATGTGACTCTGTATCAGAGAGCTCCATCTCTTGGAGTGGGTTGTTGTATTACCCCAGGTTGCCCGCTGCATCAAAAAATTGGATGTGTTTCTCTTCCTCCTCATTACAGCTAGAAGCAAGATTGGATTGAGCTCTTCTTCACTGGAATAATGGCTTTCAACTTCAGTGCCCATTTCTGTGGAGTGTGCCTGATTTCGAAGTGGGTTTGCTGGTTCATAGCTGGGTGTGGTTATGATTTCGGTCGTTGACAACGCATCAGCACACATATTGTAAATTGCTATTATTCCTCAACATGATAAATAATTAGAGGCAGGGAGGGTGAGGAAATGGTTATCCTATGGCCCCTCCCCTCGTAGATGTAACCAATCATGATAGCACGTTCGATATGGTAATATTTTTTGTATGCCCTAGCCTAAGGCTATTGATAGGTCCAGTTGGGAGAAGAGGGGGTCACTCTTCATTGAGCATGGCATCATTATACGATGTGTTCGCAAGGATCAGACTGCTGCTGTAAGAACGTGTGGTCCCATAGAGCAATTGTGATGAAGCCGGCAATGTTGCCGGTCAAAATAGTTTAGGATACCGGTGATTGAATTTTGTTTGTTGTTATTAAAACTTTTACAAGCACTTAGCGACTATGAGCGTCATGCATACAGCTTGTGAGTGTGGTTTATTTTGGTCAGTTGCTTTATTTGGTAGTTGCGGGGTCTGACTGCCAATTTTATTTCTCTGTCAAAATTTCTGACTATATTGCATCTCAGCACATGACACGAGGGATTGCTGGTTTGTTTTATGTTTGGTAAAGGGTCTTTTGGTAAAGGGTAATTATTCCCGTTACTTCTGTTTTGCTCCACAGAGTCTGACACTGCATTACCTGACTGATGGCAGCTGCTTGTTACAGTTCTCTAGAAACAGAGACAGCTCCTCTTTTTACCAGTTGTGTATGTGTTGAAGTTAACTCTAATCCTGAGTAGCTCTGAGTGGAGTGTGTGATTCTTGTGTGTTGTCTTCTGTGTGTGTGTGGCCCTAGGCTTTGTTACAGAAGACGGATCTGGAGCATATATCAGGAACTGGTACATGGCAATGAGGCGGACATGTTCATGAAAGGGTAAAATAAGTTTTAATATCTGTTGCTATGAAACACACGCACAAATTTTTTTAATTAATTTTATTTGTTTTATTTATTTATTTTGTTGTTGCACAAGAAGAGTAAGTTAGTCGGTGGTTCTTTCAGGAGTTTGTATGAGGCGGCGACGGGAGGTGGAATCTGGTTTGTGAAATTATAGGCAGGCTCAGAAATTTGACAAACCAGATCCAAGGTCTCCCTCTAGCCCTCCCACAAGGAGCTTCTGGGTTGTGCATGTGTTATGGTAGTTTATAATGATAGCTTTGTGCAGCTGTTGATGTGAGCCTATTGAAGATTATCCTTTTGTTAGAGATCTTGGGGCGGACCGAGAGGAAGATGGGATGGTGAAGCAGTCTTAGATGATGAGAATCTTAACTCTAGCTAGCCAACACTTTGTGTACTAATCAGCTCTAACTGCTAATTGTACGAAGAGTACTGGTCATGTGATCTTTGCGCCAATAAGCTGCACCCTTAATTTGTCCGTGCAGGTTATAGGGAGGTGAAATAAATAATAATAAGAGTGCAGTCTTATCAAGGAAATAACAGTGATCTTGTTGCTAACTTATGCCTTACAAACAGTTTCTGGGTAATAATACCTGATTAGCAGTCGAGTCTCCTCCTAGCTCTGACTTGCAGCCATAATGAGGGTGAAGTTCTATTTAGGTCACACTTGAATGATTATTTTGATGCCTGCCTACATTTCTTGCTCTGAATCAGTTCCATTCACCTCTTGAGGTGAATCGGATCAAATGAGTCTTTGAGACAAGATTTATGAGCGCACATTCTGTGTGGACATGACCAATGCCCCCTGTGAGTGCAGTGTGGACTGCACTCACAATCAGCTAGCACCAGCCCTGCATCCCTATGGAAGCGCTGATGCTCAGGTGTGAGGAGGATGTGCAGCATCTACTTCACGAGTAGGTCCCTCCATCTATCACTGTGGTCTCCTCCCACTCAAGATCAGGCGTTAGTGGTTCCATGCATGTGTGTTAGCCTCTTGTAGTTACATACCATCACCTTGAAGAGAACGGAAACTTATTAGATGAAGCATCTGTTCTATAATCATATCTTTAACTGCTATAACAAGAAAATCAACAGTTTATGCTCATCATGTCCATAAATTATCTTCTGATAGTTTTCTTTCTCTGTATAGATTAACATTATCCTTGATTTATGGTAATTAGCAGGTTTAAATGTGGATTAACTCCTTTGTAGCTACATTTCAAGCATGCTGATGTCTGCACTGGATGATGGTCTTACATCACCGAAGGCCGTGCTCAAGTTTGGGGGGGGGGGGGGGGGGGGGGCAAGGTTCAGATTGAAGTCGGACCAACCTACCTGGATCTCTGATGAGGACGTCACTCACCATCTACTCAGGTTGTTTTAAGAAATTCACTCTCTATAACTCGTAAGGGGTGATAACCTTTGCAAACATTTGTGCGCCTGAATTTTAGTCGTCTGTGTGAGAGTTATCGCCTAGCGACAATGGAAATAAAGAAAGCGTTGGTAGTTTGTTGTTTGTTCTTTTTTTGTGTGTGTGTTTCTTTAGTTTACCAAGACCAAAGATAGTAGCAGCCATTTTAGCTTTTGTCTAGCTAATTCTTGGCTTAGCTAACCTCTTGTTAATTGAGCAAGCAATGCAGTATGTGTTAGAGCTCTTCCCTGTTATATTCTGGGTCATTTCCTGCCTCTGGTTCTAGGTTATTTCCTGCCTCTGCTTCTAAGTCATTTCCTGCCTCTGCTTCTAGATCACTTCCTGCCTCTGTTCTATGTCATTTCTGGCCTCTGTTTCTGTCACTTCCGGCATCTGTTCAATGTCATTTCCGGCCTCTGTTTCTATGTCCTTTCCTGCCTCTGCTTCTAGGTTATTTCCTGCCTCTGCTTCTAGTTTGTTTCCTGCCCCTGCTTCTAGGTCATTGCTTGCCTCTGCTTCTAGTTTGTTTCCTGCCCCTGCTTCTAGGTCATTTCTTGCCTCAGCTTCTAGTTTGTTTCCTGCCCCTGCTGCTAGGTCATTTTTGCCTCTGCTTCTAGTTTGTTTCCTGCCCCTGCTTCTAGGTCATTTCCTGCCTCTGCTTCTAAATCATTTCCTAGCTATGCTTCTATATCATTTCTTGCCTTTGCTTCTAGGTTGTTTCCTGCCTCTGCTTCTGTCATTTCCTGCCTCTCCTTCTAGGTCCGCATTTCCTGCCTCTGCTTCTAGGTCATTTCCTGCCTCTGCTTCTAAGTCATTTCCTGCCTCTGCTTCTATATCATTTCCAGCATTTGCTCCTTGGTCGTTTCCTGCCTCTGCTTCTATATCATTTCCTGCCACTGGTTCTAGGTCATTTCCTGCCACTGTTTCTGTCATTTCCTCCCTCTGTTTCTATATAATTTCCTTCCTGTTTCCATGTCATTTCCTGCCTCTGTTTCTATGTCATTTCCTGTCTGTTTCCATGTCATTTCCTGCCCCTGTTTCTATGTCACTTCCTGCCTCTCCTTCTAGGTCCTCATTTCCTGCCACTGCTTCTATATCATATCCTACCTCTGCTTCTATGTCGTTTCCTGCCACTGCTTCTAGGTCATTTCTGGCCTATACTTCTAGGTCATTTCCTGCTTCTGTTCTGTCATATCCGGCCTCTGTTTCTATTTAATTTCCTGCCTCTGTTTCTATGTCGTTTCCTGCCTCTGCTTCTAGGTCGTTTCCTGCCTCTGCTTCTAGGTTGTTTCCCGCCTCTGCTTCTAGGTTGTTTCCTGCCTCTGCTTCTAGGTCCTCATTTCCTGCCTCTGCTTCTAAGTCATTTCCTGCCTCTGCTTCTATATCATATCCTGCCTTTGCATCTAGGTCGTTTCCTGCTCTGCTTCTATGACATTCCCTGCCACTGGTTCTAGGTCAATTCCTGCCAGTGCTTCTAAGTCATTTCCTGCCACTGTTTCTGAGTCATTTCCTGCCTGTGCTTCTATGTCATTTTCTGCCACTGCTTCTAGGTCATTTCCTGCCTCTGTCTCTGCCATTTCCTGCCTCTGTTTCTAGGTCGTTTCATGACTCTGCTTCTAGATAACTTCCTGCCTCTGCTTCCAGGTCATTTCCTGGCTCTGCTTCTAGGTAATTTCCTGCCTTTGCTTCTAGGTCGTTTCCTGCCTCTGCTTTTATGTCATTTCCTGCCTCTGCTTCTAGGTATCTCCCTGGCTCTCTTTCTAGATCATTTGTTGCCTCTGCTTCTATGTCATTTCCTGCCTCTGCTTTTGATCACTTCCTGCCTCCTCTAGGTCATTTCCTGCCTCTGCTTATAGATAACTTCCTGCTTCTGCTTATAGATAATTTCCTGCCTCTGCTTATAGATCACTTCCTGCCTCTGTGTATAGATAACTACCAGCCTCTGGTCCTAGGTCATTTCATGCCTCTGCTTCTAGATCACTTCCTGCCACTGCTGCTAGGTCATTTCCTGCCTCTGCTTCTAAGTTACTTCCTGCCTTTGCTTCTAGGTCGTTTCCTGCCTCTGCTTCTAAGTCATTTCCCGCCTCAGCTTCTAGGTTGTTTCCTGCCTCGGATTCTGTCATTTCCTGCCTCTGCTTCTAGGCCTTTCCTGCCTTTGCTTCTAGTCATTCTTCTAGTTCATTTCCTGCATGCGCTTTTCTAGTTGAGTAGAGTTTGATGCAACTACCTCAATAGCCCACAACCATAGTTAGATTTCACTGTGAACTCTAACCTCTGCTGTAGGAAACATAAAAAAAAAAAATCACTTGTCCTCTATCATCCCTTAAGATAAGTTGTTGCAAGAAACAAAAGGAAATCTTGGAAGAAGTTTTTGTGGCATTATTAGCGTGCTTGACTGGAAAGTCATGAGCCTGCTCAGACCAATTATGTCCAAGATCTTTAGCCACAAACTCACTTCATGACCCCATCCTTTGTACGTGTGACTACATTCTCCTAACATGTAACCTCCCATCTCCACATGTAACCATACCATCCCCGTGTGTAACACCATCTCCTCCTAGGTAACCACACACACTAATTTTCCCACTGACCCACACCCTCTCATTTCTCGCCTGCAGAGAACTTGTGTTGGTACACTTAAAGAAGAATGTGGATAAGTTCAACATGATCATGTGAGTGATGGTGGCAACTTTAATATATATATATATATTTATTTTAAGGAAGGACCAGAAGTGATTATTGCTTCATTAAACATACCTTAGATAATAGTATGCTTATTAAATATATCTTAGACTTAATAGTATACTTATTAAATATATTTTAGACATAATAGTATGCTTATTAAATATATCTTAGACATAATAGTGTCCTTATTAAATATATCTTAGACATAATAGTGTGCTTATTAAATATATTTTAGACATAATAGTGTACTTATTAAATATATTTTAGACATAATAGTATGCTTATTAAATATATCTTAGACATAATAGTGTCCTTATTAAATATATCTTAGACATAATAGTATGCTTATTAAATATATCTTAGACACAATAGTGTGCTTATTAAATATATCTTAGACATAATAGTATGCTTATTGAATACATCTTAGACATAATAGTGTATTTATTAAATATATTTTAGACATTATAGTGTCCTTATTAAATATATCTTAGACATAATAGTATGCTTATTGAATACATCTTAGACATAATAGTGTACTTATTAAATATATCTTAGACACAATAGTGTGCTTATTAAACATACCTTAGACATAATAGTATGCTTACTAAATATATCTTAGACATAATAGTGTACTTATTAAATATATCTTAGACATAATAGTATGCTTATTAAATATATCTTAGACATAATAGTATGCATATTAAATATATCTTAGACATAATAGTGTACTTATTAAATATATCTTAGACATAAGAGTATGTTATTAAATATATCTTAGACATAATAGTATGCTTATTGAATATATCTTAGACATAATAGTGTCCTTATTAAATATATCTTAGACATAATAGTATGCTTATTAATTATATCTTAGACATAATAGTATGCTTATTAAGTATATCTTAGACATAATAGTGTGCTTATTAAATATATCTTAGACATAATAGTATGCTTATTAAATATATCTTAGATATAATAGTATGCTTATTAAATATATCTTAGACATAATAGTATGCTTATTAAATATATATTAGAAATAATAGTGTACTTATTAAATATATCTTAGACATAATAGTACGCTTATTAAATATATCTTAGACATAATAGTGTGCTTATTAAATATATCTTAGACATAATAGTGTACTTATTAAATATATCTTAGACATAATAGTGTGCTTATTAAATATATCTTAGACATAATAGTTTGCTTATTAAATATATCTTAGACATAATAGTGTGCTTATTAAATATATCTTAGACATAATAGTGCACTTATTAAATATATCTTAGACATAATAGTGTATTATTAAATATATCTTAGACATAATAGTGTACTTATTAAATATATCTTAGACATAATAGTGTACTTATTAAATATATCTTAGACATAATAGTGTGCTTATTAAATATATCTTAGACATAATAGTGTGCTTATTAAATATATCTTAGACATAATAGTGTGCTTATTAAATATATCTTAGACATAATAGTGTGCTTATTAAATATATCTTAGACATAATAGTGTGCTTATTAAATATATCTTAGACATAATAGTGTGCTTATTAAATATATCTTAGACATAATAGTGTGCTTAAATATATCTTAGACATAATAGTATGCTTATTAAATATATCTTAGACATAATAGTATGCTTATTAAATATATCTCAGACATAATAGTGCACTTATTAAATATATCTTAGACATAATAGTGTACTTATTAAATATATCTTATACATAATAGTATGCTTATTAAATATATCTTAGACATAATAGTATGCTTATTAAATATATCTCAGACATAATAGTGCACTTATTAAATATATCTTAGACATAATAGTGTAATTATTAAATATATCTTAGACATAATAGTGTGCTTATTAAATATATCTTATACATAATAGTATGCTTATTAAATATATCTTAGACATAATAATATGCTTATTAAATATATCTCAGACATAATAGTGCACTTATTAAATATATCTTAGACATAATAGTGTACTTATTAAATATATCTTATACATAATAGTATGCTCATTAAATATATCTTATACATAATAGTATGCTTATTAAATATATCTTAGACATAATAGTATGCTTATTAAATATATCTTAGACATAATAGTATGCTTATTAAATATATCTTAGACATAATAGTGTGCTTATCAAATATATCTTAGACATAATAGTGCACTTATTAAATATATCTTAGACATAATAGTGTATTATTAAATATATCTTAGACATAATAGTATGCATATTGAATATATCTTAGACATAATAGTGTGCTTATTAAATATATCTTATACATAATAGTATGCTTATTAAATATATCTTAGACATAATAGTGTACTTATTAAATATATCTTAGACATAATAGTATGCTTATTAAATATATCTTATACATAATAGTATGCTTATTAAATATATATTAGACATAATAGTGTACTTATTAAATATATCTTATACATAATAGTACGCTTATTAAATATATCTTAGACATAATAGTGTATTATTAAATATATCTTAGACATAATAGTATGCTTATTGAATATATCTTAGACATAATAATGTGCATATTAAATATATCTTATACATAATAGTATGCTTATTAAATATATATTAGACATAATAGTGTAATTATTAAATATATCTTAGACATAATAGTATGCTTATTAAATATATCTTAGACATAATAGTATGCTTATTAAATATATCTCAGACATAATAGTGCACTTATTAAATATATCTTAGACATAATAGTGTACTTATTAAATATATCTTATACATAATAATATGCTCATTAAATATATCTTATACATAATAGTATGCTTATTAAATATATCTTAGACATAATAGTGTACTTATTAAATATATCTTAGACATAATAGTGTGCTCATTAAATATATCTAAGACATAATAGAGTACTTATTAAATATATCTTATACATAATAGTATGCTTATTAAATATATCTTATACCTAATAGTATCCTTATTAAATATATCTTAGACATAATAGTGTACTTATTAAATACATCTTAGACATAATAGTATGTTATTGAATATATCTTAGACATAATAGTGTACTTATTAAATATATCTTAGACATAATAGTATGCTTATTAAATATATCTTAGACATAATAGTGTACTTATTAAATATATCTTAGACATAATAGTATGCTTATTAAATATATCTTAGACATAATAGTGTACTTATTAAATATATCTTAGACATAATAGTATGCTTATTAAATATATCTTAGACATAATAGTGTACTTATTAAATATATCTTAGACATAATAGTGCACTTATTAAATATATCTTAGACATAATAGTATGCTTATTAAATATATCTTAGACATAATAGTGTAATTATTAAATATATCTTAGACATAATAGTATGCTTATTAAATATATCTTAGACATAATAGTATGCTTATTAAATTTATCTCGGACATAACTTATTAAATATATCTTAGACATAATAGTGTGCTTATTGAATATATCTTAGACATAATAGTGTACTTATTAAATATATCTTAGACATAATAGTATGCTTATTAAATATATCTTAGACATAATAGTATGCTTATTAAATATATCTTAGACATAATAGTATGCTTATTAAATATATCTTAGACATAATAGTGTGCTTATTAAATATATTTTAGACATAATAGTATGCTTATTAAATATATCTTAGACATAATAGTGCACTTATTAAATATATCTTAGACATAATGGTGTGCTTATTAAATATATCTTAGACATAATAGTGTGCTTATTAAATATATCTTAGACATAATAGTATGCTTATTAAATATATCTTAGACATAATAGTGTGCTTATTAAATATATTTTAGACATAATAGTATGCTTATTAAATATATCTTAGACATAATAGTATGCTTATTAAATATATTTTAGACATAATAGTTTGCTTATTAAATATATCTTAGACATAATAGTGTGCTTATTAAATATATCTTAGACATAATAGTGTGCTTATTAAATATATCTTAGACATAATAGTGTGCTTATTAAATATATCTTAGACATAATAGTGTGCTTATTAAATATATCTTAGACATAATAGTGTGCTTGTTAAATATATCTTAGACATAATAGTATGCTTATTAAATATATCTTAGACATAATAGTGCACTTATTAAATATATCTTAGACATAACAGTGTACTTATTATTAATCAATATTATTCAAACTGGAATAGAATTCTAACAAACCATGTAATTTTTTCAAATTATTATATTGTTTTAAGTATCTCTCTGGACCAGACAGTCTGGCAGCTAGTCAACCTTTTGCTAGTTACCATGTTTGCTATCGTTTAAGTTGCAGTAGCAACTACATTTCTTCTCAATTTCAGTGGTGTGACTTTTATTCTGAATGTGTCTATTTAGCTGGAATGTAAGTCACACTGGTTAAATGAATCACTGGACGGGATCATCAGCAGAGTGTGTGACCTCTTACTTACTGCACGGCATTGCTCAAGGTTTTATGAAGGAAATGTCTGAAGCAAGGAGGAAGCACTATACTGGAGATTTTATGCTTGTACACTTTCTGAAAATTCTGGGATTGGAAGGGAATGTAGATTAAGCAAGAAAATAATTGCTCTGGACAGGCTTGGCATACTCTTGCAGGCAGACAGCGTATAAATTAGGTAAAGGGTCTCCAAGTGAGACTAGGCTTGGCATGCAGAGCAGTGCCTTTGCCTTGCTGCATGACTCTCTCCTTCTCTCAGGGCAGGTTTGGCTTCAATGCCCTTACCCTGTCTTGCGGTATGACTCTCTACTCCACTCAGGACAGGCTTGGCTTGGCCTTCTCCTGCCATGCTGGTAGTGATTTAATGTGTGACTCTGGTTATGACTTATACCACAGCAATTATATATATATATTAAAGATGGCTAAATTTAAGAGGTGTGACTTATACTCCAGCAATTATAATTATTTTATTTATTATTATTATTATTTTAAAAAGATGCCAAAATTTAGAGATGTGACTTATATATTCTTGTAGCATAGCCATACAATGGTTGTAAGCTTGTAGCTTAGCCATACCATGGTTGTAAGCTTGTAGCATAGCTATTTATTTACTATCTATCAACCCACTACCAACCTGTGTGTCTTTTAGTGATAAACAAGGTTAGAATAACATCGGCTATGGTTAGGCCTGGACTTCTCCTTTGCAACTGTTGCAGTCCTATATAAGGGAGCTGTAGCCTTCTGGAGATGAAGAAGTGCTTCCAAAAATCCAGTAATGGCCAGGAAGAGGCAGTTCATGGTGGCAGTTGTGATCGTTAGCCATATACAGTAGGAGCCAAAAATAACTTTCCGTTGCGTTTTAGTAGTACGTACATCTATTTTCTGAGCGTAACCGTTGGGGGAGTATATTGTTTATCTAAGCTTCCTTTGAAAATGCAGCGTCCTTCGAAAATGCACAGTCCTTCGAAAATCACAGTTCTTAGAAAACGCACAATCCTTTCCGACTGATTATGACGTCATTCACACACGTGTTGCAAATTTTGCACGGGGTTGCTATTGGCAAGTTCAAGTTGCGTCGCTCGCTAAAACAAGCAATTTTTTTTTCACTATCTTTGTCGGTGATATGGGGTAATCAACGTACAAAAAGCCATGAATTCTCTACCACAGATATGAAGGATTGAAGGCCCCAACAATCGCTAAGATATTGGTGGAGGAGGAAGGACTTGGTGTCACTAGGCAGGGCGTCCAGAGCTTTCTGAAGCGCTAATTTGTTTAAAGAATAGCCTTGCTAAGCATATTTGTACATGGGTTGCTTAGTTTAGTATATCTCTATCTAGGCTGATGATGAGACGACGGCTTGCCAGCTACACGGCCTGCTTCAAACCAAGGGCTACTCCATCTCTTTGGCATGAACTGAAAGAGTTCATCAGAAGGGAGGTGAAGCCAAAAAAAAACAAGGCAGAGTTGGTGGAGGGAATCAAAAGATTCCGGCTGACTGTTGATGCCGGCTGACTGTTGATGCCACTAAGTGCCAGATATATATCCGACATATGAGAAAAGTGATTCCTTGAATCATTGAACTGAATGGCAATGCAACTGGTTACTGATTTATATTATTGTGGTTTTGTTGTATTCCCAGTAATAGCATTCGCTGAGTAGGCACACCCCTTTGTTGTTGCATGTCTGTTTCTTTGCATCAGGGCTTTACAAAGGTGAAGCAAGTTGTACGTAGTTTGTACTGGGAGAAAACATTTTACTATTCTAGAATTTGAGCCATGCTGAGGTGTGGTGTTATGGATAGACAGGAAAAGGCACACTGTAAGTGTGTGGGAGGAAACCGTGAATGTGTGAGCACACCTTCCCACTTTATTCAATTGCGGTAGTTGCAATTCGCGCATGCATGCATTACTTTTATTGTGGAGAAAAACCGAGTATCAATCAGTTGGTGTACTTGTTCGTTGAAGCTAATCTTAAACCGGTAGCAGATGCTCGTGAAACAGCAGCCTTCCCAGCAACTTGTCTTTGTTTGCTAATTGGGCTCAGTAGTCACAGCAGCACTATATATTTAAAGATATATCGAGGGGGCCACTACCTAACCTAGCTATACTTTTAGGTACTGGATTGTCCAAGAAATAACCACCTACTTAAATAATTCTAGTAACAACCATAATCATGATTTATCTGGATGGACAAATAACGCTCCACAAGCAAATTCCTTTTGGTCTTTTATATTGCTCCACATGCCTCCCATGATGTCCATGTAAGGATAAGTTGCCAAATACAATCTTGTCGTAAACATATCAAAGAATATCAAGTAAGCAAAAAATATACATATCTACAATACTTATTTATGTAGTCTCAAACGTTTCACAGCCTCTAAACATTTCTGCCACTGAGGCTCAAACTTCACTGGAGCCCTACAAAGCTGAGGATACTGGATAAACATGACCCTCTTTAATTCATCCAGTACCTTCGAAGGAAGCCCTAGAAGGTGCATTCCCCTTAGGGGCACATCTTTTTAAAACATCTCTCCATACTGCGTTTCATCCATTGCTGCTATGGTACCTGCATTTGTTAATACCACAGATATCAACACCTCAAGTGTTACTAGCTACACAATATTGAATTACCAATTGCAGTAATTTCCCCCCTATAATGGAGTCTTCCTGCCTTGATGGAACACTCATCACCTACTGAAGAGCCTTCCTACAATGGGCTCAATGGCACAACTGTAACAGAGTTCTCATTCAGCCAAAATACCAAACAATAGCCTGTAATATCACAGAATCAGAGATATGCACTATCTGGAGCAGGATTGCATACTACATGAGCCCTCTTCACAACTGATGCAAGCTTTGTTGCACTTGACATAAAATAGTATATGCTTGGTCTTGCATTGAATTCAAGACAGTTATGAGAAACTGCCCTTAGATCACGCACATATAGATCAAGCTTCAACATCATGTGAAAAAAGCTACATAAGACGGTCACCTGTAGCAACATTGGCTATACTGGTAGTAATTATATAGCAATATCAAAACTAACACAAATTAGCCTCCTGTATAGAAAACCAACAATCAAAATCTGAGAAATCAAAATGTAACAGAGTTACTCTTTCTTGGTCTTTACTGCTATTTCTGTAAGCTCTTCTGATGCACAGTTACCAATACTTTATGGAAGAACTCTGAATCCCTTCGCTTTTGAGATGTATAGGGATGTGTGGCTTTACTTTGCTTGCCACAATGGAGTTGATTGTTATTCCAACTGCAGTTTCTTGCATTTGCATTCTAGTCATATGAACAGTTTCTATGGTGTATTCTTGGAAAAGGAAAACAAAGTTGTAGCAAATAATAGTAGTTTTTAAAAACACACAAATAAACGCAGAGTGTAATCGGTTATGGTGATACGACTTAATAGCATGATCCATATTAAGTTGACACGTGGAATTATTCTGAAGCTGAGTTATTGAGTTGTATATCCTTCTCTATATCCTCAAGATAAGGCTCCTGCAGAATATCTACCTGAAACAAATTCCCACTGAAATCCCAGCCCCTATTCCCAGCAGTCCCCACCCAGGAGGATAGTTCTGTTTTGCCTTCTCTCCATCCTCGAGATAATTATCCTGCAAATTCTCTGGTGTTATGGCTTCAACAAGCAAGAAACCTATTATGCACACCACTGGCTCAATGCTGCTGGTTACCAGCAAGAAGCTTAAGAGCTACCCTACTAGCTTCATGTTGCTTGTTACCAGCAAGAAGCTTAGAGCTACACCACCACTAGCTTCAAGCTGCTGGTTACCTGCAGAAAGCAGGAGCTACACCACTAGCTTCTAGCGGCTGGTTACCAGCACTACGCTTAAGAGCTACACCACTAACTTCAAGCTGCTGGTTATCAGCAAGAAGCTTGAGCTACACCACTAGCTTCAAGCTGCTGGTTACCAGCAAGAAGCGGCAGGACTATACCTATTTAACACAAAATTGTTTGTCCTCTTTGCAATTGCCATAACAATTTTGTTATCAAAGTGTTGCTTATTCTGTCTTCTTTCCAATGGTATCTGAAATGTCTATATAGACACATTATATTAGAAGATACAAGGGACAGACAAGACTACTTCCACTCATGGCGTTTGGCAGACCTAACTCAACACCACTAGAAGATTTTGCACTCATTTTTTGTGGCTTCCTGAAACACTTCTCTGTGAGTGAATCAGATTTTTTTTAATAGTATTGCCAAGTCAAGAGAGACCTTTTGGAGTTAATGAGTTCAACCCACATGGTCAATTGCAACTGATCAACAGTTGTGCACCAGCCAAATTGGTTTCACTCAAATTACAGCCAGGTGTCTAATGAAGCTACAAAACTTCTAGTGGTGTTGAGTTAGGTCTGCCAAATGCGTGAGTTGTCTGTCACTTGTATCTTCTAATATAATATGTATATAAAGACATTTCAGATACAGTTGGAAAGAAGATAGAATAAGCAACACTTTGGTAACAGGGAAAAAAGGTTATGGCAGTTACAAAGAGGACAATTTTTTTTTTGTTAAACAGGTATAGTCCCCCCTAAGGAGCTACACCACTTGCTTCATTAAAGAGTCAATACTTATTCTATAGCTCAGTGTGTTATAACTTCTTTTGAGTCCAGCTATCTAAGCTTGGCCTGCCCACTGTATGTGATTTATTATTTTCATAGAGCTAAGTATTTTGGTAGCAGCTGCAATTTTTACACTGGCAAGCCAACAAAGTGCTACATTGCTAAGTGAGTTTGGAACAGTGACTTAGATTCTGACAGATATGGTACTAATAGAAAGGTGCCTGTTGTAACGTGTGTTCTGGTTTGAAGGGTGTGTAAGACTTTTTTTTTTAATTGTATTGTTAATTATTGTAATAGCCGTTGATAACAACTCCAGCTTGCTCTGGGAGTGATTGTTGCTCACAAGAAGAGCTAGCTTGCTCTGGGAGTGATTATTGCTCACAAGAAGAGCTAGCTTGCTCTGGGAGTGATTATTGTTCACAAGAAGAGCTAGCTTGCTATGGGAGTAATTATTGTTCACAAGAAGAGCTAGCTTGCTCTGGGAGTGATTATTGCTCACAAGATGAGCTAGCTTGCCAAGGGAGAGATTATTGTTCACAAGAAGAGCTAGCTTGCTCCGGGAGTGATTATTGTTCACAAGAAGAGCTAGCTTGCTATGGGAGTAATTATTGTTCACAAGAAGAGCTAGCTTGCTCTGTGAGTGATTATTGTTCACAAGAAGAGCTAGCTTGCTATGGGAGTAATTATTGACAAGAAGAGCTAGCTTGCTCTGGGAGTGGTTATTGCTCACAAGAAGAGCTAGCTTGCTCTTGGAGTGGTTATTGTTTACAAGAAGAGCTTTCTCTGGGAGTGATTATTGTTCACAAGAAGAGCTAGCTTGCTATGGGAGTAATTATTGTTGACAAGAAGAGCTAGCTTGCTCTGGGAGTGGTTATTGCTCACAAGAAGAGCTAGCTTGCTCTTGGAGTGGTTATTGTTTACAAGAAGAGCTTTCTCTGGGAGTGATTATTGTTCACAAGAAGAGCTAGCTTGCTCTGGGAGTGGTTTTTGTTGACAAGAGTTAGCTTTCTCTGAGGGTGATTATTGTTGCATCGAAATGTGCCAAAGATTCTGTGACTGCATTTCACTTGCAAATAATTTACAAATTACAACCTATTGAAATTAAATCTAGCCTGTCTGTTAACTTGTTGTATAATGGACCATGGCAACACCAACATCATGAATGATAGCGTCAAATCGTAGCCTCAAAGCAAAACCCCATGTTTTGACAGCACACTGAGGAAGTGTTGGCATTTTTCTCTCTATGGCAAGGAAATACTGCTTCTGTTCTGTGTTGGAGGCCAGGTGGACTATGCATTATAATTTTTTTTGTATTATAATAACGTGCATGTGTGTTTTCACTATAACCATTAAATTTGTGCTATATTTTTTTCAAGAACAACAGTTCATACCATTAGAATGCAAATGCAATAAGCTGCTGTGTGGTATAAGAATCGGCTCTAATGATGTAAGCAAACAAATAACTGCAACAATGTATAAGTCTCTGTGTATGCAACAAAACTTATAGCAAAGAAATCAACCACGGAGTGCCTCCTTTCTCAAGAGTGAATGGTGTCAAGAGTGATTCCTGGTAAGGTAAGGCACCTGTGCTGTATTACCTGCAGTGAGAGTTTCCAGAAACAGCAGTAAAAGTTTAGAGGAGGAGGCCTATATCAGCAGTTGTGATTGTCATCCTTTTCGTTAGACTTGCTCACCCCAAGTGTAATTTGGTATTCGGCAGTCTGCTGGCATGTGTGCCACATCAGTGTCATGCCACAACAGTGTCAGCAGTGCCACATCAGTGTCAGCAGTGCCACATCAGTGTCAGCAGTGCCACATCAGTGTCAGCAGTTGGGGGGGGGGGGGGGGGGGGGGGGACTATACCATTTAACAACGAAATTTTTACACCCCTTTCTTCTGTGCAGATAGGCTTGTTGCTTATTGCGTGTGCGTTAAGATGATATGTAAAAAGTCTCTAGGCACTTTTTCTTAGAAGATATATCCAATCACGCAAGGGTTACTAAAAAAAAATGGCACTTCCTAATTTGTAAATTGTCTAATTCCAAGGCGCCGTGAGCTACCGCCCCCAAACTTGTGTTGTGGCTTCCTACAAGCCGAAGCTGTGATATAAGCGAGAGAAATTATTTTTACCGTGAAGCAATCCTGAGTTATGGTGATTAGTGAGGCGGGGTCACAGATGTTCGGTGGTTTTTGACCTGGTTGGAAATAAAGCGTCTCATATCTATTCAACACTTCACCGGGTTGTGATTATGGTTCAGCCATATCACAGCTTAGGGTGTTAGCAAGCCAAAAACAAATTTTGAGTCTGTAGCTCTTTGCCAAAATTCAGATGGAGAAAGAGATTGCTTTAAGAAACACAAAAGAGGAGTGAACTAATGTAATGGTGAATACAGCAAGTGTTGAAAACTTATTTATGTATTCCTGCCCTCCACCTCTCACTAATATGTTCATCTCTCTCTCACCAATATGTTCTAGGGACCACATAGCCAATCTCCCACCTGCCCCCTCTCTCTCACCAATATGTTCTAGGGACCACATAAGCCAATGTTTCACTGATGATTACCACAATCTCTACATCCTCGGTCTCTAAACTCTTCTACTCTCTTTGACACAAACTTGATTTTTCTCCCACGGGATTCTGAGGGGAGCCATTGAAATAGTAAACAGTCTGATGTATATATCGTTATGCACTGATTTAGATAAGGTATATACCTGGATGTGCAACACAACTACGTTTTCACAGCTGTAGTCAAGTAATTCAAATATATTGATCGATAAAAGTACTTCCAAATGTAAGGCAAACATTCTATTTTTACATAAGTAAAATAATCATCCTCGTCATCCTCTTCTTCAAAGTCTTCGTCATCAATAGTGGCATCTTGATACTGTGGTGACACAAGATCGATCGTATTCGGCCTGGAAAAGAAAATATGTTTACACGTATTTTAACCTCATCTAAACACCAACCTCTGTAAACGCCATCTCGTCCATGCCTTCTCAATGCAAGAAAGCCTGCTTGCCGATGCGCTTGAGACCTCCTGGATAGCAGTGCTGTTGCCCACAAAAGTGGCAGACATCTTAGAGGTGGGATGTCACAAACGGAAGTCATGACATTGTGGGGTATCCATTGCACAATGTTATGACTTCCACTTGTGATATCCCACCTCTTGGGATAAAGATGTCAGCAACTTTTGTGTACTTGTTCTCCTTCATTGACATGCGTCTACGGTCCATGCAAGCGGCCATGAGGTAACAACCGTAGTGTGGATCAACATGGTACCCACGTCTATGAAGAAGTGAAGACGTGGGAGAAAGGTACCATGTTGTCTGCAAGCTTACGAAGGTCAGCATTATGCTGTCCAGGAAGTCCGAGACAAGTGGTGACGCTGGCAGAAACAAGATGGTTGTGGGGGTTGTGAGCTGAGAGTATGGAAGCAGATATTGTATAGAGCCTCATGTCAATGCAGAAGATTTCATCAGTATTCTCAATGAGCTGATGCCCAGTTATTACTTGCACCGCACCGACCTGAAATTGCAATCTCGTCCATGTGCTTATGAATACTGATGATTCACTGGAAACTATTGGTGCTTTGAGTACCAATAGTTTTGGTTTATTCATGTAATTTGCAATTTCAGGTCAGTGCAGCTAATAACTGGACTAAGGGTTATTTTACAACCTTGCTGGTTTCCTGTGGATATATAAAGAATAAGGTGGCTTTGTGGATTCATAAAAAATAGAATGGTTGTAAAGAATAGGGTGGGTTTGTAAGGCTTACCAAATATAATGTTGCCTGGCCTGAAGATTTCCGGTGGATATATAAAGAATAAAGTGGCTTTGTGGATTCATAAAAAATAGAATTGTTTTAAAGAATAGGGTGGGTTTGTAAGGCTTACCAAATATAATGTCTGGCCTGAAGTTTTTCCCAAAATTTCCTGATCTTACAGCGTCCATAGTTCCCTATGCCATGCTCATCAGAAATGACTTCCCAAAAATAGGGGGGGGAACACAAAAAACATGTTTAAGATAGTAGTTTTGCAAGCTCCCAGGCATGCCAACTCCAACCTATTTTTTCTACATTTTCGATTGCATGCGAGGTATACAAATACGGTCCTAAGCTCAAATAAATCTTGAAGACTAACAGCAATTTAAAAAAAAATTCTTATCTATTTCAGCTCGTTGTGTCCAACATTAGGTAACTTACTTTGGCACCTATCCGGTTGCCGCACTGTCCGGCACTGTCCGACTTGAACTTGAATAATTTGACGCCTTTCTTTCGTGTGCTTGCTGCCCAGTTGAGATCTCCAGCTCAGTCCATGCCAGCCACGATCCCGTGTTGTCGTCCCAGGGTGTTGGTGTGAGGAGGCACGGGTTGAAGACATTAGTTTCATGGGCACAAAGTGCCCATTACTTGTGGAGGAGGCCGCGTAGAGGCTGTCTTCTTCTCCTCCATTATGATACTGCAGATACAAGAAGAACGAAAGTAACAAGAAAATATGAGTTCGGAACAAGGTTGCTCAACTTATACACGATGTGGACGAAGTTCAGGCGTTGGTCAACTTCTACACGATATTGACTATGCAGGCAACCGGGCGGTGAGTTTATAGCCTATAACGAGGTCAAACGGACATGCGCACTAGAGCTAGTTCGGCGATTCTTACCCAGTTGGCCCATATACTAGAATGGTAGTGCAACACACACACCCCTTGGTCAAGTTAATGCTTGATTATACAGTAATGAGTCGTTAAGTCAACAAAGTACATGCATGTGACATAGCATTGATGTTATGGACAGGGTAACCTTGTTACTAGGTACACACACTGACAATACACATGACTAAACCCATAATACCCATGGAAATGCACAACACCTACTGCTGAACTCACAATACCTATGGCTGAACGCTTACAAAATTAATTACACAGAGTAAAGTTCTACCAAGTCCTTGACACCAGACTACTACACAGAATGGAGTTTACTATTAGTTGATGCAAAACTAGTGTGTATTATGCAGTTATCTTCCTTTTATCATCATAATAATACCATGCTGTATGCCAAAGTTGCATGCAGAAACTGTGAAGTCCAGTTGAACTACTCATATTCCTGGGTAACCCTATTTGAAATTTTCAAGGGGCTACGTTGGATTATTGACCATGTATCCCTCTTGAATCACATGCAATACTAACTTTAATGTATTGTAATTTCCCTTTCATTCTTCAAATGAATTTACCACAGGAAATTTACCATGTAGCATGTATCCAGTGATTCCTAATGGGCCATATGAGGAAGCTTCCTGCATGCTTATAACTATAGAGACCTCCAGTCCAGAGCCTTGCTCTTCAGAAACAATCTAACTTAGGACTTGACCCACAGAGAATAGCATAGCACCGAAATCGACGGAATTATGTGTGTCTTTTACTATGTTCAAATCTTCAAATTTCACATGCGCTCCCTCTGAACATATTTCAAGGAATAGACAACACTCTGATTTAGCAGAATGCACCAGTCACATGACATTGATGACCCTTGACCCTCCCAGATTGCACATGTGCCCGTGAGTAATATCTTTCTCTCATAAGATATTCTCAAGTACCCTTCATTGTGAATATACCCCCTCAGGTGTGAAAATTCCCCCCCCCCCCCTTCCACATTGGGAGCCTTATTCTAAAAAAAAAATTCATATTTTGGCCGAGGTCACTTTCCATAGCGATCTTGACTACAGTTATATTGCAATCCAACTATATATCATGGAGTGTGCTAACATCTTGAAACACTGGAATTGGTTTGGGGTATTGAGAGTGCAAGACACTGCAGGAAGTCATGCAAAATTGTTTCGATAACTTGTCATGTTCAATTATGACCCAGACCCATATGCAGTACTTTCAAAACTATTCAGCAGAAGTGATCAATAACTGTGATGTTTTTATGTTAGTAGGCATGTGAATTATCGTTATGGTGCTGCAGCACAGGTAACATGCCTGTATTGTTGGAGGGCCTTGTTGTTCAGTTAGGTCAGCCTTTATCACTGGTAAGACAAGTGTATCAAGTATGCTAATACCAGGTGTATCGCAAGGATGCCCACCGACTCGGGGGTATGGAGTAAACACTTTTTAAACCTCAACTCTTGGTATGGAATTAATCTCGTTCTATATTTCTAACTTGAAGTTATGAATGTGGAAATTGAAACCTGACTGCCAAGACAAAGTTTAATATAGATAGAAAGCTTCTTAATTAATCAAGAAACCAAGAGCTCATAACTTCTACATACTTTGAACTAATGGAGTTATGCCCTACCCAGGACATAATTATTCTTTACAAACATATATATATATGTTAATTGCTTCTACCCAGGACACAATTATTCTTTACAAACATATACATATATGTTAATTGCTTGTTGTATAATTATCACATATCACTCCTCCATCAACTGATTTCTGGTCATGCTATGTAGTTACCTATAAATCACACCATCATAATTTTACCTTTTATGGTCATATTTTAGTTGTGTACCTGAGACTAAAAAAAGCCTCAGCTCCAGCAGATGATTCTGTCTGCTTCTACTTCTACTATATATCAAGATTAATTAGAATAAAACCCTTTTGTTCTAGGGAGAGGGGTAGTTCAGCCAGACTCTGGTGGCAGCATTATCAGCTTCTCAACCTAAGTTCCAACTACAGGGCTCAGGAAGAGAGTTACTAACCCAGTTGTGTGTCTTAGGCTAAGATCGTTAGTTAGTGCACAACAAATGTGCTATTTTTCTTTCTCACTTAGGTTCATAAAATGTGGGTGTAGATACTCTCCTTCAAGATCGCTATTTCATTTTTCTACTACTAGGTTTTGGAATGTTTAGGAGGACAGGCATTGCTAGGACATTGGGGGCTAAGTCCAGAACATTGTTGGGCAGTCTGGGGGCTTTCTTCCCCATGGAATTCATTTTTCGAATGTCATCTGAAAAATTACAGCTTAGATCAATTAAGAATTTTGTATAGGAAAAGAACAAAATAATGTCTGTGTGTACTAAGCAGATTAGACAAGAGCTGAAAATAGTCTCTTAAATTGCAATATAACCATATGCCTCAAAAGACATTGCCAGCCCTTTTTATCAGCTAGAGAGTACCTTTAATGGCTATATCTGCTGAGTGTTTTATAAGATGATCTACTGTGCACCATTCCACATCTGATTTTGACTCAAAAATGCACACTAACACATCTTCAAGTATCATGCTCTAAATCATTAACATCATCTGTAGAAAAATGGTGCCTAACAGCTTGATTACTGTCAACATGATTGCTGTGCCTACAGTCTTGCTTCATCCTCATTCTATGGACTAATTCTTCCCACTAGACCATAGTGGTGGTGTTAACCAGCACATTTCATCACATCATCAGCCTGGCAGCCACTCTGTCATGAGTGAGCACACTGACGGTCACTGACGGGAGCAGAGTTGGGAGGAGTGGGGCTCTTTTCTGCTCTCCTCGACAAATAGTAGTAAAGTAAAATTAATACATTGCTGTGCATCTGGACGAAACATTCGAGGCTTGGCACAAAACACTTGGATCTTAAGCCTTGAAATCCCAGGACTAGCACCACCACAGTTGAGGAGTATAATGAGTGTAAACCACATGGTACTGAAGAGGGTCTTTGGCAGAAGAGATCTCTTAAATAGAGGGACTACTTATCATCACTATTATCACTCCCATTCCAATACTTATCCTAGTAATGACGTAAAAATGCCAAAGGTAAGAGAAAACTGTTATGCCAGCAAATATTGTTATATATGTCATGAATGCTTCTAAGCCAGAAAATGGTTTCATGCCAATGTTCCTAACCAGTAGTGAGACAGAAATGCACATATGAAATATCACTGCGAGTAAATTGATTTGTGTAAGAGTAGCTACCAAGGTTTAGGTGATGAGCTAACCCAATACTGATTTGTGATGTGGTTTGTAAATGTCTTCTTTATGATTGTGAAATGTGATGCAGCCAAAAAAATTATATGTTCTTGGAGATTCACAACTGGTTTAAGTGGTTGAATTATAATATGGGGAAGTAGCCATGAATTGTAAGTTTATACATATTCCTTACAGGTGAACATTGAACAACCTGATACCCGACAACGTAATGGGATTAAAAACTCTGAAATGGAAATGTGCATGTGAAAGTTGTTTATTTGATAGCCTCTATCCTTGAAAGTAAGACATAAAGAGTTAGGTCATCATGCAGCGCTTTCTGCGGAAATTATCAGAGAAGGGAAGACCAAGCACAAGTTGACAAGAATTTGTTCAAGATCAAGCTAGCGTCTCATAGCCATTTTAAATTGTGTAGTAACTCCCTGCTCAGACTTGACAACAGTTCTCAAAATGATAGCTGCAGAGAGAAGACTAAGCTAGTAACTGTCACTTGTCCACAGCACCTGCATAATCCACCCATAATCAAACCTCTTCATTCTTGGAGAAGTAGAAAATGCTCATACTACTAGCATTAAAGTTGGAACAGCTATCTGCCAGGCAATCTCGGCCTGACATGATCTTACAATCCTATATCCACCTGGTTGGTTGTCGTGGAAGGTCTAATTCTCGAATGATTAGCGCGTCCATACATCCCCAGACGTCCAATTAACCACACCCCAAAGAGCATAAGTTATATTTTATCATTTTCATTACAGAACTTCCTCTCTCATCCACCCAAAAAAATTAGGAAAAGGAAGGAAAAAAAGTGTTGTATCTTCCAAACGAAGAGAGAAAGAGATTTTTTTTTTAATTTATTTTTTTTAAATTAAAAAAAGTGATCCTCAAGATATAAGCAAGTCAGCCAATTAGGTAGGGATGGAGATGTAGAATTTGTACAAGCTAAAAATATTGCGCTTAATTGTGAACAATATTGTTGATTTAAAACGGCTATATATACTTGATGGCACAGTGTCCTAAAACACAAAAAAAAAACATACTATGAAGTGGCTAGCAGCCTGTCTGTACACAAGTGGCCATCAGCCATTCTGCACATGCTCAAACAGAGCATGATTAATGATATTAACAACACCCACATCCCGTAATAAAATTACATAATTTGAATCTATAACACAGAAGAGTCGTAAAAAATAATCATGAGTTTGTTGCTATGACCTCAAGAGTACATAATGGTTTGGATGTTGCTGAGGATGCAGTAGGTATGGCTGGTGGTGTAGTAAGTATGGATGGTGGTACAGCAGGTTCCAATCCTGTAAAAAACACCTCATCTTGTTCCTCTTGACAGGCTGGCAGATCAATCAACACTCTGTTTATGTCATTGCCATCATCATCCCACAGGAGTGAGGTCAGATATTTTGAGCGCCCCAACCAGTCATGAGCTAGTGGTCCCTTTCCCCAGTACTGTAATCAGAACATATTATTAAACCTTAGAAAGCTTTAGTTCAATCAGCAATACACCACAGAACATATATTACACAATCTATACTGCATTACACCACAGAACTTATACTACACAACATATACTACACAATATACACTACAGAACACACCACAGATCATATACTACACAATCTATACTACATTACACCACAGAACTTATACTACACAATCTATACTACATTACCCCACAGAACTTATACTACACAATCTATACTACATTACACCACAGAACTTATACTACACAACATATGCTACACAATATACACTACAGAACACACCACAGAACATATACTACACAATCTAAACTACATTACACCACAGAACTTATACTACACAATCTATACTACATTACACCACAGAACTTATACTACACAACATGCACTACATAATATACACCACAGAATATACATAATATATACTGCATAATATACAGCACAGAACATACATAAGATATATACCCCCTTTGTTCCAAGGAATAAAGGGGGTGGGGAGGGAGGGGTTTGGAGTTTGTCCAAGGAATAGAGGGGGTCTGGAATTAGAGGGAGGGGGTGGTCAGGTGTTCATCCAAGGAACAGAGGAAGTCTGGAGTCCTTCTAAGGAAAAGAGGGGGGATCTTTGGTTAGAGGGTGGTCTGGGGTTCTTCTTAGCAATACAGGAGAGTGTGTGATTTTTCCAAGGAATATAGTTGGGTCAGGGATTCTTCTAAGGAATAGAGGAGTCTGGCAAGGAAAAGAGGGAGAAAAGAGGAGGAGTCCAAGTTATTCCATGGAATAGGAGGGTGCATGGGGTTCTTCCAAGAAATAGAAAGGGGTCTGGAGTTCTTACAAAGAACTGAGACGAGTCTGAGGTTCTACCAATTAATTATCACCCTCCACCACTGAAATCAACCCTATCTCTGTATAACAAAGAATTATCACCCTCCCTCCATCCCTGAAATCAACCATACCTCTGTATAACAAAGAATTATTCCCTCCACCGCTGAAATCAACCCTACCTCTGTATAACAATGAATTACTACCCTCCCTCCATCCCTGAAATCAACCCTACCTCAGTATAACAATGAATTATCACCCTCCCTCCATCCCTGAAATCAACCCTACCTCTGTATAACAAAGAATTACCACCCTCCCTCCATCCCTGAAATCAAACCTACTCTGTATAACAATGAATTACTACCCTCCCTCCATCCCTGAAGTCAACGCTACCTCTGTATAACAAAGAATTACCACCCTCGCTCCATCACTGAAATCAACCCTACCTCTGTATAACAATGAATTACCACCCTCCCTCCATCACTGAAATCAACCCTACCTCTGTATAACAGGCAATTAATCCTGTCTCCATACGCAGACTGCTTAATACAATACAAGTCACAAGTACTCGTAGCTGATAATGCAGCAAACACAATAGAAACATGTAAGGATGAAAACCCTTTACCTTGTATAAGTTGCACTGCTAGGTGTCAGATGTGCACAATCTTCTCCTCCAGTTCTGCAGAG
>CBDHEM010000024.1:0-3837 GCA_965261955.1 Leptonemataceae bacterium
AAAGGGCTTAGATAAAGTGGCGAGGTAAACCAAAGACGAAGTGTGGATGATTGCCACCTGCAAGGGAAAGTGAATGCACACATGAGGTACAGTTGTAAAGCAATCTTTCTGCAGTGGACTGCATTGTTCCTAACAGAATGGAGTGAATGATAATTGTGAGAATTATTGTGAATTAAATTTATTGTGAATATTACAAATTACAGAAAAAATGGGTGTCACCATTGACCATTATATACAAGTTACAGAGAACTTCCTACCAAGGGCACAACAAATTGGGCCCAGGGAAAGAGTAAGAAAGTTTTTCCAAGGACAGCAGTTCTTTGCAAGGCAAGTTTTACTGTTTACAATATATAAAAAGGTCAACATAAAACAAAACATGTCACTAATAAAATGTCAGGTCATGTCATTTTTCCAATAAGCTTCCAGTAATCTACAGATTCAGTGGCTTATTTGGGAATCTTATAAAAAAAAATCACTTTGATTTACCTACATATATTGTCATGCCATGTCATTTTTCCAATAAGCTTCCAGTAATCTTTAGATTCAGTGGCTTATTGGAAATCTTATAAAAAAAAGTTTAAAATAGTAAACAATAAACCCTGAAATATCTTAAATGTATACTGTATAAAGTTTTGCAGGCATTGCATCAAGAAAGATGAATGGTTACAGCAACATTAATACTGGTATGGTATAAAATACTTAAGGGAAGGGTTTAAAATTAAAAAAAAAAAAAAGTTGGCTTTTGACCAAGAAGGGGAATAGGGGGTCGGCACCAAAAGCAACTTGCTAATTTTATTTTTATTTATCTTCTAATTTTGAATATAGCATCTAGGTTGCCTGAATCCTAGAGAAAAGGCAGAAGAAACCATAGTAGTACTATACAAAATCTAATTAAAAGTCTCAAAATATAGTTGGTACTAGAACTTTGGGGGCCGCTGGTCCCCTTGTTCTAGCTCCTGCGAAGGGCTTGGGGGCCCTTCGGGCCCATTTATTTGAAGAATTAATTAACTTTTGTCACCAGAAAAATCCATTGACATTTGACTGATCTATGATTTAATCAAAATCTGACCTTAGGGACCCCCTAGACCCCCTTTTTGAGTTTGGATAAAAAACCTATTTCACCAATGATTTTGATTTAGGTTAAGGAACCCCCATGCCAAATTTCAGAATATGGTCATTGTTTTACTGATTTAGGATTTACCCAAAAAAAACCAGGCCAATAAGGACCCCTAAACCCCATTTTTTTATTTGGATTAAAAAAACCTATTTTACCAATAATTTTCATTTAGGTTAGGATACCATCATGCCAAACTACAAAATAATCCAGTATTTTTTATTACAAATCTAGGTATTTTTTCTCCAAAAATGGGCCAATTAGGACCCCCCAACCCCCCTTTTTTTAATTTGGATCAAAAAATATATTTTCCCCAATAATTTTTATTTATTTTAGTGTACCCACATGACAAATTTCAGAACAATCCAGTAATTTTTAATTTCAGATTTTTAAATCAAATTTTAGTTGATCCGATTAGACCCTCCTTTGGCAGAAAATAAGTCCAAAATAGTTTTTAACCCCATTTTGGAACCCTATCCAAAATTGGAAACCAGATCTGAAAGTATGTGGTGAAATAAAATGGCTTCCCAATTCTAAAATGGTGTGACACTTCACAATCAGTTCAGTGGTTTGGATGCTAGAGCTCTCTGAAGTGGGCTGCAAAGATTTGGTAAGTTCAGAAAATTAGCCCAAAATTAGTTTTTATTAACCCCCTTTTGGGGCCCTTTCCAAAATCAGAGACCAGATCCAAAAGTATGTGGTGAAAGATCATGGCTTCCCATTTCTAAAATGATGTGACACTTAACAATCGGTTCGGCAGTTTAGATGCTAGAGCTCTCTGAAATGGGATACAAATATTTTGTCAGTTTTTCAGAGAGCAGGAGGAGGACACTTTGGTTCTAGTCCACTGATAGTACAGTTTTGAGACTGTGAGTAGTAGGGGAGTGAAGGAAGTGCATATATTATTTTTAATACTAAAATCCATTTCCAAGTGTTTAGTTTCCATTAGAATAAATAAGTGTTATTTTTCTCAAAATTCTGAAAGCCAACTTAGTTTTTGTTTCTCTTAGGTACAGAAAACTCCATGGGGGCGCCTGGGTCCTTGACAGTGTATGCCATCTTGTTTATTGTTATAATGTACTGTAATTTAAGGCCCCTTTGGTGTTTTAAAAGTGACACAGGAGTCCCATAAAAATTACAACAGACCTTAAAAATGACTCACATGACCTTAAAATGATGATAGTTAGTGTGTAATTTTTAAGGTCCTGTGAGTCATTTTTAAGGTCCAGGTCATCATTTATAAGGGTTTCCTGTGTGAATTTTAAAAGACCTTGGTTGCCTTAAATTACAGTATATTACTGTACATTACAGGGTAGAAGACATTATTGATTTTTTTAGAATCAGTGCAAATAATGCTATTAAATGGGCCAAAAGTATTTTAACAGTGGTTGCCCTTTAAGTGTTGTCATGAAATATATTTATATATATGAGAAACCATAAATATATTTGACAGTTTCTCATTAAATTTGTGTTGGTTTTATTTCACGCGTTTGTTGTTTTTTTTTTTTTGGAACACCCTTTAATTTGTGTTTCTAAGTTGTCTGACGATCATGTCAATCCGACACATGTGGATGCTTCCAAGCTTTCCACTAATATTAATCTGTAAAATCCAAATTGACTGCGCTGCAGTCTGGATAAAGGAAGGAGGTAACATGTGTGCATTTCTTCCCAAAAAAATAGCAAAAAAAAGGCTGCATTTTTTTTAGCCCCTCAATAGACAATAAAGGTTCCAAAAAACACCTAATTAAAAAAATCCCTCAAAGAGTCACTTTTGGATCAAAACTTAAAAATACAAATACAGTAAAAAGTTTTGTAATGAATGTGAAAAATCTGAATTTTCATATGTATACAAGATACAAGAGATACAAGATACAAGATGTATATTTAGGGCTTCAGTAGCTACCCTGAGTGGGTTGTCTACAGAAAAAAGCCACAAGCAAGTGCTCCTAAAAAGCATTAAAAATATGCAAGTACAAGTAATACGATACATGAATGCAGGAGACGACGAGATTGAGACTTGGGATTACTAGCCACATGGTGGTCGTGGGTAAATATATACAACTATTGACATAGTGGACCCTGGGTCCTAACAACAGGGTCACGCGCTCTTGTTCTTGGCTTGGAGTCGACGATAAAATGCCCGGCAGGGCAGCATAAAAGGGGACCTTTGGGTCCCCAATTCGAAGCCGAAGAACATTGCGACACAATATATACAAGTGCTGGATCAGGTACTATGTACATAATGTACATATGGAGCAGCACAGACAAGAAATTTACATAATAACTTATGTACACGATTTAAATGTGGGTGGACCGTGACCTCCCGCACTATATTTGGGGGAGTGTCACTATATACAATTTGAACTGGCTAAAAGTGGAACAATAGATTCCGCTTTACAAATATTTTGCCGCTGGTCCACCCCGCCTCTCCTCTCCACCTGAGGCACACATTATGGGGGAGTCGTCTCCTGCATTCGGCCTACAGGTACTTATGTCCTAAAAGTAAGAGAATAAATCAGTGATCTAATTACGTGGCACACAGTGCCATATACTTAACACCGTCGTGATGTACTAACATTACAGTAAAATCCTAATTGCAGGTATGTCCAAGGCAATCCACTCCAAATGGCCCAAATGACCGGACGTCAATACCTTCTGGTCAAGTCGAAGTTACATAAAGAAATAAGTCACCGATAATAAAGGCCTTTTGAAGGAACAATGTG
>CBDHEM010000025.1:0-57920 GCA_965261955.1 Leptonemataceae bacterium
AGAACAAAAAAGCATAGTTAAGCTGTATGTGACTCAGTTTGAGGAAGAAAAAAGTTTTTAGTTAATAATTGTCCTTTTTTACTGATTTGATCAAAAACAGATGTTAAATATCCAAATTTTGTTCTAGATTCGCCCATTTTAAATTGATAGAGAAAAACAAAATTTATGTTGATTTCTGAGCTTCTTTCGGAGTTAGTCACTTTTGTACTAAAAAGGTGTTTCTGTGAATTTCCCCAAATATGCTTCAAAATGACACAAAAGCATAGTTAAGCTGTATGTGGCTAATTTTATGGGAAAAACATTTTTGTTAATATTTGTCCCCTTTTACTGGTTTGATCAAAAACAGTTGATAAAATAATTCAAATTTTCTTCTTGATTTGTCCCTTTACAAACATGTAGAGAAAAACAAACTTTCTAAGTATTTCTGAGCTACTTTCTGAGAGTCACTTTTTGGACTAAAAAGAGAAGGTTCTCGAATTTATCCAAAAATGCTACAATACAACAAAAAAAAGCTTGATTAAGCTGTATGTGACTCATTTTGAGGGGAATAACAGTTTGAGTTAATATTTGTCCTTTTTTACAGGTTTGTTCAAAAACAGTTGTTTAAAAAAATTCAAATTTTCTTCTGGATTTTCCACTTTTCAACTTGTTGAGAAAAACAAACTTTCTAAGTATTTCTGAGGTACTTTCTGAGGTCAATTTTGGATTAAAAGAGAATGTTTTCTGTGAATTTACCCAAAAATGCTCCAATACAACAAAAAAGCATAGTTAAGCTGTATGTGACTCAGTTTGAGGAGAATAACTGTTTGAGTTAATATTTGTCCTTTTTTATCTTGTTTGTTCAAAAATAGTTGTTTAAAAAATTCAAATTTTCTTCTGGATTTGCCTCTTTTCAAATTTGTTGAGAAAAACATACTTCTAAGTATTTCTGAGCATCTCTCTGAGAGTCATTTTTTTTCACTAAAAGAGATGTTTTCAGTGAATTTCCCACAAAATGCTTAAAAACAACTGAAAAGCATAGGTAAGCTCTATGTGGCCTCACTATGAGGAGAAAAACTGTTTTGTTAATTTTTGTCCCCTTTTACTGGTTTGGTAAAAAAAGTTGTTTAAAAAATCCAAATTTTCTTCTGGATATTCCCTTTTTCAAACTGTTGAGCAAAACAAACTTCTAAGTATTTCTGAGCTTCTTTCTGAGATAGTCACGTTTTTGTCTAAAAAGAGAAGTTTCAGTGAATTGCCCCATAAATGCTTCAAAACAACAGAAAAGCATAGTTACGCTGTATGTGGCTCAATATGAGGAAAAAAACAGTTTTTGTTAAAATTTGTCTCATTTTATTGGTTCGATCAAAACATGTTTAAAAAATTCCAAATTTTCTTCTGGATTTGCCCCTTTTCTTGTTGAGAAAAACAAAACTTCTAAGTATTTCTGAGCTTCTTTCAGAGAAATTCACGTTTTTGACTAAAAGAGAAGTTTTCACTGAATTGCCCCATAAATGCTTCAAAACAATACAAAAGCATAATTCAGCTGTATGTGGCTCAATATGAGGAGAAAAACAGTTTTTGTTAATATTTGTCCCATTTCATTGTTTGATCAAAAACAGTTGTTAAAAAATTCCAAATTTTCTTCTGAATTTGCCCCTTTTCAAACTTGCTGAGAAAACTAATTTCTGAGTATTTCTGAGCTTCTTTCTGAGAAAGTTAATTTTTTGAAAAAAAAAGAATTTTTTCTGTGAATTTCCCCAAATATGCTTCAAAACAACACCAAAGCATAGTTAAGCTGTATGTGGCTCATTTTATGGAGAAAAACAGTTTTTGTTAATATTTGTCCCCTTTTACTGGTTTGCTCAAAAAAATTTGTTTTAAAAAATCCAAATTTTCATCTGAATTTTCCCATTTTCAAAATTGTTGAGAAAAGCTAACTTTCTAAGTTTTTTTTGATCTACTTTTTTGAGATTGTCACTTTCTTGACTAAAAAGAGAAGGTTTCTGTAAATTGCCCCCAAAATCTCTAAAACAACAAAAAAACATAGTTAAGCTTATGTGACTCAGTTTGAGGAGAAAAAGAGTTTTAGTTAAAATTTGTCCTTTGTTACTGATTTAATCAAAATAGATGTTTAAATATCCAAATATTCTTCTGGATCCGCACCTTTTTAAATTTGTAGAGAAAAACAAAAATTCTGAGTATTTCCAAGCCTACTTTCTGAGATAGTCACTTTTTGGACTAAAAAGAGGTTTCTGTGAATTTCCCCAAAATGCTCCCAAAACAACAAAAAAAAGCATAAATTAAACTGTATGTGACTTAATTTTAGGAGAAAAACAGTATTTACCAATATCTGCCCCTTTTACTGATTTGATCAAAAACAATTCTTTAAAAATCAAATTTTCTTCTGGATTTGCCCCTTTTAAAATATGTAGAGAAAAACACACCTGAGTATTTCTGACCTTCTTTTCTGAGAATGTCACTTTTTTGACTAAAAAGAGATGTTTTCAGTGAATTTCCCCCAAAAATGCTTCAAAACAACACAAAAGCATATTTAAGCTGTATGTGGATCAATATGAGGATAAAAACAGTTTTTGTTAATATTTGTCCCATTTTATGGTTGATCAAAAAGAGTTGTTTAAAAATGCCAAATTTTCTTCTGGATTTTCCACTTTTCAAATTTTTGAAAAAAACGAACTTTCTAAGTTATTTCTGAGCTTCTTTCAGGAGAGTCACTTTTTTGATTAAATGGAGAAGGTTCGTTGAATTTAACCAAAAATGCTCCAACAAAAAAGCATTGTTAAGCTTTATGTGACCCCTTTTAGGAGAAAAACATTTTTTACCAATATTTGTCCCCTTTTTATGGTTTGTCAAAAAAAGTCGTTTAAAAATCCAAATTTTCTTCTGGATATTTACCTTTTCAAAATTGTTGAGAAAAACAAACTTTCTAATTATTTCCTGAGTTTGTTTCTGAGATAGTCACTTTTTGTCTAAAAAGAGAAGGTTTCTGTGAATTTCCCAAAAAATTCTCCAAAACATCATTAACGCATAGTCAATTTGAACGTTACTCACTTTTGTGGAGAAAAACAGTTTTTACCAAAATTTGTCCTCTTTTTACTGATTTGATCAAAAAATTTGTTTATAAATCCAAATTTCATCTGGATTTTCCACTTTTCAAACTTGTTGAGAAAAAAAAACTTTCTAAGTATTTCTGGGAGCTTCTTTCTGAGATTGTCACTTTTTTGACTAAAAAGAGGTTTCTGTGAATTCCCAAAAAATGCTCCAAAACATCAAAAACGCATAGTTAATTTGAATGTGACTCACTTTGAGGAGAAAAACAGTTTTTACCAATATTTGTCCCCTTTTAATGGTTTGATAAAAAAAAATTGTTTAAAAAAATCTAAATTTTCTTCTGGATTTACCCCTTTTCAAACCTGATGAGAAAAACAAATTTCTGTGTATTTCTGTGCTTCTTTCTGAGAAAGTCAATTTTCTGACAAAAAAGAAATATTTTCTGGTGAATTTCTCCCAAAATGCTCCAAAACAAGTAAAAAGCATAGTTATGCTGTATGCGAATCACTTGGTGGCGAAAACAGTTTTAACCTATATTTGTCCGCTTGACTGGTTGATCAAAACATTTCTTTAAAAATCCAAATTTTCTTCTGAATTTCCCCTTTTCAAACTTGTTGAGTAAAACAAAATTTCGTAGTATTTCTCAGCTTCTTTCTGAGAAAGTCAATTTTTTGACTAAAAAGAAATGTTTTCTGTGAATTTCCCCAAAAATTCTTCAAAACAAAACCTGCTTATATGGCTCACTTTGAGGACAAAAACAGTTTTTATCAATATTTGTCTCCTTTTACTGATTTGATCAAAAACATTTGTTTAAAAATCCAAATTTTATTCTCGATTTTCCCTTTTCAAACTTGTTGAGAAAAACAACTTTCTAAGTGTTTCTGAGCTTCTTTCTGAAATAGTCAATTTTTTGACTGAAAAGGAGAAGGTTTCTGTGAATTTCCCCCAAAATGCTTCAAAACAATACAAAAGCAAAGTTAATCTGTATGTGGCTCAATTTGAGGGGAAAAAGATTTTTTTATCAATATTTGTCCCCTTTTATGGGTTAGATCAAAAACAGTTGTTTAAAAAATCAAAATTTTCTTCAAGAAATTGCCCCTTTTCAAACTTGTTGAGAAAAACAAATTTCTGTGTATTTTCTGAGCTTCTTTCTGAGAGGGTCATTTTTTTGACTAAAAGGCGAAGGTTTCTGTGAGTGTCCCCAAATATGCTTCAAAAATGACACAAAAGCATAGTTAAGCTGTATGTGGCTAATTTTATGGAGAAAAACATTTTTTGTTAATATTTGTCCCCTTTTACTGGTTTGTTAAAAACCAGTTGTTTAAAAAATCCAGATTTTCATCTGGATTTCCCCCCTTATAAAATTTGTTGAGAAAAAAAACTTTCTAAGTATTTCTGAGCTTCTTTCTGAGATAATCACTTTTTTTACTAAATAGAGAAGGTTTCGTTGAATTTCCCCCAAAAATGCTCCATCAAAAAAGCACAGTTAAGCTGTATATGACTCACTTTGAGGAAAAATACAGTTTTTGCCAATATTTGTTCCCTTTTAATGGTTTGGTCCAAAAAATTGTTTAAAAAATCCAAATTTTCTTCTGGGTATTCCCCTTTTCAAACTTGTTGAGAAAAACAAACTTTCTAAGTATATCTGAGCTTCTTTCTGAGATAGTCACTTTTTTGACTAAAAAGAGAAGTTTTCAGTGAATTGCCCCATAAATGCTTCAAAACAACAGAAAAGCATAGTTAAGCTGTATGTGGCTCAATATGAGGAGAAATTTTTTTTTTTTTAATATTTTTCACATTCCATTGGTTTGATCAAAAAAATAGTTTAAAAATTCAAAATTTTCTTCTGGATTTGGCCCTTTTCAAACTTGCTGAGAAAAACTAATTTCGGAATATTTCTGAGCTTCTTTCTGAGAAAGTTAATTTTTTGAAAAAAAAAAAATGTTTTCTGTGAATTTCCCCAAATATGCTTAAAAAAAACACCAAAGCATAGTTAAGCTGTATGTGGCTCATTTTATGGAGAAAAACCGTTTTCGTTAATATTTGTCCACTTTTACTTGTTTGCTCAAAAAAATTTGTTTAAAAAATCCAAATTTTCATCTGAATTTCCCCATTTTCAAACTTGTTGAGAAAAGCTAACTTTCTATGTTTTTCTGAGCTTCTTTGTGAGATTGTCACTTTTTTGACTAAAAGAGAAGGTTTCTGTAAATTTCCCCAAAAATCTCCAAAACAACAAAAAAGCATAGTTAAGCTGTAAGTGACTCAGTTTGGAGAGAAAAAGAGTTTTAGTTAAAATTTGTCCTGTTTTACTGATTTAATGAAAAACAGATGTTTAAATATCCAAATTTTCTTCTGGATTCGCCCATTTTTAAATTTGTAGAGAAAAACAAAAATTCTGAGTATTTCTAAGCTACGATAGTCACTTTTTGGACAAAAAAGAGAAGGTTTCTGTGAATTTCCCCCAAAATGCTCCAAAACGACAAAAAAGCATAATTAAGCTGTATGTGACTCAATTTTAGGAGAAAAACAGTTTTTACCAATATTTGCGCCTTTTACTGATTTGATCCAAAAAAATTGTTTAAAAATCCAAATTTTCTTCTGGATTTGCCCCTTTTAAAATTTGTAGAGAAAAACAAACCTGAGTATTTCTGAGCTTCTTTCTGAGATAAACACTTTTTTGACTAAATAGAGAAGGTTTTGTTGAATTTCCACAAAAATGCTCCAACCAAAAAAGCATAGTTAAGCTGTATGTGGCTCACTATGAGGACAAAAACTGATTTTGTTAATATTTGTCCACTTTTTTTGGTTTGATCAAAAACATTGGTTTAAAAAATCCAAATTTTCATCTGAATTTGCCCCTTTTCAAACTTGTTGAGTAAAATAAACTTTCTAAGTATTTCTGAGCTTCTTTCTGAGATAGTCACTTTTTTGACTAAATAGAGAAGGTCTCGATGAATTTCCCCCAAAATGCTCCAACAAAAGAGCATAGTTAAGCTATATGTGACTCCCATTTAGGAGAAAAACATTTTTTACCAATATTTGTCCCATTTTACTGATTTGATCAAAAATATTTGTTTAAAAAATTCAAATTTTCATCTGGATTTTCCCCTTTTCAAACTTGTTGAGAAAAACAAACTTTCTAAGTATTTCTGAGCTTCTTTCTGAGATTGTCACTTTTTTGACTAAAAATAGAAGATTTCTGTGAATTTACACAAAAAAGCTCCAAAACATCAAAAAAGCATAGTTAATTTGAATGTGACCCACTTAAGGAGAAAAACAGCTTTACCAATAGTTGTCCCCTTTTACTGGTTAGATAAAAAACAGTTTAAAAAATCAAAATTTTCTTCAGGAATTGCCCATTTTCAAACTTGTTGAGAAAAACAAATTTCTGGGTATTTCTGAGCTTCTCTCTGAGAAAGCCAATTTTTGGACTAGAAAGAATTTTTTTTTGTGAATATCCACAAAAATTAAAAGCATAGTTAAGCTGTATGTGGCTCAATTTGAGGACAAAAACAGTTTTTATTAATATTTGTCCCCTTTTACTGAATAATCAAAAACATTTGTTTAAATATCCAAATTTTTTTCTGGATTTGCCCCCCTTTAAATTTGTAGAGAAAAAAAAAATTCTGTATATTTCTGAGCTTCTTTCTGAGATAGTCATTTTTTGGACTAGAAAGCGAAGGTTTCTTTGAATTTCCCCAAATATGCTTCAAAATGACACAAAAACATAGTAAAGCTGTATTTGGCTAATTTTATAGAGAAAAACATTTTTTGTTAATATTTGTCCCCTTTTACTGGTTTGTTAAAAAAAAGTTGTTTAAAAAATCCAGATTTTCTTCTGGATTTTCCCCTTTTCAAACTTGATGGGAAAAACAAACTTTCTAAGTTTTTCTGAGCTTCTTTCTGAGATAAACACTTTTTTTGACTAAATAGAGAAGGTTTTGTTGAATTTCCCCAAAAATGCTCCAACGAAAAAGCATAGTTAAGCTGTATGTGGCTCACTATGAGGACAAGAACAGATTTTGTTAATATTTGTCCACGTTTTTTGGTTTGATCAAAAACATTGGTTTAAAAAATCCAAATTTTCATCTGAATTTGCCCCTTTTCAAACTTGTTGAGTAAAATAAACTTTCTAAGTATTTCTGAGCTTCTTTCTGAGATAGTCACTTTTTTGACTAAATAGAGAAGGTCTCGATGAATTTCCCCAAAAATGCTCCAACAAAAGAGCATAGTTAAGCTATATGTGACTCTCTTTTAGGAGAAAAACATTTTTTACCAATATTTGTCCCCTTTTACTGGTTTGTTCAAAAACAGTTGTTTATAAAATCCAAATTTTCTTCTGGATATTCCCCTTTTCAAACTTGTTGAGAAAAAAAAACCTTTCTAAGTCTTTCTTAGTTTGTTTCTGAGATAGTCACTTTTTTGACTAAAAAGAGAAGGTTTCTGTGAATTTCCCAAAAAATTCTCCAAAACATCATAAACGCATAATTAATTTGAATATGACTCACTTTGAGGAGAAAAAGTTTTTACCAATATTTGTCCCCTTTTACTGGTTTGATCAAAAACATTTGTTTAAAAAATCCAAATTTTCTTCTGGATTTTTCCCTTATCAAAACTGTATAGAAAAACAAATTTCTGTGTATTTCTGTGCTTCTTTCTGAGAAAGTCAATTTTTTGCCTAAAAAGAAATATTTTCTGTGAATTTCTCCCAAAATGCTCCAAAACAACACAAAAGCATAGTTAAGCTGTATGTGACTCACTTTGTGGAGAAAAACAGTTTTTACCTATATTTGTCCCGCTTGACTGGTTGATCAAAAACATTTCTTTAAGAATCCCAATTTTCTTCTGAATTTGCCCCTTTTCAAACTTGTTGAGTAAAACAAACTTTCTTAGTATTTCTCAGCTTCTTTCTGAGAAAGTCAATTTTTTGACTAAAAAGAAATGTTTTCTGTGAATTTCCCCCAAAATGCTTCAAAACAACACAAAAGCATAGTTTTAAGCTGTATGTGGCTCACTATGAGGTCAAAAACAGTTTTTTTTTAATACTTGTTCCCTTTTATTGGTTTGATCAAAAACATTTGTTTAAAAAATTCAAATTTTCTTCTTAATTTGCGTCTTTTCAAACTTTTTGAGTAAAACAAACTTTCTAAGTTTTTCTGAGCTTCTTTCTGCGAGGGTCACTTTTTTGACTAAATAGAGAAGGTTTCGATGAATTTCCCCAAAAATGCTCCAACAAAAAAGCATAGTTAAGCTGTATGTGACTCCTTTTAGGAGAAAAACAGTTATAACCAATATTTGTCCCCTTTTACTGGTTTGGTCAAAAAAAGTTGTTTAAAAAATCCAAATTTTCTTCTCGATATTTCCCTTTTCAAATTTGTTGAGAAAAACAAACTTTCTAAGTATTTCTGAGCTTGTTTCTGAGATAGTCACTTTTTTGACTAAAAAGAGAAGGTTTCTGTGAATTTCCCAAAAAATGCTCCAAAACATCAAAAACCCATAGTTAATTTGAATGTGACTCACTTTGAGGAGAAAAACAGTTTTTACCAATATTTGTCCCCTTTTAATGGTTTGATAAAAAAATTTTGTTTAAAAAATCTAAATTTTCTTCTGGATTTTCCCCTTTTCAAACATGTTGAGAAAAACAAATTTCTGTGTATTTCTGTGCTTCTTTCTGAGAAAGTCAATTTTCTGTCTAAAAAGAAATATTTTCTGTGAATTTTCCCCAAAATGCTCCAAAACAAGTAAAAAGCATTTAAGCTGTATGTGAATTACGTTGTGGAGAAAAACAGTTTTTACCTATATTTGTCCTGCTTGACTGGTATGATCAGAAACATTTCTTTAAAAATCTAAATTTTCTTCTGAATTTGCCCCTTTTCAAACTTGTTGAGTAAAACAAAATTTCTTAGTATTTCTCAGCTTCTTTCTGAGATAGTCACTTTTTTGACTGAAAAGAAAAGGTTTCTGTGAATTTGCCCCAAAATATTCAAAACAACACAAAAGCAAAGTTAATCTGTATGTGTCTCAATTTGAGGGGAAAAAGAGTTTTTATCAATATTGGTCCCCTTTTACGGGTTAGATAAAAAAAAATTGTTTAAAAAATTAAAATTTTCTTCAGGAATTGCCCCTTTTCAAACTTGTTGAGAAAAACAAATTTCTGTGTATTTCTGAGCTTCTTTCTGAGATAGTCATTTTTTTTTACTAAAAAGCGATGGTTTCTGTGAATTTCCCCAAATATGCTTCAAAATGACACAAAAGCATAGTTAAGCTGTATGTGGCTAATTTTATGGAGAAAAACATTTTTTGTTAATATTTGTCCCCTTTTACTGGTTTGTTAAAAAAAAGTTGTTTAAAAAACCCCCGATTTTCGTCTGGATTTTCCCCTTTTCAAACTTGAGAAAAACGAACTTTCTAAGTATTTCTGAGATTCTTTCTGAGATAGTCATTTTTTTACTAAAAAGAGAAGTTTTCTGTGAATTTCCCAAAGATGCTCCAATACAACAAAAAAGGATAGTTAATTTGAATGTGACTCACTTTGAGGAAAAAAACAGTTTTTACCAATATTTATTCCCTTTTACTGGTTTGATCAAAAACATTTGTTTAAAAAATTCAAATTTTCTTCTGGATTTGCCCCTTTTCAAACTTGTTGAGAAAGACAAAATTTCTAAGTATTTCTGAGCTTCCTTCTGAGATAGTCAATTTTTGGACTAAAAGAGAAGGTTTCTGTTAATTTACCCAAAAATGCTCCAATACAACAAAAAAGCATAGTTAAGCTATATGTGACTCAGTTTGAAGGGAATAACAGTTTGAGTTAATATTTGTCCCCTTTTACTGGTTTGATCAAAAACTTAAAAAAAAAATAAATAAATTTTCTTCTGGATTTGGCCCTTTTCAAACTTGACTTGTTGAGGAAAACAAACTTTCTAAGTATTTCTGAGCTTCTTTCTGAGATAGTCACTTTTTGGACTAAAAAGAGAGGGTTTCTGTGAATTTCCCCAAATATGTTTCAAAATGACACAAAAACAGTTAAGCTGTATGTGGCTAATTTTATGGAGAAAAACATTTTTTGTTGATATTTGTCCCCTTTTACTGGTTTGTTAAAAAAAAGTTGTTTAAAAAATCCAAATTTTCATCTGGATTTTTCCTTTTTCAAACATGTTGAGAAAAACAAACTTTCTAAGTATTTCCGAGCTTCTTTCTGAGATTGTCAATTTTTTGACTAAAAAGAGGTTTCTGTGAATTTCCCCCAAAATGCTCCAAAACAACAAAAAAACATGCTGTATGTGACTCAATTTGAGGAGAAAAACAGTTTTTACCAATATTTGCCCCTTTTACTAATTTGATCAAACACATTAGTTTAAAAATCTAAATTTTCTTCTCGATTTGTCCCTTTTCAAATTTGGAGAGAAAAACAAACTTTCTGAGTATTTCTGAGCTTCTTTCTGAGATAGTCATTTTTTGACTAATAAGAGAAATTTCCTATGAATTTCCCCAAAGTTGCTTCAAAACCACAGAAAAGCATAGCTAAGCTGTAGGTGGCTCACTTTGAGGAGAAAAACAATTTTTATCGATATTTGTCCCCTTTTACTGATTTAAGCCAAAATAGTTGTTTTAAAAAACCCAAATTTTCTTCTGGATTTGACACTTTTCAAATTTGTAGAGAAAAACCAACTTTCTGAGTTTTTCTGAGCTTCTTTCTGAAATAGTCACTTTTTTGACTAAATAGAGAAGGTTTCTGTGAATTTTCCTAAAAATGCTCCAAAAATAAGTATAGTGAAGCTGTATGTGACTCACTTTGAGGAAAAAAACAGTTTTTATCAATATTTGTCCCCTTTTAATGGTTTGGTCAAAAAAATTTGTTTAAAAAATCTAAATTTCCTTCTGGATATTCCCCTTTTCAAACTTGTTGAGAAAAACCAACTTTTTACGTATTTCTGAGCTTCTTTCTGAGATATTCACTTTTTTGACAAAAAAGAGAAGGTTTCTGTGAATTTCCCCCAAAATGCTCCAAAACATCAAAAACGTATAATTAATTTGAATGTGACTCACTTTGAGGAGAAAAACAGTTTTTACCAATAGTTGTCCCCTTTTACTGGTTTAATCAAAAACATTTTTTTTAAAAATTCAAATTTTCTTCTGGATTTGCCCCTTTTCAAACTTGCTTAGAAAAACAAATTTCTGAGTATTTCTGAGCTTCTTTCTGAGAAAGTCAATTTTTTGACAAAAAATTAATTTTTTCTGTGAATTTCCCCAAATATGCTTCAAAACAACACCAAAGCATAGTTAAGCTGTTATGTGGCTCAATTTATGGAGAACAACAGTTTTTGTTAATATTTGTCCCCTTTTACTGGTTTGCTCAAAAATATTTGTTTAAAAAATCCAAATTTTCATCTGAATTTTCCCATTTTCAAACTTGTTGAGAAAAACACACTTTCTAAGTTTTTCTGAGCTTCTTTGTGAGATCGTCACTTTTTTGACTAAAAAGAGAAGGTTTCTGTAAATTTCCCCAAAAATCTGCAAAAAACAAAAAAGCATAGGCTGTAGGTGACTCAGTTTGAGGAGAAAAAGAGTTATAGTTAAAATTTGTCCTTTTTTACTGATTTGATCAAAAACAAATGTTTAATATCCAAAAAAAATTCTGGATTCGCCCCTTTTTAAATTTGTAGAGAAAAACATACTCTCTGTGTATTTCTGAGCTTCTTTCTGGGATAGTCACCTTTTGACTAAAAAGAGAAGTTCTCAGTGATTTCCCCAAAAATGCTTCAAAACAACACAAAAGCATAGTTAAGCTGTATGTGGCTCACTATGAGGAGAAAAACAGTTTTTGTTAATATTTGTCCCCTTTTTTGGTTTGATCAAAAACATTTGTTTAAAAAACCCAAATTTTCTTCTGGATTTTCCCCTTTTCAAACTTGTTGGGAAAAACAAACTTTTTAAGTATTTCTGAGCTTCTTTCTGAGATAGTCACTTTTTTTGACGAGAAAGAGAAGGTTTCTGTGAATTTCCCTAAAAATGCTCGAAAACAACAAATATTTTTTACCAATATTTGTCCCCTTTTACTGATTTGATCAAAAACAGTTGTTTAAAAATTCAAATTTTCTTCCGGATTTGCCCCTTTTCAAATTTGTAGAGAAAAACAAACTTTCTGAGTATTTCTGAGCTTCTTTCTGAGATAGTCACTTTTTGACTAAAAAGAGATTTTTTCAGTGAATTTCCCCAAAAATACTTCAAAACAACACAAAAGCATAGTTAAGCTGTATGTGGCTCATTTTATAGAGAAAAACAGTTTTTGTTAATATTTGTCACCTTTTATAGGTTTTCTAAAAAAAAATTGTTTAAAAAAATTCAAATTTTCATCTGGATTTTCCCCTTTTCAAACTAGTTGAGAAAAAAAAAATTTCTAAGTATTTCTGAACTTTTTCTGAGATGTCACTTTTTTGACTAAAAAGAGAAGGTTTCTGTGAATTTACCCAAAAATGCTCCAATACAACAAAAAACATAGTTAAGCTGTATGTGACTCAGTTTGAGGAGAATAACAGTTTTAGTTAATATTTGTCCTTTTTTACTGGTTTGGTCAAAAACAGTTGTTTAAAAAATTCAAATTTTCTTCTGGATTTGCCTCTTTTCAAATTTGTTGAGAAAAACCAAATTGTCTGCATACATCCCTGCAAATCGCTTAGCTGGGCAAAGGTCTTGTACTTTTCCATGTGGGGTGTTGATTGATTTGTGTCATTTTGCTGTGTAAATGATGAACTTCATGATTTAATCTTGATATTGCTGAGCCTGTCAAGGCCACCACATACAATATACATATAGCAACAATTAACTACCTAATTCTTAATGGCAGACTAAATAAAAGGTAATCTACGAATTAAAAACTATATACTGTGTCCAACTGTTCAAGGAGAAATCGAGGTAGCAAGAGAGAAGAGCACCAATATCTAACAACCTACCCATACAATAATTGCTTCCTTCACTGCCAACATCTACCCAACCAAAACAATAGGCATTCTCCCACATACTACATCACTCTTGTTACATATGCCCTCCACATCTATTCTCAACAGCAATGTCACCTTTCCGTCTTTGTCCACTCTCCAAAATTCATCCAACCACTCTCTGGTCCCCACAATTCTGCACAAATCATCTAACAGCACCAACCTCGAATTCCCCACAACCCACCAGGAAACGAGCCATATCCTCCCCTACTCCCACATACCTCTCACCACTAACCATTCTACATCTCTTCTTATCCTCTGACAACCCAGCTGAACCAGTCCTCAGCCTGAACATCAACCTTACACTCTCCTGACCCTGTAGGACCTTACATATCTCTCCACCCTGTACCACCTTTTGCAAACCTATACCATTTCAATGCGCTTTTCGTACACACTTCTTCCCAGTCTTCTCATTTCTGGCCTAATCTTATTAGTCAAAGTTCCCCCGCGAGTTCTTGCCGTAGCCGAGGTTCTAATTACGTAACGAAAGACCGCCTATCAACCACAAACACTTAGAGCCGGGAAACAACTAGACGGAAAAGTACCAGACCATTGCTCAGCGAAGCTATTTGGTAAGGGTCGGCTATCGAGAATCCTCAGGCCAAAATGCAGTCATCAATGTAGTCATCCACCTGGGCGTTGAATTGCTGGAATTTGGCTTAGGAAATTGACTACACATCAGCAGTGGACGAGGTTATTTGGCTTCCTGACTTCCAATATCGTAGCACGATTGGTTCTCGCTACACACGCGAGAGCGAATCACCATCTGAGCTTGGATGATAAGAATCTAGTCTTGGAGGAAACTTGGAAATATCTGGTCTGGATCGAATCTAACATGTCACCAGCCAGTTGTTTGAAGAGCAGGAAGAAAGGCAGTAAGCGACCATTTTTATGATGAACATTTCCATTTTAGATTGCCGGTTGATGTACTCGTCTGCTTCCGTTTTTCGTTCTATTTCCGCTTTTCACTTCAATTTACTAACCCTTGATTGAGGTAGTCTGCGAGATTTTTAATCGCAGTTTCTTCGCCCATAGCCACACGTGTCGTTGGTGGCTTGGTGGTATGTACACGAAGATGGAAGAAGTGAATTGGCTGTGTATTCTACTGTGTCTGCAATTACTATTAGTTACCTTTTCAGGTAAATTATGCAAGAATAAAAATGTTACCTAGCTGTTGTTCAGCTACACCATGTTTAGCTACATTGATGCAGTTAGTGTATCATTTAAGACTGTCACTTTCAAATATCATTTCCCCCATTCCTGTTTCATATAGCTCCAACCTTTTTCCACTTGGGTTGGGAAAGAATTGAGGTTTGTTTGGTTGGTCAACGGTAGTCATGTGGGCCATGCATTTTTTTCTAAAAGAAAGGTAGGGGAAAAATAATTGGTAAATAGTTGGTAAGATTCTGGTGCCTGTTTCCAGGATTGTATGCCTGCCAATAAGATTGTAGATATGGAAAGAGCTAGCATCTGGCTATTATGTATTCTGAGGTTAAGCAGCTCTACATTTCAGTCTTTGATAAGGCAGACACCAACCAGAATACAGTTTTACACTTTTGGATCCAATCTCTGTAGTCTGTGTGCATAAGGCAGTGAATTATGAACCTGGTGCTACAGTCTGACTGGGAAGATGCAACTGATGGTACATTCATTTAAGAACTTGAATTGCATAGATATTAGGTGCAGTGTGGAGGAGACTACAGTGTGGAGGAGTGTTCACTTGATCAAATGTACACAAAATAATGATTTATTACCAACTTGGTTATGTGATGTGGTTGTGCTTCGCACTTGAGAATCTATCTGCAAACAATAATTCTCTTTTTTCTTATAGTAGGACTTGATTGAAGTATATCAAAATTGATGACACTTGTGCATTGGGCTGCCCATGCGGCCATCATCAGAGTGAATGATAGTCTTAATTTTTGATCATTTGACCCTTGGCCATCATGAGTCAAAACATGGTGGTAGACATTAGGCAGGTCCTAGCATAGTCCAATCGTGATATTGGCCCACACCCCCTCTACCAAAGTATACAAAATAGTCCATATCTGGGACTGAACCAAAGTCAGCCTTACCACCCCTCCCCCCTCCCCAAGTAATTGACATCTTGTCCACTTTGTCTCTTCCTGTGTCCATTTTGTTGAAACAGCTAATTATAGTGCATTATTTTCATATATCATTTCCATGGTTGTTTTTAATATTGTTATTATTATTTTGTTCTCTCTTGGCATGTCCATTTTGTCTCAGCAACAGTGTTGATGTTGGTAGACCTGCTCATGTATTCCATGCTCTCTTCTTGTATGTTCACTGTGTTTACATTTGCTGTTCTTTCATCTCTCTCCTTGCTGTCAATTTTCAATGGTTTCCTGCTTTCTTCTGTGCCAACCTAGCTAATGCTGTTGTATTTTAGTCCTACTGATTTTGGCTCACTCCTCAATATATTTCTCAAGTTTTGCTTGTGTTTAGCTGTTCTTTGCAGACCCTTGTGAGACTACTCTGGTTCCTCCAGCTCTTAGTTTTTTCAGCCAGTATGGATAGCTAATTGGAGTGTGCATAATGATTTTTATGCCTTGTTTTAAGTGATTTTTATTTTCCTTCTCCTGTTTGCGCACGCACAACAACCAATATATATATGTATGACAGCATCAATACCTTATTAATTACTTTCAATATTATGTTTGGTTAAAGTACTTTCTGTCAAAACAAAAATCATCTTAGACCTTAGTTTATAAACGCTTAACTAGTGAACTGAGTAGGATCCTGTTAATCATATTCATCCATGGTACCAAACACTCGCCTTCAAAATCAGCTAAAAAGATTATGGTGGCACTGGACCCACGGATGGGTCTTTCCAAGTTAGAATTGACCAATATTTGAGGCATTGTGTTATGACAAAGTTAACCTAAACCATGGTTCATAAATCTTTATCAGTGAACCTATAGTACTCATTATAGGTCCCGGAGAGTGGCCAGAACACCGAGGTGCACCACGTCGCATGCACATGCCACATAGTGTTCACTATACCTATATGGGTGTGGTTCTTACAAATTTCACATCTACTCTGTCACCATCCAAGATTGCAAATAGATATACTCGTCACTTTGGTCATGTGCATGGTTCCAAGTTCTATAACTGAGCACTTGTCATGAACAACTGCATTCCTTCATTACTGAAAATATCTTGATGAAAGCATGCCTGATGATGGTGGTCGTGGTATTGGTGAACATGTAGATAGTCGGTATCAATACTGTCATCAATATCTTCACAATAATTATTATTATTATTGTCATGCCGGCATTGTATTGTATCATCATCATTACCAACATTATCATTAGATTCAAGATTTGCAATTTAACAAACATCACTGTGTTTAGAACAGTAGGGAATGTCTTACAGTGTCTTGCATAGAATCACATGCAAATGTCTCTCTTGCATAGAATCACATGCAAATGTCCTCATCTTGCATAGAATCATGCAAATGTCTCATCTTGCATTGAATCACATGCATATGTCTCATCTTGCATAGAATCACATACAAATGTCTCATCTTGCATAGAATCATGCAAATGTCTCATCTTGCATAGAATCACATGCAAATGTCTCTCTTGCATAGAATCACATGCATATGTCTCATCTTGCATAGAATCACATACAAATGTCTCATCTTTCTTAGAATCATGCAAATGTCTCATCTTGCATAGAATCACGTGCAAATGTCTCTCTTGCACAGAATCTTGCTTGGATGGTTTCATTGAGCCATTGATATCTGGCAATAGGTACAAAGTATCTGACCAGTTCTTTGCAGCAGATTCTGTGGATGGTAAATACACTCCTGCGGAGGCGAGGCTTGATGGAATATCGTGGTGTTCTTCTGATTCTCTCCCACCATCATCGAAACCCTGGCTGCAGGTTACCTTTGAAATGGATGTCAATATTTCCATAATCCAAACTGCCGGGTATGGTGGGACATTTAAATTCAATTATTACGTGACTAGATTTGAAGTCCACATTGGAGATGGCACAGAGGGAAGTCTTCATCCATTGACAATATCTGATGAATCCATGGAAACTATGGTACGATAGTAATGTTTTTATAAGTGGTTTGCTAATACAAACCAGTGATGACCATTGTGGCTGACATCATGTATGTTACAAGGGAAAGGGAAGCAGGATTGCAGTAGCTATTAGAACTCGTGTGTAATTCAGTAGCCATTATAACAGCAGCAAGAAAAAGAATATAATGCCATGTACGTATTTATTTAAAAAAGGTGTTTATGCGTACGAGTAAATATGACATTGAGGATACAGTGCTACCATCACCAGTCGTCACTCGAGTTCTACACATAGTGGCAGTTGAGTGGACTCGGGATCAAGTGTGTCTGAATATTGAGGCACTTGGGTGTCTCTCCTCCCCAGGTATGTGGCATTTGTATAACCTATCTTGCAAGCTGTGATACTAGAGAGGTACATTAAGTAATACTGTCATAGTTGTTCATACACTTTTACATTAGATGACATGTCAGTGGGATAAATAATCCAGTGTGTATAGTACTAAGCCATATACAAAATTGCATAGTACCATTAAAAATTTCCCAGTGCTCCTAATTACTTCTGGTCTTCGGGTCGAGTAATCATTTCTGTAATTCAAACAAGGTAGCCGTTATCAAATCAGCAGTTCTAAGAGCTATAATACATAATATAGGGTTAGACTTTTCTAGAGCTAACATTTTGTGTTTTCATATAAAGAGAGAAGTTTATATTTTGTAAATGCTAAACATGTGTTGTCATCCATGTTGTTTTCTAAAGGTGTAGTCATCCATGGTGTCTTCTAAATGTGTTATCATCCACGTATTCTTAATGTGTAGTCATCCATGTTGTCTTCTAAATGTGTAGTCATCCATGTTGTCTTCTGAATGTGTAGTCATCCATGTTGTCTTCTAAATGTGTAGTTATCCATGTTGTCTTCTAAATGTGTTGTCATCCATGTTGTCTTCTAAATGTGTAGTCATCCATGTTGTCTTCTGAATGTGTAGTCATCCATGTTGTCTTCTAAATGTGTAGTTATCCATGTTGTCTTCTAAATGTGTAGTCATCCATGTTGTCTTCTAAATGTGTAGTCATCCATGTTGTCTTCTAAATGGTCATCCATGTTGACTTTCTAAATGTGTAGTCACCATGCTGTTTTCTAAATGTGTAGTCATCCATGTTGACTTCTAATGTGTAGTCATCCATGTTGTCTTGGTAATCCACTTGTGAGATTGGAAGGACTAGTCACCATAATACTCTAACTGCTGTTTGGATGGCTCTATTGTTCTCTTGTGAGAGGCTAACTGAATGTTGACAAATCTAGAAGCTAAAAGTCAATTTTCATATACCATGTGTTCATTATAGCATAGCTCGCATATCTGCCAACTCATATGGTTTGCCCATTCTGAGTATGGGATTTCGGTTTAATCTAGTAATACTTGCTTATCACAGATGCAATGCTGTAAAATATGAAGTTGTTGGTAATATTGGGCGACTTCCAGCAGAGAGCCCTCATCCTTTCAGCAACTTATGACTAAGCATAGAGTGCAGCGAGAAGCACAAAGAGCCTGCCCACTACGTAGTGTTATTATTATTTTTAATGTATTGCATCTTGAAAAAATGGCTGCCTCCAGTTAAGGACCAACCGAAACACTATTTTATTATATTTTTTTAATGTTCTGTGTTCTATTTGCGCTAGACACTGGATTTTTTAACCTGCTCATGTCCAGTTGACTGCTCTATCTAGGTGTATGAAATAGTCTTAAATTACTTCTGGCTTGAGGGGGGCTTGTGAAGAAAAAAATTGTAGACAATTTCAACTGCCATAGTGAACGGTTTCTTACCGGCCTTTATTGCTGTTTCTGGAAGTCCTTCTTCGGAGGAAAGCTGCACAGACGTCTACAGTATGCTTCCTGGAATTGCTCTAAATCCCGTCTCTCTTGAGAAAGGAGTTGTCCCTGGGTGGATTTCTTTGCTGCTGTTTTGTTGTCAGAAGCGAATACTTACAGTAAAGCTGATATGTTTCCAGTTTGAATAAAGTTCCTACTTGAACGTGATGTTTGGATGAAGTATACTTCTAATAAAGATTATAGGGACGTCTTGAACATTGACACAGGTTGCTCTTTTTCTTCTTCTTTTGCACGACACACGGAAAATGAGATGAAGATTTTGAGCTGGCTATTCCGCTGAATTAGTTTTTTTATCCTGAAGTAGAGTTGAAATACCATGATATAAGGCAAGTGCATAAGGAGGTTGACTGATGCGAGCTTAGTTTGTAAAAAAAGGGGGAGGGGGGAGAAGCCTTTCTCATGCATTGCAAGAGCTAATATTACTTTTTTAGTTCCTTCTGTGACGGTTGAAGCAGTAAAGCTGAAAACCTTTATATCCAAGCCTGACCCTTGAACCTGCCCACCCTATTCCTGTGTTGTTAGCTGTCCCAAGGAAGGGCGGAAACTTAGTCCCTGAAGCGCTCCCTTATCTGTGCCATTGTTGCTTAGCAGTGGCTACCCTTGGCCCATAAGGAGGGAAGACGGGAAATTTCATACTGGCTGAAGCACATTAACTTTGGAAAGCTGATGGCTACCATGTGGTCTTTCTGTAGAGCACTGTGTGCACATACTCCATTTGCTGACATGCTTTTGTCGAAGAACATCAATTTATATTTTGTGGACTGCTTGGCCAAAACTTTGTAACATGACTGTTAGGATCACGTCAAGAGGGCGCTATTCGTTCACACTTTAGTATGTTGCTGCTACTCAACCATAGACGCCTTCTGATGCTCATAACTACACTTACATCTACAGAATAAGTCGTCAGCTGATAACATATCAGGAGGAAATTTGACTTCTTACATGTTAGCTATAATAAAGAAAGAAAGCTTTGCTTTAAGCAAATTTATTCCAGCTAGAGGAGAAGCATTGAGTAGATGTGTGAGAAGCCTGTGAGAGTGACATAACCTGTTAGTTCCCCTTCATAACTCCAGATCTTGGACAGCATTTGTGTGATGTTCGGCAAAGTTTATCAGCATAATCATTGATGGATGAGAGATGTACTGACTCTGTGAATATTGGAAGAGTAGCTCTTCGATGCTGTGTACTTTGACCTACACAGTGTGGATGGTAATGTGCATATTAGGAGTGAAGTGTACATAGTTTAATATCTGTCAGTTAGATATGATCTTATTTTGGGGTGGTTGTGGTGAGTAAGATGGTAATGGGTCTGGTTGTGATGGAGCTAGAATTACCTTGATATTTGAGATGTTTGTGGTGATGGGATTGTTGGGTTTGGTTGTTATGGGTAACCTGGGTTGGTAGGATTTTAGCTTGCTTTCCTATTACAGCTACTTATTAATATTCATAGTGCTATATATGACGAGTTCGAAGTGCAAAAGCCTGGAGGAAGTGCTAAGTGCTTGTCTTGGTTCATCTGAATATGTAATGTTGGTAGTCATGGACATATCCAGTGATGGATTAACCCACTCACTCTCGCTAGTGCCATACAGCGCTCTGGGGTTTGTCAATCGGGAAGACACATGCACGTGATAGGTTATGAGTAATAATTTATATGCTATAAAATCTTGTATTTCAAGCTCTATTTTTGCACTTAATTTCAAGGTGTCACTATTCAGTAACCAAGATAGGAAAAATTTGAAGCATCAGCCATTTACATTTTGATAATACAAAATACTAGGTTACTAAGTCTTGCAGGAATCATTTTTCAAGGGATGGCGATACTCTTGACTCGTCTGAGGATGACTCTAGTGAGGAAGAAGATTGTGGCATCCTTCTTTCCTGGGTGAGACTTCTTGCGAATGTAGAGCCTTGGATTGGTTGGCCACAAGAATTGACTTTGGTGGATTAGCTTAGCGCTACAGCAGTGAGTGGTGGCTTGGTCGCTGACAGAGTATGGATGGATGAAGAAGGCGGCCTCTCAGGTTTGGGAATGGGATCTAGCTATGGTATTAGCCAATTAGATGACCAAGGGCTGTAGCAGTTTATTTCCTGGGTAATACTCTCTCTTTTCTCTTCATCTCCTCTCACAATTCCTTCCCCAGCAACTGCCACAACTTACTCCCCAGCAACTGCCACAACTCCAGCAGCCCTCAAATGACCCCCTCCCTGCTGTTCTTTCATTTCCCTCCCACATTGCTCTCACGCTCTCACAACTCAATCTCGAATTTCTCCAGCTTCTGATCACAGGACACTAGAGTAACTAGGCTCTTGTAGCGGATCACAGGACACTAGAGTAACTAGGCTCTTGTAAACCAGGTGGGTTTCTGCCAAAAGTGGTTTGTTTACGCCAGTGGTGGTTCTACTCCTATAAAACAGCCTGCACCTCATTCTGCTAGATGCGTACAATACCTGGTACAATCTGTAACTGCTTCTTCCTCTACCCATTCAGTTGTACCTTTGCATACATTAGTCAGCTCACTTTCAACTCCAGTTGGAAATTGGAGGATGAAAGAGCCAACAAGCCAGAGTACTCCCTAACTCCTGGCCTGAGATGACGTCAACTTTATCAGCAGGTCAGTTTTTTTTGCCTCTTTTTATTTGTACCTATAAGTGTGTCGGCCACTGGTTATAGTTGTTATGTGGTACAACAGTGCACCACTACTCCACGAGTACGTCCATGGTCAGATACCTTCATAGAAGAGATCAAACCTTTCCTTGGGTTGCTCACATGGGTGTTCTCGAGTTTGTACCTCCATTTGACATGTATTGGTCTACCTGTGACAGGCATCTGGAGGCTCCACAGCATCGTAAACCAATGTCTCTTGTGGATATATGGATATATTAAGTGGTACTTAGTGGCAAAGAGGTGTGTTTTGTAGAAGGACAGAATGCATGTAAACAATATGATACAAAACTTCAATAGCATAAATAACACTATTGTGTAGGGGGCATACAAGGACCCACTGTGTGGATCATATATTGTGAGTGATAATACGCTGACACAATATTAGGTTTCCTTTGTCTCCCATACCTTAGCTATGTAGTTATAGCCATGTCTGTATTTGTCAAAAAATAGCAAATGATTGTTGAATGTTTGTAAGAATTAGATTTTGTTAAGAAATTATATTTTTTAATTACTGTTCTAATATTGATAAGATAATGATATTCATGCAATGATTATGCAAAACATAATCACTCTGTTTGTCAACAATAATGCTATCCCATAATATGTTGTTAGGGACTTTAGAGTGAATTTCTGACTTGGTGTAGATGTTTAACTGAATCTGGTTAATAATATTATTATTTTACTCCAACAGAGAGCGGCTTAATGCTTATAAGGTTTCAGTTAGAGATTGTTGGGGGCTTCACCTTTTAATTCACATTACTGTTTTTTTTCTTGTAGCTCATTAAGGATGATAGTGGATATATCTGCGCATGCAGGTTTCACATTCCCGACTATAGAGGATATATCCACACAAGGAATGCAAATTGTTAGCATTACCAATATAGCTCAATCTCACGTCATAAAAATTTAGCTCGAGCTATTTTCTGGCAAGGCTGCATCTAACCCGACTCTATCTATAAAACTCTGCCGTTATTTAAATGGTGAGGTTTATAGCGGCGGAAGGGATGTCGTCATCGGCTTCGACAAATAAACAAAGGACTCAAAAACCAGAAGTAATTTAAGAGGCATCAGGGGGTACTTTGAGAGCAATTCATTGCCTGCTGTGCTTGAGCTTTGAAGATCGAGGTATATACTAGCTGTAGCTTATAGATAAAATTACCATAGGGTCTTTGGCCTGTACTAGCAAGCTAGATTAACGAAAAAAAAGCATTCCATGTGTTGTTGTTTTTTTAGTGTTTTTTTTAGTGTTGTTAAACTGGTTAGCATATGAACAGTGTTTACCTGTTATAGCCCCCAAGCAATGAATAAGGTTTGACTCTTGCATTTTAATTTCTTACATGACATGCACATGACATGCACATGCATGCATACATTGCATTTCTTACTTTTTGGACTTAAGAGTTCTAACCGATTGACTACGATTTATTAAAGGGGAGGGAGGTTATAACCATAATGTTTACAGATATAACATTTTTTTCAAGAATAAACATTTCAGACTGTTCATGCCATTAGAATTCAAATACTATTAGCTGCAATTTGGTATTAGCATCAGGTCTATTAACCGATTAAACGCTGTAAGTGTAGTGTGACGTAAACGCAGACATCCTTCGCAAAACCAAATATAAAAAATGATCCATATGCATTAAATGCCATATTTTCTATCTGCACATGCCCAATATATTGCTCTATCATTATAAAATAGCAATAGAATGTTTACTTCCGGTTAGACGGTCACACAAGATAAAGGGGAAAAAATTAAGAATAGCCGACTTGTTTGCAACTCTGTCAAGAAGCATCTCTTTCTGGGCTTTATATCTGTTTCTGTAAGCTATTCTGCTCTGGAAGGCTACATAGATACTAAGGCTTTATGAAAAACACTCTGAATCATTTCACTGTTGTGAAAATTGTAGTACCTGGATAGATTTCCTACTATAAGTTTTGTTATAGATGCAGCACGATGTAGAGATGCTTATTTTTTGATTGCTGACTGCAATGGAGCTGATTCTTTAGCAAACTGCAGCTTATTGTATGAACAGTTACAAAAGTGAATTCTTGAAAAGGAAAAGGTGGTGATAGCTATAAATTGTTATAAAAACCCTCAAATAAACTCAGAGTGTTGCAATTAAAAGCTGTGTTGCACTCTGTCTGTAACAACTTCAGGATGAAGCATCAAGGGGCACCTTGATGGGATTCAGAGGACTTCTAGGTAAGCATAGGTGCCAGTGCAGCTTTGTTCCAAAGGGCCTCCAAAAGCTGCAATACAAACCAGGAAGTGGCCGTTCATGACAACAGGTGTGAACATAGCAATCGGTTGTTGTTGTTGTTGGCTTACCCTATCAAGCAAGATGTAAAGTTTCATGATTATTTTTTATATTGATAAAGTAGTCTACTCGGCATGTCAAGTTAGAAATCCTGTGTTTAGCACCTGGATTTTTATTTTTTATTATTTTTTTAAATTTTATTATTATTTTTTATTAATAATTAATTAAAAAAAAATTGTTGCTTTTGCGAAAGAGGTCTGTCGTCATGTTGAGAGATGTTTTTCACAACTGGAGATTACCAAGAACTGATAGGCAATCCTGTCTTAATGAAGATTGATTTATACTATGGAATTTTGTATTCAAATAACAAACCAAAACTCGAATACTCAATGTGTTGGAATAATACTTCCTATTCCACTAATCTACAAAGACTAACTGGAAGTATATAAACTAGACCAGATGTATTGGAACGTATCATGAGCTGGTCAGTATATGCCATAAGGTCTGGCATATAAAGCACATCTATATTATAAACACATACTTATTTTATAAGTGTTGCAGACAGTGCTGTCGGAACCTTATTAATACACATCGGTGCCTAAAACCTTTTTTTGTCGGAAGGATCATCTTAATTACGATTGAGCTTTATCTTTGAAGAAGATCTACATGTATGGATCCATTTTTATTCAGTACATGCTTGTATCTGCGTGGTAAAGGGTATGGGAAGTGGCAAGTCTAGAGGAAAGGCAATGGCAGCTCTTGGTGTAAACAGCATGATGATACTTTCACATGGACATTGGCAGACCAAGTACATGGCAAGTCTGGAGGGTTAAGGATGACAGAGATGGCATGATACACAAATGAGTATGATGATGGTGATCCCTGCCTTCGTTTGCCCAACATAAATATTGTTGTTGTTCTCAATTACTGTGGCTACTTATAGGCCTTCAGTGGGTCTATTTTGGGTGGCCTTGCACAATGTTTTCAAGCTGAACTGCTGCTCTCAGTCCTTGAAAGCCTGTACACAAAATAGAGCACACCATAATTTATAACCACAACCAGTAATTCAAAATGCTAAGTTAGCATTATTTATCTACTAGTTACGGATGCAAGGTTTTTACTGGCGAGCAAAGGTGTAGTGGAGAAGATGAAAAGAGGAAAATGTGTGAGGCCTTATGAGGTGAAACTGAAGGCCTAATATAGTACTGATCAGTAAACATTGATGTCATGTTGGTGTTGTAGGGCTTGTATGTAGGCAAATATTGTACAGAGATAACACAAATTGTGCAAGATTGCTCTGTATTTTGTTAGCTATTACGTGGAAGCAGCTTCCCTTGAATATGGGAAGTGATGCACTACGAGTGAGATAACTGAGATCACCAGATCGCGCTTTCTGCAGGGATTTTCAGAGAACCAAAGGGAAGACCATCCAAATGCTGGCATGAACTCTGACGTCTTGTAAAAATGCACTCATGACACTGTAACCAGTTCTCTCATGTATACACTATCCCGAGCGAGAGCAGCAGTTCATGCAAGGAATTGTGTTTACCTATTAAGATGGATAAATAGTTCCTACACCACATATAGTTTATATCACCGCCAACAATGCTAGAGCTTGTTGATGAATTCAGTAGTTATGTCAGAATGAAACACCAGCAACCTTACCTTGGGATTTGAATCTGCAGCCATTTTCTCGATTATTTACTTCATTGGCAACCATTTCCAGAAGACCACTCCTCCTCAGCCAGGGCCATCATCTGCTGCCTTTCCTCAGCCAGGGCCATTATCTTCTGCTTCTCCTCAGTCATGACCATCATCTTCTGCCACTCCTCAGCCAGGGCCATCATCTGCGGCCTCTCCTCAGCCAGGGCCATTATCTTCTGTTTCTCTTCAGCCAAAGCCATCATCTTCTGCCACTCCTCAGCATGGACCACCATCTGCTGCCACTCTTCAGCCAGGGCCATCATCTTCTGCCTCTCCTCAGTCAGGACCGTCATCTTCTGCCTCTCCTCAGTCAGGGCTATCATCTTCTGCCACTCCTCACCCAGGACAGTCATCTGCTGTATCTTCTCAGCCACCAGAAGACAACAGAGAAGATTGCTGCCTCATGAAGATGAAGAACCTTATTAGAGCAGCAGGTACCTTCTCTTGCTGTGGCTCTCTCCACTGTGACAGGGATTAAATATCTGGACCCAAAATTCCTGATTTTTAATCACATTTCTAATCTTCATAACTTTCCCTTACTTCTGTGCCGGTAATTTTAGTACCATATTGTTGCTTATTCTCTGTGCTTTCAAATAATACATTGAATGTCTCTATAGGCACATTTTCTTAGAAGATACAAGCTCCAACATCAAGGCCACTAAAAAATCTGCACCTCCAAACCCATGGAGACCTTAACAAATCCATACATTGACTTCCCAAAGCCATTAGCTGTGTTATATACATATATGACTGTTTAATTGCTGAAACATGGACATTTAGGCACACCCTTGAAATACTTTCTCCCACCTCAAAATCACCTAGCAACATCCTTAGCAACTGGATAGAGGCTGCAAAAATGCACAACGAGTTGCCTGCATGTGATGGATTAGTTGATTAGACAATATGGCCAACTGAAACTCAGGTATGGAGCATAGCTGCAAAAAGAAGGAATTGTAGTACTAATCTCGGCTATGATATCACTTGCTTGTAGTTTGCACTCTTTGCTCTAGGTAAGAATCAGTTTCTAGAGGTGTTGTGAAGTTATTGGGTGCCTTATTTGGTCACACCTCAAAACCATGCGTTTTGAGATGCGTGTCCATATATAGCTGCCAATAGATTTCAACACCTCAACAACTGTTGAGTCTGATTCATGGATATCACAGCTAAGGGCTTTGGGTAGCCACACAACAATTTTGGTGTTTTGTTATCCATACTTGTGTGAGCTCTTCAGAGCTATCTGGTGAAGATTTTTTTAGTGACCTTAATGTAAGTGTATGTATCATCTAAGAAAATGTGCCTATAGGGACTTCAACATGTCAGTTGAAAGCACACATAATAAACAACAATATTTTTTAGAATTACCTGCGCAGAGGTAAGGGAGAAACGTTTTGCTGAGTAGGAATTTGATTTTTTTAAATATAGGTTTACGTGGGGGAGGGGAGGGGGGGGGGGGGGGCTGACCTCTAGTCCCCTTAGTAGCAAGGTACTTGTAGCATGGCTATCCATGCTTGTCTTACATTGGTAAGTGAGGTATACCAAGTGGCACTTGCTTATGTGTTCTGATATAGTGTTAATTGTGACACTTAAAAACACAGCATAGTGTTACTGTGGCATACCGATGGCAAGCGGTAGCCAGTTAGCACACTGGAAGGGAATATTTTTGGTTGACCTGGTTCTAGTAAAGCTAGCTATTATGGTCATCATATAGTATTTATTGGAAATCCCTTGAAACATGCTATCTTTTGACTCTAAAATTACCAGCTTGAGAGAACAACAACAATGGAATGTACATTTTTAAAAAATGATATGAATAATTGATGAGTTATGGTATGAGCTGCTGTACATGACTTGTGTATGCTATTATATGTGTGAGGAGTAATTAAGGTAATTAATCTTCTGTGGGTATGTGTGTGGGGGTATGTATGTTGTTGGTTTTTCTGTGGCCCGCCTGACCATAGCACCGGAGAGGCTGAGATTTGGGATATAGGGGTTATTTGGGCCCAGAAGTAACATGGGGTGGATGGTGACTGGCATTATGGTGGGCATTGTCAAGAAAGTGGAATTTGTTTTGCAAGTTTCTCCACCAAATTAGGCGAGAAATCTGGTTGCACTTCTGTGATGGTGCCTGTGGTTGTGTTTCCATGACAATAATGGTGGGTATTATCAAGAAAAAGGAATTTTGCAGTTTGGTGAGAAGGCCGGTGCACTACTTGATGGTGTCAGGCCAGTCTGGTTGCCATGGCAATGTGGGTGTTACCAAGGACAAAGCAAAATACGAAGTTTCAACATCAAACTTGGCAAGAAGACTGATGGCACTACCATTATAATGCCAGGGTGTGGTCATGTTACCATGACCACATGTATGGACGTTACCATAGAAAATGATAATTTTGCAGTTTCATCATTGAAAGGGGTAAGGGAATAAAACAAAGAAGAAAAAATTAGATAATAATCTTTATTAAGGCCTACTGACAGATGTATAGGTCATGTGTCAAAATAAAAAAGATGCCAGGAACTAGCCTAGCTTTTGGGAGGCGGCTCTGCAAATATAACATATTTTTTGTTAAACTTTGGGTCTATAGCTACAACCATAGTCTATCAAAGCTCTGTGTGGCAATAGAATCTCTGACATGGGCCAGATGGAAGTGGAGACAATTGATGTATTATACGTGTGTTCATTAGTAACAAGGAGCACTGCATGCACTTGCTATATAAAGATTTCTCTGATGTGATCAACTTATTAGCAGCCAAATTCAAGTTATTTTGAGATAAGCCTACTGTTTTGTGAAGGTATAATATATGTGCCTACATTTCCAAATCATGGACTATTGGGTATTAGGAAACGAGGAGGGGGAAGAAATTACAACTCTGAGGACACCATCTGATAAAAAAAAAGTCTCTGAGTCTTGAGGTGAGAAAGAAGTGACGACTATGTCGACAACACCATGCAGCGCTATGAGTGTGCCTGCATGTGCGCGGGGCTGTCTGTATCTGGCTGTATGCTTGCATGTGTAGGGCTGTTTGTGCCTGTATCTGTGTGTATGCTTGCATGTGCAAGGCTGTATGTGTCTGCCTGTATGCTTGCATATGCAGGGCTGAATATTTCTGTCTGTATCTGGCTGTATGTTTGCAAGTGTAGGGCTGTTTGTGTCTGTATCTGGCTGTATGTTTGCATGTGTATGGCTGTTTGTGTCTGTATCTGGCTGTATGTTTGCATGTGTAGGGCTGTTTGTGCCTGTATCTGTCTGTATACTTGCATATGCAAGGCTGTATGTGTCTGCCTGTATGCTTGCATATGCAGGGCTGAATGTATCTGTCTGTACGCTTGCATGTGCAAGGCTGTATGTGTCTGCTTGTATGCTTGTATATGCAAGGTTGTATGTGTCTGTGTCTGCCTGTGTGCCTGCATGTGCAGGGCTGAATGTATCTGGCTATATGCTTTCATGTGCAAGGCTATGTGTCTGTATCTGCCTGTATGCTTGCATGTGCAGGGCTATCTGTATCTGCCTGTATGCTAGCATGTGCTGTGTTCTATGTGTTTGTGTCTGCCTGTATGCTTGCATGTGCAGGGCTATCTGTATCTGCCTGTATGTTTGCATGTGCAAGGTTGTATGTGTCTGTGTCTGCCTGTGTGCTTGCATGTGCAGGGCTGAATATATCTGGCTGTATGCTTTCATGTGCAAGGCTATGTGTCTGTATCTGCCTGTATGCTTGCATGTGCAGGGCTATCTGTATCTACCTGTATGCTTGCATGTGCAGGGTTGTATATGTATGTGTCTACCTGTATGCTTGCATGTGCAGGGCTGAATGTATCTGGCTGTATGCTTTCATGTGCAAGGCTATGTGTCTGTATCAGCCTGTATGCTTGCATGTGCAGGGCTATCTGTATCTACCTGTATGTTTGCATGTGCAGGGTTGTATGTGTCTGCCTGTATGCTTGCATGTGCATGGCTGTCTGTGTGCCTGTATGTTTGCATGTGCAGGGTTATATATGTCTGTGTCTGCCTGTATACTGGTATATGCTGGCTCTCTGTATCTCTGTCTGCCTGTGTGTGTACATGCAAGTTTGACTTTGATATATCAATTAACTACATGTATATAGTTAATCTGCAACTTAAGTTCCAGCTCTGTTGCTCTTCTAAGAACAGAACAAAAGTCATGTACTTGCCGTCTTCATTTCCTAGATAAGGCTGCGTATGACTGGATAACAAAGTTCGAACTTGGAGTAGTGCTTTGGTTAGTTATCTCAACTCCTGAATTTGCTAGCTAAATCAGTAAACAAAACAGTCGTAATGAGGGAGGATCTCTCTATTTTATCTGCTGCCTAGCTATAACGGAACTGTATTTCATCGAAGAGATTACACTATCCCAAATAGTGATTACCTTTGAATAGCAGTCACATAATTGTAACAGGCTGCTGTTAATAGCTAGGACCTGCCCTCATTTACTAGGCACACCTTTAGGAATATATTGCAGAAAAATATATTGGTGGCGACAATATATTTAAAGAACAGAAATGTTTATTTTGAAGCAAACGGCTATATTGGATTGACCTTTTTAAGAAGAAAGGAAACAGGGCTGTTAGGAATTTTTCTGTGGCTCTTCTATGGAACTGGAAGGGTTGAATGTTTAATTTATGCTATGATTATGCCATGGTGTGAATAGCCCACACATACCAACCAACAAATTAATTGAAACATTTGTAATGAGATCTGATATATATCATATATTGACTGACCTCTCTATTTTCTTAACACATTTGTCCTAATTATAGACTTGATAGGCTTGACTCTTAAGTAGAATTAATTAATCACAATTACTCAAACTACACCTGCTACTATTACTACTCAATGCAATAACAACAATATGAACAACAAAAACAAAGTGGTGACCAATAAGTGTCCTTATTCTTTTGTCGCTCCATCTATAGTTCCAGCCACTGAACCACAGCCAGAAGCATCTCTCTATACCAGTCCGGTGACTCCACCCGTTAAAGAAATATTCGAGGAAATGCCACGCAAAGTAATCCCGGTCAATCTAGAGCCGCCACAGTGGGTGGAGCAGTGGGAGGGACTCTGTTTCTGCTAGTGGCATTGCTATTTCTTGCCATTGTGGTGGCATACATTTTTATTTTCATAAGAATGAGAAGGTAATGTACATAATGGTAACCAGTGACATTGTTTTACTATTGTAGTAATAAAATAAACATCATTGAGGTGGCCACAGAGTCTCACATAGTTAGCCACAGAGCCTCACATAGGTAGCCACAGAGTCTCACATAGGTAGCCACAGAGCCTCACATGGGTAGCCACAGAGCCTCACATAGGTAGCCACAGAGCCTCACATAGGTAGCCACAGAGTCTCATATTGGTAGCCAGACCCTTTGCTAGTGTATAGTCACTTTTTACTATTGCTGTAATAATATGAACCTCAACCTCATGTGGTGGCCACACTCTCACATATGTAACCAGATCCTTTGTGGTGTATAGGCACTTGACTGCACAACACTGGTGTAAAGATGGAGGTTATCTCATATCATCCAATTAACTGATTATAATTGCATAATGTGTCATTGCTTTGTATGTTGTCTTCTTTATTGCCTCCTTTCAACTTTCTGAAACTGCAAAATTCACTATTTTGCGTACCATTCCTGAAGGGAAAACCGTTGTCTTGGCCACCAGACCTAGCTAATTGGTCCAAAGCTATGTACATATTTAGCCAAATATGGGCAAATCCCTCTAATTAATTTGTTCACGAATTTGTGAGTTTGTAAATTATTTTTTGTAAATGAGTATCTCAACAAGCAAGAATTAGTCTGGCTGCTTAATTATAAGTAAAAAATAAAAAAAGGACTACAGCCTTTCAGAGTACATGGTGCACAATCTACCTGAATGATGTAAATTGCCATTAATTGGTTTGTACTCTTTTAATAAGGCCACATGTCTAGCAAGATGCTTCTCTATACCATGTATTCACTCTGCATGTTGGGATTGTCACAGCAGTGTGTGTGTGTATTGCCTGGCCAACATGCTGTGTTATGTATGTGTGTTTATATTACACAGTGCACAAGTTCAACTCTCAGAGACTTGTCAAGATACTGCAGAGCACCACTTTGATAATTCCATATATGGAAAGTGAGTTAATTGCACACCACCTTAATTAATTAACAAGTATGTCAATTAAGGATTAAATTTTTTAGGGAAGAAGCTTTACCTTCTATTAACAATGATACTCCAGAGCAGACCTTTGATAATTCCCTATATGGAGAGTGAGTTGAGCACACTGCACCTTAGTCTATTCTACCTACATTTTGTGACGTTTAAATTTCATTGGTCCGACAGTTGTTCCATCTCATGATGATGTACCAGTGTGCTAGTTCTGTTTTATTCCAAATTACAGCATGACTGTCTTGAATCATAATAAATCTCTTCATCATCACTATATGGTGATTCAGCATGACTGCACTGTAGCCAGCTAGATGAAATCCTTCAACACTATATGGTGATTCAGCATGACTGCACTGTAGCCAGCTAGATGAAATCCTTCAACACTATATGGTGATTCAGCATGACTGCACTGTAGCCAGCTAAATGAAATCCTTCATCACTATATGGTGATTCAGCATGACTGCACTGTAGCCAGCTAGATGAAATCCTTCAACACTCTATGGTGATTCAGCATGACTGCACTGTAGCCAGCTAGATGAAATCCTTCATCACTATATGGTGATTCAGCATGACTGCACTGTAGCCAGCCAGATGAAATCCTTCAACGCTATATGGTGATTCAGCATGACTGCACTGTAGCCAGCTAGATGAAATCCTTCAACACTATATGGTGATTCAGCATGACTGCACTGTAGCCAGCTAGATGAAATCCTTCAACGTTGACATTGGTAATGATTGACCGCCATAAGTGACTTTAGGGACATCCTTCACGTTGTTTGGGTGTGGTTTTTCCCCATTTTTTCCGTTTTAAATATATTTTTAGCATGAAGCATATACGCTAAACACCAGATAATTTTACTTGCACATGCCTAGTAGACTACTAGCTATATTATAATAAATTGTCTACAGTTTGTTAGAAGGGGAAGGAGGGGGGAAACGAGCAAAGTTAGGAAAAAAAATGCGGCTGACAGGTTGCCACTGCCATCATGAATAGTCTCTCTGTGGCTTTTACTGCTATTTACTGAATCCTTCCATGAATCCTTATGCTCTTGAGAAAGGGGGTACTCCTGGATGGATTTCTTTGCTGTAATGTTGTTGTTGAGGTTGCATGACATAGCTTCTATTTATTATCTTGATGAAGCACCTTCGGAAGAAATTCCAAATGTTGAGGCTGTGAGGATAAGCTATAGCTTTCTCCTCGATGAAGCTCTTGCAAACCTTACCTTGCTTAGCCTACAAAGCTATGTAAGCTTTTGTGTATAGCAAACCTTGTCTGACGTTAAAATGTCATGCAACTTTTCAGACCTAGTATTGAATGAGCAAGTATATCAAATGGCTGACAAGTGTCGGTTGTATCATCTACCCGACTGTTCGATAGGACAGCAGTTGGCATTTCCTTGGAAGATTGAGCATACAGTGTATATGCCACCACACTTTCCTATCTTTCCAAGGTCTTAATTAGGGAGTCTTGATGTCCGCACATTGCTGCTGTCATTGCTGCTCCAATGTGGAAGCTGTGGCCAGCATACTTAGCAGGATCCATTCCTGATGCCTCTTGTGCCTCATGGATCCGAGCTACGAAACGACCTCTTGTAAGTAGACTGCCATACTCAAACATAAAGAAAGGACCCATTCTGTGACCCTCTCTGAGCCATGTAATTCAACATCACTGCTACTGGGCATGGCTCTGACGCGGTTCTGCCCAACCATATCGACACTACCTTGCGGAATGATCTGTCCTTGATGCCTTAATGCATACCTCAATATATTTCAGTGACATTACTTTGTCTACCCAAACGTCACCATACGATGGGGTCTGTGCTTCGTCATATCCTTTGTTGACTGGACTAACATTTCACCTGAGCGCAGAAACCCAAGGAATCCAGTGCACACCCATGCCACGCCCCCAAAATTGCTGGATCATGTCTACTGGGTGACCCCTGCTATAAACCTGCCTCAGTTTTCGCTGGATCTGTGGAGTAATCTGCTTTCGGCTCCTTGCATTCTCTGCCGTCTTCCTCTTCATGCCCTTCAGCATATATGCCAGTTGAGGTATCTGGCTGATGCGGGGCTCACCAAGATTTGGAGAAATTTGCCTGTGCCGTATATCCGGCAAATAGCTCTTTACTGTACCCACTGACAATTTGTCATTGTGAAAATGTGCAATAAAAAGGTCAATGTTCATTGGCTGGGAATGGGGTTACATTAAAGTTCAAACAAAAATTGAGGTACCACTGGCGATGACTTTGCCAGTCTGTAAAAAATAACTCCTGAACAGTTAGGACCAAGCTGGCGATATCCAATATGGCTGCTTGCAAACTAACAGATCCAACAGCTCCGTGGAGATTTTCTCCTGGTTCTTCACCGTCTCCAGTATTGGATCAACTAACTTGTGACTTCTCACCGGAATATGTTTTGCTCTCAAGGAGAAGGAAGAACACCTAAATGAAGAATATGCATAATTTGTGGTATTGTGGTATGGATGCATGATTTGTGGTATTTTACTGTAACCGGAGTTTGATGACTGCCCCTGCTACCTGATTGTCACAATGGACCACTACTGCTGCTGTACAGTGTACAGTCTCCCTACTCTCTGTCCCACACACTGCACATGTGAGTACCACCGAAGCAGCTCCTTTTATGTAATGCTTTCTCTCTCAGTTTCAGGGCCTGGTCATAATATTTAGTGGGCCAGCACACCTGGAGCCAACATGGCCGCCACACCTTATATTGCCTGATGCTTCTGTTACAACATGATACGTTTTTATATCTCCCTGTTCTTGGAGTAGGGATACCCCATTCCAAACCTACAAGAACGATGGCCACCATTGCAGATCTGACTACTGGAATGTCAGATTCAACCAGAGTGGTGATGGGACAGACGTATCCTATTGAGCAACTCAAATAACCTTCGAATATATGTGTGCCCTGAATTTTCTACCTTACATGCATCTGCCATCTTTCCATTTCTACCTTACGTGCATGTGCCAGCTTTCCAACCGGAGACACCAGCTCCCTGTGAGTACTCAACCTGCATCCTAGCCATTGTTGCACCGTCTCCTTTAGTTCCCCCACCTTGGATAGCAGCAACACATTTCCATCAAATTATAATTAACTTCTAACTCTAGGAATATCAATGAGGTGGTTAGCCCTTCCAACTTGTTTGGTGCCACTGGAAACCATAGACTCTCAAATGTCATGAGAATGGTCGCTAATCTGCTCTCGCATTCCTTTGGGGATGGCCACTAATCACCAGAAGGTCATCCAAGGTGGATCACATACCAGATTATCTTCCTTCTCATTATCCACTATGCAGCATCTACAACCACTGAAAAGTTCCTTGGGGCTGAATGCTCTCCGAATGGTAGCATTGTATTGAGATTCAGTGCTCCCTCCATTTCATTCCTAACAACTATTGGTCTTATGGGTGGACTGCCTGGGATGTTACAATATGTACTCTTGGCGTCTACTTTCTCCAGTAGGGTCCCCGACCTTGATCTGATACTTCCTTTGCTGCATCTTCTACCTCCACACAAGTGAGTGAACGAATGTATGGATTTATTCCATCATTGACACTGGCCCCTTTGGGGGCAGAGATATCCAGAATCAGTTTCCATTTCCTGGTGTTGTCTTTTGGGATGACTCCGAATGGATTAACTTTTGTTTTTGTGGGCTCTTCATGCACTCTACCCTCCTCATTCTCTTGCCTAGTAGTCCATGATCACTACCGAGTTCTCTCCTGCTTATGCCATGTTCCTTTCTACTCATGAGTAGGTGGAGCCATAACGGAAACCAGGATCCGTTTCTGATGCCCTCCACAGTGTAAGTTTTAAAAAGTTGTCTGGGTAAGCCTCTATCTCATGGACCCATTCCCCCCACTCCAGGAGTATCTGTATATCCTGTGACCTTGGTGTAGTTACATAATTTGGCACTGTGGTGTAGTAACATAAGTCGGCACTGTGGTGTAGTGACATAAGTCGGCACTGTGGTGTAGTGACATAAGTCGGCACTGTGGTGTAGTGACATAAGTCGGCACTGTGGTGTAGTGACATAAGTCGGCACTGTGGTGTAGTGACATAAGTCGGGGCTGTGGTGTAGTGACATAAGTCGGCACCGTGGTGTAGTTACATATGTCGGCACCGTGGTATAGTGACATAAGTCGGCATTGTGGTGTAGTAACATAAGTCGGCACTGAGGTGCAGTGACATAAGTCAGCACTGTGGTGTATGACATAAGTCGGCACTGTGGTGTAGTGACATACAATGTAAGTCGGCACTGTGGTGTAGTGACATAAGTCGGCACCGTGGTGTAGTGACATAAGTCGGCACTGTGGTGTAGTGATATATGTCGGCACCGTGGTGTAGTGACATAAGTAGTGAATGCAGACATGCCTCCAATCCTAGCAAATCCTCCATCTAGAGGTATGATCTGCAAACCACACACAATTATGAACTCCCAGAACTCTCACCTAAAGTACATTTCCCCCTATACCAATTCCCTTTTACATTGTTCATTTAATATAATGCAAGCACATACTTTCCATAACAACATGTATACATGTACACACAATAGTAGTTCCCCACGGGTCAGATCTTTTGGTGGAGATGTGGTTACCAGGTTGTCCCATCCTGGCACAATGGAACTTGGGTTGTTGGTGGCATCCAACCGTGGGTGCTTGCCCTGGGCACATTATGACCAGATGGCGACCTCCATGTCTGTTGCAACTGTGGATATGCCTGCATTTGGTATGTACACGCTGCTCTATTATACAACCTACACACCTGACCCGGTGGCTGACTGTAAGTAGATCCCTCGCTCACAATTTGTAACCTTCTTCCTAGCCTGGCCGCCAATGCCATGATAGCCACTTTGACTGTTGTCTGCACCTCTGGTTCTGCCTTCCCCTGTAAGGCACAGTCCTTGGTCTGGTGGGTGACTCCGATTCTCAATTTACACCGTGCTATGCTCATGGCATTCCTCATGATGGTCAGTGAGTGAAGTGTTGAATTTATCTTGGACCACTGACGGTTCCTGGTCAGGAAACCCTGTCATACCGCATCCGTGCCAGACCTTGGAAGTTCTGGCATACCCTGACTATGGGAACCATAAGCTCCCATATTGCTTGTGGCAACCTTGGATCCAACACCACCATGTACATATAGTAGAAGTCAAAAATACATGCCAGCTGTGTTACGTAGAATGTTAAACAATGCACGTATTAAACGCTCAACGCATGCTGAAAAAACTAGCAATGCAATACCCACAATGGAAACAATGGTAGAAAACAGAAAGCCTATCCTCATAGCTAGCTAACACCCACAACAGAAGCAAACGGTCGGAAACGGAAGGCCTATGTGAGTAATCGAGCATTTCTAAGTCTCTTCCTCTTCCAGAGTGTTTATAACCTTCATTCTTCCCCGTGAAGTACTGCACTCGATCTCCTCTATTGACTTGTTTCGTTCTCCAGTCGAGCATTGATCTCCTGTCGAGAAGCAATGCAGTCAGGCATCAGTCTCAGTCCTGAGGTAGTTTCATTCTACAGTTGAACCTAGTTCTCCTGTTGAGAAGTAGTGCAGATAATCGTCAATCTCCTGTCCAGAAGCAGTTTCAATGTTAGTTTGTTGACTTTTTTTATCATTGTTTTTGATTGTTGCAGGTTTTTTTTCTTTTCTGTTTACCTTGTACATGAATAATGTTATAACAAGATTTTACAGAGTAATGAATAATGTTATAGCTAGACTACAGGGTACATGAATAATGTTATAGCAAGACTACAGAGTACATGAATAATGTTATAGCATGACTGTACAGAGTACATGGATAATGTTATAGCAAGACTGTGCAGAGTCCATGAATAATATTATAGCAAGACTGTACAGAGTACATGAATAATGTTATAGCAAGACTGTATTTGATTGATTGTATGATGAATGCCTTGCCACTTATATGCTTTAAAATTCCAAATCTCTTTGAGCATAATGAATGGCTAACTGCCTACAAATACGTCATGAATACAACTTGATTCACTTGCTGGAATGTTGAATTAGTCAGCATCCAGTGGTCTCTCTCGCTAGTGGAAGATTGTATGGTAAATAGCTACCCTGTGATGGGTATTTACTCGAGGTTGTTTCGGCAGGATATTTCACACATTCGAGAAAAAAAGGCTTGCCTATGCTAGCTAACACAGAAGCTTTGGCTTACAAGGCCAAGGCCACGCTACTGAGGAGAGAGGTCCGAGGCTAGCTGTATCCACGACAGAACAAAGAATCTACTTAATAATAATAATGATTGTAATGTTCAAGTATCTATTATTGATTCATCACATTTCATCATTCACACTATTACGCTATTATGTCATTATGATGTAATAAAGAAATGTTCACGTGGTACAGTGTAAGAAAGACACTTGTAAGTTCTCTTCCTACATCCAGTGGCATCTTGGCCCTGGTTGTCCAAAACCTGTTAACTAAGAACAGTATAACTGGCGACGAGGATATTGAACCATGGCAGTGGCAGGCAGGATTGATTTGTCACCACTCGCAACTTTCAACCTAGTCAGTGATCCATCATCACTTTGCCAAAGATGGAATAGTTGGAAACGACGTTTCGAGATATACATAGCAGCGCTATACATAAACGATGACAAACAGAAGAGAGCAGTGTTGTTATATCAGGCTGGACAAGCTACCCAAGAAATTTTTGACACAATTCCAGAAACAGGAGATGACTTTGCCACAGCTATGGAAAAGCTTGACAAATATTTCACACCCAAGAAAAACGTAACCTATGAGATCTTCCAGTTTAGAAAAGCTGTTCAACAATCTGGAGAGATGGTAGATCAATTTGCTACTAGACTAAGAAAACTAGCCTCTACCTGTGAGTTCACAGATGTAGCAAAAGAGTTGAAGTCCACTATTATACAGAACTGTCAATCAAAGCGTTTGAGAAGAGTGGCACTTCGTGAAGATTTATCTTTGGATGCTCTACTCGACAAAGCAAGATTGCAAGAAGCAAGTGAGAAGCAAGCAAAAGGAATTGAACAGATGCAATCGACATCAGAAGCAATGAATGTTCTTTAGTACAAGAAACTACCGCCCAGAGACTGGCAGTCACCACAAAAAAAAACAGAAGGTCAGAATACATGTCGTAATTGTGAATTTTTGTGGCCCCATAAGAATGCCATGTGACCAGCAAAAGGTCAAACATGCAACAAGTGTGGGAAAATGAACCATTTTGCTAAGGTTTGTTTATCAAAGCAGAGCAAATCACATGATAAAAGCTGAGCACATGAGCAACAACAACCACAACATAAGAATAGGCCAAATTCGCATATTCATCATGTTGTATCATCAGAGCCGCCCCAAAAGAGTGATAGCAGCAATGATGAGTATTTGCATACTCTGGGTGACACAGCAAACACTACATTGCCCAAAGTAGATGTGAAACTCAATGGCATTACCATTAGCATGATCATTGACATGGGAGCATCTACAGATATTATTGACGAAAAAGATTTTTCCAAAGTAAATCAAACTAACAATCTTGAGTTACAGCCTTCACCCAGGTGTATATTTACATATGGTGCAGATTCTCAACTTACGGTAATAGGACAGTTTGTCACTAGCATTGAGGCAGATATGAAGTCAGTTCAGACAATGATTCATGTCATACAGGGAAACAATGGTTCTTTGCTTAGCTACAGGACAGCATGTAACCTTGGTCTCATTCATGTGAATGTTAAGCATATTTGTGATAGTCCAAGAGTGTGTGACATGCTGGTGCAAAACTACCCAAAGTTGGTTGAGGGTATTGGCAAGCTGAAGAATGAAGAAGTCACACTTCACATTGATGAGTGTGTACCTCCCGTAGCTCATGCAACACGTCGAATTCCTTTTCACATGAGAAAGGCAGTGGCAAAGGAGCTTATCAACCTGGAAGAACAAGGAATCATTGAAAAGGTAGAAGGACCAACTCCATGGGTCTCTCCTCTAGTCATAATTCCTAAGAAGAATGGTGAAGTACGTCTGTGTATTGACATGAGAAGGGCAAACAAGGCAATTAATCATAGGAGACATCCAAGCCCAACAGTTGACGACCTCGTTCACAACCTGAATGGAGCAAAGTTTTCACAAAATTGGATTTGCGACAAGGTTATCATCAAGTACCTTTATCACCAGAGAGCAGATACATAACAACCTTCACTACACATAAGGGATTGCGTCTGTATACTCGATTTAATTTCGGAACAAATTCAGCAAGTGAGATGTTCCAAAACATCATCAGCGAACAGATCCGAGACATACCAGGAACAATCAATATCAGTGACGATGTTATAGTCTTCAGTAAAACTCAAGCTGAGCATGACAAGGCACTCCAGGCGGTATTTGAGAGATTCTCTACAGCTGGTTTTCTCTGAACAAGTCAAAGTGTGAATTCAACAAGAATTCGTTGACATTTTTTTTTAATTTATCTTTTCCGACAAAGGTATCTCACCTGATCCAAGGAAAGTTCTAGCAATTCAAGATGCCAAGCCACCCACATCAACCCAAGGTGTTTGAAGTTTCTTGGGAATGGCTACTTATTGTGCCAAATTTATACCGAGTTTCAGTGATATTTCACAGCCACTTTGTGTGCTAACAAAGAAGGATGTTCGGTTCATTTGGACAAAAGTGCATGGTCAAGCCTTTGACAAGATCAAGCGGCTATTAACAGGTCAAACGATCATGGCATACTTTGATCAACAAAAAGAAACAGAACTGATTACAGATGCGTCACCATTTGCTCTCTCAGCAATTTTATTTCAGAAAACTCCAGGGCAGAACAACAGGAAGGTAGTAGCTTATGCAAGCAGATCTCTTTCTGATGTAGAAAGCCGATATTCTCAGATGGAGAAAGAAGCATTAGCAATAGTATGGGTTATCGAGAGACTCCATCTATATCTCTACGGAGGGCATTTTACTGTATACACAGACTGCAAACCAGTCCAACTGATTTTTGGAAACCTAAAGTCCAAACCTCCAGCACGCATCGAACGGTGGAATTTGCGATTACAAGGATATGATTTCTCAGTAGTACAAACCAAAGGAAACCAGAATCCTTCAGATTTCCTCTCAAGACATCTCCACTCAAGCGAACCAAAGAATCAAGAAAACATGGCAGAGGACTATATCAATTTCCTCTCTGGTCATGCAGTACCAAAGGCTATGACACTCTCTGAGATTCAAAAGCAACCAGAGCAGACCAAACATTTCAGCAATTAGCCAAAATGATTTGTACGAATCAGTGGGATGAGCAGGATATTACTGGAGCAGATTTAGCAGATCTTAAACTGTTCAGAAAAGTCAATGATGATCTCACTGTCAATCATGACAACAGTGTGATTCTTCGTGGAAATCGCATTGTAATATCAACTTCACTACAAAACAGAGCAACAGTATTAGCACATGAAGGTCACCAAGGAATTGTCAAGACAAAGAAATTGCTCAGAGAAAAAGTATGGTTTCCCGGAATAGAAGCAAGAGTTAAAGCTTATTGGCAACTGTATTGCTTGTCAGGCCAGTGGTCCAGAAAATCGTCCTGAACCTCTCCAGATGTCAACATTGCCACCAGAGCCATGGCATTCTGTACATGTTGATTTCTGTGGACCATTTCCAACAGGAGAATACCTATTGGTCACGATAGATGCCTATTCTCACTTCCCAGAAGTAGAAATAGTGCAGTCCACAGCAGCTAAAGGAACAATTTCCAAGCTAGAACGAATCTTCGCTACACATGGAATTCCGAAAATTCTCAAGAGCGACAATGGGCCCCCATTTTTTTGGAAATGAATTCAAAGCTTACATGGAAGAGAATGGAATAACTCATCAAAAGATTACTCTATTGTGGCCCCAAGCCAACTCAGAAGCTGAAAATTTTATGAAACCACTCACTAAGGCAATTCGTTCAGCACATGCTGAAGGAAGAGATTGGAAAACGGACTTGTACCGATTCATGTTGAATTACCGAGCAACACCAGGAATGGAAAATATGTCACTCGCAACATATCTCAGTTCAAAAAGATTGGTCCAGAAGTTGTTGAACCAGATGGTGATACAGAGTCAGAAGATGATGACGAAGATGACATTCCTTCACAAGGAAACCCACAATCCAATGTGTTTCCAAGGAATCCAGTTCATCCAGAGCGTGATAGACGGTATCCCTTCAGAACCAAACATCCAGTCGATCGTTATGGTCACAATATATACGGACAGTGAGTCAGTGGAACAATTCATTTGTACAGGTTAACTATGGTAACCTTTAATTTAAAGAAAGGGAGAGATGTAATATTCAAGTATCTAGTATTGATTCATCACATTTCATCATTCACACTATTACGCTTATGATGTAATAAAGAAATGTTCATGTGATACAAAACGTCGTACAGTGTAAGAAAGACACTCGTAAGTTCTCTTCCTACATCCATTGGCATCCTGGCCCTGGCTGTCCAAAACCACCTGTTAAATAAGAACAGTATAATGATAATGATAATAAATTTGGCTTTACAGCATGTATGAGGTTGAAGATCGAGTTCACCAATAGCTGGTGTCGCCTGTATACATGGGGGGGGGGGGGGGGGAGGTAGAGAGAGAGAGATCAATTTAAGAGAGAACATTTTATATGTGCAATGAAAAATGAAAAATAGAGTTAAGAGAAAGTAAAGTTAAGATACAAAGAACGTCAATGGCAACGCACATAAACAACAAGATGAACAAGGATTATTATGATGGAATTTATCTAAGAAAATGTTCCAAAACTTTATACATAGATTTCTTTTGCTGGATGTGAAGGATTAGGAGAGGCTGATGGGTGTTAATGAGTTCCATAATGAAACAACACAGACTAAAGTATTGGTGAAGGGTGAGGAGAGGTTGATGGGTGTTAACGAGTTCATAATGAAACAACACGACTAAAGTATTGGTGAAGGGTGAGGAGAGGTTGATGGGTGTTAACGAGTTCATAATGAAACAACACGACTAAAGTATTGGTGAAGGATGAGGAGAGGTTGATGGGTGTTAACGAGTTCCACAATGAAACAACACTGACTAAAGTATTGGTGGCGAGTTGTGGAGGTGCAATGAAGTTTGTACTGTAGTTTATTTGACGATGAGGATCTCGTGTGTGCCGAAACAAATGGTATAAACTCTGTGAGATCAAAGTTGTCAGCAGATTGCTTGAAACACTTACTAAATAAAATATCTAGAAAATTAAACCAAAACCTAAGAGGGAGAAAGTCTATTCTTGTAGTTAGTGGACGGGTCATTCAGAATTAACTTCGTAGGTCGACGATGTACTCTTTCAAGTGTTTTAATATCTTTGATTAAGTGATGACGTCAGACTTGAGTGATGATGCCAGACTTAAGAACAGTAGGTAAGTTGTGATCTCACCAGAGAGAGGAACTGATACTTTTTGACATTAATTGGAGAGGTGATAGGTTGATCTTCTAATTGGGTTGGGTCAATAATATACCTTGCCACATATCGCAACTAAGTGAGCAGACCAAGAGAGGTTACCATTCACTAATACACCCGTCTTTTTGTTGTGGCACTCTATCAATGGTCTTGCCTCCAATGGTGTAGGATGGTGGTGGAAATTGCGTGATCAGGAAGTAGGCAGTACACAACACTTGGACAAGTTCATGGTGAGTTTCCAATGTTGGCATCATGAATATTGAGCATCAGGATCCTCCTGTAAGTGGGAACAGTCCTCGAATGAATTTATTGATTTAATCAACTTTGAGTCGTCAGCATAGAGATACACAGAGGAGAAGGAGCTAGGTGATGGGATGTCATTAACATATACAATAAACAAGAGAGGGCCATGACTGCTACCCTGAGGAACACTTGATCTGACAGGGAGCATCTCTGACTGGACTCCATCAACTTCCACGAAATGTCTTTTATTGGTCAAGTACATCTTTGAACCAGCACCGTAGGGGACCTGTAATACCCATTAGCCACAGCTAGTAAAGGATCTCAGCAAGAGGAATTGAATCAAAAGCTTACCTAAGTCAAGGAAGACAATATCAGACTGAGAATTGTTGTCTGGGAATTGAATATTTCCGTGTACGTGATGAGAAGTTGTGAAAGTGATGATCTGTTTTTCATGAACCGAACTGAGACTTAGACAGCATGGGGTACAAGAAAGGAAGGTTTTTTTTTGGAAAACAATGGATTCAAGAACTTATGAAGAAGACAGAGCACGCTGATTGGGCAATAGTTACTAACTAATGCACGCTCACTTTTTTTTAAAAAATAAGACAGACCTTGTGAATCTTCCATTGTGTAGAGATAGTTTGAGAGAACAAAATAAGGGGGGACAGTTGAGTGATTGATGCAGTAATAGAGGAGGAAAAGAACTTCAAAATATAAGGGCTATGTTGTCGCAACCTGTGGCCTTGGAAGGGTTTAGTGAGTGGAGTGCATTAAATACATCAGACGTGAGGTGCAAGAAGTTCATTGATAGGAGGAAGTACAAAACTGCTAGTAGAAAACACAGAATTGAAGTATTGGTTGAATAATTCGGCTTTGTCACGAGGTTTTTGAATAGCAGAGGAATTATCGATTGTAACTTGTGGAAGTTTATCAGGTATTGAAAGGAGACACAGATGCTTGAGACGCAGGATTTGATTGGTGAGAATGAACCAGGTTTTTGAGGAATAAGCTTTGAAGTTTGAATTGAAAGTAAGGTTGCCAATTGAGAAGTTGAGCAGGACTGTTTAACTAGACACCTTTTAGTATGTACACACTTTAAGAAGAGACCTAATTTTTTTGCGTGAGCCATCTAGGAGAAGATTGAACAGGAACTTTATACTTCAGACATAATCATTACGGGCCTGTAGCAGTGTAGACTTAAAATCACAGATGAAGTTGTCACCAAAAATTGGTATACAGTAAAAGGCAGAGACAAGATAGTCAGACATGCTTAAAAAATTAGTACACAGTAAAGGGCAGAGACCAGATAGTCAGACATGCTTACAAAATTGGTACACAGTAAAGGGCAGAGACAGGATAGTCAGACATACTTACAAAATTGGTACCCAGTAAAGGGCAAAGACAAGATAGCCAGACATGCTTACAAAATTGCTACACAGTAAAGGTAGAGACAAGATAGTCTGACATGCTTACAAAATCAGATTTGTGGTAGTTTTAAAGAAACGTACAGCAGCAGCGTTTAATTTGAGAGATACTTTTGATCAAAATATCGAACTGAATCATGTAATGATCTGACAGGATTGGGAGAAGTGTCTAAATAATATTACTAATTGACTCTGGGTGGTTTGTAACAAGTAGCTCAAGAATACCATTGCTCTATTGTCGTTTTTACTTACCTTTTTCTACGAACAAGATTCTCAATATATCCACTGACCCTCCCTTCTTTGCTAATAGATGCAGAAGATTGCAGCTGTTTTTCATATGCCACATGGAGCAGCTGATGTCATTTAGAATGTAAGCTCGCATTGCAAGTGAGATGGCTACCAGGGCCAAAAACAAGTAGACAAATGCTGTAGAGGACCTGCTGATGATCTGGTTCTGAAAAGAGCCGGTAGGAGACTCTTAGCCTTAGTAGAAGGCCAAGAAGGAACAGTATAGATCTAAATGCAATTACCTACCAGAGGTTGCTGCCATTTACTTCTTCCACAAATGGCTCTTCGAAAATTGTGCTGGTAGAACAGGAGCTGGTAGAATATAGATGACATTACTCTTGAAATCACAGTGCAGAGAAAAATCCAAAACTAAAGCATGCCATTGGCAACTTTTGGAAGACCATTCGCGCCGACGCCTCTGCGGTCTAAATTCGCAATAACGGTAAACGGTTACCGTTTATGCACTTTTTTGGACCCTTTGCTCAGCTGCCTCAGCCTTTCCATGTTTCCCTGGCTGGGCTTCATGTCCCTTATCCCTTTTCTATCCATTGTCTACTCCTACTATGGCTCTTTTGTTATGTGTAGCAATTTTCTGGCTACCATCATCCCTGTACTAGGGGAAACAGGGGGATATTGGTCTATTTATTGCAAGACATTCTCTCTCGACTGTAAGGACGTACTGGCTTATGCCTCGATGGGTTCCTCCTTGTGGAATGCATATCCACTGTCCTTGCAGTGCTGGTTCCTTCACCTGACTGGTTATTGCCAACTCCATCGACTAGGCACCTCTCTGGGATACTTGCACCAGCATCCCCACGGTAGCCTCCAACTCAATCAACTTCATCACTTTCAGCGGGGGATTTGACCTGGTTGGTTTCTTCGTCTACTCTGGGTCATGTCGTCGACATTGTCCAGACCTTTTCTGTTTGGTGGCACATTTTCGATTTTTCTTTCTGCTCTGCTTTTCCGGCTTGCTTCTCAGTTTGTTTGTCCACTGACTGTTGGATGAGTCATACTGCGCAACTATGAGGCTGCACTGTCAATCTCCCTGTTAGTCGCGTGGGCCCGATTGGGCTCATGCCTATTAATCTGGGTTAATTGGTCCAATAACCCTAGTATTATTTTGTTGGCATGGCTTATGGTATCATAATTGGAAAGTCACATGTTATTGATTGCTGAGTTTACTAATAAATATTCTTTTTTCCTGTAGCAAGCAGTGGATATAGGGTAGTGGTTGAAATTTTTGTATATATACATCTGAAAAGGCATAACAGTCAATAAGCACATCAACAAACAAACAACCTATAATAACTGGTTGCTGCTCCCTTTAGTTCAAATATCCTTGGAAGAACCTTTTTCAAGTATTGGATGTACATGGTGGATTTGGTTTTAGAAACTTTTGTCCGGATACTCGCAATACCATTCACCAGTTCATCCTTGGTGTTTGGTTTTTTTCTCTCTTTAAGTTCATGCCATACATTTTCGATGGGATTTGAGTCAGAAGATTCTGGTGGCATCTTCCACCAGTTGATGCTGTCGTTGTACAAAAAAATTCTCTGTGAGCGGGGGGCTGTATGTTTAGGATCAATGTCCTGCGTGAAACGAGAGTTTCAGGGAAGACGTGATATATATATATAGGGCAAAAGCCCCCGTCCAGGATCTCTGCATTGTAAGGCACCCTCATTATGCCCTCAAATATGCACATGGCAGTGGCACCACATAGGCTCTCAGGCCAGTCTGCATGTGAACCTTTACAGGATGTTTATCCCGGTGGGAAAGTAGATCACAAATAAGTAAAGAATCCATCATCAGCAACCCATGTTTCTAGTATCTTCTCTTAAATCACAGTGCTGAACTATGGATAGTGCTCACTAAATGATGCAACATTATCAGAGCTAGTATATTATCATTATCTTGCTTTATTTTGTGGGCACTTGCCACTTTTGTGGCAGCAAAATCATTGATGGGTATCCAATTGGACTATAGACTCATTTCCTAATATTAAACCCACTTGGTGCCTCCAAAATATATTCCCTTTCCCACTCCTATCTTTTCATCTGCAATGGGGAGGAGGGATAATTGTTGCCTCCAAATCATACATGGTATGTACAGATTTGGAAATCAACGTTTCACAGATTAAAGCTGAGCATTCCAACCAGAGGTAAGTTTTCAACTAAGTAACCAAAGCTATGCATTCAACCAAGCAACCAAAGCTAAGTTTTCAACTAAGTAACAAAGCTATTTTCAACCAAGCAACCAAGCTATATATTCAAATAAGCAACCAAATCTAGTATTCAACTAAGCAACCAAAGCTGTTTTCAACCAAGCAACTAAAGCTATGTATTCAGCCAAGTAACCAAAGCTAAGTTTTCAACCAAGCAACCAAAGAAGTTTTCAACTAAGCAACCAAAGCTATATATTCAACCAAGCAACCAATGCTGAATAGTCGACCAAGAACCAAAGCTAAGAATTCAACCAGGCAACCAAAGCTAAGTTTTCAACTAACCAACCAAGCAAACAAGCTATATATTTAAATAAGCAACCAAAGCTCAGTATTCAACTAAGCAACCAAACCTAAGTTTTCAACCAAGCAACCAAAGCTATGTATTCAGCCAAGCAACCAAAGCTAAGTTTTCAACCAAGCAATCAAAGCTATGTATTCAGCCAAGCAACCAAAACTAAGTTTTCAACTATTCAACCAAAGCTATGTATTCAACCAAGTAAACAATGCTGAGTATTCGACCAAGCAACCAATGATTCGACCAAGCAACCAATGCTGAGTATTCGACCAAGCAACCAAAGCTAAGTTTTCAACTAAGCAACTAAAGCTAAGACTTCAAGCACTAGCCAAAGTTAAAGTACCACTTCAAGTCCTCAAGCTAAGCTTAGCCCAAGCTAGACTAAGATTCAAGACATAGACCAGGCGACTTTAGTATGAGCATTGTTTCTATTTAAATACTTACTAACATATTTTTAATCCTTATATATATATATATAATATATATATTAATTGCACATAATTTAGCACATATTATATCTTGTTTGTCGTAGGTGTTTTTTTTTGTTTTGTTATTAGAGGCAGCCTGTTGTGTTGAAAGCATCTGCTACAAATCTGCTAACTGTCCCGAAACTTCCAGGACAGTCTTGGATTTTTACTCCCTCTCAGTCCCACCATGGGTTCACAACAAGCCTATTGTTTATTCCTGGAAGATGCTCTCTACTATTTTCATTGCCAAGCTACTCTGGGCTGCGATTGTGTTAAGAGTTTGAAAACTTCTGGTGACACCATAGCCTTGCATGCACAGGATGTACAAATCAAGCTTTTTAGTACCATATATAGTTAAGCATATTTATGGGAGAGTGTATCCATTAATTAATATGTGCAGCTTGTCACGGATCAAGGTTGGCAGCTATGTAGCTACAGCCTCCATGGAGGACTTGGTGAGAATTGCTCCGGCTAACTCCAGAACTAACAAGCATAGTAGATGTCATTCTATTAACAGATGTCATTCTTATTAGCTATGGCAAGTACAAACAACACAGTCTAGATTAAAATACAGCATCTGAGCTACAGGCTTAAGTCAATCTTTACACTCTTGAAGATGTTTATGCTCGACAATGTTTACCTGTCCATTAAAATAAAATAAAAACAATCGTTATCAAGAAACAGATTGGTCACGGCAAGTCATTGGAAAATTTGGAGTCTTCTTAAACTAATATTGTTATGATTGTACATACATGTTTGGTATACAACTTATTTGTGTTTTTTTAAAAAAATATTTTAAAAACAGAGAAGAACTAGAGGCATGCTAGGAATTTTGGAGTTAATAATGGCCACTAAGATGAGTTTAGCTCAGATAGGGTGTTCTGCCATTTGGTGTTTGTGTCAAACCTATGTGGAGAGTGCTACCACACAATCTGATACTGTGCGACAAGGAAGAGCATAGGTAGAACCATATACACCTCCGGGATTATAGTCTTTTTAAAGGCTAATCTTTTTTTTTAGAATCTGGCTTTATGATTTTGAGAACACAGAGTATGTCAAACAACCCTGTGGTTGGTAAACATCATTTATAGTTTTGATAATCTCAGCAAGGACCAAAACTAATATTAGAGCTAACCTTTGCTTGAGTTACTTGGCCTTCTTTGAAGGGGATGAAGATATCTATGGTACTTTGCTTACTAGGGAGTTTGACTGCTGATTGTGGGGGGGGGGGGGGGGGGGCACCAAATATATGGCCACTGCACTTTTCTCGGTGTCGTGATGTGGATATCAAAGATCTACATGATCTCTTCAGGTAAAAGTATTGTTCGGATTGGGATGCTCTCAAAATATAATACTGTAGTGTTTTCCTAATATTTACTCTTTCACTGATAGACCTGTGACATACACGCATGGGAGATACTGCTATAGAGAAAGAATTCTCTAAAATCAATCGTTTGTACCTAGCGTCTAAAACCTCGTAGGCATGCGTTCAAGGAGTGGCTCTAGCTCTATAAAGCCACATTGGCATGTGTTCAGAGAGTGGCCCTAGCTCTATAAAGCCACATTGGCATGCATTCAGAGAGTGGTTCTAGCTCTATAAAAACACATTGGCATGCATACAGAGAGTGGCTCTAGCTCTATAAATAGAATTGAAACCTAATTTTATGGTAAGTATGATACCGATCCTACTATTCGTGTAATGGCATCTTGAAAGTTTACTGTCGATGATGTGCTATGATAGCGATTTTGGCCTTTCTGAGAAGGAATCGATCTGTGATGTTGGTGAGTAGGTCCATCTACATCTCTTACTGTCCCTTCTCATAGTTGTACTAGTATAGTCCCTTTGGGGATATCTGGGAGAAACAGCAGACATCTGGTACTTGTTTTTTTTTAATTCAAAGACTCCTCAACCGGCATCTGCTTCAGTTCTTCCTAAAAGTTCTCCTCTCCAACTCTTTTCCCATTTTTTCAATGATGAAGTTTTTGACCTGCTTGTAGTGGAGGCCAATTGCAATGCTGCCACAGTTTGTAGAACTAGTTCTCATGCCCGTCCCTGAACTGATGTGACGGTACAGAAGATATGAAGCTTTTGGGGAGTTTTTTTGTACTTGGCATTACTGTTCAACCTCGGTTGGAACTTACTAGACTACCAAGTATTCATGGAGTCTCTTATGTCATGCCGATTAATAGATTTCAGCAGTTGTTCAGGTGCCTTCATCTAGTTAACAACTCTGCTCAAATCCTACATGGTCAGTCAGATCATGATCGACTCTTCAAGCTTCATAAACTCCTTAATTTGGTTGTCCAAAGGTTTGAATCGGAATATGGTATTCTCCAGAACTGCACCATCGTTGAAGCTATGTTCCCCTTCAAGGGCAGACTATGCTTCAAACAGTATTTAAAAGATTAACCCACAAAATGGGGAATCAAAGTGTTTGTACTGGCTCTTGCTACAAATAGTACATCATCTTTTCAAATGTATACTGGCAAGACAGTAGAGAACAGTGGTAATAGTATAGGTTTATGCAGTATCTCATGTCTTGCTTGGAGAATAGTGGTTTTCGCCTCTATACTTACGGTTATTATACTTCCCCCACCCTCTACTACCATCTATATAATCATGGCATCAATGCCTGTGAGACAGCATGTCCTAACAGAGTGGGTTTTCCAAAGGAATTGATTAAAAGGCTACCTGCATAATCAGGTGTTCATGGACTGCCGTTCCAATGGGCCACTTCTTGCTTCCATTTGGTTGGATAAGTATACAATTTACTTTCTATCCACTATGCACGTAGCTGAGCCGCCAACTGAAACTGATACTACATGCACAGTAAGAGACATACTGGTTCTGGTACCCTAAAGGATGTTTCATGTCCCACTCCTCTCCCTCAAACAACAGAATATGTGGGGGGTTGACCACAATGACCAGATGATCCAGTACTACAACATGGGTAGACGTAGTACTAAGTGGTGGAAGAGGGTATTTTTTTTTAATATAGTAGAGTGGGAAATTGACTAGCTACTTCATGGAGGCACATGCTGCTGTTCATGTACAAAAAGGCTTGGCCAAGAGTAACTACCTGGCCTATCAACTTGGGCTTGCAATGCTGCCATAGACTCTTTCTGTTCAATGAAGTGGCCACAGCATCCTTGAACCGATGAGCATCCTCAACGTATCCACCTGAACCTTGACCATTATCCACGTCAGATGGAAAAACACAAGCGTTGTGTGGTGTGTTAGGGGATCAGGAGAAGGAAGTAGCTTCCAGAAAGTAGCCATAGGCATGAAACATGCATGATGTGCCAATGTCCCACTCTACTTGGACAACAACTGTTTTTTTGACAAATACCACCAACTTCTTTTTGATTATTGTCATTAACTTGACTACTCATAGTAACGTTATTACATTATTTGCGCTTGTGCCTATGACAGTCTGTGTGTAGTTTTTGAATGTAAAATGTACGTCAGTTTATAGAGTGTTGGAAAAAACCAGATCATACCCGAATTGGTTTCTGATAGTAACAGATGATATAGTTTTCAGTTGGCTAATATGACAAAAATTAGCTAATCTGATGCAGTATATCACAGTTTGACTTAGAATAGCATGGGTTGCAAAAGATTACTACAAAGATCTATTGAATTTTAATGTAAAATGGTGATATCCTAGGTTTAATGATATCCACTCTTGGGTTTAGTCACCAAGAACCACTGACCAAAATTTGTTCGTCAAAGATTATAGCCCAAATACTTCAAAGGTTGCTAAGAAATTTGTCGCTTTCCTGGAATGATATAAAATTAAATGTAAAAATATTGCCCAAATTGGAAAAATCCTGCATAAATCCATCAGTGAAAGAGTTAACAAAGACCTGTATTTGAATTGAATTTGAAAAACATGTTTGAATTTTCCCTAGGTATGCCATTATAATGAGCCAGGCATGGAAGCAGAGTTAATGTTCTCATGTTGTCTGTTGGTACATACCCCTATATTGATTTGACCCTAATTTTAAAATGGTGAACCCACAATAGCTCATATTTCAACTAAAACTCACATTGGCAGCTTCTTAGCTTCCTAAATGTGGTTCAGCCAATATTAGCTTCAAAAAGACTCCAAATGTGTCTTGAATCCTTCACTAGGGTAGTAAACTGGCAATAAATAAAATATTGGAAGTGTGAAGGGGAAAAAAATCCCTTGAATTTCGTCTACAAGGATCTATGCATCTCGTTTTTTTCCCACACATAACTTACATACAATAGGAACACTTTAGTACAAGATGACTCCAAATGTTCAATGCACGTCTGCGATTTCTGCTGTAAAAGAGGCATTGGTGTCAATGGTTGTCAGTTAATTCAAGCTGTAGCTCGCATGCATTTTTAAAATTGAGAGCGCATGTGCTGTATTATAAAGCAGAATGAATTATCTGCACTCAGGTCTACTGTTTGTTTTGTGGAGTTTTTGTCTAAATGAGGATATAGCTGATCTGATCCTCTACCAAAATATCTGCCATTTGCTTGGTATATAGAATTCTCCTGTGCAACTATTACAATGTCCTTGCTGACCCTCCATGGGTCAGTCAGCAAGTTAATAGCAGCAATACATGGCATGTGTAGTGGAAAACAGCAATCAACATTTAAAGTTAGAAAACTTGTTAAAGCCATGGAGACCCTGAAGCTCACACTTCATGTAGTCTTCCACTGACAACACAGCAAACAAACAATTTAAACAAGAATAAATTTTTTTTTTTTTTAATTAATAACTATTTGGATTGACCTGTTAATTAAAGGAAACATGGCTGTACCCATGTAGACCACAACCAATTAAACTTAGCATTTGTGCACCATTATTGTAGGAGTTTACTTGGTAAAGGGTCCTCTGGTTATGGTCTACATGACTACAGGTACAGCTTGTTTCCTTTAATAAATTAATTTAATATAGTTGTTCGTTTTTAAATTAAACATTTTTGTTCTTATATATTTATATAGCTATCTATATATCTATATATATATGTTTGTCCGATCAAAAGGATCATGCAATTTTTCCACTTTTATTGCTTGTATCTCACCACAAAATGTACCAGTTATAGTTCTGCAAGCACAGGATACCAGTTCTACTTGTTTAACTGATTAAACGCTGTAAGCATCGTAAACACGGACATCCCTTGCAAAATATATATATATATATATTGAAAATTCCACCATATGTGCTAAACGCCAAATTATTTTTACCTGCACATATCCAACAGATTGTTCTATTGTTTTAAAATAGCATTAAAAAGTTTTCATTCAGTTTGACTGTCATGCGAGCAAAACAGGAAAAAAATCAATACTGGCTGACTCATTTACAAGTCTGTCAAAAAGTGTCTCTTCCAGGTCTTTACTGCTGTTTCTGTAAGCTCTTCTGCTAGGGAAGGCTCCATATATACCAAGGCTTTATGGATGACACTCTGAATCATTTCGATCTTGAGAAAGGAGTCACTCCTGAATAGATTTCCTTCTGCAAGTTTTATGGTGGACACATCTCGGAAATAGTGATGCGTAGCTTTTGTTTGCTTACCTCAATGAAGCTGATTGTTATACGAAACTGCAGCTTATTGTATTTGGATTGTAATGATATGAACAGTTTCAAAAGTATATTTTTGAAGTAAAAGTTTTAGCTATAAATATAATTGTTATAAAAACCCACAAATAAACTTGGGGTAATCGGTGCAAATCGCATGTGATGGAGTACTTTAACTCCAAATTCACTTTTATTTTTTATTTGTTTTACTCGGGGTGGGGGGGGGGGGGGTTGGTGGGGGTGGGGGGGAAATATCTTCTCTTCTTATATCAGGGGGAGGTGGGGGAGGGGGGAAATATCTTCTCTTCTTATATCAAATCTGCTCAATTTCCTACTGAGTTGATCTATACTCTACACCAAATGTGTTTTTGTTGTTATTTTGTTCATTGCAGAGGAGAAGAATTTAATACAGAATATCACCATCTAACCAGACCAGAGAAGCCTTCATCTTGTCTAACGAATACCTACGAGTCAGTACCTTCAACTCCTGTCACAGTATTCCAACATAGTCAACAGAAGCCTCTTTATGGCAAACTCAATACCTAGATTAGTGACATTGCCATTCATGGCGTGGACCTATGTATAGTCATTACATGTGTATTGTTTTGGTAGGGGCATGTGTGTGATTTTGTGAGGTATTCAGATTTTGTGTTAATTGTGTAGTGAAATGTGTACAAGAGTGTTAGACCACTCTTTATATGGCATTGTTCATTATTAGTAAGAATATGGTGGTAGGGTTGGTGGGATAAAGTTGCAGTTATGTTCCACTTGTTCAGCTGGATATTACAGACAATGCCAAATATTACAGACAATGCCTATTCTGAGGGCAGTCACAGACCTGGTATAGTGGAAATGACCCAGATCATAGGAGTATGGCAGGAACTTGAGTTGTACCGTGTTAGCCAGTTTGTTTGCAGTTAAATGCTTGCGGTTAAAATGCCAAAAATGAGCAAAATCTCTAAATATGTGATTTATTATTCGCCATTTTATAGCAAAATCTACAATATGCGATTTATTATTTGTGATGTCAAATGTAGTTTCTTTTTTCGAATTAATAAGTTTCTCTACCTCTTTATTAGCAGCTTCAGTCTTCTTGCTACCGATCCCTGCCTCTTCTGGGGGAGGAATCTGTCGCTTGAAGTAATGTAAGAGGCTATCTTGTCTACACTAGGTCAATAATGCCTTGCAGATGCGGATGATTTTCTTTGTGAGCAGACTCTATTTACTATATTTATGATTTAATAGTATGCATGTACTAAATTTTTGCAGTTTAGATTTTACTGGACTTTGAAATCACAAAATCGCAAAAATAAACAAACAAAAAAAAACGTGCATACAAAAACGGCCATATGGTATATGGACACCACACTTAAACATAGTCCAACTCCCATTGTCCATGGTCATAATATGAGTCCCTCAAATGTGTCTAAGCCATTGTCCAAGCCATTTAAATAAGCTAATGAGCATGTAGTTACACAATTAGCGTTATCGTTTTTACCACATGCACTTGTTTGTTTGTTTTAAATTAATATTTACAATCATTACTTCTCTTTCAATGGTTTACATAATCTAGAAGCATGTAAAGTAGTTGTAGTGAAGAAATTAATCGATGTCTTTTGTAGTGTTCATCTTGAATTAAACAAACAACTATAGTTGAATTGTAGAACACAAACAAGTATAGCTATACCACAACCAGTTAGCCATGACACTTATTATAATATACACCATATCATATAGATTTTTTTAAAAACAATATTTTGTGTATGATAAATCAATCTGTTGTGGTATAGATTTGCTAAATACTTGTCTTTTTTTTCCTCATTTTTTTTTACGTCAGTCCCATATATATATATATATATTTAATAGTCAAACAGGCCTCCTACTAGAAGTTAGGATAACTCTAGCATTAACCCAACATATGTAGTTAACTGCTGGTTTTGTTGAAGGTTTCATTAAACCCTTGTTGTGCAAACGTGTTGCGTAGAAATTTCTGTATCTGCTCAGCTATAGTTCACCCAATCATAAGCTTCCAAAATAATCATAAGATACAAAGTGCTATGTATGACTTAACCAAATTTTATCTTTAAATCGGAACCTGGCAGACCCTTGAACATAATTGGCTTCCTGGTGATCTGCCAGAGTGAGTACACTGGAACTTGCACTTCACTATTTGAATCCTGATGTTATTGGTATCTTACCTTAACTAAAATATTCTATAGAGAGAAAAATAGGTTATCACTGTTATTGGGCAAGCGAAGCGAGCCTTCAGTGGGGAGATGGACGGAAAACTTCATATTAACGCTCATGCCCATATATGGTATATATGTGTATATACTAGTAATGACGTTTAAACGTCGAAGTAGAGCAAATACTACTATATATCTCAGTGAATATGACATGCCAGCGAATGCAGCTATGCCAGCAAATACTTGTATGCCAATATTCCTGAACAGTTGTGAGACAGAAATGCACTAACGGACAAATGGAAATATGGCTGAGTGAATTGCTTTGTGTATGAGTAGCTACTTTACTTAGAAACAAACATGCAAGCATTTTAAGAGTGATGTCATAAGGCAGTATTATGTTGTCAGAATGGTAAAGATTTTTATTTTATTGTTCTAGATATTTGCCTAGCCGGGGTGGGGGGGGGGGGGGGGGGGGGGAACTACACCATTTTCCCTGAAACTTTCATTTTTTTGTACCTGTCATAACTTTTCCCCCCTTTCTTCTGTGCAAATAATTTTTATACCAGCTTGTTGCTTATTGTGTGTGCTTTAAGATGATATATAAAAAGTCTCTATAGGCACCTTTTCTTAGTAGATATATCCAAACACGCAAGGGTCACTCACTTCTTAATTTGTGGCTAAGATAACTCAAAGGCGCCTTGACCGACGCGCCCCCAAATTGGTCTGAGGGTAGCTAAAGCACTTAGCTGTGATACTGACGAGCCAGAATTTTTTTCCGGTGAACCCCCCCGAGTTATAGTGTTGAAAAGAGGCGGACCACGGAAATTTGGCCGTGGTCCGCCTCTTTTCAACACTATAACTCGGGGGGGGGGGGGGGGGGGGGGTCCCCGGAAAAAAATTCTGATCGTCAGTATCACAGCTAAGTGCTTTAGCTACCCTCAGACCAATTTGGGGGCGCGTCGGTCAAGGCGCCTTTGAGTTATCTTTGCCACAAATTAGGAAGTTTTTTTTTTTAGTGACCCTTGCGTTTTTGGATATATCTACTAAGAAAAGATGCCTATAGAGACTTTTTTTTAATATCATCTTAAAGCACACACAATAAGCAACAAGCTGGTATAATAATTATTTGCACAGAAGAAAGGGGAAAAAAGTTATGACAGGTACAAAAAAAAAATGAAAGTTTCGGGAAAAATGGTGTAGTCCCCCCTTAATTACTGCCCAGGCAAAAAGCATTGACATTGCTCTGGCCATAACCTTGGTAAGGACAAGCTGAAGAGCTAACCCATTGTTTGTGATGTGATTTGTACTTTACGATTGTGGAATGTGATGCAGCTGAGAATTATGTCCTTAGAGATTCACAACTGGTGTAAATGGTTGGATTGTAATATGGAGAAGTAGCCATGAATTGTAAATTTTTACATATTCCTTACACGTTCCATATTAAGCAGCCTGATACCCGACAACGTAATGGGATTAAAATCTCTGAAACGGAAATTTTTCAAGTGAAAGTAGCTTTGATAAGATAATGTGGAAGCCATTCCTTGAAGATGAGTACCACATTAAGAGAGTTAGGTTATCCAGCATTCTTTCTGCAGAAATTATCGGAGAACAAGGGATGTAGATGTAGAGACGAATTTCTTTTAGTGATAGTTTATACATTTTTTGCACTGTTTGTTTTCAGTTTGCTCTATATCATTAGTTGCATCAGTTATGCATTCTATATGTGCTAAATTATCCAGTCATGTACTCACTGTCTGAGAGAGAGAGAGCAGAAGTAAACATGCAAACTCTTTACCTTAGAAGGATTGAAAATATTTCCTACCATCAAGAACTTGATTTGTAGATGTCTTCTTTATGATTGTGAGATTTGATGCAGTCGAGAATTATATATTCCTTGGAGATTCACAGTAGCCAAGAATTTTATGTTTTTACTCTATTCCTTACAGGTGCAAGATAGAACAACCTGATACCTATAACATAATGGGATGACAATTCTGAAATGAATATA
>CBDHEM010000026.1:0-22768 GCA_965261955.1 Leptonemataceae bacterium
GCTCTATGTCTACAACAAAATTTCTGCATAGATATCCATCCAGGAGTGAATCCTTTCCCGAGAACAAAGGGATTCGTAGTATTTCCCAGTAAGTATTGGTGTCTGTCCATCCCTCCTCAGCAGAATAGCTTCCAAAAACTGCCATGAATGCCTAGAAGCTACGCTTTCAGGCCAAGTTTCAAACGAGCAAGCTGTTGTTGATTATTTTCCATTTTTATTTGTCTGGCCATCTAGCCTGAAGTAATATTTTTATTGCCTTTTTATATGATGGAGAAATTTTTTCTGGGCATGTGTAGGAAAAATAATATGGCGTTTAGAATGTGTGATTATTTTTAAAAAAATTTCCATGACCGATGTTTGTGTTGACTCCATATGGAACTTATGGAGTTAAATCGGTTAATAATTGTTATAATAATATTAATATTTTTGTTCGGTTTAGAGTCAATATTATTTGTACCACAAAGTTTGTCAATAATAATGTTTCCCACCATATGTGGTTGCTTGAGACTAAAGCATTCCAGCTTTTATATTGATGACTTACAGTAGCAGGTTACATTTTTTTTATAATCCTGGGGAACTTGGCGGAGAAAGGGTTAAGTTGATTCTGGATATCCATGAATCTGGACTTGCTATGCTGCCAGACACCAATAGTGTTACCAATGTGATACTAGATATTAAGTTGCTGATCTGAAATCAAAATTCCTATAGATTCAAAGTCTTATTTGAAGATATTGGCAACCACAGGGATATTATGTACATGCTGTCTGACTACTCATAGATAGTTACAAAAATTATGTTGACTTGAGGCATAGGAAATTCAGTTCTCTCAGTAATTTCAGAAGGGATATTTGTACCCGAATAAATTTGGTGGTTGTATGACTGACCAAGTTAATACAGTACATCCTTGTTGTTTCCTACTCCAACAAGGGAGAGGAGGTTCATATTGAATTTGTAAAGCCTTAGCTCACATCATTCCTTGGCCATAATCTACTACTAGCATCCATAGAACGTGCATTCCATTTATAGGTTAATCTTCATGTATTGAGTCTGGCAGGACCATCACATATTTTAAAAAAATCTATATCATGCAATTAACTACATATTTAATACTTATATTTCACGATAATAGGGCTGGGTTTATTCCAGTCTTCTTTTGCTTAACTGATGAGACCTTACACCAGGAAAAATGCATTTATCTATGGCTGAGGGAAGAGAGTGCTGCAAGTAATAGCAGACCAACTAGACTAACTGATGACATTGAAGCAGCTGCTGTAATTATATTGGCTAGAATTGTATTTCAGTTTTATTACAACAGCAAGTATTATTATAGCAGAAATCAAAACAATATTTTTAACTGTGATGAGAAAAGTGTTGTTCCTGGGAAGGCATTATGTCCGTTATCTTTGCAAGACAAGAAGAGGTGGTTCAGTATTTTGTCAATTCTGTATCATCCATGGACGACCAAGTTAATATAGATATCCCAGTTCTATCTACGATGCCCACATATACCACTAAGGAAGATTTGTTACAAACTTACGATTGTTAAAAATGTATATGGGTGTGCTTCAGTGGCTCCAAATACCACCTTGTTTATGGTCTTGCAGATGACCCTGAGTTAGAACTCCACAAACCAAACAGCTGAATTGAGTGTGGGTCAATTGTCAATTGTGGTGCACCATCCTCCTAATTTGTTTGTTTTTACATCACTTACCAATTCTCTCCACTTTCTTCACTGGATCGAGATACCAAATGGAGTAGTCATGGATGTTAATAGTGTCTTCTGGTAATATAATTATGACGAGCTGATCTTTTGTAATCCAAACAGAAACAGAGAAACAAACAAAGAAATATCTTGGATAAATTTTTTTTCTTCATACTAGACTTTTTTTTGTGTTGCCGGTTTCTTCCTTAGCGAAAAATTTAAAGTATATTTGAAGACCATTTTGGAGGTAATAACAGCTGAACCACCATTTGGACAGCTAAGAAGTGAATTTTAACTGAGATATACATCTTGGGGAGGATTCGGTAAAAGGTGTGTCGTTCCAGCACTCCTTGATAGTTCAGCAGTGGAGAACTACGCCACAGTCCAATGGTCTCATGATGTTTAGTGCTCTTAGATGACCTCCAAAGTATTATTAAAATTCTATATGCACTTATGATCACTTTTATTTAACTTGGTTACGTGCCCAGATGGATTCAGATTCATTATAAAAATGTGTTTCTAGTTTGTAGGGTGCAGGCCTTATAATAGTTTTGGAGAATGGATTGCTTGGACTAGCTGCTCACACTGTTTTAAGAAGCTTTTCTGCTTAGGAAGTGTGCTCAGGCATCTTTACCGCCGGGATTCTCCCTTTTTCCCTTGAGAAATAGTTCACTCTTGGATGGAGTTCTTGATTATAAATGTTGTTGTTAGCATATGTACTTCGACCTAACAGTTATACAAACACTAGCTTATTATGTTTGCTTTTGATATGGTCATTCCCGGAAAAACGTTGTTGGCATTAATACAATGTTTATATAATACACATAAAGTCCACAGTTGAGTCCACAGTTAAAGGGGTACTGTTTTTTTCATTGAGTGGTAACCATTACTTGAACCATCACATCAGTGCTTATGTCATTTGATTAATAATAGCAAAGCCCTCCCAAAGGCATGTAATGAATCTGCTAGCTGCCTAGCTTGCTCATAGACTAAGAGTCCTCACTCTTAATGCAATATTTTGAGCATATTAGACATGGCACAGGAAAAGAGGCGACTTTAGAAAATTAAATCCTGAGAATATTGAACTTTTATTGAGGTAGACAGTTTTAGTAACAGCATGATATTTTAAGCTATTTTATTACTAATTTAGCTATGAAATCATCATAGTGGCATGCTGTAAAAATAGAATTGAAAAAGCTAAAACATGGTCATGTTTAGAGTTGATTGAGTGCAAATTGTGGAAGTTACAGCAGGCTAAAGTTGAAGTCTTATTCTATTTAGTGTAGTTTTGCGTGGTTTTTTTAGTATAGTTTTCTAGCTTTACCAGTTAGCCTGATATTGTTTGAACTAAACTTTGAAAATGCCAGATGTGGCTGCTACTTCTCAATCTAATGTTCTTCTTGAGAGTATCCCTCCAGTCACTGAGCTAGAAGTCAGTCATGTTGACAGCATTGAGAGAGAAACAGTTGACTAGTTCTTCTCGGCAGGTTGCGGTGGTAAACTTGGACCTGACAATGCAAGCTGCTAAATTTTTCTTTGTAGGGACTTGGCAGTGACTACAAGAAATGACTGCCTTCAGTTAGAGAAGAATGAATTGGACCTCATTGTTCTTTCTCAGCTTCAAGCCTTTCATAATCACCCAGATCAATCTCTAAGCTTGTATTCGTTATTTACAACGGCATTTAACTTCCATAAGCTGAAAGTGTGCCTGAAAACCATCTTGTTTATACATGCAGTTAGTTACAAAAGGTTTGAAGCAATACAAAGGTATCTTGATACAGTGGGATTATGTCCCTGTGTCCATGGTAATGTTAAGCATCTTCGTCATAATAAATGGCCACAAGAAGACATGTTTCTGGCTCTTGGTTTTATTGATAATTTCTCTGAAATCCATGGGTTACCACTCCCTGGTAGAATGCGTAACCACGGGATTCTCTCCCTCCATACCTATATAAATCTTATGCGTACCAAAGGTATATAGAAAACAGTATGAAATTCAATCAATATTTCTACCAGCTCAGGAGGTTTGAAGAATTATGGCATGAATTGCATCCATATGTGATAACAAACAAGCCTGCTACAGATCTGTGCTTGACTTGCTAGCTTAAAGTTTTTAATCTTTTTTGTTAGCTGAAGAAGAAAGAGAACAACTTCACTTAATAGCTGCCGAGCATCTTTCCCATGCACGAACAGAATGAAATAACTACCGCTTGCAATGTATGAATGCTGTTGAACCATGGAAGGAGCATTGCAAGAACACCCTATACTTGCTTTATGATGGTGATGAACATGACAGTTTTGATTATGCCCAACAAGTGCACTATCCCTTTAACGAACAACAGCCTCGTCCTGCATACTTTTTGTCTGCAAGGAAATGCCAAAATTTTGGTGTTTTTAATGATGGCTAGTCCAAACTGGTTAATTATCTAATTGATATAGCCAATGTTACTGGCAAAGGAGCAAATTCAACAATCAGCTACATTCCCCATTACTTGGAGAATTATAGGATGGAAAAGGGAACATCCAGCTTCATTGTGATAATTGTGTAGGTCAGAATAGAAATAATGCATTCATATTTTACCTTATGTGGCGGGATATGACTGGAAAGCAGGAAAATACCACAATGTGTTATATAGTTACTGGTCATACAAGTTTAGTAGCGACCGATACTTTGATTTTTATTACATAATGTCTTATACAGTTACTGGTCATACCAAGTTTAGTTGTGACCGAAACTTTGGTTTTTATTACACAATATCTTATATGGTTACTGGTTATACCAAGTTTAGTAATGACCGATACTTTGGTTTTTATTACACAATGTCTTATATAGTTACTGGTCATACCAAGTTTAGTTGTGACCGATACTTTGGTTTTTGTTACACAATGTCTTATATGGTTACTGGTCATACCAAGATTAGTAATGACTGATACTTTGGTTTTTATTACATAATGTCTTATATAGTTACTGGTAATACAAGTTTAGTTGTGACCGAGACTTTGGTTTTTATTACACAATGTCTTATATAGTTAATGGTCATACAAGTTTAGTTGTGACCGATACTTTGGTTTTTATTACATAATGTCTTATACAGTGACTGGTCATACCAAGTTTAGTTGTGACCGAAACTTTGGTTTTTATTACACAATATCTTATATGGTTACTGGTCATACCAAGTTTAGTAATGACCGATACTTTGGTTTTTATTACACAATGTCTTATATAGTTACTGGTCATACCAAGTTTAGTTGTGACCGATACTTTGGTTTTTGTTACACAATGTCTTATATGGTTACTGGTCATACCAAGATTAGTAATGACTGATACTTTGGTTTTTATTACATAATGCCTTATATAGTTACTGGTAATACAAGTTTAGTTGTGACCGAGACTTTGGTTTTTATTACACAATGTCTTATATAGTTAATGGTCATACAAGTTTAGTTGTGACCGATACTTTGGTTTTTATTACATAATGTCTTATACAGTGACTGGTCATACCAAGTTTAGTTGTGACCGAAACTTTGGTTTTTATTACACAATATCTTATATGGTTACTGGTCATACCAAGTTTAGTAATGACCGATACTTTGGTTTTTATTACACAATGTCTTATATAGTTACTGGTCATACCAAGTTTAGTTGTGACCGATACTTTGGTTTTTGTTACACAATGTCTTATATGGTTACTGGTCATACCAAGATTAGTAATGACTGATACTTTGGTTTTTATTACACAATGTCTTATATAGTTACTGGTAATACAAGTTTAGTTGTGACCGAGACTTTGGTTTTTATTACACAATGTCTTATATAGTTAATGGTCATACAAGTTTAGTTGTGACCAATACTTTGGTTTTTATTACACAATATCTTATATGGTTACTGGTCATACCAAATTTAGTAATGACTGATACTGTGGTTTTTATTACACAATGTCTTATATAGTTACTGGTAATACAAGTTTAGTTGTGACCGAGACTTTGGTTTTTATTACACAATGTCTTATATAGTTACTGGTCATACAAGTTTAGTTGTGACCGATACTTCGGTTTTTATTACATAATGTCTTATATAGTTACTGGTCATACCAAGTTTAGTTGTGACCAATACTTTGGTTTTTATTACACAATATCTTATATGGTTACTGGTCATACCAAGTTTAGTAGTGACCGATACTTTGGTTTTTATTACACAATATCTTATATAGTTACTGGTCATACAAGTTTAGTAGTGACCGATACTTTGGTTTTTATTACATAATGTCTTATATGGTTACAGGTCATACAAGTTTACATACAAGTTTAGTAGTGACCATTACTTTAGTTTTTATTACACAATGTCTTATATGATTACTGGTCATACAAGTGTAGTAGTGACCGATACTTTAGTTTTTAATACACAATGTCTTATATAGTTACTGGTCATACAAGTTTAGTTGTGACCGATACTTTGGTTTTTATTACTTAATGTCTTATATAGTTACTGGTCATACAAGTTTAGTAGTGACCGATACTTTAGTTTTTATTACACAAAGTCTTATATGATTACTGGTCATACAAGTTTAGTAGTGACCGATACTTTAGTTTTTATTACACAATGTCTTATATGATTACTGGTCATACAAGTTTAGTTGTGACCGATACTTTAGTTTTTATTACATAATGTCTTATATAGTTACCTGTCATACAAGTTTAGTTGTGACCGATACTTTGGTTTTTATTACACAATGTCTTATATGATTACTGGTCATACCAAGTTTAGTTGTGACCGATACTTTGGTTTAATATAGAAATAGTATTTACGCTCTAAAGTTCATACTATGATTGGAATTGCTCGTATTGTGTAAGAATCTTCGCAGGGGTATAATATGGATAAACCAACAAGAAGTATACTCTCTGTTGAACTTGAGATACATTGTTACAACTAGGTGTATTTTTTTTCATTCTCTGGAGTGTAAAACCATTCCTATCATTCTCACTTACCACGTCTCTCCTGTTGATGCATTACACCAGGAGTTGTGTAATTCAAATGAATCAGAAACAGCTGTCAACATTTTAATCAGTCCAACAGCTGTTGACAAGTCTCCTTTTCCTTCAGAAATTTTACTAAAAGGATTAAGTTTAGAAAGGCAATGATATTTGTATGAGAAAATACGTACACTTGGTCACTTGAATTTGAGTTGTTACATTGCCTATCCAAAACCATTGCAAGCAAGCTCACCAGCTACATCTTCAATGTCTACTAGTACCCACTTTCTGCTATAACTTTGGGCTCCAAAAGATGTATGTTCAGTATCTGTAGCAATCTTGGACATAACAAGAAAATAAGCCCTAACAAAAAGTGATGTAATGAGGTATATTGACTCAACTTGAGTGTTAGACAAAATTTTGCTATGTGGAACATTTGTGTTGGTGTTTAGTTTTCCTTTTCTTTTTCTGCTATCACCACTCATCTTAAACCACGTAACTAGTAAAATCCGGTTACTTTCACTATTCTTTATATGAATAACAAATATTTTATCTTAATAATGGTAATAATGTATTGCCCTGAAATATTTGGGGCAACCATTATTCATTATCCAAGAGGTGTGAAAAAAATATAAAAACGAGATTGGAAAAAAGGCAAAGTCCAACCTTTTCCTCTGCCATGTCACTTATTTTCTGCACTGTGCATTGGCTAATAGCACTATGTATAATACAGAAGGTAATATTGAGGCACCTAGCACATTACTATTCAGTGTGATTATAATTAAAATACCAACAAAACTGAAAACAATCAACGGTATTGTTTTAAAAGAAAGGAAATATGACTGAACCCATGTTAATTACAACTAGCCTTCAACATTTAAAATGATATACACCAATTATTGTACTGATTTAATATAGTGTGTGATATATGGTAAAGGGTTGTATGTGGTCTACATAGGTACAGCTTAGTTTCCTTTCTTTTTTACATTTTTAATAAAACCTTTTATTTGCTTTTTTGGCTTATGTATATTATAGTTAGCATCAAGGACTACACCAAGTGTGAGCTTTAGGGTATCCAGGACTTATTAACACTTTTTCTAACTTGTTTATTGTTGTTGTATTCTACACTTCACCTGAGCTACTGTACCATGTATGCCACATTGTCTACTTCACAACTATCAGCAAATATAATATGCTATTATTTGTTGTGTACCTATATAAAGTCTGCTACACCACCTCAAGGACTTGGTAACTGTTTCACAACAAAATATTTTGGTGGAGGATCACCTATGAACTTGGTAACAGCAGAATTGAGTTCTGGTCATTTTCAGCTTATTATAAGGAATATGTGATTTTTGCTTTATTGTAATGATGAAATAGCACGAGGGATAGCATGATTGCAATAATACCAATCACCGCTACACAAGCCTTTTTGCTGCATTCAAGAAACAGAGTAGTTGGCGCAAGGTATTGGAATATTTGCTACTACTTTTTTTAAAGAATGACCAATTTGTGTGGAAGAAAATAGAACCTTGAGGTTAATGTCAATGGTTTCTTCACTCTTTTAACTTTTTTTGTGCTGATGGTTTACTACCTTAGCGATGGATTCAAGGTTAGCTTGGAATCTAGTTTTAGCTAATATTGGCTGAAAGCACATTTAGGAAGCTAAGAAGCTACTGATGCGAGTTTAAGCTGAGATATTAGCCCGGCTTTTGCTGTCTGTCCCCTTGTCAATTAAAGCGTCGTTATCTTGAATGCGCAAAGTATAATGTGTAGATTTGAGGAACATAGCTGGCTAATGTGACTAGCTAGTATAGCTCAGGGGAGTTGCCAGCATTTTTAAAGGGGGGTTCGATTTGTGTTGCAAGAGTATAGTAATGACAACCATGTCCAGCTGAGTGTATTAGTCTATAAATCAATGCAAAACTTAGCTTTGATGGTCGAGTAATACCTTAGAAGGCAAGCAGTACCCAAATCTATTACTGGATCATCAATTCCCCTCCCCCCCCCCCACCTACTCATAGAGTGTAAAGTGGTAGCCAGAAGAACGGCATATTTTTCAATCTATGGATACCCGGGCTGAACTATGCACACTCCTCGGTTTCCCTGCTATAATCAATACATTAACAGATGCAGACAACATAATGATTGTTTAATAGACACAGATGGCCCTCATTGTAGCCCTTCACTTGAAGTTGACAGTGAGGATATAGAGGTAGCATCATGAACATTCTGATATCCAAAGGAAGAGCATTGCCAAAGACAGCAGCACTTGAATCTCCATGTGTCTGTTTAGATTTCTTTGTGATGATGGATCACATGTCTCCAGACTCTTGGTCCTGTGTGAGTCTGACATCTTATGACTCATGTATATGACATTGGCACGTTCCGCCAATGATCCGGCTCATGAATCGTCATTGTTTTTTTTTCTATTACCGATATGCTGCTGCTGCAAAAATGCTTCACTCTTTTTGGACAATATTTTCTTGTATGGTTTGTTGACAACTTAGAAAGAAATGGTAGAGATTGTGAAGCTAGGCAGTGACTATGTTACAGAATGATTTTTGGGGCTGAGCCAGAAGGAGGGTATGTTCAAACCAACTTAAACCACCTCGAATCCCCCATACATACAACCCTTTAGCAAGCAGCTAAAGTTATTTAAAACGCTTGAGTACACTGAGCGTTAGCTCAGCTAAATACATGTTCACTAGACCATGAACCTATAGACACATGCTTAACCAATTAGCAGCCATACATGCTTTTTGGCGCAAGAAGTTACCTCCACTAGAACAAAAATTTATTTAAAAATATCAGTTCATGTTAAAATCTTTGAAAACAAGCCGCGCATGCCAAGAGCATTTCATTGTTATATCATCTTGCTGATTATTAGGAATGTATGTCTTGGGGAACTAAATTTGACATCAAACTTCACCTCCTGTCATTGTAAAATGGATGTCATGAAACTATAAAATGTCCACATGCTGGACTTGTGAGGAAGCTGCAGGGATGATCGAGAAGGAAACCTTGCTTACCTGGGCAGCCATACAGATGATTCTAATGCCAATGCTGCATGTTGGCTAGTTGCAGTGATTATGAAGCTAGTTTCCCGAGTGTAGGTTACTCCACAAAATATATTGAAACATCAGAGGACAGCGAGGATCACAAGGTATGTAAAGATGCCATTATACAGTAGAGCCTGGTGGCTAGCATGATACTAGAAAAAAAGTTCCAAGGAATATCTCGGGAGCTTCCTAATAGTGTATTTGTATGATTTTTTCTTTCTATAATAGATTCTGGATGGCTCAAGCCACCTCCTGTGGTCTAGCTTGTTTTTTTTAAGTATATTGTGACCCAACTTCCGATATCTCCAGTGGTCAAGCTTGTTTTCCATCTGTGCTACTTTGGGAATTCTATACATCTCACCCACATGTTTCACCTGATGTTGATAGTCAGGGATTGGTATCTGGAACTCCACATGGCGCTCGATTGGCAATGATCAACTATAAATGTTGACCAAAAGATGATGCTGACAACTGTTGACTGTCTAACTTTGTGGCTTCTAGTATATTATGTAAATTTTTGAGGCACGCAATTTATCGCTTCCAGTTTCATTTAATGATATTCAGATCTGCGTGGTTTGTTACTAACAGCAGATATTCTCAATATTAATCCTACTCTCCTCAGCTATCACCTGATGTATGGTTGCTAGGTACTTTTCTTCATTCCTGGTCCTATACAAAAATAATATAAAATTATATAAAAAATTTGTGCACCTTACTTATACATGCCCAGTAAGTAAACTGCTCTATCTATATAAAATAGTTCCAATACTTTACTTCCAGCTTGAGGGGGCGAGCAAGAGCAATGAAATTAAATAAATGGTTGTTGATCGGATTCTGCCATCATGAACAGTATCTTCCAGGACTTACTGCTGTTTTTGGAAGCTCTTCTTCGGTGAAAGGCTGCATATGCATTTATCTTATTGGAATCACTCAGCATCCTCATTCTTGAGAAAGGTGGATGATTCCTTGCTGTAAAACTTGTTGTATTTGGCAGGGCGATGTGGTGATGCGAATTGTAACTGCATTCCAATGGTTTGCACAGTTAGCATAGGTTATTATTGACAAAACTAATAGCTATAAATAATGGAAAGTTTGGAAAAGGAAAATTATTGGGTTTTATAGTTAAATTGAATCGACCTGCTATCCAAACAATGCGTGTGTGTTAGCTGTGTAATTTTCTTCTGTCAAATAGTTACTTAAAAAAGTCTATCCATACTAATGAGAGCATCACAGGAACTCAAATAACTTCACTTTCTTTACTTCAATTTATGCATACATGGTAGTAATTAGCAGCTCTAGGTGAGAAGCTTCGTTCCACATATTCCGTATAGTTTTATCACATGAACATAGAGAGTAACAGGATAGCAACATAAAGCTTATAAGACACCTTTGACCATAAAGAGTAATTGTCATTACGTATTGTGCAATATTTAAACTAAAAGTTAGTGCTGAGTGTGAGGTCAGTCTGATGCACTCATTAACTATTATAGCTAGAGTCGCCACAAATATGTGTATCATGCAGTTCGAATGGTTAAATTGACCTTCAGTTTAATTTCCGATTAAGTTCTGTGGCTCTCTACGGTGTGGATAAACTTAGTATATATTGTAATTAAATAGTTAACTCATTGGCCTCTTGGCTTAGGATGAAGGTGAGCATACTAAGATCAGTATACTGTGTCTAGAGTGCAACTATCACTGTAACATGTTCAAGATGTCTGCTTTTGTAAGACCATTCCTTTAGTACTATTCTGAGAAGAGAAGCAGTTCCCATTTACTTTTCTTACTTCCACTTGCATTTTCCTCCCTCCCCTTTCAGAATTTGACATGGCAGCAGCTGCTCCCACTACAAGCAGCTCAGATATCTTATAAATGTGGTTTCCTGTAAACATTTCCCATTGCTGTAACATTAAAACTTGTAATATTCATAGAACTATTGTCACGTAGTCTGCACTCAGTAAAAATGGTAAGGCACACTTACCCAGCCATTGTGATGGGAGTGGTTGGCCATGTGGTGTGGACACACTCCTACTGCATGATATCTGGCCAAAAACAGAAAAGCCAACATTTAATTATAACTCATTTCTTGCTTTCAGAAAATAAATTTCTCTCTATAGTGAGTGTATCTAGTAATCAGCCCAGGTGAAGGAAGGATGTATAAACTATTATAAGAATAAACAAACTTAATACTTCTCTTGCTCTATCTCTAGACTAATTTTGCCTATTGGTAATAGTGAGTTTCTGCAATTCAGCTTGGCTATAGGAGCTGCTACGTCTAGGCTGGGACCTTCAAAGTGCCACCACAGCCAGGTGAGAACTTAGTTGCTTCGCAACTCTTGCAAAATTTCTTTTAGCTTGTATATATGGCGGGCTTTATTACATGTTGTTGTTGAATCTGAGGGTGTGGAATATGAGACACATGCAGATACCTATTTGCTGGAGTAACTACTTGGAAAACACCATATTGCAACCCACTACATATGTGTGGCTGACTTTTGTACCAATAGCATAGTAAATCCTCTCTATAAGTTTCCATAGGTGGAGTAAATATGATCAGTGATCAATAGCTGCAGCCAAAATGGTCAAGAGGCTGCTCAGCTGTGCTGCTGATTTCAAGCTGAAAGCTGTGTAATTCAAATAGATGACTAATATTAAAGTTGCTTGGACTCTGTTAACCTTCATGTCTTTAGTAAATGACCTGGCATATCAATTTTGTCTCAACCTATGTTGATGCCGTTGATGCTGGTCAAGGATTTCCTGCTCTCTCTCTCTCTCCTTGTGTGTATGTTTATTCTATATTGTTGTTGCTGGCTTCATAGGGCTGTCATTTCTCACCTTGTTTCTCCCTTCATAGGTTTCCTGCTCTTTATTTTTTTCTACTTAAATCCTCTAACCCAACCTTTTTTCTACTCAAAATTAGGTGGGACCTTTGTCTCTTAGCATTTACACACGTTAGTCTGGGATTCCTCTTAAATTAGTTTCACAAGTCTGTCATTATTCAGAGTTGAGCTGTTTTGTTTGGGCTCCTCGAGCTTCAAGCTTCTCTGCTATTATGTAAATAGCATGTTGCCATGTATCTAGTGATTCTTTATGCATCATTGGGGTAAAATGGTTATGATTTTCTTGTTACTGTGTGTTATTGTGTGTACACGGGCACTCAAAGGACCAATAATGTTCTCTCTTACATTATACGTTTGTCTCAACACTTTCAGGGTCACACACAAGGTGGGGGGAAGGGGGATAAAATAAACCTAACAGAAATTTCTTCCTTTTTTATGTAATAATTATATTTAGCTCCATTTTTTTTCCAAAGTTTAAACTTTTAAAACTCTTCATATCATTAGAATCCAATTACAACAACCTGCAGATTAGTATGAGATTCAGCTCTGTTGTAGTAAGCATGCAAAATGTATGCTTCTCTACATCCTGCCATGTCTACAAAAATAAAATTCCATCCATGAGCTACTTGTTTCTCATGAGTGAAAGAATTCCGAGTGTTTTCCAGCTACATTGGTGTCTGTCCAGTCTTCCTCAGCCAGAATGCTTCCTGAAACTACCATGAAGGCCTGGAAGAGACACCTCTTGAAGGATTTGAGAACAAGTCAGATATTGTTGATTTTTTCCTTCATTTTTGTATTCATGACCATCAAACGTGAAGTAAATGTTTTATTGCTTTTATTACAATGGCATGGTTTTTGTAGGGTGGTTGAGGGGGGGATTTTGCACCCCCTGAAAATGTTTTTTCCCCCCTCCTGAGCTTTAGCCAATTTTCAATTGAATTTTTTAAGTATTTAAGAAATTAGTCATAATCAACACATGTAAATGGTTTGTTGTCAAACAGCAATTCTTCTAGACTTTCTAGTTCAAACAGTCACAATCTGTTCAAGTTCTTCATCTGACAGGGCCTCAGGGGATTCCAATGCAATTTTCATTAGATAAGAAAGATGGGCTTCTCCAAGTCGATTTTTCAGGCGAGACTTTACCATTTTCAAATGGGAAAAAGAGCGTTTAACAGAGGCAGTTCCAACAGGAATGGTTAGGCAAACATTAGCTAGGATGCTCAAGTTTGGAAACATGGTTTGCATCATGGAATTAGTAGACAACTCCTTTAACTGCTCCTTGATATCTTCCTTGGTTAATTGGTGATATATCGCCGAAAGGTTTTCCACTCTGTGGCTAGGTCTGAACTTGAAGTGATGACTGCTGGCATTAGAAATTCATCCCCTACAACTGTTTTAGCTGGAAGCTCAGACCCATAGTGTTCAAGGAGTACTTTAACTTGGTCTTCTCCATACGTACAATTTTCCAAAGAATTTGGAGACTTCTTGGGATCAAAAATGCTGAAACAAGAGACAACATCTTGTGAAAGAAAGCGGTTTGCGATATTTTCTTTCAATTTGGTGTAAAATGGCTCTGTTACTCGGCTCTGAAATGACGCTACATCATCACTGTTGAAGTTAAAGCATACAGTAATATCCATCTCCTCTTTAACTTCTTGCAAATCTAGCACACACTTAGCTGCAGGTTGAAGTACATCTTCCAGAGTGTGCAGGGTAGCATCCACAAGGCTTGAGATGATGGACAAATCCAACTTCTCTGTTTGGAGACTTTTACTCAACTTGGATACCTCAGGGAGAATGTAGTCAAGGAGATATATGGCAAACAATGTAGAGGGCTTCATTGAGATCTTGCTAATACCGAGTGCCTCCGGCTCGTGGGATTCCTGATAAATAGTTTCAAGTGCAAACACAATTGCTCCATAATATTTCTTCACAGTAGACACACATTTCTAATGGGAGAGACACCTGGTGTCAGATGGTTTGTCAATCTTCAGCTCAGGAATGTCTAGTACTTCGCGCAATATCTTTGATCCCGCCTGTTCTCAACACCGCAACTCAGGGGGGGTTCACGATAAAAAAAAAGAAGAATTCCACAGTATCAAAGTTTAGAGCTTTAGTAACCCGCACACCGAGTTTGTTGTGTGTCGGTCAAGACACCTGGAAGTTAGGTTTCGCACAAATAGGAGGCACTATTTTTTTAATGACTTTTGCGTGTTTGGATATATCTTCTAAGAAAAGGTGCATATAGAGCCTTTTTATATATCATCTTAAAGGAGACACAATAAGCAACAAGCTGATATCAAAAGTATTTGCACAGAAGAAAGGAAAAAAGTTTATAACAGCTACAAATATGTGTTCAAATTTTGGTGGTTTCATGTGTCGTCCCCCCCTTCTCTTAAGTTATATTTTTTGAATAGGTGAAAGGACTCACCTCAAAAACAAAAAAAATTAAAAAAAATTTCCTTTTTAAAATATTGCTATGTCCTAAGCATTTACCTAGTTTCAGAGTCATTGGTTTCTTCATTTCAAATTATCTTGATTTTTGTCGGTTTTCAATTGTCTTAAGTAAAAAATTTGAAGGCTAGACCAACATTGACAGCTATGCCAGTTATTTGAAGGGAAGCCTAGCATTGACACCTTATGCCAGTTATTTGAAGGGAAGCCTAGCATTGACACCTTATGCCAGTTATTTGAAGGGAAGCCTAACATTGACAGCTTATGCTAGTTATTTGAAAGGAATCCTAACATTGACAGCTTATGCTAGTTATTTGAATGGAAGCCTAACATTGACAGATTATGCTAGTTATTTGAAGGGAATTCTAACATTGATAGCTTATGCTATTCATTTGAAGGGAAGCCTAACATTGACAGCTTATGCTAGTTATTTGAAGTGAAGCCTAACATTGACAGCTTATGCTAGTTATTTGAAGGGAAGCCTAACATTGACAACTTTTACCAGTTATTTGAAGAGAAGCCTAACATTGACAGCTTATGCTAGTTCTTTGAAGTGAAGCCTAACATTGAGAGCTTATGCTAGTTCTTTGAAGTGAAAAATAACATTGACAGCATATGCCAGTTATTTGAAGGGTAGCCTAGCATTGACAGCTTATGCCAGTTATTTGGAGGGAAACCTAGCATTGACAGCTTATGCCAGTTATTTGAAGGGAAGCCTAACATTGACAGCTTATGCCAGTTATTTGAAGGGAGGCCTAACATTGACAGCTTATGCCAGTTATTTAAAGGAAGCCTAACATGGGAGCTTATGCCAGTTATTTGAAGGGAAGCCTAACATTGACAGCATATTCCAGTTAGTTAAAGGAAATCTAACATGACAGCTTATGCCAGTTATTTGAAGGGAAGCCTAACATTGACAGCATATTCCAGTTATTTAAAGGAAGCCTAATATGACAGCATTTGGCAGTTATTTGAAGGGAAGACTAACACAGTTATTTGAAGGGAAGCCTAACATTGACAGCTTATGCCAGTTATTTAAAGGAAACCTAACATGACAGCTTATGCCTGTTATTTGAAGGGAAGACTTAACATTGACAGCTTTTGCCAGTTATTGTTCTCTTCCAGCTCCATTCCCTTTTTGTTCTCTTCCAACTCCACTCCCTTTTTGTTCTCATCCGGCTCCACTACCTTTTTGTTCTCTTCCAACTCCACTCCCTTTTTGTTCCCTTCCAGCTTCACTCCCTTTTTGTTCCCTTCCAGCTTCACTTCCTTTTTGTTCTTTTCTACCTCCACTCCCTTTTTGTTCTCTTCCAATTCCACTCCCTTTTTGTTCTCTTCCAGCTTAACTCCCTTTTTGTTCCCTTCCAGCTCCACTCCCTTTTTGTTCTCTTGCAGCTTCACTCCCTTTTTGTTCTCTTCCAGCTCTACTCCCTTTTTGTTCCCTTCCAGCTCCACTCCCTTTTTGTTCTCATCCAACTCCACTCCCTTTTTGTTCTCATCCAGCTTCACTCCCTTTTTGTTCTCTTCCAGCTCCACTCCCTTTTTGTTCTCTTCCTGCTCCACTTCCTTTTTGTTCTCTTCCCGCTCTACTCCCTGTTTGTTCTCTTCCAGCTCCATTCCCTTTTTGTTCTCTTCCTGCTGCACTCCCTTTTGGTTCTCTTCCAGCTCCACTTCCTTTTTGTTCTCTTCCAGCTCCACTTCCTTTTTTTTCTCATCCAGCTCCACTTGCTTTTTTATCTCTTCCAGCTCCACTCCCTTTATGTTCCCTTCCAGCTCCACTCCTTTTTTGTTCTCATCCTGCTCTACTTCCTTTTGCTCTTGCTGCTCCACTACCTTTTTTGTTCACTTCTAGCTCCACTCCCTTTTTTTCTCTTCCAGTTCCACTTCCTTTTTGTTCTCTTTCAGCTACACTACGTTTTTGTTCTCTTTCAGCTCCACTCCCTTTTTGTTCACTTCCATCTCCACTCCATTTTTGTTCTCTTCCAGCTCCACTTCCTTTTTGTTCCCTTCCAGCTCCACTCCCTTTTTGTTCCCTTTCAGCTCCACTCCCTTTTTCTTCTCATCCCGCTCCACTCCCTTTTTGTTCTCTTCCAGCTCCACTCCCTTTTTGTTCACTTGCAGCTCCACTCACTTTTTGTTCTCTTCCAGCTACACTCCCTTTTTGTTCTCTTCCAGCTCTACTTCCTTTTTGTTCTCTTCCAGGTCCATTTCCTTTTTGTTCCCTTCCCTCTCCACTCCCTTTTGGTTCTCTTCAAGCTCCACTTCCTTTTTGTTCTCTTCCAGCTGCACTCCCTTTTTGTTCTCTTCCAGCTCTACTTCCTTTTTGTTCTCTTCCAGGTCCATTTCCTTTTTGTTCCCTTCCCTCTCCACTCCCTTTTGGTTCTCTTCAAGCTCCACTTCCTTTTTGTTCTCATCAAGCTCCACTCCCTTTTTGTTACTTCCAGCTCCACTCCCTTTTTGTTCTCTTTCAGCTCCACTCCCATTTTGTTCCATCCAGCTCCACTCCCTTTTTGTTCCCATCTAGCTCCACTCCCTTTTTGTTCTCTTCCACCACTACCCTCTTTTTGTTCTCTTCCAGCTTCACTCCCTTTTTGTTCCCTTCCAGCTCCACTTCCTTTTTGTTCACTTCCAGCTTCACTCCCTTTTTCTTCCCTTCCAGCTCCACTTCCTTTTTGTTCTTTTCTACCTCCACTCCCTTTTTGTTCTCTTCCAAATCCACTCCCTTTTTGTTCTCTTCCAGCTCCACTCCCTTTTTGTTCCCTTCCAGCTCCACTTCCTTTTTGTTCTTTTCTACCTCCACTTCCTTTTTGTTCTCTTCCAAATCCACTCCCTTTTTGTTCTCTTCCAGCTCCACTTCCTTTTTGTTCTCTTCCAGCTCCACTTCCTTTTTGTTCTCTTTCAGCTCCATCCCTTTTTGTTCTCTTCCAGCTCCACTCCCTTTTTGATCTCTTCCAGCTCCACGCCCTTTTTGTTCCCTTCCAGCTCCACTCCCTTTTTGTTCTCATCCTGCTCTACGTCCTTTTGCTCTTGCTGCTCCATTCCCTTTTTTGTTCTCTTCTAGCTCCACTCCCTTTTTTTCTCTTCCAGTTCCACTTCCTTTTTGTTCTCTTTCAGCTCGACATCCTTTTTGTTCTCTTTCAGCTCCACTCCCTTTTTGTTCTTTTCCAACTGCACTTCCTTTTTGTTCTCTTTCAGCTCCACTTCCTTTTTGTTCTCTTCCAGCTCCACTCCCTTTTTATTCTTTTTAAGCTCTACTCCCTTTTTGTTCCCCTTCAACTCCTCTCCCTTTTTGTTCTCTTCCAGCTCCACTCCCTTTTTCTTCTCATTTAACTCCACTCACTTTTTGTCCTCACCCAGCTATACTTCTTTATTTTTCTCTTGCTGCTCCATTCCCTTTTTGTTCTCTACCAGCTCCACTCCCTTTTTTTCTCATCCTGCTCTTCTTCCTTTTTCTCTTGCTGCTCCACTCCCTTTTTTGTTCCCTTCCTGCTCCACTCCCTTTTTGTTCTCTTCCAGCTCCACTCCTTTTTGTTCTCTTCCAGCTCCACTTCTTTTTGTTCTCTTCCAGCTCTTCTTCCTTTTTGTTCTCTTCCAGCTCCATTCCCTTTTTGTTCTCTTCCAGCTCCACCTCCTTTTTGTTCCCTTCCGGCAGCATCCCATTTTGTTCTCATCCAACTCTACTCCATTTTTGTTCTCATCCATCTCCACTCCCTTTTTGTTCTCATCCAGCTCCACTCCCTTTTTGTTCTCATCCAGCTCCACTCCCTTTTTGTTCTTTTCCAGCTGCACTTCCTTTTTGTTCTCTTTCAGCTCCACTCCCTTTTTGTTCTTTTTCAGCTCTACTCCCTTTTTGTTCCCCTCCAACTCCTCTCCCTTTTTGTTCTCTTCCAGCTCCACTCCCTTTTTGTTCTCATTTAGCTCCACTCACTTTTTGTCCTCACCCAGCTATACTTCTTTATTTTTCTCTTGCTGCTCCATTCCCTTTTTGTTCTCTACCAGCTCCACTCCCTTTTTTTCTCATCCTGCTCTTCTTCCTTTTTCTCTTGCTGCTCCACTCCCTTTTTTGTTCCCTTCCTGCTCCACTCCCTTTTTGTTCTCTTCCAGCTCCACTCCTTTTTGTTCTCTTCCAGCTCCACTTCTTTTTGTTCTCTTCCAGCTCCACTTCCTTTTTGTTCTCTTCCAGCTCCACTCCCTTTTTGTTCTCTTCCAGCTCCACCTCCTTTTTGTTCTCTACCTGCAGCATCCCATTTTGTTCTCATCCAACTCCACTCCATTTTTGTTCTCATACATCTCCACTCCCTTTTTGTTCTCATCCAGTTCCACTCCCTTTTTGTTCTCATCCAGCTCCACTCCCTTTTTGTTCTCATCCAGCTGCACTTCCTTTTTGTTCTCATCCAGCTCCACTTCCTTTTTGTTCTATTCTAGCTCCACTCATTTTTGTTCTCTTCCAGCTATACTTTTTTATTGTTCTCTTGCTGCTCCATTCCCTTTTTGTTCCCTTCCAGCTCCACTCCATTTTTTTAAATTCCAGCTCTACTCCCTTTTTGTACTCTTCCAGTTGCACTCCCTTTTTGTTCTCACCCAGCTATACTTCTTTATTTTTCTCTTGCTGCACTACTCCCTTTTTGTACTCTTCCAGCTCCTCTCCCTTTTTGTTCTCTTCCAGCTCCACTCCCTTTTTGTTCTCACCCAGCTATACTTCTTTATTGTTTTCTTGCAGCTCCACTCCCTTTTTGTTCTCTTCTAGCCCAATCCCTTTTTGTTCTCATCCTGCTCTACTTCCTTTTGCTCTTGCTGCTACACTCCCTTTTTTGTTCTCTTCTAGCTCCACTCCCTTTTTTTCTCTTCCAGTTCCACTTCCTTTTTGTTCTCTTTCAGCTCCACTTCCTTTTTGTTCTCTTTCAGCTCCACTCCCTTTTTGTTCTTTTCTAGCTCCACTCCCTTTTTGTTCTTTTCCAGCTCCACTTCCTTTTTGTTCTCTTTCAGATCCATCACTTTTTGTTCTCTTCCAGCTCCACTCATTTTTTGATCTCTTCCAGCTCCACTCTCTTTTTGTTCCCTACCAGCTTCACTTCTATTTGGTACTCATCCAGCTCCTCATCCTTTTTATTCCCTTCCAGCCCCACTCCCTTTTTGTTCGCTTTCAGCTCCACGCCCTTTTGTTCGCTTTCAGCTCCACTCCCTTTTTTTTCTCTTCCAGTCCCACTCCCTTTTTGTTCTCCTCCAACTCCTCTCCCTTTTTGTTCTCTTCCAGCTCCACTCCCTTTTTGTTCTCATCCAGCTCCACTTCCCTTTTGTTCTCTTCCAGCTCCACTCCCTGTTTGTCCTCACCCAGCAATACTTCTTTTGTTCCCTTCCTGTTCCACTCCCTTTTTGTTCTCTTCCAGCTCCACTCCTTTTTGTTCTCTTCCAGCTCCACTCACTTTTTGTTCCCTTCCAGCTTCACTTCCTTTTTGTTCTCTTCTAGCTCCACTTCCTTTTTGTTCTCATCCAGCTCCACTCCCTTTTTGTTCTCATCCAGCTCCACTTCCTTTTTGTTCTCATCCAGCACCACTTCCTTTTTGTTCACTTCCAGCTCCACTCCGTTTTGTTCTCTTCCAGCTATACTTCTTTATTGTTCTCTTGCTGCTCCATTCCCTTTTTGTTCTCATCCAGCTCCACTCCATTTTTGTTACTTCCAGCTCTACTCCCTTTTTGTTCTCTTCCAGTTCCACTCCCTTTTTGTTCTCACCCAGCTATACTTCCTTTTTGTTCACTTCCAGCTCCACTTCATTTTTGTTCACTTCCAGCTTCACTCCCTTTTTGTTCCCTTCAAGCTCCACTCCCTTTTTGTTCTCTTCCAGCTCCATTCCCTTTTTGTTCTCATCCAGCTATACTCCTTTTTTGTTCTCATCCAGCTCCACTCCTTTTTTGTTCTCATCCAGCTCCACTCCCTTTGTGTTCTCTTCCAGCTCCACTCCCTTTTTGTTCTCTTCAAGCTCCACTCCCTTTTTGTTCTCTTCCAGTTCCACTTCCTTTTTATTCTCTTCCAACTCCACTCCCTTTTTGATCTCTTCCAGCTCCACTCACTTTTTGTTCCCTTCCAGCTCCACTCCTTTTTTGTTCTCATCCTGCTCTACGTCCTTTTGCTCTTGCTGCTCCACCCTTTTTTTTGTTCTCTTCTAGCTCCACTCCCTTTTTTTCTCTTCCAGTTCCACTTCCTTTTTGTTCTCTTTCAGCTCCACTTCCTTCTTGTTCTCTTTCAGATCCACTCCCTTTTTGTTCTTTTCCAGCTCCACTTCCTTTTTGTTCTCTTTCAGCTCCATCCCTTTTTGTTCTCTTCCAGCTCCACTCCCTTTTTGATCTCTTCCAGCTCCACTCCCTTTTTGTTCCCTTCCAGCTCCACTCCCTTTTTGTTCTTATCCGGCTCTACGTTCTTTTGCTCTTGCTGCTCAACTCCCTTTTTTTGTTCTCTTCTAGCTCCACTCCCTTTTTTTCTCTTCCAGTTCCACTTCCTTTTTGTTCTCTTTCAGCTCGACATCCTTTTTGTTCTCTTTCGGCTCCACTCCCTTTTTGTTCTTTTCCAGCTGCACTTCCTTTTTGTTCTCTTTAAGCTCCACTTCCTTTTTGTTCTCTTCCAGCTCCACTCCCTTTTTGTTCCCATCCAGCTCCACTCCCTTTTTATTCTTATCCTGCTCTACGTTCTTTTGCTCTTGCTGCTCAACTCCCTTTTTTTGTTCTCTTCTAGCTCCACTCCATTTTTTTCTCTTCCAGTTCCACTTCCTTTTTGTTCTCTTTCAGCTCGACATCCTTTTTGTTCTCTTTCGGCTCCATTCCCTTTTTGTTCTTTTCCAGCTGCACTTCCTTTTTGTTCTCTTTAAGCTCCACTTCCTTTTTGTTCTCTTCCAGCTCCACTCCCTTTTTGTTCTTTTTCAGCTCTACTCCCTTTTTGTTCCCCTCCAACTCCTCTCCCTTTTTGTTCTCTTCCAGCTCCACTCCCTTTTTGTTCTCATCTAGCTCCACTCACTTTTTGTCCTCACCCAGCTATACTTCTTTATTTTTCTCTTGCTGCTCCATTCCCTTTTTGTTCTCTACCAGCTCCACTCCCTTTTTTTCCATCCTGCTCTTCTTCCTTTTTCTCTTGCTTCTCCACTCCCTTTTTTGTTCCCTTCCTGCTCCACTCCCTTTTTGTTCTCTTCCAGCTCCACTCCTTTTTGTTCTCTTCCAGCTCCACTTCCTTTTTGTTCTCTTCCAGCTCCACTTCCTTTTTGTTCTCTTCCAGCTCCACTCCCTTTTTGTTCTCTTCCAGCTCCACCTCCTTTTTGTTCTCTTCCTGCAGCATCCCATTTTGTTCTCATCCAACTCCACTCCATTTTTGTTCTCATCCATCTCCACTCCCTTTTTGTTCTCATCCAGCTCCACTCACTTTTTGTTCTCATCCAGTTCCACTCCCTTTTTGTTCTCATCCAGCTCCACTTCTTTTTTGTTCTCATCCAGCTCCACTTCCTTTTTGTTCTCTTCTAGCTCCACTCATTTTTGTTCTCTTCCAGCTATACTTTTTTATTGTTCTCTTGCTGCTCCATTCCCTTTTTGTTCCCTTCCAGCTCCACTCCTTTTTTTTTACTTCCAGCTCTACTCCCTTTTTGTTCTCTTCCAGTTGCACTCCCTTTTTGTTCTCACCCAGCTATACTTCTTTATTGTTCTCTTGCTGCACTACTCCCTTTTTGTTCTCTTCCAGCTCCTCTCCGTTTTTGTTCTCTTCC
>CBDHEM010000027.1:0-38165 GCA_965261955.1 Leptonemataceae bacterium
AACATAAAAAGCTACATGTAGATGTAAATAGCTTAATTTAATGGAAAAAAACACTTTTTGTCCTAAATGACAACTTTTTGTCAATTTCAGAAAAAAAACACTTCAAAACAGCAGAAAAGGTTTAGTGTAGCTATCTGTGGCTTAATTAGATTTGAAAAGCACTTTATTGATCTAAATGACAAGTTTTTTTCAATTTCAGTAAAAAAAACATTCAAAACAACAGAAAATCTGTGTAGATATAATTGCCGCAATTTGAAGAGAAAAACACTTTTTTAACTGAATGAAAAAGGTTTTTGTCAATTTCAGTAAAATTGCTTCAAAACAGCAGATAAGCTCAGCTTAGCTGTATGTAGCTCAATTTGATGAGAAAAACAATTTTTGACATAAATGACTAAATTTTTTTTACCAATTTCAGTAAAATTGCATCAAAACAGGAGAAAAGCTTAGTGTAGTTGTATGTGGCTTCATTTCATGAGAAAAACACTTTTTTGACCTAAATAACAAATTTTTTGTCAATTTTAGTAAAATGCTTCATAACATTTAAACAGCTACATGTAGGTGTATGTGGCTCAATTTGATGTGAAAAACAGTTTTTTGACCTAAATAAGTTTTTTTGTCAATTTCAGTCAAATTGCTTCAAAACAGCAGATAAGTTTAGTTTTGCTGTATATAGCTCAATTTCATGAGAAAAACACTTTTTTGACCTAAATGACAAGTTTTTTTGTCAATTTCAGTAAAATTGCTTCAAAACAGTTGAAAAGCTTAGTGTAGCTGTATGTTGCTTAATTTCATGAGAAAAACACTATTTTGACCAAAATGACAAGTTTTTGTCAATTTCTGTAAAATGCTTCAAAACAGCAGAAAAGCTTTTTACCATGAAGCATTCCTGACTTACGGCGCTTAGTAGAGGCGGGGTCACAGATATTCCGTGGTTTTTGGCGGGGCTTGAAATAAAGTGTCTCATATCTATTCAACACTTCGCCGCATTGTAATTATGGCTCAGCCATATCACAGCTTAGGGTGTTAGCAAGCCACAACACAAGTTTGGGGTCTGTAGCTCAAGGCGCCTTGGAATTAGAATCCTGGGAAATTAGGAGGTGCAATTTTCTGAGTGACCCTTGCGTTTTTGACTATATCTTCAAAGGAAAAGTGCCTATAGAGACTTTTTACATATCATCTTAAAGCACACACAATAAGCAATAAGCTAGTATAATAATTATTTGCACAGAAGAAAGGGGGGAAAAGTTATGATAGGTACAATATAATATACTGTATGTGGCTCAATTAGATGAGAAAAAACCTTTTTTGACCTAATTGACAATTTTTTGTCAGTATCTGCAAAAATGCTTCATAACAGCTGAAAAGCAACATGTAGATGTATTTGGCTCAATTTGATAAGAAAAAAAAATTGTCCTAAATGACAATTTTTTTTAAATTTCTGTAAAAATGCTTCAAAACAGCAGAAAAGTAATGAGTAGATATATTTGTCTCAATTTATTGAGAAAAACACTTTTTTTAACCTGAATGAAAAAGGTTTTTTGTCAATTTTTGTCCAAACAGTGATTTTGTCATCCAAAATGAGCCACATACAGCTACACTGAGCTTATCTGCTGTTTTGAAGCATTTTACTGAAATTGACAAAAAAAAAAATTCTCATCAAATTGAACCACATATATCTACATGTAGCCTTTCAGCTGTTAGTTTAGCTGTATGTAGCTCAATTTGATGAGAACAACACTTTTTTGACATAAATGAGAGGTTTTTTTGTCAATTTCAGTAAAATTGTTTCAAAACAGCAAAAAAGCTTAGTGTAGCTGGAAGTGGCTCAATTTCATGATAAAAACACTATTTTGACCTAAATGACAATTTTTTGTCAATTTCTGTAAAATTGCTTCAAAACAGCAGATAAGTTTAATATAGCTGTTGGTAGCTCAATTTGATGGGGAAAACACTTTTTTGACATAAATGACAATTTTTTTTGTCAATTTCAGTAAAATTGTTTCAAAACAGCAGATAAGTGAAGTTTAGCTGTGTGCGGCTCAATTTTATGAGAAAAACACTTTTTTGACCTAAATGACAAGTTTTTTTGGTCAATATCTTTAAAAATGCTTCATAACAGCTGAAAAGCTGCATGTAGATGTATATGACTCAATTTGTTGAGAAAAACACTTTTTTAACATGAATGAAAAGGTTTTTGTCAATTTTAGTAAAATTACTTCAAAACAGCAGATAAATTAGATTAGAAAAACACATTTTTGACCTAAATGACAATTTTTGGCAATATATGTAGAAATTGCTTCTTAACATAAAAAAGGCTACATGTTGATGTAAATAGCTTAATTTAATGGGGGGAAAACACCTTTTGTCCTAAATGACAAGTTTTTTGTCAATTTCAGTAAAAAAAAAAGCTTCAAAACAGCAGAAAAGGTTTAGTGTAGCTATCTGTGGCCTAATTAGATTTGAAAAACACTTTATTGATCTAAATGACAATTTTTTTTCAATTCAGTAAAAAAAAGCTTCAAAACAACAGAAAAGCTATGTGTAGATATAATTGCCGCAATTTGATGAGAAAAACACTTTTTTCCTGAATGAAAAAAGATTTTTGTCAATTTCAGTAAAATTGCTTCAAAACAGCATGTAGCTCAATTTGATTGAGAAAAACACTTTTTTGACCTAAATGACTAAGTTTTTTTTACCAATTTCAGTAAAATTGCATCAAAACAGGAGGTATGTGGCTTAATTTCATGATAAAAACACTTTTTTGACCTAAATGACAAAATTTTTGTCAATTTTAGTAAAATGCTTCATAACATTTAAACAGCTACATGTAGATGTATGTGGCTCAATTTTATGAGAAAAACACTTTTTGACCTAAATGACAAATTTTTGTCAATATCTGTAAAAATGCTTCATAACAGCTGAAAAGCTGCATGTAGATGTATATGACTCAATTTGTTGAGAAAAACACTTTTTTAACCTGAATGAAAAGGTTTTTGTCAATTTTAGTAAAATTATTTCAAAACAGCAGATAAATTAGATTAGAAAAACACATTTTTGACCTAAATGACAATTTTTGGCAATATATGTAGAAATGCTTCTAAAAAAGGCTACATGTAGATGTAAATAGCTTAATTTAATGGGGGGGGAAACACTTTTTGTCCTAAATGACAATTTTTTTTTGTCAATTTCATTAAAAAAAAGCTTCAAAACAGCAGAAAAGGTTTAATGTAGCTATCTGTGGCCAAATTAGATTTGAAAAACACTTTATTGATCTAAATGACAATTTTTTTTCAATTTCAGTAAAAAAAGCTTCAAAACAACAGAAAGGCTATGTGTAGATATAATTGCCGCAATTTGATGAGAAAAAAACTTTTTTCCTGAATGAAAAAGATTTTTGTCAATTTCAGTAAAATTGCTTCAAAACAGCATGTAGCTCAATTTGATGAGAAAAACACTTTTTTGACCTAAATGACTAAGTTTTTTACCAATTTCAGGTCAATTTTAGTAAAACGCTTCATAACATTTAAACAGCTACATGTAGATGTATGTGGCTCAATTTTATGAGAAAAACACTTTTTGACCTAAATGACAAGTTTTTTTGTCAATATCTGTAAAAATGCTTCATAACAGCTGAAAAGCTGCATTTAGATGTATATGACTCAATTTGTTAAGAAAAACACTTTTTAACCTGAATGAAAAGGTTTTTGTCAATTTTAGTAAAATTACTTCAAAAAAGCAGATATATTAGATTAGAAAAACACATTTTTGACCTAAATGACAATTTTTTGGGCAATATATGTAGAAATGCTTCTTAACATAAAAAAAAGCTACATGTAGATGTAAATAGCTTAATTTAATGGAAAAAAACCCTTTTTGTCCTAAATGACATAAAAAAAAAGCTACATGTAGATGTAAATAGCTAAGTCTCTATACCATATTTTCTGAAAATTTGATTTTTTTTCCCTCCCTGTCATAACTTTTTTCCTCTTTCTTCTGTGCAAATAATTATTATACCAGCTTGTTGCTTATTGTGTGTGCTTTAAGATGATATGTAAAAAGTCTCTATAGGCACTTTTTCTTAGAAGATATAGCCAAACACGCAAGGATCACTCATAAAATGGCATGTCCTAATTTGGAAATGAGTTAATTGCCAGACGCCTTGAGCTACAGACACCAAACTTCCTGTGTGGATTGCTAACACCCTAAGCTGTGATATGACTCAGCCATATTTGAAACGCGGTGAACGTTGAATAGTTATGAGACACTTTATTTCAAACCGCGGCAAAGTTCACGAAAAATCTGTGACCCCGCCTCTTCTAATAATCATATCTCAACATTCCTTCACGGTAAACATTTTTTGACTCAGTCATATCACAGCTTAGGCTTGTGGGAAGCCACAACAGGTGTTTGGTGTTTGTAGCTCAAGGCGTCGGGCAATTATGACATTTCCAAATTAGGAAATGCAATTTTTTGAGTGATCCTTGCGTGTTTGGCTATAATCTTCTAAGAAAAAGTGCCTATAGAGACTTTTTACATATCATCTTAAAGCACACACAATAAGCAACAAGCTGGTATAATATTTATTTGCACAGAAGAAAGAGGAAAAAAGTTATGACAGGGAGAAAAAAAAAATCAAATTTTCGGAAAATATGGTATAGTCCAAGCTGGGAAAAAACATTTTTTGTCCTAAATGACAAATTTTTGGTCAATTTCAGTAAAAAAAGCTTCAAAACAGCAGAAAAGGTTTAGTGTAGCTATCTGTGGCTTAATTAGATTTGGAAAACACTTTATTGATCTAAATGACAATTTTTTTTTCAATTTCAGTAAAAAAAAACCTTCAAAACAACAGAAAAGCTATGTGTAGTTGTATGTGGCTCAATTTGATGTGAAAAACACTTTTTGACCTAAATGACAAGTTTTTTTTGTCAATTTCTGTCAAATTGCTTCAAAACAGCAGATAAGTTTAGTTTTGCTGTATATAGCTCAATTTATGAGAACAACACTGTTTTGACCTAATTGACAAGTTTTTTGTCAATTTCAGTAAAATTGTTTCAAAACAGTTGAAAAGTGGCTTCATGAGAAAAACACTATTTTGACCAAAATGCCAAGTTTTTGACAATTTCTGTAAAATGCTTCAAAACAGCAGAAAAGCTTGGTTTAGCTGTATGTGGCTCAATTAGATGAGAAAAACACTTTTTTTTACCTAATTGACTAAGTTTTTGGTCAATATCTGAAAAAATGCTTCATAACAGCTGAAAAGCAACATGTAGATTGTATTTGGCTCAATTTGTTGAGAAAAACACTTTTTTAACCTGAATGAAAAAGTTTTTTTGTCAATTTTAGTCCAAAAAGTGATTTTGTCATCAAAATGAGCCACATACAGCTACACTGAGCTTATCTGCTGTTTTGAAGCATTTTTACTGAAATTGACAAAAAAAATGTTTTTCTCATCAAATTGAGCCAAATACAATCTACATGTTGCTTTTCAGCTGTTATGAATCTACATGTAGCCTTGTAGCTGTTAGTTTAGCTGTATATAGCTCAATTTGATGAGAACAACAACTTTTTTGACATAAATGAGAGTTTTTTTGTCAATTTCAGTAAAATTGTTTCAAAACAGCAAAAAAAAGCTTATTGTAGCTGGAAGTGGCTCAATTTCATGATAAAAAAACTTTTTTGACCTAAATGACAATTTTTTTTTTAATTTCTGTAAAAATGCTTCAAAACAGCAGAAAAGCTTGGTTTAGCTGTATGTGGCTCAATTAGATGAGAAAAATACTTTTTTGACCTAATTGACTAAGTTTTTGGTCAATATCTGTAAAAATGCTTCATAACAGCTGAAAAGCAACATGTAGATTGTATTTGGCTCAATTTGTTGAGAAAAACACTTTTTTAACCTGAATGAAAAAGTTTTTTTTTGTCAATTTTAGTCCAAAAAGTGATTTGTCATCAAAATGAGCCACATACAGCTACACTGAGCTTATCTGCTGTTTTGAAGCATTTTTACTGAAATTGACATAAAAAAATTGTTTTTCTCATCAAATTGAACCACATATATCTACATGTAGCCTTGTAGCTGTTAGTTTACGCTGTATGTAGCTCAATTTGATGAGAACAACACTTTTTTGACATAAATGAGAGTTTTTTTTGTCAATTTCAGTAAAATTGTTTCAAAACAGCAAAAAAAAGCTTAGTGTAGCTGGAAGTGGCTCAATTTCATGATAAAAAAACTTTTTTGACCTAAATGACAAGTTTTTGTCAATTTCAGTAAAATGCTTCAAAACTGCAAAAAAAAAAAAAGCTCAGTGTAGCTGTTTGTGGCTAAATTAGATGAGAAAAACACTTTTTTGACCTAAATGACAATCTTTTTTTGACGATTTCAGTAAAATGATTCAAAATAGCAGATAAGCTCAGTGTAGCTGTATGAGGCTCATTTTGAAGAGAAAAACACTTTTTTGACCTGAATGATAAGTTTTTTGTCAATTTCAGTAAATTGCTCAAAAACTGCTGAAAAGCAAAGTGTAACTTATGTGGCTCGGTTTGATCAGAAAAATACTTTTTTTTCTAAATGACAGGTTTTTTGTCAATATCTGTAAAAATGCTTCATAACAGCAGAAAAAGCTACTTGTAGATGTATGTCACAATTTGATGAAAAAAATACTTTTTTAACCGGAATGACAAAGATTTTTGTCAATTTCAGTAAAAATGCTTCAAACAGCAGTAAAGCTTAGTGTTGCTGTATTTGGCTCAATTTGATGCGAAAAACATTTTTGGACCTAAAATACAATTTTTTTTCAATTTCAGTGAAATGCTTCATAATATTTTAAAAGCTACATGTAGATTGTATGTGGCTCAATTTGATGAAAAAAACACTTTTTTGACCTAAATGACCTTTTTTTTTTGGTCAATTTCAGTAATAATGTTTCAAAACAGCAGATAAGATTAGTGTAGCTGTATGTGACTAAATTTGATGGGACAAAGATTATTTTGACCTAAATCACATTTTTTTGTCAATTTCAGTAAAATTATTTCAAAACAGCAGATAAGCTTAGTGTAGCTGTGTGTGGCTAAATTAGATTAGAAAAACACATTATTGACCTAAATGACAAGTTTTTTGGAAGCTGTATGTGGCTAAATTTGCTGGGACAAAGATTATTTTGACCTAAATCACAAGTTTTTTGTCAATTTCAGTAAAATTACTTCAAAACAGCAGATAAGCGTAGTGTAGCTGTGTGTGGCTATATTAGATTAGAAGAACACAATATTGACCTAAATGACAAGTTTTTTTGGAAATATCTGTAGAAATGCTTCTTAACATAAAAAAAGCCACATGTAGATGTAAGTGGATCAATTTAATGGTAAAAAACACTTTTTTAATAAATGACAAGTTTTTTGTCAATTCCAGTAAAAATGCTTCAAAACAGCAGAAAAGCTTAATGCAGCTGTATGTGACTCAATTTGATGAGAAAAACACTTTTTTGACCTAAATGACAAGTTTTTTGTGGGTTTCTGTAAAATTGCTTCAAAACAGCAGAAAAGCTTAGTGTAGCTGTGTGTGGCTCAATTTGATGAGGAAAAAATTTTTTAACCTAAGTGACAAGTTTTTTGTCAATATTAGTAAAATTGTTTCTAAACATCAGAAAAGCTTAGTGTAGCTGTATGTGGCTCAATTTGATGAGAAAAATACTATTTTGACCTAAATGACATTTTTTTTTTTTTTTTCAGTAAAAATGCTTCAAAACAACAGAAAAACTACGTGTAGATGTATGTGTGTCATTTTTTGAGAAAAACACTTTTTTGACCTGAATGACATAGCTTTTTGACAATTTCAATAAAATTCTTCATAACAGCAAAAAGCTATATGTAGCTGTATGTGGCTCAATTTGATCAGAAAAACACTTTTTTGACCTAAATGACAAGTTTTTTTTCAATTTCAGAAAAAATACTTTAAACAGCTGAAAACTACATGTAGGTGTAAGTGGCTCAATTTGATGGGAAAAAACACTTTTTGACCTAAATGACAAGTTTTTTGTCAATTTCGTATAATTGCTTCAAAACAGCAGAAAAGTTTAGTGTAGCTGTATGTGGCTAAATTTGATGGGGAAAACTTTTTTTTTTCGCCTAAATGACAAGTTTTTTTTGTCAATTTCAGTAAAAAATACTTCAAAACAACAGAAAAGCTACGTGTAGATATATGTGGGTCATTTAAATGCGAAAAACACTTTTTGACCTGAATGACTTCTTTTTTTGGCAATTTCAGTAAATTTGCTTCAAAACAGCAGAAAAGCTTAATGGAGCGGAATATGGCTCAATTTGATCAGAAAAAAACTTTTTTGACCTAAATGACAAGGTTTTTTTCAATTTCAGTAAAAAATACTTCAAATAGCTGAGTGCTACATGTAGATGTAAGTGGCTAAATTTGATGGGAAAAAACAATTTTTTAACTAAATTACAGGTTTTTGTCAATTTCAGTAAAATTGCTTCAAAACAGCAGAAAAGCTAAGTGTAGCTGTATGTTGCTCAATTTGATGAAAAACACACTTTTTTGACCTATATGACAATTTTTTTCAATATCAGTAATAATGCTTCAAAACAACAGAAAAGCTGCGTGTAGATGTATGTGTGTAATTTTAATGAGAAAAACACTTTTGACCTGAATGACAGTTTTTTGGCAATTTCAGTAAAATTGCTTCAAAACAAGCAGATAAGTTTATTTAGCTGTAAGTGGCTCAATTTGACGAGAAAAACACTTTTTTGACCTAAATGACAAGTTTTTTGTAAATTTCAATAAAATTCTTCAAACCGGCAGAAAAGCTTAGTGTAGCTGTATGTGGCTCAATTTGATGAGAAAAACACTTTTTTGACCTAAATGACAATTTTTTTGTCAATTTCAGTAAAATTGCTTCAAAACAGCAGAAAAGCTTAGTGTTGCTGTATGTGGCTCAATTTGTAGCATAAAAGAGAGCACCTCTTAAACTCTCTATAACAAATTAACACTAGCCCTGAACACTGCCACTAGTACAAAATTACCCCTGAAAAATGGACATGAGACCACATACAAATAAAATGTAAATTTTACTGTAAAGCTAGCTCTATCTAAGTCCAGCATATATGAATATAAGAACAATTGAAGATTTTTTTTACTGTGGGTTGACCAAATTGATAAAATCTTGAAGAACAAAGTATTTACAATGTCTCTGTATGAGTCCAATGCCTCGGATAGTAGGATCCACACTAAGAGGACACTCCATGTTTCAACATACACTGAAATTAACATTCAAGATTAAGAAGATATAACTGTGAAGATTCCATTAAATAAATTGAAAATCTCCCAGAAGAGGCCAAGCTCTTTACAAGGAACAAATCACCTATCACCAACGCGTCCTCTCTTCGGAGATTTCACTGTGTATGATTTTAAACAAAAGGGGTATAACTGTTTGAAGTCCACATCAGTACAGTCTTGTTTCATTTCCTAGTCGTCTGTCGGATAGACCTACTTTTTAAAATGGCTGACAAAATAAACCCAAACACAGCTTAACTCATCTAAAACTCATATCAGCAGCTTCTTGGCTGCATAAATGGTGACTTCAGCAGATATTAGCACTAGAATTTTGGTACCAGAACATATGTTACAATAAACGTCCACAACTAATTTATTATGGCATACCTAAGTTGCACCATATCACTGTTTCTCTAATAGATGGTGGACAGAAAGGCATTGAAGAAACAGGTAGGTGTATTGCTGACAGATCAGATTACTCCAATGCTGTTGCAGTACAGCATTGCACTGAATTGTACAAAAGCACAGGTCCTCTTTCTTACCATGACTTAATATTCGTAGAGGAAGAACAGATCCAAGGAAATCAGTTAGCTACCACACTCAATCATCATAAGCATTCAAGAACTCATCACTTCTGAACAGGAGAATTTTTTTAAGAATCATGATAGAGGTGTAAAATGGTTACATGCCAAATGCAATCATTGATCTGATCCATTTTCATTCAAGGATCAAACTCAAGATAGAAGATATCATTCAGGGAAAGAATACCAGATATGCTGAGTTTCCACTTGATTGTCGGTTGAGGACATACACACACTGATTGGACTTGCTCCTGATAATATGGTTGACCAGGATGTATCATATCATAGTACCCCTCTCAGGATAAAAAGCACACAGACTGGTAACATACCAGTGCTAATCGATTGCTCATTTTTTTTAAGAGAGGGAAATGCAGCAATTCTTGTGGTGATGTATTCACATTGGCTATATAATTACCTAAGTTTCCTAAAGTTCAAACAAATTGGTATAGATTATTTAAGCAAATACAGCATACTTATGGTGTTGAGTTTTTGTACATGAGGTGTAATATGGTGTGTGCGTGTGTGGGTAGGAACATTCACTCTAACCCTCTTGTATACTATAGTTTGAAGTTGATTTTGTTCAGTTGGTTCACCTCTTTATAAATCAGTGCCCCCAAATCTAAAACCTTTACCAAGCCACATCTTTCAAAGCTCTCAGAGAGATGAATTATTTGATACTAAAATCACTAACTGCATTGGAGATAAAGGTATGGGACTTGCCTTCATGGAAGTGTGTGAATTACAATAAAGTTGAAATATTATTCGTACGGTAAGAGGATCAAATTATTTTAAAAGAAACACACTAAAATGATAGGGGAATAAAATACACATAGCAATATTTACATCAACCAACAACTTGTTCATCAGTTAGCTAAGTGGTTATTAAATATAGTTTTGGTCAGCTGGCTCTGTGGTTGCAGGGAGATGGCCCTGGGAAGTGTGCTCAAATGTAGAGACAATTCCATATGCTTCACATTGCTCCATCTCCACTGCTGGACTGTTACAAGAATAATGTACATTGATAACTAAATTTAATATGGCAATGAAACTTACTTTACAGTTGAGACTTTGCCATATGCCATGCACTCCACTGTCGCCATAGCTGATCTGTAAAAAAAACATGTTATTATAGACTATATTTTACATGTGCAGTAAAACATTTCCTATCTGGGAAGATTGGAACTAGCTGGTTCCTGTAGCTAATAAATTTCCAAATTAATAGCTGTGGCAGTTCAGCTTAAAACTCAGTAATAAAACTTATTCTGGTGTATATTAGATTTTGAGAACTAAGTGGGTTTGAAATATCAAGTTCTATTAGAAAATCCAGCAACTCTATTTACTCTAGGAATATGCCAGGTGGAGAAAGTTGTCCAGAATGAGGGAAGATTCTCCGTAAATACATTAGAGGTTTATTCATGTGATAAACCTTCCATGTTTGAAGGCCTTAAAGAAACACACTCAGAGCTGATTCCAGTATAATGCACGAACAGACATGAAGAAACAAGACTGTACAACCATGTTGACCACTATTTGTTAGATTACCCTTTAGCATTTAAAATTGTATACATCAATCATATAACTATTTTAAACCTCAAAAGATGTACAATATTGGTGTACATGATTTTAATAGTAAAGGATCATAACTGGTTTCAGTCAACATGGGTAAAAAACATGGGGGCAGTTTATTCTAACAGGTAAATCCAATACTGTTTCATGTTTCTATATATTGTAGTTGAGTGGTGGAGGACTACTCCAAGTATGAGCTTCAGTCAAACCAGAGCTTTAAAACAGTTTTCCATGTCTGTTTATTGTTGTTGTTATACTACACATGCATATCACCACATGCCATGTCCTGTTGCTATTGGTGTCTGTACCCATATACACCACATTGTCAACACAAATATCAGCATACCAGATTCTTTTGCTGCTGTTGACATTACTCACACCCATATACGGTCAGGGACAGTCTTCTTCGATGACTTGGTAACAGTTGTCAAGGACAGCAACACCAATTAAACAGCCGATATTTTGTCAAACGATTAGCTAAGCCACCATTGGACTGGTTAAAGTCAGTTTTTCAGGAGAGAACTCCAGCAAACAAACAGCAGAACTGAGATGACACGAGTGATCTAACCAAGTTCTGATTAAAAACATCACATTTGCTAGCTTGATTGCATCATCAATGAGAAGCCTTACCAATTCCTATTTTCCACAATCAAGAAAGAGTAGTTGTGGATATCTTGGAAAAATTTGAATCTTCTTGTTCTAAAGTTTTTATGAGTGAACCTAGTTATGTGATAAGGGAAAAAAGATAAAAGAGCTATTATCTTAGTGAAAGATTTAAGGTATGCTTGGAGTGTTTTAGGAGCTGCCGATGTGAATTTTATATGAGATATGACCTTTGTTTATGTTGTTTTGGTTTTTGCTGACCACCATTTTAAAAAGTGATAGAGAGTGTTACCACTCACCTTGATAGTCAAGAGGATTATTCAATCAACATTATCTAGCTGCTTTTAAAGCAAAACCAAAGCAGAAACGAAACTACCGAAGCATGGCTTTCCAATCACAACACATGCAGGCCTCAGGGAGTATGCTGTGGCTTATTATGCTGACCCTGTAGTGTCAGAGGAGGCAAATTCAAGTGATGAGGTGAACCGCAGCAATAGTAAAAGAAAGTATTCATGAATGTACCCATATTAACCACAACTAGTTAGATGACACTATACCATGTAAAACATGGAAACCAATATATAAAGTGATTGGTGTATAATAGAGGTGATCTGACTGGTTGCAGTGGAAATGGGTCCGTTTTGTTTCCGTATATTTCAACAGGTCATCCACACTGAATACAACAATGTTATGTCCACTTTGCAATGACGTCAGTTGCCTAGGAGTGAGAACCAAAGAATCTAAGTCTTCCAATCACATCAACGATCCATTGGTTATTCTATTGCTGTAAAATGGTAGCAGTGGTTGACCGTAATAGAATAGCTTACCTTACATGAGTACAGTCAACAATAGCAGCAAGACATGGCATGTGCAGATGTGTGTAGTGACCAACAGCAAACATCAACAAATCTCTGAGGTGACTCAACCATAACTCAACTTAGAAACATCAAACCAACAGCAAAAAAACAATTAAAACTTTATTGGATTGACCAGTTCAAAAAGGTAGGCCAATGGATAAGCACCCCAATATCTCTCATATCTCAGTTAAACTCACTCTAGCAGCTTCTGAGCAGCCCAAGCTGAGGTTTCGGTCATTACTAAATCCCAGTAAATGTTGATTTTCAAGGTAGTAAACTAATAGACCCAAAATCCATAAAAAGTGTTGAAAAGAGTTTGAAATTGATCTCCAAGGATCGAACAATCAATATATGGTAAGGTCAGATTACATATGTGAGGTCTGTAGGTACAGTCATGTTTTCTTCTATTCTATTTTAATGAGAAGTCATTCAATGTTTATTACTTGATTACATTTGTGATATATGTTTTTAATAGAAGGTTCATGAATAAAATGATGAGCATGCACATTGTGACATAATGGTGGCTATGAATGGTGCAACCAAGGCAATGCGCTATATTATTAAGGTGCAGTCTAAGCAAGAGCAAAGATATATTGAAGGCATGTCTATTCATGGAAATATATTATAATAGAAGAAAAAGGCGGCGGCCTTTCAGTTTGCTGCTCTGCATAAGCAGTTGTTCTCCTTAAAGCTCTGCCTTCTGGGAGGCATGATTCTGTGTCTGGAATAGAAAAACTACTTTTTTCAGGTGCAGTTCACAGGTATTACCTTTGTGAGCCTCTGTGAGCCTCTGTAGTTTGATGGATACACACACAGAGTCAAGACTGTCTTGCAGCTGAAAAGTGCTTATTAATTATTCCTCAGCAGTGATAATGTGTATGGTAGAGGTGCAGGTGGGTAAAAATTTAAAAAGTTGAAAAAATATGTCTACAAACCGGACATCGAACCTGATACCTAATGATGCGCACTGCTATCTGATCCAGAGACAAGTGTTATTTCAAACCCAAGTTCCTTGCGCTATGAGCAGTTATAAACTGTTGGGTGCCTGCTGGCTCTCCTCACCCTTCACCCATCCATCCCTCAGGCCAACCCCACCCCACAAAACTGGAACCACAACTTTCCTGAGGCCAAGAACGTTCCAAAAAATATGTGTCATGTCATGGTAGCATCGCCATGAGTGGAGTTTATTAAGCGCACTCACATACACACACTCTAAGACAATGGCACCATTTTCTGTGTCAATATTCAGTGATGAGCTAAAATTAATAGTCTTGCTCTTTGCTACTCAGTTTGAGCAGTTGTTCTCCTCAAGATTTGCCTTCTAGAAGGCATGATTATGTGTCTAGAATAGAAAAACTATGTTTTAAGTTAAGTCCAGAACCGTTGTGAGCTTCTGAAGTCTGAAGCATACACACACAGAGAGACACTCTCACAGCTGAATAGTGCCAAACAATGTTTTCAACCACTATAACAATGTGCATGATGGAGGTGTGGGTAAATAGAAAGGAGAAAAAATAGGGAGGGGAGAAAGGAGAATTAATGAGAAAAAATAGTCAACACACTGGGCATTGATCCTAGTACCCTTCACTTAACAAGAAAGCACTCTGCTATCTGAGCCAGATGCAAATGCTAATGACTGTTGTACTCTGAGCAGTTATAAACTATTGGGCGCACACTGACCTTCCTCTCAACCAACTCAGGGATCGATCCAAAACTTTCCTGAGGCAAAGAGCTTTCTGTCCGTCTGTCCAACAGGTTACAACTCAGGAACTACAAATCATACAGAAAAAATAGACCAGGTTTGGACACCCCAAGTGAACCTTGGCATTAGCCATGTTTCAGGTCACTGACACGAATCTGGGAGAAAAATCTATAAAAAAAATAGAATTGTGAAGGTCAGGCCTTAGTTTATACTCTACACACACGTGCTCAAAAATCTATAGTTATGAGAACCATCCTAGTCTGAGCTCTTCAATCTACGACGGTTAGGCAGCATATCCAATTAATACTGTATATATGAATAGAATCCCATATCAGAGATGGGCACACCATAAGCTGGAGAAGAGAGGCAAGGCAAATAGAAGTGCTGAGTTAAGACGTTCAGGCTGAAGCTAAGGCATCTGTATAAGAGCTTTATAACATAGACGTCATATAGGTAGTTGTCGACCTATGACCTACACATCTTATGACTGTTTGACTTTATGGTGGTATGACAGTTTCGGCCCCAGCCTTCTGGTACTGCTGGAAGCTGGAGCCGCTCACATTCCTGTGCTCAGTTTGAAACAGGCTTGGTACAGCACACTACCTCCATGTCTGTTTGTCTTTTGTCTTGTATCTGTTTTTAACTTTTGTCTTGAAAATTTTTCTTCAACCCCCTCCCCCACCAAGATGTCTACCAAGAGGAAACTGTCTTTATCTATTCCTAAACCTGCCAAGAAGGAAAGAAAGGCCACTGAACTCAACACAAAAATTATGGTGATTAGACAGCACGAAGGAGGAAAGAAAGTGAATGTGATTGCACATGATCTGAAGTAACCACACTCTACTGTGTCGACCATTTTGAAGCATAAAGAATGGATTCGTGAAGCTGTGAACGGTTCTGCACCCATGCAATCAACAATTACAACCAAGCAACAGACTGGACCTTGAGAAGCTGTGCAAGGTTCTGCACCCATGCAATCAACAATTATAACCAAGCAAAGGACTGGGCCTGTCCATGAAATAGAGAAATTGCTGTAATTTTGGATGGAAGATGAGATCCAAAAACAGAGACCGTTAAGCCTTTTTATGTGCAGATGAAAGCTAGAAGTCTATTTCGGACTTTGAAGCAATGGACCCAAACATCGAAAAATTTGCAAGGATTGAGCGGTTGCCATGCAATGTGTTTCATCAGTATCATACGAGGAGAAGAAGAAACAAACAATTTAGACAAAGCTCATCATGTTCATGAATAAAAAAACTCCGCCGGTTACTCCAAGTGCTGCCTCAGCTGACGACATCGGTGATCCACATCCAAGCACCAGCGGCTAAGAAGATGTTTTTGTATATTTGCCACAATTTTTTAAATATTTTTTGCAGCCGTATTTTGCAAGTTGCGTAAATATTAAACCAATTATACTGTAGTATGCAGTATTTGACTTAAACCTAACCAACGTAAAATAAACAACACAACACTGTGTAGAGAGATGATACAAATGCTATAAATTGTACAGAATCCGTTAACCTTGGTAAAATACAACAGTGTCAAGGAAAGATTAACTAAAAAAGCTTGAATTTTTATACGATGTGTAGAGAGATGATACTGTACAGTACAATGGTTATAATAATAATAAATAAAGAAAATGTTGATTAAATGTGTAGAACGATGATAACAGTATTAAAGACAATGAGTGATGATACGATGGTTATAACAATAAAAACAAAGAAAATGTTAATAAAATATGACTTAAAGATGATTATAATATCATTACACAGTATAATATAGGACAACTTATGACTAGATCAACTTACGACCGGTCGGTTATAACCAATTATAGTCCTACGTCGACAACTACCTGTGCTTGTTTATTAATTGGTAAAGGGTTTCCAAATGATTGTGGTCTAAATGGCTCCATACTTATTATTACTATTTTTGACATGTAAATTCAATTTAAATACATTACACCATATTACTAGGTAATACTAACAAGTGTATAACATGAACTAGTTTCTTACATGTATGTGACACTGAATGTCCTAGGCTTTGATGACACTACTTCACATTTTCCTATAGAAAGAGAACATATATGTATAGTGAAACCTACTGTGCGGTATAACTACATCTATGGTAATCTATATGGTAACACTGATTACATACTGGCAAGCATGCTTACAGAATTAATAATAATAGGTTACAAATATATGGCCGTGGAAAAACATACATATCTCCACAGTTAATCAGGTTTTTTCTGTCCGGCGGTAGGAAAATCATATTTCCCAGATACTTCAGGAAATTTGCCGCACCCCCAGGGAATAGTTTTGCCCATCCCCTTGACTAGGCCTCTATCATGGGATTTAATTTACAGTGATTTAGAAGAATTCAATATCTATATCATTAGGTAGACAACACAACAATAGAGTTTAACATCAAACAATTCTTCTTCTCGGCTTTCTATTCCAAACATCAACAATTTGTTCAAGTTTTCCTTCAGATAGAGTATGTGGAGAATCCATGGCAATCTTCATGAGATGGGATAGATTAACTTCCCCCCAGGTGATTCATCAGTCGGGTTATCATCATTTTCATTTGCAAGAAGGAGCGCTCCTCCGAAGCAGTTCCAACTGGAAGTGTCAGACATACGTTCGCGAGGGTAATCAAGCTTGGACACTTAGTTTCTAACATTGAACTTGTGGACAATTCTTTCAACTGCTCATTCATATCCTCCTTCACCTAATTTGTTATTTATCTTCGAAAAGTTTTCCACTCCGCCGTATTCTAACCATGAAAAATCTTTTACCCATTTTTGTGTTGTATATATATCTTCACAGACAAGTACATGATCTGGAACATTGTCTCCTAGGAGAACTAAGGTGTAGGCTCTCTGCTTGAATCCTCCTTGCGGTCATAACTGACTATTGGAGCATACTTTGAAGAACTTGACAAAGAGCCAACACCTTCACATAAGCTCAGTCAGAATTCTGAGCTGACCAGAACAGCATTGGTCCTTTACAGTGAACCTGTGGCTGCAGACCATGCAAGCATATTAACAGCTTTCCCCTTGATTACAAAAACGAACAGCAAGCTTTGACTTGTGGTGAATCTGCCTATATGCAACTTTGCAGTGATTTCCTGGGACTGGCAAAGGAACAATCTTATTTCAATATTGTGCTGCTATCTGCCATTTACACACTACTTCTCACACTTGCACACACAACTCCAGTACACACAACTCCTGCACACACTCTTGCACGCACAGCAAAGTTAATTTCTAGTGTAATTGATCTACTAAACAAATATTGTATTATTTCCTGTGTAATAATTCCAGGAAACTACTCAGATATCTTCCTGGATCCATTTCCCAATCTCCCCTGCTACATTGTACAGATTAATGTTCATACTTATGCCCTCACTGACACCAATAGGTTTCCCTAAGTGCCAATCAGTGGCAGTAGGTTGGGCTGAGTGGAGCAACAATGTCTTACAATATAAAGATAACTTGCAATGGTAACTAGAGGTCTGTCTGTAGAGGGTTTTTAAAGCCAGATCTGATCTGCCTAATGATTAGAACATTTAATTATGTATGCACAATCATAATTGACATTACAATCCTACACTCAAGGACGTAGGAATGTGTTCTTAATCTCTAGTTTGATTTCTCTGTGAACTTCAGTAAAATGGGTAATATTATTAACGTGCTATTAATACTAGTAAAGACGTTCACAAGAAGGCATGCAGATATTGCTGTGCCAATGTCCCTGACCAGTTGTGATACAGAAATGCACATATGGAAATATGGCTGAGACAGAATCGATATGTGTAAGAGTAGCTACTTTACTCCTAAGCAAATATTGCAAGCATAGCAAGTGTGATGTTATAAGGCAGTATTTGTAGACAGAATTGTCAAGACTTTTTTTGTTGTTGTTCATGCTAATGACTGATCCCTAACTACTGCCTTGTCTAAATATACAGCCACTGTCCTGGCTGTAACTGTACTAGGACCAAGCTGAAGAGCTAACCCAGTACAGATTTGTTTTCTGATTTGTAAATGTCTTGATTATGATTTGGAGATGTGATGCAGTCATGAATTACATTTCCTTTACAGATTTACAACTGCTGCAAGTGAATGGATTGTGATTTGGGGAAGAAGCAAAGAATTGTATGTATTAATAAATTCCTTACATATTCAAGGTAGAACAATCTGATGCCCTAAAAATTATATTACTTGCAAGCTGTTTTTTGAAGATGGAAAGAATACCACATTAAAAATGTGGTCATCAGGCAATACTTCCAGGAATTATCAGAGGACTAAGGGTTAACAATGCAGAAGTTGACACGAACTTGTTAAATTGAGAGTTTGCACTATTGACACTGTTTATTGTTTTCAGTACGCTCTCCATCATTAGTACAACTCTTTACACTGACTATATGCATCAGTTATCCTGTCTACATATGCTAAATTATGTAGCCAGCGATTTCCTTGCTCCAGAGAAGGGAGAAACTAGACAGCTGTACACATGCAAGGAATTGTGTTAGAAAAATCATCAAGTACTTCTATCCCGTCCAATGCCTGAGCATATTTGATGAATTCAGTAGTTGAGTCTGTACAAAACTCCAGCAACCTTTCCCAGACAGCTATCAATCAACCATGCAGGTCGCGTGTGGATCCAGGTTTCTTTCCTTTGGTCTTCGAATCAATAGTAGTTTTCTTCATCATTGACGACTATTTTCAAATCTAACATCCATAGTAGTTTTCTTGAAATCTCCAAGATGGTAAAGTTCGTAAAATCTTCTATGTACTCTCTAGTATAAGAACGTATGACACATATAAATATACATATATATATATATACACCAGATAAGACCCTACACTGCAATACAAAGTTTTCTGTCTATTTCCCGAGTGATGGCTCGCTTTGCTCGCCAATTAACACACTTAGTCTAGTCAATTGAATCATTTTATTGTTTCCATGCAAGGATTTTAATTGGTCCAATATTTCTTCAGTTAAAAAACGAATTGTAGTATGGAAGCTTTCCACATGTTTTGAATGAGCCAGTATGGTAACTATAATTTTTTCAGGCCAAAGTTAGCATTGTAGCTATAAGTTCACTGAGGTAACTTAAGCTAGACATTGTGATAGAAACCTATTGTTGTTAGCACCAGCAAAGAAAAATCTGATGATATAAGTGGGGCAAAGTATAACTGCTAGAAAAAGCTGTGTACAGTCTTACCATCACTGTGTTTCCCACACCAAAGCAAAAATTTCTCCCGATATTCCGCAGGAAATGATAACAAAACAGATGTTTCTAAGTTTGCCAAGGATCTTGGTTACAGTACACACAAAAGCATGGTCAAAAATTGAAAAGGCTTACAAAAAATTTAAAATTAATTGCAGCTATGAATTTCCATTAACATTACTTATTTTTTAAAGCCTTTTTAAAGAAGTGGCTAAAGGATATTAAGGAAAACTCAAAAGATTAACAAGAGAGCATTTGAGCAAGAAAAGAGAGATGAAGTTTTCCTCAATTTAATAATTTAAGCAAGACAAAAAGTCATCAGTATGTGAATCATAGTAATTAGATGTTCATTAGAGTATGCACTAGCACCCACTATATAGGTTATACCAAAATGACGGATGGCTGAACCCCTCAAAACCAAAGCTCATATTTCAGCCAAAACTCATTTAGGCAGTTTGCAAGCTGTCTAAGTGGAACATTCAGCTTCCATTAGCTACAAAAAGACTCTTTGTATGCCTAGAATCCTTCACTAAGGTAATAAAGAGGCAGATGTAAAATTGAATTTATCTCTCTATCAGAGCACTCCGTACAGTATATTGATCGACCCACAGTTTTAAATTGTGGACCGCAAATTAAATAAAAACACACACCAAAGATCATATCACAAGTAAAACTCATCATCAGTTTCTTACCAGTCTACATGGGAACCTAACATGCCTTGAATCCTTCTCTAGGTTCGTTTACTAAATCGTAAGAACAAAACAATGTTAAAAGTAAGAAATTTGTCTTCTATGTGGTCATTTTTCTTCCAAAACTTGCACACATGAGGTCAATTCTGAAAAACAGGACCAGATGATACCAATGCATGTCCAAGACTACTTAGGTTCTTGTTTGCAGAAAAAAGATGCATGGGCCCTCGACAATGAAGCAATCAATCTGCTATGTATCTCCATGCTGTTTTACAAATAGAATTGGTGAAGTCATTCCCCTAAACATGCTTCAAGCTATGCTGTGCTCTATGCAGCTGAATTTGAAGTGAGGGATCAGTTGATCTACTGCCAAATTATCTCCTTCTAACAAAAATGGAGCAAAATCAAGCAACTATACAGCATTGCATGTGTACTTTAGCAATAAACATGGTAGAGAATAACATCAACTCTAAGCTTCGTTACTTCTGGAGTTTTCCTTGCTGCTCTTTCCAAGTCCTTGTAGGTTCTGGAGTTCTCTTGAGCAATGGGAGACTTGCATTTTTACGTCACATATGTCCAGCAGCGCACAGTTATGGTATTAGTAATTCTATATCCCATCGGGAAATGTATTGTCATTCATAATTATCGATGAATTCATGGGCACTGTTCATGCCTAATAGGGAATATAAGAACCAAATTCTAGGAGAGAACACTAACAAAATTTGCTACAATCTGATATCATTTTCACATTTGTTCAAGCGACGGTTGGTGAAAAATGGTAACTGGAAGTCCAATACTAACCATAACTACTGAGTTTGCTGCTCGGAACTCATTGTCAAGAGACAGTTCTCTGGTTTGTCTAAGGTAAGACAATGTTCCAGGTGCATGAATGAATGAGCATAACCTAGACTACTTCATATAGTGGAGCTCAAGTGCTGGTTAAAGTGCAGACGTGCTGCAACAGCCACTCCAAAGCTGTTACATCACCTCTGCACATCAACCAGGGCTTGGTTCAGACTAATACTCAATCAGTCATGCTCCTGGAACATCATCTTACCATAGACAAACCAGTGAACTGTCGCCTGACAATGAATTCCGAGCAGCTTGTTCATAATTACACGCACCACTTGACTTCCAAATATTCCTCCAACCAGCACTCGAACAAACACGATGATGATATCAGAAATCAGAACATTTTGTTAGCATTCCATCCCTAGAATTATTTTCATATATGTCTTATAAGGCACGAGCAGTGCTCATAGATTCATTGATAATCATGAATGACAATACGTTTCCCTATGAAAGAGAGAATTATAGATAACATAAGTAGGCGTCTTGGTTGGATAGACTTGATATAATAGTGTAAGTCGCCTATTCCAAGTTCATGACAGAGGTTGTAGCTGATCTCTTGTAGCAAAACAACAAGATGGGTATTTTTTGACTAGTGCAGTGTACAAGCATTAAAAAAAAAAGTAAATAAAGAGTTTAGCTCTTTACTGGGGTAGCTTGAAGTCTTTTTGGAGCTAATATCAGCTGAAGCCATCATTTAGGCAGCTGAGAAGCTGCCAATGTGAGTTTTAACTGCGATATACGCTTTAATTTGGGTAGTTTTTGGTCCGCCATTTTAAAAGGTGGGTCAATCTAATATTGGGAGTATGATAATACACACTTCTCTATATAGTGATTGTGTATATAAATGGTAAAAATGTAGTCTAACTGGTTACATGTTTTAAATGGTAAAGGGTCTTCTAACTCGTTTGGTCTACGTGGCTATATCTTGTCTTTGCTATGGCTGTTGTGATCGCTTATTTTGTTTACTGGTATACATTTACCAGATTTTAGTGTATATAAATTCCGAAAATGTTATGATATTTTAGAGGGAAGATGTTATTCTGGTTTACATTTGCCAGATTTTTAGTGTATATAAATTCCGAAAATGTTATGATATTTTAGAGGGAAGATGTTATTCTGGTATACATTTGCCAGATTTTTAGTGTATATAAATTCTGAAAATGTTATGATATTTTAAAGGGACGATGTTATTCTGGTAAGAATAGTTACTGAAACTTTTGATTTCTTTCATCTAGATCTTAGCCGAACTGGACAAGTGAGAGGTGGGTGGGAACATGGTGGTCTAGGGGGGAAAAGTTCAGGATATGGAAAAGGCAAAAAATACAACTGGAAGCTTAAAAAGAAGCATGGCTGGATGAAGTAATTCTCACTACTGTTCTGGGTATGTTCATGACATCACTTTCTTTATACATCACACTACAAGTACAGATGATGTCGTGATGCACATGTATACTACCATTATTAACACTAGGTGTCTTCTTAGGAACTCTGACATCCAGAATGCAGAACGTTGTTTGGTCGACACCCCATGATACAATGGCAACATGGAGTACATCATACTTTATTTGTAGACATTTATTTATTATTCTTTTCTTTTTACAATAAGTATAATAATGAAATATTTATCGTGAATATTATTATGTTGAGCTGGCTTGCACTACAAGATGTATTCCTTGTGTGTGTGCGTGCTAGAACTTTAGGCCTAACCTTGACAATGCACATTTTGTGACCTTTGCTTCTTGTAATGAAAGTGCATTACATGTCTTCAAGGTAGCCATAAGTTTCCATCTCGGGTAAGATCGGCTTCTGTGCTATTAGATATGCCTCAAGAAAGTATCCTGGGGCAGTGCTATACCTGATCTTCATCAACAACCTCACTCTCTCAATATCTCCAGTTTGCAGATGATTCTAAGTCTATATTTCCAACTTGATATTTATAGATGTCCATTAATATTCGGCTGAACTTTGGAACCATCATTTATGAGGCAAAGATATAATAAGTCCAACTTAGTATCAGTTCCTGAAGCATTGCACCCCAGACTAAGTATATATATATAGGACGAACAACCAACCAGGACATGTTTACCAACCATGTGGTTGCACAGTAACCATAGAGTTATGTTTGCTTTAATCTAACCTGGAATTGTCTTTACAGATGCATAGCAAGGAACTTGAGGGCTTCTATGTTTAGCATTGGGTCAGTTCTCAAAATAGTAACCTATTAATTGGGTATTGATGGTTGTCACTCTTTTGGAACGGATACAGCCTCGTTCATTAGGCCATGACTAGTATGGATCAAGCTTTGTTCCCATAATATGCAAGTGAAATATGATTAACATAGGAGGTACTAATTTACTAGTACTACTTTCACTAAATTGGTATACCACTGGTATGCCAAACCCAATCCCCCAGAGTCTAATTGGCTCTCTTGCACTGTAAAATGTTATTAAAACGCTGTTCACATATACAAAAGTGGCCAACTCTCTGGTGACATGCATTACTTATCCATCCAAGATCTAAGAGTGTGTAGTGTAGGAAAGTCTGAGAAGCTTTCTTAGTAAGTATTAGTGCTTATGATAGTTAAACCTTTCAATATGGCTAGTTTATGAACTTCAGAAGCTAGCTACTATATCAAAGCCTTATTGAATCAATGCTTGCTGTTATTTTATAACCTTGATATCAACTCATGAGAGTTGCCTTGGAAATATCTAGATACACCTGGCTCTGATGCTGGCTGCTTTTACTAGAACAAGAACAAAAGCTCATAACAACTAGAACTTAGGTTAGCCAGACTATCCACCTACATAGTGCCATCAACATAGCTCTATCCTTGAGAATACTATAGCTACTAAGAGCAGATTTAGCCATAGCAGCTGCTATTGGGCTAGTCCTATGCCCACAGAACAAGACGAACTTAAGGATTTTCTGCAATTCTTTTGTACTGAGCCTCCTTGAGCAAAGCCTCCTATTTCTGTGAGTAGAGATTTTACTGAGGGTATAAATACATACACAGGTCCATTAAGCCAGTTAACTGTCACTCTGCCCAAACAATTTTTGTAGCACAAACTGCCAAACTGGTACACCTATCCCCCAAAGGTTTACATTTATCAACACCAAAAAGTTATCAACACCAAAAAGGCAAAATTGGCCTCTAAAATCCTTAAAAATCATAATTTTAACTCCTTCTGTACAGCTAAGTCAAGGAGTATCTGTGCAACCACACCAAAAAAACACAATATTGGTGTATATGATTTTAAATCGTAAAGGGTGTCTAACTCTTTATGATCCAAGAGGGTACAGTTTAGCCCTGTCCCCTTTTAACAGGTCAAGCTGGTGGTTTATAAATAAAGTATATTTGCTCTTGTAATTCCTAGTGATACAAATCAATATGCATTTACTACATGTAAATCTCAAGTTTTATCCCAAACTATAATTTATGGATCACTGGATAACCTACAACTCTAGGCCAATCTATACAGCACTATCACGTTCTCCCCTCTTTGCTCTTTCAATAATTTCAGAAACAAACTCAGTGTGCATTACCTTAGTAATATTGTTTAGTAAGTATCTTAGATTTGGTGATAGGCAGTGGTTATCTTGCAGGTTTACAGAAAATATCCCTACAGATCAAATCCTGTTCAGGATAGGGCTTTCAAGATGCACTTGGGGGGACTATACCTAAAACGAACGAAATTGTAACAAATATTTGTAGCTGTCATAACTTTTTTCCCCTTTCTTGTGTGCAAATAATTATTATACCAGCTTGTTGCTTATTGTGTGTGCTTTTAGATGATATATAAAAAGTCTCTATAGGAATTTTTTCTTAGTAGATATATCCAAACACGCAAGGGTCACTCAAAAAATAGCGCCTCCTAATTTGTGGCAAAGATAACTCAAAGGCGCCTTGACCGACGCGCCCCCAAATTGGTCTGAGGGTTGCTAAAGCACAGAGCTACAATATAAACGAGTCGAAAAAATTTTCTGGTGAACCCCCCCCCCCCCCCCCGAGTTATAGTGTTGAGAAGAGGCGGGACCCAAAAAAAAAACGCGATTTTTGGGGGTCCCGCCTCTTCTCAACACTATAACTAAGGGGGGGTTCACCGGAAATAATTTTCGACTCGTTTATATTGTAGCTGTGTGCTTTAGCAACCCTCAGACCAATTTGGGGGCGCGTTGGTCAAGGCGCCTTTGAGTTATCTTTGCCACAAACTAGGAGGCGCTATTTTTTGAGTGACCCTTGCGTGTTTGGATATATCTACTAAGAAAAGATGCCTATAGAGACTTTTTATATATCATCTTAAAGCACACACAATAAGCAACAAGCTGGTATAATAATTATTTGCACAGAAGAAAGGGGGAAAAAGTTATGACAGCTACAAATATTTGTTACAATTTCGTTGGTTTTAGGTATAGTCCTCCCTTAATGGAGCCTACTGTACTTATAAGGTCATCTCCATAGTTGGCTACTGGGCATCCAGTCATCATAGGTCACTTCATTTTCACCCACTTAACTCTCACGGTCGGCATTGTAGACAACTATCCCAAGTTGAAATCTGTTGAAATCAGTTACAGTTAAAAATCGATATAAAATCATGGGTTCACTCATTCCTCTTGCAATTAAGTCATCTGTAAGCACCATTGTTGACAGTCATAGAGGTCACCTTTCATTGGTCACAAACTGACCACAAAACATGAATACAATTATGAAAACAGTGGTCTTAGTTTGTAGCTTCATAGCGGCCACATATTTCATGGTATTGACTTGATATATGGATCAAATCATCCGATAGGGGGCCATTACCATCAGCTAGAGTGTGTGTATTGGTCGAATGGATGCAGCACCCAAGGATTTTACTCCACAGTGGAAAAACTGCACTCCCAGGTAAGCATGAATGCCATCTTCTTCATCCTCACATGACTCTTCATCAGAATGACCCACACTTTCCCTGTGACCTCTGCTCTGAAATTACCACTGCAAGTCTAAAGTTTCTTCGCCATTTCGGGATTGTGGATGGTCGGTGTTTCAACATTTTTTTACCAAACTTTGCCGTAATTTATTGAATGTAAATAGGATTTGAATTCAGTTATTTAATGAAATATAAATTATAGGCCATAGGCAAACAAGGTCTTTTTTGTGTTTTTTTACAAAGCTGGTCACCATATAGCACCTGCGGCGGTGAGAAAGTTAAGATATCTTATGCAAATTATTACTTTGATCTACATGAACAGCTAGATATGTAACTCTACTCGGTACATCACTCTCCCATCAAGGAGCAAGGTCAAAAACAAAATCTTATTTCCTTACCACTAGATATGAAATATGGAGTCTATACAAAGAAAGTGTCATCTGACCTGTTTCACACTTCAGTTTTCTTTTCCTGAAAATGATGAAGAAGAGAATAGTGAGTAGGATGAGCATCAGGATGATGGCAAGGATTAGTAAGATGGCAAGAATAGCACAAATCACTGCACCAAGAAGACCACTAGAAAAGGAACCTAATTTCACAAACATACAAAATATTTAAATATCGGAATCCAATTGATAATCCAAATACTCATTGACAACAATGGCCTGGATAAAGTCTCTTTGGAAGGGCTAATTATACCTGCAGTATTAAGTGAAGGGGTTGTGGTACACACCAGGCAGCCAGTGCTGAGGTCACAGGATGGATTGGTGCAGATTATATTCCCCATGGCATCACAGGTGCTCACTCCAACCAATTCAAAACAGAATTTGGAGCACTGTGGACCATAGTAGTTGGCACTACATTGAATATTAAAGCTGAGATCAAATTGAGCAATGTTGTGTATTCCATGGTAGGTTTGTCTTGAAATGGCATTAGGAGCTCCACCAAGATTGAGGTTAATCAAGAATCTATCAAGAGCAAAGTGTGACAATGTGGCAGAGTTGAAGTCATACAGCACTATGTAAAACTGTATCCGTTCCTACAAAATATTACGGGGGGAGGAGAAAGTCATAAGCATTATAAGAAACATTGAGGACCAAAATAACACACATCTACAATATTCTATTTGATAAGCATCTGTTCCAAGCCAATTATACACACATGCTTCATCATTAATTATTGGGGAGCAGAAATAGACACATTTACAAACACACTTCACTTTCAGGAGATGAGTTTGTATAAATACTATACTATAAAGAAATACTCCTGGCAGGTTAAGGCTTAGCCTATGAGCAACCAGATGGCTGTCCCACCCATGCAGCACGAGTGTATTCTGTCACCACCCGTAGGGAAATGACAGGGTAGTTACCAGCTGGTCACCACCTAGTTCACAACCTTGAGTTAGGGTTGTGACAAACAGCTAACTTGGCAGTGGTTGACCTAGATAGGACACATCCATTGGGTTGTGACAACCATGTAACAACCATGTAACAACCGTGTCAGAGGATGGCACTGCTATGGTACAGTTGTTGAAGATTATCACTCCATGAGAGAGTCATGCTATAACTTGCCAAATGTTTGCTTTTCTCCGTCTGTTTGTTCTAGCATCACTCAAACACTGCATGGCCAATCATGAAACTTTCAGGGTTGCAAACTGGTGACCCACGAGACCTCACAAAAGGCTACTGGCCCGTACACAGGGGAGGTGCAAGGGGGTGCACTTGCACCTCCCTTGCAAATTAATTATATTCAATTAGCCCACTTAAAAACATCCCTTCATTGAAAATTTTAATGCACATCTTCACTTTTCTAATCACTTTTAGTAATTAATATTAATTAAACAAGCCTCTGGCTTCAAACTAGGCACCTACAGCTGACATGCTTTGAAAATAATTTACACCAATAGTGTCAGTGTCACGTGATTGCTGTCTAAGCTCTCATATCACATCCTTGATAGCTTGTGACAGTATAGCAATAGAGCACACCAAAAGGTTAGAGGCCATGAAGAGACGTCAATTAACCGCTTCACCGTCATGAGCGCATAGAAGCGCGAGATTGATGACCGTCGCGGAAATAATTATTAAAAATCAACCGTTGATCCTATACATTCAAAACTTAGCGTATACATGCGCAAAGGACAGTTCTATTTCCCCAAAAAATTCAATACATGTGGCTCCTAGGTAACTATGACGTCAAACAATTTTGAATTCAAGCAAAAATGGCTGAAAGAATAGATCGTGCTCGAGTATTAGAGCTCCTATTTGATGACGGTTTCGACCTCTCTGACTGTGACAGCGATGAAGATGATGAAGATCAAGTGTCTTCCTACCTTGGAGATGAGCTATTTGACCCTGAGGAATTGGCAGCTTTGTCCAGAGCTGTTAGTTCAACTCAGGATGTTGGACGCTCTGTTGGAGATGGAGCTTTTGTGACTCCTGATGAGGAGAATGAGTATGAGAAGGATGAGTTGCTTGGTAAGTATGAGTAGATATCTATAGAATGGAATATAAAATTTTACCTAAAATTTTAGCTAGCAAACTTGATTATATAGTGAGACATAATAAGCCAGAATGTATATTATAATTATATCACCAGGGTGAAGTTCATAATAATAATCTTTTCAATAGGTTTTGCCACAGATATTGAATCTGCTAAACCTCTGAGTGCGGTGTGTAGTATGGATCGTCAGAGACATGAGACCTTTTGTCACCTTTTGTCACTGTTCTCATTGTGGTGTTAGCCTTTGTGCTGTGCGTGGGAAGGCATGCTTCTGGGAATTCCACACTCTCTGACTACTCGAACTAGTTTCGTTTTCTCTTCAAGATTTTTTTTGTATTTCTTTTGTAGTATGTACTTTTGTTAGGCATGTACATGTAGGCTTATTTTCTTTATTATTATGTGCATTTCTGCATGCAGACACATGTGCAGTACACGTATGTTTTGTTGATGAGTCTTTGCTCTTTCTGCAACATCTTGAACTTCATTTTTTTTTTATATCAAACAATACAGCCAGACCTCGTGGTGCTTGATGGACAACAGTCAATACTGTTATAGACTGGCAAACATGGCTGGTTACTATATCCTGCAAAATAGAAAAATGAGGGCATTCAATATTCATAAATTATGCCAAAAAATGAACATTTTTCATATTATATGCTGGTTGCAGGTCGATAAGCAACTATATTTTAGTATTTGATCTGAACAACCATAAAATATACTTGTAATAGTCTATAAACGCCAAGGAAAAAAGTATTCTAATTAAAAAACAGCTTGTGGTTTGGTTGCTAGGCAACATATTTATCGCCAAATTGATCAGCAACTCTTTGGCAATCATGTGATATGTGGTTGCTGGGGACTTTTCTGAACCAATCATCAGATACAAAAATTAAAGTAAAAATAGGTCAAAATCTCAAAATTAAGTTGCCGGTGAAAGGGTTAAGGGGGGACTACACCTGAAACCAACGAAATTGTAACAAATATTTGTAGCTGTCATAACTTTTTTTCCCTTTCTTCTGTGCAAATAATTTTTATACCAGCTTGTTGCTTATTGTGTGTGCTTTAAAATGATATATAAAAAGTCTATATAGGCACATTTTCTTAGAAGATATATCCAAACACGCAAGGGTCATTAAAAAAAAACACTTCCTAATTCTCCACAGGATTTACAGCCAGGCGCCTTGACCGCAGTGCCCCAAAGTCGGTACGAATGTAGCTAAAGGCCTTAGCTGTGATCGAGTGGTTTTTTTGTTTTTTTTCCGGTGAACCCCCCCTGAGTTATAGTGTTGAGAAGAGGCGGGGCCCCCCCAAAAAATCGATTTTGGGGGGCCCCGCCTCTTCTCAACACTATAACTCAGGGGGGGTTCACCGGGGGAAAAAAAAAAAACCACTCTATCACAGCTAAGGCCTTTAGCTACATTCGTACCGAGTTTGGGGCGCTGCGGTCAAGGCGCCTGGCTGTAAATCCTGTGGAGAATTAGGAAGTGTTTTTTTTTTAATGACCCTTGCGTGTTTGGATATATCTTATAAGAAAATGTGCCTATATAGACTTTTTATATATCATTTTAAAACACACACAATAAGCAACAAGCTGGTATAAAAATTATTTGCACAGAAGAAAGGGGAAAAAAGTTATGACAGCTACAAATATTTCTTACAATTTCGTTGGTTTCAGGTGTAGTCCTTAAGTGATATAATATCTTTCTTCAATAAAAAAGCTGCTCAGGAAGACAGTGGTAAGCCAGGCTCTAGCTTAGATCTTTATTTACTAGGGTACAAAATTTATGCTCTTTTCATCCACATTTTAGGGCCATCAAATTCTGACCCTGAGATTACAGTATGTGTCCCTGTCACACAATTTCACTCTATTAGTAGTGATGATGAGGATCTTGACCAGCCTGTCATTCCTGCAACTCCAATGATAAACCAACAATCTAATGTTTTGCTTTCTGAACCACCACCATCGAAGACATTGGAAATTTGTTAGAACCAACAAAATCTATTGATACCATATGCCTGTCGGTGAGTAATCCTTCCAATGAGGCAAAGCATTCTTTACTATGCCATCATATAGCACCACTAAATATTTTACCCACCACACATTCTCGTGGTTGCAATCGGAAATTTAATACCACTTGGCTTACAAAGTATCCCGTTCTTCTCTATAGCCCCAAGTTAGATGGTGTCTTCTGTGGACCATGCTCACTCTTCCTTTCTTGTGACACGAGAAAAGATAAAGGATTACTTGTAAATAGGTCTTACTCCAATTGGTAAAAAAATAGGGAATGCTTTGAGTTACCATTCCTCCCTTCTATATCATCTGGATTGTGTGCAATACACTGATATCTTGAAAAATAGTATTGACAATCCAGCCTCGCGTATTGATGTTATGGCCAATAGTGATATCCAAATGCGAATGGATGAGAATAGGCACATTATTCGCCAAATAGTTCGTGCCATTCTTTTCTTGGGAAAGCAGGGACTTCCATTTTATGGTGATAACGAAGATCTCAACATTACTAAAAATCCTGGAAATTTTTTGGCTTTACTTAAGTGTTTTTCTGAGAGTGATTCTATTCTTTTTGATCACCTCAATAAACCAAGGGTCAAGAATGCCACTTATATTTCCCCAAGATCTCAGAATGAGATCATCAATGTTATTGGCCACGACATAATCTTAGTTAATATAGTAGCAGAGGTTAAACAAAGTAAATTTTATTCAGTTCTTGCTGACGAAGTTAGCCGCCACAACATTGAGCAATTACCTGTTTGTCTTCGATTTGTGGACAGTGAAGGCAGCATTCGTGAAGAATTCGTAGCTTTCTTGAAGTTAAACAGAGTTAGAGCAGTTGACATTGCTGATGCTCTAGTTAAATGTTTGGAGAATCTTGGCTTATCCTTGAGTGAGTTACGTGGCCAAGGTTATGATGGTGCATCTATAATGAGTGGACATAAATCAGGTGTTCAGGAAAGAATTCGAGAAAAGCAACCCAAAGCAGTATACACTCACTGTGCTGCTCATTCACTTAAATCTTGTGATTGTAAAGTCATGCTCTGTTCCAGAAATTAGGAATTGCATTGATAGTATTAAAAGTATAACCATTTGGGTTAAATACTACCCTAAACGAGAAGCTCTCCTTAAAGCAATTGCAGGTGTGTGTACATATCCAGCAAGTAGACAAACTCTACTTAATATCTGCATTACTCGTTGGGTTGAGAATATAGATGGCTGGGAGCGCTTTTCTTGGCTCATCCATTCTTGGTGAAGATGTTTGAAGTGATATTTTATGGAAGTAGTGATTTTCCATTATTCAATGATGGATGGTCATCAGAGGATAAACAAAATGCACTTGCTTATATGAAGAAACTGGAATCTTTTGAATCTGTCTATTCAATGGTAAACCTTTCTCGGTCTTTATTATACCTTAAACAAGCTGTTGTAAACTTTCAAGGTAAAAATAAGGACATAGTATCTGGTATATCCACTGTCATGCAGTGCTGTGAAGACCTAAAAAAAGTGAGAGAGGATATTGAGGCTTATTTCCAGCGTATTTATCTGCATAGCTGTAGAATTGCTGAGAAATCAGGCATATTTGTATCAATGCCTCGAACAGTTAGGTGTCAGCAGCATCGTTCGAACCCTGAAAGCTCTTCGGTTGCAGATCACATGAAAAAAAGTGTTGCAATTCTATTCTTAGACCATCTTATTAGCGACATCTCTTCAAGATTCTCCACTCACAGTAAACAGGCAGCTTGACTTCAGGGACTACTTCTTGTGAATATTACAGTTAACGCTTCAATTGTTGACTTGAATGAGGCCATAGTGTTCTATTCTGATGATCTTCCAAACCCCAACATCCTTGATGAAGAACTTTGTCGCTGGAAGACCAAATGGCTAGCAGTTAAACTGCAAGATCGTCCAGAAACAATTAGTTACACACTGAAGCAATGCGGCCTTACTTCACTTCCCAACATGTTTACATTACTCAAGCTTTTTGGAACAATTCCATTAAGCTCATGTACATGTGCAAGATCGGCATCTGCACTCAGGAGACTTAACAATTATATGCGATGCACACAGTCAGAAGAGCGGCTAAGTGCTTTAGCTCTAATTCACATGAATTATGAATATGACCTAAAACCAACGAAATTGTAACACATATTTGTAGCTGTCATAACTTTTTTCTCCTTTCTTCGGTGCAAATAATTATTATACCAGCTTGTTGCTTATTGTGTGTGCTTTAAAATGATATATAAAAAGTCTATATAGGCACCTTTTCTTAGAAGATATATCCAAACACGCAAGGGTCACTCAAAAAATGGCACTTCCTACTGTTTGGCAGACCTAACTCCCACGCGCCTTGACCGACTCGCCCCAAACGCGGTACAAGTGTAGCTAAAGGCCTTAGCTGTAACCTGAACGGAAAAAAAAAAATTTCCGGTGAACCCCCCCTGAGATATAGAGCTGAGAAGAGACGGGACCACGGAATTGCCGGCAAATTCCGTGGCCCCGCCTCTTCTCAGCTCTATATCTCAGGGGGGGTTTACCGGGGGGGGGGGGAATTTCGCTCAGATTACAGCTAAGGCCTTTAGCTACACTTGTACCGCGTTTGGGGCGAGTCGGTCAAGGCGCGTGGGAGTTAGGTCTGCCAAACAGTAGGAAGTGCATTTTTTGAGTGACCCTTGCGTGTTTGGATATATCTTCTAAGAAAAAATGCCTATATAGACTTTTTATATATCATTTTAAAGCACACACAATAAGCAACAAGCTGGTATAATAATTATTTGCACAGAAGAAAGAGGAAAAAAGTTATGACAGCTACAAATATGTGGTACAATTTCGTTGGTTTCAGGTATAGCCCTGCCTTAATATTGATCATGTATGTAAGCTTTTTTTTCTAAAACATCACGTAAAATGGAAAAAGCAAATTTACTTTTTTTCTTAATTGTTATAATATGATTTTTGACCATAATTAAAGTAAAATATGTGTTCATGACTAATTTTGTCACCCCCTTTCAAAAATCCTGTGTACGGACCTGGCTAGGGCTAGGGCTAGCTCATCAAGAGACCTGATTCTGTGCTGCACACCAAGAGGTTGCATGTGCATGCCATTTTTCCTTTTCCATGGCAGAGCAGATCAGCAAAGGTTCAAACCCATGACTGCCACTATTTCTTTTATTCATCCTCCTGCACTCCATCCTTTTCCCCCCTAGATTTAAGCTTCCTCACAAAGACAAAAGAGCGGGGATTCAACAATCAGTCTTCCAGGAAGAGCCAAATCAATGAATACTTTATCACAAAGTTGAGCAAGCGAAGAGAGCTTATATCTAACCAAAATATCGCTCAAAGGTCGGGTGTTTTGGCTATTACTATACACAGACCCAACAATGAAATCAAGAGATACACTGGATGGATGAGCACCGGGTAGATGAGCAGTGGGTAGATGAGCACTGGGTAGATGAGCACTGGGTAGATGAGCACTGGGTAGATGAGCACTGGGTAGATGTGCACTGGCTAGATGGGCACTGGGTAGATGAGCACTATGAGCACTGGATGGATGAGGACTAGGTAGATGAGCACTGGGTAAATGAGCACTGGGTAGATGTGCACTGGCTAGATGGGCACTGGGTAGATGAGCACTATGAGCACTGGGTGGATGAGCACTGGGTAGATGAGCACTGGGGAGATGTGCACTGGGCAGATGAGCACTGGGCAGATGAGCACTGGGCAGATGAGCACTGGACAGATGAGTACTGGGCAGATGAGCACTGGGTAGATGAGCACAGGGTAGATGTGCACTGGCTAGATGGGCACTGGGTAGATGAGCACTATGAGCACTGGGTGGATGAGCAGTGGGTAGATGAGCACTGGGTAGATGAGCACTATGAGCACTGGATGGATGAGCACTGGGTAGATGAGCACTGGGTAAATGAGCACTGGGTAGATGTGCACTGGCTAGATGGGCACTGGGTAGATGAGCATTATGAGCACTGGGTAGTGGGCAGATGAGCACTGGGCAGATGAGCACTGGGCAGATGAGCACTGGGTAAATGAGCACTGGGTAGATGAGCACTGGGTAGATGAGCACTGGCTAGATGAGCACTGGCTAGATGGGTACTGGGTAGATAGGCACTGGGCAGATGAACATGTGTTGGGTATGACATTGAGCAAATTCCTCAAAACCATATCTGGAGTATGCATACATCCTGGTGACAGTAGAGTAAAGCCTCTTTTGTCCCATGGAGCCATAGTGCTATGGAGGAAAGGTGTTCTTCTCAATCATAGCATGCTAATACATTACTCACACTCACAATGGGTAACAAGTTCCAGCACTAATGTAAACAATAAATAAATCCGGTCAAGTTCAGAGGTAATAAACATAGCTTACATTTTGCAAGAAACATTTTGACGTAAATTCATGGTCTTGGCCATTCGCTTTACAGGAGGGTCATTTAAGATAGAGGTTCTTTCTAACAGACTCACTGGTTTAAATTGGACACTTATTAACACAGAGAGAAAGCTTGCTACAGCATGCTTGTCGCTGCACACAGTAAAAACAAAAGTTCAAATGTCAGAAGGTCTGGATGACAACACAAGTACTTCTCTGCTTAGTGCTGATCAGGTGTAGATTACAGTTGACACAATTGGTGTGTCAATGCTGATCACCTGTTGTGGTTTTGAAAAACTTGACTCTTCTTCCTATGCTAGTAAAAGTTTGTCAATTAAATGACACTAACACAGTTGTATCATGAATACCATTAATTTAGAGAGGGGGGGGGGGGGGGGGGGGGGGGGCCAAAAAAGGTCCATTCTGTGACTTTGCTAGACACTTTAATGAACTGTAAAAAGCAGACTAGTGCCGGTGTGAGATGAAAAAATAGACCCCCATGGTAAATGGACCCCGGGGACATATTTTAGGGGGTCCATTTATCATATGACACTGGTGTAATCATAATGGAAGAAAGCATGTTTAAGTCCAGAATGTACATGCATACGCTGTACACTATCTTTCCAAACTTCATTTCAGTCTCCAACCAAGTCCAGCTATATAGCGCAGAGCTTTTTGACCACATGTAGAAGTATGTGTCTCACTATGTATTGCTGTCAATTATATCATATGTAGGACTTGACATCATGGTTGTCAGGTCGTTGCTACAGACAAAGTACTTGGTTGTCAGGTGTGTTGTTGTAGCAACCAATGTACAATTGCCACAAGGTAGTTACGACCATGTAAATTGTCAACAACCTTGTCACAACCATGTGACATACTGATCTTGTTATTGCTATAGAGATTCTATGCCAATTTTTGAGAATTTGATCAAAATTTTGAAAAGCACGAAAATTGAATGCTTCATAATTAAAACTCACACGTCACGGTAGAAAACCAGAACAAAACAAGAAAAAACAGCATGAGCTGCATTATGTTCGTTCAAGAAGCAAGTGAATTTATACAGCTATATATTTCTAGCACACATCATCTTCACCATAATTTTTGGGAGGACTATAGTAAACATGCATATATATATATGAATAAATACATGTATATCAACAAGTGGTTAATTTTTTTTTTACAATTTTAAGCATTTGTAATCTGATGAATATTAGAAAATATATTGTAAAAATTTAACAGAACATATAAGGAGATCATATATGGAGATTAACCAAATGTCCTATTGATACAGGGTGGAACTTAATTATGGCGGAAAAGATTTAATATTTGATACGCCAAAATTTAATAGTGGTGTTACTAATGGCATAAGTTAGTTGATTTACAGTCCAGGACCACATGGTACACTAGGTTTGAAACATTTTATGTATTATGAGTGGTACTAATCAATACTCACCATCCAAGTCGCCAGCTCTACTGTGTAAGGGTTGGATCTGCTGGTCTCTGGGAATGCATTGGGTCCTTGTGCAAACATAGGGATGTTGTCTAACTGATACTCAGGATCAGAAGGAGGAATCTCCACATCCAGTGCAGTTGCTTCATATGGCTGGACTGAGAACACTAGTCTAAAAAAACAATTGTGACCACAGTTATCAGTCTGATTAACTGTATCACAGCACACTGAGCCGTTCTCCACACACTCCCCACACATATGCTGAGGGTTCATGTACGAGTGGAACAGAGCTGAGAAGGTGAAGTTGCCAGTCTAGAATAATGGAATAAAACCATCCATGAAGAGTGCAATGCTATTATGTGGTTCTATTGTTGTTGTGATTTACAACATACAACAAATCCTATTTCACAGTATACCAATATTAAGAGCTATTGCGGGGGTGACAAGTATACTACAGGAAGTGCCGTAATGAGGTCATAAAGTGATAATCATACAAATCCTAGACACAATTAGTATTGCAATCAAACTTTGTAAGATTTTTTGTGTGTGATAGGACACCACAGAGCATGCTGGTGATAGCACAATGAAGCTCTCTGTGAGTGCTGAATGGAAATTGATGGTGATCAAACAGCAGATGTAAGTTGCCAACTGCAAGTGCGGAGAGGAGCCAAGCAAGAAACCTAGCAATCACCAGCATAGAGTGTTACAGTGGTCAGTGTGGACTTTGCAAAGGATATATGTGGGGCGGCAGTGTATGATAACATGTGATGGCTCCTTAAAAGGTATAATTGTGCCAATCCTACTGCATATAGCATGTGTCCTTACATAACACTGTGTCTCTCCATCCACACACTCTGTGCATCCTCGTGAGGGATCCAGTCTTGGCTCCACACATGTGGTGCAGTTAGTGGATGTGTCATACTCTGGGCCTGCATTACAAGTTAAGCATGTTACGTCTGGATCCCGAAGACAGGAAAATTGAGCTTGACTTGCAAAAATCTAAAAGATCACGTGAAAAACAAAATAAAATAAAAACCAAAACTACACAATAACACTCACAATATAAAGCAACAATGTCCAATAGGGAGCCTCCCACTAGACATGCACACACAACCTCTAGTACTCACAATATAAAGCAACGATGTCCAATAGGGAGCCTCCCAATAGACATGCACACACAACCTCTAGCACTCACAATATAAAGCAACGATATCCAATAGGAGCCCCCCACTAGACATGCACACACAAACTCTAGCACTCGCAATATAAAGCAACGGTGTCCAATAGGGAGCCTCCCACTAGACATGCACACACAACCTCTAGCACTCACAATATAAAGCAACGATATCCAATAGGAGCCCCCCACTAGACATGCACACACAAACTCTAGCACTCGCAATATAAAGCAACAATGTACAATAGGGAGCCTCCTACTAGACATGCATACACAACCTCTAGCACTCACAATATAAAGCAATGATGTACAGTAGGGAGCCTCCCACTAGACATGCACACAACCTCTAGCACTCGCAATATAAAGCAACGATGTACAATAGGG
>CBDHEM010000029.1:0-10812 GCA_965261955.1 Leptonemataceae bacterium
CCCTGCCATGATACACAGATAGCAAACATTAACAGCCGCTTCTCAGGTTAGGTAGTCAAGCTTGTTGTCTCAGCTTCAGTAATCAACAGTTCTTGGTAATGCAGAACTTTTCAGAGCTTATGGTAACTCTAGGCTGACATCTTTGCCTAACTTCTGTGAGAAAAAGCAGAGGTCAAGTTTGAAAGAGTTACATATTCTTCTCTTGCTATTATCAATAAAGAAGAATTGCTAGAAGAATGGCATGGTTTTAAGGAATTGTTTTACAAGAGAAGATGGTTATGATGGAAGAATATACCAGCTTTCCAACTTTGCAAGACATAAGACAGCTTAGGAAACTTGTTGTGCTTGTATAATTCAAGAATCTTTTAAAATGAGGAACATTTTCCTGATGCTTCCAATAGGCACAGCCATGGTAGAACCAACATTTAGTCATTTAAAAATAATAAAAACAAGGCTACACTCGCCTATCAGACTGTAGTGAAGCACAGCTCATGAGGATATTGATTAAAGGGACTGAATTGATGCAGTGGAATTTGTGGAAATACTGGAGATTTTTAACGAATATAATCATAGAATACTACTTTAACTGTGTAGTTTAGTTAGGTAGCTATTGTTGCAAGCTTATGCGTTGTCTTTAAGATTGATGGCTGATTCATTAAAAGATGTTTGTGGTCTAATTTAAAATATTTATTTTAAAGTTAATATCCAAGGGGTAGTGGGAGAAATCCCAGTAGCCAAGCATAAAGGTTAACACAAACACACATACACACACTGATGCACATAGATACACACTCATGCATGCATAAACCCACACATACTCATGCACGTACACACATACTCATGCACGTTGACATCCACACACACATACACACAAATCAATCTTTTATTGATAAAAGAATTTTTATTATTCAGTTAAAATATATACCATTGGAAAATCATATATGCTAATATTATTTGCTTTAAACAATCTGTATAATGATTGATGTAGCTAAAGATATTATTTTAAAATGTAATGGATCCTCATGTTGCAAAAGGCTCCAGTATGTTTTGTTTGTCTTTCTTTTTTATTATTTTTCCATTCCCAATATAGTTATTACAATTTTTAATTGTTGTTATGTCTAAATTAGGAAGTATGCTAGTGTTTCAAATATGGTTTGATGTAAATTTAGGGTTGAGAACACCAAACAAAGTTCATATCCTAACTAGAAATCAATTTTGGTGGAAAAAGATTCTCAATGAGACTTGAATCCTTCACTAACATTGCAAGGTGGTAGACAAAAAAAAAGGAAAAAAAGTATACCTGAATTTCATCGTAATGATATACATTATTCTATCTCTACCCTTCACAGTTTTGCTTCCATAACTTGCATATAATAGGTCCAGTAACAACTATTTTAGAGCAAAATGACTCCAAATGTTTCAACACATCCATGATAATCAGTTTCTTCTTTGCAGAAAGAATATTATGGTATATTGGTTTTCATTTATGATGCACTCATATAATGTATTACAAGAGGATCATATGCCCCCTGTTAGTTCACCAATTTGGTTTGTGGAGTTCCCCTTCCTAGGTAGCTAACTCTTACTAAATGTAGGAGGATGAAGCAAATTCTATACTCTTGGGCTAATGGATTAGTTTTGTGTAACAGTTAAAATCTGTGATGGAAATTGTAGCTGTCACTACATGTGTACAGTCACAAACAGGAAAAGGTATCAGGGTGTATGTCAGAATTTCCTTTGGATTGACACACTACTTTATGAGACACACTACCAAAACAATGCTTGTATGTCAGCTAAAACTCACATCGGCAATTTGTTAGCTTCTAAATGATAATTTAGCAGCAATTACTTCCACAAGAATTTCAAGCTGCTATGAATCTTTTTCTAGGTTATTGAATGGGCAGGTAAAAAATATGGTGAAGTATGAAAACAACAACAATTAAATTCATCTTCAAGATTATAGTTTCGCTGTGTCTTTGTTTGCATAACTGTCATACAAAAGATCATGATTTTAGTAGCTGAAGACTCCAAGTGTTGCAATAAACTTCCAAACAACTAAGTTTCTTGATCCAGTGAAGTAAGAACAAACAAGCTGTTTTAAAATGGTAAGAATTTAATAATTCATATATCAACAAATGAATAGTGTTAAGTTCTGCTGTTTGGTTTGTGAAGTTCTCGTTCAAACTCTTACTATATCCAAGAGATGGTGTTGCTTATCCACTACCAAAATATCTTCTGCCGTATTCAGTTTGTGTAATATTACCAATTCTTCAAAAGTTAATGTTGCTGATCCTACATGGGTTCAGTCAACAATAGCAACAAGAATGGTATGTTCTCCTTATTTTGTACTTGGCAGCATGGTTCACATGGGTACTGTCAATGTTGGTAACAATAAATAGTATGAGTTGTGTGTGTGTTGATACGCGTGTGCTGAATAGCAACGGTTATCAAGTTAGATGTATTTAAATGCCTAGAAGACACTCCACCAATCAATTCACATTTAAAGTAGTCATCTACTTCTCTGCCAAAGATCAACTATATTATATAGAATAAAATAAATAAACTAGCAAACAAAACACTTCTAATATGGGCCTTTTTAAATTAAAAACAAACAGCTATATTGGATTGACCAGTTGAAATGTACAGAAACAAAACTACTCCCACGTAGACCACAGTCAGTTAGACCTCCATTACCTTTTAAAATCATGCATCCAATATTGTAATGTCTTTTTAAACTCATGTGATGGAGTACCTGTAAAACTACAATGGTAAAGTTGTCTATCTGCTAGTAGTCTACACGGGAGAACCTTGTTTCTACTACTTTTTAACAGGTCAATCCACTTAATTAGCTGTTTGTTTTAAAATAAAAGATTTTTTAGTGTAGAATGTGGACTGCATGTATAAAGTCAAATACAACAGCAGAGTACAATAAGAAGAATCAAGTAAGAAAAGTGCTGGAAGTCCCATAGGTAAGAGTTGGACTTTCCTAATATAATTCTACATCACTTAACTAAAAAATAATAATAAAAGACAAACAACCTGAACAAGATTTATAAACCTATTTTGGATTGACTTGTCCAATAAAAAAGGAAACAAAAACAGTACCAATGTACATGACAGTCAGTTTAACCACCCATTAAACCATGTATACCAATCATACTGATTTTAAAAAGCTGTATATTGGGTGTATATTATATTAATTGGTAAAGACTCATCTAATTGACTGTCATCGGTATGGTACAGTCTTGCTTGCAAAATTGTTCATCTTTGAGCGGCGGTGAGCTGTTGAAATGTTGTGAGGTAGTCAAGTTAAACATTATTCTCTACTTGTACTCAACACAAGTCAGCCCAGAGTCAGTCCCTTGTTTGAGTCAGTTAGTGATTCCCACATGGACTAGGTAAAAGGTGTTCACAGGAAAATTCTTAAAACTAAATATTGTGGATTGCAAGTCTCGCGAAAGAGATATATAAAACTCACACGAGCCTTAGTTCTCACTATTCCTGAAGAAAGCTAAAGCATTTTTTCTGAAATGTTGAGAAGTAAATTTATAATTTGATTGTCGAGAAAGTTATTCTTAACCAAGTGTTAAAACTCGTCTAAGAACATGAGACTCAGTAGTAAATCTAGTGAAGATTACTTACTTATCTTATAGTATACCACGTTAGCTAGATAGATTGAGTCAAAAATCCTAATCCCAGTTGTTCTTTACCCATAGTAAATATTTTCCATTTTGAGAATAGACCTATTGCAGGAAGCAAGTAGTGGGAATGAAGAGATGCAAAAGTATTAGTTGAACATATTTTTTAACAAAAAATAGCTACATATATTGAATTAATTCTTCGGTTCCCATGTTTACAACAACCAGATAAGCAAACTTTACTTTTAAAATCAAGTACACCAATGATTATAAAAAGAAATATAATATATATTTTAAGTACATGGTTTTAAAAGGTTAATGTGGTCATTAAGCTTTATTCTACATGGATACTGACTAGTCTACTTTATTGGAAAAAGTCCTCCATACAGTTTTTTGGTTTTTTAATTTTTTTTTTTTGTTTCAAGCTGCTATTGTTTCTTTTTGTTGCCGTTCTCCAAATTACACTATAGAGGTGGGCACTATCTAAGTTCAAGTTCTGCAAAGTGTAACTCCAAGCTTTTGGGTCCCAAGCACTTTCAAAACACTTAGCACAAATCTGACATAGCAGGTCTTGTTACTACCCTTGACTATACTATAAAATGGAACAGCAATAACAACCTTCAAGGTGTAGATAAAAGTCGAACACTACCTACCATACAGCAGATGTATGGTAGAAGATCAGCTACAGCTTCCTGGACTTAGTAGTTGTTAATTCGGAGAGGAATACCATGAACCAAACAACTGAAATGAGCTCATGTGCTATAATATCGCACAAGGCTAAATTGTTAACTCATTGTTAAATTTACACCATTGATGAGTTCATTTCCACTTTTTTTTTTTTTTTGGTATGCAGATTTAATATCCTCGTGAAGGATTAAATGTATACTTGTAGTCTAATAGTATACACTAAAAGAACATTTAGGCAGCAAATAATCTGCCAATGCGAGATGAGCATTTTCTTTTGGCTGGTTTGCTTCCCACCATTTTTAAAAAGTTGGTAGAGTTAAAATACAGAGATCACTAGCAATCCTGATATATTCAAGAAGATGGATTGATCTTAAAAAAATTGTTATGTTTCTACCTTACTTGGAACTAATAACTAATGAAACCACTGTTAAGGGGGGAATATACCCTTTGTTCCAGAAATTTGCACTTTTTTTTGTACCTGTCATAACTTTTTTCTTCTTTCTTCTGTACAAATAATTATTATACCAGCTTGTTGCTTATTGTGTGTGCTTTAAAATGATATATAAAAAGTCTATATAGGCACCTTTTCTTAGAAGATATATCAAAACACGCAAGGGTCACTAAAAAAAAAGGCACTTCCTACTGTTTGGCAGACCTAACTCCCACGCGCATTGACCGACTTGCCCCAAACTCGGTACGAATGTAGCTAAAGGCAATAGCTGTGATTTGAGCGAAATTTTTTTTTTTTCCGGTGAACCCCCCCTGAGATATAGAGCTGAGAAGAGGCGGGACCACGGAAATCCGTCATTTCCGTGGCCCCGCCTCTTCTCAGCTCTATATCTCAGGGGGGGTTCACCGGAAAAAAAAAATTTTTCGATCAAATTACAGCTATTGCCTTTAGCTACATTCGTACCGAGTTTGGGGCAAGTCGGTCAATGCGCGTGGGAGTTAGGTCTGCCATAAATTAGGAAGTGCCATTTTTTTAGTGACCCTTGCGTGTTTTGATATATCTTCTAAGAAAAGGTGCCTATATAGACTTTTTATATATCATTTTAAAGCACACACAATAAGCAACAAGCTGGTATAATAATTATTTGTACAGAAGAAAGAAGAAAAAAGTTATGACAGGTACAAAAAAAGTGCAAATTTCTGGAACAAAGGGTATATTCGAGTTGCCAAAGTAAGTTATAGCTGAGATATGTGTTCGGCATTTTTTATTTTTAAGAAGACTACATTTTTATATGTAGGTCAAACAAATATAGCGAATTTTAGTACAAATCAAGATGAGGCAGCATGTGCCCTGATGAGGCATTATAAAATATTGCTCTACTCAATTTTAGGACCGAAAACGAAACATGCAAAGTCTTTGTGTTATTTTCTTCCTGGTAGCTTAACAACATATGGTCACAAAAAAAGATGACAATTCAATGCCAAATGCCATACTTACCAATTGCTCCTCTGTCTTGGTAGACCACAGAAACCACTATATCTTGCACAAGGTCTCCAATTGCACTGGCACACAACTCGGTTATCCCCACATCTTCATTCACTGTAACTCGATTCACATCCATTCCAATTGTAATTGCTACAAACAAAAGTGTACAATCAAGCAAAATATCCTTCAAAGTATGTTGACAATTATCATCGATTAAACATGGACCACATACATGCTTGCACAATGCTCTCTCCCACAATTATGAGGTATCCAATACTCCTAGGACCTTTCTTAGGACATCTCAGAAATCCCTGGTTACTAGGAATTATCCTGTTACGTTCTTGTGGCTGATTACAATTATGGGTTCCTTTATTTATTATTAGAGTTTGGGATATGCCTGGCCAGAGATATTTCCAAGTACCTTAGATGTTCAAGGAAATATTGTGGCTTTTCTAGAAATCCTTTCTTCATCTCAATTCAGATGAAAAAACAAACAGAAAAAGTAAGCTGATGCTTTCATACACAAAAACATAGTATAGCCATAGCAAACGTTGTGGCTGGTTCTGTTTTGGCCATGCCAGTTTTAGTGCACCAAAAGATCAACTTAACCCAAAGTTGAAGTGGCACCCTGTGAGTTTGTGTCCCAATTGAGTTCACCCTCCAAAGGGCATTTCATCCTAACTGGTGGCTAAGCTGCACTAGACAAACCCATTTTGTTCAACTTTCTCCAAACATCTCATGGCAAGATATCGGATGCTTCCAGCATGACTGGTTCTCTAATGGACCTTCATTCATTTCCAGAACAAATTTTTTGTCGATTGCTACACCTAAATGATGGCTATCAAACAGAAGAGAATCATATCCACACTGAATTTGGATGCATGCTAGACATCGGGAGGGAGATCATCAATATGCTAGATATCATATACCATACCATAGTAAACCATGCATCTACTCCAGATTGTTATTTTCCTGGGAGAGAACTAAGTTATAAAATTATAAAATTAGCGATACTAAATGATTTATGCATACCATACTTAAACCGCTCCGACCATCTGGCCTGACCATTTAAAAAATGCCATGCATTGGTAAATACAACCAAAATACAAGGCACTTATTCATTAAAGTCCCTGTAAAAATTCATATATTAGATTTATTACAGAATTCCGAATGGAATTATCACCTCCATCTTGATAGAGCTCTAGAAAGACCCTCAAGCCAAAGAACACTTCCAGTACAAAGCCAGTGCAAAAAATTCACCAATACACCAATAAACATGCCAATTAATCTTAACTTAAGCCACAGAAAACCTCCACATCCCCATCCATTGTCACAACCAATAAACAACAAAATAGCTTTACTAAAGAATCAACAAAAGCATTCAACAACTTCAACTAACCACAAGCAAATATAGATGGCTCATGACCTAAATTTTAATCAACAGTACTTCTAACTACATTGTTGAAAAAGGTTTAGAGTACCACAGCTTGCAGCTGCTAGGAAATACCAAGCCAGTTGTTTGCTGTAGTTGTAGGCACAGAACCTTTCAATCAGGCATAAAATGCAAGATGACTATATATACATATATATATATTTGAGAAAGAAAACTGCAGAAAGTGTTCTTGTTTTAATGGTGACAAGTTTTAGTCTCAAGTCATGCTACAAAAAAATCACAGATTAATAAAGTTGGCCCATACCAATGTGCCACTCATCTCAATGACAGAATACCTGTTTTATTAAGCCATTGAAGATGGCCTCTCAATAAAGTGACAGACAGCAGAGTACAAATGTACACTCTAAAGGTTGATTATAAAAGGGCTGCAGTGTTGCTGTCAGAAAAACTTACGCTAGTAAGCAATGCATGGCTAATAACCATACATAGGACTAAAGTCGGGTTCACAATTAGGAGAAAAAGAATATGCATCGTAATGAGACATATTAGAATTGATGTATTGCAAAGCATCACAATGCTTGGACATGTAACATATTGTAAACCAGCCTATATTATGCACGCAAGTCAGCGAAAGCCCCAAAATAGGTAGATAGTTGTTCAGAGCTGCGCATGGTAAGGAAGTAGGTTTTCAACATTTCTGTCTCGGCTCAAATTACTCATGGGACCTTTTCTGTGGTCAACAATTGTTTGTAGACATGTTAAAATAAAATTTTGTTTTTCACAAGGAGAGGTAGCTACCCACACTATTTATGGGATGTAATGTAGGGCGAGTAGCAGAGAACAGTTGCTAAAACTGCAAGTGGAAGACCATTGTATAGACACTTTCCACTTGCTGATAATGGCCCTAAAATTCGGTAGTAATGTAGCTCAAGCTGTAGACAGCCTGTTAATTGGCCAAAATATTACGGCCCTGAAAATAGTTCTATGCAATATGGATCAATGGCTTTGCTGTGTGGTACCATATTTGTTAGTAATTAGTCCTTATCAATGGTCAAAACACATGCATGGGAAGATTAAAAACCAAAGCATAATAAGATGGCCAAGCTTTGTAACAGCGATGTGAGGGTGTTGGTGTCATCCAGTGTCCTCGAAAGCTAATGACAATTAGCCTACATTATAACTACCCATAATATTGAGCTGTCCACCATGCATACTTTCAGGCAGTCAGGCACCATGTTTTCAGTGTGAAATGACTTCAACACACTCCGAAACATTCATCATAACAGAACAGAATCCATGACGTTAATGATTAAATTTAGAGCTTTGATAAAACTGTTAAACTTTGAGATGGAAGAGGGAAAGCAAGCAGAGTTCCACATTGCCACATCCCAAACGAAAGAGCTAAATTACAGTGCAACAAATGGCAGAATAGCACATTCCGCTGGGAATAAAGGCCAAAAGAAAGACAACAGTGAACCATCTAGATTGTGTAGGAAATATTAACCAACTTTTGTACAGCATCTGTGAGTGGAAAGTCCTGAGAAGTGGAGTCTAATTATATGTAAATTGAACATACGTGGAGAGAGCAGTACATCCTTCAGCAACATAATATGTTGAAACCAAATGCCAGAAAAGAATTCAAATGAATTACTGTGTGCCTGAGAAGCAACTTCAACATTAGGCTAGGAAGAGACTTAATTTCATGTACAAAGGTAACGGGGAAGTCGAGTCACATAATTTAAAAAAGAACAAAATTTTTGTGTATAGGTATTTTTAAAAACCCACCTATTTAGCCATTCCATGTGGGCCATTCCATGTCAGATCACTTTGTTTACAGAAAGGTTCCATGGTAACCACTATGATTTTATGATATTCAATTGAAATATTACTATTGTACCTATCATAAATGTTTAGGGCCATCCAATTCATTGAAGTCATGGCTCTCAGAAAAATGTGTCACCAATTCTCCTCATGTCACATCATCAAATTTTCACATTTGAAATGTTATCGTTTTTTTATCAAGACTCTATGGCACCCTATGTAGTTTATATCCACGCTTTCCAAATCTGCCATCAAAAGCTGTGTATCGAACTGTAATTTAAAGTGGAGGGCACATCAAAACTCATGTTTTGTCTGGTGAATTAAACATCAATTACACATACCACAAATCTATGAATCAAATGAGGCCCAAATTACAGATGTATTACGTCTGTACTGATGTACAACTCCAAGCTGGATGTATTGAAACCTAATCACAGGCACTCGATCCAGGGTAACTGGGTTAAACCAACCCCAATAGTTCCAATTAAAAAAGAAAGATAAAGCCCACCTTCACCCAATATTAACACATGATGTTAGCAATTCCTTAGTAGATGCTGTCCAATATAGCATGAGCATGTGCTTGCTATTCTGTCTTTGCAGTTCTTCCTCTGGTGTGGAGCTAGACAGAGTCATTAGCTCATAGTTTATTTTTTCCCTTGATTTATGTTTTCCCACTATCAATGTGATGTTTTGGTGTATTACACCATCACAAGGATGCGCTTGGTGTCTCACCATGCTAGTAGTACATTATCATTCAGTGGCAAGGTTATTAAAGTGGTCTTTTTGGGGGATATATTAAATTAGTTTGAGACACTTCTGATAAGGTTCACTAAATTTGTTTTGCTATGTATCACGCTTGTTTGATAGTTAATTGTTGTTGCAGATTGCTGAAAGCTGCTGACTAGGATACTCCGCTTCTGGAGCTATTTCATATGATGTTTTTGGTTGCTGAAACCCATACTGGGTCCATAACCAAAATATCTCTATGAAGCAGGGCATCACCAACCATGCAGATCAAATTTTCATGTTTCTCATCATTAGCTTCCTCCACAACCTCTGCCACAACTCTTTACAAAAGCAGATGATTCATTAATGAAGCTTGTCTTTTTTGTGTGGCCAATTAAAACAAAAATAATAAGGTTTAGCATTGTCCATGTCTGTGTGATAAATATCTTTTGGTCTGGTGAGAGAGTTACAATAACTCACACTATATGCTTAGTGTTGGGATTTTCCTGATGAAGAAACAAGAATAGACTTTTGATGATAAGCATCCTTAAAAACAATTTGGGCCACACAATGTCAAGTTCTCCACTCCAGACTGGTGACCTAAATATAGAGATATCATCTAAGAAGTGAGTTATATCAACATTGAAAGCAGGGAGGTTAAGGTTGTCTTTTGGCCTGTAGAATTCTGATTTGCATGAGACGGGGGTCTGGACCATTTACCTCCAAAATTTGAACACATATTTGTAGCAGTCATAACTTTTTTTCCTTTAATCTGTGCAGATACGTTTATTACTAGCTTGTTGCTTATTGTGTGTGCTTTAGGAAGATATGTAAAAAGTCACTATAGGTACTTTTTCTTAGAAGATATATCTAAACACGCAAGGGTCACTCAAAAAAATGGCACTTCCCAATTTTTAACAAGTCTAATTCCAAGGCGCCGTGAGCTACCGCCTCCAAACTAGTGTTGTGGCTTCCTACAAGCCTAAGCTGTGATATGGGCAAGAGAAATTATTTTTACCGTGAAGCATTCCCGAGATATCATGATTAGAAGAGGCGGGGTCACAGATGTTCCATTGTTTTTGGCGCGGTTGGAAATAAAGTGTCTCATATCT
>CBDHEM010000030.1:0-43472 GCA_965261955.1 Leptonemataceae bacterium
TGTTGCTATTTATGCCTAGATAGAAGCCGTCATGGTGGTGTGTAGCTATTTATGCCTAGATAGAAGTCATCATGGTGGTGTGTAGCTATTTATGCCTAGATAGAAGCCATCATGGTGGTGTGTTGCTATTTATGCCTAGATAGAAGCTATCATGGTGGTGTGTAGCTATCTATGCCTAGATAGAAGCCATCATGGTGGTGTGTTGCTATTTATGCCTAGATAGAAGCCGTCATGGTGGTGTGTAGCTATTTATGCCTAGATAGAAGCCATCATGGTGGTGTGTAGCTATTTATGCCTAGATAGAAGCCATCATGGTGGTGTGTTGCTATTTATGCCTAGATAGAAGCCATCATGGTGGTGTGTAGCTATTTATGCCTAGATAGAAGTCATCATGGTGGTGTGTAGCTATTTATGCCTAGATAGAAGCCATCATGGTGGTGTGTAGCTATCTATGCCTAGATAGAAGCCGTCATGGTGGTGTGTAGCTATTTATGCCTAGATAGAAGCCGTCATGGTGGTGTGTAGCTATTTATGCCTAGATAGAAGCCATCATGGTGGTGTGTAGCTATTTATGCCTAGATAGAAGCCGTCATGGTGGTGTGTTGCTATTTATGCCTAGATAGAAGCCGTCATGGTGGTGTGTTGTGCCTAGATAGAAGCCATCATGGTGGTGTGTCTATTTATGCCTAGATAGAAGCCATCATGGTGGTGTGTAGCTATCTATGCCTAGATAGAAGCCATCATGGTGGTGTGTTGCTATTTATGCCTAGATGGTGGTGGTGTGTTGCTATTTATGCCTAGATAGAAGTCATCATGGTGGTGTGTAGCTATTTATGCCTAGATAGAAGCCATCATGGTGGTGTGTGCTATTTATGCCTAGATAGAAGCCGTCATGGTGGTGTGTCGCTATTTATGCCTAGATAGAAGCCATCATGGTGGTGTGTTGCTATTTATGCCTAGATAGAAGCCGTCATGGTGGTGTGTAGCTATTTATGCCTAGATAGAAGCCGTCATGGTGGTGTGTTGCTATTTATGCCTAGATAGAAGCCGTCATGGTGGTGTGTCGCTATCTATGCCTAGATAGAAGCCGTCATGGTGGTGAGTTGCTATTTATGCCTAGATAGAAGCCATCATGGTGGTGTGTAGCTATTTATGCCTAGATAGAAGCCATCATGGTGGTGTGTAGCTATCTATGCCTAGATAGAAGCCATCATGGTGGTGTAGTCATTATGGTGCCATCATGGTGGTGTGTAGCTATCTATGCCTAGATAGAAGCCGTCATGGTGGTGTGTCGCTATCTATGCCTAGATAGAAGCCATCATGGTGGTGTGTTGCTATTTATGCCTAGATAGAAGCCGTCATGGTGGTGTGTCGCTATCTATGCCTAGATAGAAGCCGTCATGGTGGTGTGTTGCTATTTATGCCTAGATAGAAGCCGTCATGGTGGTGTGTTGCTATCTATGCCTAGATAGAAGCCATCATGGTGGTGTGTAGCTAGATAGAAGCTGTCATGGTGGTGTGTAGCTAGATAGAAGCCGTCATGGTGGTGTGTCGCTAGATAGAAGCCATCATGGTGGTGTGTCGCTATTTATGCCTAGATAGAAGCCATCATGGTGGTGTGTAGCTATTTATGCCTAGATAGAAGCCATCATGGTGGTGTGTAGCTATCTATGCCTAGATAGAAGCCATCATGGTGGTGTGTAGCTATTTATGCCTAGATAGAAGTCATCATGGTGGTGTGTCGCTAGATAGAAGCCGTCAGCTAGATAGAAGTCATCATGGTGGTGTGTAGCTATCTATGCCTAGATAGAAGCCATCATGGTGGTGTGTAGCTATTTATGCCTAGATAGAAGCCGTCATGGTGGTGTGTAGCTATTTATGCCTAGATAGAAGCCGTCATGGTGGTGTGTAGCTATTTATGCCTAGATAGAAGCCGTCATGGTGGTGTGTAGCTATTTATGCCTAGATAGAAGCCGTCATGGTGGTGTGTCGCTATCTATGCCTAGATAGCAGCCATCATGGTGGTGTGTCGCTAGATAGAAGCCATCATGGTGGTGTGTCGCTATCTATGCCTAGATAGAAGTCATCATGGTGGTGTGTCGCTATCTATGCCTAGATAGAAGTCATCATGGTGGTGTGTCGCTATCTATGCCTAGATAGAAGCCATCATGGTGGTGTGTCGCTAGATAGAAGCCATCATGGTGGTGTGTCGCTATCTATGCCTAGATAGAAGCCATCATGGTGGTGTGTCGCTAGATAGAAGCCGTCATGGTGGTGGGTCGCTATTTATGCCTAGATAGAAGCCGTCATGGTGGTGTGTCGCTAGATAGAAGCCGTCATGGTGGTGTGTAGCTATTTATGCCTAGATAGAAGCTATCATGGTGGTGTGTCGCTAGATAGAAGCTATCATGGTGGTGTGTCGCTAGATAGAAGCCATCATGGTGGTGTGTCGCTATTTATGCACACTCTTCTCTTCATGCCATTCATTTACACTTAAACAATAGTCTTGAACTACTCCTCCTCTCAGGAATTTTTACATTTGGAGCATTCTACAGACCTTTTTTTCCTTAAATGATTCTCTCAGCTCTCTTTCACCTAATATCTTCTCCGGCCTTGTCCTTACTGGAGACTTTAACGTCAATGTTGTTGTATTCTGCTCTCCTATCTCGTCAACTTACTGCCCTTTCTGATCTATTCTCCCTCAAGCAGCTCGTGTCCTCACCCACACACACCTCTCATACTGGCTTGACTTCTATCCTAGGCCTTGTCTATCTTTGTTCCATCCGTGTCTATGCTTCCTTTGATCTTACCACCTGTATCCTCCCATCACAACAGTATCTTGACGGAAATATTCCTTCCTTCTCCTCACCTTTCAAGAAAGTGTACTTAGTATAAAATTATTGCTTGTATCATCTCACAGATTTTGATAAGCTGCCCACCTTCTTTCCTCAATTCAATGGAATCAACTACTTTCTTCTGATCTTGATTTCTCCTGGAAAATTTTAAATAGATTTCCAGTAATCATCAACTTGTGTGTCTCCTCCAAATTTATCTCATCCTCTAGTTGCCATCCTTGGATTGATAATAACCTTCGAAAGTTAATTAAGAAATGCCAACATCTTTTCTTATGTGCTAAGTAACTAAATTCTCCTGCTCTTTTACAAGCTTATCTTTACTTGAGAAACACTATTTCTTCTGCTATGCTAATAAAGGGACAGTGTGTCTTCTTCCAGTCGCTCTCCTCCTCTCGGTCTTTTGTCTATTTCACAAGAAAAGACCATCTGGCCAACTCTTTCATCCATAGGCAATATGTTCTCTTCTAGTAGTGATAAGGCTGAAATTCCAAATCAGTTCTTCTCCGCGTGCTTCAATTCTTGCTTTTCTCCAATTGCGGCCTACCCTTTTACTTCCCCGTTCTGCCTATTACCCTGCCTTCATGATTCTCTCTGTACTGAAGCTGAGTTTTTTTGGCTTGATTTACTTCTTCCACAGCCTCCTGTCCAGATTCGATCTCTTCTCAAATGCTTTAAATATCCATTGTTACTCCCCTCACTCACTTGTTCAACTTGTCCTTGTCCCATTTTTAGGTTTAAAAAAAACAACCCTAAACTTCTTCCTTGTGCATGTCAGCATTAGTCTCAAATGTCCCTAAAATGCTTGATATTAATAATAAATTACTGAATATATGAAGATATGTATAATAATATAATGTTCATATAATGCAAGTATAGAGGCAGCTCATCAACTTCGTGGCATTAGATTGTGACTACTATAGTATTTGGATCTGAGTCTAACTATTTCCCCCACCAACCAGGTGTCTGCCTCAAAACCGAGTCTGGTGATCCTTGTGCCTACCATTTCCTGCTACAATGATTTGTAGTTGCTATCCAGCATGAGAATGCTGCAGCTGTGCTTGGATCAAGCTCAGTCAGTGACCATCATCTTTTAAAAAAAAAATATTGCTGTTATTTTATTGTTATTATTGTTATTACTGCTTCTTATTATTACTGCTTCTTATTATTACTGCTTCTTATTAATTACTGCTGCTTATTATTACTGCTTCTTATTATTACTGCTTCTTATTAATTACTGCTGCTTATTATTACTGCTTATTACTGCTGCTTATTATTACTGCTTCTTATTATTACTGCTTCTTATTATTACTGCTGCTTATTATTACTGCTTCTTATTATTACTGCTTCTTATTATTACTGCTTCTTATTATACTGCTTATTATTGCTGCAGCTTATTATTACTGCTGCTTATTATTACGGCTTCTTATTATTACTGCTTCTTATTATTACTGCTTATTATTACTGCTTCTTATTATTACTGCTGCTTATTATTACTGCTTCTTATTGTTACTGCTTCTTATTATTACTGCTTCTTATGCTGCAGCTTATTATTTGTTACTGCTTCTTATTATTACTGCTGCTTATTATTGCTACTGCTTATTATTATTGCTGCTTATTATTACTGCTTCTTATTATTACTGCTTCTTATTGTTACTGCTTCTTATTATTACTGCTACTTATTATTACTGCTGCTTATTATTACTGTTTCTTATTGTTACTGCTTCTTATTATTATTGCTTCTTATTATTACTGCTGCTTATTATTACTGCTTCTTATTGTTACTGCTTCTTATTATTACTGCTGCTTAATATTACTGCTGCTTATTATTACTACTTCTTATTGTTACTGCTTCTTATTATTACTGCTTCTTATTATTACTGCTTTTGATATTTCAGCTACATAACACTTTGTACCTTTGAGGATAGAGATTTCATGTGGAGGTGAAAGAGCTACTGCTGGAAGTTGATCACCGATTGAAGGAAGCTGTCAGGTGATTCCAGGTCGTATGACTACCTCCTGCAGAGAACTACTGTAGCTATTCAGCGGGGGAATGTTGTAGCGGAGGTATTGGGAGCAAGTCGTATCCCTAGGGATGATTCTGGCATTTTTACGTCCTCGATTGTTGAGGAGGGGGAGGAGTTTGTGTTCTTATTTTGTGTTGTTATTGCTACTGTAATTATTGTAATTATTATGTCTCTCCTAAAATCTTTGGCTATTATTAAGTGTCATGATTATAATTAAATATATATATATATATAGTAAACAACAACAGCTCATATATATAGTGTGGTATAATTCTTGTTTCCTTTTTAAGTTTTTATTTATTTATAAAAATATATTCTTGCACTTATATACACTTACAACACTATCACCCTGGCAACACTATCACACTGGCAACGCAATCACACTGGCAACACTATCACACTGGCAACACAATCACACTGGCAACGCAATCACACTGGCAACACAATCACACTGGCAATACAATCACTCTGGCAACACAATCACACTGGCAACGCAATCACACTGGCAACACTATCACACTGGCAATACAATCACTCTGGCAACACTATCACACTGGCAACACTATCACACTGGCAATACAATCACTCTGGCAACACAATCACACTGGCAACACTATTACACTGGCAACACAATCACACTGGCAACACAATCACTCTGGCAATACAATCACTCTGGCAATACAATCACACTGGCAACACTATCACACTGGCAATACAATCACTCTGGCAACACAATCACACTGGCAACACTATCACACTGGCAACACAATCACACTGGCAACACAATCACTCTGGCAATACAATCACTCTGGCAATACAATCACACTGGCAATACAATCACATTGGCAACAATCACTCTGGCAATACAATCACTCTGGCAACGCAATCACACTGGCAATACAATCACTCTGGCAACACTCACACTTGCAACACTATTACACTGGCAACGCAATCACACTGGCAATACAATCACTCTGGCAACGCAATTGCACTGGCAACACTATCACACTGGCAACACAATCACACTGGCAACACAATCACACTGGCAATGCAATCACACTGGATACACAATCACTTTGGCAACGCAATCGCACTGGCAACACAATCACACTGGCAACGCAATCACACTGGCAACACAATCACACTGGCAACGCAATCACGCTGGCAACACAATCACTTTGGCAACACAATCACTCTAGCAACACAATCACACTGGCAACGCAATTACACTGGCAACACAATCACACTGGCAACACAATCGCACTGGCAACACAATCACACTGGCAACACAATCACACTGGCAACATAATCACACTGGCAACACAATCACACTGGCAACATAATCACACTGGCAACACAAAAACTTCAAACATCAAGATATATATATATATATATATATATAACTCACACCCCCTATATATATATAACTCACCTCTATCAGGTTAAACAAATTAAAAAAAATACAACTAATTATTGACATTAGTTTTGTATGATGGGTCGGTTAGTTCATGGCAAATGTATGATGCATAGACTAAGACATGGTAGAGATTAGAGACAGATGCAGCACAGAGATTACAGATGCAGTCTGGATTTGGAGTGTGGAAGGTTTTATTCTCATAGATTAAGTGATGGAATCCGTAACTGCGTTGTTCTTGTGATGACATGTCGCTGACTTGATGTGTTCCTTGTTACTGAATGAAATGCTGGTCCATGATGGAACTGCCACTTCATGTATTGTTCCTCTCACTCTTGCCGAATGTTGGGTGAGGTATATACTATGTATGTATATGCTATATATGGAGGGTGTGCTGCTGGAACAACTTCTATAATATGTATATATATATACCTCACCTAATCTGAAGCATCAGAATACAACACAGTCTTATCAATGTTCTACTGTTATGGTAGAAGAATAAGTTAAACATGACAGAAGATTTCAAATTGTGTGTTTATTGCCGCAAATATCCGTTTCTCTCTTCCGTAACACGTACACCATGTTGTACACTAAAAATATCAGAACATACCATACCTTGTTGCTATTGTTGACTTCACCCATGCAGGGTCACCTACAGCTTCCTACAGGAGGACTTGTTAACATTGTACAGGAGAATACTAGGGCAGTTTTTTGTTCTTTTTTTAATTATTTATTAGTTTTTTTTGGTTATTTATTTTATCTATTATTCTTTTATATAAATGAGAGAGCGAGAGAGAGAGAGGGGGGGGGGGAAGGATAGAGAGAGAGATCAGGTTCGGACTCCTGTGAGGATGGTAACAGTTTACCAAGAGCGAACTGCAACAAACTGAGCTGAACTGAGCGGGAAGCCAGATGCGGTACGAATCGTCAACAGTAGCTCTGTTTTGGCATTTAACTCCCCCCCCCCCCTACATCTTTGCTGCTTCTCTCGAGAAACAGTGTAGCTGTAAATATTTATTGAAACATTTGGTGTCCTCTAGTACTAAAATGATGAAGACAAGACCTATTGCACGCCAGCATTGGAAGAAACAGCGAAACGAACTCATGAGTTTCACGTGTGTTTTTTTTCGCCACCTTTCGCTTCCGTACATTGCAAATAATTAGGCTGCTAATACCGACTGAAGCCACTATTTAGACATCTAAGAAGCTATCGATGTGAGTTTTAGCTACGATATACAAAGAAGGGGGCAATTCCTGGGGGGGGGGGGGGGGACACATCGCCCCAACTTTTGGCCAACAACTTCTTTTTCCTAGAGATTTTCATACACCTAACATCGGAACTGATGTTGAAAAACGGAATATGAGAATAAGAGCATATAGTAGAGTATTAAGTTTTAACATTTCAGTGTGAAAAGTACCAGCTTGTGCAACACCCTCTGTCCTGGAATATTCCAGGCCACATATATTTGAGTTTTCTAGGAGTTAACTAGTGCTGAGTGAATCATGGCTAAAAAGACAAGCATCCTTGCTTAGTTTTTGTCAAGGTACACATAAGAGACAAAGGGAGTCAGAGGAGAAGTCTGATGATCATGACCAACAATCAGATGACTCTGATCGCCAAGATGTACCAGGTAAGATAGCCCAGAAGAATCTGAATATGAATCTGAACATTCATGCCATGATCCATCACATATAATGTCAACATTGTGCCCCCAAATTTTTGGAGATCTCTCGACCCCTGAAGTAGTGAGTCATTGATGTATTGTCAGACAGTGTTGGTTGTTTATTTTGAATGTGACTTTGATCACTTGAGCTGAAGTGGCAAGAGTATGTAGCAAAAAAAAAAAAGTATATATAAATGATTTTTTGTGTTTCTCAGGTGCAGAAACTTGGGATCAGTATAATACCCTCAACTCTGAATGTCCTTCCTCAAAGTCCCACCAGCCAGTTACATCAAATACCCTAAAACATTAGTGGATCATCAACGAGCTTCCCAACCAGCCTTGGTACTCGCAATTTTCATGGCTGCATTACCTTCCATTTTCAGATTCTGTAATTTGCCACACGTGTGCCACAGCAAATTTAAAAGGACTGCTTCATTTTAATACAAGATCTGAAAGCTCATTCTTGTCTGTTGGGTTTAGAAATTGATGTTTTCTGTAAATATGTGAGCTCATTATGTCACAAACATGCAGTTACTATTTTACTCTACCTGGTCACATTGATGAGCAGCTGAAGGAGCTGGTCAAGAGTTAAAGGTTGAAAATTGGCGCTGCCTCCTGAAAATTGTCCAAAGTATATCCTATCGTTTCCACGCATACAGTTACTATGTTACTCAACCAGGTTACATTGGTGAGCAGCTGAAGGAGCGGCTCAAGAGTCAAAAGGAGGAAAATAGGAACTGCCTCCTAAAAGTTGTCCAAAGTTTATTCTGTCTTTCCTGCCAAGCCATTGCTCTTCATAAGGGCATGCAAGATGAGGAGTCAAATTTCAAGCAGTTCTGCCTTCTCTGAGCTGCTTCGAAAGTGGACTGAAAAGTCTTATGACAAGCATATGAGCCTGAATGCTCAGAATATAATACTACAAATCATAGCTATAAAAATGCTGCATGGTATAGCAAGTGACATTGCTGAATCAGGATACTACAGTGTCATGGCTGGTGATATCACTGATGTGAGCAACATTGAAACAGCTTGTAATTTGCATTCGTTGGGTGGACAAGGAGATGACAGTATGTGAGGAATATATTGGTCTGATGCCAGTTGCCCAGACAAATGCAGACAATTGTTATTTGCATCAAAGATGTGCTGCTGCATATGAATTTCAGAATTCACGATGCTTGTCGGTAGTGCTGTGGTGGATGTTCGACCATGACTGGAACCAAAAATGGGCTTGCTGCACAAATCAAATCAAGAAACTGAATGAAAAATGTTTGCTGGTGCACTGCTACTGCCACTCAGGGGGAATATACCCTTTGTTCCAGAAATTTGCACTTTTTTTGTACCTGTCATAACTTTTTTCTTCTTTCTTCTGTACAAATAATTATTATACCAGCTTGTTGCTTATTGTGTGTGCTTTAAAATGATATATAAAAAGTCTATATAGGCACCTTTTCTTAGAAGATATATCAAAACACGCAAGGGTCACTAAAAAAATGGCACTTCCTAATTTATGGCAGACCTAACTCCCACGCGCATTGACCGACTTGCCCCAAACTCGGTACGAATGTAGCTAAAGGCAATAGCTGTGATTTGACCGAAAATTTTTTTTTCTCCGGTGAACCCCCCCTGAGATATAGAGCTGAGAAGAGGCGGGACCACGGAAATCGACGGATTTCCGTGGTCCCGCCTCTTCTCAGCTCTATATCTCAGGGGGGGTTCACCGGAGAAAAAAAAATTTTCGGTCAAATCACAGCTATTGCCTTTAGCTACATTCGTACCGAGTTTGGGGCAAGTCGGTCAATGCGCGTGGGAGTTAGGTCTGCCAAACAGTAGGAAGTGCCATTTTTTTTAGTGACCCTTGCGTGTTTTGATATATCTTCTAAGAAAAGGTGCCTATATAGACTTTTTATATATCATTTTAAAGCACACACAATAAGCAACAAGCTGGTATAATAATTATTTGTACAGAAGAAAGAAGAAAAAAGTTATGACAGGTACAAAAAAAGTGCAAATTTCTGGAACAAAGGGTATATTCCCCCCTTAATCTTGCTGTCAGAGTGTAGAGGTCCACCCTCCACATGCATCATCAGCAGAGCCCCACCCTCCACATGCATCATCAGCAGAGCCCCACCCTCCACATGCATCATCAGCAGAGCCCCACCCTCCACATGCATCATCAGCAGAGCCCCACCCTCCACATGCATCATCAGCAGAGCCAATACATAACACATTAGAACCTCTCCATCTAATCAATTAATTATGTATCTATATTGACTTACCTGAACCTACCTGGCAATAGTATATTTTGTCTTGTCTGTGTATGTTGGCCACCCATTTGGAATTCACCTTAATTATTCCTGGCAGTATGGGTATTTAAGCCTGACTGCCTGGCCTGTAAAAGGGTCTGAGAGCCACAATCCAAAATCTTGACTATCACTGAATATAAAGCCTAAATTTTTCTGGCTTCAAGGGATAGCTACGACAGTAGGAGACGTCTTAGAACTGGTGGCAGTAGCACCAAAGGGGTCATTAGCTCCAGTCGTGACCCCCACATGGTGGCTGCGATAAAGCACGAACCAAGAATCAAGAACCAAGAATCAAGAACCATCACTAGTAAGAAATATATCAGAAAATGGGAAGAAGAAAAAAGAAAGAGAGAAATTGAAGAAAAAGAAATAAAGGATAAAGAACTTATGGAAATCTAAAATGAAAGATATGAGGCAAGAACCAAGTTGGAAGAAGCAAGACTAGAGGCAATATGGACAGCGGAGATAGTAGCCAAAGAACGAGAACGGAAAAGGCAACAGGTCTTGTCATCCTTACAAAAATTTGATCATCTACAGATCCAGAGGTCTACCTATCATCAGTTGAACTCTTCAGGCGAGAAGGTGGCATCCCAGAAGGAGAGTGGCCAGCCATTCTCCGAAAGCAAGCTTCCGGGAGGATAATGGAAGTCATGATGGACTTGGATTTAACAATACCATACCATTCGATGTTCCATTGCTGAAAGCCACACTTGATATGGTTTATAAAATTGCTAAACTGATAAAGAAGAGTTCTAAAAGAGAGGCAGAATTCGACCCAAAACAAGCAGAATTTCTGGGACAAATGGAACGTGATTTCCATGTATACGATTTGGACTCACCAACTCTGAAAATTCTCTTCCCAACAAGGTGGACTCTCCAAGCTGCATCTCAGAGTGCTATTCTGAAGTATAGAACTTTGATGAAGCTGTGGGGTTGGGCACAAGACAATGTCAGTGACTCTGGCATGAAGGCAAGAATAATTGGAGAGGACACTAAAATACAAACTTTTAGTTGCTTCTAAGGACTTCATCTTGCCATTGTAAAACTTTCCCATTCAGATAGCTCTTATTCTAGCCTTTAGAGAATAGAGCTATGTGCAGCGGAAGTTCAAAAGAATGCCAAGCTTTCTGTCACTGTTCTTCAAGGTATACGATCAGACAGAAGTTGAAGTTACAAGCACCTTCACTTCCATATTACCGTAAGATGCCATCATGGTATTTGAGGGTAATGTTCAACCTGAGCACCATTCCAATGAAGAGGACTTTTACCACCAGATCTACTTCGAACCTGTGGACACAGTAGCTAACTACATCGCAGAGTAGTTTAATCAAAAGTATTACACTATGTATGCAAACTGTAAGCAGGTTCTACTGAAGGGAACTTTGGGGGGAACTTGTCTCACAACGTTGACCAATTGTGTGAGTTCTACACACAGAGTTTGACTCTGACACCCTACGAATTCAGCTATTATATTGGCAGAGTCCTATCACAGTTTCAGGCAAGGTGAATACACGCAGAGTTTGACTCTGACACCCTACGAATTCAGCTATTATATTGGCAGAATCCTATCACAGTTTCAGGCAAGGTGAAGGGAGTGATACATCACATAATGTTATTGACTTCCTCAAAAAGAACAAAAATATCCGGTCCCTCATACCAGAAGTTATGTTCTTGGTAAGATTATTCTGGTTATGCAGCAACAAATGCTAGCTTTGAACGTGCCTTCAGTACATTGGGAAGGGTGAAGTCTTATCTCCGTACAACCATGTTGAACAACTGCCTCTAGCATTTATTTTAGGTGCTTCCCACAAAGCCTGTGGTCATCATCAGTGCAAAATTTTGAAAGCAAAATAACATTCCAAAAGTCGATCGAATAGCTGAATGTTCGGTGAGATCGATAAGCTGACTTAGAAGATCACTAGAAACGAATTCCCCCTCACGCGAAACTGCGACGTTATATAACTCTAGTATAGGGCAGCGAGATACGAGAAGGCCGCCAAAAGAGACGCTTCAGAACGATAACGGAAGTTGCGCTCAAAACAACCCGACGGCACTAAATATTCACCGTTGCTAAACAACCAGTGTTTATGATAAACTGAAAGACTTTTTTTTACCCGTTTCATTTTTCATTGTTTGTTTTGCGGTTACGGTATATTAACAGTTACATATTTTTTTAGTCAATTTCCGCAAAACCAAACTCGTAGAAAAAAATTTCTCTGAGGAATTACTAGCTTCTTTCTGAGATAGTCACTTTTGGTCCACATATGTTTTTTGTCATAACTGTAAAAAAGCTTCAAAACAACAGAAAAGCTTAGTTTAGCTGTATGTGGCTCATTTTGAGGAGAAAAACTGTTTTCTCTAATAATTGTCCTATTTCACTGGTTTGAACAAAAAAGACGTTGCCATCAAATCAAAATATTTCTTCAAGATTTGCCTCTTTTCAAACTCGTTGAAAAAAATTTCTATCTGAGGAATTCTTAGCTTCTTACTGAGATAGTCATTTTTAGTCAAATTCCGCAAAAATGCTTCAAAACACCAGAAATGCTTAGTTTATCTGTATGTGGTTCATTTTGAGGATAGAAAGTGTTTTCCGTAATAATTGTCCTATTTTACTGGTTTGAACAAAAAAGGTGTTTCCATCTTCATCTTATCAAAACCTTTCTTCAAGATTTATCTCTTTTCTAGCTCATTGAAAAAAGATTTCTTTCTTTTAAATTCTTAGGTTCTTTCTGAGATAATCACTTTTTTAGTCCATAAACATAATTTTTTTTTCAATTTCCGCAAAAATGCTTCAAACACCAGAAAAGCTTGGTTTAGGTCTATGTGGCTCATTTTGAGGGGGAAAATTATTTTGTGTAATAATTGTCCCATTTGAACAAAAAGAGTCGTTTCCATCAAATCAAAACATTTCTTCAACATTTGCCTCGGTTCAAACTCTTTGAATTTTTTTTCTCTCTGTGGAATTCTTAGCTTCTTTCTGAGATAGCAACTTTTTAGACCTTAAACATAAGTTTTTTTTGAAAATTTTGGTAAAAATGTTTAAAAAAACACCAGAAAAGCTTAGTGTAGCTGTATGTTGCTCATTTTGAGGGAAAAAATATTTTCTGTAATAATTGTCCCATTTAACTGGTTTGAGATAAAAAGGCGTTTCATTCAAATCAAAACCTTTCTTCAAGATTTGCCTCTTCTAACACGTTGAATTTTTTTTCTTACTGTGGAATTCTTAGCTTCTTTCTGAGATAGTCACGTTTTAGTCCACTAACAAGTTTTATGCCAATTTCCGTAAAAATGCTTCCAAAGACCAGAAAAGCTTGGTTTAGCACAGTAAGTACTCATTTTGAGGAGCAATACCATTTTTCTGTAATAATTGTCCCATTTGACTGGTTTGAACAAAAAAGTCATTTCCATCAAAGCAAAACCTTTCTTCAAGATTTTCCTCTTTTCCAACTCATTGAAAAAAATTCTCTCTGTTGAATTCTTAGCTTCTTTCTGAGATAGTCACTTTTTAGTCCTTAAACATAACAATTTTTTTATCAACTTCCAAAAAAATTCTTCAAATCCCCAGAAGAGCTTAATTTAGCTGTATGTAGCTCATTTTGAGGAGAAAAAACATTTTTCTAAAATAATTGCACCATTTAACTGGTTTGAAAAAAAGTCGTTTCCATCCAATCAAAGACTTTCTTCTAGATTTGACTCATTTTGAACTCGTTGAAAATATTTTCTCTGTGGAATTCTTAGCTTCTTTCTGAGACATTCACTTCATAGTCCTTGGACAAGTTTTTTGTCAATTTCCGTAAAAATGCTTCAAAACACCAGAAATGCTGAGTTTAACTCTATGTGGCTCATTTTGAGGAGGAAGACAGTTTTCTGTAATTATTGTTCCATTTCAATGGTTAGAACTAAAAAAAGTCATATCCATCAAATCAAAACCTTTCTTCAAGGTTTGCCTCTTTTCAAACTCGTAGAATTTTTTCCCCTACTTTATAGTCTTTAGACAATTTCAGTGGTTTTCAGTGGTTTGAACCAAAAAATTGATTTCCATCAAATCAATCTTTCGTCAAGATTTGCCTCTTTTCTAACTCGTTGAATTTTTTCCCCATTCTATGGGTTTCTAAACTTCTTCCTAAGATAGTCATTTTTAGTCCATACGCATAAGTTTTTTGTAAATTGATGCCAAAATACTATAAAACATCAGCAAAGCTTAGTTTAGATGTACTCGGCTCATTTTGAGGTGAAATATGGTTTTCGGAAATAATTGTCTCTCATTTCACTGGTTTAAACAAAAAGTCATTTCCATTAGGTCAAAACCTTATAAGTTTTCCTGTTTTCCAACTTGTTGAAAAAAATTCTCTCTGTTAAATTCCTAGCTTCTTTCTGAGATAGTAACCTTTTAGTCAATTTAGCTGTATGTAGTTTATTTAGAGGAGAAAAACATATTTCTGAAATAATTGTTCCATTTCAATGGTTTGATTAAAAAAAGTCGTTTCCATCAAATCAAAACCTTTCCTCACCATTTTTCTCGTTTAAAACACGCTGAATTTTTTCTCTCTGTGGAATTCTCAGCTTCTTTCTGAGATAGTCAACTTTTAGTCCTTAAACATAATTATTTTGTTAATTTCCACAAAAATGCTTCAAAAACTTGAAAAGCTTAGTTTAGCTGTATGTGGTTCATTTTGAGGAGAAAACTGTTTTCAGTATTATATATTCCAATTCTCTGGTTTGAACAAAAAAGTAGTTTCCATCAAATCCAAACCTTTATTCAAGAATTGCCCATTTTCAAACTCGTTGAAAGAATTTCCTCTCTGAGGAATTCTTTTGTTCTTTCTAAGATAGTCATATTTTAGTCTCCTTAGATTTTTTTGTCAATTTCCGCAAAAAATGCTCCAAAACATCAGAAAAGCTTAGTTTAGTTATACGAGGCTCATTTTGAGGAGAAAAACTGTTTTCTGTAGTAATTGTCTCATTTCACTGGTTTGAACAAAAAGAATCGTTTCCATCAAATCAAAATCTTTCTTCAAGATTTGCCTCTTTTCATACTCGTTGAAAAATAATTTCTCTTTGTTGAATTCTTAACTTCTTTCCAAGATAGTCACTTTTTTGTCCTATAACATTTTTTTTCGGCAAACACTGAAAAATTCTTCAAAACACCAGAAAAGCTTAATTAGCTGTATGTAGCTCATTTTGAGGAGAAATTTTTTTTTCTGAAATAATTGCCTCATTTCACTGGTTTGAAAAAAAAGTCGTTTCCATACAATCAAAAACTTTCTTCTAGATTTGACTCATTTCGAACTCGTTGAAAATATTTTCTCTGTGGAATTCTTAGCTTCTTTCTGAGGTATTCACTTTATGGTCCTTAGAAAAAAAAATTTGTCAATTTCCGTAAAAATGCTTCAAAACACCAGAAATGCTGAATTTAGCTCTATGTGGCTCATTTTGAGGAGAAAGACAGTTTTCTGTAATTATTGTTCCATTTCACTGCTTAGAACAAAAAAGTCATATCTATCAAATCAAAACGTTTCTTCAAGCTTTGCTTCTTTTCAAACTCGTAGAATTTTTTTTTCTCGGTGGAATTCTTAGCTTCTTTCTGAGATAGTCACTTTATAGTCTTTAGACATAATTTTTTTATCAACTTCCTCAATAATTCTTCAAAACACCAGAAAAGCTTAATTTAGCTGTATGTAGCTCATTTTGAGGAGAAAGACAGTTTTCTGTAATTATTATTCCATTTCACTGGTTAGAATAAAAAAGGTCATATCTATCAAATCAAAACGTTTCTTCAAGGTTTGCCTCTTTTCAAACTCGTAGAATTTTTTTCTCTCTGTGGAATTCTTAGCTTCTTTCTGAGATAGTCATTTTATAGTCTTTAGACAATTTTAGTGGTTTTCAGTGGTTTGAACCAAAAAATTGATTTCCATAAAATCAATCTTTTGCCAAGATTTGTCCTTTTTCTAACTCGTTGAATTTTTTTTACTCCAATGATTTCTAACCTTCTTCCTAAGATAGTCATTTTTAGTCCATACTCATACTTTTTTTGTAAATTGTTGCCAAAATACTACCAAACATCAGCAAAGCTTAGTTTAGATGTACGCGGTTCATTTTGAGGTGAAATATGTTTTTCTGAAATAAATGTCTCTCATTTCACTGATTTGAACAAAAAAAGTCGTTTCCATCAAATCAAAACCTTTTTTCACTCTTTTTTAACTCATTAATAATTTTTTAATATTGTGGAATTCTTAGCTTTTTTCTGAGATAGTCACTTTTTAGTTCTCAAACATAATTTTTGGTCAATTTTCACAAATATGCTTCAAATACATGAGAAGCTTAGTTTAGCTCTATGAGGCTCATTTTGAGGAGAAAACTTTTTTCTGTAATTATTGTTACATTTCACTGGTTTGAACAAAAAGTCGTTTCCATTAAATCAAAACCTTAAAGACTTTCCTGTTTTCCAACTCGTTGAAAAAATTCTCTCTGTTGAATTCTTAGCTTCTTTCTGAGAATGTAACGTTTTGTCCTTAAACATAACAATTTTTTTATCAACTTCCTCTAAAATTCTTCAAAACACCAAAAAAAATTAATTTAGCTGTTTGTAGGTCATTTAGAGGAGAAAAACATATTTCTGAAATAATAGTCCCATTTCACTGTTTTGAATAAAAAAAGTCGTTTCCATTAAATCAAAACCTTTCCTCACCATTTTTCTCGTTTAAAACACGTTGAATTTTTTTCTCTCTGTGGAATACTTAGCTTCTTTCTAAGATAGTCAACTTTTAGTCCTTAAACATAATCATTTTGTTAATTTCCACAAAAATGCTTCAAAAACTTGAAAAGCTTAGTTTAGCTGTATGTGGTTCATTTTGAGGAGAAAAACTGTTTTCAGTATTACTTATTCCAATTCTCTGGTTTGAACAAAAAAACCATTTCCATCAAATCCAAACCTTTATTCAAGAATTGCCCATTTTCAAACTCGTTGAAAGAATTTTCTCTCTGAGAAATTCTTAGGTTCTTTCTAAGATAGTCATATTTTAGTCCTTCTTAATTTTTTTGTCAATTTCAGCAAAAAATGCTCCAAAACATCAGAAAAGCTTAGTTTAGTTATACGAGGCTCATTTTGAGGAGAAAAACTGTTTTCTGTAATAATTGTCCCATTTCACTGGTTTAAATAAAAAGAATCGTTTCCATCAAACCAAAATCTTTTTCAAGATTTTCCGCTTTTCATACTCGTTTAAAAATAATTTCTCTTTGTTGAATTCTTAGCTTCTTTCCGAGATAGTCACTTTTTGGTCCTTTAACTTTTTTTTCCGGCAAACACTGAAAAATTCTTCAAAACACCAGAAAAGCTTAGTTTATCTGTATGTGGCTCATTTTGAGGAGAAATTTTTTTTTCTGTGATAATTGTCCCATTTTACTGGTTTGAACAATAAAGGTGTTTCCATCAAATCAAAACCTTTCTTCAAGATTTAACCCTTATCTAACTCTTTGAAAAAAGATTTCTCTCTGTTGAATTCTTAGATTCTTTCTGGGATAGTCACTTTTTTAGTCGATAAATATAATTTTTTTTAAATTTCCGCAAAAATGCTTCAAACTTCAGGAAAGCTTAGTTTAGTGTATGTGGCTCAATGTGATGAAAAAAACAAAGATTTTCTGAAATAATTCCCCAATTTCACTGGTTTAAACAAAAAGAGTTGTTTCCATCCTGTGGAAACCTTTCTTCTTGATTTTCCCCTTTTTAGAGAAAAAACTTCTCTCGGTGGAATTATTTGCTTCTTTCTGAGATAGTCAATATTTAGTCATTAAACATAGGTTTTTTTGTCAATTTCCGCAAAAATGCTTCAAACATCAGAAAAGCTTAGTTTAGCTTATTTTGAGGAGAAAAACTGTTTTCTGTATTAATTGTCCCATTTCACTGGTTGGAACAAAAATAGTCGTTTCCATTAAATCAAAACCTTTCTTCAAGATTTGTCTCTTTTTAAACTCTTTGAAAAATAATTTCTCTGTGAAATTCTTAGCTTCTTTCCGAGTTAGTCTTTTAGTCCTTTAAAATTTTTTTTTTTAAAAACCGCAAAAATTCTTCAAAACACCAGAAAAGCTTAGTTTAGCTGTATGTGGCTCATTTTGAGGGGAAATTTTTTTTTCCTGATAATTGTCCCATTTTACTGGTTTGTACAAAAAGAAGGTGTTTCCATCATATCAAAACCTTTCTTCAAGATTTATCTCTTTTCTAATTTGTTGAAAAAATATTTCTTTCTGTTGAATTCTTAGATTTTTTCTGCGATAGTGACTTATTAGTCCTTAAACATAACATTTTTTTATCAACTTCCTCAAAAATTCTTCAAAACACCAGAAAAGCTTAGCGTAGCTGTATGTTGCTCATTTTGAGAAAAAAACTTTTTCTGTAATTATTGTCCCAATTCACTGGTTTGAACAAGAAGAGTCGTTTCAATCAAATCAAAACCATGCTTCAAGATTTGTCCCTCTTCATATTCATTGAAAAATAATTTCTCTCTCGGCAATTCTTAGCTTCTTTCTCAGATAATCATCTTTTAGACAAACAATTATTTTGTCAATTTCGGCAAAAATACTTCAAAACACCTGAAAAACTAAGTTTAACTGTATGTGGATAATTTTGAGGATAAAAAAAGTGTTTTCTGTAATAATTGTCTTGTTTTACTGGTTTGAAAAAAAAAAGGTGTTTCCATCAAATCAAAACCTTTCTTAAAGATTTTCCTATTTTCAAACTCGTTGAAATTTTTTTCTCACTGTGGAATTCTTAGGTTCATTCTAAGATAGTCATATTTTAGTCAAAACTTAAGCTTTTTGTCAATTTCTGCAAAAATGCTTCAAAACACCAGAAAAGCTTAGTTTAGCTCTATCAAGCTCATTTTGAGGAGAAAATCTGTTTACTGTAATACTTGCACCATTTAACTGGTTTGAACAAAAAGAGTCGTTTCTATTAAATCAAAACCTTTCTTCAAGATTTTCCTCTTTTCTAACTCGTTGAAATTTTTTTTCTCTGTTGAATTCTTAGCTTCTTTCTGAGATAGTCACTTTCTAGTCCTTAAACATAATTTTTTTATCAACTTCCTCAAAAATTCTTCAAATCACCAGAAAAGCTTAATTTAGCTGTATGAAGCTCATTTTGAGGAGAAAAACATTTTTCTGAAATAATTGCCCCATTTCACTGGTTTGAAAAAAAAAGTCGTTTCCATCCAATCAAAAACTTTCTTCTAGATTTGACTCATTTCGAACTCGTTGAAAATATTTTCTCTGTGGAATTCTTAGCTTCTTTCTGAGATATTCACTTTATAGTCCTTAGACATAATTTTTTTGTCAATTTCCATAAAAATGCTTCAAAACACCAGAAATGCTGAATTTAGCTCAATGTGGCTCATTTTGAGGAGTAAGACATTTTTCTGTAATTATTGTTCCATTTCACTGGTTAAAACTAAAAAAGTCATATCCATCAAATTAAAACCTTTCTTCAAGGTTTGCCTCTTTTCAAACTCGTAGAATTTTTTTCCCTCTCTGTGGAATTCTTAGCTGCTTTCTGAGATAGTCATTTCATAGTCCTTAGACATAAGTCTTTTGTCAATTTCTGCAAAAATGCTTCAAAACATCAGAAAAGCTTAATTTAGCTCAATGTGGCTCATTTTGAGGAGTAAGACAGTTTTCTGTAATTATTGTTCCATTTCACTGGTTAGAACTAAAAAAGTGTTTCCATCAAATCATAACCTTTATTCAAGAATTTCCCATTTTCAAACTCGTTGAAAGAATTTTCTCTCTGAGGAATTCTTAGGTTCTTTCTAAGATAGTCATATTTTTAGTCAATTTTTTTGTCAATTTCTGCAAAAAATGCTCCAAAACATCAGAAAAGCTTAGTTTAGTTATACAAGGCTCTTTTTGAGGAGAAAAACTGTTTTCTGTAGTAATTGTCCCATTTCACTGGTTGGAACAAAAAGAGTCGTTTCCATCAAATCAAAATCTTTCTTCAATATTTGCCTCTTTTCATACTCGTTGAAAAATAATTTCTCTTTGTTGAATTCTTAGCTTCTTTTCGAGATAGTCACTTTTTGGTCCTTTAACTTTTTTTTCGGCAAACACTGAAAAATTCTTCAAAACACCAGAAAAGCTTACTGTATGTGGCATATTTTGAGGAGAAAAAAATGTTTTCTGTGATAATTGTCCCATTTTACTGTTTGAACAAAAAAAAAGTTTTTTCCATCAAATCAAAACCTTTCTTCAAGATTTACCCCTTATCGAACTTGATGAAAAAAGATTTCTCTCTGTTGAATTCTTAGATTCTTTCTGAGATAGTCACTTTTTTAGTCCATAAACAAATTTTTTTCAATTTCCGCAAAAATGCTTCAAACTTCAGGAAAGCTTAGTTTAGTGTATGTGGCTCAATTTGATGAAAAAAACAAAGAGTTTCCCGAAATAATTTCCCAATTTCACTGGTTTAAATAAAACAGAGTTGTTTCCATCCTGTGGAAACCTTTCTTCTTGATTTTCCTCTTTTCAGAGAAAAAACTTCTCTCGGTGGAATTCTTTGCTTCTTTCAGAGATAGTCAATATTGGTCATTAAACATAGGTTTTTTTGTCAATTTCCGCAAAAATTCTTCAAACATCAGAAAAGCTTAGTTTAGCTCTAAGAGGCTTATTTTGAGGAGAAAAACCGTTTTCTGTAATAATTGTCCCATTTCACTGGTTGGAACAAAAATAATTGTTTCCATCAAAACAAAACCATTCTTCAAGATTACCCCTTTTCTAACTCTTTGAGAAAAAATTTCTCTCTGTGGAATTCTTAGCTTCTTTCTGAGATAGCCACTTTTTTGTCCTTAAACAATTTTTTTTGGTAAATTTCCGCAAAAATCCTTCAGAACAACAGAAAAGCTTAGTCTAGCAGCATGTGGCTCATTATGTGGAGAAAAAATGTTTTCTGTAATAATTTTCCCATTTCTATGGCTTGAACAAAAAAGTCATTTCCATCAAATCAAAACTTTTCTTTAATTGCTTCTTTTCAAACTCGTTGAAATTTTTTTCCACTCTGTGGAATACTTAGCTTGTTTCAGATATTGTCACATTTTAGTCCTTACACATAAGTTTGTCATTTCCCCCCAAAAATGCTTCAAAACATCAGTTAAGCTTAGTTTAGCTGTATGTAACTCATTTTGAGTAGAAAAACAATTTTCTCTAATAATTGTTCCATTTCACTTTTTGAACAAAAAAAGTTGTTTCCATCAAATCCATTTTTCACTCTTTTCTAACTCATTAAATTTTTTTTAACACTGTGGAATTCTTAACCTGTTTCTGAGATAGTCACTTTTTAGTTCTCAAGCATAAGTTTTTGTCAATTTTCACAAATGTGTTTCAAATACAAGAAAAGCTTAGTTTAGCTCTATGAGGCTCATTTTGAGGAGAAAACTATTTTCTATAATTATTGTTACATTTCACTGGTTTGAACAAAAAGTCGTTTCCATTAAATCAAAACCTTAAAGATTTTCCTGTTTTCCAACTCGTTGAAAAAAATTCTCTCTGTTGAATTCTTAACTTCTTTCTGAGATAGTAACTTTTTAGTCCACATAACAATTTTTTCATCAACTTCCTCAAAAATTCTTCAAAACACCAAAAACTTAATTTAGCTGTATGTAGCTTATTTAGAGGAGAAAAACATATTTCTGAAATAATTGTCACATTTCACTGGTTTGAACAAAAAAAGTCGTTTCCATCAAATCAAAACTTTTCCTCACCATTTTTCTTGTTTAAAACACGGTGAATTTTTTTCTCTCTGTGGAATTCTTAGCTTCTTTATGAGATAGTTAACTTTTAGTCCTTAAACATAATTATTTTGTTGATTTCCACAAAAATGCTTCAAAACACCTGAAAAGCTTAGTTTAGCTGTATGTGGTTTTAAGGAGAAAAACTGTTTTCAATATTACTTATTCCAATTTTCTGGTTTGAACAAAAAAAGCCATTTCCATCAAATCCAAACCTTTATTCAAGAATTACCCATTTTCAAACTCGTTGAAAGAATTTCTCTCTGAGGAATTCTTAGGTTCTTTCTAAGATAGTCATATTTTAGTCCTTCTTAAGTTTTTTGTCAATTTCCGCAAAAAATGCTCCAAAACATCAGAAAAGCTTAGTTTAGTTATACGAGGCTCATTTTGAGGAGAAAAACTGTTTTCTGTAATAACTGTCCCATTTCACTGGTTTGAACAAAAAGAATCGTTTCCGTCAAATCAAAATCTTTCTTCAAGATTTGCATCTTTTCATACTTGTTGAAAAATAATTTCTTTCTGTTGAATTCTAAGCTTCTTTCCGAGATAGTCACTTTTTTGTCCTTTAACATTTTTTTTTGGCAAACACTGAAAAATTCTTCAAAATACCAGAAAAGCTTAGTTTATCTGTATGTAGCTAATTTTGAGGAGAAAATTTTTTTTCTGCGATAATGTCCCATTTTACTGGTTTGAACAAAAAAAAGGTGTTTCCATCAAATAAAAACCTTTCTTCAAGATTTACCCCTTACCTAACTCGTTGAAAAAAGATTTCTCTCTGTTGAATTCTTAGATTCTTTCTGATATAGTCACTTTTTTAGTCAATAAACATAAGTTCTTTTTAAATTTCCGCAAAAATGCTTCAGACATCAGAAAGGCTTGGTTTAGCTCTATGTGGCTCATTTTGAGGGGAAAAACTGTTACCTGTAATAATTGTCCCATTTCACTGGTTGAACAAAAAAAGTCAGTTCCATCAAATAAAAAAATTTCTTCAACATTTGCCTCTTTTCAAACTCTTTGAATTTTTTTTCCTCTCTGTGGAATTCTTAGCTTCTTTCTGAGATAGTAACTTTTTAGACCTTAAACATAATTTTTTTTTGTCAATTTTCGTAAAAATTTAAAAAATACACCAGAAAAGCTTAGTATAGATGTTTGTTGCTCATTTTGAGAAAAAAAAACTGTTTTCTGTAAATATTGTCCCATTTAACTGGTTTGAGATGGCGTTTCATTCAAATCAAAACCTTTCTTCAAGATTTGCCTCTGTTCAAACACGTAGAATTTTGTTTTCTCTCTGTGGAATTCTTTGCTTCTTTCCAAGATAGTCACTTTTTAGTTTTTTTCCAAAAACCACAAAAATGCTTCAAAACACCAGCAAAGCTTAGTTTAGCTGTATGTGGCTCATTTTGAGGAGAAATATTTTTCTGTGATAATTGTCACATTTCACTGGTTTGAACAAAAAAAAGGTGTTTCCATCAAATCAAAACCTTTCTTCAAGATTTACCTCTAACCTATCTAGGTGAAAAAAGATTTCTCTCTGTTGAATTCTTAGGTTATTTCTGAGTTGTTACTTTTTGGTCCATAATTTTTTTTTTTTTAATTTCCGCAAAAATGCTTCAAAACATCAGAAAAGCTTAGTTTAGCTGTATGTGGCTCATTTTGAAGAGAAAAACAGTTTTCTGAAAAAATTGTCCCATTTCACTGGTTTGAACCAAAAAAGTCGTTTCCATTAAACCAAAACCTTTCTTAAAGATTTTCCTATTTTCAAACTCGTTGAAAGAATTTTCTCACTGTAGAATTCAAGCTTTTTGTCAATTTCCGCAAAAAAGCTTTAAAACATCAGAAAAGCTCAGTTTAGCTCTATCAAGCTAATTTTGAGGAGAAAAACTGTTTTCTGTAATAATTTCCCCATTAACTGGTTTGAACAAAAAGAGTCGTTTCCATTAAATCCAAACCTTTCTTCAATATTTTCCTCTTTTCCAACTCGTTGAAAAAAATTCTCTCTGTTGAATTCTTAGCTTCTTTCTGAGATAGTAACGTTTTAGTCCTTAAACATAACTTTTTTTTATCAACTTCCTCAAAAATTCTTCAAAAACACCAGAAAAGCTTAATTTAGTTGTATGAAGCGTGTTTTGAGGAGAAATTTTTTTTTTCTGAAATAATTGCCCCATTTCACTGGTTTGAAAAAAAAAGTTGTTTCCATCAATCAAAAACTTTCTTCTTGATTTGCCTCATTTCGAACTCGTTGAAAATATTTTCTCTGTGGAATTCTTAGCTTCTTTCTGAGATATTCACTTTATAGTCCTTAGACAAGTTTTTTGCCACTTTCCGAAAAAATGCTTCAAAACACCAGAAATGCTGAGTTTAACTCTATGTGGCTCATTTTGAGGAGTAAGACATTTTCTGTAATAATTGTCCCATTTCACTGGTCAGAACAAAAAAAGTCATATTTATCAAATCAAAACCTTTCTTCAAGGTTTGCCTCTACTTGTAGAATTATCTTTCACTCTGTGGAATTCTTAGCTTCTTTCTGAGATAGTCACTTTATAGTCTTTAGACAATTTCAATGGTTTTCAGTGGTTTGAACAAAAAAAATTGATTTCCATCAAATCAATCTTTCGTCAAGATTTGCCTCTTTTCTAACTCGTTGAATTTTTTTCTCTCTATGGGTTTCTAAGCTTCTTCCTAAGATAGTCATTTTTAGTCCATACGCTAAGTTTTTTGTAAATTGATGCCAAAATACTACCAAACATCAGCAAAGCTTAATTTAGATGTACGCGGCTCATTTTGAGGTGAAATATGGTTTTCTGAAATAATTGTCTTCCATTTCACTGATTTGAACAAAGGAAGTCGTTTCCATCAAATCAAAAACATTCTTCAAGATTACCCCTTTTCAAACTCGTTGAGAAAAAAATTTTCTCTGTGGAATTCTTAGCTTCTCTCTGAGATAGTCATTTTTTGGTTCTCAGACATAAGTTTTTGTCAATTTTCACAAATGTGCTTCAAATACAAGAAAAGCTTAGTTTAGCTCTATGAGGCTCATTTTGAGGAGAAAACTATTTTCTGTAATTATTGTTACATTTCACTGGTTTGAACAAAAAGTCATTTCCATTAAATCAAAACCTTAAAGACTTTCCTGTTTTCCAACTCGTTGAAAAAATTTCTCTCTGTTGAATTCTTAACTTCTTTCTGAGATAGTAACTTTTTAGTCCAACGTAACATTTTTTTATCAACTTCCTCAAAAATTCTTCAAAACACCCAAAATTTTTTTTTAGCTGTATGTAGCTTATTTAGAGGAGAAAAACATATTTTTGAAATAATTGGCCCATTTCAATGGTTTGAACAAAAAAAGTTGTTTCCATCAAATCGAAACCTTTCCTCACGATTTTTCTCATTTAAAACAAGTTGAATTTTTTTCTCTCTGTGGAATTCTCAGCTTCTTTCTGAGATAGTCAACTTTAGGTCCTTAAACATAATTATTTTGTTAATTTCCACAAAAATGCTTCAAAACACCTGAAAAGCTTAATTTAGCTGTATGTGGTTCATTTTGAGGGGAAAAACTGTTTTCAGTATTACTTATTCCAATTCTCTGGTTTGAACAAAAAAAGTCGTTTCCCTCAAATCCAAACTTTTATTCAAGAATTGCCCATTTTCAAACTCGTTGAAAGAATTTTCTCTCTGAGGAATTCTTAGGTTCTTTCTAAGATAGTCATATTTTAGTCCTTGTTTTTTGTCAATTTCCGCAAAAAAGGCTCCAAAACATCAGAAAAGCTTAGTTTAGTTATATGAGGCTCATTTTGAGGAGAAAAACTGTTTTCAGTATTACTTATTCCAATTCTCTGGTTTGAACAAAAAAAGTCGTTTCCCTCAAATCCAAACCTTTATTCAAGAATTGCCCATTTTCAAACTCGTTGAAAGAATTTTCTCTCTGAGGAATTCTTAGGTTCTTTCCAAGATAGTCATATTTTAGTCCTTGTTTTTTGTCAATTTCCGCAAAAAATGCTCCAAAACATCAGAAAAGCTTAGTTTAGTTATATGTGGCTCATTTTGAGGAGAAAAACTGTTTTCAGTATTACTTATTCCAATTCTCTGGTTTGAACAAAAAAAGTCATTTCCCTCAAATCCAAACCTTTATTCAAGAATTGCCCATTTTCAAACTCGTTGAAAGAATTTTCTCTCTGAGGAATTCTTAGGTTCCTTCTAAGATAGTCATATTTTAGTCCTTGTTTTTTGTCAATTTCCGCAAAAAATGCTCCAAAACATCAGAAAAGCTTAGTTTAGTTATATGAGGCTCATTTTGAGGAGAAAAACTGTTTTCAGTATTACTTATTCCAATTCTCTGGTTTGAACAAAAAAAGTCGTTTCCCTCAAATCCAAACCTTTATTCAAGAATTGCCCATTTTCAAACTCGTTGAAAGAATTTTCTCTCTGAGGAATTCTTAGGTTCTTTCTAAGATAGTCATATTTTAGTCCGTGTTTTTTGTCAATTTCCGCAAAAAATGCTCCAAAACATCAGAAAAGCTTAGTTTAGTTATATGAGGCTCATTTTGAGGAGAAAAACTGTTTTCAGTATTACTTATTCCAATTCTCTGGTTTGAACAAAAAAAGTCGTTTCCCTCAAATCCAAACCTTTATTCAAGAATTGCCCATTTTTAAACTCGTTGAAAGAATTTTCTCTCTGAGGAATTCTTAGGTTCTTTCTAAGATAGTCATATTTTAGTCCGTGTTTTTTGTCAATTTCCGCAAAAAATGCTCCAAAACACCAGAAAAGCTTAGTTTAGTTATATGAGGCCCATTTTGATGAGAAAAACTGCTTTCTGTAATAATTGTCCCAATTCACTGGTTTGAACAAAAAGAGTCGTTTCAATCAAATCAAAACCATGCTTCAAGATTTGTCTCTTTTCATACTCGTTGAAAAATAATTTCTCTCTCGGCAATTCTTAGCTTCGTTCTCAGATAATCATCTTTTAGACATTAAACATAATTAATTTGTCAATTTCGGAAAAAATGCTTCAAAATACTTGAAAAGCTTAGTTTAACTGTATGTGGCTAATTTTGAGGATAGAAAGTGTTTTCTGTAATAATTGTCCTATTTTACTGGTTTGAACAAAAAAAAAGGTGTTTCCATCTTATCAAAACCTTTCTTCAAGATTTATCTCTTTTCTAGCTCATAGAAAAAAGATTTCTTTCTGATAAATTTTTAGTTTCTTTCTGAGATAGTAACTTTTTTAGTCCATAAACATAAGTTCTTTTTCAATTTCCACAAAAATGCTTCAAACATCAGAAAAGTTTGGTTTAGGTCTATGTGGCTCATTTTGAGGTGAAAAATTGTTTTCTGTATTAATTGTCCCATTTCACTGGTTTGAACAAAAAGAGTCATTTCCATCAAAGCAAAACCTTTCTTCAAGATTTTCCTCTTTTCCAACTCGTTGAAAAAAATTCTCTCTGTTGAATTCTTAGCTTCTTTCTGAGATAGTAACTTTTTAGTCCTTAAACATAACAATTTTTTATCAACTTCCTCAAAAAATCTTAAAAACACCAGAAAAGCTTAATTTAGCTGTACGAAGCTCGTTTTGAGGAGAAAAACATTTTTCTGAAATAATTGCCCCATTTTACTGGTTTGAAAAAAAGTTGTTTCCATCCAATCAAAAACTTTCTTCTAGATTTGACTCATTTCGAACTCGTTGAAAATATTTTCTCTGTGGAATTCTTAGCTTCTTTCTGAGATATTCACTTTATAGTCCTTAGACAAGTTTTTTTGTCAATTTCCGTAAAAATTCTTTAAAACACCAGAAATGCTGAGTTTAGCTCAATGTGGCTCATTTTGAGGAGTAAGACAGTTTTCTGTAATTATTGTCCCATTTCACTGGTTAGAACAAAAAAGTCATATCTATCAAATCAAAACCTTTCTTCAAGGTTTGCCTCTTTTCAAACTCGTAGAATTTTTTTTTTCTTTGTAGAATTCTTAGCTTCTTTCTGAGATAGTCACTTTATAGTCTTTAGACAATTTCAGTAGTTTTCAGTGGTTTGAACAAAAAAATTGATTTCCATCAAATCAATCTTTCGTCAAGATTTGCCTCTTTTCTAACTCGTTGAATTTTTTTCTCTCTATGGGTTTCTAAGCTTCTTCCTAAGATAGTCATTTTTAGTCCATACGCTATTTTTTTGTAAATTGATGCCAAAATACTACCGAACATCAGCAAAGCTTAGTTTAGATGTACGCGGCTCATTTTGAGGTGAAATATGTTTTTCTGAAATAATTGTCTCTCATTTCACTGATTTGAACAAAAAAAGTCATTTCCATCAAATCAAAACCTTTCTTTGAGATTACTCCTTTTCAAACTCATTGAGACAAATTTCTCTCTGTGGAATTCTTAGTTTCTTTCTTGAATAGTCACTTTTTTGTCCTTAAACAATTTTTTTTTGTAAATTTCCGCAAAAATCCTTCAGAACAACAGAAAAGCTTAGTATAGCAGTATGTGGCTCTTATGTGGAGAAAACCTGTTTTCTGTAATAATTTTCCCATTTCACTGGTTTGATAAAAAAAGTCATTTCCATCGAATCAAAACCTTTCTTCAATTGCCTCATTTCAAACTCGCTGATTTTTTTCTCTCTGTGGAATATGTGGTAGGAATCTGCACTCTTAGTAACAGTAAGTCCAGTTTGACCCAAACAACGCCTGTTCTCAAACACTGACTCTCGCTCAGCCAATGTTCTTAACAAGCCCAAATCAAACCCCTCGCTTCGGGTTTGCAAACACCTAACAGTTAACTAGAAGGATTTTTAGGAGGTATCACAATAAGATAGAACAACTTATCAATAAACACATCCATCATAAATTCAGTCCTCTCTAACTTGTCCTCTCTCGCTAACTGACATCATCGCCGCTCCTTGGCAACCAATCAGGAGTCTCCACCAGTTTATGCGTCACGTGGCAATCAGCCCATCCAGCTTCTGCCCATAGACTCTGTGGCCTGTCTCTCGCCCCACAACATCCGAAAACGACCACTCCGGCAGGCCGCCTCAGACTGGTAGGCCTGCAGCCCCACGACAGGAAGCAGTCAGGAATTCAGGTAATGAATTCTCTGACACTCCCCCCTCCTCGGTTCGAGAGTACAGGTACGGATCTCTCGATAAGCTGTCTGCATTGGCATTGACTGACCCCCTGCAATGTCGAATTTGGAACTGGTAAGATTGTAGTGAAAGTGCCCATCTAGCCAATTGGCTATGACTATCCTTTAAAGTAGCCAAGTGAGTAAGGGCGTCATGGTCTGTCTCCACTACAAATTTGGTTCCCTCAACGTAAGTACGGAAGTGTTTAATTCCGGTCACAATGGCCAATGCCTCTCTCTCTATCGTTGAGTAATTTCTTTCTCTAGGTAAGAGCTTCCTGGATCCATAGGCCACTGGATGGTCTATGCCCTCATTGTTCTTTTGCATTAAGAAAAACCCCAAGTTAATAGCAGAAGCATCTGTCTGGATTGTAAATTCCTTGGTCCAGTCCGGGGTCATTAGTACGGGACTCTTAGTAAGCTGCTCTTTTAACTGGTTAAATGCTTGTTCGCAGTCTGCGTTCCAGATAACTTGGTTTGAGCTGTTCTTTCTGGTAAGTTCCGTCAGAGGGTGGACAATAGTGAAGAAGTTTGGTATGAACTTCCGATAGTATCCACATAACCCGAGGTATGATCTAACTTGTTTTTTTTGGTGTACGTTTGTTGATAGTTCTTAACAGCCGTGACCTTACACTCAAGGGTTCCACTACGTGACCTTACATTCCATGGGTTCCACTACTCCTCTCCCCACCACATGTCCCAGGTACACACATTTGTTGGCAGCAAAGCTGCATTTCTCTCCCTTGATATGCAGCCCTGCCGATCTCAGACGCTGGAAGACTGTGGTTAGATGGTGGAGATGTTCCTCCCATGTTGCACTATGTATTAGTACATCCTCCAGGTAGGCATTGGTGACTTGATGGATCCCCTCCAGGACATGATCCATCAGCCTCTGGAAGGTAGAGGGAGCAGTGACTAACCCAAATGGGACCGTCTGGAATTGGTACTTCCCGTAGGGAATCACAAATGCCGTCTTCTCCCTGCTACCTTCTGCTACTGGTACCTGGTAGTACCCTTTTGTGAGGTCGAGTGTTGTGATGAATGGTGATTTCCCAATACTATTGATCATTTCTTCAATATTAGGGAGTGGGTATGGGTCACCTCTGGTGATGGCAAGCTTCCGATAGTCTACACACATGCGTAGTTTGCCATCCTTCTTGGTCACAAGGACAATAGGAGCCACCCAGGGACTCCTCGATGTTTCAATAATGCCTTGATGTAATAATGTCCGTATTTCCTCCCTTATGGCCTCCTGCGAGCTGTGAGCCAATCGGTATGGAGTAATCTGATAGGCGGGGAGTCTCCTGTCTCAATTTCGTGTGATACCAGCGACGTTCTTCCCGGCACATCCTGAATCACATCCGCAAAGTCTTCCTGGAGTGAGGTGAGTTGGCTCTTCTGGAGGCGAGAGAGAGATCCGATATTTATACTGCTATCCAAGGTTGAATCATTGTCATTATGTTCCTCTTCGAGAGCCATAAACACTGCCGATTCTGGAGAAGTCCAAGGTTCATGTAGTTGATGTGGAAGGTCTTTACCTTCCTCCCCGTGTTGACACGGAATGTCACTTTGGTAATTTGCTCTGTAAAGATGAAGGGGCATTGCCACTCGTTCATTAGTTTGTCAGTCTTCCTTGGCTGGAACACTAGTACATAGTTTCCAAAAGTAAATTTCCTTTCAGTAGTTTTTCTGTCGTAATAAAATTTCTGGTTATTTTTCTCCTCCTCTTTCTTCTCTCTGTCCATTTTTCGAACTAACTCCATTTTGGCTTTTATGACCTGAATACATTCAACTGTGTCCACCTCCTTGTTTTTCTCCTTCCCCCTCCAGAAACAAGCTAGCTCATCTAGGGGCATCCTCATCTCTCTCCCATGCATCATTTGGAAAGTGGAACAACCAGTAGTCTTGTGAATCATCCACCGGTAAGCCCACAGGACAAAGGGCAAACACTTGTCCCATTCGGTTCCTGGTTGCTGCGCAAGTTTTCGGAGAAGGAGTTTGAGTGTTGAGTTAAATCAATCCACCATACCAAATCTTACTTCAAGATTTGCTTTTTTCATACTCGTTGAACATTTTTATATCTGTTGAGTTCTTAGCTTCTTTCTGAGATAGAAAATTTTAGTCCTTAAACATAATTTTTTTGTCAACTTTCGCAAAAATGCTACAAAACACAAGAAAAGCTTAGTTTAGTTCTATGAGGCTCATTTTGTGGAGAAAAACATTTTTCTGTAATAATTGTCCCATTTCACTGGTTTGGACAAAAAGAGTCGTCTCCATCAAATCAAAATCTTTCTTCAAGGTTTGACACTTTTCAAACTCATAGAATTTTTTTTCTCTCTGTGGAATTCATAAGCTTATCTGACATAGACACTTTATAGTTCTAAGACATAATTTTTTTTGTCAATTTCCGCAAAAATGCTTCAAAACATCAGAAAAGCTATGTTTAACTGTATGTCGATCATTTTGAGGTGAAATACAGTTTTCTTTAATAATTGTCCCATTTCAGTTAACAAAAAAAATTATTTCCATCAAATCAACCTTTCGTCAAGATTTTCCTCTATTCTAACTCGTTAATTTTTTTCCCTCTCTATGGGTTTCTAAGCTTCTTCCTAAGATAGTCATTTTTAGTCCATACGCTAAGTTTTTTGTAAATTGATGCAAAAATACTACCAAACATCAGCAAAGCTTCGTTTAGATGTACGCGGCTCATTTTGAGGTGAAATATGGTTTTCTTAAATAATTTCTCTCATTCCCACTGATTTGAACAAAAAAAAGTAGTTTCCATCAAATAAAAACCTTTCTTCAATATTATCCCTTTTCAAACTCGCTGAGAAAAATTCTCTCTGTGGAATTCTTAGCTTATTTCTGAGATAGTCATTTTTAGTCCTTAAACATTTCTTTTGTAAAATTCTGCAAAAAAGCTACAAAACACCAGAAAAGCTTAGTCTAGCAGTATGTGGCTAATTATGTGGAAAAAAACTGTTTCTGCAATAATTGTCCAATTTCACTAGGTTGAACAAAAAAAGTCGTTTCCATCAAATCAAGACCTTTCTTCAAGATATAAATCCTTTCAAACTCGTTGAAAATTTTTTCTCTCTGAGGAATTCTTAGCTTTTTTCACTTTATAGTCCTTAGACATAAGTTTTATGTCAATTTCTATAAAAATGTTTCAAAACCCAGAAAAACTGAGTTTAGCTATATATGGCTCATTTTGAGGAGAGAGACAGTTTTCTGTTGTTATTGTCCCATTCACTGGTTTGAACAAAAAAGTCATTCCATCAAATTAAACCTTCTTCAAAATTACCCCTTTTCAAACTCGCTGAGAAATTTTTTCTATATGTTGAATTCTTAGCTTCTTTCTGAGATAGTCAATTTATAGTCCTTAGACATAAGTTTTTTGTCAATTTTCGTAAAAATGCTTCAAAATACCAAAAAAGATTTGTTTAGCTATATGTAGCTCATTTCGAGGAGAAATTTTTTTCTGAAATAATTGTCACATTTCACTGGTTTGAACAAAAAAGTCGTTTCCATCAATCAAAACTTTCCTCACGATTCGCCTCGTTTTTAATTCATTGAAAAAATTCTCTGTGTGTAATTCTTAGCTTCTTTCTGAGATGTCATCTTTTAGTCCTTAAACATAATTATTTTGTCAATTTCCGCAAATTTACTTCAAAACCCAGAAAAACTGAGTTTAGCTATATCTGGCTAATTTTGAGGAGAAAAACTGTTTTCGATCTTAATTATTCCATTTCTCTGGTTTGAACAAAAAATTGTTTCCTTCAAATCCAAACCTTTCTTCAAGAATTGCCTATTTTCAAACTTGTTGAAAGAATTTTCTCTCTGAGGAATTCTTAGATTCATTCTAAGATAGTCATATTTTAGTCCATACTTAATTTATATCAATTTCCGCTAAAAATGTACCAAAACATCAGAAAAGCTTGGTTTAGCTCTATGTGGCTCATTTTGAGGAGAAAATCTGTTTTCTGTACTAATTATCCCATTTTACTGGTTTGGACAAAAAGAGTCGTTTCCATCAAATCAAAACCTTTCTTCAAGATTTGCCCCTTTTAAACTCGTTAAAAAAATTCCCTCTGTGGAATTTTTATCTTCTTTCTGAGATAGTCACTTTATTGTCTTTAAAAATGTTTTTGTCAATTTCCGCTAAAATGATTCAAAACAACAGAAAAGCTTAGTTTAGCTTCACATGGCTCATTTTGAGGATAAAAAGATTTTTCTGTAATAATTGTCCCATTTCACTGGTTTGAACAAAAAGTCGTTTCCATCAAATCAAAACCTTTCTTCTAGATTTAACTCTTTTCAAACTGGTTGGAAAAAAAAAATTCTGTGGAATTCTTAGCTTCATTCTAAGATATTCACTTTAGAATCCTTAGACATAAGTTTTTGTCAAAATCTGTAAAAATGCTTCAGAACACCAGAAACGCTGTGGCTCATTTTGAGGAGTAAGACAGTTTTCTGTAATTATTGTTCAATTTCACTGGTTAGAACTAAAAAAGTCATATCCATCAAATCAAAACCATTCTTCAAGGTTTGCCTCTTTTCAAACTCGTAGAATTTTTTCCCCTCTCTGTGGAATTCTTAGCTGCTTTCTGAGATAGTCACTTCATAGTCCTTAGACATAAGTCTTTTGTCAATTTCTGCAAAAATGCTTCAAAACATCAGAAAAGCTTAATTTAGCTCTATGAGGCTCATTTTGAGGAGAATTTTTTTTCCTGTAATAATTGGCCCATTTCACTGGTTTGAACAAAAAGTCATTTCCATCAAATCAAAACCTTTCTTCAAGATTACCCCTTTTCAAACCCGCGGAGAAAATATTTCTCTATGTTGAATTCATATCTTCTTTCTGAGATAGTCAATTTATAGTCCTTAGATATAAGTTTTTTGTCAATTTCCGTAAAAATGCTTCAAAACACAAGAAAAGATTAGTTTAGCTCTATGAGGCTCATTTTGAGGAGAAAAACATTTTTCTGTAATAATTGTCCCATTTCACTAGTTTGAACCAAAAAAAATCATTTCCATCAAATTAAAACCTTTATTCTAGATTTGCCTTTTTTCAAACTCATTTTAATTTTTTTTCTTTGTGAAATTTTTAGCTTCTTTCTGATATAGTCAATTTTTAATCCAAAAACATGTTTTTTTTGTTAATTTCCGAAAAAGTGCTTCAAAACATCATATTGGCTCATTTCGAGGAGAAAAACAGTTTTCTGTAATAATTGTCCCATTTTACTGTTTTGAACAATGTATTTGGAAGCGATCCTGGTTTTGAAAGGCCAAAAGAATATTGGAGGGATTTTAATACAGATCTGGATTGAGAATTGACATGGAATGAATTCCTAACTTGGGATGTTTATGGTTCTCTGTGTTCCTGTATGCCAAGAGAGATCAGTGATGTCCTTGTAGCAAACCAGCATAGAGATCCTTCTGGCATGCTGTGCTCAAAATCTTGAAATAAATCCTCTGTAGGCCGTGACAAAATTTGCTTAGCAAAATTTGAGCAAAATAGGCAGCCAAAAAAAAAAAAACAATTCTGCAAGCAAAATGGGCTGTCAATTTTGTCCAAAAAGCAAAATGGGCAAAGAATGAGCTTTGAGTTTCTGGATTTCATGGCTCTAGCCACTTCATGCTAGTCCAGCCATCTTCTGCTGCAGCAGAGAGAGTCCTTTCAATTCTACAGCGCTTTACAGCTCAGCAGCAGTCATCTTTGGAGGACTACCTGGAACTCTGTTATGTTGCAATACAACCTTGCTCATTAGATTCTCTACTTTGTGCCTGCACTTTAATTACAGTATGCAAAAAAGGAATTTTTGGAAAGAAAAATGGGTGAAAGAGAGAACAAAATAGGTGAATCGGAAAAGCAAAATAGGTAAATTTATCGAGCATAAAAGAAAAGCAAAATAGGAAGGAAAAAAAACAAATTTTGTCAAGGCCTAGTCCTCTGTCTAGTAATTGCACTGATAATGTCACATCGTCTGAATCCTCCACGGTAGGAACAAATATTGACCAAGGCCTAGTCCTCTGTCTAGTAATTGCACTGATAATGTCACATTGTCTGAATCCTCCACGGTAGGAACAAATATTGTCCAAGGCCTAGTCCTCTGTCTAGTAATTGCACTGATAATGTCACAATGTCTGAATCCTCCACGGTAGGAACAAATATTGACCAAGGCCTAGTCCTCTGTCTAGTAATTGCACTGATAATGTCACATTGTCTGAATCCTCCACGGTAGGAACAAGTATTGACCAAGGCCTAGTCCTCTGTCTAGTAATTGCACTGATAATGTCACATTGTCTGAATCCTCCACGGTAGGAACAAGTATTGACCAAGGCCTAGTCCTCTGTCTAGTAATTGCATTGATAATGTCACATTGTCTGAATCCTCCACGGTAGGAACAAGTATTGACCAAGGCCTAGTCCTCTGTCTAGTAATTGCACTGATAATGTCACATTGTCTGAATCCTCCACGGTAGGAACAAGTATTGACCAAGGCCTAGTCCTCTGTCTAGTAATTGCACTGATAATGTCACATTGTCTGAATCCTCCACGGTCGGAACAAATATTGTCCAAAGATTTGCATTTGACTTTTTTTTTTTTTTTGCTTCTCAGTAGCAATGTGTCTGATCATATCATTAGAGCCATCCTTAATTAGAAATCTTTAAAATGACATATTTTTGCCACTTGGGAAGCAATTAAAAAGCAATTCCCAATCTTGAATGTGTTATCTATTCTCGGTTACGATAATATGCAATGTTTCCTTGTGGACTTGCCACTACACCGTATATGGCCACACAATGCACTGTGTCGCTGATCAATACCCATTAACAGCTGGGAGGTCTATTTGGAACCAACAAATAGTAGTAAGAAGAAGCAAGATTACAACAAAGCTATCTCACTTTGACTTTAATCAAAGACAAATATTTGTTTAAAGTTTATATGAATATATTAGCCAAATTAATATCTGTCCTGAGAGACAGGAGCTAATTCCGTGTTATTTTAAATAAAAATGTGATGTATATACATATATGCTGTATATAAACCACACTAGTATTGGTGGGATAGCATTATGCTAGCACACGAATTTTGGTGTGCTATAACAAGGGTACAGTTCATGGCATTTATGGTGATGGGTGCGGCAAACCTAAAAGGGTGTATATTTGGACAAAGCTGGCCCACCAATATTTTTAATGTATTTCTAGGATCATGTGCCAATCATGCTGAGATTCCCATGATTCAGTGCATACACACTCACCAGTGTAATGCTATCCCACCAAAACTAGTGTGGTTTACATACAGCATATATGTATATACATCACATTTTTATTTAAAATGACACGGTATTAGCTCCTGTCTCTCAGCACAGATATTAATTTGGCTAATATGGTCATATAAACTTACTAAAGATCATAATATACTCTGTGTTTTTGTGTACTCAATGTTAATTGTAATTATTCAGAGATTATAGTTCAGTTAATTGAAGTTTATTTTCTTTAAACTCTGATGGAGAAAACTTTTGCTGACACTAGGCAGGATTTTCATTTAATAATTCAGTGCTCTAAAATCAATTTGTTACATTATTATTATCATTATTACTATTATTATTAATTATTATTATTATTGTTATTATAAATTATTTATTATTATTATTATTATAATAATAATAATAATAATAATAATAATAATAATAATAATAATTATTATTACTATTACTATTACTACTACTATTACTATTATTATTATTATTATTATTAATATTATTATTATTATTATTACTGTTATTATTAATTATTATTATTATTGTTATTATGAATTATTTATAATAATAATAATAATAATAATAATAATAATAATAATAATAATAATAATAATAATAATAATAATTATTATTATTATTATTATTACTGCTATTATTAATTATTATTATTATTGTTACAATGAATTATTTATTATAATAATAATAATAATCATTATTATTATTATTACTACTGCTACTACTATTGTTGTTGCTGTTGTTGTTTTGTTGTTGTTCTTCTATTATTATTAATTAGAGAGGACCATGGATGGGCCAAACTAAATCCATTCAAGTCCAGGTCAGTAAAAACAAGCCAAGCTCTAGCCACTAGGTAGTCTCGATCTTGGAAAAAAAATCATAGTAGCCATTGCTTTTGACATCATCAGATTATCATGATACAGGGTGACATCATCAGATTACCATGATACAGGGTGACATCATCAGATTACCATGATACAGGGTGACATCATCAGATTACCATGATACAGGGTGACATCATCAGATTACCATGATACAGGGTGACATCATCAGATTACCATGATACAGGGTGACATCATCAGATTACCATGATACAGGGTGGCATCATCAGATTACCATGATACAGGGTGACATCATCAGATTACCATGATACAGGGTGACATCATCAGATTACCATGATACAGGGTGACATCATCAGATTACCATGATACAGGGTGACATCATCAGATTACCATGATACAGGGTGACATCATCAGATTACCATGATACAGGGTTACACTCGAGCACTGTTAATTTTTGGAGCATTTCACTTCATTTCTGGTTAGATTCTGTGTGCAAAATAGTGTTATGTATTTCATTGCTGAAGTAGTCATCAGCATTAGTGAATCAGCATACTCTCAAGGATTCAGGTCCATCGATGATGTACTTAGTGATGAAATCTGAATAGAAGGAATGCACTATATACATGATCAAGACAACCATCTACTTTATGCATAGGCATGGCAAACATCACAATATTCTCTCATTGAAGAGGCATCTACTTCTTTGCTGTTGTTCCTTTGTGAAATTCAAGAAATGTATAAGGCTTAGGACAATACAAATAACATACAAGCTAATGTGAAGGATACCCTGCATAACTACAATCATAAGAATGAAGAACAGAAGGAAAGAAAGAGTTAAAATGAAAATTAGTGTTACAGTTAGGTACATGCAGAGAGGAAGGGTGACAAAGTGTTGTGAGTGGTAATAATAGTTTGAAGGATCTTCCGGTGACATGATTGCCAAAAAAAAATCTGTTTAGAGCTTGGACTTTTACGGTCATCCATCTCACTTGTAATCTGGGGATTGAAAGAACATCTAATCTTCCCTCATATATGTCAGACCAGTCTTTACAGTATTTCTTTGTAAAATACCCTTGAACTCTTTCTAAATGGTTTATGTTCTTTACTAGATGTGGATCCCGAGTACTGAAGCATGCCCGGCAAAAAGTCAAACTTACGAAAGATAAAAAGCTCAGAAACATTCAAATCAGCCCATTTATAGTAAAGAAGGTAACCAAAGATTTCCGTTGGTTTTAGACATATCTTCTTTATGTGGTCAGTCCATGTCAGATCTGAGCCGATATGTACACCAAGATACTTGTATGTATTTACATTTTCCCTGATTTAGAGTGAAATGCCCCTGTTCAATGCACACTTCAATTTTGCTTATATATTCTTGCTGACAATATAATCTGCCACAGTTCTATTGGGCTTATATAAAAACATCTTCAGTATTAAATATCAGCTTACTTCCTATACTCAATTTGAGGTGAGTTATGCCATCAAGGTAGTTAATAAATTGCACTTGTCCAAGGATAGATCCTTGAGGTATTCCTGAAGATGCTGGTAGAGTGGCAGATTTGCACCATTTAAAACCACATGCAGATTCCTTTCGGTAAGATAGTCACATAATCACTTCAGATTTATTCCTATTGAACAAAGCTTCTCAAGCAGCAAGAGGTGAGGAACAGAATCAAATACCTTCTTAAATCAAAGAAGACACAGGAAATGGAGTGTTACTTTCAAGCTCTATCAGCCAGTCATCAATAGCACAGATTAGGGAAGAAACAGTGGAATGCTCTGGATAAAAAAACACACCGTGATTGACAGAACACCCATTTTCCCACAATGACCTGAAATGAGCCAATGAATGTGACGTTCCAACATTTTGCTAAGAACAGAAAGTAGCACTGTCTGGTAATTTGTGAGAGATTTTTTTTGCAGATGACTTCAGGATAGAAACATTGTTAACTTTTTTTAAGACTTTTGGAAAGTTTCCGTTTTGTCGAATTCGGTGTGACAGTGATTGCATTTAAACATCCAAGCCAAGATTAAGGCCAGTCAGCTAAAACACAAAAAAAGAAACAAAAAAACACGACATTCTAAAGTATGCTATTAATTAACAAATAAATCAGTTAGGAAAATATGATGGCGAGCGAAGCAAGCCCTCGGTGGGTAGGTGGATGGAAAACTTCGTATTGCCAAGCATGCCCGTATGCGGTATATGTATATCGGAATATATGAGCCGTACATTCATAGACTGAAGAGCTGAGAGTGAACTGAAGGTTTTACGGACTTGACTTAAAAAAAAACGGTCATGTTGGAAATACTGCCATAGATACGCTAAATTCGTTAATGAAGAAAACGGCTGCTGATTCTTAGGCCAAAGAAAATAAACAAGAATCTACACGCGGCCAGTTGGTTAGCTGTCTGGGAAAGAATGCAGGAGTTTTATTCAGTATGAACTACTCAATTCATCAAAACACTGACATTGGGTGTGTTACAAGTTCTTGATAGTAGGAACTATATTCAATCTTGCCGAGGTAAACACAGTTCCTTGCATGTGTGAAGCCGCTCTTTCTCTCTCTCTCTCCTTCAGACATCGAGTAGACAGGCTGGATAGTTTAGCATATATGAAAACATAACTATTACATATAGTCAATACTTTGTTACTGATATAGAGCATACTGGAAAAAAAAATGAACAGTGTCTTACGCACTGGCGTACCGTGGAGTGCGGGAAGCACAGGGCGGCTAATACTATAATTTAATTTCTCTGTTACGATTTTTAGGTACTTTTTTCCCCGTTATGGTCGTTTTTCCAAATGGCTGAATGTTAAATTGGCGCTGTTTTGTAGTTCCCTCTAGCGGCCAGTGTGCGAAGAATTAGTTCGACAGTTTGTAGACAATCTCCCGCGTACGACATGGTGGAACTTCTTTGTGTTTAGTGCTAAGTTTTTACTTCTTTTCTGCATTCTTTAACATTTTTAAGCAACTCCAAGCAATCCCAATAACCCGGGTAAGTGTTTGAAGAACATTTATGCGAGATGTTTATACACGCACGGACATAATAATATTTTACGTTTGCCACAGACGATAATCACGGTTCCCCGCCATCTTTGATTGCAAACTTAGGTTTAATCTTTTCCTTCCAACTACGCATCAGGAACTGGAAAGTAACGTCAACAGACCGGTGGAAGGCGAAACTCAACTAGAAACAACGTGCACGTGATCTTCATCCGCTTCAATCCCTCTAACTTGTGAGCTATGATACCACCGAGTTGAGGATCAACAAATTCACAAACCAAGTAGCTGAACTAAGCGAGTCATTCGTTGGGCAATTGCTACCAAGTCCGAAGAAGACTAGAAGTAGCTGATCCTTCAAATATCTACTGTTTGGTGGAATCCTGTGCAACTGTTAGAAGGTGGCTGTAACTGACCATACGTTAAGTGTAGTCAACAATAGAACAAGACATGACATGGACCCACAATATCAACAAGATATGGTATGAAGTGGGTGTGATTTAGTTAACACTGCAACAAGACATGGTAGGTGTCTAGTGTCCAACAATGTAGCTCCAAGTTGAACTTTGTAGTCCTCCACATCTAAACACATAAAAAAAGAAGGAAAAAAAAAACTGGTGGGATTGGGTAAGATGACCCTTTAAAATTGTGCACTAAATTAAGAGGTAAAGGGTCATTTAAGTGTTTGTGATGCATGGGTAGTCCTGCTTCTTTCATTTTGAACAGTTCATCTAACACACTTGTTTGTTCCTACAGTTTCAGTGTCCACAGCTTTGTTCTTGTATCAACAGTTGCACTGTGTCCAGCCATGATATATACCAATGGAGATGAATTGTTCTTGTATCAACACAGCAACGATATATACCGATGGAGATGAATTGTCAGAGACAAGGCTATTTAGTTAAATCATCACAAATTATAAAGTTACAGATCAAATTATAAGTCAGGAGTGCTTGAAGAGGATGGAGGGTTGCTTCTGTCCATAGCCAGCGTGGCAAGAAGAAGCAGTTTCCTGAGGCAGTTTTGTTGCCCCAAGACAAGCCGAAGAGAATTCTTCTCTATCGGTGACATGGCAATAGGAATACAGCTGATTGGGGTCATAGAGGTTACCTCCTCAGGAAATGCATCCAGACAGCGACGAGCCAACCTGCACAAAATTAATATTATTATATGCTATAGCAACACAAATAATTATATATTAAAACATCATTAGATTATTTAATTACAGAATATGTAATATTTAAAGCAGTCTTACTCTTATTCTTTTATTATTATTAATATAGCACTATTTGGAGTTGGCTAGTCCGATATACCACAGTTCCATGTGCAGTGGTCAGGACCTAATGAGTGCATATTAGCATGGAACTAGAGAAGGTCTAGCCAACTACAAACATTGCTTGGAAGATTTAGCACTGAACTGTTTGTGCAATGCAGGCAGATCACTTTTATATAATTATTATTATAAATTACATAATTATTATTATAGTTATAAATAAGAAACACACACACACAAAATGGCCACCTACTTAATAACTATCCAACTATAATACTAAAACATACAAAATATAAACACCACCCACCAATGCATTACAAAATATAAACACTACCCACCAATGCATCACAAAATATAAACACCACCCACCAATGCACCACAAAATATAAACACTACCCACCAATGCACCACAAAATATAAACACTACCCAACAATGCATCACAAAATATAAACACTACCCACCAATGCATCACAAATTATAAACACTACCCACCAATGCATTACAAAATATAAACACCACCCACCAATGCATTACAAAATATAAACACTACCCACCAATGCATCACAAAATATAAACACTACCCACCAATGCATCACAAAATATAAACACCACCCACCAATGCACCACAAAATATAAACACCACCCACCAATGCATCACAAAATATAAACACCACCCACCAATGCATCACAAAATATAAACACTACCTCACCAATGCATTACAAAATATAAACACTACCCACCAATGCACCACAAAATATAAACACTACACACCAATGCACCACAAAATATAAACACTACCCACCAATGCACCACAAAATATAAACACTACCCTCCAATGCACCACAAAATATAAACACTACCCACCAATGCATCACAAAATATAAACACTACCCACCAATGCACCACAAAATATAAACACTACCCACCAATGCATCACAAAATATAAACACTACCCACCAATGCATCACAAAATATAAACACCACCCACCAATGCACCACAAAATATAAACACTACCCACCAATGCACAAAATATAAACACTACCCACCAATGCATTACAAAATATAAACACTACCCACCAATGCATCACAAAATATAAACACTACCCACCAATGCATCACAAAATATAAACACTACCCACCAATGCATTACAAAATATAAACACTACCCACCAATGCACCACAAAATATAAACACTACCCACCAATGCATTACAAAATATAAACACTACCCACCAATGCATTACAAAATATAAACACTACCCACCAATGCATGCATCACAAAATATAAACACTACCCACCAATGCATCACAAAATATAAACACTACCCACCAATGCACCACAAAATATAAACACTACCCACCAATGCATCACAAAATATAAACACTACCCACCAATGCATCACAAAATATAAACACTACCCACCAATGCACCACAAAATATAAACACTACCCACCAATGCATCACAAAATATAAACACTACCCACCAATGCATTACAAAATATAAACACCACCCACCAATGCACCACAAAATATAAACACCACCCACCAATGCACCACAAAATATAAACACTACCCACCAATGCATTACAAAATATAAACACCACCCACCAATGCACCACAAAATATAAACACCACCCACCAATGCACCACAAAATATAAACAATACCCACCAATGCATTACAAAATATAAACACCACCCACCAATGCATCACAAAATATAAACACCACCCACCAATGCACCACAAAATATAAACACTACCCACCAATGCATCACAAAATATAAACACTACCCACCAATGCATCACAAAATATAAACACCACCCACCAATGCACCACAAAATATAAACACTACCCACCAATGCATCACAAAATATAAACACCACCCACCAATGCACCACAAAATATAAACACTACCCACCAATGCATTACAAAATAT
>CBDHEM010000031.1:0-3309 GCA_965261955.1 Leptonemataceae bacterium
GGGTACTCCCATGCCAAATTTCAGATTTTTTAATTGAATTTTAGTGGATCCAATTAGACCCTCCCTTGGCAGAAAATAAGTTTTAAAAAAGTTTTTTTAAACCCTCTTTTGGGCCCCTTTCCAAAATGGGGGTCCAGTTCCAAAAGTATGTGGTGAAAGGTCATGGCTTCCCATTTCTAAAATGGTGTAACACTTCACAATCGGTTCAGTGGTTTGGGTGCTAAAGCTTAGTGAAGTTGCCAGGAAAATGTTGACTGAGTAGGAGGAGGAAAACAATTTCTTATTGTCTTAATAATGGAGGAATCACATATTTTTCCAAATTATATTTTGTCCATAAGACAAATATTGCTTTTTAGGTAATTATTCTATTTTGAGTGTTCAAAATATGTTGATAAAATCTTTAACTAGTTTCTCTGTGATAGGTCTGAACACATGAAGCAGTAAGGGAACAAAAATATACATATCTATATTAATATTACTGAGTTTTCGTATGTCACGATCCTGCTCCAGGCCAGGCCGGGCGGCATTTTCAGTCTCCTAAAGTTCACTTGTGTGGGAGAGTCTCACGGGCGGCCGAGAGTGAATGCCGCCCGCTCCTTAGTCTTCTTCGCCGCCACTCCTACCCTCCTCCTCCTCCTCCTACAGCTCCCGACGATGCGCCAAAAGTCGTCTTCACTCATAGTCGTCTTCACATGGCTGCACGACTCGAAAATACGTTCGAGCGCGACTTTCTATTTCAGAAAAACGGCCGATGTGGGATGGGATGGGATTCAGTCTCCAGTCTCCAGTCATCTATTGAAACGGAAGATGGAAGTGTATATACAAAATTACGATGAAAAGAAATCAACTAAATATATTGCATGAATGCCCAACTTTTGCAAGTGTATAAAATGTATTGGGTCAGTAAATTTTTTAAGTGCAACAATAGGTCCTGAAGAAAAACAAACAAAATAAGGCGGTACTGCGCATCTGACTTACGTAAGTATCCAGGCTAAATCCCTGTTAGGACACATTTTGAGCTATAGTGCAACTATGTTAGCAAAAAGTGGTCTCATTATATATCGCACAAGTAAATCCCTGTTAGGGAACTTTAAAAAAAAATATATAAAAATATATGGATTAAATCCACAATGGCGGGGGGGTTTCGGTCCGAATACACTTTTTACGTATTTTTTTTTACTTTTAATGTAAAAAAGATAATATGTTTCTCAACAGTTTTGAAATGGGAAATCTATATTAATAAGCGAGAGAGTCCGTTACTCCTTAGTCTTCTTCGCAGTTGCTGACACATATTTAGGATGTTGCTCCCATCTATATTAATAAAACGGAGTCTCCGTTAGTCAGGATTTTCCCCAGGTAGACAAGTAGAAAACCGGTTTTGCACAGTGCTGTACAGATACCTCCACCTCTCTCCCAACACAGGCCAGGCTGGGCGGCGTATACTCCTTAGTCTGTTACGCCGCTGCTCCTTCCCCTTCTCCCCGCGACACAGGCCGCCAGAACCTGCCAGAAACCACCGGGCCGGGCCAATCGCAGCTGCTGACGGGAGGCGGCCTCTCATTGGTCGAGAGGTTCAGGCGGCGGCAGGTGTCCTGTGACGTGACGTCACACATGAGGAGCACTCACAGCACATGTTGCCACGCCGAAGTCCAGCTGTTGACTGAGCTACATTCCCAGCATGCCTACCTTTATAGTCAAGCGAGGTTCAGGCGGCCGATCACAAAGCTGCACAGCGAGCTCCAGTTATAAGCAAAAGAGACGGAGCAAATGTCGCAATTGACATCATTATTGATATATTTGATTTACTCTGGAAACCTTCAAATTTAAGCTATGTCTTTTATATCATTTTTGTCGGTGAAGATGTCTCGGCATTTGACGAGTGTCAGCTAAAGTTTATTACTTAATTTAATTAGTAATTTTATTCCATGATTCTGTAACAATTTTTACAAAAAATTGTTCCTTCACTGTAGGCCTTGACGGATTGGACAGGTGTCAATATCCATGTCTGGAGTACATAACAAGAGCGCATACACAGTGCAGGACCCACGGTCCACAGTACAGTACAGTTTTTTAAAGTATAATTCTTGGTGCAATTTTACAGAAAGTGTATGGGCCAATGGGGGTGAAGTCACTGATGACCAAGGCTAAGAGAGATGTGTCAAATTTCTCTAAATTTTCCTATTCACTTTAGAGAGCTCTAGCAGCCAATCCACTGAACCAATTGATAGTGACAAATGTTTTACACCTTTCACCCCCCCCCCAAACTGCATATATTCTGATTCCAAAAACACTTTCAAAGTTTTCAAAACTAAACAACAAAAACAACAAAAAAATACACTCTAAAATTCCAAAAATCCAAAAACAGCTACAAGAGGTAAAAAAAACATTTAGAAAACAGATCCTCCCAAAAGTGGATGTTCTGATTCCCAAACATTATTGAAATTTCAAAAACTGAAAAATATCTCCTAAATTCCAACAAAAACAATTATAATAATATATTTTTTAGAAAACCAATTCCCCCAAAATGGGTATTCTGATTTAAACAAAAAAATCAAAACAATTTTAAATAAAACAAATCAAATCCCCAAACCCGAGCTGGTCCTCCTCCCCTTCTTCTTCTTCCCTCCGTCACATTTTTTACATTGCTGCCATGCCATCCTCCTCTCCTGTTACTGTACTGTACTGTTCTCAACGAGACGGAAGAGTCGGCCTCTATGATCCTGTCATTGGAAACAATACTAGATATGTCATTGTCATAGTATATAATTCCATGGTCAATACATATTATCAAAGCCCCAAACCTGAGCTGGTCCTCCTTCCCTCCCCTTCTTTCCTTCCCTCCATCATGTTTTTTACATTGCTGCTGTAGACAGCTGCTCTACCATCAGTTCAGTTGTAACAGCTGTGGTTTCTGCCAAGATATGGAACGGTCAGGCAGTTCAGTCCTAACAGCTGTGGTCTCTGACAATACAGCTCTCCATACAGCTATCCAGAGGGCCCAAAGGGCCCTCCAGGTGGCCGAAGGCCACCAGCTCACCGTAGGTGCTAGAAAATTGTTTAATAATAAAAATGGTATTTGTATCCTTAAAAAGTATGAAAATGTCTTTGGGACAAAACTACAAAATACAATTTTTTACAGAACATGAATGTACAGGAGCAATACTTATGCTTGTCCAATCATCTCTGGACTGACCCAAGTCATATGGCATCAATTATTGTTACTTTGAAAGCATGGTAAATATATATTTGTTGGTTGGAATCAATCAACTGATATGCTGCCATTTTGGCAAGAATCTTTGCTGATTCATA
>CBDHEM010000032.1:0-6847 GCA_965261955.1 Leptonemataceae bacterium
GTTCCCTTTACCTGGATGAGATGGGGATTAATTCTGCTTCTCATAGTTGGGGTTGTAAAAAGTATTGTAAATCGAAGATTTCCCTCTCCCTCGTCATCTACAATTTCATTGAAGTCAACACACATTTCATTTTCATCAATAGTTACTTCAAGTTTTGAGGACACATATTTCTTAAGTTCACCAGTGCACTTAAGAAGAAGGATAACATTAGCAAGATTGATCTTGTTAAATTTATTTATTTTAACATGTATGTTCAAATTAGCTGTCCTTCTCAGTAAACAGTGAATATAATTATTAACCTGGGGAAAATAAAAAAAATTATGGGGAAATTTATTAATAGGCGTTTCCTCTTATCTTGAAAATGGCTATGTGCAACATAGAAATTTTACATTAAAAAAATCTGTAAAAATTAATAAAAAATAGTTCACTAAATAAACTTCTCGTTGCACACTGCTGATATCTGGGAAATGACCAATCTTTCCCGCAACTTCTGGGCAAAATATCAAAGGTGGCACTGTGACAGCTGCCATAAAATAGAGACCCCTGCCATAGCACTGAGGCAAGCTGTCATTGTATATCAAATTGTGACGAGCTATAGGTATATTCATGATTTTGGTATACATTTTAAGTATCCCTGTATAGTTACACGCAATAACACACATGATATTTCTTTCAAAGATATATTCAGTTCAAAGATATGGATCCAAAATTCTGCGTGTAAGGCTGCACATACACAAAACTCAGAGATTGTGTTGCCATCTTTGGAAAACGGAGCTCAAAGGAAGATTACACGACAAATTCATGGTGAGAGTGCGTACAAGTAACACGAGGATTTTAAATGCCAATTTTATTATTTTAAATGTTCGTTTATATATAATTAGAACAATAAAACAAGTGCTTTAACAGCCCAGAGCCACGCCTCTCAGGCTGCTCAGACTGTACTGACTGTACTGACTGTATTGTTTGTGTTGATTGTATTGACTTTTAGAAAGTGCCCCCAAAAGGCAGTTTTATATTCAATTTGTGTATTTGGACCCAATATTAATCTGTTTGGTATTTTTTTTATGGTTTCAAAAATATCAAAACTGAATTTAAAAATGAAACCTACCCACATTTGGAAGGGGGGCTGTGTTCTAAAAGTATATTTTTACCCACAACACTCTGAGAGGAGTGTTGGTCTTCAGATGGACTTTTTACCCATGGTCCCCTCTGAGAGGAGTGTGCATCTTCAGATAGACATTTTAAAATCTTCTTCTTCTCCACTATATCTCTAATGTTTGGGTGCACGACTCCCCCCTGTAGGTCGACACCTTGTCCTTCTCCAGGCAGGACACACACTGCACCACATAATTGGTGCCCTCCCAGAATTCAGGTTAGGTTAGGGTGGCTATGGACAGAAAATAACCTAAATTGTACCCCTAAAACCCCCTTTATGGTGATTTTGTTGGGGAAATTATTTTTTAAATGTTGATCCCAAAATCTGACCCTTCGGGACCACAAAACCCACTTTTTTTTAGTTCTGATAAAAAACCTATTTCACCAAGCATTTTATTTGGGCCATTTGACCAACAACAAAATTTTTAAACCCCTTTTTGGGTGGGCACTTTCAAAAATAAATTACTGGATCTGTAAATATGTGCAGATCTGTCATGGCTTCTAGTTTTCAAAAATGGTATTTGAGAAGGGTTGAAAAATAAAAAAGTTGCTTTTGACCAAGAAGGGGGGAGGTCAATGAAGAAAAAAAATTGATAAAAAAAATCTACAAATAATGAATATAGCATCTAGGTTGCCTGATTCATGGAAAACAGTCCAAATAAACCATATTAGTACTATATGTACCATCATAAAAAGCCTCAAAAGATTGTCAGTAATTTACAGTTTTGAGACTGTGGATAGTAGAGGAGTGAAGGAAATGAAGATTTTTTCCATACTAAAATCCATTTTGAAGTGTTTATATACATTAGAATAAAAAAATGGATTAAAAATTTTAAAAATTCCGAGAGCCAACATGGGTGGAGGGGGGCTGCCATGTTGGTCTTTAGCCAACTTTTTTTTAAATTTTCCCTTTGATAGTGTTCTAGCTGAAAAAATGACTGAGTAATTGATGTTTGAAGTTGATGTAAAAACATGATGGAAGAATGAAGGAATGGAGAAGGAGGAGGACCAGCTCAGGTTTTCTCTTGGATGGTGGGTCATATGACCAAAATTAAGAAAATGGAAACTCCTAAAATAAAAAATAAAGTTGATAAACCAACTGCGAAATACCCCCTACAATACCAACAATCTAAACGGTGAGACATATGAGCAAAACTAACAAATATACCCTCCATAATTAAATTTTTTTATGTGATTTTTTAAATGTTACAAATTCTCCAAAACTTAAATGGTGTGTTCTATGATTTAAAAAAAAATGCCCTACCTTACTTTTGAAGTAAATTCAAAAACTGATTTGGGAAATTCCAAAAGTAAAAATATAACTAAAATACCAGAAACCTAAATGGTGGATCATATGCCCAAACTGAAGAAAACATTCACTCTTTATCAGAACCCCAAACCCGAGCTGGTGCCCTTCCCTTCTTCCCTTCTCCCCTCCGTCACATTTTTTACATTGACTTCAAACATCAATAACTCAGTCATTTATTAAAGCTATAATGCTTTTTAAGACCATTTTTGAGAACTAGAAGCCATGACGGATCTGCACATACTTTCGGATCCAGTCACTGATTTTTGGAAGTGCCCCAAAAAGGGGTTAAAAAAAGTAATTTTTGGTGTTTTTTTAAACCAAATGTTAGTTCCACATTCTGCCACTAGACTAGCAGCACCTGTCACACACTGGCACCACACAGAGTGGAATATGGAGTGAGCCACCCCCTGACACCATCCTCCTCCTCTCCTGTTACTGTACTCTACTGTACTGTACTGTATTATATTGTACTGTCCTGTATTTAGAGGCCCGAAGGGCCCCTAATTCCCCTCCGGAGGATCTAGAAGTAGGGGGCTGTGGGCCCCCATACCTTCCAGTCTTAAATAATGTGTCCTAGAATATAAATGAAGAAAAAGCCCTGTCTACCTTTTTGAGTAGACTCCAAAACAGTTTTAGAAAATTCCCAGTAAAATATTGCACAGCTAAATTGTGGATCTGATAACCAACATGTAGAAAAGTTTGAATTAAATCCAAAACTTATTTTCCAAATTAAAAAGGCTATGTTTTCAAGTGTCAGAAGATTTTGAAGCTTTGGCAGCATCAGCAGTCTGAACATTTTGGTTCTAGGTTTCTGATTATATAGCAGGTCATCTTCAGATTCTATGTAGGACTAGCTGTTTCGTGCTTTTGATATAAAGTAAATTTTTCCCTGTTTAAACAAACGCAGTAACACGCATGATATGTCTATCAAACACATATCCTCTTGAAATATAAAGATCGAAAAATTGTCTGTGTCAGACTGCACACACACAGATGTCAGATATTGTGATGCCATCTTTGGTAAACGAGTTCAAACTGAGGAATAGCAGCTTATTTTATCTCGAGACCACGAGACCAAAGCAGCTTGAAGCTGTTTGCCAAGGGAAGCCAGCTCCCAAATAAAACCTCATAAAACTGGACATTGTCCAAACAAGGGGGGGGGGGGTCTAAAAGCATTCCAAAAGTTTGGGGTAACTTACAAAATATGATTATGCAATGAAAAGGTTACCTTGGTGGTTCTTTTGAAATGTTTTCCAAATTTAAGATGTATTTTTTAGGAGGCTGGCTTCCCCATGACGTGATCTTGTCCTTATTACCGGGCTCTCACTGTGACATAATTTGGCATTAAACCTCCTGGAAATTCAGCTTTAAGATTTCTTTTGAAGACAGTTGGTGAAGCTTCATTCATGACACCTGTCGTAATGATTTTAGTTTGGGCTGTAGTCCAACGCATGTAGTTCTCGGTTTCATCTTGAACAAAATCCTCATCAAGGTTGTGGTTGTGGGCACCACCAACATTTTGAACAAGAACAGTATCGGGGGTTTCTGAAAATTTTACCCTCATCTTAATTTTACAATTGTAACTTGTCTTTCTTGAAAATTTACAATAATGCATCTCCTGGTTTGTAAATTTACCAGATCTTACAGAAAAAATTTGTTTTCAACTCGGCTGGGATCTCCGAGACATCAAAATGTTCTTTAGATTCGAATTCTTGATGATCTTCCCAATGAAAGTCTGGTCCACGTCGACCATCCTTTCCTCCCGCCATACTTCCGTCATACTCGTCTTCCATCTCCTCCTCCTCATCTATTCCATCATCAACAATACCATCAATACCTTGATCGTCTTCCACCTGGTCAAGGATTTCTTGTGCAATTGTTGTTAGCTGGCGGCTGAGTAACTGAATCTTGGATCAAAACTCCAAACCAACAAAATATCTTTTAACTTTCTCTTGGTCATTTGGTCAATTATTTTTCCTTGGGCATTTAAATATTTTACGTCAAATATTTGAATTGGTCCAAATATGCTGCAAACTTCGTCCTAAATTATTAACATCAAAGCCATTTTATGAGTTGGGCATTTTTCATTACGTTCTCGACAAAATGTATTTATTTTCCGCAACAGAATAATTAACTACTATAGATATAATCTAGATCTACTTCAACATAGTGTTCATCATCATCAATATGTTCTTTGGATTCTTCAAGTTTGACTTCAGAGACCTCCCTGAGGTCAAGATCACTAACACTCTGTTGTTCTGCAACCTCATGTTCTTCTTCATAGACTCTAAGAAATACTTCCAGGAGTCCAGAATTCACATCTAGATCCAGATCTACTTCAAAATAGTGTTTGTCATCGCCTTCTGTGATTTGATTATTCTTAACTTCAATTTTAACTTTGGTCATGTCTTTCAATTCATAATCATTTGCTTCCTGATGACATTTAGGATTCTTATGTTTCTCAATTTCAGCATCTTCACCAAATCTTCTGCTCCCCTCAAAAATTTTCCTGGCTTTAGCTTAGGTACAGAAAACAGCGTTGTGTTAAATAAGTGCTGACAGGGGGTGGGAGTGACACCCCCCCCCCACAGTGGGCCAGCAGGTTGAAATAATTTTCAACAAAAAAATTCTTTCAAAATTTAATTTTTTCCATTTTTTTTTGGCTCAAATGTGCAGATTTTGTGCGGAGACAGGATATGAATGAAAATTTATTTAAAAATCCAAAAAATATGCCAAAAACTAGCTTTTAGCAGAAATATGAATTTTCAAAATCTGTTAACAGTTCAAAAGTTACACCTTTTTACCCACGCGCCCTCCGAGAGGAGCGTGGGTCAACAGATGGACATTTTCTCCTCCTCTTCCTTCCAACCTCCAAATTTGCCAGCGGCCACTAACTATTGAAACAGACAATATGGGTTCACTGAAATGCGATATTGTTTGTCAAAACTTCTGGAAGAGAACAGCCACAAACACTTGGACCACTGGTGCCAGCACTGATATGTTGCGATCTCGGCTACCGAGACCACACTGATATGACCGGGGAATTCAGTCCCACGGTTTGAAATACAGTAGTACAGGAACACGGCCGTCAGAGGCCGTAACACTCTCGTCAGCTTTCTCAATCTCGACTACAGCGCCATCTTTTCCAAGACACAACCCGTAGTCTGTGACGTCATGCCATTCTACTGCACTCGCTGCGAGTTCGAGGAGAATCATGGTATAAAACAGAGCAAGGACTTCATGGAGGCTTTCATCAACGTCAGAGTCAGTGTCTTCTACTGTAGGCTCGCTTCACTGTAGCCGTAATATCTTCACTGTAGTCTAGGTTAACTTGTTGACTTTAGTCTTCACTGTAGTCTTGGTCAACTTGTTAACTGCAGGCTGGCTTCACTGTAGCTGTAATATCTTCACTGTAGTCTAGGTTAACTTGTTGACTTTAGTCTTCACTGTAGTCTTGGTCAACTTGTTAACTGCAGGCTGGCTTCACTGTAGTCTAGGAGACATCAGTGTCTACCGTGAGCCAATGCAGCGAGACTATATACATTTCAAATTTACCGAGTTGTGAAGTTGGCAACAACATATTACTTAGAATCAAGTTTTACCATTAATTGACAATGAAGGAATAAATTGACCTCCTAGTTGACTGGTAATTAAGGGACTATTCAAATATTATGTAATAACTTTAGGGGGAGGGGCATGTCCCACCACCACCACCTAAGTACATATCTTGCTACCAATTTGATAGCAAGGCATAGTTACTGCCTAAAGTATCTAAATAATAATTGCATGAAATCAAACTGTATAGCACTCCAAATTATAGAAAACATTATGGTATAAAAGTATTACATATATTCTTACAAATGTCCTCCTCCACCAAGGTTATGCCAGTCTAATTAACGCACTAATACAAAACTATCTGTTTGGTACTTTGTAGAGCCACTATAAATTCAACAAATTTTACCAATAACCTGTTTCAATAGGCCATATTGCTGACCCTGGAGATAGTAAGACAATTTGAGTTGCCCAACTATCAAGTTGACTTATTTTGCCACTGTTTGAGTTGCCAAACTATCAAGTTGACTTCCTTAGGGAAGGCTCATTTAAAAAAAAAAAAAAACATATTTGGCCCTCAGGGCCAAGTAGCCTTACCCCCCCCCCCTACCCTGCTTGGCCCTCCCTTAACAGATTTTTTTCTTCTCACTTCCATTCTATTCCAAATAACCCAAAATAGATTTTATACTAAAGTCATGAGTTGCCATTATAATTTATTAATGTTTTAATGGACACTTTGTTTTGGAGTTTGGACAATTCATCTCTGTCACCAGCTAAAATCTGTTAAGGAGGTTGGTATTTTGCCAGACCCCCCCTGGTCGGAATATAGGA
>CBDHEM010000033.1:0-5258 GCA_965261955.1 Leptonemataceae bacterium
TAGAACATTGGGTATTTCCTTGATGGGGAATGAATCAAGGTCTCTGATTATCATCGGTGGTGATTCTTTCGAAGCTACCTCCAGTCTCAAGGATTTCTTGACAACGTTGTCATCAAATCCCTTCACAGGGTTGTCAATAATGAAATTACCTTCACATTGCACAGTGTTACAAGCTAATAAAGAGGACTCCGGTCACTCTCTGGCACATATTTCCAAAAGTATTTGACAGAGTGAGTAATTGAGTAAAGAAAATTTATGGAAACTTTAATTTTTCACATAGGTATGGGAGTAGCAAGATATCTGAGTAAGGGAAGGGTCCCAACAAAAAAAATATAAAAGTATGGTTTTTGACCATACTCCGCTGACCCCCCCCCCCCCTGAAGCACATTTATGGTCCCCTTATTGCAAATTTGTTTAATAATTTTTTTCTGCAAGAAATGGAACATATAACATTAAAAATGGATTTTTATTGAAGAACAAATTTACATTGCTTGCAAATATGCAAGTTAGAAGTCTATGGAAGGCAGTGAGATCACCAAGTGAGGCCTTCTATCTCAACTAAGTAATGTTTTAAATGGATAAATGTGACTTTTATTTAGTTACAACTACAAATTGAGTATAATTGAAGATGTATATAATGTTTTAAAAAAACAATGGAGTTTTGCAATAAGGGTATGGTTCGGGCTGACCCACCCCCCAGTTATGGTCAAAGACCATAAATTTACATTTTTTTTGGACCCTTCCCTAATGACTATATCTGTAATTTTTCTCTTATGTAAGGAAGTTTGATGATGTCTGAGTACCAATTAACTTGGTAAAGTTTCTTCTCAAAACTTCAAGTGTACTTTTATGTGGACAAATTAGAAAATAGTGCATCATATATAAAGGAAGGGTTAAAAAAGAAAGACAAAAAAGTTGGATTTTGACCAACTTGGCTGGACCCCCCCGCTCCCCTCCCCCCAAGTTGGCTCAGAATTTTTAAAAATGTTAACCCATTTTTTTTATTCTAATGGATTCTATACACTTCCAAACAGATTTTAACATGGAAAAAAGAGAAAAAAAATCTCTTCACTTCCTTCATTCACCTACTATTCAGTCAAAACTGTACTATACCTACTATCATTTGATGCTTTTAATGATGGTATGTATAGTACTAATATGGTTTCTTTTTACTGTTATCCAGGAATCCAGCAACCTAGATGCTATATTCATTGTTTGTAGAAGAAAAAAATAAATAATAAAAAAATAGTAAGTTGGTTTTTGTGCCAACCCCCCCCCTCCCCCCTTTTTGGTCAAAAAGCAAACTTAAAAAAAACAAAAAAAAAATCCCCTAATGTTACCACTACCACTACAATCACTACCATCACTACTGCAACAAGTCACTACTGTCACTACAGTCACTACAGTCACTACCATCATTACAGGCACTGCTGTCACTAGTCACTACAATCACTACAGTCACTACAGATATGACTGTCACTACAGTCATGACTGTCACTACAGATAATTATCTCAAAATCAATATACAGTTGCGACCCTTTTTATGATATTCTAAATTTAGATCCGCCTATGAATTATCAAATTTGATAAACTGGCGATATTAGACATTTAAATAGACGACCATAGGGAAGGCTCATAAAAAACATCTATATTTTGGTCACCATCCTAACATGGAGGGGTCTGACCAAATCCCAACCATCAGTTTAAAAAAATCCTCTATGGGTGTTTCTGTCCCTAACAATATTGTTGATGAAGCTGTGATAATTTGTTGTCAAACAAAACAGTGTAAACAATAGCACATGTCCTGAACTTACTTTTTGCCATATATTTGGTGTACAATCGCCTGGTGACACAATTTATTCATAAAAATGCCTTTTGTTATATTAATAGAAGGTACAGGGGTATATGGCCCCCTAATTATAGTTCCTCTGTAGTGGTTTAGGGGCCCTTTGTAAAGCAAAAGTTTCTTCTCTGAAACTCAGTAAACTGTTGTGACCCTTTTCTTGATATTTTCAATTTAGTTATGCCCATTAATTCTAATGTTTTAAAAAATAAATAAAATGGCAATACTGGGCATTTAAAGGTCAGGGAGATGGATTCAAAATGAAAAATATAACTAGAAAATCAAAATTATGTAGATATAGAACAATATATTGACTGGAGTCACAATATATGCAGTTTGACCAATGCATTTTCCACACATAAATGAAACCCTGGAAAACTTGGTTAGGAATGGTGATCCACTGCTCCACCCCCCTGATGTTTCTATACCTGAATGGAACAGTGGGAGTCACAATATCTGCAGTTTGACAAACTATAACAACAGGCAACAGCACATTGGAACATAAATTTTGTGTCCAATTATGACCTTGGTGTTGTGGTGTAATGGTAGCAGGCAATCTGGAGGTGCAGGTTTGAGTCCTGGCTGACATATCCCTTTCAGAGAAGGTTGATGGATCAGATGTGGGAGATGTGGTGTATGCCCCCCAGGCAGTCAAAAATTGTATCAGAAATGGTATAGGTGGTGGTGTCTTCCCTCTACAGCATTTGGTGAATATATTCTGCTCATCATCAAAATCACAGGGCAGACAATATTTGTTTGTTAGAACAGTTTGATAACACAGAGTAAGGGAAGGCATCCCTAACCTATAGGAAAGGGGTCTAACTGGCACTGGCACTGCCACTGATGTATCAAAATTTCCCTCTCCACCTCTGAGCTCTAGCAGCCAGACTGCTAAACTGATTAAAAAGTGCCATACCATTTTATAATGCAGAAGCCAGTTCTACACATGCCCTTCCATTGGCTTCTATGACCTTCCATGGGCTTCCATGGCCTTACATTACCTTCTAACCTTCTATTACCTTCTATCACCTATAAAATTCTGTGTCTAGATGGGAGCACAGTACTGGGGGCTTGAAGGGCCCACCAACCCCTCCACAGAAGCTAAAACAAGAGGGTCATATGCCCTCAAAGTTCTAATAAATAAAATAAAAATAAAATATTTTGATTGACTATATGAGTCCAACCTAGTCTGTAGCTAGGTGAACATGGTAAAAGTAAAAAAATATGACATACCTTACCTATATATATTTATATATTTATATATATATTGATCATTGGGACAATAGCAATTTTTTGCTTTCATTCTCCCAGTCTGATTCCAATTGTTGATTTTTATACAAATATCCAATTTGAAGAGTTTAGTACCAATTAGACTAACATTTCCAAATTCTCATAGGGGGAGGGAGGGCGATCTAGGCCAATTAGGTCAAAAGTCAACCTTTTGATTTTTTTCAATCCTTCCCTTATGGATATCAGCGAGTGGAAAATTGGAATTACAATTCCTGTATTTTTTCCCATGACGAAACAGGTCAAGGAAATATTTAGTTACCAGGAAATATAATGTTCATTTATAGTTTTCAGGAACTAAATATAGCTATACTAGAAGGTACAGGGACCTACAGCCCCCTACTTCTAGCTCCTGCAGTGGGCTTGGGGGGCCCTAGGGGCTCACTCACTGCCAAGTGGGGGTAATTTATTTTAAGAATTCATGATTTTCCCCCAGGAAACCCCATTGACATTTGACTGATCTATGATTTTGTCAAAATCTGATCTTAGGGACCCCCTAAACCGCCTTTTTTGAGTTAAGAAAAAAAAATTATGCATTTTACAAACAAAATAAATTTGGGCCAATTGACCACTATACCAAAATTCAAATTTTTAAATTGAGTTTTAGTGGATCCAATCAGACCCCCTACTTTGGTCAAAATTGTGAACAACAACATAATTAACCCCTTTTTGGGGCACTTGCAAAAATCAGTGGATGAATCTGAAAGTATGTGCAGATCCATCATGGCTTCTAGTTTTCAAAAATGGTCTTAAAAAGTGTTATAGCTTAAAAATACTGAGTAATTGATGTTTGAAGTTGATGTAAAAAACGTGACAGAGGAGGAGGAGAAGGAAAGGGAAGAAGGGGACCAGCTTGGGTTTGGGAGTCTGATAACACTTTTTGCCTGAACACTGTACCTACCATCATTTGCGGCATTTAATAATATATATATGTAGTACTAATATAGTTTCTTTTGACTTTTTTCCATGAATCAGGCAACCTAGATGCTATATTCCAAGTTAAAAGAAAAATTAATAAAATTTGTAAGTTGGTTTTGGCCCCCCCCCCCCCCCCCCCCTGCGCTTCATGGTCGAAAGCCAACCATGAAATTTTTTAACCCTTCCCTTTAGTTGGTAGATATTTAGTTGACTGGACAAAAAATAACTATATCTAGTTGAACTTGGCTAAATATCTATATTTAGTTGAACAAATTTAATAGTCAGATGCGGTCATTGCCGGCTCAAATTGGAAAAGCAGCAAGGTGAGCAGTACAGGGGGCAGAACTTCCCAATAGGCCTCAGTCTTAAAACCATAAATTATAGTAAGAACATAGTTTATTTCTGATTTGTCATCTCTATTTCCTTTCTAGTAGTCCTCTTAATCTTCCCATCATGCCTCCAAGTTGACTCTAAAACTAGGACATCTTCTGCACCTCTGCAGTTCAGTTTTAACCTTTAGATTGCAGGACAAATACCGAAGAAGGTGCTGCAGACATTACATGAAACTAATTTTTTTTACTATGAACAAAAAAGCACAATATGGAAGAGAGAAAAAAATCATGATTTGATCCACAATTGTAAACCTGTTGGCAGCTGTGAATATGAAGGGTATAAAAATATATACTTAGGGGGTATTCTCAATCATCTACAGATCATGCGCATTGCGCATGACATGCGCAGGCAGTCAGTGATGATTCAGTCATTCAATGCCAGGCAGTTTTGCTTGATTGGGAAGCAGCTTTCAGCAGAATTTCGAATGTTCAAAATCCGTTTAACAGTTAAAAAGTTACAATATTTTTCCTTCTATGTACCAAAAAAAAGTTCAAGAATGATTAGGATGTCCTATAGTGTCAGTTATAGTGGTGCTGAGTATCACATTATCCCCCTCCTTACAAAGGTCCCTCCAGCACATAGTGCTTTACATGTTGTTGAAATTTTACAAACATGAAACTTAACAAATGGAAATTCTTATTTACCTAATTGTATTGTTTGCTTTGGAATATTTCCAAGAGAAGAAAAAATCACTTTAATCCTTGTAAGTACTTTTTAAATATAATTTTTACTCCTTCAGCTGATTATTATTCAATGAAGTATTCCATATCTAAAATTGTCTCCTTGAACTGTCAACTATAAAAAAAGTCAATTGTCT
>CBDHEM010000034.1:0-140535 GCA_965261955.1 Leptonemataceae bacterium
GAGGGTCATCATTTCATTCACCAGCTGTGAGGGCCATCATTTCATCCATCAGTGTGAGGGCCATCATTTCATCCGTCACCTGTGAGGGCCATCATTTCATACATCAGCTGTGAGGGCCATCATTTCTTCCATCAGCTGTGAGGGCCATCATTTCATCTGTCAGCTGTGAGGGTCATCATTTCATCCACCAGCTGTGAGGGCCATCATTTCATCCATCAGCTGTGCAGGTCATCATTTCTTCCATCAGCTTTGAGGGCCATCATTTCATCCGTCATTGTGGGCTCTCACTTCATCCATTAGCTGTGCGGGCCATCATTTCTTCCATCAGCTGTGAAGGATTTCTATCACCGAGGCTGGTCATGTACCGAATTCTTGCTGCCCTTTCATGGCAGGATAAGCCACAAGAGTGCCAATGAGATTATCCTGGATGCTTAAATGTATATTGTGGGCTGAAGGGCTCACAAAAAGATCGAAAGTCCTTTGATCAGTAATCTGATCCAAAGCAGCCACGACCTAGTAAAATTGATATCACCTGCCATGATTTCTCGAATTATAAGCTTGTTTTTGGCCTGGGTGAGCCACATTGCTGGTTGAGTGATCCCGAAGGAAGGTGATTTCAAAGCCACTGCATTTTCTGCCATGATTGATTTGCAGTTGATTGTCAAATATTACATTTTACCGTCATGGTTATCACGGCGAATGCACAGAGGTCTAGATACACAGGTCACCAATGCGGAGGATGCACAGAGGTAAAGATGTATAGGTCACAAAATCTGCGAGAATGTACAGATATCAAGGTGCATGGGTCACCAATTAGGAGGATGCATTGAGATAGATGTATGGGTCACCAACAAGGAATATGCACAGGGGTCAAGATGCATGGGCCACCATGTCGAGCATGCACAGAGATAAGATTCAACAATCTCAAGGATGCACAGAGATAAGATTCACCAATGTCAAGGATGCATAGAGATAAGATTCACCAATGTCAAGGATGCATAGAGATAAGATTCAACAATGTCGAGCATGCACAGAGATAAGATTCAACAATGTCAAGGATGCTCAGAGATAGGATTCACCAATGTCAAGGATGCTCAGATATAGGATTCACCAATGTCAAGGATGCATAGAGATAAGATTCACCAATGTCGAGGATGCATAGAGATAAGATTCATCAATGTCGAGGATGCATAGAGATAAGATTCATCAATGTCGAGGATGCACAGAGATAAGATTCACCGATGTTGAGGATGCATAGAGATAAGATTCATCAATGTCGAGGATGCACAGAGATAAGATTCATCAATGTCGAGGATGCACAGAGATAAGATTCACCAATGTCGAGGATGCATATAGATAAGATTCATCAATGTCGAGACGCCCAGAGATAAGATTCACCAATGTCGGGGATGCATAGAAATAAGATTCATCAATGTCGAGGATACACAGAGATAAGATTCACCAATGTCGAGGATGCACAGAGATAAGATTCACCAATATCGAGGATGCATAGAGATAAGATTCACCAATGTCGAGGATGCATAGAGATAAGATTCACCAATGTCGAGGATGCATAGCGATAAGATTCATCAATGTCTAGGATGCATAGAGATAAGATTCATCAATGTCGAGGATGCACAGTGATAAGATTCACCAATGTCGAGGATGCACAGAGATAAGATTCATCAATGTCGAGGATGCAGATTCACCAACGTCAAGGATGCTCAGAGATAAGATTCACCAATGTCGAGGATACACAGAGATAAGATTCACCAATGTCAAGGATGCATAGAGATAAGATTCAACAATGTCGAGGATACACAGAGATAAGATTCATCAATGTCACGGATGCACAGAGATAAGATTCACCAATGTTGAGGATACACAGAGATAAGATTCACATTGGTGAACAATGTCAAGGATATATAGAGATATGATTCACCAATGTCGAGGATACACAGAGATAAGATTCCCCAATGTTGAGGATACATAGATATAAGATTCACCAATGTCAAGGATGCATAGAGTTAAGATTAACCAATGTCAAGGATGCATAGAGATAAGATTCACCTATATCGGGAATGGACAGAGATAAGATTCATCAACTTCAAGGATGCATAGAGATAAGATTAACCAATGTCGAGGATGCACAGAGATAAGATTCACCAATGTCAAGGATGCACAGAGATAAGATTCACCAATGTCAAGGATGCATAGAGATAAGATTATCCAATGTCAAGGATGCATAGAGATAAGATTAACCAATGTCGAGGATGCACAGAGATAAGATTCACCAATGTCAAGGATGCACAGAGATAAGATTCACCAATGTCGAGGATGCATAGAGATAAGATTAACCAATGTCAAGGATGCGCAGAGATAAGATTCACCAATGTCGAGGATGCACAGAGATAAGATTCACCAATGTCGAGGGTGCATAGAGATAAGATTCACCAATATCAAGGATGCACAGAGATATGATTAACCAATGTCGAGGATGCACAGAGATAAGATTCACCAATGTCAAGGATACACAGAGATAAGATTCACCAATGTCAAGGATGCATAGAGATAAGATTCATCAATGTCGAGGATGCATGGAGATAAGATTCACCAATGTCAAGGATGCATAGAGATAAGATTAACCAATGTCAAGGATGCATAGAGATAAGATTCACCAATGTCAAGGTTGCACATAGATAAGATTCACCAATGTCGAGGATGCATAGAGATAAGATTAACCAATATCAAGGATGCATAGAGATAAGATCACCATCAAGGATGCACAGAGATAAGATTCATCAATGTAAAAGATGCACAGAGAGAAGATCCACCATCGAGGATGCACAGAGATAAGATTCACCAATGTCGAGGATGCACCGAGATAGGATTCATCAATGATGCACAGATACCATGATGCACTTTTCGATATGAAAAATATCAAAATGAGGCAGATCACATGATATAGTAGATGCTGCGATATGGAAAACATAAGAGTCGGATTAGTTACGCCTTGCAAAATATACATATATATTCAAACTGACTACAGCACTAAGTGCAATATTTATTGACAACAGTGTTATATCTTATCATGGTCTACACTTTTAATCCATCTTGTTACTCGACAATTTTATTCCGACACTGATTTGTTGCAACATAAGTACATAATAATCGGGGAAATTGTAATTGTTGCCATTTCTTCTCTCCTCACTCAAACAAGAAACTCTCATGTTTTTAAATCAGGTTCCAAGCCGTCTTCACTCATTCTCCCCTTCTTCACCATCCCCCTCTCTCCTCACCTTCCTCCACCACACTCACCCTCTCTCTCCTCGTTCACCCTTCCTTCCTCACTAAACTTTCTCCCGCCTCACCCTCCCTCTCTTGACCTCCCCCTCCTCACTCAACCCTCGCCCACTTCATGGATGATCACTTAAAACCTGCTCTTTACAAATTACTGCTTCCTCCTCTATATTGTGGTAATTGGTCTCTGATCCAGGTCAACTTGTTTGCCCCCCGCCTTAACTTGTTTGCCCCCCGCCTTTGATGTAATCGAATGACATGACTTTGATTAATAAAGCATAAGTTAGTCATTATTGTCATCAACATATTATTGACATCTACTATTTGTTTATTGTGTTTGTCAGAGATGCATGTTTGTTGATGTGTGATAATCAATCTATTGTAGCAAATTTGTTAATTCAACAACTTGTAATCTTCATGAGACCAACATGGTATCATTTAGAATTTGTTTAAGGGGGGGAAATTGGAGGAATCTGGATTTGAAGGGAGGGGGGGGGGGGGGATGATGGTTAAAAATGTGACAAAGTTTTCGAGGGAGGAACTCCAAAGTTAGTTGATATGGAAGGGGTGTATAGCATATAACAACTAGGGGGGTCTGGGGGCATGCTCCCCCAGATTTTTTTTGATTTTTTTTATGATCTGAGATTGATTCATAGGGTACTAGAAATCAGTTCTGAAAGAGAAGTCTACACAGCCAGAATCAGTTTTATTTGGGTGGTGAAGAAAAGGGGATGAGGGGATGAGGGGGGGGGGGGGGGGGTGCGGAATTTGTTAATACTTTGTGTGCACTATAATCATTTATTAATGCTCTTTATATAGAATTGTTAAGGAAAAGAAATACTTTCAGAGGGGGTGGGAAAAAAAGGTCTTTGGGGTTAGGAAAAAACCCTGGGATTCTCCTCCCCCTTTCGAAACACTTGTGTGTGTAGAATCTCCATTTTTTTTTTTTTTTTTTTTTTTTTTTTTTTGGTTGGCTGCAGTAGCTTCTGCCTGGATATACATGAGTATTTAAAGGTTGGCTGAGGTAGCTTCTGCCTGGATATACATGAGTGCTTAAAGGTTGGCTGCAGTAGCTTCTCCCTGGATATACATGAGTACTTAAGGTTGGCTGCAGTAGCTTCTGCCTGGATATACATGGGAACTTAAAGGTAGGCTGCAGTAGCTTCTGCCAGGATATACATGAGTGCTTAAAGGTTGGCTGCAGTAGCTTCTGCCTGGATGTGACGACACCTGAAACCACCACAATTTGAACACATATTTTTAGCTGCGATAACTTTTTTTCCCTTTCTTCTGTGCAAATACTATTGATACCAGCATGTTGCTTATTGTGTGTGCTTTAAGATGATATGTAAAAAGTCTCTATAGGCACCTTTTCTCAGAACATATATCAAACACGAAAGAGTCACTCAAAAAATTGCGTCTACTAGTTTGTGCGAAACCTAACTCCCAGGTGCCTTGACCGACGCGCCCCAAACTCGGTGTGTGGGTTGCTAAAGCCCTTAGCTGTGATAAAGCGGGGTTTTTTTTTCTAACGTGTACCCCCCCCCCCCCCTTGAGTTGCGGGTTTGAGAGGAGGCGGGATCAAAGAAACGCAATTTCTTTGATCCCGCCTCTTCTCAACTCCGCAACTCAGGGGGGGGGGGGGGGGGGGGGGGGGGTTTCACGGCCTTCACTGATCATAATCCCCTTGTAGGGGCCATGACAAATTCTGTGGACCGCTTCCATCGTCCAACAGGACATCTCTCTTTTATGGCAGAGTTCACAAATGATGTACAACACGTGTCAGGTCGAGACAATGATGATTGCCGACCGCTTTGACGGCTAGCGGCCTGCGGAGGCGTTTCCTGACCTCCGGATGAGGTGGGCCATGTCACAAGTTGCTGCAGAAGAGGTGTCACCACATTTGCGTGCTTTCTCCACAAACTTGACATTGTAAAAACAGCGTGTACCTGTCTTACATGATGGTGGATGTGCTCGTCTGCCCATTTTCCTGCCGAGACTGCAGCGATGCCAGAGGCTAGGGACTGGGCTGCAAGGATATCATCTGCAGCTTTCGCACGATCAGTGATGCTGGTAGGAGGATCTCGGGCAAGCACAACACGAACAGACTCTGGAAGCTGCCGCAAGAAAAGGGTGCGGTAAACCACGGACTTCTGGTCATCAGTTGTAGTGAGAGGGTTCATATATCTAAGGTGGCCCGATGGTTTGCGGTCACCCAGACCGGAAATAGCAAGGAGGGAAGCATCCCTGTCAGCTTGAATGAGGCCAAAAGTGCTGATTAGTAGTGTCTTTAGTCCATCAAACTTGCCAATGGCAGGAGGACTCAGAAGAAAGGCAGAGATTTCTTCAGCTGGTTGTCTTGTCCAGACCTTGCATGGCATGATGGTATTTGGTGTCATCCGCTGTTATGTTCTTGGTGGCAAACTTGGACTCGAGAAAGGAAAACCAGACTTCAGGGCAGGTGGGCCAGAAGATTTGGACTTAAACCGCTACAGCTTGAACAGCTCCAGCGATATTGCCCACAGCCCCAACCACTGGGGTTGCTGCTGCTTGGAGAACGTTGACTCGGTGTGCAATACCGTTGAAGTCTGCAGAATCCATATTGGTAAAGGTCATATGATTGGACAACTACAACCACATTAGTTGATGTTGCTATCTTTCAAAACTCTTTCTCCTGTTGAGAAGGACTAGAGGAGAGCGTGCTGAACGTCAGGGTAACCAATGTAGCTGCCTCGTAGGGTGCTACAAAACAGAATCTCTCAAGACAAAACAGAATCTCTCAAGACAAAAACCTATAATATTGTTCTTATTGACTTTGCGGGAAAACTAACTAAATGGTAGATGAATCAACAGTTTCAACAATAGCAAAAATACATAGCATGTATTGATATGTAGTGTACAGACAACAATGAACATATTATAATATCTAGGTGACCCTCTACTAATTAGCTTACACTTGATGCAATCCTCCATATCTCCTCCACTGCTAAACTATGATATGCAGGAGCAACAAAACAGACAAGAAGCACTTGAATCTAGCAGAAATTTTTTATTTAAATACAATCGGCGATATTGGATTGACCTGTTAAAAAGAACGAAAATTAGAGCCCACCCATGTAGACCACAACCAGCTGTATAATGCAAGTCAGTCAGCAATTAGTCCTGGTGAAAGCCAATAGTCAGTGATGAGTTTCAAAAATTCTCTGCTTGAGAAATCTATGTGGAAATCGTATTGAGTGGAGTTTTTTTTGCATGAAGAAGGTTGGTAGATGAGAAAGAGGAAACTGTTCTTCTCCGACCTAAGACTGTAATGTTGCTTTTTTTGTAACCAATAGAAATCATTTTGTTCTAAGCCTCACATGTTGGAATTAGTATGGCCAGGAGAAATTATATAACACCATGACTAACTCAAACAACAGCAGAAAAGATTGGAAGAAATGGAAGAAACAGTACGAAGCTGTAGTGGATACCTCTGGTCTTTTTTTCCCTGAATTACGCCATAAATGTGGGGGCATGAAACGTGGGCTTTCCCCCCCCCTTTTTTTAAGCAGGGTGTGACTGAAGACTGCAATCAACAGATAACTGGCACTCAAACTTGAACTGAAACTTTCCTGGAGTAGTCCTCAAACATCTCGAGAGCTCAAGCGGATACCATTCGACAGCTTACCAAATCTATTAGTAGTAAGCTTTACCACTTAGCGATTCATGTACCTCAACAGTCTAGCTCATAAGGATTAAAATTCCTCAACAGTCTGGTTCATAAGTATTAACATTCCTCAACTGTCTGGTTCATAAGGATTAACATTCCTCAAAAGTCTGGCTCATATTAGTCACATTCCTCTACAGTGTGGTTCATAAGGATTCACGTTCCTCAACAGTTTGGTTCATAAGGATTAACATCCCTCAAAAGTCTGGTTCATAAGGATTCATGTTCCTCAAAAGTCTGACTCATAAGGATTAACAATCCTCAAAAGTCTGGTTCATAAGGATTCACGTTCCTCAAAAGTTTGGCTCATATGGATTCATTTTTCTCAACAGTCTGGCTCATAGGGATTCCCATTCCTCAACAGTCTGGCTCATAAGGATTCACTTTCCTCTACAGTCTGGTTCACAGGACCATTGAGTAAGAAAACAAAGAGAGAAGACCTGATATTGCTGTACTTTGCCCCATTACAACTCCATCTTTGTGCATTTTGCTGTCAGATCCAGCAAAAAAATAAACCACTCTGGCAAAAGACTATTAATGTCACTCCCCAAAGTTCTGTCACGTTTTCAACTATGGATTTCCTGAGATTTCAATTTTTTTTTACATTCTGCTCAATTACCTTTGCTCTTGTCTTCAGTTTGGTTAGTTTAGCGTTCATTTCATGGATACACAAGAAACATTCATTAACATGACTGCTTGATTCAATTATCCTTTCAGATCCAGAGACTAGCATGTATAGCACTTTCACAAATATCCCCGATATGATTTGCAATGTTTGCGTTATGAAATAAGAGTTCACATTCAGGACTTTGCACTGTTTGGCTGAATGTCTCTCCATTGAAAGACACAGAAGTATAATTATCCATCAAAAAAGCCGTCTTCCCATCTTTTGTCTTCAGAACTCCTGTTCTTGCAGTCACTATTTCAACAAAGCAATTGTCTGGGTGGCCGGCACAAATTTAGAGCCATTCTATAAGGCTCAGCAGAGCGGCAAGAGTTTCACAATTCAAAGATTGGTACATAAGCTAAGGTGGAGTCATATTTGGATTAATTTTCTGGTTATATACAAACAAGTGTAGTGGGAGTTTATCATCTACAGTCAAACAGTGTCTGATGACAGGTGGTTGCCTGGACGATTGTCAGGCAACTGCCTATGAGAGACCTAGTCTCCTTGGGTCTGCTGCAGAGACCTCTTTAGACCTTGCAATTACCTGTGACGCCTAGTCCTGTTGTTAGACTTCCCAGCCCAACAACCTTAACTAGACCAGCCTGTTAACATACACCCAGGCTCACTTTCCTTACAACACTTGGTTTATAACAATTACAGAAATGCTTAGAAATACTTCAAATACAACACTATGTTCAGATTTATCTTCCCTCCCTGGTTCTCTCTTAGCTACTAGCTATCAGTCCTTATCCCTCCTTACAGTCTGACCAATCAGGCCCCCTGGAAGGTTATTGGAATGTTCTCTCCTTAAATGGTTATGACTTCAGTTTCTTGTGTAATTAAGTTCTGTGGTTCTAAGTTTAGACTTGTATACTTGCGTTTGTGGTTTTGTAGACTTGATCCTTTCCTGATAGTCAGGGATGGCTAGTGAGAGACAGGAGAGCCATCCCTGACATCTCCCCTTCCTCAAGACGAGAACCATGTTCTCTTGAAAGCCCATCGGCATTTCCATTCCTCCTTCCTGGTCGGTAGGCCATGGTGTAGTTGTATGGCTGCAGGGCTAGTATCCATCTCGCGATGCATCCGTGACTATCTTTCAGCTGTGAGATTTGGGTGAGGGGATTGTGGTCGGGTTCGATCCTGAAGGGAACTCCTTCCAAATACACTCTGAAATGCTTGACCCCTTCTACGATGGCGAGACCTTCATGCTCTATCACTGAGTATTTGGTTTCTCTTGGAAGTAGCTTTCTAGTGCCATAGGCAATGGGGTGTTCGTCGCCCATGTCGTCTTGTTGACTTAGGACGTAACCAATACCAGAATTCGAGGCGTCTGTTTGGAGTATGAATTCCTTTCCCCAGAGAGGTGTACTCAGTACAGGTTAGTTTGTCAGCATGTCTTTTAACTTCTGAAATGAAGTCTCCAACTGCTCAGTCCAGATAACTCTGTTTGGCATTTCCTTCCGGGTCAAATTCGATAAGGGTGTGGCTATAGTTGAGAAGGTTGTGATAAATCTGCGCTAGTAGCCACAAAGCCCTAGGAAAGCCCGTACATCCTCTTAGTCTTCGGTTGTTTGAATTCTTTAACTGCCTTGACTTTCTCCTCCATTGGTCTCACTTGACCATTCCCAACTACGTGCCCTAGGTACGTGCACGAGTTGCAGGCAAAGCGACATTTCTTTTCTTTGATTTTCAGCCCTGCCTGTTGTAGCCTTGTGAATACTTCTCGTAAGTGATATATGTGTTCGTCCCAAGTCTGACTGTGTACAATGATGTCATGTAGATAGGAGACCGCGTACTAGTGGGTGTCATGGAAGATCTGGTCCATTAACCTCTGGAAGGTGGATGGGGCTGCTACTAGGCCAAATGGCATGGTGGTGAATTCATATTTCCCCCAGGGGGTTACGAAAGCCGTCTTCTCCTGACTAGACTTTTCCATTGGCACCTGCCAATAACCTTTGGTCAGGTCGAGTGCAGTAATCCACTTTGCATCTCCAATCCCATCTATCAGTTCTTCTATCCTAGGTATCGGATAGGGGTCAGCTTGGGTGCCGAGATTCAACTTTCGGTAATCAATACATAAACTTTTGGTCCCATCTCCTTTGGGTACCAAGACCACTGGGGAGGCCCAGGGGCTCTTTGATGGTACAATAATGTTCTGCTCGAGTAATATCTTGATTTCGTTCCGCAGGAACTCGTGGGATGAGTAGGGAAGGCGGTACGGTGGTAACCGGATGGGGGAAGCATCGCTAGTTTCGATCGTGTGCTCAACCATACTTGTTCTCCCAGGTACATCATTGATGACCTCCTGAAATTCTGTTTTCAATTGTTCCAGCTCATTCCTTTGATGTGGTTGTAGCTGGGTAGGCTGTTTTATTTGGTCTTGTGTCGTATCAGGCATTTCTCCATCGACGGCAAGCAGTACTGCTGGAACTGGGGAGTGCCACCCCTTCATTCCATTGACATGGAATGTCCGAAACCTTTTTGGTCCTTGACCTAAGTCCACTTGGTATGTTACCTCTGTCAGTTTCTTAGTGATAACTACTGGGCCTCTCCATTCGTTTTGTAACTCACTCAGCCGTCTGGGCTGGAACACCCAAACATAGTCACCTACATTGAAACTCCTTTCGATCGCTTTGTCATCGTGGTACTTTTTGTGTGCTAGTTTGGCTTCTTTTTCTTTTATTGTGGCCATTCCCTGTACTATCTCCAGCTTATCTCCTAGAGCTCTGAGATATTCCACCACCTCGATATCCCATTCTCCTTTTTTCCCTTTCCAGTATTTTGCCAGCTCATCAATCGGGGTCTTCATGGTTAAACCGAAAAGAAGTTCGAATGTGGAGTATCCTGTTGTACTGTGGGCTGTTCCTTGGTAAGCCCACAGAACAAAGGGCAAACACTTATCCCACTCTTTAGTGCTTTTCTGTGTCAACTTTTTGAGTAGTCTTTTCGTTGTGGCATGAAAGTTTTCAACCATACCATCTGTTTGGGGATGGTATGGGGATGTCTTAATCTGGTGAATACCAGTCAGCTGACAAAATTGGTGCATGGTCTTCGACACAAAGTTGCTACCATTATCAGATAACACTTCCTCAGGGATTCCTAGCCTAGCGGTCATCTCTACCAAGCAGTCAAGAAGCGTTTCTGTTGAGGTATTCTTGAGAGGAAATGCTTCTGGCCACTTGGTAGCATAATCCATCACTACCAAAACATATTTATTCCCACTCTTGGTTCGTTTGAGGGGCCCAAAAATGTCCATAGCTACCCTTTGAAAAGGGACACTCATCAGAGGTAGGCAATGTAATGGTGCACGCTGAGTGGTCATTGGTTTAGCCCGCTGACATATGGGACATGACATGCACACATTTCTTACATCCATGGTGAGGTTGGGCCAATCCATGCTCTATCGTATTATCACCAGTGTCCTTGCCTGTCCAAAGTGACCTGCCATCGGTGAGCAGTGTGCCATCTTTAAGATTTCAGTTTGACTCTCCCTTGGTACGACTACAAGGTTCTTTCCCCCGGTTGAGAAGGGCTTCCTCAACAGAAGTCCCCTTTCCCACAGATAAGGACCCTCTCCCTGATCTGCTTGCTGTCTCACCTTCTCCAGAGACGGGTGGTTTGTTGTAGTGCTCGCAGTTCTCCTGGAAACACTCGGTCAGGTAGTAAAGATGGTTCTTGCTCTTTTTCTTTTCGAGTCTCGTCCCTGTTCTTCGTCTTCGTGAATAAGTCATCCTCGAAATTGAATGGGGGTTCGTCTTCTACCTCTCCTTTGTTGTTGTTCTCGATCCCTGCATCAGTCAGTACGACTTCTTCATCGGCTTGCTGGGCCAGAGACAGTTGTTGCTCTTGGACCTGTGTCCATGCCTGGTCTCTGGTCGTCACCTGGGCTACATCTGTGACGCCTCCTCCTGTGGTTTCTGGCTCTCGAGTTTGCTCCTCTGTTAGCCACTCTCTTAGTTGTGGGACATCTTGGCCCACCAACATGTCTACCGGCAGGTGTGGTGAGACGCCCACCGTCAAGTGATATTTCTTTCCCGCCAACTCCAGAGTTACTCTGGCTGCTGGGAACCAAGTTTTTCGGAAACTTGCTGTGGCATAGGGTATGTCCCATTCTAGTCTCTCCCCTTTTGCCACAAATCGTGTGTGCACCAGTGACTTTGTGCATCCAGATTCGAGCCACACCTTCACTGCTCTTCCATTTAGCCTGACCTTCCTGGTGCACTGATTCATGGAAGCATTCTCTCTTGTCTCATACACCAGCTGTGCCTGCTCGAATTTTACTCGACAATCTCGTTTGATGTGTCCCACCTTATTATATCGGAAGCATCGTATTTCCCGGAGATCTTTGGGTGGTTTGCGGATGCTGGCTTCACCACCTTGACCTCCTTTCATTGGGTATCGGTCTCCAATTTGATTCTGCCCTTTCCCAGAGAGTACAGGTCGGAAGGTAGTCTCAGGTCTAAGTCTCCCCCTCTCGTTGGTCTTTTCTGGTGGTCTCGGGAACCCCATCTCTCTCCTGGGTTGGTTGGCTAGGTGCCTTACAACAGCCTCAGACAGTTCCTTGAAACTCCTCGGGTTCAAGTTTCTCATTTGTGTTTCAAGCCATTTGGGTAGTCGTCGTAAAGTGACCTCCATCAGCATGGTGGTCTCACTATCAAGTGGTGATGATGACAACCATTGTTGGAAGTGCTGTCGGTGTTTAGACAGCCAGCTGTCAGGGTTAGTTGAGTCGAAGTGGGTATCAAACGTCCTCCTCCTAAAGGTCTCGGTGGTGATATGGGATTCTCTTAGCAACTCCTCTCTGACTGCATCGTAGTCTGCTTGTTGGTCAGCTGCCATAGCTGCCACGGCTGTGAGGCCGGCTCCAGATAGCGAACTTCGTAGGAAGATTGTCCACTGCTCCCGTGGCCATCCTCCAACTCTGGCTGTTGCCTCGAAGGTGTCAAGAAAGGCACCCATATCGTCGACCCCTTCCTGGAACTTGTGCAGGGTCAGCCTAGGAGTACAAAGAGGTGGTTCTGTCACGGGTGGGGGTCGTCTTGCCTCGGCCAGCATCTGAATCATCCTCTCCTGTTGCTCAGCTTTTGCCTGAATCAGCCTCTCCTGCTGTTCAGCTTGTCTATTTCATTCTGCCTCTCTTTCTTGATCATCCCTCTTGGCCCTGAGCTGGTCCATCTCCATTCATTGAGTCAGGAACCGGTCCATGGGATCCACTGCCACCGGGAAACCTCTGGGTTAGTGCCATGGGTACGTTTGGAGTCTCTTGTAGTTCTCCTCTCGTCAGTCATCTCAACCACAAAAACAAAAACAACAACAATCTCAACTCTAGTTAATCAGGGTATTGATTTGCAAGCCTTCTAGGTAAATCACCTAGGCTGTGTCCCCTGTGTTCACTAGCTATTACTCAAACCTTCTACACTATTTAATGACTGGTCCGGGATCTCCTATAATGAAGATCCACCGCTGCCACCACTGTCAGGCAACTGCCTATGAGAGACCTAGTCTCCTTGGGTCTGCTCCAGAGACCTCTTTAGATCTTGCAATTACCTGCGACGCCTAGTCCTGATGTTAGACTTCCCTGCCCAACAACCTTAACTGGACCAGCCTGTGAAACATACACCCAGGCTCACTTTCCTTACAACACTTGGTTTATAACAATTACACAAATGCTTAGAAATACTTCAAATACAACACTATGTTCAGATTTATCTTACCTCCCTGGTTCTCTCTTAGCTACTAGCTACCAGTCCTTATCCCTCCTTACAGTCTGACCATTCAGGCCCCCTGGAAGGTTATTAGAAGGTCCTCTCCGTAAATGGTTATGACGTCAGTTACTTGTGTAATTAAGTTCTGTGGTTGTATGTGTAGACTTGCATACTTGCGTTTGTGGTTTTGTAGACTTGATCCTTTCCTGATAATCAGGGATTGCTAGTGAGAGACAGGAGAGCCATCCCTGACAACGATGACGCATGGATTCAAACTTGCACTGGCTATGTACGCACAAACAGAGAGCGATGGAGTGGATCTACAGTCAAACAGTGTCTGATGTCAAGTGGTTGCTTGGACGATGACGCATAGATTCAATCTTGTACAGGCTATGTATGTACAAACAGAGAGCAATGGAGTGGAGCATCTACAGTTAAACAGAGTCTGATGACAAGTGGTTGCTTGGATGATGACGCATGTATTCAAACTTGCACTGGCTATGTACGCACAAACAGAGAGCAATGGAGTGGATCTACAGTCAAACAGTGTCTGATGACAAGTGGTTGCTTGGACGATGACTAATGGATTCATTCTTGCACAGGCTATGTATGTACACACCGAGAGCAATGGAATGGATCATCTACAGTTAAACAGTGTCTGATGACAAGTGGTTGCTTGGACGATGATGCATGGATTCAAACTTGCACTGGCTATGTATGCACAAACAGAGAGCAATGGAGTGGATCTACAGTCAAACAGTGTCTGACGACAAGTGGTTGCTTGGACGATGACGCATGGATTCATTCTTGCACTGGCTATGTATGTACAAACAGAGAGCAATGGAGTGGATCATCTACAGTTAAACAGTGTCTGATGCAAGTGGTTGCTTGGACGATGACGCATGGATTCAATCTTGCACTGGCTATGTGTATAAAAACAGAGAGCAATGGAGTGGATCATCTAGAGTCAAACAACAGTGTCAGATGACAAGTGGTTGCTTGGGCGATGACGCATGGATACAATCTTGCACAGGCTATGTATGTACAAACAGAGAGCAATGGAGTGGATCATCTACAATTAAACAGTGTCTGATGCAAGTGGTTGCTTGGACAATGACGCATGGATTCAATCTTGCACAGGCTATGTATGTACAAACAGAGAGCAATGGAGTGGAGAGCAATGGAGTGGATCATCTACAGTCAAACAGTGTCTGATGCAAGTGGTTGCTTGGACTATGACGCATGGATTCAATCTTGCACAGGCTATGTATGGACAAACAGAGAGCAATGGAGTGGATCATCTACAGTCAAACAGTGTCTGATGAGAAGTGGGTGCTTGGATGATGACGCATGGATTCAAACTTGCACTGGCTATGTACGCACAAACAGAGAGCAATGGAGTGGATCTACAGTCAAACAGTGTCTGATGACAAGTGATTGCTTGGACGATGATGCATGGATTCAATCTTGCACTTCCTATGTATGTACAAACAGAGAGCAGAGGAGTGGATCATCTATAGTAAAATAGTGACTGATGAAGTGGTTGCTTGGAAAATGACACCTGAGATTTAATCTTGCACAACTTGATTTTAGTTGGTCACTGTGGGCTCTAATCAACCCCGGAAACATAGGGAAGCTTTTAAGGCAAGTAGAGATCTCCTATAGAGACACAAGAGGATTTGCTGGGGCTGGGTAGTAAGTTACAGGGTTCATCCTTGAGGAAAGGGAAGGGTCACAAATGACTCTGATAATACTCAGGAACAGGGACAAGGAATAAGAGGAAGAAATCAACTTTCTTCTGCAAACCACATAAGTACATTCAAGTTAAGATGTATGTGGACATAATAGAGCATGAGCCACAAAATTTACTTACTACCTTATACTACTAACTTTAGACTGCCACCTTCTTTCCCAGTGTTTCTTATGGTGGAGCTTGCTCTACATGTCATAATCAATGCAAGGCTGAGTATGAGCTACCTGGAATTGGATGATCTAACTTTATTCATTCCAATAAGATAGTACCATTGTACACTGCATAACAATCAAAGAACAATTTATACCTCTACTTGCTCCTATAAGTAACAAACTTGAAAGAAGCTCCTAAGAAAAGATAACCCTATTAATTAGAACAGTGCAACAATCTCAAATGAAGCTACGCTTTCTATCATAATCCATCCATATTGGCACAAGAGATGATGCTATGTTGCTAAACAAAACTTTTAAAACAACAAAAGTCTGCTGAAAGTAACTAAACTCAAAATTTGAGACTGACTGCTTGTTAATGGCACAAAGGAAATATTCCAAGTAAGCTGTACCTTATTATGGAATTAAAAAAAGTATCAACAGTCAGTAAATCTCGTATAAAGTCTTGTTTATAGATTTGGCAGTCATTTCCCAGTGTCAAGGATAAGACTCCAAAGGCAAATATTCTTCTTATAGAAAATAGCCCAATTCAGATTATGTGAGTCACTTTGCCATCTGCGGATAATCTGTCAGAGCAGGCTATATGGAGCTATCCGTGGATATCCAAACTTACAAGGCATTGAGTAACACTCTGAAAGTTGGGGTATGGGCTGTACTGCATTTCAACTCTGACATCCACGAATGACATTGTACTGATAAAGGCACCACTAGACAACCACGGTATTTTCACCTGCCACTATATATAATAATACCACCATCCTATATAGGGCTCCTTTTATGATGTCCCTCAATATACATACCATGGCACTGTGGAAAATGACATGCCCACCTGGAGATTCATGGTTTACATCAACACACCTCCAGCATCACGACCACTTGCATGTGTCAGGTCTTGGTCTGACATCAGATGTCACATACTGCAAGCACCATTAACTTCAGTAACCCACTGAATACAGATAAATGTATCCTAGATACAGGCACAATCTATCTGTATTTATTGCACACCAATAAGTAGAGTCTGGATTAATGCAGCCATATTGTAAAACTAATTCCACTTTTTTTAAATCTGTTAAAAATGTTGGCCTCCCTATAATTGCAAAAGACTTTTGTTAGGGCATCTCACAATGTTCAGCAGTGCCATTGTGCATCCCTATGATTACAAAGCCTTTAGTTAGGCCATCTCACAATGTCCTGCAGTAACTTGCGCATTTGCTAATTTTGTTGTTTTTGATTACGACAATGTACGGAACCCATCAGGCAGTTGCTACTGGCTTCAGCTGCTATGAGGAAGACGACCAACAGAAAACTGAAGATAAGAAGATGCTGCTGCAGTAAATGAGACAAGGCACTCTTACAATGCATTACTGGGATGTAGATTGACAGAGTGATGGTAGATGGGACATATGACAAGACCACAGCATTGAGAATTTGCAGTAAGGAGGAGGATAACAGCAAATAAAAGACCAACTTTCTAATGGAGATGAGTTTTATTTCACACTTGCATTATATATATTGATAGTTACGTAAATTACCTACTGCCCTTTAATTTCTTTTTTTGGGGAACAAAGTCTAAGCAACAAAAGATCGAAATATTATGTAGTTGTCTTCCAGTTTCGAAGTTTCTCAATGAAGGACAACAAGGGAATTAACAGTTAGCCACCGAGGCATGAGCTAGAGCAGTTGTAAGCTTCTTGCAACCGTGACTGACAGCAGGAAATTTAAACCTTGCATGTTATTATACATATATATAGAAAGAGGAAGAGATGATCTTGTTCCAATAGCTAAGCTTCATTCAAGAACTGCACTTTAAAGAGCATTAAAAAAAACACAACTACAACAACAAGAACAACAACAACAACCAGCTATATTGGATTGACCTGCTAAAAAGAACGGAAACAGGACTGTACCCATGGAAACATCAATCAGTGAAAACTGCCTAAACCTTTTAAAATTATAAACACCAATATTGTGCTATTATGTTTGTGTGGTTATATAGGCACTCCAAGACTTTAGCACAATATTGATGTGTATCATTTCGAACAATAAAGGGGGTCGAACTGGTTGTGTCCTAAATATATGGGTATAACTGGTTTCCATCCATTTTTTACAAGGTCAATCCAATATAGCCAGTTATTTATAATAAAACATTCTTGCTCGTGTGTGAAGTGCTTTGTTTGTTTGTTTCTTGTTTCTTTATATCACAATGGAGCAGTGGAGGAGAAGTGGACAAGTGTGAGCTGATTAGCAGAGGGTCTCCTTAGATATTTAACACTTTTTCAACCATTTTAATTTTATTGTTGCAGTACATTACACACATATCAAAACACACCATTTGTTATTGCTATAGTTTACCGTACCCATGTATACCATGTCCAAAATATCGGAACACATCGTACAGTGTTGCTTGCTAATGCTGACTGCACCCATATAGAGTCAGCTACAGCTTACTTCAAGAACTTGGTAACATTGCACAGGATAACATTACAGCATATATTTCGCTAGAGGATCGGCTACGGACGCCTATGGACCAAGTAACAGTTGACTAGGAGCAAAATCAGCACAAACCAAATAGCAGAACTAGCCCCGACTCACTGGTCTTGTGGTACGAATCGTCAACAGAAGCCGCGTCTCGACGATACTTACCACATTCTAAATTTTTTTCTTCAAGCTTTACTGGATGGAGAAACAAAATAGTCCTGGTTGCTTATTGGAACATCTGGAATCTTCTGGTAATGATGAGAGGGGCAATTTTATGCAGGTTATATGTAAGAAGAAACAGAAATTCATGTGGTTTTTTTCCAGACCGCGACAGCTTTTTACGGTGCTGGTCTACAAGCTTTGCATAGTAATCAAGGCATGCTTGGCGTCTTTTTGGAGCAAATATTGGCTAAAGCTGCCGATGTGAGTTAAAGCTGATATTTCAGCTTCGTTGTTTTGGGGAGGTTTTTTCTTCTTTCTTTTTTCTTTCGGTTTGCTATTTTTAAAATGAGCTAATTCAACCAATACTATGGGCACTAGCATCCTCCCTGATTTATTAACTATATCCAAATTCATGTCATGCTCTGTTTTCATCAGTTAACTTTAACAATTTTTTTCCTACAACAGGAAATGTTCATAAATATCTTATTCATACTAGAATTATACTCACATTGATGTCACTAATCCATTGAACAATACTTGCTGCTTCATGGTGGCTATTCACCCATCAATTGCTGCCCGACCACCCCCTTACCGGGATGATGAGCAATATATTGGAAATTTGACACTATCAGATCTCAAATTAATTCTCCACCCCACCCAGTTTGGCACTTGTCTTCCACAAGGGGTTTGATAAATTCCTATTCCTTGCACTGCATGCAGATTCTCCTCTACATGCCTCTCTCATTCTTTTGACAGACTCTCTATAGCTAGAAATTTCTTTTAATCCAGTCAAAGTTTTGTATCTGTAACGAACAATTTAGATTGAGGTCTAATCTACCTAAGAAATCAACAGGATAGCGTCCTTCTCCTTCAAACTTCACTAGCAACCTCTTCACAATTTTTTAGCTGCAATAATTGCTGACATTGCATTCATAGGGTCAAAGGTTAATACAGTATTTAGTTCAATGTAATGAAGCTTGTCAAATAAAGTAGAAATCTCCATCTGTGGCAATATCTCAGCATAAAACCCCAGGCAAGGCACCTGTTCAGCCATGGTAGTGCGGCAACACATTGATGCCTGCATTAGAATTTTGGTTTGCCAATGACATCATATGGAAGGGATAACTAACTTCTTAGATGGCTACACATGAATATAGCTAGTAACATCTGAAACAAGAATCAACTTAATAGTAGCTGCGATTAGGCAAGGGTCAATATACACCAGCAGTTGCCATTAGGTAAGGGTCAATATACACCAGCAGCTGCCATTAGGTAAGGGTCAATATACACCAGCAGCTGCCATTAGGTAAGGGTCAATATACACAAGCAGCTGCCATTAGGTAAGGGTCAATATACACAAGCAGCTGCCATTAGGTAAAGGTCAATGTACACAAGCAGCTGCCATTAGGTAAGGGTCAATGTACACAAGCAGCTGCCATTAGGTAAGGGTCAATATACACCAGCAGCTGCCATTAGGTTAGGGTCAATATACACCAGCAGTTGCCATTAGGTAAGGGTCAATATACACCAGCAGTTGCCATTAGGCAAGGGTCAATATACACAAGTAGTTGCCATTAGGTAAGGGTCAATATACACAAGCAGCTGCCATTAGGTAAGGGTCAATATACACAAGCAGTTGCCATTATGTAAGGGTCAATATACACAAGCAGTTGCCATTAGGTAAGGGTCAATATACACCAGCAGCTGCCATTAGGTAAGGGTCAATGTACACAAGCAGCTGCCATTAGGTAAGGGTCAATATACACAAGCAGCTGCCATTAGGTAAGGGTCAATGTACACAAGCAGCTGCCATTAGGTAAGGGTCAATATACGCCAGCAGCTGCCGTTAGGTATGGGTCAATGGATACAAGCAGGTGCCATTAGGTAAGGGTCACTATACACAAGCAGCTGCCATTAGGTAAGGGTCAATATACACCAGTAGCTGCCATTAGGTAAGGGTCAATATATACAATCAGTTACTTAGTTACTTTTTAAACATAAAAAAAACACCTTTCGTGAATCTATTCTTGCTAATAGTTGTTCCCGTTTACCATCAGTCTCCATCAACCAGAGGAATTTATTAGGACAACAGAAGATAAGGGTCGAGTTATGATAGTTGCCTAGCTAGCTAGCTGGCCAGATATGGAAAAGTTCAGTTACTGCCGGGACAAATCGGTGTATGAAATTTGGCTAGCTCCATAACTGACAGATTGGTGCTGACAACGGCCTTCCTCGAACTTGAACAATTCTGGTAGCAATGGTTGCAAAAGCAATCACAAACATACAGAAATACTTCTTTCTGCTAGGGCATGTTTTAGAAATCGTACTGCCACATACTTTAAATTATGGCGCCATCTGCTCATGGTGGCTGTCCATTGTCTTGTCATACATGCATGGAAAAAACTGTGATCTTTATCTGCTTCAGGTTGTAAAGTTCATAATAATAATAATAATGATATATATTTGTAAATAACACCAACATCACAGCATTTCGGTAAAGGATGGATAGCCTAAGATCCACTATTATCCATATACTAATAGTAACCAATGCCCATTGAGTGGCAAGCTGTTGCGGGAGAGAGAATATAAAAATTATTACCATCATGCATATAATATGGGACCTTAGACAAACGATCCTTTACCAATGAGTTGTAATTTCAATTTATTATTATTATTATTACAATTATTACTTTTGTTGTTGTTGTTGTTGTTGTTGTTATTATTAGTAGTAGTATTATTACTGCTACTATTATTATTATTCCTAAGCTTATCAGGGATTTCTGTGCATTATCCTCTATAAAATAATAATAAAAATATATCACAATCTAACCATTTCATCATGATGGTATTGTTATCAATATTTACAGATGAGTAGTGTATTAGGCCTAGAGCTGAGCTATGGCAAGGACCATATGTTCATGTTTTATCCAAGAGGGCACCGACAAAAATCATCAGGCTATTCTAATATATATATATATCCCACCCCTCTCACCTTCTTCTCTCTCACACACCTCCATTCACCACTCAATGCCTTGCATGTTACATGTCACTAGTAGTGGTGGTCAACATGGTGGGTATCTAGGGGTGTAGCCAGAATCTTTAGAAGGGAGGTTCGAATCGAATCTTTGAAGTGTTACAAGACTATAATAATGACGACCCTCTCAGACCTGTCAAGTCACACCCATTATGCTGAATCACAAATATTTTAACTAATTGTCACACTCTCAGGCCTAAGTTCACGAATTTTTCATTCCAGTTACAACCTCTTAGATATGGATCTGGTCATGGCTACTGTTAGTACTAGTTATTGTGCTCTTTCTAATGAAGATGACACCGATAAAGATTTGTACAAATATCCGATGATATGGAAACGTCAAGGATCTGCCATATACTTTACCAAATATAACTGGAAATGGAAGAACCCATGCATTCAGACAGTTAAGTCTGAATCTTACTCATTTTAATGCACTATTTATTTGAAGAGTGTGAGCTGCAAGCATATGAAGATAGCTGACATTCGATGACATGTTGCAGGAGTATCTCACAAAAGAGTAGCAAAGCAAATACAGCAATCTTGACTTTTATTTCCTTCCTTAAAGGAACCTCTGCAATAGAAGATACCCTATTCAGCACCAGGTATCTCTTAATATTTGACCATATCCCCATGCCCTACCCCACCCTGCAGCTTGTTGACCATAACTTCATGGACTATCCCTCCCTGCAGCTTGTTGACCATAACCTCATGGACTATCCCGCCCTGCAACTTGTTGACCATAACCTCATGGACTATTCCGCCCTGCAGCTTGTTGACCATAACCTCATGGACTATCCCTCCCTGCAGCTTGTTGACCATATCCCCATGGACTATCCCTCCCTGCAGCTTGTTGACCATAACCTCATGGACTATCCCTCCCTGCAGCTTGTTGACCATAACCTCATGGACTATCCCTCCCTGCAGCTTGTTGACCATATCCTCATGGACTATCCCTCCCTGCAGCTTGTTTTCCTACTTCATGATGTTTTTTTAAACTATAGAATTATCTATGCATAATTTTTTTTATTGATAGATTATACTTGCCGAAGTGAATTTCTGTATCCTCCTTGGCCAGCATAATATCATTTTGTCTCTTGCTGATCATATTAGTCTATTAATTTGTAACATGTTTGATAGTGAAATAGAAAGAGGGTATATGTGCGAAAACCAAGGCCGCTTGTGCCAACAATGGTGCAGTTGCATCCGAATTAAGAGCAGAGCTTGGGATTGTTAGACAGCATACACCATACTCACTTAGTGTGGATGGGTTTAGTGGCTCTGCCCTCTAACTGATCAGTATAACGTCTAGATTTTTGGACATGTGTATCACCTTTGGACAGCATGCTGCTACTGCAGAATACATTTTTGACAAAACTGACCAAGTTCTTAGTCTACATCACAACGCATGGGACGATTGTGTTGTTGTAGGTGTAGAAATCCAAGTGTCTATACTGGAAGGCATAATTCAATTATGCACAAATTTACCAGAAGAATCCAAATGTTTAAATTACGGGATGCCCTTGCCCATAATACAGCCAATAATGCTGTAGAAGCTTTCCAACATGATATTGGCTTTGATGAAGAGCTTGCCTTAGTCGTAGACCTATTCTCCTGGTTTGTTGACTTCAAACATTTCTTAAGTAAAAGGGTCCTTGCATTCATTTACTTCATGATCAGTGTGACAGCCTTCTGAAGAAAATATTACTGAAGTTTATCTAACCTACCGTGATCAGAAATGCTTCTAACGTAGCTGACCGTGATCAGGAATGCTACTAACGTAGCTGACCGTGATCAGGAATGCTACAAACGTAGCTGACCATGATCAGGAATGCTACTAATGTAGCTGACCGTGATCAGGAATGCTACTAACGTAGCTGACCGTGATCAGGAATGCTACAAACGTAGCTGACCATGATCAGGAATGCTACAAAAGTAGCTGACCATGATCAGGAATGCTACTAATGTAGCTGACCGTGATCAGGAATGCTACTAACGTAGCTGTGGTTGACATTGGTACTAAAAATCAACTTTCTGATCAGAATATATTAATTGGTTTTCTTACTAGACAGAAATTGCTGGAACTTGAAGGTGAAGGGATGATAGTTCAACTGATAAAAATGTTTTTACATGGTATAAGCCAGTTTTACATAGCAGCTGTAGAGCAATCTTGAAAAAATTTTCCATTGCTAATGAAATAATTATTAATCCCAAGGGAAAGAACTAGTATTTGTAACGTACATTATTTCTTAGAGCTATACTCAAACCTTAATTTCTCTTTCTGATAGTGACCATGATAAGGTCTTTGATGAGTTCGCTGATTATCAGCTTCAGAATATTGATGACATCCCAGAAACCGGGTGGGTTTCAGCTAGGGAAAAGATGTACATAGACTGCAGTACACCAATAATTATTTTTTTGTGTTTCAATGGATGTTAACTGGGTATTTCATAGATCAATGAAGACACCAGATCATTGCACTTTAATCTCTCCTAGACTTTCTATAGGGGCCAAATTATTAGTCTTGGTTTTACCAGACTCGGGATGCCTCAGAAGAATGTGTATTTAGTTTAGTAGGATTCAACAAGACTTCATATTGATCGATCTTGGTCTGCAAGAACATTGTCTAATATACTGTCCGTAGAAATGCATAATCCTGATTCTTACTTCAACTTCGATCCATCAAATGTATGTTACAAAAGCAAAGAAAGTGAAATTGGAGTACAGCAGAGCACATTCCAGTGACAAATAACTTGTCTTTTCTTACCATCTGATACAAAAATTTTGGCATTTTTCATCTTGGCGTAAGTAGCTATTAAAATAAAGGGGAGGACTATACCACAAACCACCGAAATTTGAACACATATTTGTAGGTGTCATAACTTTTTTTCCCTTTCTTCTGTGCAGATACTTTTGAAAACAACTTGTTGCTTATTGTGTGTGCTTTAAGATGTTATGTAAAAAGTGTCTATAGGCACCTTTTCTTAGAATATATAGCCAATCACGCAAGGGTCACTAAAAAAATGGCACTTCCTAATTTGCAAATACTCTAATTCCAAGGCGCCGTGAGCTACAGACCCCAAACTTGTGTGTGGCTTCCTACAACCCTAAGCTGTGATATGACTGTGAGAAATTATTTTTACCTGGAAACAATGTTGATTATGGTGATTAGAAGAGACGGGGTCACAGCTGTTCAGTGTTTTTTGGCGCCGGTTGGAAATAAAGTGTCTCATATCTAATCAACACTTTACCGCATTGTAATTATGATTCATCCATATCACAGCTTAGGGTATTAGCAAGCCACAACACAAGTTTGGGGGCGGTAGATCACGGCGCCTTGGAATTAGAGTATTTGCAAATTAGGAAGTGCCATTTTTTGAGTGACCCTTGCGTTTTTTGCTATATCTTCAAAGAAAAAGTGCCTATAGAGACTTTTTACATATCATCTTAAAGCACACACAATAAGCAACAAGTTGGTAATAAAAGTATCTGCACAGAAGAGAGGGGGAAAAGGTTATGACAGCTACAAATATGTGTTCAAATTTTGGTGGTTTGTGGTATAGTCCCCCCATGGAACTATCATGTGATAAAAGTAACAGGAATTAAAGGGTTGCTATATTGTTAGGTAGAAATATTAACTACAATACAATAGAATATGAGTGAAATGTCAATGTGGCAACTATGCTGATAGATAAAAAGTCTTTTTATCATGTTTTACTATAATGCTTTTTTAGATATGCAAGGTAATGTGAGAGATATAGCTATGCAGGGTGATGTGAGAGATATAGCTATGCAGGATGATGTGAGAGATATAGCTATGCGGGGTGATGTGAGAGATATGGCTATGCTGGATGATGTGAGAGATATAGCTACGCAGGATGATGTGTGAGATATAGCTATGCAGGGTGATGTGAGAGATATGGCTATGCTGGATGATGTGAGAGATATAGCTATGCAGGATGATGTGTGAGATATAGCTATGCGGGGTGATGTGAGAGATATGGCTATGCTGGATGATGTGAGAGATATAGCTATGCAGGATGATGTGTGAGATATAGCTATGCAGGGTGATGTGAGAGATAGAGAGAGTTCTTGTTGTGAGATTGATTTATACAGTTTTGCAAGATTAAACCAGGCCCAGTATCACAGGAGAGCCCCAGGAATGTCAAAGACATTTAACTACACTACAGTTACAACTTGTACATTTTCAATCTATAGTAATAGGTTTCACTTGTCATTCTGCCTGATAGTCCAGGGTTGTCAACCCAATTTTTTTGTTGGAGGGAGAGGGGACATTATTACTCTTCACTAACAACCTTTCATGGGGTGACATATTTCACTAGTGAAATATGACTATTAATGTCCTAGGAGGGATATTTTATTTATGTTCCTCCATGACTGCCCGTGTCTCATAAGAGGACAAAATTCACTGAAGGGAGACAATGTCTGGGAAGGAGGAAAGCGGGTGATATTATATACTAAAGCAACCAGGATCAATGGTCAGATCTCTCCCAAGGCCACCCAGGCTCAACTATGCCCACCACCCGGTTACCCAGACTGCAGAGTGGGTGTGGTTTTTCAGCTAAATATACTACTCAGTACATTAGCATACACCAAAGCCAGTCTACATCTGCTAATATAATACTCAGTACATTGGCATACACCAAAGCCAGTCTACATCTGCTAATATACTACTCAGTTCATTAGCATATACCAAAGCCAGTTTACACTGCTAATATACTACTCAGTACATTAGCATATATCAAAGCCAGTCTACATCTGCTAATATACTACTCAGTACATTAGCATACACCAAAGCCAGTCTACATCTGCTAATATACAACTCAGTACATTAGCATACACCAAAGCCAGTCCACATCTGCTAATATACTACTCCGTACATTAGCATACACCAAAGCCAGTCCACATCTGCTAATATACTACTCAGTACATTAGCATACACCAAAGCCAGTCTACATCTGCTAATATACTACTCAGTAGATTAGAAGACACCAAAGCCAGTCTACATCTGCTAATATACTACTCAGTACATTAGCAGACACCAAATCCATCTGCTAACGAAATTAATATATATATATGTAAGAAATAAGAGTAAGGAGACATCAATAGCTAAATAGCTCACCAAACAATCACACGATTCTCACTACTGATAGGTGGATTCTCATGTAACCTTCGCTAGTCGACAGTGCATATGTAGATGTTGCATCAGAAACTGAAGAAAATGCATCGTCAATGACGGCACTATAAGAAAGCTAGTATGACTAAAAAAGTAGGACTTGAATCAAAGGTTCATATGTCTCCTTCTGTGTGGGCATTTCATTGTCAAAGAAATAAATCTTAAGTGTCACGGACACTACAAGCAAGTGAAATCGTGTATACGATGTTGACATATTCCCACATTATTCCGTCAGGTGAATCTTTAATACGGTAATGTCGTTGCATTTAGTGCTGAATGGTGCACTGCAGCAGCAAAACTGCTCAGTTCAGACAACGGTTTCTGTATGGCTAGTTACCTACTTAGCAAGAAAAGGCAGAGATTGTGAAGCTAGGCAGAGACTGTGTTACTTTAAACTTTTTTAACCCCCAAACTCCACTCCCTTGTGTCCCTGACATGGCTACACTCATCAATAGCAACAACACATAGCGTTTATTGATATACGTGAGTGTACTGTCAACAATAAACAAGTTAAAAAGTGTTTAAGTGTTATGGAGTCCCCACCAATCAGCTCATCCTTGATGTAATCCTCCACTGCTAAACTATAATATACAGAAACAACTAACAAACAAAAACATTTGAAATGAGAAAAACACTTAAAAGCTAACAGCAATATTGGAGTGACCTGTTATGACTGCACACATGTAAACCACAACCAGTTAGAACACTTTACCATATAAAATCATATACACCAATATTGTGCTGATTTTAAATTTGCTCGAATTCCGGAGCAACTACAAATCCACAATATTGGTGCATACGGTTTTAAAAAGAAAAGGTTTCAAATAGTAAAGGTTGTCTCCTGGTGGTGGTCTTAATGGGCACAGTCTTGTTTAAGTTCTTTTCCTACTAAACCGACTTGTTTGCCACTGTGTACCACCTTACTTTGCAATGTGATATTATTTACAATGCCAAATCTATTTTTAATTTATATATTGAATCCGGTTTATCAGCCAACATTAACCCCCTGCCAAACTACACCCAGGGTTAAAGTGGGCTGACCCAAAATATAACCAGGGGTATATTCTGGGCTAGTCCAGTTTATACCCCGGGTATAAAACAGGCTAGGCTACTTCATACCCCCCTAGGCCAGATTATACCCCCTTGTGTTTTTAATAAACTAGGTAACTCGGGGGAATAATATACTGAATTTGGTATTAAGTAATAGATAAAATACAATTAAAAATTAAAAAATTGGAGAAACATTACGAAATAGCAATCACAAAGCCATCAAGTATGGGGGTGGTATTACCCCATCAGGGCCAGAACAAGTGAAGTCAGGTCCAGTGGGAGAGGTAGGATTATTTCAGGATGACCAAGAATAAAATAAGTTAGTTCGTCAGCCTTCAAATTATATTGATTTGGATAATGAAGACGAAAATTTTGCAGAAATTCTTAATATTATTCAAAACGATTTTATTCCAATAAGGTAATTCAGTTCCAAAAATTATACACGAAAATGGATGCAAGGTAGGATCAAGCCTCTTATAGGCATTAAGAAAGGTATGTATAGAAGATTAAAAAGAGGGGAGGAAAATTTGAGGCATCACAGCACTGAGTTCAAAACAGACCTCTCATAGGGCTGGTTTCTAGTGTGTTGGGTGTATAATCTGCACTAGGGGGGTATGAAATAGCTTAGCCTCTTTTTTACCCCGGGGAATTAATTGGACTAGCCCTGAATATACCCCAGGGTATATTTTGGGCAGCCCACTTTAACCCCGGGTATAGTCTGGGGAGGAGGTTAATGTGAGCAGTTATACCGGAAGTATGCTACTACTCCCTGTATTGGATCGACCCACTTTTCATTAAACAAACCGAAGAATAGGAGTCTCTAGATGCAAATCATGGGTAAGACCAATACACTTCTAGCCAAGGTTGTCACTTGAGAATAACAGTGTGAGTAGAGAACACCAGTGTGAGCAACCCTAGATAAGCTTTCTTTTCTTCCATGAAGGTATCAAACCATGGCATACTCAGAATACTAGTGCACTGATCTACAGCTTACTAATTGGTTTCTGTAATCAGTAGCTTCCACACTTGGTCAGTAAAAAAAAAAAAAAATTAAAAAGCTAACATGCTGCTGTTGATAAAGTTGATGTCACCTCAGGCCAGGATTTAGGGAGTATCTAGCTTGAAGCCTCGTTGTTCTCCAATTTCGAACTCATGCTGATCGATGTATGCAGAGACAACTAAGGGGTCAAGGAGAAGCAGTTACTGAATGAGATGCTGTAGATGTACTAGGTATTGTATATGAGAAGTAAAATGAAATGCAGGCTGTTCCATAGGGATAGAAACATCACTAGCTGAAACGGACCATTTTTGGGGGCATTGTTCTCGCAATTCCATCTCAAACTTCCCCAGTATCTGAATGTGGGAATGAAATTCTAGAGCAACCAGGCTTTTGAAAACCATGTGTGCTTTCATGTCCAGTCTTTCTGGAAACTTTTGCTGGCATCACAGATCAAAATATACTTTACGTAGGATATCTCTGTCTTCCGCAGAGATGCTGAAAAGCTTGTTGCCCTTCTTGATGATTTAATCTTGTTAATCATATGAGGAGTACCTTCACATTTGGAAGTAGTTTTTACGTGGATTAAATTTAGTTCCCCATCTTAAGGGAGTTAATAGAAAGAATTAGTGCACATTCCTCAGCATTGACTCTATATAAATTTTTCTTGGGAAGTAAGTTACAAGGCGGTGTAGCGCGTATGAGAGAAAGTTTATAAAAGGAGGTGTAGGTCAGATATGTCTAAATCTAGCTGTATTTAGAGTTCAAACATGTTTCACTATAAAGCAAAATCGCATTTTGAAAAACTTACCAAGTCTGATTTTCGCAAATCCGGCGCATAATCTTTGGACATGGAATTTCAGTACACTGGAAATTACTTCATGATCCAATTATTATTGCATGTGAGGAAATATACTGGCAATAAGACATTTCAGTATACAGGAAATTCCTCCATGATCCTATGATTACTGCATGTGAGGAAATATACTGCCAACAAGTAATTTCAGTATACAGGAAATACCTTCATGATCCAATTATTACTGCATGTGAGGAAATATACTGGCAACAAGACATTTCAGTATACAGGCAATTCCTCCATGATCCAATTATTACTGCATGTGAGGAAATACACTGTTAACAAGACATTTCAGTATACAGGTAATTCCTCCGTGTCATGATCAATACCGCATGCGAGGACATATACTGGGAACATGGAATTTCACTACATGGTAAATTCAAGCTTGTCCTGATCAATACTGCATGTGAGAAAATCAACATGTAGCTAGCTACATATTGCTGTAGCAATAGGTGGGAGAAGCAACATTATGTTTTTGTGTACAATCCCTTTTATATATGCTATCTTTCAAGATAATGCTTTTACATTATTTGTGGAGGGTTCCATCAGGATAGCCAGCAACCCTAAGTCGCTACTTCAAACTTCCATCTAGATTGCAACTAGTCATTTAAGGGTTTGGAAGGATTATGGAACGCCCTTTCACAAGTAGACATCACTCCAAACTTTGATAATGAAATAGAAGTTAAAAGAATTTCTACAGTCAAATTCATTGATAAATTGAACCTAAAACCCCCGTACTTTTCATCTTGTCCTAGTACCTTTCACCCTGTCCTAATGCTGTATAGTTTTGTCCACTTATTTTTCCCATTCTCCGTTTTTCAACACTCCTGTTCACTTATTATACCAGATAGACCATCAGACTATATTACACATATAAGCTCGTATTACAATGTCAGACTACATCATACCTTAACCTATAAACCAGTATTACAATGTTCCAATGTTGTCAAAAATAAATAAATAAAATAAATAAAATACATCACCATACAATCATAGTATGTCCTTAAATAGCACACCCCGCCATACAATCGTAGTATGTCCTTAAATAGCACACACCGCCATACAATCATAGTATGTCCATAAATAGCACACACCACCATACAATCATAGTATGTCCTTAAATAGCACACACCACCATACAATTACAGTATGTCCTTAAATAGCACACACCACCATACAATCACAGTATGTCCTTAAATAGCACACACCTCCACACAATCATAGTATGTCCGTAAATAACATACACCACCATACAATCAGAGCATATCCCTAAATAATATACATCATCATACAACATAGTATGTCCTTAAATAGCACACACCTCCATACAATCAGCGTACGCCCTTAAATAACATACATCACCATACAATCATAGTATGTCCTTAAATGGGAACAAAACATTCGATCATGTGCAATTAGAAATCAGCAAGTCTGAATGTCTTAAAGGAGCCCTCCATGAACTTACGATGCACCCATCTGTTATAGCTCGTTTGCCTCCTACAAGCATATAGCAAGATTAGGGCACCCATCATTGGCTCTGCAAGCCCGTTATATCCACTAACACAAAGGATGAGCTAAAGCAGGAGCTTCCTACATATATGACCTTGGCCAATGGAGTTTCAATAAGCTTGTTAGTGTTACAATTATAAGTGAGCTCCCAATGGGTCCAGTGTATGCAGAGCCACTCTCTTTATTCAACCTTCATCTGCAACAGCGGATGTATCCATTCTCTTTTAATGTACAGCTTTAAAGACTAGCAAAGAAATGTACTGGAGGGTTCCATTGAAACATCAGAAACATTACAGTAAAGACTAGCAAAGAAATGTACTGGAGGGTTCCATTGAAACATCAGAAACATTGCAGTAAAGAGTAGCAAGGAAATATACTCGAGTGTTCCATTGAAACATCAGAAACATTACAGTAAAGAATAGCAAAGAAATGTACTGGATGGTTCCATTGAAACATCAGAAACATTACATTAAAGACTAGCAAAGAAATGTACTGGAGGGTTCCATTGAAACCTCAGAAACATTACAATAAAGACTAGCAAAGAAATGTACTGGAGGGTTCCATTGAAACATCAGAAAGATTACAGTAAAGACTAGCAAAGAAATGTACTGGACGGTTCCATTGAAACATCAGAAACATTACAGTAAAGACTAGCAAAGAAATGTACTGGAGGGTTCCATTGAAACCTCAGAAACATTACAATAAAGACTAGCAAAGAAATGTACTGGAGGGTTCCATTGAAACATCAGAAACATTACAGTAAATACTAGCAAAGAAATGTACTGGAGGGTTCCATTGAAACATCAGAAATATTATAGTACAACACTTGAAGTCAATTATCATAATTACATGTTTTGGGTTCTAGAGATTTTTTTGTGTTTATTTTGAGAATTATGGGTATATAATATTGAAAGTTTTATGGGTACTTGGGGATGAGAAACCGACAATGAAATTTTGGGGGAAATTGTTGGAGAAAATTTTGAGAATAATCTGACTGAGCCTACACATAGTGTGTGCATCGTTGTGGGATCATAGTGGGTAGAGTTTGACTAGCAGAGAATAAAAGAGACTTGAGATAACCTTCTTATGAGTGAAAAAACCTGCTCAGATAGATATCCAGTCCTGCTCTTCATTTGAGTGACAAAAATGATAGTAGGTAATAATAATAATAATAATAATAACAACAACAACAACAACAACAACAACAACAATAACAACAACAACAACAATACCATTAACAACAATAATAATAATAATAACAGCAATGTTCCAATGCAACTAGAACACATGAAGGGCCAGATTGAGATTTGAAATGAACAGAGGATATAATCAGCGTCCAAGAATGGCCCACATGTAGTCAATCTAATACCCAAACAGAAACCCAAAAGACATTCTGACTTGATAGCAAACATAACAAAAACTGCTTATCTATAAAGCTAATACTCCACAACAATCAATCATTAGTTTCAATATAAGGAAAAGGTCCGAGCAATGACACGCTAGGATCAGTTGGAAATTTTTTTTTGCTTCATGGTCTATACTTAGTTTCATTGGGTCATCACTGACATATGTGGCCACTCCTTCCTTCCTCAAGATGTGTGTGTGAACATGTCTCATAAAACAGTGCAAGTCAATGTAAATGATGGTGTACAGACATTTCATAAGTGCATACAAAACTGTCCGCATAAAGAAGTAGATTCCTCCAACATAAGAGAATACTGTGAAAATAATGCAATAACAAAAAATATATATATATATATATATGTACCTACACACATCACATTCACACATACATATAGAGAGGCATATATATATATATGTATGAACCTACACACATCACATTCACACACATACATACAGAGAGGTATATATATATACCTACACACATCACATTCATACACATACATACAGAGAGGCATATATATATGTACCTACACACATCACATTTACACACATACATACAGAGAGGAATATATATATGTACCTACACACGGCACACACACACACATACATACAGAGAGGCATATATATATGTACCCACTCATCACATTCACACATATACATCACATTCACTCACATACATACAGAGAGGCACATATATATATATATATATATACCTACACACATCACATTCACACACATACATACAGAGAGGCATATATATATATATATATGTACCTACCCATCACATTCACACACATACATACAGAGAGGCATATATATACCTACACACATCACATTTACACATATCATACAGAGAGGCATATATATATATATATGTACCCACACACATTACATTCACACACATACATACAGAGAGGCATATATATATATGTACCTACACACATCACATTCACAAGATATCTACTGGATTGAAATCCCAGGTTCTGTAAAAACAATTGAGTCACACCACTTTCTAGAGAAGATAGTTATCTGGCCTTGCATAAGATAATAATGATGGTCTGTTCACTATAAACAAGCTTACCCTTTTCTAACAGACTACAAAACCCCATTGGGATGCTGCTTGAAAAGGGGTGCTGTCACGGTAATTATAAGGGCACTATATATCAAGCAATCCACTAGGATTAGTAAAATTTGATCATGTAATACACTGTAAACAAGATCCAAGCCAAGAATACTCTGGATCTAAAACAAGACCTGACATTGTTACGTCAAATGGAGTGCTCTTTCTCAAGCCCCTCTTGTTTGTAAGCAATCTGTGCTCCGTCTTCGTTGTCCTTTCCACAGGCACAGAAAAGTGACATTGATTGGTACATATGCTGATTCAAAATACAAGTCAAAGTGAATCTGGCAATGTACTGGAAATTCTCCTGCAGACTCGACCAAAGAAATACGACGTAATTCTACAGTGTCCCTCCTTTTACCACGAAAGTGATTTACATTGATATCTAGTTTTCTATTCAATTTCTGCAGCTTGTTTTTGAGTAACCATAATTTTACACCAAATGCCCTATTCTGTTGCTGGTGAAGGAATAATAGTAGTCGGTCGTGGAGTGACAAGGAGGAACTTGAAGGCATACCTGATGATGTCATTACCACTGAGTTGACATAGAGGTAAAAGAGGGAGACAGTGCTGGTAAAGGATCACAATCACTGCCTAGCATAATAGCAGTAAACAGAGGTGTACCTTCATGTAATTCCAGAGAAGTACAAAAGTCTCTAATTCGTTCCTCAGACAAAACTGCAGGACTTGCACGGTACTTTATATATTTATCTAATCGAGCAGCTGTAACCTCAGCTTTATGATTTCCATATGAATGGTGCTTAAACTGTATTTTGATAAACAAAATTGGACAATCACCTGGGACATTTCTTGGCCTATTTCAATGTCGTAGGACATCATGCAAGTTTTATCATCTGGAATAATTGTTACCCCAAGTTCAAGATAGTCAAGAATGTCATACAAAAATGCAGCAACATATTTACAACTTCCACCAGCTCAGACTTAGCAATTACACTGTGCTCCAAGAATGTAGCCCGAGATCTCCGACTTAGCAATTACACTGTGCTCCAAGAATGTAGCCCGAGATCTCAACTTAGCAATTACACTGTGCTCCAAGAATGTAGCCCGAGATCTCCGCTTAGCAATTACACTGTGCTCCAAGAATGTAGCCCGAGATCTCCGCTTAGCAATTACACTCTGCTCCCAGAATGTAGCCCGAGATCTCCACTTAGCAATTACACTCTGCTCCAATAATGTAGCCCGAGATCTTGCTAAGAGCAACAACAGAAGAACAGCTTCCAGTGGTCTTGAAAGGTTGCTTTACAATACCAAGGAAGCGCAATGGCTCTCTGTAGCAAAACCTGGTGCAAACCCAAACATCCGGACATGGTTATCACGAACAAGTGATATTCTTCCTCTTTGTCCTCTTTGCATCCACTCCAAATGTAGCAGCAGCAGTGCTCTGCTGATTCTCAGCAATAGTCTTTAAGTCTGTGACTAAATTGGCATAAAGCCAGCCATAATTAAATCGCGGAAGCTGTTGCAAACTAGATGTTCATCCTTCCAAAGGAAGCAATCTTGGTAAAGGTGGGACCAGGTTTGCAAACTGGGCTCATAAACGACTTGAGTGTATGCCACCATCTTGGTCCACTTTTTTTGCATCCAAGCCAGCAGTAATATAATCACAAACACTGCATCAAATCCATGAGTGAAGGTTAATATTAGAAAGATAGACTAATATGACACTGTTAACAGGGTTCTGCTTCTTCCCAAATGTTGTAGCAGCTATGCGCCTAAATCATGGAGTTGACTAAGTTTACGCCCATTCAGGAACGTCTTCTTCACGACCACAAACCAAGGACCTGCAGCCTAGCAATGAGTTATGTGAAGAACTAGGAGCTAGCTCACAGGTGGACTCACTAGCACAATTTATGTCAGCATTTACCTCCATAAAGGTGCCACCTACATGAGTTCTGAGAACTAGCTACAAGCTCACAGGAAAGCTCAATACTGAGATTGGTCCTGTTTTACTTCTACTCTCCATAACTCGCTGACTGAACACATGAATAATACCAGCTTGTAACAACTTTGTGATCTCCATTCCTATAATTTATTTTGGAGATAAACGGTATAATGCAAGAGTAGTGCTCCTGAATAGTACAAGAGGTATACATTACTACAATATACCATTTTTATACTATATGTAGGCAAGCAGGATGCACCATGACATACAGACACATAATCATGCAGGTCCCCCACTGAGGCATTTACAGTATTTATTAGTCATTAGTACTTAGAATACACTCATTGTGCAGCAAACACCTCCTCTAACCACAGTGGTGTAAATTAGATTTCTAGCATTTCCCAAAAAGCAGCTATAACCATGGTGATCTCTGCCATCAAATACTTTTAGACACCCTGAATCTAGCTGGAGTAACCAGGGTATGTTTATACCCAGACAACATTTACACATCATATGAGTGCACATTGAGAGATCTACTTTTTGAAAGATATATCACATCAATGAGCAAGGTAATCACCACATTATTAATCTTTTGTTTTTAATTTATTTAAAAAAAATGCCCTTGTCCCCCTATTAAGGCCAGGAAAATACCTAGAATAATTAAAAAAATTTTTTTGCAATATTGGATACAAACATTTCCTTCTGACATCACTCTCATGGTTTCTCTCTTAGTAATTTTGCAAGTAGGTAAAGCAGCTACTCTTATACAAGTCAAAGATGGATGAAAACTAACCTTGGCTGAAAATTCTCACTGTACTATACAACTCATACTTCAGTTCTGTATTAGTACTTCATCTTGGTAGATGTAGAGAGCAAAGAGTGTATCCTTGTCCCATTATGACATAAGGCTACCCACACCTCCATGGAAGGTGAAGAATGTCCTTTAAATACAAAAAAAAAATTTAAGCTTTAGAAACAGATTCCATTCAGACACCAAAATAACTTGCATTTTAAAGATGGAAGAAATGATGGTGGTAAAAGAGAATATTTAGGAATCCAATATTTCCATTTGTTTGAAATGGACATGCTCAGTAGACAAATAAAGGAGTTAGTGGTTAAAGGAAGTGTTAAAAAAAACTTTACAATTAGAGTTCACAAGTGGAGCCACTGGATACCAACTTCTGTTGGCACAAAATCAACCTTTACTACCCATATGGAACAAAAGGAAGCAGTACAGTTTTAGCCTGATATATTTGATGTGATGTTCCAATTTCTTATATTGAAGGTAGCTAATGTATTATGTGTTGGCTCTGCTGATGATGCATGGAGGTTGGACCTCTACATCCCCCCTTCCTAAGACCGTTGTCATTTCTGGTGATCCTGTCTCCTGCCAGTCCTGTCGACTGAGTCCATCTGTGTTCGAGTGGTCTTTTCCAGGTTGAAGCAATCTTGATGTGATATCTATATCAGCAGGCCTCTAATATGACATCTGCTCTAGTTATCATCTAGTGATGTAACACTTCCTGATCATAGTAGGCTGCTGTGTTCATGATTACTGGAATAACAGCATGCTAGAATCAAGCTGTTACTTATCATTACACTAGAAGCTATGTTGTTGTCACTGGAGTACTAGAGGTCTGGCCAATTTTTTTTTTTTTAACTTTAATTTAAGTAAAAAAAATATATATAATAAAAAAAAAAAAAATGCATGTTCGGGGTGCACTTTTTAAATTAATTAATTTATTTACTTTTTTTTTTTTTTTAGTTAGTGACCTGTTGTTCGATTCATGTATTCTCTGATGCCAGTAAGAGTTCTTCAACAGACGACCATTTCCTTTTTTAAGTCTAATCCGTTGTAAAAACCCTCCAAAAAACGGAATACGTATCCGTTTCCGGTTTTTTTTTCTTTTCTTTTTTACGTCAAGGTTATAGGGCGTATCCCAAACAAAAATGATGAAAACATTTCTAAGATAACATTGTGGTAATCTACTCAAATGAAGAAGGCACTTGCCCAAGTGCTGCGAGTCTTACTGCAACTATTCCATCTGATTTTGGCGGCTGGTATATTTTTAGTTGGAATTGTCGAGTTTAGCGTGGAAACGCCCATATTTGATGTGTTCGGTAGGAAAGGTGAACGGAGCTCTCTTATTGCTGGCACAGTTTTTAAAGTGAGTCTAGATTACAGCATATAATTGATTTACTTGCCAGCCACTCGGAAACAAAGTATTCTGTGCCTCACCTATGCACACACAAGAGTCAGAGTCTGGCCAAGCTAGCTTCATGTGAATTGATCACACAGTTAGGAAGTTAGTGTACTGCATGGAAGTGATTGGCCAGGGAGACTGAAAATGCCATCCAGCCTTGCCAGTTAGTGTGAAATACTGTGTCAGAATTGCAATTGTTCCACCTTAGGCAGTACTATTTCCCCTGGAAAACTTACACTCACACAACTTGTTAACCCTGTAAGTGTAAGTATGGGAGCTAATGTCAGTGGAAACTTTTTTCAATGAGAAGTGCAATTGTTGTGGAGATATTCCTTTCAAATGCATGGTGAAGTAGTGATGGCTTTTTGTATTGTTCCATCTACCTTTATAAAATATCATGATTATGATTCTATCACAAAATCTAAATCAGTGGTTGAACTCCTATAATATTACATTATTGCATCAGTGACCTCCATAGTGGAGGTGTAGGTGGAAATGTGCCAGAAAATGTGATACTCCAGATTCTCCTTAAATATCTCTCGCCTTTACCAATCTGGCCATGTGTCCAGACATTTACCAACTTTCTGTGTAATGTGCACTTTACCAATCTGGCCATGTGTCCAGACATTTACCTACTTTCTGTGTAATGTGCACTTTACCAATCTGGCCATGTGTCCAGACATTTACCTACTTTCTGTGTAATGTGCACTTTACCAATCTGGCCATGTGTCCAGACATTTACCTACTTTCTGTGTAATGTGCACTTTACCAATCTGGCCATGTGTCCAGACATTTACCTACTTTCTCTGTAATGTGCACTTTACCAATCTGGCCATGTGTCCAAACATTTACCTACTTTCTGTGTAATGTGCACTTTACCTCTGGGCAGTTGTGAATTTGAACTGAGTATTAGTGTACTTCGTCATCTCAAAATATATATATAAGTGCTTCCTTGCGGAATACAAAATGAAATGAAACTGAATTTCCATGAAATATTTAGAAATTTTTTCTTGACAACATCCACCCACGTACAGTATGCTTACAGATGTTGTTGATGTTATGCCATTGATGTTTGTCACTGTTAGCATTCACTTGAAGCCAGTTTGGTCATAGTAAATCCTTACCCTGATTTTCGAAAAAAAAACTTCCATCCCTGCCTAAATCCTGGCTTCACCCTGGCCCTGTCTTTTACCAATATTTTCATTCCTAAGTCATAGCAGATGTTGCGTGTGCTCACTTGTGAGAGTGAGTGTACTATAGCAATCTAACATATGTACTTCTATGCTTCAGAATGTCACAGTCAGCAGCACAGTAAGTTACAAGAATATTAATGTAGGTATAAGATGTTATCTCATACACTATATATTATGCATACAGAGTGTTGGCCATATTCTGGATGCACCTATTCTCTTCCTATTCTTGGTAAGTCATTGACTAAATAGATATTGGTTGTTGCAAGGATATGATTGTATGTGCACCTATTGGCCAGTTCACAATATAATGCAAGACAATCCGTTGCTTCGTTCCGATCCATTGCCATTATATTATTAACTTATGTTGCAATGGATTACTGAGCTTACGCATCGGATGGATGTGAAATGCAAGAGTAGGATATGATTCATGCCTTGTGACCAGTTGGTTGCGTCAGACCAATCCGAATCCTATAAAATGTTCCATGTGTTGAACTTTGTGTACTATTTTTCACTGGTGTTGAAAGAGGAGAAACTAATAGAAGCGATAAGGATCTTTCCCTGCCTCTGGCTGAACTCAGTTCAAGGCTATTAAGATCACAGAGCGAAGTAAAATGCCGGCAAGGAAGTGGCTCTTCTGGTAAACTAGCTAACTATTATCAGCTACGCCTCCTCCTGATAACCACTTGAAATATTCAATCCCATTCATTTTCACTGCTAGAAGTCATCTCCTCCTGATAACCACTAGAAATATTCAATCCCATGCATCTTCACTACTAGAAGTCATCTCCTCCTGATAACCACTAGAAATATTCAATCCCATTCATCTTCACTGCTAGAAGTCATCTCCTCCTGATAACCACTAGAAATATTCAATCCCATTCATCTTCACTGCTAGAAGTCATCTCCTCCTGATAACCACTAGAAATATTCAATCCCATTCATCTTCACTGCTAGAAGTCATCTCCTCCTGATAACCACTAGAAATATTCAATCCCATTCATCTTCACTGCTAGAAGTCATCTCCTCCTGATAACCACTAGAAATATTCAATCCCAATCATCTTCACTGCTAGAAGTCATCTCCTCCTGATAACCACTGGAAATATTCAATCCCATTCATCTTCACTGCTAGAAGTCATCTCCTCCTGATAACCACTAGATATTTTCAATCCCATTCATATTCACTGCTAGAAGTCATCTCCTCCTGATAACCACTAGAAATATTCAATCCCATTCATCTTCACTGCTAGAACTCATCCATTTATTGTCGAGTGTTGGTAAAGGGTGAAAGTTTCAAATGCAGCATACTCCACGCATATATTATAAACCGTATATTGCAGTGGAACGGTTTGTGCAATACATGCAAGAGAAACTACTTCAACGGATTGTTTTGTTTGGTTTATATCTTCTTACTCTTTGAGAGGAAACTTTGGATTGAAAATTGTCCCGGTGAGTACAAATACAGGATCGTATCAGCTGAGACATACTAATTGAATGGTGTCTTCTCTTCTGCTTATATGGTTGTATGACCAACATTTCAACCTCACGAGGTGAGGTGCTTATCCCACTCACTGTTGCAAGTGCCCATATGTCCCTCTGGGTTCGTTGCAAGTGCCCATATGTCCCTCTGGATTCGTTGCAAGTGCCCACATGTCCCTCTGGGTTTCATCGATGGAAAAAAAATGCACATGTGATCATTTATGAGTCATAATTTTTATTTCGTAAAATAGGTTATTTATGACCACCAAATTTTAAGTATACCATTATCGGCTAATCTCGGTTAAAAAATATTTAAATACCGACTTCACGTTTTTGACAACCAACAAATTGACTTCATAACTAAGTCTTGCGAAGTCATTTTTCAATAGACATGCGGTACTCTTGACTCGTCTGAGGATGACTCTAGTGAGGAGGAAGATTGTGGCAATTGAAGCTGGTAACTTGTGCTGATATTACTGTAGGACTAACTGCCATGGGACTTGTATTTCTGGGAGATTAGCTGGCCATTGTTGCTGGTACTCTTATAGGACTAGCTGGCCACTGGTACTAATACTAGTGTAGGACTAGCTGGCCACTGGTACTAATACTAGTCTAGGACTAGCTGCCCACTCGTACTAATACTATTATAGGACTAGCTGGCCACTGGTACTAATACTAGTGTAGGACTAGCTGGCCACTGGTACTAATACTATTATAGGACTAGCTGGCCACTGGTACTAATACTATTATAGGACTAGCTGGCCACTGGTACTAATACTAGTGTAGGACTAGCTGGCCACTGGTACTAATACTAGTGTAGGACTAACTGGCCACTGGGACTAGGACTACTGTAGGGACTGCTGGCCACTGGCACTAGTACTACTGTAGGATCAGCTGGCTACAGGGACTAGTACTACTGTAGGACCAGCTGGCTACTGGGACTAGTACTACTGTATGGCCAGCTGGCCACCGGGACTAGTACTACTGTAGGACTAGCTAGCCACTGGTACTAGTTCTACTCTAGGACACATTGCTTAAAGGATCGTTGCAGCTCCTCACCTAACTGCCTATTTTGTTGGTGTACATTGAGTATGTGCTGTAGATATTTTTTTTATAAATTGTTTAATTGTCCTCTCTCTATGTTTGGTGATCTTTTGTACATTCTTGTTGGCTTTTCTCCAGTCTTTTAATATCCCAACTGCCCTCATGCATATATGCATAGAATAAGAAGTGTCATATTTAATATCCTTACTGCACTCATGCATATATGCATAGAATAAGAAGTGTCATATTTAATATCCCTACTGCACTCATGCATATATACATAGAATAAGAAGTGTCATATTTAGTATCCCTACTGCCCTCATGCATATATACATAGAATAAGAAGTGTCATATTTAGTATCCCTACTGCAATCATGCATATATGCATAGAATAAGAAGTGTCATATTTAATATCCCTACTGCACTCATGCATATATGCATAGAATAAGAAGTGTCATATTTAATATCCCCCCTGCACTCATGCATATATACATAGAATAAGAAGTGTCATATTTAGTATCCCTACTGGACTCATGCATATATGCGTAGAATAAGAAGTGTCATATTTAATATCCCTACTGCGCTCATGCATATATGCATAGAATAAGAAGTGTCATATTTAGTATCCCAACTGCACTCATGCATATATACATAGAATGAGAAGTGTCATATTTAATATCCCTACTGCACTCATGCATATATACATTGAATAAGAAGTGTCATATTTAATATCCTACTGCACTCATGCATATATTCATAGAATAAGAAGTGTCATATTTAGTATCCCTACTGCACTCATGCATATATACATAGAATAAGAAGTGTCATATTTAATATCCCTACTGCACTCATGCATATATGCATAGAATAAGAAGTGTCATATTTAATATCCCTACTGCACTCATGCATATATACATAGAATAAGAAGTGTCATATTTAGTGTCCCTACTGGACTCATGCATATATGCATAGAATAAGAAGTGTCATATTTAATATCCCTACTGCGCTCATGCATATATGCATAGAATAAGAAGTGTCATATTTAGTATCCCAACTGCACTCATGCATATATGCATAGAATAAGAAGTGTCATATTTAGTATCCCTACTGCACTCATGCATATATGCATAGAATAAGAAGTGTCATATTTAATATCCCTACTGCACTCATGCATATATGCATAGAATAAGAAGTGTCACATTTAGTATCCCTACTGCACTCATGCATATATACATAGAATAAGAAGTGTCATATTTAATATCCCTACTGCACTCATGCATATATGCATGGTATAAGAAGTGTCATATTTAATATCCCTACTGCACTCATGCATATATGCATAGAATAAGAAGTGTCATATTTAATATCCCTACTGCACTCATGCATATATGCATAGAATAAGAAGTGTCATATTTAATATCCCTACTGCACTCATGCATATATGCATAGAATAAGAAGTGTCATATTTAATATCCCTACTGCACTCATGCATATATGCATAGAATAAGAAGTGTCATATTTAATATCCCTACTGCACTCATGCATATATACATAGAATAAGAAGTGTCATATTTAATATCCCCACTGCACTCATGCATATATGCATAGAATAAGAAGTGTCATGTTGGTTATTGTAGATCTATTTCCTGAGTGTGGTATGGCTCAAGTTTCGTGGACGTTTCTCGTGGTTGCTTACTTTCTGTCAAGTCTTGAGTCTAGTTGTGTTTGTAGTGGTCAATGCTGGCTTGTCACGGATCATTTTGGATTGTAGGTAATCAACCATGTTACAGCATGTTACTTGGTATTATATTGTGTTACACTATCAAGGTCAAGCTATTTTAAATGTTATCTCCTCAGATTCTTCTCTACTCGGGCAATTTCTATGTTTGTGGATGTGCTAATCTTCTCCTTTAATTGGACAGTACTAATTGTGACTTTATTACATATTAGAGGCTGGTTCCCTTTCAAAGTTAATAAGGTACGTCCTATAATTAGAGGCTGGTTCCCTTTCAAAGTTAATAAGGTACATCCTATAGTTATAGGTTGGTTCCCTTTCAAAGTTAATAAAGTACATCCTATAATTAGAGGCTGGTTCCCTTTCAAAGTTAATAAAGTACATCCTATAATTAGAGGCTGGTTCCCTTTCAAAGTTAATAAGATACATCCTATAATTAGTGGCTGGTTCCCTTTCAAAGTTAATAAGCTACATCCTATAATTAGAGGCTGGTTTCCTTTCAAAGTTAATAAGGTACATCCTATAATTAGAGGCTGGTTCCCTTTCAAAGTTAATAAGGTACATCCTATAATTAGAGGCTGATTTCCTTTCAAATTTAATATCCTATAATTAGAGGCTGGTTCCCTTTCAAAGTTAATAAGGTACATCCTATAATTAGAGGCTGGTTCCCTTTCAAAGTTAATAAGGTACATCCTTTAATTAGAGGCTGATTTCCTTTCAAAGTTAATATCCTATAATTAGAGGCTGGTTCCCTTTCAAAGTTAATAAGGTACATCCTATAATTAGAGGCTGGTTCCCTTTCAATGTTAATAATACATCCTATAATAAGAGTCTGGTTCCCTTTCAAAATTAATAAGGTACATCCTATAATTAGAGGCTGGTTTCCTTTCAAAGTTAATAATACATCCTATAATTAGAGGCTGGTTCCCTTTCAAAGTTAATAAGTTACATCCTATAATTTGAGGCTGGTTTATTTTCAAATTTAATAAGTTACATCCTATAATTAGAGGCCGGTTCCATTTCAAAAGGTACATCCTATAATGGACATGTATAACTGTAACTGTAGTAAATAAGTCATTTGATAATCAGAAGGTGAGGGGGACACTTTTAAATGATGGGATATTTTTGTAATTGCAATGAAGTTAGCACAGGAATCTGATAGTTATATATATAATATGCATATGGTGTGTTAGACCTGTCCGTTCTAGAGCAATGATCTAAATACGATCTATATAAATTCTGTCCGCACTACACTCAAATTTTCCGGGTAAGATCTGAGCGCTATAAGGTAAGATCCACGTGAAATTTCGGGTAGTGCCGCCGATGTCACATGATGATGCAGTTCTGGTAGGAACTTCATAGCCATTGAGAAGGACTGCTGGCTAGGAAGGACTTGGTACCTATCTGGGGAGCTGCCGATGACCTGAGTTACATAGATGGTGTCTCTAGAATAGGTTCGTGTACCAGAAGATAGCAGCACTGGCTGTCTCTGGATATGAATGCACCAGGTAATGCAAGACCAAGACTCAGGAGGTACAGGCAGCGGCGGTAATTTTATTGGCATTTTATAGTTGGCATGTTATAGAAGGAGCAGCTGCTATTTATTATAGTTGGCATGTTATAGGAGCAGCAGCTGCTATTTGTTATAGTTGACATGTTATAGGAGCAGCAGCTGCTATTTATTATAGTTGACATATAGGAGCAGCAGCTGCTATTTGTTATAGTTGGCATGTTATAGGAGAAGCTGCTGCTATTTGTTATAGTTGGCATGTTATAGGAGCAGCAGCTGCTATTTGCTATAGTTGGCATGTTGTTATAGTTGGCATGATATAGGAGCAGCAGCTGCTATTTGTTATAGTTGGCATGTTATAGGAGCAGCTGCTGCTATTTGTTATAGTTGGCATGTTATAGGAGCAGCAGCTGCTAATTGCTATAGTTAGCATGTTATAGGAGCAGCAGCTGCTATTTGTTATAGTTGGCATGATATAGGAGCAGCAGCTGCTATTTGCTCTAGTTGGCATGTTATAGGAGCAGCAGCTGCTATTTGTTATAGTTGGCATGTTATAGGAGCAGCAGCTGCTATTTGTTATAGTTGACATGTTATAGGAGCAGCAGCTGCTATTTATTATAGTTGACATATTGGAGCAGCAGCTGCTATTTGTTATAATTGGCATGTTATAGGAGCAGCAGCTGCTATTTGCTATAGTTGGCATGTTATAGGAGCAGCAGCTGCTATTTGCTATAGTTGGCATGTTATAGGAGCAGCAGCTGCTATTTGCTATAGTTGGCATGTTATAGGAGCAGCAGCTGCTATTTGTTATAGTTGGCATGATATAGGAGCAGCAGCTGCTATTTGCTATAGTTGGCATGTTATAGGAGCAGCAGCTGCTATTTGCTATTGTTGGCATGTTATAGGAGGAGCAGCTGCTATTTGATATAGTTGGCATGTTATAGGAGGAGCAGCTGCTATTTGTTATAGTTGGCATGTTATAGGAGCAGCAGCTGCTATTTGCTATTGTTGGCATGTTATAGGAGGAGCAGCTGCTATTTGTTATAGTTGGCATGTTATAGGAGCAGCAGCTGCTATTTGTTATAGTTGGCATGATATAGGAACAGCAGCTGCTATTTGCTATAGTTGGCATGTTATAGGAGCAGCAGCTGCTATTTGCTATAGTTGGCATGTTATAGGAGCAGCAGCTGCTATTTGATATAGTTGGCATGTTATAGGAGCAGCAGCTTCTGTTTGCTATAGTTGGCATGTTATAGGAGCAGCAGCTGCTATTTATTATAGTTGACATGTTATAGGAGCAGCAGCTGCTATTTATTATAGTTGACATATTGGAGCAGCAGCTGCTATTTGTTATAGTTGGCATGTTATAGGAGCAGCAGCTGCTATTTGCTAGAGTTGACATATAGGAGCAGCAGCTGCTATTTGTTATAGTTGGCATGTTATAGGAGCAGCTGCTGCTATTTGTTATAGTTTGCATGTTATAGGAGCAGCAGCTGCTATTTGCTATAGTTGGCATGTTATAGGAGCAGCTGCTGCTATTTGTTATAGTTTGCATGTTATAGGAGCAGCAGCTGCTATTTGCTATAGTTGGCATGTTATAGGAGGAGCAGCTGCTATTTGCTATAGTTGGCATGTTATAGGAGTAGCAGCTGCTATTTATTATAGTTGGCATATTATAGGAGCAGCAGCTGCTATTTGTTATAGTTGGCGTGTTATAGGAGCAGCTGCTGCTATTTGTTATAGTTGGCATGTTATAGGAGCAGCAGCTGCTATTTGCTATAGTTGGCATGTTATAGGAGCAGCAGCTGCTATTTGCTATAGTTGGCAATTTATAGGTGTAGCAGCTGCTATTTATTATAGTTGACATATTATAGGAGCAGCAGCTGCTATTTGTTATAGTTGGCGTGTTATAGGAGCAGCAGCTGCTATTTGTTATAGTTGTCATGATATAGGAGCAGCAGCTGCTATTTGCTATAGTTGGCATGTTATAGGAGCAGCAGCTGCTATTTGTTATAGTTGGCATGATATAGGAGCAGCAGCTGCTATTTGCTATAGTTGGCATGATATAGGAGCAGCAGCTGCTATTTGCTATAGTTGGCATGATATAGGAGCAGCAGCTGCTATTTGTTATAGTTGGCATGTTATAGGAGCAGCAGCTGCTATTTATATAGTTGACATGTTATAGGAGCAGCAGCTGCTATTTATTATAGTTGACATAGAGGAGCAGCAGCTGCTATTTGTTATAGTTGGCATGTTATAGGAGCAGCTGCTGTTATTTGTTATAGTTGGCATGTTATAGGAGCAGCAGCTGCTATTTGTTATAGTTGGCATGATATAGGAGTAGCTGCTGCTATTTGCTATAGCTGGCATGATATAGGAGCAGCAGCTGCTATTTGTTATAGTTGGCATGTTATAGGAGCAGCAGCTGCTATTTGTTATAGTTGACATGTTATAGGAGCAGCAGCTGCTATTTATTATAGTTGACATATAGGAGCAGCAGCTGCTATTTGTTATAGTTGGCATGTTATAGGAGCAGCAGCTGCTATTTGCTATAGTTGGCATGTTATAGGAGCAGCAGCTGCTATTTGCTCTAGTTGGCATGTTATAGGAGCAGCAGCTGCTATTTGCTATAGTTGGCATGTTATAGGAGCAGCAGCTGCTATTTGTTATAGTTGGCATGATATAGGAGCAGCAGCTGCTATTTGCTATAGTTGGCATGTTATAGGAGCAGCAGCTGCTATTTGCTATAGTTGGCATGTTATAGGGGCAGCAGCTGCTATTTGTTATAATTGACATGTTATAGGAGCAGCAGCTGCTATTTATTATAGTTGACATGTTATAGGAGCAGCAGCTGCTATTTATTATAGTTGACATATTGGAGCAGCAGCTGCTATTTGTTATAGTTGGCATGTTATATGAGCAGCTGCTGCTATTTGTTATAGTTGGCATGTTATAGGAGCAGCAGCTGCTATTTATTATAGTTGACATATAGGAGCAGCAGCTGCTATTTGTTATAGTTGGCATGTTATAGGAGCAGCTGCTGCTATTTGTTATAGTTGGCGTGTTATAGGAGCAGCAGCTGCTATTTGCTATAGTTAGCATGTTATAGGAGCAGCAGCTGCTATTTGTTATAGTTGGCATGATATAGGAGCAGCAGCTGCTATTTGTTATAGTTGGCATGTTATAGGAGCAGCTGCTGCTATTTGTTATAGTTGGCATGTTATAGGAGCAGCAGCTGCTAATTGCTATAGTTAGCATGTTATAGGAGTAGTAGCTGCTATTTGTTATAGTTGGCATGATATAGGAGCAGCAGCTGCTATTTGCTCTAGTTGGCATGTTATAGGAGCAGCAGCTGCTATTTGTTATAGTTGGCATGTCATAGGAGCAGCAGCTGCTATTTGTTATAGTTGACATGTTATAGGAGCAGCAGCTGCTATTTATTATAGTTGACATATTGGAGCAGCAGCTGCTATTTGTTATAGTTGGCATGTTATAGGACCAGCAGCTGCTATTTGCTATAGTTGGCATGTTATAGGTGCAGCAGCTACTATTTGCTATAGTAGGCATGTTATAGGAGCAGCAGCTGCTATTTGCTATAGTTGGCATGTTATAGGAGGAGCAGCTGCTATTTGTTATAGTTGGCATGATATAGGAGCAGCAGCTGCTATTTGCTATAGTTGGCATGTTATAGGAGCAGCAGCTGCTATTTGCTATTGTTGGCATGTTATAGGAGGAGCAACTGCTATTTGATATAGTTGGCATGTTATAGGAGCAGCAGCTGCTATTTGCTATAGTTGGCATGTTATAGGAGGAGCAGCTTCTGTTTGCTATAGTTGGCATGTTATAGGAGCAGCAGCTGCTATTTGCTATAGTTGACTTGTTATTGGAGCAGCAGCTGCTATTTATTATAGTTGACATATTGGAGCAGCAGCTGCTATTTGTTATAGTTGGCATGTTATAGGAGCAGCTGCTGCTATTTGTTATAGTTGGCATGTTATAGGAGCAGCAGCTGCTATTTGCTAGAGTTGACATATAGGAGCAGCAGCTGCTATTTGTTATAGTTGGCATGTTATAGGAGCAGCTGCTGCTATTTGTTATAGTTTGCATGTTATAGGAGCAGCAGCTGCTATTTGCTATAGTTGGCATGTTATAGGAGCAGCTGCTGCTATTTGTTATAGTTTGCATGTTATAGGAGCAGCAGCTGCTATTTGCTATAGTTGGCATGTTATAGGAGGAGCAGCTGCTATTTGCTATAGTTGGCATGTTATAGGAGTAGCAGTTGCTATTTATTATAGTTGACATATTATAGGAGCAGCAGCTGCTATTTGTTATAGTTGGCGTGTTATAGGAGCAGCTGCTGCTATTTGTTATAGTTGGCATGTTATAGGAGCAGCAGCTGCTATTTGCTATAGTTGGCATGTTATAGGAGCAACAGCTGCTATTTGCTATAGTTGGCAATTTATAGGAGTAGCAGCTGCTATTTATTATAGTTGACATATTATAGGAGCAGCAGCTGCTATTTGTTATAGTTGGCATGTTATAGGAGCAGCAGCTGCTATTTGTTATAGTTGGCATGTTATGGGAGCAGCAGCTGCTATTTGTTATAGTTGGCATGTTATAGGAGCAGCAGCTGCTATTTGTTATAGTTGGCATGTTATAGGAGCAGCAGCTGCTATTTGCTATAGTTGGCATGTTATAGGAGCAGCAGCTGCTATTTGCTATAGTTGGCAATTTATAGGAGTAGCAGCTGCTATTTATTATAGTTGACATATTATAGGAGCAGCAGCTGCTATTTGTTATAGTTGGCGTGTTATAGGAGCAGCAGCTGCTATTTGTTATAGTTGGCATGTTATAGGAGCAGCAGCTGCTATTTGTTATAGTTGGCATGTTATAGGAGCAGCAGCTGCTATTTGTTATAGTTGGCATGTTATGGGAGCAGCAGCTGCTATTTGTTATAGTTGGCATGTTATAGGAGCAGCAGCTGCTATTTGTTATAGTTGGCATGTTATAGGAGCAGCAGCTGCTATTTGCTATAGTTGGCATGATATAGGAGCAGCAGCTGCTATTTGCTATAGTTGGCATGATATAGGAGCAGCAGCTGCTATTTGCTATAGTTGGCATGTTATAGGAGCAGCAGCTGCTATTTGCTATAGTTGGCATGTTATAGGAGCAGCAGCTGCTATTTGCTATAGTTGGCATGTTATAGGAGCAGCAGCTGCTATTTGCTATAGTTGGCATGTTATAGGAGTAGCAGCTGCTATTTGCTATAGTTGGCATGTTATAGGAGCAGCAGCTGCTATTTGCTATAGTTGGCATGTTATAGGAGCAGCAGCTGCTATTTGCTATAGTTGGCATGTTATAGGAGCAGCAGCTGCTATTTGCTATAGTTGGCATGTTATAGGAGCAGCAGCTGCTATTTTCTATAGTTGGCATGTTATAGGAGCAGCAGCTGCTATTTGCTATAGTTGGCATGTTATAGGAGCAGCAGCTGCTATTTGTTAGAAGCTTTGGAGTTTTGCTTTCTTATTAGCTTTTTCAAAGCAAATTTAAACTATATTTTCTTATTATAATTATCTGCTTGATCTGGTGTGTGATGGCAACATCTCTGCATGCCCATTATGAGGAAATAGACCTCTGGCTGCATCATGGCCGATGGTCCTACTTTTGAGGAGCATGCGAGTTTGAGGGAGGCCAGAATGAGGGATAGAACAGGAGCTAGAGGCCATGATTGGGGATTGGGAAGACAGGTGCAAAGAAGGAATGATATCCATGTTTGCTGCAGCTTATCGAGAGAACATATCCCACACTACCTCCCCTCCCCTTTCTTCTATAGACATCCTTATCCTCATCCATCCATTTCACCAAACCAATACCCCATTTGTTTTCCTCAACAGTCTCTATCTGATTATCCCCCTTTACCACCACGCCCCCTTCCCCCTACCCCACCCCTTCCTCACCCAATGATAATAATCCATAATAAAACTCCCATTCAGTGTGTGGAATTGATTACTCCGTCCACTCGCTGTGTTGCTTTGTTTGATTGGTTATTAATCATAAGCGTTAGATGTCAATGGCTACATGGGTTCTGCTGTTGTTGAAGTGGTTGCTATGGCACCGCCACTACTATGGCTCCTTCCTCTACCTGTACTCATCTCTGTGCTGTGATTACACTGAGTCTTGGATCTTGTGTAGTACTATGCATACCCAATTATGTTTGGCACATAGCCAAATTGGGTCAACAGCCAATGCCACCCACTTCCTTTCAAGAGACCAAATGTGCACTTCTTGCCGATTCTGCTGAATGGTTAAGTAGTATAGGAAGAACAGTAGCACACCAATCATTCTCAATACTAGGCTTCCCCTCTCCTGTAGCTTAGACACATGTACATGAGTGCATGTCAGTGGAATCATTCTCAATACTAGGCTCCCCTTCTCCTGTAGCTTAGACACATGTACATGAGTGCAAGTCAGTGGAATCATTCTCAATACTAGGCTCCCCCTCTCCTGTAGCTTAGACACATGTACATGAGTGCAAGTCAGTGGAATCATTCTCAAAACTAGGCTCCCCATCTCCTGTAGCTTAGACACATGTACATTAGTGCAAGTCAGTTGAATCACTCTCAATACTAGGCTCCCCTCTCCTGTAGCTTAGACACATGTACATGAGTGCAAGTCAGTGGAATCATTCTCAATACTAGGCTCCCCCTCTCCTGTAGCTTAGACACATGTACATGAGTTCAAGTCAGTTGAATCATTCTCAATACTAGGCTCCCCCTCTCCTGTAGCTTAGACACATGTACATGAGTGCAAGTCAGTGGAATCATTCTCAATACTAGGCTCCCCCTCTCCTGTAGCATAGACACATGTACATGAGTGCAAGTCAGTGGAATCATTCTGAATACTAGGCTCCCCCTCTCCTGTAGCTTAGACACATGTACATGAGTGCAAGTCAGTGGAATCATTCTCAATACTAGGCTCCCCTCTGCTGTAGCTTAGACACATGTACATGAGTGCAAGTCAGTGGAATCATTCTGAATACTAGGCTTCCCCCCTCCTGTAGCTTAGACACATGTACATGAGTGCAAGTCAGTTGAATCATTCTCAAAACTAGGATTCCCCTCTCCTGTAGCTTAGACACATGTACATGAGTGCAAGTCAGTGGAATCATTCTCAATACTAGGCTCCCCCTCTCCTGTAGCTTAGACACATGTACATGAGTGTAAGTCAGTGGAATCATTCTCAGTACTATGCTCCCCCTCTCCTGTAGCTTAGACACATGTACATGAGTGCAAGTCAGTGGAATCATTTTCAATACTAAGCTCCCCCTCTCCTGTAGCTTAGACACATGTACATGAGTGCAAGTCAGTTGAATCATTCTCAAAACTAGGATTCCTCTCTCCTGTATCTTAGACACATGTACATGAGTGCAAGTCAGTGGAATCATTCTCAATACTAGGCTCCCCCTCTCCTGTAGCTTAGACACATGTACATGAGTGCAAGTCAGTGGAATCATTCTCAATACCAGGCTCCCCCTCTCCTGTAGCTTAGACACATGCACATGAGTGCAAGTCAGTGGAATCATTCTCAATACTGGCTCCCCCTCTCCTGTAGCTTAGACACATGTACATGAGTGCAAGTCAGTGGAATCATTCTCAATACTAGGCTCCCCCTCTCCTGTAGCTTAGACACATGTATATGAGTGCAAGTCAGTGGAATCATTCTCAATACTGGCAACCCTTCTCCTGTAGCTTAGACACATGTACATGAGTGCAAGTCAGTGGGATCATTCTGAATACTAGGCTCCCCCTCTCCTGTAGCTTAGACACATGTACATGAGTGCAAGTCAGTGGAGTCATTCTCAATACTAGGCTCCCCCTCTCCTGTAGCTTAGACACATGTACATGAGTGCAAGTCAGTAGGCTTCCCCTCCTGTAGCTTAGACACATGTACATGAGTGCAAGTCAGTGGAATCATTCTCAATACTAGGCTCCCCTCTCCTGTAGCTTAGACACATGTACATGAGTGCAAGTCAGTGGAATCATTCTCAAAACTAGGCTCCCCCTCTCCTGTAGCTTAGACACATGTACATGAGTGCAAGTCAGTGGAATCATTCTCAATACCAGGCTCCCCCTCTCCTGTAGCTTAGACACATGTACATGAGTGCAAGTCAGTGGGATCATGTGATCAGCAGTACTATTAGTGTAAACCTGTTGCTGGAGGTGTGAATTGTGATTTGTATAAAATTACAGTGGGGACATAAATCCTACCCCTAGTGGGGACATAAACCCTAACCCCTAGTGGGGACAGGATTTATGTAGATCTGATGTAGATAAATATCAGGTTCTGATCTAGATAAATCCTACCCCTAGTGGGGACAGGATTTATGTAGATCTGATGTAGATAATTATCAGGTTCTGATCTAGATAAATCCTACCCCTAGTGGGGACAGGATTTATGTAGATCTGATGTAGATAATTAATTATCAGGTTCTGATCTAGATAAATCCTACCACTAGTCGGGACAGGATTTATGTCGAACTGACGTAGATACGAATTATCAGGATGTGATCTAGATAAACCCGCCCTGGGAGATAGGCCTTTTGTCTAGGCTATTATTGATGTTGATTGTCAGGGGCACACAAAACTTTACGTATAGTATATATATATATATGTGTGCGTGTGCATATAGCTGCATGTATGATTATATATATGTATATAGTTGCATTTATGATTATATATATGTTTGTTGTTCTGTATCACTGATAGAAGCACACGTTGTTGCCCTACCACCAGCGGACAACGCTGCAGAGAATGGCTCTAATTCTATGGAACTTTGTTGCTCTCTACTTGGTTTTAAGTTTGTGCTTTTTGGTGTGGTTCTCCAAACTGTATATGTCGTGGGCGTGTGTCCGAAGTCCTTGGGAAATACAGCTCATGTGCCAATTTACAAGCCTGGTAAGATGTTTAACCTGGTGAGATTATGTTGACCTGATAGAAGAAGAGGTTATATTGATTGTGTTTTTGTTGTGTGGTCCTCTGATCCTCTTTATAGGTTCAATGTTGGTCGTGCAGGCTGGATAGTGTCCACTGTGATATAGCCAACAGTAATCAATGCATTCTTGCAGATGACAACACAGTGATTCGCTGCAACATGCCACTCTTTACAGTTCCAGAATTTGATGTAAGCCTGAGAATCCTATATATAGAAATAGATATGCTAGTAGCTGTGACATTAGCAATATGAATGTAATCTAATATATAGAAATATATATGCTAGTAGCTGTGACACTAGCAATATGAATGTAATCTAATATATAGAAATATATATGCTAGTAGCTGTGACACTAGCAATATGAATGTAATCTAATATATAGAAATAGATATGCTAGTAGCTGTGACACTACAAATATGAATGTAATCTAACCTATAGAAATAGATGTGCTAGTAGCTGTGACACTAGCAATATGAATGTAATCTAATATATAGAAATAGATATGCTAGTAGCTGTGACACTAGCAATATGAATGTAATCTAATATATAGAAATGGATATGCTAGTAGCTGTGACACTAGCAATATGAATGTAATCTAATATATAGAAATAGATATGCTAGTAGCTGTGATACTACGAATATGAATGTAATCTAATATATAGAAATATATATGCTAGTAGCTGTGACACTAGCAATATGAATGTAATCTAATATATAGAAATAGATATGCTAGTAGCTGTGACACTACGAATATGAATGTAATCCTATATATAGAAATAGATATGCTAGTAGCTCTGACACTAGCAATATGAATGTAATCTAATATATAGAAATAGATATGCTAGTAGCTGTGACACTAGCAATATGAATGTAATCTAATATATAGAAATAGATATGCTAGTAGCTGTGACACTAACGAATATGAATGTAATCTAATATATAGAAATAGATATGCTAGTAGCTGTGACACTAGCAATATGAATGTAATCTAATATATAGAGATAGATATGCTAGTAGCTGTGACACTAGCAATATGAATGTAATCTAATATATAGAAATAGATATGCTAGTAGCTGTGACACTAGCAATATGAATGTAATCTAATATATAGAAATAGATATGCTAGTCGCTGTGACACTAGCAATATGAATGTAATGTAAAATATAGAAATAGATATGCCAGTAGCTGTGACACGAGCAATATGAATGTAATCTAATATATAGAAATAGATATGCTAGTAGCTGTGACACTAGCAATATGAATGTAATCTAATATATAGAAATAGATATGCCAGTAGCTGTGACACTAGCAATATGAATGTAATCTAATATATAGAAATGGATATGCTAGTAGCTGTGACACTAGCAATATGAATGTAATCTAATATATAGAAATAGATATGCTAGTAGCTGTGACACTAGCAATATGAATGTAATCTAATATATAGGAATATATATGCTAGTAGCTGTGACACTAGCAATATGAATGTAATCTAATATATAGAAATAGATATGCTAGGAGCTGTGACACTAGCAATATGAATGTAATCTATATATAGAAATATATATGCTAGTAGCTGTGACACTAGCAATATGAATGTAATCTAATATATAGAAATGGATATGCTAGTAGCTGTGACACTAGCAATATGAATGTAATCTAATATATAGAAATGGATATGCTAGTAGCTGTGACACTAGCAATATGAATGTAATCTAATATATAGAAATAGATATGCTAGTAGCTGTGACACTAGCAATATGAATGTAATCTAATATATAGAAATGGATATGCTAGTAGCTGTGACACTAGCAATATGAATGTAATCTAATATATAGAAATTGATATGCTAGTACAGTAGGCGCCAAAAAAACACTTTCCGTTGCGTTATGGAAGTACGTACGTTTATTGTCAGAGCGTAACCGTTGGGGGAGCGTTTCCGATTGGTTTTCTAAGCGTTCTTCGAAAATGCACAATCCTTTCCGACTGATTGTGATGTAAAATCGTACACGTATTGCAAATTTTGCACGTGGCTGCTATTGGCATATTCAAGTTGCGTCCATCGCTAAAACAGCCATTTTTTTCACTCTTTCTGTCGGTAATATGGTGTATTCGACGTACAAAAAGCAAAGAATTCTTTACCTTAGATTTAAAGGATTGAAGGCCCCAACAATCGCAAAGATATTGGAGGAGGAGGAAAGACTCAGTATCACTAGGCAGGGCGCCCAGAGGTTTCTGAAGCGCTACCGAGAGACTCGCATGGCAGACGGCCAGGCAATGGGAGGCCATCAGTTATCTCAGAAGATGTCAAGGAGATTGTGGAGGCTCAAATGCAGGCTTGTTTTGAATTTTAAGGTGCCATGCTTATGAAATTGACTAAAGGAATATGAAGTTAGGAACTTTTTATTTATTTTAAAGAATAGCCTTGCTAAGCATATTTGTGCATGGGTTGCTTAGTTTAATATATCTCTATCTAGGCTGATGAGACTAAGTATATTTGTACATGGGTTGCTTAGTTTAATATATCTCTATCTAGGCTGATGAGACTAAGTATTTTTGTACATGGGTTGCTTAGTTTAATATATCTCTATCTAGGCTGATGAGACTAAGTATATTTGTGCATGGGTTGCTTAGTTTAATATATCTCTATCTAGGCTGATGAGACTAAGTATATTTGTACATGGGTTGCTTAGTTTAATATATCTCTATCTAGGCTGATGAGACGACTAAGTATATTTGTACATGAGTTGCTTAGTTTAATATATCTCTATCTAGGCTGATGAGACTAAGTATATTTGAACATGGGTTGCTTAGTTTAATATATCTCTATCTAGGCTGATGAGACGACTAAGTATATTTGTTCATGGGTTGCTTAGTTTAATATATCTCTATCTAGGCTGATGAGACGACGGCTTGCCAGCTACACGGCCTACTTCAAAGCAAGGGCTACTCCATCTCTTTGGCATGAACTGAAAGTTCATCAGAAGGGAGGTGTAGCCAAAAAACAAGGCAGAGTTGGTGGGGGGGGGGGGGGGATCAAAAGATTCTGGCTGACTGTTGTTGCCACCAAGTGCCAGAAATATATCCGACATTTGAGAAAAGTGATTCCTCGAATCATTGAACTGAATGACAATGCAACTGGTTACTGGTTTATATTATTGTGGTTTTGTTGTATTCAGAGTAATAGCATTCACTGAGCAGGCACACCCCTTTGTTGTTGCATGTCTGTTTCTTTGCATCAGAGCTTTACTACAAATAGGTGAAGCCATGTTGTAGTTTGTACTGGGAGAAAACAATTTACTATTCTGGAATTTGCACCATGCTGAAGTGTGGTTTTATGGATATACAGGAAAAAGCACATGGAAGTGTGTGAGGGGAAACCAGGAATGTGTGAACACACCTTTCAGTTGGTGAACTAGTTTGTTGAGGCTATCTTAACTAGTAGCAGCTGCTCGTGAAACCACAGCCTTCCTAGCAAGTTGTCTTTTTTAGCTTATTGGGCTCAGTAGTCATCCAGCAGCAGCACTATATATTTAAATCAGTTGGTCTACTTGTTGAGGCTCATCTTAAACCAGGAGCCTTCCCAGCAACTTCTCTTTGTTTCCTTATTGGGCTCAGTAGTCACCCAATAGCAGCACTATATATTTAAAAGATATATCGAGGGGGCCACTACCTAGCTTTAGGTACTGAATTGTCCAAGAGATAACCACATACTTAAATAACTTTAGTAACAACCACAATCATGATTTATCTGGATGGACAAATAATGCTCCACAAGCAAATTCCATTTTGTGTTTTATATTGCTCCTCCCATGATGTACATGTAAGGAAAGTTGCCAACTGCAATCTTATTTGATATCTTGTCGTAAACATATCAAAGAATATCAAGTAATCAAAAAGTATACATATCTACAATACTTATTTATGTAGTCTCAAACGTTTCGTTGCCTGTTGCACTGCCTCTAAACATTTCTGCCACACGGGCTCGAACTCCACTGGAGCCCTATAAAACTGAGGGTACTGGCTAAACATGACCCTCAATAATTCATCCAGTTCCTTCGAAGGGAGCCCTCGAAGGTGCCTGTTCCCATTTGAGGTACATCTTCTCATTCGGCCAAAATACCAAACAATAGCCTGCAATATCACAGAATTAGAGATATGCACTATCTAGATCTTAAATAAAGATTGCATACTACATGAGTCCTCTTCACAACTGATGCAAGCTTTGTTGCACTTGACATAAAATAGGATATGCTTGGTCTTGCATTGAATTCAAGACATTTATGAGAAACTGTCCTTAGATCACGCACATATTGATCAAGCTTCAACATCATGTGAAAAAAGCTACACAAGACAGTCACCTGCAGCTACATTGGCTATTCTAGTAGTAATTATATAGCAATATCAAAACTAACACAAATTAGCCTCCAGCATACAAAACATCAAAATCTGAGGAATCAAAACTAACGCAGTATATCCACAAAATCTAGACCAACACCGATTTACAAGCAATTAAAAAAAATAAATAAAGCTTCCCACCTTGAGCAAACGCTGGGGAAAGGGCTTACTTCTTTGTGCAAGGTAATCCTTCAGAGCCTTCCTGAACGTCATCGTGAAATACTTAACAGAACTCAATCCAGGACACTAAACACCGCGTGTTCATCGAAGGGTGCTCATTTAAGATGTGCGCGCATGGATGACGTTCAGGTTCACGTAACAATTTCAAATGATGCAGTTGCAGGTAAGAATTTCAAATAAATGGTGCATAGTATGCAACCTGTAGAACACATGTGTTCCGTTGACCGTGTGTTTCTATATCGTACTTCTTGCAGTTTATGTTGAGCCGGTCTATCGTTCAACGTAGGTTGTACCTAAACGGAACGGAAAGTTTTTTTTTGGTACCTACTCTAGCATTGACACTACGAATATGAATGTAATCTAATATATAGAAATAGATATGCTAGTAGCTGTGACACTAGCAATACTAATGTAATCTAATATATAGAAATAGATATGCTAGTAGCTGTGACACTACCAATATGAATGTAATCTAATATATAGAAATAGATATGCTAGTAGCTGTGACACTACGAATATGAATGTAATCCTATATATAGAAATAGATATGCTAGTAGCTGTGACACTAGCAATATGAATGTAATCTAATATATAGAAATGGATATGCTAGTAGCTGTGACACTAGCAATATGAATGTAATCTAATATATAGAAATGATATGCTAGTAGCTGTGACACTAGCAATATGAATGTAATCTAATATATAGAAATAGATATGCTAGTAGCTGTGACACTAGCAATATGAATGTAATCTAATATATAGAAATAGATATGCTAGCAGCTGTGACACTACAAATATGAATGTAATCTAATATATAGAAATAGATATGCTAGTAGCTGTGACACTACAAATATGAATGTAATCTAATATATAGAAATTGATATGCTAGTAGCTGTGACACTAGCAATATGAATGTAATCTAATATATAGAAATGGATATGCTAGTAGCTGTGACACTAGCAATATGAATGTAATCTAATATATAGAAATAGATATGCCAGTAGCTGTGACACTACAAATATGAATGTAATCTAATATATAGAAATGGATATGCTAGTAGCTGTGACACTAGCAATATGAATGTAATCTAATATATAGAAATAGATATGCTCGTAGCTGTGACACTAGCAATATGAATGTAATCTAATATATAGAAATAGATATGCTAGTAGCTGTGACACTAGCAATATGAATGTAATCTAATATATAGAAATAGATATGCTAGTAGCTGTGACACTAGCAATATGAATGTAATCTAATATATAGAAAAAGATATGCTAGTAGCTGTGACACTAGCAATATGAATGTAAATCTATTCTTTTTTCCCAATTTATGGCATGTACATGTGTGACTCGATAGTGAATACTCTAAGGAAATATTATGTCACTACTGCAATGGCTAGGCTAGCATTGTCTGTTGCTTGAGCTGGCATGTTTGTTGCTAGGATTAGCATGTCTGTTGCTTGAGCTGGCATGTCTGTTGCTTGAGCTGGCATGTCTGTTGCTTGAGCTGGCATGTCGGTTGCTTGAGCTGACATATTTGTTACTTGGGCTAGCATGTCTGTTGCTTGAGCTGGCATGTTTGTTGCTAGGATTAGCATGTCTGTTGCTTGAGCTGGCCTGTCTGTTCCTTGAGCTGGCATGTCTGTTGCTTGAGCTGACATATTTGTTGCTAGGGCTAGCATGTCTGTTGCTTGAGCTGGCCTGTCTGTTGCTTGAGCTGACAAGTTTGTTGCTAGGGCTAGCATATCTGTTGCTTGAGCAGGCATGTTTGTTGCTAGGACTAGCATGTTTGTTGCTTCAGCTGGCATGTCTGTTGCTAGGGCTAGCATGTCTGTTGCTTGAGCTGGCATGTCTGTTGCTTGAGCTGGCATGTATGTTGCTTGAGCTGACATATTTGTTGCTAGGGCTAGCATGTCTGATGCTTCAGCTGGCATGTTTGTTGCTAGGACTAGCATGTCTGTTGCTTGAGCTGGCATGTTTATTGCTTGGACTAGCATGTCTGTTGATTGAGCTGGCATGTCTGTTGCTTGAGCTGGCATGTCTGTTGCTTGAGATGGCATGTCTCTTGCTTGAGCAGGCATGTTTGTTGCTAGGACTGGCATGTCTGTTGCTTGAGCTGGCAAGTTTGTTGCTAGAGCTAGCATGTCTGTTGCTTGAGCTGGCATGTCTGTTGCTAAGGCTAGCATGTTTGTTGCTAGGACTAGCAAATCTTTTGCTTGAGCTGGCATGTCTCTTGCTTGAGCTGGCATGTCTGTTGCTTGAGCTGACATGTTTGTTGCTAGGGCTAGCATGTCTTGCTTGAGCTGGCATGTTTGTTGCTTGGACTACCATATATGTTGCTTGTGCTGGCATGTCTGTTGCTTGAGCTGACATTTGTTGCTAGGGCTAGCATGTCTGTTGCTTGAGCTGACATGTTTGTTTCTTGGACTAGCAAGTCTGTTGCTTTAGCTGGCATGTTTGTTGCTAGGGCTAGCATGTCTGTTGCCTGAGTTGGCATGTCCGTTGCTTGAGCTGACATGTTTGTTGCTTAAGCTGACATGTTTCTTGCTAGGGCTAGCATGTCTGTTGCCTGAGCTGGCATGTTTGTTGCTAGGACTAGCATATCTGTTGCTTGAGGTGGCATGTTTGTTGCTAGGGCTAGCATGTCTGTTGCCTGAGCTGGCATGTCTGTTGCCAGGGCTAGCATGTCTGTTGCTTGAGTTGGCATATTTGTTGCTAGGACTAGCATGTCTGTTGCTTGAGCAGACATGTTTGTTGCTAGGGCTAGCATATCTGTTGCTTGAGCTGGCATGTTTGTTGCTAGGGCTAGCATGTCTGTTACTTGAGCTGGCATGTTTGTTGCTTGGGCTAGCAAATCTGTTGCTTGAGCTGGCATGTCTGTTGCTAGGGCTAGCATGTCTGTTGCTTGAGCTGGCATGTTTGTTGCTAGGACTAGCATGTCTGTTGCTTGAGCTGACATGTTTGTTGCTAGGGCTAGCATGTCTGTTGCATGAGCTGGCATGTTTGTTGCTCGGACTAGCATGTCTGTTGCTTGAGCTGGCATGTCTGTTGCTAGGACTAGCATGTCTGTTGCTTGAGCTGGCATGTCTGTTACTTGAGCTGGCATGTCTGTTGCTTGAGCTGACATGTTTGTTGCTAAGGCTAGCATATCTGTTGCTTGATCAGGCATATTTGTTGCTAGGACTAGCATGTCTGTTGCTTGAGTTGGCATGTCTGTTGCTAGGGCTAGCATGTCTGTTGCTTGAGCTGGCATGTCTTGCTTGAGCTGGCATGTTTGTTTCTAGGACTAGCATGTCTGTTGCTTTAGCTGGCATGTCTGTTGCTAGGGCTAGCATGTCTGTTGCTTGAGCTGGCATGTCTGTTGCTTGAGCTGGCATGTCAGTTGCTTGAGCTGACATGTTTGTTGCTAGGGCTAGCATGTCTGTTGCTAGGGCTAGCATGTCTGTTGCTTGAGCTGACATGTTTGTTGCTAGGGCTAGCATGTTTGTTTGCTTGGACTAGCATGTCTGTTGCTTGAGCTGGCATGTCTGTTGCTTGAGCTGACATATTTGTTGCTAGGACTAGCATGTCTGTTGCTTGAGCTGACAAGTTTGTTGCTTGGACTAGCAAGTCTGTTGCTTGAGCTGACAAGTTTGTTGCTTGGACTAGCACATCTGTTGCTTGAGCTGGCCTCTATGTTGCTAGGGCTAGCATATATGTTGCTTGAGCTGGCATGTTTGTTGCTAGGACTAGCATGTCTTTTGCTTGAGCAGACATGTTTGTTGCTAGGGTTAGCATGTCTGTTGCTTGAGCTGGCATGTCTGTTGCTAGGGCTAGCATGTCTGTTGCTTGAGCTGGCATGTCTGTTGCTTGAGCTGGCATGTCTGTTGCTTGAGCTGACATATTTGTTGCTAGGGCTAGCATGTCTGATGCTTGAGCTGGCATGTTTGTTGCTAGAACTAGCATGTCTGTTGCTTGAGCTGGCATGTTTATTGCTTGGACTAGCATGTCTGTTGATTGAGCTGGCATGTCTGTTGCTTGAGCTGGCATGTCTGTTGCTTGAGATGGCGTGTCTCTTGCTTGAGCAGGCATGTTTGTTGCTAGGACTGGCATGTCTGTTGCTTGAGCTGGCAAGTTTGTTGCTAGAGCTAGCATGTCTGTTGCTTGAGCTGGCATGTCTGTTGCTAAGGCTAGCATGTTTGTTGCTAGGACTAGCAAATCTTTTGCTTGAGCTGGCATGTCTCTTGCTTGAGCTGGCATGTCTGTTGCTTGAGTTGACATGTTTGTTGCTAGGGCTAGCATGTCTTGCTTGAGCTGGCATGTTTGTTGCTTGGACTACCATATCTGTTGCTTGTGCTGGCATGTCTGTTGCTTGAGCTGACATTTGTTGCTAGGGCTAGCATGTCTGTTGCTTGAGCTGACATGTTTGTTTCTTGGACTAGCAAGTCTGTTGCTTTAGCTGGCATGTTTGTTGCTAGGGCTAGCATGTCTGTTGCCTGAGTTGGCATGTCCGTTGCTTGAGCTGACATGTTTGTTGCTTAAGCTGACATGTTTCTTGCTAGGGCTAGCATGTCTGTTGCCTGGGCTGGCATGTTTGTTGCGAGGACTAGCATATCTGTTGCTTGAGGTGGCATGTTTGTTGCAAGGGCTAGCATGTCTGTTGCCTGAGCTGGCATGTCTGTTGCCAGGGCTAGCATGTCTGTTGCTTGAGTTGGCATATTTGTTGCTAGGACTAGCATGTCTGTTGCTTGAGCAGACATGTTTGTTGCAAGGGCTAGCATGTCTGTTGCTTTAGCTGGCATGTTTGTTGCTAGGGCTAGCATATCTGTTGCTTTAGCTGGCATGTTTGTTGCTAGGGCTAGCATGTGTGTTACTTGAGCTGGCATGTTTGTTGCTTGGGCTAGCATGTCTGTTGCTTGAGCTGGCATGTCTGTTGCTAGGGCTAGCATGTCTGTTGCTTGAGCTGGCATGTTTGTTGCTAGAACTAGCATGTCTGTTTCTTGAGCAGACATTTTTGTTGCTAGTGCTAGCATGTCTGTTGCTTGAGCTGGCATGTTTGTTGCTAGGACTAGCATGTCTGTTGCTTGAGCTGACATGTTTGTTGCTAGGGCTAGCATGTCTGTTGCATGAGCTGGCAAGTTTGTTGCTCGGACTAGCATGTCTGTTGCTTGAGCTGGCATGTCTGTTGCTAGGACTAGCATGTCTGTTGCTTGAGCTGGCATGTCTGTTACTTGAGCTGGCATGTCTGTTGCTTGAGCTGACATGTTTGTTGCTAGGGCTAGCATATCTGTTGCTTGAGCAGGCATATTTGTTGCTAGGACTAGCATGTCTGTTGCTTGAGCTGGCATGTCTGTTGCTAGGGCTAGCATGTCTGTTGCTTGAGCTGGCATGTCTTGCTTGAGCTGGCATGTTTGTTTCTAGGACTAGCATGTCTGTTGCTTTAGCTGGCATGTCTGTTGCTAGGGCTAGCATGTCTGTTGCTTGAGCTGGCATGTCTGTTGCTTGAACTGGCATGTCAGTTGCTTGAGCTGACATGTTTGTTACTAGGGCTAGCATGTCTGTTGCTAGGGCTAGCATGTCTGTTGCTTGAGCTGACATGTTTGTTGCTAGGGCTAGCATGTTTGTTTGCTTGGACTAGCATGTATGTTGCTTGAGCTGGCATGTCTGTTGCTTGAGCTGACATATTTGTTGCTAGGACTAGCATGTCTGTTGCTTGAGCTGACAAGTTTGTTGCTTGGACTAGCACATCTGTTGCTTGAGCTGGCCTGTTTGTTGCTAGGGCTAGCATGTCTGTTGCTTGAGCTGGCATGTTTGTTGCTAGGGCTAGCATGTCTGTTGCTTGAGCTGGCATGTCTGTTGCTAGGGCTAGCATATATGTTGCTTGAGTTGGCATGTTTGTTGCTAGGACTAGCATGTCTGTTGCTTGAGCAGACATGTTTGTTTCTACGGTTAGCATGTCTGTTGCTTGAGCTGACATGTTTGTTGCTAGGGCTAGCATGTCTGTTGCTTGAGCTGGCATGTTTGTTGCTAGGGCTAGCATGTCTGTTGCTTGATCTGGCATGTTTGTTGCTAGGGCTAACATGTCTGTTGCTTGAGCTGGCATGTTTGTTGCTAGGGCTAGGTGTGGGTCTATATTTAACTACTATCAACCCACAGCTACAGTAGGTGCCAAAAAAACTTTCCGTTGCTTTCTGGTCCAACATACGTTTATTTTCTGTGTGTAACCGTTGGGGGAGCGTTTCCGATTTTTTTTCTAAGCGTTCTACGAAAATGCAGGGACCTTCGAAAAAGCACCGTTGTTAGAAAACGCACAATCCCCCCGACTGATTATGATGTAAAATCATACCCGTATTGCAAATTTTGCACGAGGTTGTTATTGGCTAGTTCAAGTTGCGTCGCTCGCTAAAACAAGCCATTTTTCACTCTGTCGGTGATGTGGTGTACTCGAGGCACGAAAAGCAAAGAATTCTTTACCACAGATTTAAAGGATTGAAGGCCCCAACAATCGCTAAGATATTGGTGGAGGAGGAAAGACTCGGTGTCACCTGGCAGGGCGCCCAGTGCTTTCTAAAGCGCCACCGTGAGACTCGCATGGCAGACAACCAGGCAATGGGAGGCCATCAGTTATCTCAGAAGATGTCAAGGAGATTGTGGAGGCTCAAATGCAGGCTTGTTTTGAATTTTAAGGTGCCATACTTATGAAATTGCCTAAAGGAATATGAAGTTAGGAACTTTTTATTTATTTTAAAGAATAGCCTTGCTACATGTAAGTATATTTCTACATGGGTTGCTTAGTTTAATATATCTCTATCTAGGCTGATGAGACGACTAAGTATATTTGTATACATGGGTTGCTTAGTTTAATATATCTCTATCTAGGCTGATGAGACGACTAAGTATATATTTGTACATGGGTTGCATAGTTTAATATATCTCTATCTAGGCTGATGAGACCACAGCTTGCTAGCTACACGGCCTGCTTTAAAGCAAGGGCTACTCCATCTCTTTGGCATGAACTTAAAGTTTATCAGAAGGGAGGTGAAGCCATAAACAAGGCAGAGTTGGTGGAGGGGATAAAAAGATTCTGGCTGACTGTTGATGCCACTAAGTGCCAGGAATATATCCGACATTTGAGAAAAGTGATTCCTCCAATCATTGAACTGAATGGCAATGCAACTGGTTACTGATTTATATTACTGTGGTTTTGTTGTATTCAGAGTAATAGCATTCACTGAGCAGGCACACCCCTTTGTTGTTGCATGTCTGTTTCTTTGCATCTGAGCTTTACTACAAATAGGTGAAGCCATGTTGTAGTTTGTACTGGGAGAAAACAATTTACTGTTCTGGAATTTGAATCATGCTGAAGTGTGGTTTTATGGATAGACAGGAAAAGTACATGGAAGTGTGTGGGGGGAAACCAGGAATGTGTGAACACACCTTTCAGTTGGTGTACTAGTTTGTTGATGCTATCTTTACCAGTAGCAGCTGCTCGTGAAACAACAGCCTTCCTAGCAAGTTTTCTTTGTTTGCTTATTGGGCTCAGTAGTCACCCAGCAGCAGCACTATATATTTAAACCAGTTGGTCTACTTGTTGAGGCTTATCTTAAACCAGTAGCCTTCTCAGCAACTTTTCTTTGTTTCCTTATTGGGCTCAGTATTCACCCAGCAGCAGCACTATATATTTAAATCAGTTGGTCTACTTGTTGAGGCTTATCTTAAACCAGTAGCCTTCCCAGCATCTTCTCTTTGTTTCCTTATTGGGCTCATTAGTCATTCAGCAGCAGCATTATATATTTAAATCAGTTGGTCTACTTGTTGAGGCTTATCTTAAACCAGTAGCCTTCCCAGCATCTTCTCTTGGTTTCCTTATTGGGCTCAGTATTCATCCAGCAGCAGCACTATATATTTGAATCAGTTAGTGTACTTGTTGAGGTCATCTTAAACCAGTAGCCTTCCCTGCGTCTTCTCTTGGGTTCCTTATTGGGCTCAGTAGTCACCCAGCAGCAGCACTATATATTTGAATCAGTTAGTGTACTTGTTGAGGCTCATCTTAAACCAGTAGCCTTCCCAGCATCTTCTCTTTGTTTCCTTATTGGGCTCAGTAGTCACCCAGCAGCAGCACTATATATTTAAATCAGTTGGTCTACTTGTTGAGGCTTATCTTAAACCAGTAGCCTTCCCAGCATCTTCTCTTTGTTTCCTTATTGGGCTCAGTAGTCACCTAGCAGCAGCACTATATATTTAAATCAGTTGGTCTACTTGTTGAGGCTTATCTTAAACCAGTAGCCTTCCCAGCATCTTCTCTTTGTTTCCTTATTGGGCTCAGTAGTCATCCAGAAGCAGCACTATATATTTAAATCAGTTGGTCTACTTGTTGAGGCATATCTTAAACCAGTAGCCTTCCCAGCATCTTATCTTTGTTTCCTTATTGGGCTCAGTAGTCATCCAGTAGCAGCACTATATATTTGAATCAGTTAGTGTACTTGTTGAGCTCATCCAGTAGCCTTCCCTGCATCTTCTCTTTGTTTCCTTATTGGGCTCAGTAGTCACCCAGCAGCAGCACTATATATTTGAATCAGTTAGTGTACTTGTTGAGGCTCATCTTTAACCAGTAGCCTTCCCAGCATCTTCTCTTTGTTTCCTTATTGGGCTCAGTAGTCACCCAGCAGCATCACTATATATTTAAATCAGTTGGTGTACTTGTTGAGGCTTATCTTAAACCAGTAGCCTTCCCAGCATCTTCTCTTTGTTTCCTTATTGGGCTCAATAGTCACCCAGCAGCAGCACTATATATTTAAATCAGTTAGTGTACTTGTTGAGGCTCATCTTAAACCAGTAGCCTTTCCAGCATCTTCTCTTTGTTTCCTTATTGGGCTCAGTAGTCATCCAGCAGCAGCACTATATATTTAAATCAGTTAGTGTACTTGTTGAGGCTCATCTTAAACCAGTAGCCTCTCCAGCATCTTCTCTTTGTTTCCTTATTGGGCTCAGTAGTCATCCAGCAGCAGCACTATATATTTAAATCAGTTAGTGTACTTGTTGAGGCTCATCTTAAACCAGTAGCCTTCCCAGCATCTTCTCTTTGTTTCCTTATTGGGCTCAGTAGTCACCCAGCAGCAGCACTATATATTTAAATCAGTTAGTGTACTTGTTGAGGCTCATCTTAAACCAGTAGCCTTTCCAGCATCTTCTCTTTGTTTCCTTATTGGGCTCAGTTGTCACCCAGCAGCAGCACTATATATTTAAATCAGTTAGTGTACTTGTTGAGGCTCATCTTAAACCAGTAGCCTTCCCAGCATCTTCTCTTTGTTTCCTTATTGGGCTCATTAGTCATCCAGCAGCAGCACTATATATTTAAAAGATATATCGAGGGGGCCACTACCTAGCTTTAGGTACTGAATTGTCCAAGAAATAACCACATACTTAAATAACTTTAGTAACAACCACAATCATGATTTATCTGGATGGACAAATAATGCTCCACAAGCAAATTCCATTTTTTTGTTTTATATTGCTCCTCCCATGATCTACATGTAAGGAAAGTTGCCAACTGCAATCTTATTTGGCAACTTGTCGTACACATATCAAAGAATATCAAGTAATCAAAAAATATACATATCTACAATACTTATTTATGTAGTCTCAAACGTTTCGATGCCTGTTGCACAGCCTCTAAACATTTCTGCCACACAGGCTCGAACTCCACTAGAGCCCTCCAAAACTGAGGGTACTGGCTAAACATGACCCTCAATAATTCATCCAGTTCCTTCGAAGGAAGCCCTAGAAGGTGACTGTTCCCCTTAGAGGTACATCTTCTCATTCGGCCAAAATACAAAAGAATAGCCTGCAATATCACAGAATTAGAGATATGCACTATCTAGATGTTAAGTTAGGATTGCATACTACATGAGCCCTCTTCACAACTGATGCAAGCTTTGTTGCACTTGACATAAAATAGGATATGCTTGGTCTTGCATTGAATTCAAGACATTTATGAGAAACTGCCCTTAGATCACGCACATATTGATCAAGCTTCAACATCATGTTAAAAAAGCTACACAAGACAGTCACCCGCAGCTACATTGGCTATGCTGGTAGTAATTATATAGCAATATCAAAACTAACACAAATTAGCCTCCAGCTGACAAACCATCAAAATCTGAGAAATCAAAACTAGCGCAGTATATCCACAAAATCTAAACTAACAACGATTTACAAGCAATTAAAAATTGAAATACTCAGTAACTAACTAGAACATGGACAAAACTCTCTGAAAAAAAATAAATAAAGCTACCCACCTTGAGCAAACGCTGGGGAAAGGGCTTACTTCTTTGTGCAAGGTAATCCTTCAGAGCCTTTCTGAACGTCATCGTAAAATACCAAACAGAACTCAATCCAGGACACTAAACACCCCGTGTTCATTGAAGGGTGCTCATTTAAGATGCACGCGCATGGATGACGTTCAAGTTCACGTAACAATTTCAAATAAATGATGCATAGTATACAACCTGTAGTACGCATGCGTTTCTAAATCGTATTCCTTGCGTTTATGTTGAGCCGGTCAAGCGTTCAACGTACGTAGTACCATTATCAATCCACAGCTATGTAATGGAACACTAGCAATGGTGTGGGTCTAAATTTAACCATTATCAACCCACAGCTATGTAGTGGAACACTAGCTATGGTGTGGGTTTAAATTTAACCATTATCAACCCACAGCTATGTAGTGGAACACTAGCTATGGTGTGGGTCTAAATTTAACCATTATCAACCCACAGCTACAGTAGGCGCCAAAAAAAACTTTCCGTTGTGCCAAAACGCAACGTACGTTGTACGTTTGGCCGGCTCAACATAAAACGCAAGAAGTACGATTTAGAAATGCACGGACAACGGAACGCATGCGTTCTACAGGATGCATACTACGCACCGTTTAGTTGAAATATTTTCGTGCAACTGCATCATTTGAAATTGTAACGTGAACCTGAACGTCATCCATGCGCTCGCATCTTAAATGAGCGACCTTCGATGAACACGCGGTGTTTAGTGTCCTGGATTGAGTTTTGTTTAGTATTTCACGATGACGTTCAGGAAGGCTCTGAAGGATTACCTTGCACAAAGAATTAAGCCCTTTCTCAGCGTTTGCTCAAGGTGGGTAACTTTATTTATTTTTTTTCAGAGAGTTTTGTCCATGTTCTAGTTAGTTGCTGAGTATTTCAAATTTTAATTGCTTGTAAATCGGTGTTGGTTTAGATTTTGTCGATATACTGCGTTAGTTTTGATTTCTCAGATTTTGATGTTTTGTATGCTGGAGGCTAATTTGTGTTAGTTTTGATATTGCTATATAATTACTACTAGCATAGCCAATGTAGCTGCAGGTAACTGTCTTGTGTAGCTTTTTTCACATGATGTTGAAGCTTGATCAATATGTGCGTGATCTAAGGGCAGTTTGTCATAAATGTCTTGAATTCAATGCAAGACCAAGCATATCCTCTTTTATGTCAAGTGCAACATAGCTTGCATCAGTTGTGAAGAGGGCTCATGTATGCAATCCTTACCTAGATAGTGCATATCTCTAATTCTGTGAAATTGCAGGCTATTGTTTGGTATTTTGGCCGAATGAGAAGATGTACCTCAAAGGGGAACAGGCACCTTCTGCGGCTTCCTTCGAAGGAACTGGATGAATTATTGAGGGTCATGTTTAGCCAGTACCCTCAGTTTTGGACGGCTCCAGTGGAGTTCGAGCCTGTGTGGCAGAAATGTTTAGAGGCTGTGCAACAGGCATCAAAACGTTTGAAACTACATAAATAAGTATTGTAGATATGTATATTTTTTGATTACTTGATATTCTTTGATATGTTTACGACAAGATGCCAAATAAGATTGCAGTTGGCAACTTTCCTTACATGTACATCATCGGAGGAGCAATATAAAACACAAAATGGAATTTGCTTGTGGAGCATTATTTGTACATCCAGATAAATCAAGATTGTGGTTGTTACTAAAGTATGTGGTTATTTCTTGGACAATTCAGTACCTAAAGCTAGGTAGTGGCCCCCTCGATATATCTTTTAAATATATAGTGCTGCTGCTGGATGAATAATGAGCCCAATAAGGAAACAAAGAGAAGTTGCTAGGAAGGCTACTGGTTTGAGATAAGCCTCAGCAAGTACACTGATTTAAATGTATAGTGCTGCTGCTGGGTGACTACTGAGCCCAATAAAGGAAGACAACTTGCTAGGAAGGCTGCTTTTTTACGAGCAGCTGCGACTAGTTAAGATAGCCTCAACAAACTAGTACACCAACTGAAAGGTGTGTTCACACATTCCTGGTTTCCCCTCACACACTTCTATGTACTTTTTCCTGTCTATCCATAAAACCACACTTCAGCATGGTTTAAATTCCGGAATATTAAAAAAAAATTCCCAGTACAAACTACAACATGGCTTCACCTATTTGTAGTAAAGCCCTGATGCAAAAAACCAACAGACATGCAACAACAAAGGGGTGTGCCTGCTCAGTGAATGCTATTACTCTGAATACAACAAAACCACAATAATATAAATCAGTAAACAGTTGCATAGCCATTTATTTCAATGATTCGAGGAATCACTTTTCTCAAATGTCAGATCTATTTCTGGCACTTGGTGGCAACAAGTCAGCCAGAATCTTTTGATACCCTCCACCAACTCTGCCTTGTTTTTTGGCTTCACCTCCCTTCTGATGAACTTTCAGTTCATGTCAAAGAAATGGAGTAGCCCTTGCTTTGAAGTAGGCCGTGTAGCTGGCAAGCCATCGTCTCATCAGCCTAGATAGAGATATATTAAACTAAGCAACCCATGTACAAATATACTTAGTCTCATCAGCCTAGATAGATATATATTAAACTAAGCAACCCATGCCCAAATATACTTAGCACAGGCTATTCTTAAAAAAAAAAAGTTCCTAACTTCATATTCCTTTAGTCAATTTCATAAGCATGGCACCTTAAAATTCAAAACAAGCCTGTATTTGAGCTTCCACAATCTCCTTGACATCTTCTGAGATAACAGATGGTCTCATTGCCTGGCCGTCTGCCATGCGAGTCTCACGGTGGCGCTTCAGAAAGCTATGGGCGCCCTGCCTAATGATACCGAGTCTTTCCTCCTCCACCAATATCTTAGCGATTGTTGGGGCCTTCAATCCTTTAAATCTGTGGTAAAGAATTCTTTGCTTTTTGTACCTCGAGTACACCATATCACCAACAGAAAGAGTGAAAACAATGGCTTGTTTTAGCGATGGACGCAACTTGAATTTGCCAATAGCAGCCACGTGCAAAATTTGCAACACGTGTACGATTTTACGTCACAATCAGTCGGAAAGAGTTGTGCGTTTTCGAAGGATGGTGCGTTTTTGAAGGACGGTGCATTTTCGAAGTACGGTACTTTTTCGAAGAACGCTTAGAAAAAAAATCGAAAACGCTCCCCAACGGTTACCGTCAGGAAAAAAACGTACGTACTACCAAAACGCAACGCAAATTTTTTTTTGGCGCCTACTGTATGTAGTGGAACACTAGCAATAGTGTGGGTCTAAATTTAACCATTATCAACCCACAGCTATGTAGTGGAACACTAGCAATGGTGAAGGTCTAAATTTAACCATTATCCACCCACAGCTATGTAGTGGAGCACTAGCTATGGTGTGGGTCTAAATTTAACCATTATCAACCCACAGCTATGTAGTGGAGCACTAGCAATGGTGTGGGTCTAAATTTGACCATTATCAACCCACAGCTATGTAGTGGAGCACTAGCAATGGTGTGGGTCTAAATTTGACCATTATCTACCCACACCTATGTAGTGGAGCACCAGCAATGGTGTAGGTCTAATCTTGACCATTATCAACCCACAGCTATGTAGTGGAGCACCAGCAATGGTGTATGTCTAAATTTAACCATTATCAAATCACAGCTATGTATTGGAGCACTAGCAATGGTGTAGGTCTAAATTTAACCATTATCAACCCACAGCTATGTAGTGGAGCACTAGCTATGGTGTGGGTCTAAATTTAACCATTATCAATCCACAGCTATGTAGTGGAACACTAGCTATGGTGTGGGTCTTAATTTAACCATTATCAACCCACAGCTATGTAGTTGAGCACTAGCAATGGTGTGGGTCTAAACTTGACCATTATCAACCCACAGCTATGTAATGGAGCACTAGCAATGGTGTATGTCTAAATTTAACCATTATCAAATCACAGCTATGTAGTGGAGCACTAGCAATGGTGTAGGTCTAAATTTGACCATTATCAACCCACAGCTATGTAGTGGAATACTAGCAGTGGTGTTGGTCTAAATTTAACCATTATCAACCAATAAATATATAGTTGAGCACTAGCTATGGTATAGATCTAAATTTGACCATTATCAACCCACAGCTATGTAGTGGAGCACTAGCAATGGTGTGGGTCTAAATTTAACCATTATCAACCCACAGCTATGTAGTGGAACACTAGCTATGGTGTTGGTCTAAATTTAACATTATCAACCCACAGCTATGTAATTGAGCACTAGCAATGGTGTGGGTCAATATTTAAACATTATCTACCCATAAATATGTAGTTGAGCACTAGCTATGGTACAGGTCTAAATTTGACCATTATCAACCCACAGCTATGGAGTGGAGCACTAGCAATGGTGTGGGTCTAAATTTAACCATTATCAACCCACAGCTATGTACTGGAACACTAGCTGTGGTGTAGGTCTAAATTTAACCATTATCAACCCACAGCTAGGTGGTGGAAAACTAGCAATGGTGTGGGTCTTAATTTGACCATTATCAACCCACAGCTATGTAGTTGAGTACTAGCAATGGTGTGGGTCTAAATTTAAACATTATCAACCCACAGCTATGTAGTGGAACACTAGCTGTGGTGTGGGTCTAAATTTAACCATTATCAACCCACAGCTAGGTAGTGGAAAACTAGCAATGGTGTGGGTCTTAATTTAACCATTATCAACCCACAGCTATGTAGTGGAACACTAGCTGTGGTGTGGGTCTAAATTTAACCATTATCAACTCACAGCTATGTAGTGGAACACTAGCTATGGTGTGGGTCTAAATTTGACCACTATCAACCCACAGCTATGTAGTGGAGCACTAGCAATGGTGTGGGTCTAAATTTAACCATTATCAACCCACAGCTATGTAGTGGAACACTAGCTGTGGTGTGGGTCTAAATTTAACCATTATCAACCCACAGCTAGGTAGTGGAAAACTAGCAATGGTGTGGGTCTTAATTTAACCATTATCAACCCACAGCTATGTAGTGGAACACTAGCAATGGTGTGGGTCTAAATTTGACCTTTATCAACCCACAGCTATGTAGTGGAACACTAGCAATGGTGTAGGTCTAAATTTGACCTTTATCAACCCACAACTATGTAGGGGAGCCCTAGCAATGGTGTAGGTCTAAATTTTACCATTATCAACCCACAGCTATGTAGTGGAGCACTAGCAATGGTGTAGGTCTATATTTAAACATTATCAACCCACAGCTATGTAGTGGAGCACTAGCTATCGTGTAGGTCTATATTTGACCATTATCAACCCACAGCTATGTAGTGGAGCACTAGCAATGGTATTGGTCTAAATTTGACCATTATTAACCCACAGCTATGTAGTGGAGCACTAGCAATGGTGTGGGTCAATATTTAAACATTATCAACCCATAAATATGTAGTTGAGCAATAGCTGTGGTATATGTCTAAATTTGACCATTATCAAACCACAGCTATGTAGTGGAGCACTAGCATTGGTGTAGGTCTAAATTTGACCATTATCAACCCACAGCTATGTAGTGGAGCACCAGCAATGGTGTGGGTCTAAATTTGACCATTATCAACCCACAGCTTATGTAGTGGAACACTAACTATGGTATAGGTCTATATTTAACCATTATCAACCCACAGCTATGTAGTGGAACACTAGCAATGGTGTAGGTCTAAATTTGACCATTATCAACCCACAGCTTATGTAGTGGAACACTAACTATGGTATAGGTCTATATTTAACCGTTATCAACCCACAGCTATGTAGTGGAACAATAGCAATGGTGTAGGTCTAAATTTAAACATTATCAACCCACAGCTATGTAGTGGAGCACTAGCAATGGTGTTGGTCTAAATTTGACCATTATCAACCCACAGCTATGTAGTGGAACACTAGCTATGGTATAGGTCTTTGACCATTATCAACCCACAGCTATGAAGTGGAACACTAGCAATGGTGTAGGTCTAAATTTGACCAGTATCAACCCACAGCTATGTAGTGGAACACTAGCAATTGTGTGGGTCTAAATTTGACCATTATCAACCCACAGCTATGTAGTGGAGCACCAGCAATGGTGTGGGTCTAAATTTGACCATTATCAACCCACAGCTATGTAGTGGAGCACTAGCAATGGTGTGGGTCTAAATTTGACCATTATCAACCCACAGCTATGTAGTGGAACACTAGCAATTGTGTGGGTCTAAATTTGACCATTATCAACCCACAGCTTATGTAGTGGAACACTAACTAAGGTATAGGTCTATATTTAAACATTATCAACCCACAGCTATGTAGTGGAGCAGTAGCAATGGTGTAGGTCTAAATTTAAACATTATCAACCCACAGCTATGTAGTGGAGCACTAGCAATGGTGTGGGTCTAAATTTGACCATTATCAACCCAAAGCTATGTAGTGGAGCACTAGCAATGGTGTAGGTCTAAATTTAAACATTATCAACCCACAGCTATGTAGTGGAGAACTAGCAATGGTGTGGGTCTAAATTTGACCATTATCAACCCACAGCTATGTAGTGGAACACTAGCTATGGTATAGTTCTTTAACCATTATCAACCCACAGCTATGTAGTGGAACACTAGCAATGGTGTAGGTCTAAATTTGACCAGTATCAACCTACAGCTATGTAGTGAAGCAGTAGCAATGGTATAGGTCCAAATTTAACCATTATCAACCCACAGCTATGTAGTGGAACACTAGCAATGGTGTAGGTCTAAATTTGACCAGTATCAACCTACAGCTATGTAGTGGAGCAGTAGCAATGGTGTAGGTCTAAATTTAACCATTATCAACCCACAGCTATGTAGTGGAGCACTAGCAATGGTGTAGGTCTAAATTTGACCAGTATCAACCCACAGCTATGTAGTGGAGCAGTAGCAATGGTGTAGGTCTAAATTTAAACATTATCAACCCACCGCTATGTAGTGGAACAATAGCTATGGTATAGGTCTTTGACCATTATCAACCCCCAGCTATGTAGTGGAACACTAGCAGTGGTGTAGGTCTAAATTTGACCAGTATCAACCTACAGCTATGTAGTGGAGCAGTAGCAATGGTGTTGGTCTAAATTTAACCATTATCAACCCACAGCTATGTAATGGAGCACTAGCAATGGTGTAGGTCTAAATTTGACCATTATCAAGTGGTGCTTTTGGCTTTTGGGTGGAGCTGAGAATTTCTCTGTAGAATTACGTTTGAATGCAAGACAATATTCATGTAAAATTAAAATGAGAGAGGGAAAGAACAGGGCCAAATCACAACCTAACTTCAAGGGGGTTTTTTGGCGCAAATGCCTACTTGCTTGCTCACTGTGTCTGTTTAAAATGAAGAAACTGAAAGTATTCGACCTATCCTCATCCCTCACCTATGAACAATATGAAGATGGCTGTCTATAGAAGACAAAGAGGATTGTGAAAAATATGCCACTACCAAATATCCCAAGTGGGTAACATTGTAAGCTGGAGACACTAGCTTGCAAGCTTACTTGGACAGATCTTACTTTACCTGCCCAAACACAGTTTCTCTTGCAAGAAAGTGTTCCCTGCCTTACACACTTAGTCCAGCTGGTAATGCAACATATTTTGAACAAACACACTTTGCTTTTCTATAGATGAGGATGACGGAGCTGGTGGTGGATGAGGAGTATGTGCCAGTTAATGACAAAGCTAAGCATTGCTGGCTTTGCCTGATAAAACTATAGTGCCATCCTAAACTTTAGTCTAAGCATAGATGGCTGGGTCCAACACTAAGCTTAGCAAACCCAATCTCTACAAAACTAGCTACCTACCTTATTTAATATTAAGCTTGTCTAACAAAGGCATAGCTAAACAGAATGCACTGAAGACAAAGCCACCAACTAATGGATGGTCAAGAAACTACCGCTAATACTTACTTCTGTCAGTAATGGACTTCTTCAGGGCAGCCCTAAAAGATATCCTGGTACTCAACACAAAAGAATACCGACTCAAGTAGCTTTTCTCTGACAACTGAAGCGTCACTTATTATACATGTGCATGTGGCGCATGTAGAAGGTTTAAAAAAGACTCGCTTGGATAATAATTGATAGCAGTCACTTCAAGGCATTTCATTAGCGTTGCTTGTCGGGGATTTTGTCCAATGATCAGCCTTCTATTTTCCTCACCAGCATTGCATTGCCATTTGAGTGGGCACGGAACTTTTTTGGCTTCTACTGTTCTAAAATCTGAGGTGTGGGGGGAGGTACTAATGAATTTTCATATTCAACAGTAGCCATTCAGATTGCAGCTAGTAAGTATGAACCGTTCCTAAATATCTAGATTGCCTCTTCAAAGGAGTCTCCTGTCCTAAATATGAATGGGCGGTCTGTCCTGCATATAGGCTATCGCCAAGTGCTGTCTGTCTGTATGATGTTCCATTGTGAAGACATGCATGTAGTAACCAAGTGTATGCTAACATATCCTCACACACAAACACACACACAATACCACACATTCATTTAGTATAGCTTCTAATGATTATTCTATGACTTCCCCCTCTTTTCTCCCTCTCTCCCTCTCCTTTCCTCCCCCTTCCCCCTCCATTAATTCCCTTTCCTTCCCCACCTCCTTTATGAATTATAATATTTTCACAGATGGCTCTTTGTGTGTTTAATTATAATATCGGGCCTTTCACGTTTGTCACAGGTATGTATGTATCTGTATGTGTGTATCAGTGATGTCTCTCTAAATATACATATTCATATGTGTATTACACTGGCTATGTTTGGGTATCTCTCTGTATGTATGTGTGTCTCGTATAACTTGAGTATGTATGTATGTATATATATATATATACCTCTGTATGTACCTGTGTGAGTGTGATGTGTGTAGGTATGTATATATGTGGCTCTCTGTATGTATTGTGTGGATGTGATATGTGTAGATACATATATATATATATATTTATATATGCCCTCTGTATGTATGTGTGTGAATGTGGTGTGTGTAAGTACATATATATATGCCTCTCTGTATGTGTGTCTGTATGATGTGTGGGGACACACATATATATATATATTTATATGCCTCTCTGTTTGTTTGTGTATGTGATGTGTGTAGGTATATATATATATGCCTCTCTGTATGTATGTGTGTGAATGTGATGTTTGTATATATATATATATATGCCTCTCTCTATGTGTGTGAATGTGATGTGTGTTGGTACATATATATATGCCTCTCTGTGTGTAAGTGTGTGAATGTGATGTGTATAGGTGCATATATATATGCCTCTGTGTATGTATGTGTGTGAATGTGATGTGTGTAGGTACATATATATATGCCTCTCTGTATGTATGTGTGTGAATGTGATGTGTGTTGGTACATATATGTATATATATATGCCTCTCTGTGTGTATGTGTGTGAATGTGATGTGTATAGGTGCATATATATATGCCTCTGTGTATGTATGTGTGTGAATGTGATGTGTGTAGGTACATATATATGCCTCTCTGTATGTATGTGTGTGAATGTGATGTGTGTTGGTACATATATATATATATATGCCTCTCTGTATGTATGTGTGTGAATGTGATGTGTGTTGGTACATATATATATATGCCTCTCTGTATGTATGTGTGGGAATGTGATGTGTGTAAGTACATATATATATATGCCTCTCTGTATGTATGTGTGTGAATGTGATGTGTGTAGGTACATATATATATACAGTAGGCGCCAAAAAAAAATTTCCGTTACTTTCTGGTTCAACGTACGTTTATTTTCTGAGCGTAACCGTTGGGGGAGCGTTTCCGACTGTGTTTCTAAGCGTTCTACGAAATGCAGCGTCCTTCGAAAACGCACCGTCCTTAGAAAATGCACCATTGTTAGAAAACGTACAATCCTTCCGACTGATTATGACGTAAAATCGTTCACGTGTTGCAAATTTTGCACGAGGTTGTTATAGGCATGTTCAAGTTGCGTAGCTCACTAAAACTAGCCATTTTTTCACTCTGTCGGTGATATGGTGTACTCGAGGCACGAAAAGCAAAGAATTCTTTACCACAGATTTAAAGGATTGAAGGACCCAACAATCGCTAAGATATTGGTGGAGGAGGAAAGACTCGGTGTCACTAGGCAGGGCGCCCAGAGGTTTCTGAAGCGCCACCGTGAGACTCGCATGGCAGACGGCCAGGTAATGGGAGGCCATCTGTTATCTCAGAAGATGTCAAGGAGATTGTGGAGGCTCAAATGCAGGCTTATTTTGAATTTTAAGTTGCCATGCTTATGAAATTGACTAAAGGAGTATGAAGTTAGGAACTTTTTATTTATTTTTAAGATTAGCCTTGCTAAGCATATTTGTACATGGGTTGCTTAGTTTGAAAGCAAGGGCTACTCCATCTCTTTGGCATGAACTGAAAGTTCATCAGAAGTAGGTGAAGCCAAAAAACAAGGCAGAGTTGGTGGGTGGGGGAACAAAGGATTCTGGCTGACTGTTGTTGCCACCAAGTGCCAGAAATATATCCGACATTTGAGAAAAGTGATTCCTGGAATATTTGAACTGAATGGCAATGCAACTGGTTACTGATTTATATTATTGTGGTTTTTGTTGTATTCAGAGTAATAGCATTCACTGAGCAGGCACACCCCTTTGTTGTTGCATGTCTGTTTCTTTGCATCAGGGCTTTACTACAATTAGGTGAAGCCATGTTGTAGTTTTTACTGGGAGAAAATTATTTACTATTCTGGAATTTGAACCATGCTGAAGTGTGGTTTTATGGATAGACAGGAAAAAGCACATGGAAGTGTGTGGGGGAAACCAGGAATGTGTGAACACACCTTTCAGTTGGTGTACTAGTTTGTTGAGGCTATCTTAACTAGTAGCAGCTGCTCGTGAAACAACAGCCTTCCTAGGAAGTTGTCTTTGTTAGCTTATTGGGCTCAGTAGTCATCCAGCAGCAGCACTATATATTTAAATCAGTTAGTGTACTTGTTGAAGCTTATCTTAAACCATTAGCCTTCCCAGCAACTTCTCTTTGTTTCCTTATTGGGCTCAGTTGTCACCCAGCAGCAGCACTATATATTTAAATCAGTTAGTGTACTTGTTGAGACTTATCTTAAACCTGAGCCTTCCCTGCAACTTCCCTTTGTTTCCTTATTGGGCTCAGTAGTCATCCAGCAGCAGCACTATATATTTAAAAGATATATCGAGGGGGCCACTACCTAGCTTTAGGTACTGAATTGTCCAAGAAAGAACCATAATAACTTTAGTAACAACCACAATCATGATTTATCTGGATGGACAAATAATGCTCCACAAGCAAATTCCATTTTGTGTTTTATATTCCTCCTCCCATGATGTACATGTAAGGATAAGTTGCCAACTGCAATCTTATTTGGCAATCTTGTCGTAAACATATCAAAGAATATCAAGTAGTCAAAAAATATACATATATACAATACTTATTAATGTAGTCTCAAACGTTTCGATGCCTGTTGCACAGCCTCTAAACATTTCTGCCACACAGGCTCGAACTCCACTGGAGCCCTACAAAATTGAGGGTACTGGCTAAACATGACCCTCAATAATTCATCCAGTTCCTTCGAAGGAAGCCCTAGAAGGTGCCTGTTCCCCTTAGATGTACATCTTCTCATTTGGCCACAACACCAAACAATAGCCTGCAATATCACAGAATTAGAGATGTGCACTATCTAGATCTTAAATAAGGATTGCATACTACATGAGCCCTCTTCACAACTGTGGCAAGCTTTGTTGCACTTGACATAAAATAGTATATGCTTGGTCATGCATTGAATTTAAGACATTTATGAGAACTTCCCTTAGATCACGCACATATTGATCAAGCTTCAACATCATGTAAAAAAACCTACACAAGACAGTCACCTGCAGCTACATTGGCTATGCTGGTAGTAATTATATAGCAATATCAAAACTAACACAAATTAGCCTGCAGCATACAAAACCAACGATCAAAATCTGAGAAATCAAAACTAACGCAGTTTATTCACAAAATCTAAACCAACACCGATTTACAAGCAATTAGAACTTAAAATACTCAGCAACTGTAACTACAACATTGACAAAACTCTCTGGAAAAATAAATAAAACTACTCACCCTGAGCAAACTCTGGGGAAAGGGCTTACTTCTTTGTGCAAGGTAATCCTTCAGAGCCTTCCTGAACGTCATCGTGAAATACTAAACCGAACTCAATCCAGGACACTAAACACTGCGTTCATTGATGGGCGCTCATTTAAGATGTGCGCGCATGGATGCCGTTCAAGTTCACGTAACAATTTCAAATGATGTAATCACACATAACAATTTCTAATAAACGATGCGTAGTATGCAACCTCTAGTACGCATGTGCTCCGTTGTACGTGCATTTCTAAATGGTACTTCTTGCGTTTATATTGAGCCTGTCAATTGTTCAACATACGTTGTACTAGTACGCAACGGAAAGTTTTTTTGGCACCCACTGTTTATATATATATATGCCTCACTGTATGTATGTGTGTGTATGTGATGTGTGGGTATATATATGCCTCTCTGTATGTATGTGTGTATATGTGATGTGTGTAGGTATATATATATATGCCTCTCTGTATGTGTGTATGTGATATGTGTAGGTACATATATATGCCTCTCTGTATGTATGTGTATGTATGTGATGTGTGTAGGTACATACATATATATGCCTCTCTGTATGTATGTGTGTGAATGTGATGTGTGTAGGTATACATATATGATTTTTTGGTTATTGCATTATTTTCACAGTATTCTCTTATGTTGGTGGAATCTACTTCTTTATGCGGACAGTTTTGAATGCGCTTATGAAGTGTCTGTACACCATCATTTACATTGTCTTGCACTGTTTTATGCGACATGTTCACGCACACATCTTGAGGAAGGAAGGAGTGACCACTTCTGTCAGTGATGACCCAATGAAACTAAGTGTAGATCATGAAGCAAAACATTTTTTCCCAACTGATCCTAGCGTGTCATTGCTCGGACCTTTTCCTAATATTGAAACTACTGATTGATTGTTGTGGAGTAGTAGCTTTATATATAAGCAGTTTTTGTTGTGTTTGCTATCAAGTCAGAATTTTTTTTTGGTTTCTGTTTGGGTATTAGATTAACTACATGTGGGCCATTCGGGGACGCTGATTATATCCTCTGTTCATTTGAAATCTCAATTTTTGGCCCTTCATGTTAATATTTTAGTTGCATTGGAACATTGCTGTTATTATTATTATTGTTGTTATTGTTATTGTTGTTATTGTTGTTATTATTATTGTTATTAATATTGTTATTTTATTATTATTATTATTATTATTATAATTATTATTATTATTATTATTATTATTATTATTATTATTATTATTATTATTATTATTATTATTACCTACTATCATTTTTGTCCCCTCAAATGAAGAGCAGGACTGGATATCTATCAGAGCACTTTTTTTCCCTCATAAGAAGGTTTTATCGGGGGTCTTTTATTCTCTGCTAGTCCAACCTCTACCCACTATGATCCACAGCAATGCACGCACTATGTGTAGGCTCAGTCAGATTATTCTCAAAATTTTCTCCAACAATTTCCCCCAAAATTTCATTGTCGGATTCTCACCAAGTACCCATAAAACTTTCAATATTATACACCCATAATTCTCAATTTAAACAAAAAAAAACCCCCAAAACCCAAAACATGTAATTATGACAATTGCCTTCAAGTGATGTACTGTAATGTTTCTGATGTTTCAATGGAACCCTCCAGTACATTTCTTTGCTAGTCTTTACTGTAATGTTTCTGATGTTTCAATGAACCCTCCAGTACATTTCTTTGCTAGTCTTTACTGTAATGTTTCTGATGTTTCAATGGAACCCTCCAGTACATTTCCTTGCTAGTCTTTAAAGCTGTACATTAAAAGAGAATGGATACATCCGCTGTTGCTGATGAAGGTTGAATAAAGAGAGTAGCTCTGCATACACTGGACCCATTGGGAGCTCACTTATAATTGTAACACTAACAAGCTTATTGAAACTCCATTGGCCAAGGTCATATATGTAGGAAGCTCCTGCTTTAGCTCATCCTTTGTGTTAGTGGATATAACGGGCTTGCAGAGGCAATGATGGGTGACCTAATCTTGCTATATGCTTGTAGGAGGCAAACAAGCTATAACTGACGGGTGCATCATAAGTTCATGGAGGGCTCCTTTAAGACATTCAGACTTGCTGATTTCTAATTGCACATGATCGAATGCTTTGTTCCCATTTAAGGACATACTATGATTGTATGGCGGTGTGTGTTACTTGAGGACATACTACGATTGTATGGCGGTGTGTGTTATTTAGGAAAGTACTATGATTGTATGATGGTGTGTGTTATTTAAGGACGTACCAATGATTGTATGGTGGTGTGCGTTATTTAAGGGCACAACGATTGTACGGTGGTGTGTGTTATTTAAGGATATGCTATGATTGAATGGTGGTGGGTGTTATTTAAGGACATACTAGGATTTATGGTGGTGTGTGTTATTTAAGGACGTACTCTGATTGTATGGTGGTGTGTGTTATTTAAGGACACTACGATTGTATGGTGGTGTGTGTTATTTAAGGATATGCTATGATTGTATGGAGGTTGGTGTTATTTAAGGACATACTATGATTGTATGGTGGTCTGTGTTATTTAAGGACACGCTAAGATTGTATGGAGGTTGGTGTTATTTAAGGACATACTGTGATTGTATGGCGGTATGTTTTATTTTAGGATATGCTGTGATTGTATTGTGGTATATGTTATTTAAGGACGTACTATGATTATATGGTGGTGTGTGTTATTTAAGGATATGCTATGATGTATGTTGGTGTATTTAATTTATGGACATATTATAGTTGTATGTTGGTGTATGTTATTTAAGGACAAACTTTGATTTTATGGTGGTGTGTGTTATTTAGGGATATACTATGATTGTATGGTAGTGTTTGTTACTTGACTACATACTATGATTTTATGGTGATGTGTGTTATTTTAGGACGTACATTGATTGTGGTGTACGTTATTTAAAGACGTACTATGATTATATGGTGGTGTATGTTATTTAAGGAGGTACAATGATTGTATGGTGTAATTATTTATTTTATTTATTTATTTTTGACAACATTGGAACATTGTAGTACAAGTATATAGGTTAAGGTATGATGTAGTCTGACATTGTGATATGAGTATATATGGTTGTAATGTAGTCTGATGGTCCATCTGGTATAATAAGTGGACAGGAGTGTGTAAAAACGGAGAACGGGAAGAAAAAGTGGACAAAACCATACATCATTAGGACAGAGTGAAAGTACTAGGACAAGATGAAAAGTATGTGGGTTATTTAGGTTGAATTTATCAATGTATTTGACAGTAGAAATTCTTTTATCTTCTATTTCATTATCAAAGGTTGGAGTGATGTCTACTTGTGGAAGGGCATTCCATAATCTTGTAAACTTCCAAACTCTTAAGTGACTAGTTGCAATCTAGTTGGAAGTTTGAAGTAGCGACTTACTGTTGCTGGCTATCCTGATGGGACCCTCCACAAATAATGTAAAAGCATTATCTTGAAGGATAGATTATATAAAAGGGATTGTACTAAAAAACATAATGTTGCTTCTCCCACCTATTTCTACAGCAATAGTTAGCTAGCTACATGTTGATTTTCTCACATGCAGTATTGATCAGGACAAACTTGAATTTCCCGTGTAGTGAAATTCCATGTTCCCATATATGTTCTCACATGTGGTATTGATCATGACATGGAGGAATTACCTGTATACTGAAATATCTTGTTGCCAGTATATTTCCTCACATGCAGTAATAATTGGATCATGTAGGAATTTCCTGTATACTGAAATATCTTGTTGCCAGTATATTTCCTCACATGCAGTAATAATTGGATCATGGAGGAATTACCTGTGTACTGAAATGTCTTGTTGCCAGTATATTTCCCCACATGCAGTAATCATTGGATCATGGAGGAATTTCCTGTATACTGAAATGTCTTGTTGCCAGTATATTTCCTCACATGCAGTAATCATTGGATCATGGAGGAATTTCCTGTATACTGAAATTTCTTGTCCAAAGATTATGCGACGGATTTGTGAAAATCAGACTTGGTAAGTTTTTAAAAATTAGATTTTGCTATATAGTGAAACATGTTTGAACTCTAAATACAGCTAGTTTTAGACATATCTGATCTACACTTTCCGTTATAAACTTTCTCTCATCCGCGCTACACTGCCTTGTAACATACTTCCAAAGAAAACTTTATATAGAGTCAATGCTGAGGAATGTGCACTAATTGTTTCTATTAACTCTCTTAACGTGGGGAACTAAATTTAGTCCACTTAAAAACCACTTCCAAATGTGAAGGTACCCCCCATATGATTAACAAGATTAAATCATCAAGCATAGCAACAAGCTTTTCAGCATCTCTGCGGAAGACAGAGATATCCTACGTAAAGTATATTTTGTTCTGTGATGCCAGCAAAAGTTTCTAGAACGACTGGACAGTAAAGCACACATGGTTTCAAAAGCCTGGTTGCTCTAGTGTTTCATTCCCGCATTCAGATACTGGAGAAGTTTGAGACGGAATTGCGAGAACAATGCTCCCAAAAATGATCTGTTTTAGCTATTGACGTTTCTATCCTTATGGAACAGCCTGCATCTCATTGTGCTTGGCATATACAATACCTAGTACATCTAGAGCATCTCATTCAGAAACTGCTTCTCCTTGACCCCTTAGTTGTCTCTGCATACATCGATCAGCACGAGTTGGAAATTGGAGAACAACGAGGCTTCAAGCTAGATACTCCCTAAATCCTGGCCTGAGGTGACAAGAACTTTATCAACAGCAGAAGGTTAGCTTTTAAATTTTTTTTTTCTACTGACCAAGTGTGGAAGCTACTGATTACAGAAACCAATTGGTATGCAGTAGATCAGTGCACTAGTATTCTGAGTATGCCATGGTTTGATACTTTCATGGAAGAGATGATAGCTTACCTATGGTTGCTCAAACTGGTGTTCTCTACTCACACTGATATTTTCAAGTTACAACCTTGGCTAGAAGTGTATTGGTCTTACCCGTGATATGCATCTAGAGACTCCTATACTTCTGTTTGTTCAATGAAAAGTGGGTCGATCCAATACAGGGAGTTGTAGCATACTTCCGGCATAACAGCTCACATTAACCCCCTCCCCAGACTATACCCGGGGTTAAAGTGGGCTGGCCCAAAATAAACTCCGGGGTATATTCAGGGCTAGTCCAATTTATACCCTGGGGTATAAAACAGGCTAGGTTATTTCATATCCCCTAGTTCAGATTATACCCCCCCGACACACTCAGAAACCAGCCCTATGAGAGGTCTGTTTTGAACTCAGTGGTGTGTTGCCTTAAATTCTCCTTCTCTCTTTTTAATCTCCTATACATACCTTTCTTAATGCCTATAAGATGCTTGATCCTACCTTTCACCCATTTTGATCTATTATTTTTGGAACTGAATTGCCTTCTTGGAATAAAATCGTTTTGAATAATATTAAGAATTCCTGCAAATTTTTTGTCTTCATTATCCAAATCAATATAATTTGAAGGCTGACGAACTAATTATTTTCTTCTTGGTCATCCTGAAATAATCCTACCTCTCCCTTGGGACCAGACTTCACTTGTTCTGGCCCTGGTAGGGTAATACCACCCCACACCTGATGACTTTGTGATCGCTATTTCTTAATGTTTCTCCAATTTTTATAATTTTTTATTGCATTTTATCTATTACTTAATACCAAATTCAATATATTATTCGCCCGAGTAACCTTATTTATGAAAAACACAAGGGGGTGTAATCTGGCCTATATGAAGTAGCCTAGCCTGTTTTATACCCCAGGTTATAAACTGGACTAGCCCAGAAAATACCCCTGGATATATTTTGGGTCAGCCCACTTTAACCCCGGGTGTAGTTTGGCGGAGGGTTAATGTGGGCTGCTACACCAGATTCAATACATAAAGTAAAAATAGATTTGGCAATATAAATAATATCACATAGCAAAGTAAGGTGGTATACCGTGGCAAACAAGTCGGTTTATTAGAAAAAAAAATTAAACAAGACTGTGCCAATGAAGACCACCAACAGGAGACAACCTTTATTATTTGAAACACTTTACTTTTTAAAACCGTATTCACCAATATTGTGGATTTGTAGTTACACCGGAACTCGAGTGATTTTAAAACCAGAACAATATTGTTGTATATGATGTTTTATGGTAAAGTGGTCAACTGGTTGTGGTCTACATGGGTGCAGTCATAACAGGTCACTCCAATATTGCTGTTAGCTTTTTAGTGTTTTTCTCATTTCAAATGTTATTGTTTGTTAGTTGTTTCTGTATATTATAGTTTAGCAGTGGAGGATTACATCAAAGGTGAGCTGATTGGTGGGGACTCCATAACATTTAAACACTTTTTAACTTGTTTATTGATGACTGTACACTCGCATATATCAATAAACGCTATGTGTTGTTGCTATTGATGAGTTTAGCCATGTCAGGGACATAGGGAAGGGGAGTTTGGGTGTTAATAGTTTACAGTAACACAGTCTCTGCTTAGCTTAACAATCTCTACCTTTTCTTAATATGTAGGTGACTAGCCATACAGAAACCGTTGTCTGAAAGGAGCAGTTTTGCTGCTGCAGTGCACCATTCAGCACTAAATGAAACGACATTACCGTATTAAAGATTCACCTGATGGAATAATGTGGGAACATGTCAACATCGTAAATGCAATTTCACTTGCTTGCAGTGTCCGTGACACTTAAGATTTATTTCTTTGACAATGAAATGCCCACACAGAAGGAGACATATGAACCTTTGATTCAAGTCCTAATTTTTTGGTCATACTAGATTTCTTATAGTGCAATCATTGACGATGCATTTCCTTCAGTTTCTGATGCAGCATCTACATACACACTGTCGACTAGCGAAGGTTACATGAGAATCCACCTATCAGTAGTGAGAATTGTGTGATTGTTTGGTTAGCTAGTTAGCTATTGATGTCTCCATACTTTTATTTCTTACATATATATATATATATTAATTTCATTAGCAGATGGCTTTGGTGTCTGCTAATGTACTGAGTGTATATTAGCAAATATAGAGTGGCTTTGGTGTATGCTAATGTACTGAGTAGTATATTAGAAGATGTAGACTGGCTTTGGTGTCTGCTAATGTACTGAGTATTATATTAGCAGATATAGACCGGCTTTGGTGTCTGCTAATGTACTGAGTAGTATATTAGCAGATGTAAACTGGCTTTGGTATATGCTAATGTACTGAGTAGTGTATTAGCAGATGTAGACTGGCTTTGGTATATGCTAATGTACTGAGTAGTATATTAGCAGATGTAGACTGGCTTTGGTATATGCTAATGTACTGAGTAGTATATTAGCAGATGTAGACTGGCTTTGGTGTATGCCAATGTACTGAGTAGTATATTTAGCTGAAAAACCACACCCACCCTGCAGTCTGGGTAACCGAGTGGTGCACATAGTTGAGCCTGGGTGGCCTTGGGAGAGATTTGGCCATTGATCCTGGTTGCTTTAGTAAATAATATCACCCGCCTTCCTCCTTCCCAGACACTATCTCCCTTCAGTGAATTTTGTCATCATATGAGACATGGTCAGTCATGGAGAAACATAAATTAAATATCCCTCCTAGGACATTATAGTCATATTTCACTAGTGAAATATGTCACCCAATGAAAGATTGTTAGTGAATAGTAATAATGTCCCCTCTCCCTCCAACAAAAAAATTGGGTTGACTACCCAGGACTATCAGGCACAATGACAAGTGAAACCTATTGCTATAGATTGGAAATGGACAAGTTGTAGCTGTAGTGTAGTTAAATGTCTTAGACATTCCTGGGGCTCTCCTGTGATACAGGGCCTGGTTAAATCTTGCAAAACGTATAAATTAATCTCACAACTAGAACTCTCTATCTCTCACATCACACTGCATTGCTATATCTCTCACATCAACCTGCATAGCTATATCTCTCACATCACCTAACATAGCTATATCTAGCACATCACTCTCCAAAGCTATATCTCTCACATCACCTTGCATAGCTATATCTCTCATATCACCCTGCATAGCTATATCTCTCACATCACCTTGCATAGCTATATCTCTCACATCACCCAGCATAGCCATATCTCTCACATCACCTTGCATAGCTATATCTCTCACATCACCTTGCATAGCTATATCTCTCACATCACCCTGCATAGCTATATCTCTCACATCACCCTGCATAGCTATATCTAGCACACCACCCTGCGTAGCTAAATCTCTCACATTACCCTGCATAGCTATATCTCTCACATCACCCTGCATAGCTATATCTAGCACACCACCCTGCATAGCTAAATCTCTCACATTACCCTGCATAGCTATAACAGCATTATAGTAAAACATGATAAAAAGACATTTTATCTATTAGCATAATTGTCACGTTGTCTTTTCACTCGTATTCTATTGTGTTGTAGTTAATATTTTTACCTAACAATTTAGCAACTCTTTAATTCCTGTGACTTTTATCACATGATAGTTCTATATAATTTTAATAGCTACTTACACCGAGATGAAAAATGCCAAATTTTTTGTATCAGATTGTCAGAAAACAGAAAGCACAATTTATTTGTCACTGGAATGTTCTCTGTTATACTCCAATTTTAATTTCTTTGCTTTTGTAAGCATACATTTTATGGACCAAAGTTGAAGTAAGAATCAGGATTATGCAATTCTATGGAGAGTATATTAGACAATGTTCTTGCAGACCAAGATCGATCATTATGAAGTCTTGTTGAATCCTACTAAACTAAATACACATTCTTCTGAGGTATCCTGAGTCTGGTAAAACCAAGACTAATAATTTGGCCACTATAGAAAGTCTAGGAGAGATTAAAGTGAGGCATCCTGAGTCTGGTAAAACTAAGACTAATAATTTGGCCAGTATAGAAAGTCTAGGAGAGTTTAAAGTGAGGCATCCTGAGTCTTGTAAAACTAAGACTAATAGTTTGGCCACTATAGAAAGTCTAGGAGAGATTAAAGTGAGGCATCCTGAGTCTGGTAAAACCAAGACTAATAATTTGGCCACTATAGAAAGTCTAGGAGAGATTAAAGTGAGGCATCCTGAGTCTGGTAAAACCAAGACTAATAATTTGGCCACTAGAAAGTCTAGGAGAGATTAAAGTGAGGCATCCTGAGTCTGGTAAAACCATGACTAATAATTTGGCCACTATAGAAAGTCTAGGAGAGATTAAAGTGAGGCATCCTGAGTCTGGTAAAACCAAGACTAATAATTTGGCCTCTATAGAAAGTCTAGGAGAGATTAAAGTGAGGCATCCTGAATCTGGTAAAACTAAGACTAATAATTTGGCCACTATAGAAAGTCTAGGAGAGATTAAAGTGCAATGATCTGGTGTCTTCATTGATCTATGAAATACCCGATAATATCCATTGAAACAAAAAAAAACATTTGTTGGTGTACTACAATCTATGTACATCTTTTCCCTAGTTTACACCCACACGGTTTCTGGGATTTCATCAATATTCAGAACCTGAAACTCAGCGAACTCATGAAACACCTTATCATGGTCCCTATCAGAAAGAGAAAGTAAGGTTGAGTATAACTCTAAGAAATAATGAACGTTACAAATACTAGTTCTTTCCCTTTGGATTAATAAGTATTTCATTTGCAATGGAAAATTTTGTCAAGATTGCTCTACAGCTGCTATGTAAAGCAGCGAAGGAAATTTGGATTTGTTTAAACAACTTTTTAGGATCAAACTAAAAAGGGGACAAATATTAACAAAAACATTTTTTCTCCTCAAAATGAGCCACATACAGCTAAACTATGCTTTTGTGTTGTTTTGAAGCATTTTTGGGAAAATTCACTGAAAACTTCTCTTTTTAGTCCAAAAAGTGACTATCTCAGGAAGATGCTCAGAAATACTTAGAAAAATATATTTTCTTAACACGTTTGAAAAGGGGCAAATCCTGCTGAAAATCTGATTTGTTTAAACAAACTTTTTTGATCAAACCAGTAAAATGGGACAAATATTAACCAAAAAACTGTTTTTCTCCTCAAAGTGAGCCACATACAGCTAAACTATGCCTTTCGGTTGTTTTGAAGCAATTTTGGGGAATTTCACTGAAAACTTCTCTTTTTAGTCCAAAAAGTGACTATCTCAGGAAGAAGCTCAGAAATACTTAGAAAATTTGTTTTTCTCAACAAGTTTGAAAAGGGGAAAATCCAGAGGAAAATTTGGATTTGTTGGAAACTATATTTTTTGTTCGAAGCAGTAAAACAGGACAAATATTAACAAAAACTGTTTTCTCCTCAAAGTGAACCACATACCACCAAACTGTGAAATTCTCCGAAAATGCTTCAAAAGAACAGAAAAGCATAGTTTAGCTGTATCTGACTCATTTTGGGGAGAAAAACTATTTTTGTTAATATTTGTCCTCTTTTTAGTTTGATCAAAAACAGTTGTTTAAACAAATCCAAATTTCCCTCTTGGTTAGCCCCTGTTCAATTTTTTTAAGAAAAACAAACTTTCTAAGTATTTCTGAGCTTCTTTCTGAGATAGTCAATTTTGACTAAAAGGAGAAGTATTCAGTGAATTAGACCAAAAATTCTTCAAAACAGCAGAAAAGCATAGTTTAGCTGTATGTGGCTCACTTTGAGGAGAAAAACAGATTTTGTTAATATTTGTCCCATTTTGCTGGTTTGATCAAAAACATTTGTTTAAACAAATCCAAATTTTCCTCAGAATTTGCCCCCTTTCAAACTTGTTAAGAAAATCAAACTTTCTGAGTATTTCAGTGCTCCTTTCTGAGATGTCAATTTTTTGACTAAAAAGAGAGGTTTTCTGTGAATTTGACAAAAAAATGCTTCAAAACAACAGAAAGGCATAGTTTAGCTGTATGTGGCTCAATTTGAAGAGAAATTTTTTTTCGTTAATATTTGTTCCATTTTACTGGTTTGATCTAAAACAGTTGTTTAAAAACAAATCCAAATTTTCCTCAGGATTTGCCCCTTTTCAAACTTGTTAAGAAAAACAAACTTTCCGAGTATTTCAGTGCTCCTTTCTGAGATGTCACTTTTTTGACTAAAAGAGAATTTTTCTGTAAATTTCCCCCAAAATACTTCAAAACAAAAGAGAAGCATAGTTTTGCTGCATGTGGCTCATTTTGAGGAGAAAAACTTTTTTATTATTTAGTATTTGTCCAATTGTACTTGTTTCAATAAAAAACAATTGTTTATACAAATCCAATTTTTTCTCAGGATTTGCCAGTTTTCAAACTTGTTAAGAAAAATAAACTTTCTGAGTATATCTGTGCTCCTTTCTGAGATAGTCACATTTTTGACTAAAAAGAGAAATTTTCAGTTAATTAGCCCGAAAATGCTTCAAAATAACAGAAAATCATAGTTTAGCTGTATGTGGATCACTTTGGGGAGAAAAACAGTTTTTGTTAATATTTGGCCCCTTTTACTGGTTTGTTCAAAAACAGTTGTTTAAACAAATCCAAATTTTCTTCTTGGTTTGCTCCTTTTCAAACTTTTTGAGTATTTCTGTGCTCCTTTTGGAGATAGTCCCTTTTTGGACAAAAAAGAGAATTTTTCAATGAACTAGCCCGAAAATGCTTCAAAACAACAGGAAAGCATAATTTATCTGAGTGTGGCTCATTTTGAAGTGAAAAACAGTTTTTGTTAATAATTGTCCCATTTTACTGCTTTGAACAAAAACAGTTGTTTACACCAAACCAAATTATCCTCTGGATTTTTCTCCTTTTCAAACTTGTTAAAAAAAACAAAAAACTTTCGGAGTATTTCTGAGATGTCACTTTTTGGTCTAAAAAGAGAAGTTTTCTGTGAATTAGACCAAAAATTCTTAAAAACAACAGAAAAGCATAGTTTAGCTGAATGCGGCTCATTTTGAGGAGAAAAACAGTTTAAAAAAAATATTTTTACAGTTTTACTACTTTGAACAAAAATGGTTGTTTACAACAAATCCTAAATTTCCTCTGGATTTTCTCCTTTTCAAAGTTGTTGGAAAAAACAAACTTTCTGATTATTTCTGAGCTTCTTTCTAAGATATATATTTTTTTACTAAAATGGGAATTTTTCAGTAAATTAGCCTGAAAATGCTTCAAAACAACAGGGTATTTGTCCCGTTTTACTGATTTGTACAGAAAGGGTTATTTACAACTAATCCAAATTATCCTCTGGATTTTCCCGTTTTCTAACTTGTTGAAAAAAAAATTTCCAAGTATTTCTGAGCTTCTTTAGGAGAGAGTTAATTTTTTGACTAAAAAGAGATTTTTTCAGTGAATTTTCCCGAAAATGCTTAAAAACAACAGGAAAGCATAGTTTAGCTGTATGTAGCTCATTTTGAGGAAAAAAACAGTTATTTTATTTAGTATTTTTCCAATTGTACTGGTTTGAATAAAAAACAGTTGTTTAAACTAATCCAAATTTTCCTCAGGATTTGCCCGTTTTCAAACTTGTTAAGAAATATAAACTCTCTGTATATTTCCGTGCTCCTTTCTGAGATAGTCACTTTTTCGACTAAAAAGAGAAGTTTACAGTGAATTAGCCCTAAAAGCATCAAAACAACAGAAAAGCATAGTTTGACGTTATGTGGTCATTTTGAGGAGAAAAATAGTTTTTGTTTATTTGTCCCATTTTACTGTTTTGAACAAAACAGGTTGTTTACGACAAATCTATAAATTTTCTTCTGGATTTGCCTTTTTTCAAATTTGTTGCGAAAAACAAACTTTCTAAGTATTTCGGAGCTTCTTTCTGAAATAGTCATATTTTTGATAAATTTTTTTTTCAGTGAATTAGACCAAAAATGCTTCAAAACAACAGAAAATCATAGTTTAGCTGTGTCTGTATCACTTTGGGAAGAAAAACTTTTTTTATTAATATTTGTCCCATTTTACAGGTTTGAACAAAACAGTTGTTTAATCAAATCCAAATTTTCTTCTGGATTTGCCTTTTTTCAAACTTGTTATGAAAAACAAATTTTCTAAGTGTTTCGGATCTTCTTTCTGAGATTAATCACATTTTTGACTAAAAAGAGAACTTTTCAGTGAATTTCATCGAAAATGCTTCAAAACAACAGAAAAGCATGGTTTAGCTGTATGTGGCTAAATTTGAGGAGAAATACAGTTTTTGTTAATATTTGTCCCATTTTACTGGTTTTAACAAAAACAGTTGTTTAAACAAATCCAAATTTTTCTCAGGACTTGCCCCTTTTCAAACTTGTTAAGAAAAGCAAAATTTCTAAGTATTTCTGTGATCCTTTCTGAGATATTCACTTTTATGACTAAAAAGAGAAGTTTTCTGTGAATTTGACAAAAAAAATCTTCAAAACAACAGAAAAGCATAGTTTAGCTAAGTGTAGTTCACTTTGAAGAGAAAAACGGTTTTTGTTAATATTTGTCCCATTTTACTGGTTTGATCTAAAACAGTTGTTTAAAAACAAATCCAAATTTTCCTCAGGATTTGTCCCATTTAAAACTGTTAAGAAAAACAAACTTTCTGAGTATTTCAGTGCTCCTTTCTGAGATAGTCACTTTTTTGACTAAAAAGAGAAGTTTTCAGTGAATTTACCCCAAAATATTTAAAAACAAAAGAGAAGTATAGTTCAAGTGTATGTGACTTATTTTGAGGAGAAAAACATTTTTTGTTTATATTTGTTCAGTTTTACTGCTTTGAACAAAAATAGTTGTTTACAACAAATTCTAATTTTCCTCTGGATTTTCTCCTTTTCAAACTTTTGAAAAAAAAAAAAATTCTGATTATTTCTGAGCTTCTTTCTAAGACATTTTTTTTGGATAAAAAGAGAAGTTTTCTGTGAATTAGCCCGAAAATACTTCAAAACAACAGGGAAGCATAACTTAGCTGCATGTGGCAATTTTTGTGGGAAAAACAGTTTTTGTTAATATTAATCTCGTTTTACTTTTTTGTACAGAAAGGGTTGTTTGCAACTAATCCAAATTATCCTCTGGATTTTCCCCTTTTCTAACTTGTTTAAAAAAAAAACTACAATTTTTTCTGAGCTTCTTTAGGAGAGAGTAAATTTTTGGTCCAAAAAGAGAATTTTTCAGTTAATTTTCTGAAAATGCTTCAAACAATAGGAAAGCATAGTCTAGCTGTATGTAGCCAATTTTGTGGAGAAGAACAGTTTTTGTTAATTTGTATTTGTCCAATTGTACTGGTTTGAATAACAAACAGTTTTTTAAACAAATCCAAATTTTCCTCAGGATTTGCGCTTTTTCAAACTTGTTAAGAAAAAAACTTTCTGAGTATTTCTGTGCTCCTTTCGGTTATAGTCACTTTTTAGACAAAAAAGAGAAGTTTTCAATGAATTAACCCGAAAAAGCTTCAAAACCACAGAAAAACATAGTTTGGCGATATGTGGCTCATTTTGAGGAGAAAAACAATTTTTTTTAAAAATCGTCCCATTTTACTGCTCTGAACAAAAAGGTTTGTTTACAACAAATCCAAATTTTCTTCTGGATTTGCCTTTTTCCAAACTTGTTGAGAAAAACAAACTTTCTAAGTGTTTTGGAGCTTCTTTCTGAGATAATCACATTTTTGACTATAATGAGAAGTTTTCAGTGAATTAGACCAAATATGCTTCAAAACAACAGAAAATCATAGTTTAGCTGTATGTGGATCACTTTGGGAAGAAAAACAGTTTTTGTTAATATTTGTCCCCTTTTACTGGTTTGATCAAAAACAATTGTTTGAAAAATCCCAATTTTCCTCTGGATTTGCGCCTTTTCAAAATTGTTAAGAAAAAATAAGTTCGGAGATAGTTACTTTTTGGCCAAAAAAAAGAAGTTTTGAATGAATTAGCCCAAAAATGCTTCAAAACAAAAGGAAAGCATAATTTAGCTGTATGTGGCTCAGTTTGTGGAGAAAAACAGTTTTTGTTAATAATTGTTCCATTATACGGCTTTGAACAAAATTAGTTGTTTACACCAAATCCAAATTTTCCTCTGGCTTTTCTCCTTTTCAAACTTGTTGAGAAAAGTAATCTTTCTGGGTATTTCTGAGCTTCTTTCTGGGATAGTCAATTTTTGACTAAAAAGGGAAGTTTTCTGTGAATTTCGCCGAAAATGCTTCAATACAACAGGAAAGCATGGTTTAGCCATATGTGGCTCAATTTGAGGAGAAAAACAGTTTTTGTTAATAATTGTCCCATTTTACTGGTTTTTTTCAAAACAGTTTCAAATCCTAATTTTTTTCTTGGTTTGCCCCTTTACAAACTTGTTAAGAAAAACAAACTTTCTGAGTATTTCTGTGCTCCGTTCTGAGATAGTCACTTTTTTTAATAAAATGAGAAGTTTACATTTAATTAGCCCGAAAAAGCTTCAAAACAACAGAAAAACATAGTTTGATGGTATGTGGCTCATTTTGAGGGAAAAAAACATTTTTTATTAATATTTGTCCCGTTTTACTGCTTTGAATAAAAAGGTTTGTTACGACAAATCCAAATTTTCTTCTGGATTTTCTGTTTTTCAAACATGTTGAGAAAAACAAACTTTCTAAATATTTCGGAGCTTCTTTCTGAGATAGTCACATTTTTGATAAAAAGAGAAGTTTTCAGTTAGTTACACCAAAATTGCTTCAAAACAACAGAAAATCATAGTTTAGCTGTATGTGACTCACTTTGAGGAGAAAAACATTTTTTTTTAATATTTGTCCGATTTTACTGGTTTGATCAAAAACAGTTGTTTGAACAAATCCAAATTTTCCTCAGTATTTGCCCCATTTCGAACTTGTTAAGAAAAACAAACTTTCTTGGTATTTCTGTGCTACTTTCTGAGATAGTCACCTTTTTGACTAAAAAGATAATTTTTCTTTTAATTTGACAAAAAATGCTTCAAAACAACAGAAATCATAGTTTAGCTGTATGTGGATCAGTTTGGGGAGAAAAGCATTTTTTTTTAATATTTGTCCCCTTTTACTGGTTTGATCAAAAACATTTGTTTAAACAAATCCAAATTTTCCTCAGAATTTGCCCCCTTTCAAAACTGTTAAGAAAATCAAACTTTCTGAGTATTTCAGTGCTCCTTTCTGAGATGTCAATTTTTTGACTAAAAAGAGAGGTTTTCTGTGAATTTGACCAAAAAATGCTTCAAAACAACAGAAAGGCATAGTTTAGCTGTATGTGGCTCAATTTGAAGAGAAATTTTTTTTCGTTAATATTTGTTCCATTTTACTGGTTTGATCTAAAACAGTTGTTTAAAAACAAATCCAAATTTTCCTCAGTATTTGCCCCTTTTCGAACTTGTTAAGAAAAACAAACTTTCTTGGTATTTCTGTGCTACTTTCTGAGATAGTCACCTTTTTGACTAAAAAGATAATTCTTCTGTTAATTTGACCAAAAATGCTTCAAAACAACAGAAATCATAGTTTAGCTGTATGTGGATCAGTTTGGGGAGAAAAGCATTTTTTTTTAATATTTGTCCCCTTTTACTGGTTTGATCAAAAACATTTGTTTAAACAAATCCAAATTTTCCTCAGAATTTGCCCCCTTTCAAACTTGTTAAGAAAATCAAACTTTCTGAGTATTTCAGTGCTCCTTTCTGAGATGTCAATTTTTTGACTAAAAAGAGAGGTTTTCTGTGAATTTGACCAAAAAATGCTTCAAAACAACAGAAAGGCATAGTTTAGCTGTATGTGGCTCAATTTGAAGAGAACTTTTTTTTCGTTAATATTTGTTCCATTTTACTGGTTTGATCTAAAACAGTTGTTTAAAAACAAATCCAAATTTTCCTCAGGATTTGCCCCTTTTCAAACTAGTTAAGAAAAACAAACTTTCTGAGTATTTCAGTGCTCCTTTCTGAGATGTCACTTTTTTGACTAAAAGATAATTTTTCTGTAAATTTCCCCCAAAATACTTCAAAACAAAAGAGAAGCATAGTTTTGCTGCATGTGGCTCATTTTGAGGAGAAAAACTTTTTTTTTTAATTTAGTATTTGTCCAATTGTACTTGTTTCAATAAAAAACAGTTGTTTATACAAATCCAATTTTTTCTCAGGATTTGCCAGTTTTCAAACTTGTTAAGAAAAATAAACTTTCTGAGTATATCTGTGCTCCTTTCTGAGATAGTCACATTTTTGACTAAAAAGAGAAATTTTCAGTTAATTAGCCCGAAAATGCTTCAAAATAACAGAAAATCATAGTTTAGCTGTATGTGGATCACTTTGGGGAGAAAAACAGTTTTTGTTAATATTTGGCCCCTTTTACTGGTTTGTTCAAAAACAGTTGTTTAAACAAATCCAAATTTTCTTCTTGGTTTGCTCCTTTTCAAACTTTTTGAGTATTTCTGTGCTCCTTTTGGAGATAGTCCCTTTTTGGACAAAAAAGAGAATTTTTCAATGAACTAGCCCGAAAATGCTTCAAAACAACAGGAAAGCATAATTTATCTGAGTGTGGCTCATTTTGAAGTGAAAAACAGTTTTTGTTAATAATTGTCCCATTTTACTGCTTTGAACAAAAACAGTTGTTTACACCAAACCAAATTATCCTCTGGATTTTTCTCCTTTTCAAACTTGTTAAAAAAAACAAAAAACTTTCGGAGTATTTCTGAGATGTCACTTTTTGGTCTAAAAAGAGAAGTTTTCTGTGAATTAGACCAAAAATTCTTAAAAACAACAGAAAAGCATAGTTTAGCTGAATGCGGCTCATTTTGAGGAGAAAAACAGTTTAAAAAAAAATTTTTTACAGTTTTACTACTTTGAACAAAAATGGTTGTTTACAACAAATCCTAAATTTCCTCTGGATTTTCTCCTTTTCAAAGTTGTTGGAAAAAACAAACTTTCTGATTATTTCTGAGCTTCTTTCTAAGATATATATTTTTTTACTAAAATGGGAATTTTTCAGTGAATTAGCCTGAAAATGCTTCAAAACAACAGGGTATTTGTCCCGTTTTACTGATTTGTACAGAAAGGGTTATTTACAACTAATCCAAATTATCCTCTGGATTTTCCCGTTTTCTAACTTGTTGAAAAAAAAAATTTCCAAGTATTTCTGAGCTTCTTTAGGAGAGAGTTAATTTTTTGACTAAAAAGAGATTTTTTCAGTGAATTTTCCCGAAAATGCTTAAAAACAACAGGAAAGCATAGTTTAGCTGTATGTAGCTCATTTTGAGGAAAAAAACAGTTATTTTATTTAGTATTTTTCCAATTGTACTGGTTTGAATAAAAAACAGTTGTTTAAACTAATCCAAATTTTCCTCAGGATTTGCCCGTTTTCAAACTTGTTAAGAAATATAAACTCTCTGTATATTTCCGTGCTCCTTTCTGAGATAGTAACTTTTTCGACTAAAAAGAGAAGTTTACAGTGAATTAGCCCTAAAAGCATCAAAACAACAGAAAAGCATAGTTTGACGTTATGTGGTCATTTTGAGGAGAAAAATAGTTTTTGTTTATTTGTCCCATTTTACTGTTTTGAACAAAACAGGTTGTTTACGACAAATCTATAAATTTTCTTCTGGATTTGCCTTTTTTCAAATTTGTTGCGAAAAGCAAACTTTCTAAGTATTTCGGAGCTTCTTTCTGAAATAGTCATATTTTTGATAAATTTTTTTTTCAGTGAATTAGACCAAAAATGCTTCAAAACAACAGAAAATCATAGTTTAGCTGTGTCTGTATCACTTTGGGAAGAAAAACTTTTTTTATTAATATTTGTCCCATTTTACAGGTTTGAACAAAACAGTTGTTTAATCAAATCCAAATTTTCTTCTGGATTTGCCTTTTTTCAAACTTGTTATGAAAAACAAATTTTCTAAGTGTTTCGGATCTTCTTTCTGAGATTAATCACATTTTTGACTAAAAAGAGAACTTTTCAGTGAATTTCATCGAAAATGCTTCAAAACAACAGAAAAGCATGGTTTAGCTGTATGTGGCTAAATTTGAGGAGAAATACAGTTTTTGTTAATATTTGTCCCATTTTACTGGTTTTAACAAAAACAGTTGTTTAAACAAATCCAAATTTTTCTCAGGACTTGCCCCTTTTCAAACTTGTTAAGAAAAGCAAAATTTCTAAGTATTTCTGTGATCCTTTCTGAGATATTCACTTTTATGACTAAAAAGAGAAGTTTTCTGTGAATTTGACAAAAAAAATCTTCAAAACAACAGAAAAGCATAGTTTAGCTAAGTGTAGTTCACTTTGAAGAGAAAAACGGTTTTTGTTAATATTTGTCCCATTTTACTGGTTTGATCTAAAACAGTTGTTTAAAAACAAATCCAAATTTTCCTCAGGATTTGTCCCATTTAAAACTGTTAAGAAAAACAAACTTTCTGAGTATTTCAGTGCTCCTTTCTGAGATAGTCACTTTTTTGACTAAAAAGAGAAGTTTTCAGTGAATTTACCCCAAAATATTTAAAAACAAAAGAGAAGTATAGTTCAAGTGTATGTGACTTATTTTGAGGAGAAAAACATTTTTTGTTTATATTTGTTCAGTTTTACTGCTTTGAACAAAAATAGTTGTTTACAACAAATTCTAATTTTCCTCTGGATTTTCTCCTTTTCAAACTTTTGAAAAAAAAAAAAATTCTGATTATTTCTGAGCTTCTTTCTAAGACATTTTTTTTGGATAAAAAGAGAAGTTTTCTGTGAATTAGCCCGAAAATACTTCAAAACAACAGGGAAGCATAACTTAGCTGCATGTGGCAATTTTTGTGGGAAAAACAGTTTTTGTTAATATTAATCTCGTTTTACTTTTTTGTACAGAAAGGGTTGTTTGCAACTAATCCAAATTATCCTCTGGATTTTCCCCTTTTCTAACTTGTTTAAAAAAAAAACTACAATTTTTTCTGAGCTTCTTTAGGAGAGAGTAAATTTTTGGTCCAAAAAGAGAATTTTTCAGTTAATTTTCTGAAAATGCTTCAAACAATAGGAAAGCATAGTCTAGCTGTATGTAGCCTATTTTGTGGAGAAGAACAGTTTTTGTTAATTTGTATTTGTCCAATTGTACTGGTTTGAATAACAAACAGTTTTTTAAACAAATCCAAATTTTCCTCACGATTTGCGCTTTTTCAAACTTGTTAAGAAAAAAACTTTCTGAGTATTTCTGTGCTCCTTTCGGTTATAGTCACTTTTTAGACAAAAAAGAGAAGTTTTCAATGAATTAACCCGAAAAAGCTTCAAAACCACAGAAAAGCATAGTTTGGCGATATGTGGCTCATTTTGAGGAGAAAAACAATTTTTTTTAAAAATCGTCCCATTTTACTGCTCTGAACAAAAAGGTTTGTTTACAACAAATCCAAATTTTCTTCTGGATTTGCCTTTTTCCAAACTTGTTGAGAAAAACAAACTTTCTAAGTGTTTTGGAGCTTCTTTCTGAGATAATCACATTTTTGACTAAAATGAGAAGTTTTCAGTGAATTAGACCAAAAATGCTTCAAAACAACAGAAAATCATAGTTTAGCTGTATGTGGATCACTTTGGGAAGAAAAACAGTTTTTGTTAATATTTGTCCCCTTTTACTGGTTTGATCAAAAACAATTGTTTGAAAAATCCCAATTTTCCTCTGGATTTGCGCCTTTTCAAAATTGTTAAGAAAAAATAAGTTCGGAGATAGTTACTTTTTGGCCAAAAAAAAGGAGTTTTCAATGAATTAGCCCAAAAATGCTTCAAAACAAAAGGAAAGCATAATTTAGCTGTATGTGGCTCAGTTTGTGGAGGAAAACAGTTTTTGTTAATAATTGTTCCATTATACGGCTTTGAACAAAATTAGTTGTTTACACCAAATCCAAATTTTCCTCTGGCTTTTCTCCTTTTCAAATTTGTTGAGAAAAGTAATCTTTCTGGGTATTTCTGAGCTTCTTTCTGGGATAGTCAATTTTTGACTAAAAAGGGAAGTTTTCTGTGAATTTCGCCGAAAATGCTTCAATACAACAGGAAAGCATGGTTTAGCCATATGTGGCTCAATTTGAGGAGAAAAACAGTTTTTGTTAATAATTGTCCCATTTTACTGGTTTTTTTCAAAACAGTTTCAAATCCTAATTTTTTTCTTGGTTTGCCCCTTTTCAAACTTGTTAAGAAAAACAAACTTTCTGAGTGTTTCTGTGCTCCGTTCTGAGATAGTCACTTTTTTTAATAAAATGAGAAGTTTACATTTAATTAGCCCGAAAAAGCTTCAAAACAACAGAAAAACATAGTTTGACGGTATGTGGCTCATTTTGAGGGAAAAAAACATTTTTTATTAATATTTGTCCCGTTTTACTGCTTTGAATAAAAAGGTTTGTTACGACAAATCCAAATTTTCTTCTGGATTTTCTGTTTTTCAAACATGTTGAGAAAAACAAACTTTCTAAATATTTCGGAGCTTCTTTCTGAGATAGTCACATTTTTGATAAAAAGAGAAGTTTTCAGTTAATTACAACAAAATTGCTTCAAAACAACAGAAAATCATAGTTTAGCTGTATGTGACTCACTTTGAGGAGAAAAACATTTTTTTTTAATATTTGTCCGATTTTACTGGTTTGATCAAAAACAGTTGTTTGAACAAATCCAAATTTTCCTCAGTATTTGCCCCTTTTCGAACTTGTTAAGAAAAACAAACTTTCTTGGTATTTCTGTGCTACTTTCTGAGATAGTCACCTTTTTGACTAAAAAGATAATTTTTCTGTTAATTTGACAAAAAATGCTTCAAAACAACAGAAATCATAGTTTAGCTGTATGTGGATCAGTTTGGGGAGAAAAGCATTTTTTTTTAATATTTGTCCCCTTTTACTGGTTTGATCAAAAACAGTTGTTTAAACAAATCCAATTTTTTCTCAGAAATTGCGCCTTTTTAAACAAGAGAAGTTTTCAATGAATTAGCCCGAAAATGCTTCAAAACAACAAGTAAGCATAATTTAGCTGTATGTGGCTCAGTTTGTGGAGAAAAAAAGTTCTTGTTAATAATTGTCCCATTTTACGGCTTTGAACAAAAACGGTTGTTACACCAAATCCGAATTTTCCTCTGGTTTTTCTCCTTTTCAAACTTGTTGAGAATAGTAATCTTTCTGATTATTTCGAAGCTTCTTTCTGAGGTAGTAAATTTTTGACTAAAAAGAGAAGTTTTAAGTGAATTTCCCAATAAATGCTTCAAAACAACAGAAAAGCATAATTTAGCTGTATGTGGCTCACTTTGAGGAGAAAACAGTTTTGTTAATATTTGTCCCATTTTACTGGTTTGATCAAAAACAGTTGTTTAAAAAATCCAAATTTTCCTCAGGATTTGCCCCTTTTCAAACTTGTTAAGAAAAACAAACTTTCTGAGTATTTCAGTGCTCCTTTCGGAGATAGTCATGTTTTAACTAAAAAGAAACGTTTTTCTATACAAAGCTGTATGTGGTCCTTTTTGTATAGAAAAACATTTTTTGTTAATAATTCTCCCATTTTACTGCTTTGAAAAAAATATTTGTTTACATCAAATCCATTTTTCCTCTAGATTTCCTCCTTTTCAAACTTGTTGAGAAAAGTAATCTTTCTGAGTATTTCTGAGCTTCTTTCTTAGATAGTCATATTTTGAATAAAAATAGAAATTTTAAGTGAATTTCATCGAAAATGCTTCAAAACAACAGAAAAGCATTGTTTAGCTGTATGTGGCTCATTTGAGGAGAAAAAGAGTTTTTGTTAATATTTGTCCCTTTTTACTTGTTTCATAAAAAATAGTTGTTTAACATCCAAATTTCCCTCAGGATTTGCCCCCTTTCAAACTTGTTAAGAAAAAAAGACTATCTGAGTGTTTCTGAGCTTCTTTCTAAGATAGTCACTTTTGACTAAAAAAGAAGTTTTCACTGAATTTCCCCATAAATGCTTCAAAACAACAGAAAAACATAGTTTAGCTGTATGTGGCAATTTGAAGAGAAAAACAGTTTTTATTTATATTTGTCCAATTTTACTGGTTTGATCTAAAACAGTTGTTAAAAAACAAATCTAAATTTTCCTCAGGATTTGCCCCTTCACGAACTTGTTAAGAAAAACAAACTTTCTGAGTATTTCACTACGCCTTTTTGAGATAGTCAATTTTTTGACCAAAAAGCGAAGTTTTCAGTGAATTTCCCCCAAAGTACTTCAAAACAAAAGCGAAGTATGGTTTAGCTGTATGTGGCTTATTTTGAGGAGAAAAATTTTTTTTGTATATATTTGTTCAGTTTTACTACTTTGAACAAAAATGGTTGTTTACAACAAATCCTGATATTCCTCTGGATTTTCTTCTTTTCGAACTTGTTGGAAAAAAATACTTTCTGATTATGTCTGAGCTTCTTTCTGAGATATATATATATATTTTTTAAGAACACTTTTCAGTGAATTAACCCGAAAATGCTTCAAAACAACAGGGAGGCTTAACTTTGCTGTATGTGGCTAATTTTGCGGAGAAAATTTTTTTTTTGTTAATATTTGTCCCGTTTTACTGCTTTTTACAGAAAGGGTTGTTTACAACTAATCAAAATTATCCTCTGGATTTTCCCCTTTTCTAACTTGTTAAAAAAAGCAAACTTTCCAAGTATTTCTGAGCTTCTTTAGGAGAGAGCCAATTTTTTGACTAAAAAGAGAAGTTTTCAGGGAATTTTTCCGAAAATGCTTCAAAACAACAGGAAAGCATAGTTTAGCTGTATGTAGCTCATTTTGAGGAGAAAGGCAATTTTTTTAAAATTTAGTATTTGTCCAATTGTAATGGTCTAAATAAAAAAGTTGTTTGAACAAATCAAAATTTTCCTCAGGATTTGCCCGTTTTGAAACTTGTTATGAAAAATAAACTTTCTGAGTATTTCTGTGCTCCTTTCTGATATAGTTATTTTTTGACTAAAAAGTAAAGTTTTCAGTGAATTTTCCCGAAAATGCTTCAAAACAACAGAAAAGCATAGTTTAGCTCTATGTGGATCACTTTCGGGAGAAAAACTTTTTTTTTAATATTTGGCCCCTTTTACTGGTTTGCTCAAAAACAGTTGTTTATAAATATCCAAATTTTCTCTTGGTTTGCCTCTTTTCAAACTGGTTAAGAAAAACAAACTTACTGAGTATTTCTGTGCCCCTCTCTGAGATAGTCACTTTTTTGAATAAAAAGAGAAGTTTACAGTGAATTAGCCCGAAAAACTTCAAAACAACAAAATGCATAATTCATCTGTATGTGGCTCATTTTGAAGAGAAAAACGGTTTTTGTCAAAAATTGTCCTATTTTACTGCTTTGCACAAAAATAGTTGTTTACACCAAATCCAAATTTTCCTTTGGATTTTCTCCTTTTCAAACTTGTTTAGAAAAGTAATCCTTCTGAGTATTTCTTAGCTTCTTTCTAGATGGTCAATTTTTTGAATAAAAAGAGAATTTTTCAGTGAATTTTAAAGAAAATGCTTCAAAACAACAGAAAAGCATAGTTTAGCTGTACGTGGCTCACTTAGAGGAGAAAAACAGTTTTGTTACTATTTGTCCCCTCTTACCGGTTTGATCAAAACAGTTGTTTAAACAAATCCAAATTTTCTTCAGGATTTCCCTTTTCAGACTTGTTAAAAAATACAAACTTTTGAAGTATTTCTGTGATATACTTTCTGAGATAGTCACTTTTTTGACAAAAAAAGAAGTTTTCTGTGAATTAGACCAAAAATCCTTCAAAACAACAGAAAAGCATAGTTTATCTCTATGTGGCACACTTTGAATAGAAAAACAGTTTTGTTAATATTTATCCCATTTTACTGGTTTGATCAAAAACAATTGTTTAAACAAATCCAAATTTTCCTCAGGATTTGCCCCTTTTCAAACTTGTTAAGAAAAACAAACTTTCTGAGTATTTCAGTGCTCCTTTCTGAGATAGTCACTTTTTTGACTAAAAAATAAGTTTTCAGTGAATTTCCCCCAAAATACTTCAAAACAACAGAGAAGCATAGTTTGGCTGTATGTGGCTCATTTTGAGGAAAGAAACTGTGTTTGTTAATAATTGTCCCATTTTACTGCTTTGAACAAAAACATTTGTTTACACCAAATCCAAGTTTTCCTCTGGATTGTTTCCTTTTCAAACATGTTGAGAAAAATAATCTTTTTGAGTATTTCTGAGCTTCTTTCTGAGATAGTCAATTTTTGACTAATAAGAGAAGTTTTCAGTGAATTTCATCGAAAATTGTTTAGCTGTATGTGGCCCACTTTGAAGAGAAAAATAGTTTTTGTTAATACTTGGCCACTTTTACTAGGTTGATCAAAAACAGTTGTTTAAACATACTAATTTCCCTCAGGATTTACCCCTTTTCAAAATTGTTAAGAAAAACATTCTTTCTGAGTATTTCTGAGCTTCTTTCTGAGATAGTCACTTTTTTGAATAAAAAGAGAAGTTTCCAATGAATTTTCCAAAAAATGCTTCAAAACAACAGAAAAGCATAGTTTAGCTCTATGTGGCTCACTTTGAGGAGAAAAACATTTTTTGTTAACATTTGTCACATTTTACTGGTTTGATCTAAAACAGTTGTTTAAATAAATCCAATTTTTCCTAAGGATTTTCCCCTTTTCAAACTTGTTAAGAAAAACAAAATTTATGAGTATTTCAGTGCTCCTTTCTGAGATAGTTACTTTTTTTTTCTAAAAAGAGAAGTTTTCTGTGAATTAGACCAAAAATGCTTCAAAACAACAGAAAAGCATAGTTCAGGTGTATGTGGCTCAATTTGAAGAGAAAAACAGTTTTTGTTAATATTTGTCCCATTTTACTGGTTTGATCTAAAACAGTTGTTTAAAATCAAATCCAAAATTTCCTCAGGATTTGCCCCTATTCAAACTTGTTAAGAAAAACAAACTTTCTGAGTATTTCAGTACTCCTTTCTGGGATAGTCATTTTTTACCAAAAAAAGAATTTTTCATGAATTTCCTCAAAACACCTCGAAACAAAAGAGAAGCAGAGTTTAGCTGTATGCGTCTTATTTTGAGGAGAAAAAAAGTTTTTGTTTATATTTGTCCCGTTTTACTACTTTGAACACAAATGGTTGCTTATAACAAATCCTAATTTTCCTCTGGATTTTCTCCTTTTCAAACTTGTTGAAAAAAAAACCAACTTTCTGATTATTTCTGAGCTTCTTTCTAAGATATTTTTTTAGACTAAAAAGAGAAGTTTTCAGTGAATTAGCCTGAAAATGCTTCAAAACAACAGGGAAGCATCTTAGCCTGTATGTGGCTAATTTTGTGGAGAAAAACAGTTTTTGTTAATATTTGTCCCGTTTTACTGCTTTGTACAGAAAGGGTTGTTTACAACTAATCTAAATTATCCTCTCGAATTTCCCCTTTTCTAACTTGTTGAGAAAAACTAACTTTCCAAGTATTTCTGACTTCTTTAAGAGAGAGCTAATTTTTTGACTATAAAGAGATCTTTTCAGTGAATTTCCCCGAAAATGCTTAAAAACAACAGAAAAACATAGTTTAGCTGTATGTGACTCACTTTGAGGAGAAAAACAGTTTTTGTTAATATTTGCCCCATTTCATTGGTTGATCAAAAACAGTTGTTCAAACAAATCCTAATTTTCCTCAGGATTTACCCTTTTCAAACATTTTAAGAAAAACAAGCTCTTTTAGTATTTCAGTGCTCCTTTCGGAGATAATCACTTTTAGAACTAAAAAGGGAAATTTACTGTAAGAGAGCAGCACAAGATACTCACAAAGTTTGTTTTTCTTATCAAATTTGAAAAGGTGAAAATCCTGAGGAAAATTTGGATTTGTTTAAACAACTGTTTTTAATCAAACGATTAAAAGAGGACAAATAATAACAAAAACTGTTTTTCTCCCCAAAGTGAGCCACATACAGCTAAACTATGCTTTTCTGTTGTTTTGAAGCATTTTGGGGGAAATTCACAGAGAACTTATCTTTTTATCAAAAAATGACTATCTAAGAAAGGAGCACTGGAATACTCAGAAATTTTTTCTTTAACAAGTTTAAGAAAGGTAAATCCTGAGGAATATTTGGATTTGTTTGAACAACTCTTTTTGATCAAACCAGTTAAAGGGGACAAATATTAACAAAAACTGTCTTTCTCACCAAAGTGAACCACATACAGGAAAACTATGCTTTTCTGTTGTTTTGAAGAATTTTCGGTGAAATTCACGGTCAACTTCTCTTTTTATTCCATAAATTGACTATCTCAGAAAAGAGCACAGAAATATTCAGAATTTTTTTTTTTCTTAACAAGTTTGAAAAGCGGCAAAACCTGAGGAAAATTTTGATTTGTTTAAAGAACTGTATTTGATCAAACCTGTAAATTGGGGGAAATATTAACAAAAGCTTGTTTTTCTCCACAAAGTGGGCTACATCCAGCTAAACTATGCTTTTTTTTTCCTTTTTTTTTATTTTTGGGAAATTCACAGAGAACTTCTCTTTTTATTCAAAAAAGTGACTATCTCCGGAAGGTGCACTGAATTACTCAGAAAGTTTGTTTTTCTTAAGTAGTTTGAAAGTTTCTAATCCTGAGGAATATTTGGATTTGTTTAAACAACTATTTTTGTTCTAACCAGTAAAAGCGGAAAAATATTAACAAAAACTTATTATTCTCTCCGAAGTGAGCCAGATACAGCTAAACTATGCTTTTCTGTTGTTTTCAAGCATTTTTGGGAAAAATCACAGTGAACTTCTCTTTTTAGTCCAAAATTGACTATCTCAGAAATGAGCATAGAAATATTCAGAAAGTTTGTTTTTCTTAAGGCCGACTTGAGCTGAAACCACATAAATTTGAACACATATTTGTAGCTGTCATAACTTTTTCCCACTTTCTTCTGTTCAAATACTTTTGAAACCAGCTTGTTGCTTATTGTGTGTGCTTTGGTTTGATATGAAAAAGTCTCTATAGAGGCCTTTTCTTAGAAGATATATCCAAACATGCAAGGGTCACTAAAAATGGCACCTACGAATTCTTAACATCGTCTATACCCAAGGCGCCTTGACATCTCAGAAAAGAGTACAGAAATACTCAGAAAGTTTGTTTTTCTTAACAAATTTGAAAAGGGGCAAATCCTGAGGAAAATTTGGATTTTCTTAAACAATTGTTTTTGATCAAACCTTTAAAATGGGGGATATATTAACAAAAACTTGTTTTTCTCCTCAAAGTGAGCCACATATAGCTAAACTATGCTTTTCTGTTGTTTTGAAGCATTTTGAGGAAATTCACAGAGAACTTATCTTTTTATTCAAAAAATTTACTATCTCAGAAATGAGCATTGAAATATTCTGAAATTTTGTTTTTCTTAACAATTTTAAAAAGGGTAGATCCTGAGAAAAATTTGGATTTGTTTGCACAACTCTTTTTGATCAAACCAGTAGAGGGGGGAAAATGTTAATAAAAAAAAATCACCTCAAAGTGAGCCACAATCAGCTAAACTATGCTTTTCTGTTTTTTGAAGCATTTTTTGAGAAATTCACAGAGAACTTCTCTTTTTAATCCAAAAAGTGGCTATCTCATAAAGAGCACTGAAATACACAGAAAATTTGTATTTCTTAACAAGTTTGAAAAGAGGCAAATCCTGAAGAAAATTTGGATTTGTTTAAACAACTGTTCTTGAACAAACCAGTAAAAGAGGGAAAATATTGATAAAAACTGTTTTTCATCTCAAATTTAGCCACATAGGGCTAAACTATGCTCTTCTGTTGTTTTGAAGCATTTTTGAGGAAATTCACAGAGAACTTCTATTGTTACAAAAAAAAATTGCTATCTCAGAAAGGAGGACTGGAATACACAGAAAGTTAGTATTTCTTAACAAGTTTTAAAAGGGGCAAATCCTGAGGAAAATTTGGATTTGTTTAAACAACTGTATTTGATCAAACCAGTAAATTGGGGGAAATATTAAAAAAAGAAGATTTTCTCCTCAAAGTGTGCCACATACAGCTAAACTATGCTTTTGTGTTGTTTTGAAGCATCTTTGGGGAAATTCACAGAGAACTTCTATTTTTAATCAAAAAAGAGGCTATCTCAGAGAAGGGCACAAAATGCTCAGTAGGTAGTTGTTTTTAACGTGTTTAAAAAGGGAAAAATCCTAAGGAAAATTTGGATTTGTTTAAACAACTCTTTGTAAACAAAGCATTCAATGGGGACAAATATTAACAAAAACTGTTTTTCTCCCCAAAATGAGCCACCTACAGCAAAACTATGCTTTTCAGTTTTTTTGAAGAATTTTCGGTGAAATTCACCGAGAACTACTCTTTTTATTCCATAAATTGACTATCTCTGGAAAGAGCACAGAAATACTCCCAAAATTGTTTTTCTAAACAAGTTTGAAAAGTGGCAAATCCTGAGGAAAATTTTGGATTTGTTTAACAACTTTTTTTGATCAACCCTGTAAAATACGGAAAATATTTGCAAAAACTTGTTTTTCTCCTCAAAGTGAGCCACATACAGCTAAACTAGGCTTTTTTTAATTGTTTTGAAGCATTTTTTTAGAAATTCACAGAGAACTTGTCTCTTTATTAAAAAAAGTGGCTATCTCAGAAAGGAACACAAAATACTCAGAAGGTTTGTTTTACTTAACATGTTTGAAAAGAGGCAAATCCTGAGTATAATCAACACTTTTTGATCAACCAAGTTAAATGGGGAAAATATTAACAAAAACTTGTTTTTCCCTCAAAGTGAGCCACATACAGCTAAACCATGCTTTTCTGTTGTTTTGAAGTATTTTGGTGGAAATTCATGGAGAACTTCTCTTTTTAGTCAAAAAAGTGACCATCTCAGAAAGGTGAGCTGAAATACTCAGAATTTGTTTTTCTTAACATCTTTTAAAAGGGTAAATCCTGTGGAAAATTAGGATTGGTTAAACAATTTTTTTTTTCACACCAGTAAAAGGTGCCTAATAATAACAAAAAAAGTTTTTCTCCAAAACATTCACCTCATACAATTAAATTTTGCCTTCCTGTTGTTTTGAAGCATTTTTGGTGAAATTCACAGAGAACTTCTCTTTTTAGTCCAAATGTGGCTATCTCAGAAAGGAGCACAAAATACTCACAAAGTTTGTTTTTCTTAACATGTTTGAAAAGGGGCAAATCCTGAGGAAAATTTTGATTTGTCTGAACAACTGTTTTAAACAAACCATTAAAATGGGACAAATATTAACCAAAAAAAAATTTCTCCCCAAAATGAGCCACATACAGCCAAACTATGTTTTTTTTGATGTTTTGAAGAATATTCGGTGAAATTCACAGAAAACTACTCTTTTTATTCCATAAATTGACTATCTCTGAAAAGAGCACAGAAAAACTCTCAAACTTTGTTTTTCTAAACAAGTTTGAAAAGTGGCAAATCCAGCGGAAAATTTGGATTTGTTTAAACAACTTTTTTTGATCAACCCAGTTAAATGGGGGAAATATTAACAAAAATTTGTTTTTCACCTCAAAGTGAGCCACCTAGAGCGAAACTATGCCTTTTTGTTGTTTTGAAGTATTTTGGGGGAAATTCACAGAGAACTTCTCTTTTTGGTCAAAAAGTGACAATCTCAGAAAGCAGCACTGATATATTCAGAGAGTTTGTTTTTCTTAACATCTTTTAAAGGGTAAATCCTGCGGTAAATTAGGATTTGTTTAAACAATTGTTTTTGTTCAAACCAGTAAAAGGGGACAATTATTAACAAAAAAAAATTTTTCCCCAAAAATTAGCCTCATACGCCTAAATTATGCCTTCCTGTTGTTTTGAAGCAATTTCGGGAAAATTCATTGAAAACTTCCCTTTTTAGTCAAAAATGTGACTATTTCGGAAAAGAGCACAGAAAAACCCAGAATTTTTTTTTTCTTAACAATTTGAAAAGTGGAAAATCCTGAGCGAATTTTTGATTTGTTTAAACAACTGTATTTGATCAAACCAGTAAATTGGGGGAAATATTAACAAAAACTAGTTTTTCTCCTCAAAGTGAGCCACATACAGCTTAACTATGCTCTTCTGCTGTTTTTAAGCAATTTTGGGGAAATTCTCAGAGAACTTCTCTTTTTTGTCAAAAAGTGGCTATCTCAGAAAGAAACACAAAATACTCGCAAATTTTTTTTTTAACATGTTTGAAAAGGGGCCATTCCTGAGGAATATTTATTTGTTTAAACAAATGTTTTTGATCAAACCATTAAAAGGGGACAAATATTAACAAAAACTGTTTTTCTCCCCAATGTGAGCGACATACAGCAAAACTATGCTTTACAGTTGTTTTGTGAATTTTTGGTAAAATTCACAGAGAACTACTCTTTTTTTCCATAAATTGACTATCTCAGAAAGGAGCATGGAAATACTCTCAAATTGTTTTTTTTAAACAAGTTTGAAAAGTGGAAAATCCTGCGGTATATTTGGATTTGTTTAGACAACTGTTCTTGATCCCAGTAAAATGGGGGAAATATTAACAAAAAGTTATTTTTCTCCTCAAAGTGAGTTACATACAGCTAATCTATGCTTTTCTGTTGTTTTGAAGCATTTTGGTAGAAATTAACAGAGAACTTCTCATTTTCTTCAAAAAAGTTACTATCTCTGAAAGAAGCACTGAATTACTCAGAAAGTTGTTTTTTTCTTAACAAGTTTGAAAAGTTTTAAATCCTTAGAAAAATTTGGATTTGTTTAAACAACTTTTTTTTTTTTTTCAAACCAGTTAAAGGCGACAAATATAAACCAAAAATTATTATTCTCTCCGAATGAGCCAGCTACAGCTAAATTATGCTTTTCTGTTGTTTTGAAGAATTTTTGGGGAAATTCACAGTGAACCTCTTGTTTTAGTCCAAAATTGACAATCTCAGAAATGAGCACCGAAATACTCAGAAAGTTTGTTTTTCTTAACAAGATTGAAAATGGGCAAATCCTGCGGAAAATTTAGATTTTTTTAAACAATTTTTTTGGATCAAAGAATTAAAATGGGGAAATATTAACAAAAACTATTTTTCTCCACCAAGTGAGCCAAATATAGCTAAACTATGCTTTTCTGTTGTTTTGAAGCATGTTTGGGGAAATTCACAGAGAACTTCTCTTTTTAGTCCGATAAGTGGCTATCGCAGAAAGATGCACTGAAATACTCAGAAAGTTTGTTTTTCTTAACAATTTGAAAAGGGGCAAATCGTGAGCAAAATTTTGATTTGTTTAAACAACACTATTTGATCATACCAGTAAATTGGGGGAAATATTAACAAAAACTAGTTATTCTCCTCAAAGTGAGCCACATACAGCTAAACTATGCTCTTCTGTTGTTTTGAAGCATTTTTGGGGAAATTCTCAGAGAACTTCTCTTTTTTGTCAAAAATGGCTATCTCAGAAAGAAGCACAAAAACTGACAATGTTTGTTTTTCTTAACATGATTGAAAAGGGGCCATTCCTGAGGAATATTTGGATTTGTTTAAACAATTTTTTTGGATCAAACCATTAAAACGGGACAAATATTAACAAAAACTGTTTTTCTCCCCAAAGTGAGCCACATACAGCAAAACTAAGCTTTCCTGTTGTTTTGAATCAATTTCGAGACAATTCATTGAAAACTTCTCTTATTCGTCCAAAAATTGACTATCTCAGAAAAGAGTACAGAAATGCTCAGAAATATTTTTTTTACATGTTTGAAAAAAGGCAAATCCTGAGGAAAATTTGGATTTGTCTGAACAACTGTTTTAAACAAACCATTAAAATAGGACAAATATTAACAAAAACTGTTTTTCTCCCCAAAATGGGCCACATACAGCCAAACTATGCTTTTTAGTTGTTTTAAAGGATATTCGGTGAAATTCACAGAGAACTACTCTTTTTATTCCATAAATTGACTATCTCTGAAAAGAGCACAGAAAAACTCTCAAAGTTTGTTTTTCTAAACAATTAAAAAAATGGCAAATCCAGCGGAAAATTTGGATTTGTTTAAACAACTTTTTTTTATCAACCCAGTTAAATGGTGGAAATATTAACAAAAACTTTTTTTTCACCTCAAAGTGAGCCACATAGAGCGAAACTATGCCTTTTTGTTGTTTTGAAGTATTTTGGGGGAAATTCACAGAGAACCTCTCTTTTTGGTAAAAAAGTGACAATCTCAGAAAGGAGCACTGATATATTCAGAGAGTTTGTTTTTCTTAACATCTTTTAAAGGGTAAATCCTGTGATAAATTAGGATTTGTTTAAACAATTGTTTTTGTTCAAACCAGTAAAAGGGGACAATTATTAACAAAAACTTTTGTCCCCCAAAAATTAGCCTCATACACCTAAATTATGCCTTCCTGTTGTTTTGAAGCAATTTCGGGCAAATTCATTGAAAAATTCTCTTTTTAGTTCAAAAAGTGACTATCTCGGAAAAGAGCACAGAAAACCTCAGAATTTGTTTTTCTTAACAATTTGAAAAGTGGAAAATCCTGAGTAAATTTTTGACTTGTTTAAACAACTGTATTTGATCAAACCAGTAAATTGGGGGAAATATTAACAAAAACTAGTTTTTCTCATCAAAGTGAGCCACATACAGCTAAACTGTGCTCTTCTGTTGTTTTGAAGCATTTTTGGCGAAATTCTCAGAGAACTTCTCTTTTTAGTCAAAAAGTGGCTATCTCAGAAAGAAGCACAAAATACTCACAAAGTTTTTTTTTTTTAACATGTTTGAAAAGGGGCCATTCCTGAGGAATATTTGGATTTGTTTAAACAAATGTTTTTGATCAAACCATTAAAATGGGACAAATATTAACAAAAACTGTTTTTCTCCCCAATGTGAGCGACATACAGCAAAACTATGCTTTACAGTTGTTTTGGAGAATTTTCGGTGAAATTCACAGAGAACTACTCTTTTTTTCCATAAATTGACTATCTCAGAAAAGAGCACGGAAATACTCTCAAATTTTTTTTTTTAAACAAGTTTGAAAAGTGGAAAATCCTGCGGTATATTTGGATTTGTTTAGTCAACTGTTCTTGATCCCAGTAAAATGGGGGAAATATTAACAAAAAGTTATTTTTCTCCTCAAAGTGAGTTACATACAGCTAATCTATGCTTTTCTGTTGTTTTGAAGCATTTTTATAGAAATTAACAGAGAACTTCTCATTTTCTTCAAAAAAGTGACTATCTCTGAAAGAAGCACTGAATTACTCCGAAAGTTGATTTTTTCTTAACAAGTTTGAAAAGTTTTAAATCCTCAGGAAAATTTGGATTTGTCTAAACAACTTTTTTTTTTTTTTAAACCAGTAAAAGGCGACAAATATAAACACAAACTTATTATTCTCCGAATGAGCCAGCTACAGCTAAATTATTCTTTTCTGTTGTTTTGAAGAATTTTTGTGGAAATTCACAGTGAACCTCTCGTTTTAGTCCAAAATTGACAATCTCAGAAATGAGCACCGAAATACTCAGAAAGTTTGTTTTTCGTAACAAGATTGAAAATGGGCAAATCCTGCGGAAATTTTATATTTTTTTAAACAATATTTTTTGATCAAAGAATTAAAATGGGGGAAATATTAACAAAAACTGTTTTTCTCCACCAAGTGAGCCAAATATAGCTAAACTATGCTTTTCTGTTGTTTTGAAGCATGTTTGGGGAAATTCACAGAGAACTTCTCTTTTTAGTCCGATAAGTGGCTCTCGCAGAAAGATGCACTGAAATACTCAGAAAGTTTGTTTTTCTTAACAATTTGAAAAGGGGCAAATCCTGAGCAAAATTTTGATTTGTTTAAACAACTGTATTTGATCAAACCAGTAAATTGGGGGAAATATTAACAAAAACTAGTTTTTCACCTCAAAGTGAGCCACATACAGCTAAACTATGCTCTTCTGTTGTTTTGGAGCATTTTTGGGGAAATTCTCAGAGAACTTCTCTTTTTAGTCAAAAAGTGGCTATCTCAGAAAAGAGCACAAAATACTCACAAAGTTGTTTTTTTAACATGTTTGAAAAGGGGCCATTCCTTAGGAATATTTGGATTTGTTTAAACAAATTTTTTGGATCAAACCATTAAAATGGGACAAATATTAACAAAAACTGTTTTTCTTCCCAATGTGAGCGACATACAGCAAAACTATGCTTTACATTTGTTTTGGAGAATTTTCAGTGAAATTCACAGAGAACTACTCTTTTTTTCCATAAATTGACTATCTCAGAAAAGAGCATGGAAATACTCTCAAAGTTGTTTTTTTTTAAACAAGTTTGAAAAATGGAAAATCCTGCGGTATATTTGGATTTGTTTAGACAACTGTTCTTGATCAAACCCTTAAAATGGGGGAATTATGAAAAAAAGTTATTTTTCTCCTCAAAGTGAGTTACATACAGCTAATCTATGCTTTTCTGTTTTTTTAAGCATTTTGGTAGAAATTAACAGAGAACTTATCATTTTCTTCAAAAAATGACTATCTCTGAAAGAAGCACTGAATTACTCAGAAAGTTGTTTTTTTCTTAACAAGTTTGAAAAGTTTTAAATCCTTAGGAAAATTTGGATTTGTTTAAACAACTTTCTTTTTTTTTCAAACCAGTAAAAGGCGACAAATATAAACAAAAACTTATTATTCTCTCCGAATGAGCCAGCTACAGCTAAATTATGCTTTTCTGTTGTTTTGAAGAATTTTTGGGGAAATTTACAGTGAACCTCTCGTTTTAGTCCAAAATTGACAATCTCAGAAATGAGCACCGAAATACTCAGAAAGTTTGTTTTTCTTAACAAGATTGAAAATGGGAAAATTCTGCGGAAAATTTAAATTTTTTTAAACAATTTTTTTTGATCAAAGAATTAAAATGGGGGAAATATTAACAAAAACTATTTTTCTCCACCAAGTGAGCCAAATATAGCTAAACTATGCTTTTCTGTTGTTTTGAAAATGTTTGGGGAAATTCACAGAGAACTTCTCTTTTTAGTCCGATAAGTGGCTATCGCAGAAAGATGCACTGAAATACTCAGAAAGTTTGTTTTTCCTAACAATTTGAAAAGGGGCAAATCCTGAGCAAAATTTTGATTTGTTTAAACAACTGTATTTGATCAAACCAGTAAATTGGTGGAAATATTAACAAAAACTAGTTTTTCTCCTCAAAGTGAGCCACATACAACTAAACTATGCTCTTCTGTTGTTTTGAAGCATTTTGGGGGAAATTCTCAGAGAACTTCTCTTTTTTGTCAAAAATTGCTATCTCAAAAAGAAGCACAAAATACTGACAATGTTTGTTTTTCTTAACATGTTTGAAAAGTGGCCATTTCTGAGGAATATTTGGATTTGTTTAAACAAATTTTTTTGATCAAACCATTAAAAGGGGACAAATATTAACAAAAACTGTTTTTCTTCCCAAAGTGAGCCACATACAGCAAAACTAAGCTTTCCTGTTGTTTTGAATAAATTTCGAGCCAATTCATTGAAAACTTCTCTTAATCGTCCAAAAATTGACTATCTCAGAAAAGAGTACAGAAATGATCAGAAATTTCTTTTATTCTTAACATGTTTGAAAAGGGGCAAATCCTGAGGAAAATTTGGATTTGTCTGAACAACTTTTTTAAACAAACCATTAAATTGGGACAAATATTAAAAAAAACTGTTTTTCTCCCAAAAATGAGCCACATACAGCCAAACTATGCTTTTTAGTTGTTTTGAAGAATATTCGGTGAAATTCACAGAGAACTACTCTTTTTATTCCATAAATTGACTATCTCTGAAAAGAGCACAGAAAAACTCTCAAAATTTGTTTTTCTAAACAAGTATAAAAAATGGCAAATCCAGCGGAAAATTTGGATTTGTTTAAACAACTGTTTTGATCAACCCAGTTAAATGGGGGAAATATTAACAAAAACTTATTTTTCACCTCAAAGTGAGCCACATAGAGCGAAACTATGCCTTTTTGTTGTTTTGAAGTATTTTTGGGGAAATTCACAGAGAACTTCTCTTTTTGGTCAAAAAGTGACAATCTCAGAAAGAAGCACTGATATATTCAGAGAGTTTGTTTTTCTTAACATCTTTTAAAGGGTAAATCCTGTGGTAAATTAGGATTTGTTTAAACAATTGTTTTTCTTCAAACCAGTAAAAGGGGACAATTATTAACAAAAACTTTTTTTCCCCCCCAAAAAAGCGCCATACACCTAAATTATGCCTTTCTGTTGTTTTGAAGCAATTTCGGGCAAATTCATTGAAAACTTCTCTTTTTTAGTTCAAAAAGTGACTATCTCGGAAAAGAGCACAGAAAAACTCAGAAATTTTTTTTCTTAACAATTTGAAAAGTGGAAAATCCAGAGCAAATTTTTGATTTGTTTAAACAACTGTATTTGATCAAACCAGTAAATTGGGGGAAATATTAACAAAAACTAGTTTTTCTCCTAAAAGTGTGCCACAAACAGCTAAACTATGCTCTTCTGTTGTTTTGAAGCATTTTTGGGGAAATTCTCAGAGAACTTCTCTTTTTTGTCAAAAAGAGGCAATCTCAGAAAGAAGCACAAAATACTCACAGAGTTTTTTTTTTAACATGTTTGAAAAGGGCCATTCCTGAGGAATATTTGGATTTGTTTAAACAAATGTTTTTGATCAAACCATTAAAAGGGGACAAATATTAACAAAAACTGTTTTTCTCCCAAAAGTGAGCCACATACAGCAAAACTATGCTTTCCTGTTGTTTTGAAACAATTTCGAGCAAATTCATTGAAAACTTCCCTTATTAGTCCAAAAATTGACTATCTCAGAAAAGAATACAGAAATACTCATAAATTTTTTTTAAAACAAATTTGAAAAGGTGCAAATCCTGAGGAAAATTTGGATTTGCTTAAACAATTGTTTTTGATCAAACCAGTAAAATGGGGGATATATTAACAAAAACTTGTTTTTCTCCTCAAAGTTAGCCACATATAGCTAAACTATGCTTTTCTGTTGTTTTGAAGCATTTTTGGAGAAATTCACAGAGAACTTCTCTTTTTAATCCAAAAAGTGGCTATCTCATAAAGAGCACTGAAATACACAGAAAATTTGTATTTCTTAACAAGTTTGAAAAGAGGCAAATCCTGAGGAAAATTTGGATTTGTTTAAACAATTGTTCTTGAACAAACCAGTAAAAGTGGAAAAATATAGATAAAAACCTTTTTTCATCTCATATTTAGCCACATAGGGATAAACTATGCTTTTCTGTTGTTTTGAAGCATTTTTGAGGTAACTTACAGAGAACTTCTATTGTTACTCAAAAAATGGTTATCTCACAAAGGAAGACTGGAATACACAGAAAATTTGTATTTCTTAACAAGTTTGAAAAGGGGCAAATCCTGAGAAAAATTTGGATTTGTTTAAACAACTGTATTTGATCAAATCAGTAAAAAGGGGGAAATATTAAAAAAAAGAAGATTTTCCACTCAAAGTGAGCAACATACAGCTAAACTATGCTTTTCTGTTATTTTTAAGCATCTTTGGGGAAATTCACAGAGAACTTCTATTTTTAGTCAAAAAAGTGGCTATCTCAGAGAAGAGCACAAAATGCTCAGAAGTTTTGTTTTTATTAACGTGTTTGAAAAGGGGCAAATCCTGAGGAAAATTTGGATTTGTCTAAACAACTCTTTGTAAACAAAGCATTCAAAGTGGACAAATATTAACAAAAACTGTTTTTCTCCCCAAAGTGAGGCACATACAGCAAAACTATGCTTTTCCTTTTTTTTGATGAATTTTCGGTGAAATTCACCAAGAACTACTCTTTTTATTCCATAAATTTACTATCTCTGAAAAGAGCACAGAAATAGTCCAAAAAATTTGTTTTTCTAAACAAGTTTGAAAAGTAGCAAATCCTGAGGAAAATTTGGATTGGTTTAATCAACTGTTTTTGATCAACCCAGTAAAATGGGGAAAATATTACCCCAAAAAAAGTTTTTCTCCTCAAAGTGAGGCACATACAGCTAAACTAGGCTTTTTTTTATTGTTTTGAAGCATTTTTTTGAAATTCACAGAGAACCTCTCTTTTTAGTCAAAAAGTGGCTATCTCAGAAAGGAACATAAAATACTCTGAAGGTTTTATTTTCTTAACATGTTTGAAAAGGGGCAAATCCTGAGGATAATCAATACTTTTTGATCAACCCAGTTAAATGGGGAAAATATTAACAAAAACTTGTTTTTCACTTCCAAGTGAGCCACATACAGCTAAACTTTGCTTTTCTGTTGTTTTGAAGTATTTTGTGGGAAATTCACGGAGAACTTCTCTTTTTAGTCTAAAAGGTGACTATCTCAGAAAGGTGAGCTGAAATATTCAGAATTTGTTTTTCTTAACATATTTTAAAAGGATAAATCCTGTGGAAAATTAGGATTGGTTTTAACAATTGTTTTGTTTAAACCAGTAAAAGGTGCCTATTATTAACAAAAACTGTTTTTCTCCAAAAAATGAGCCTCATACACCTAAATTTTGCCTTCCTGTTGTTTTGAAGCATTTATGGGGAAATTCACAGAGTACTTCTCTTTTTAGTCCAAAAAGTGGCTATCTCAGAAAGGAACACAAAATACTCAGGTTTGTTTTTCTTAACATGTTTGAAAAGGGGCAATCCTGAGGATAATCAACACTTTTTGATCAACCCAGTTAAAGGGGGAAAATATTAACCAAAACTTGTTTTTCACCTCAAAGTGAGCCATATAGAGCGAAACTATGCTTTTTTGTTGTTTTGAAGATTTTTTAGAGAAATTCACAGAGAACTTCTCTTTTTGGTCAAAAAGTGACTATCTCAGAAAGGAGCACTGAAATATTCAGAGAGTTTTTTTTTTAACATCTTTTAAAAGTATAAATCCTGTGGAAAGTTAGGATCGGTTTAAACAATTGTTTTTGTTCAAAGCAGTAAAAGGTGACAATTATTAACCAAAAAAAATTTCTCCAAAAATTAGCCTCATACACCTAAATTATGCCTTCCTGTTGTTTTGAAGCAATTTCGGGAAAATTCATTGAAAATTTCTCTTTTTAGACCTAAAATGACTATCTCGGAAAAGATCACAGAAATACTCAGAATTTTTTTTTTTTCTTAACAAGTTTGAAAAGGGACAAATCCTGAGGAAAATTTGGATTTAATTAAACAATTTTTTTGGATCAAACCATTAAAAGGGGAAAAATATTTTTTTAAAAATTGTTATTCTCCTCAAAGTGAGCCACATACAGCTATACTACACTTTTCTGTTATTTTGAAGTATTTTTGGGTAAATTCATAGAGAACTTCTCTTTTTAGTCCAAAAATTGACTATCTCAGAAAGGAGCACTGAAATATTCAGAGATTTTTTTTTCTCAAAATGTTTGAAAAGGGTAAATCCTGGAGAAAATTTGGATTTGTTTAAACAACTGTTCTTGATCAAACCTGTAAATTGGGGGAAATATTAACAAAAAATTGTTTTTCCCCGCAAAGTGAATCTCATACACCTAATCTATGCTTTTCTGTTGTTCTGAAGTATTTTGGGAGAAATTCACAGAGAACTTTTATTTTTATGCAAAAAAGTGACTGTCTCTGAAAGATGCACTGAATTATACAGAAAGTTTGTTTTTCTTAACAAGTTTGAAAAGGGGCAAATCCTGAGCAAAATTTGGATTTGTTTAAACAACTGTATTTAATCAAACCAAGTAAATTGGGGGAAATATTAACAAAAACTTGATTTTCTCCTCAAAGTGAGCCACATAGAGCTAAACTATGCTTTTCTGTTATTTTGAAGCATTTTTGGGGAAATTACAGAGAACTTCTATTTTTAGTCAAAAAGTGGCTCACTCAGAAAGGAGCACAAAATGCTCAAAAGTTTGTTTTTCTTAACATGTTTGAGAAGGGGCAAATCCTGAGGATAATCAACACTTTTTAGTTGTTTTGAAGAATATTCGGTGAAATTCACAGAGAACTACTCTTTTTATTCCATAAATTGACTATCTCTGAAAAGAGCACAGAAAAACTCTCAAAGTTTGTTTTTCTAAACAAGTTTAAAAAGTGGCAAATATAACGGAAAATTTGGATTTGTTTAAACAACTGTTTTTGATCAACCCAGTTAAATGGGGGAAATATTAACCAAAACCTATTTTTCACCTCAAAGTGAGCCACATAGAGCGAAACTATGCCTTTTTGTTGTTTTGAAGTATTTTTTGGGAAATTCACAGAGATCTTCTCTTTTTGGTCAAAAAGTGACAAACTCAGAAAGAAGCACTGATATATTCAGAGAGTTTTTTTTTCTTAACATCTTTTAAAGGGTAAATCCTGTGGTAAATTAGGATTTGTTTAAACAATTGTTTTTGTTCAAACCAGTAAAAGGGGACAAGTATTAACAAAAAAAAAATTTCCCCCCCAAAAAAGCGTCATACACCTAAATCATGCCTACCTGTTGTTTTGAAGCAATTTCGGGCTAATTAATTGAAAACTTCTCTTTTTTTTAGATCAAAAAGTGACTATCTCGGAAAAGAGCACAGAAAAACACAGAATTTTTTTTTCTCAACAATTTGAAAAGTGGAAAATCCTGAGCAAATTTTTGATTTGTTTAAACAACTGTATTTGATCAAACCAGTAAATTGGGGGAAATATTAACAAAAACTAGTTTTTCTCCTCAAAGTGTGCCACAAAAAGCTAAACTATGCTCTTCTGTTGTTTTGAAGCATTTTGGGGGAAATTCTCAGAGAACTTCTCTTTTTTGTCAAAAAGAGGCAATCTCAGAGAGAAGCACAAAATACTCACAGATTTTTTGTTTTTTAATGTTTGAAAAGGGCCATTCCTGAGGAATATTTGGATTTGTTTAAACAAATGTTTTTGATCAAACCATTAAAAGGGGACAAATATTAACAAAAACTGTTTTTCTCCCAAAAGTGAGCCACATACAGCAAAACTATGCTTTCCTGTTGTTTTGAAACAATTTCGAGCCAATTCATTGAAAACTTCTCTTATTAGTCCAAAAATTGACTATCTCAGAAAAGAATACAGAAATACTCAGAATTTTTTTTTTTAACAAATTTGAAAAGGTGCAAATCCTGAGGAAAATTTGGATTTGATTAAACAATTGTTTTTGATCAAACCAGTAAAATGGGGGATATATTAACAAAAACTTGTTTTTCTTCTCAAAGTTAGCCACATATTGCTAAACTATGCTTTTCTGTCGTTTTGAAGCAATTTTGGAGAAATTCACAGAGAACTTCTCTTTTTAATCCAAAAAGTGGCTATCTCATAAAGAGCACTGAAATACACAGAAAATTTGTATTTCTTAACAAGTTTGAAAAGAGGCAAATCCTGAGGAAAATTTGGATTTGTTTAAACAACTGTTCTTGAACAAACCAGTAAAAGTGGAAAAATATTGATAAAAACTTTTTTTCATCTCAAATTTAGCCACATAGGGATAAACTATGCTTTTCTGTTGTTTTGAAGCATTTTTGAGGAATCTCACAGAGAACTTCTATTGTTACTCCAAAAAATGGTTATCTCACAAAGGAAGACTGGAATACACAGAAAATTTGTGTTTCTTAACAAGTTTGAAAAGGGGCAAATCCTGAGAAAAATTTGGATTTGTTTAAACAACTGTATTTGATCAAACCAGTAAAAAGGGGGAAATATAAAAAAAAAAGATTTTCCTCTCAAAGTGAGCCACATACAGCTAAACTATGCTTTTCTGTTGTTTTGAAGCATCTTTGGGGAAATTCACAGAGAACTTCTATTTTTAGTCAAAAAAGTTGGCTATCTCAGAGAAGAGCACAAAATGCTCAGAAGGTTTGTTTTTCTTAACGTGTTTGAAAAGGGGCAACTCTTGAGGAAAATTTGGATTTGTCTAAACAACTCTTTGTAAACAAAGCATTCAAAGTGGACAAATATTAACAAAAACTGTTTTTCTCCCCAAAGTGAGGCACATACAGCAAAACTATGCTTTTCCTTTTTTTTAAGAATTTTTGGTGAAATTCACCGAGAACTACTCTTTTTATTCCATAAATTGACTATCTCTGAAAAGAGCACAGAAATAGTCCCAAAATTTGTTTTTCTAAACAAGTTTGAAAAGTAGCAAATCCTGAGGAAAATTTGGATTTGTTTCAACTGTTTTTGATCAACCGAGTAAAATGGGGAAAATATTAACAAAAAAAAGTTTTTCTCCTCAAAGTGAGGCACATACAGCTAAACTAGGCTTTTTTTTATTGTTTTGAAGCATTTTTTAGAAATTCACAGAGAACCTCTCTTTTTAGTCAAAAAAAGTGGCTATCTCAGAAAGGAACATAAAATACTCTGAAGGTTTTATTTTCTTAACATGTTTGAAAAGGGGCAAATCCTGAGGATAATCAATACTTTTTGATCAACCCAGTTAAATGGGGAAAATATTAACAAAAACTTGTTTTTCACTTCCATGTGAGCCAAATACAGCTAAACTTTGCTTTTCTGTTGTTTTGAAGCATTTTGTGGGAAATTCACGGAGAACTTCTCTTTTTAGTCAAAAAGGTGACTATCTCAGAAAGGTGAGCTGAAATATTCAGAATTTGTTTTTCTTAACATCTTTTAAAAGGGTAAATCCTGTGGAAAATTAGGTTTGGTTTAAACAATTGTTTTGTTCAAACCATTAAAATGTGCCTAATATTAACAAAAACGTTTTTTCTCCAAAAAATGAGCCTCATACACCTAAATTTTGCCTTCCTGTTGTTTTGAAGCATTTTTGGGGAAATTCACAGAGAACTTCTCTTTTTAGTCAAAAAAGTGGCTATCTCAGAAAGGAACACAAAATACTCAGAAGGTTCGTTTTTCTTAACATGTTTGAAAAGGGGCAAATCCTGAGGATTATCAACACTTTTTGATCAACCCAGTTAAAGGGGGAAAATATTAACAAAAACTTGTTTTTCACCTCAAAGTGAGCCATATAGAGCGAAACTAGGTTTTTTTGGTTGTTTTGAAGAATTTTTAAGGGAAATTCACAGAGAATTTCTCTTTTTGATCAAAAAGTGACTATCTCAGAAAGGAGCACTGAAATATTCAGAGAGTTTTTTTTTTTAACATTTTTAAAAGTATAAATCCTGTGGAAAGTTAGGATCGGTTTAAACAATTGTTTTTGTTCAAACAGTAAAAGGTGACAATTATTAACCAAAAAAATGTTCTCCAAAAATTAGCCTCATACACCTAAATTATGCCTTCCTGTTGTTTTGAAGCAATTTCGGGAAAATTCATTGAAAATTTCTCTTTTTAGACCTAAAATGACTATCTCGGAAAAGATCACAGAAATACTCAGAATTTTTTTTTCTTAACAAGTTTGAAAAGGGACAAATCCTGAGGAAAATTTGGATTTGATTAAACAACTTTTTTGGATCAAACCATTAAAAGGGGAAAAAAAATTTTTTAAAAATTGTTATTCTCTTCAAAGTGAGCCACATACAGCTATACTACACTTTTCTGTTATTTTGAAGAATTTTTGGGTAAATTCATAGAAAACTTCACTTTTTAGTCCAAAAATTGACTATCTCAGAAAGGAGCACTGAAATATTCAGAGATTTTTTTTTCTCAAAATGTTTGAAAAGGGTAAATCCTGTAGAAAATTTGGATTTGTTTAAACAACTGTTCTTGATCAAACCTGTAAATTGGGGGAAATATTAACAAAAAATTGTTTTTCCCCGCAAAGTGAATCTCATACACCTAATCTATGCTCTGTTGTTCTGAAGTATTTTGGGAGAAATTCACAGAGAACTTTTCTTTTTATGCAAAAAAGTGACTGTCTCTGAAAGATTCACTGAATTATACAGAAAGTTTGTTTTTCCTAACAAGTTTGAAAAGGGGTAAATCCTGAGCAAAATTTGGATTTGTTTAAACAACTGTATTTAATCAAACCAAGTAAATTGGGGGAAATATTAACAAAAACTTGATTTTCTCCTCAAAGTGAGCCACATAGAGCTAAACTATGCTTTTCTGTTATTTTGAAGCATTTTTGGGGCAATTACAGAGAACTTCTATTTTTTGTCAAAAAGTGGAGTGGCTCACTCAGAAAGGAGCACAAAATGCTCAAAAGTTTGTTTTTCTTAACATGTTTGAGAAGGGGCAAATCCTGAGGATAATCAACACTTTTTAGTTGTTTTGAAGAATATTCGGTGAAATTCACACAGAACTTCTCTTTTTATTCCATAAATTGACTATCTCTGAAAAGAGCACAGAAAAACTCTCAAAGTTTGTTTTTCTAAACTATTTTAAAAAGTGGCAAATCCAGCGGAAAATTTGGATTTGTTTAAACAACTGTTTTTGATCAACCCAGTTAAATGGGGGAAATATTAACAAAAACCTATTTTTCACCTCAAAGTGAGCCACACAGAGCGAAACTATGCCTTTTTGTTGTTTTGAAGTATTTTTGGGGAAATTCACAGAGAATTTCTCTTTTTGGTCAAAAAGTGACAATCCCAGAAAGAAGCACTGATATATTCAGAGAGTTTGTTTTTCTTAACATCTTTTAAAGGGTAAATCCTGTGGTAAATTAGGATTTGTTTAAACAATTGTTTTTGTTCAAACCAGTAAACGGGGACAATATTAACAAAAACTTTTTTTCCCCCCAAAAAAAACGTCATACACCAAAATTATGCCTACCTGTTGTTTTGAAGCAATTTCGGGCAAATTCATTGAAAACTTCTCTTTTTTAGTTCAAAAAGTGACTATCTCGGAAAAGAGCACAGAAAAACACAGAATTTTTTTTTCTTAACAATTTGAAAAGTGGAAAAACCTGAGCAAATTTTTGATTTGTTTATACAACTGTATTTGATCAAACCAGTAAATTGGGGGAAATATTAACAAAAACTAGTTTTTCTCCTCAAAGTGAGCCACATACAACTAAACTATGCTCTTCTGTTGTTTTGAAGCATTTTGGGGGAAATTCTCAGAGAACTTCTCTTTTTTGTCAAAAATGGCTATCTCAGAATGAAGCACAAAATACTCACAATGTTTGTTTTTCTTAACATGTTTGAAAAGGGGCCATTTCTGAGGAATATTTGGATTTGTTTAAACAAATTTTTTTGATCAAACCATTAAAAGGGGACAAATATTAACAAAAACTGTTTTTCTTTCCAAAGTGAGCCACATACAGCAAAACTAAGCTTTCCTGTTGTTTTGAATCAATTTCGAGCCATTTCATTGAAAACTTCTCTTATTCATCCAAAAATTTACTATCTCAGAAAAGAGTACAGAAATGATCAGAAAATTTTTTTCTTAACATGTTTGAAAAGGGGCAAATCCTGAGGAAAATTTGAATTTGTCTGAAAAACTTTTTTAAACAAACCATTAAAATGGGACAAATATTAACAAAAACTGTTTTTCTCCCCAAAATGAGCCACATACAGCCAAACTATGCTTTTTAGTTGTTTTGAAGAATATTCGGTGAAATTCACAGAAAATTACTCTTTTTATTCCATAAATTGACTATCCCTGAAAAGAGCTCAGAAAAACTCTCAAAGTTTGTTTTTCTAAACAAGTTTAAAAAGTGGCAAATCCAGCGGAAAATTTGGATTTATTTAAACAACTGTTTTTGATCAACCCAGTTAAATGGGGGAAATATTAACAAAAACCTATTTTTCACCTCAAAGTGAGCCACATAGAGCGAAACTATGCCTTTTTGTTGTTTTGAAGTATTTTTTGGAAAATTCACAGAGAACTTCTCTTTTAGGTCAAAAAGTGACAATCTCAGAAAGAAGCACTGATATATTCAGAGAGTTTGTTTTTCTTAACATCTTTTAAAGGGTAAATCCTGTGGTAAATTAGGATTTGTTTAAACAATTGTTTTTGTTCAAACCAGTAAAAGGGGACAATTATTAACAAAAACTTTTTTTCCCCCCCAAAAAAGCGTCATACACCTAAATTATGACTTTCTGTTGTTTTGAAGCAATTTCGGGCAAATTCATTGAAAACTTCTCTTTTTTAGTTCAAAAAGTGACTATCTCGGAAAAGAGCACAGAAAAACTCAGAATTTTTTTTTCTTAACAATTTGAAAAGTGGAAAATCCAGAGCAAATTTTTGATTTGTTTAAACAACTGTATTTGATCAAACCAGTAAATTGGGGGAAATATTAACAAAAACTAGTTTTTCTCCTCAAGGTGTGCCACAAACAGCTAAACTATGCTCTTCTGTGGTTTTGAAGCATTTTGGGGGAAATTCTCAGAGAACTTCTCTTTTTTGTCAAAAAGAGGCAATCTCAGAAAGAAGCACAAAATACTCACAGAGTTTTTTTTTAACATGTTTGAAAAGGGCCATTCCTGAGGAATATTTGGTTTGTTTAAACAAATGTTTTTGATCAAACCATTAAAAGGGGACAAATATTAACAAAAACTGTTTTTCTCCCCAAAGTGAGCCACATACAGCAAAACTAAGCTTTCCTGTTGTTTTGAATCAATTTCGAGCCAATTCATTGAAAACTTCTCTTATTAGTCCAAATATTGACTATCTCAGAAAAGAATACAGAAATACTCATAAATTTTTTTTAAAACAAATTTGAAAAGGGGCAAATCCTGAGGAAAATTTGGATTTGCTTAAACAATTGTTTTTGAACAAACCATTAAAATGGGGGATATATTAACAAAAACTTGTTTTTCTCCTCAAAGTTAGCCACATATAGCTAAACTATGCTTTTCTGTTGTTTTGAAGCATTTTTGGAGAAATTCACAGAGAACTTCTCTTTTTAATCCAAAAAGTGGCTATCTCATAAAGAGCACTGAAATACACAGAAAATTTGTATTTCTTAACAAGTTTGAAAAGAGGCAAATCCTGAGGAAAATTTGGATTTGTTTAAACAACTGTTCTTGAACAAACCAGTAAAAGTGGAAAAATATTGATAAAAACTTTTTTTCATCTCAAATTTAGCCACATAGGGATAAACTATGCTTTTCTGTTGTTTTGAAGCATTTTTGAGGAAACTCACAGAGAACTTCTATTGTTACTCAAAAAAATGGTTATCTCACAAAGGAAGACTGGAATACACAGAAAATTTGTATTTCTTAACAAGTTTGAAAAGGGTCAAATCCTGAGAAAAATTTGGATTTGTTTAAACAACTGTATTTGATCAAACCAGTAAATAGGGGGAAATATATAAAAAAAAAAGATTTTCCTCTCAAAGTGAGCCACATACAGCTAAACTATGCTTTTCTGTTGTTTTGAAGCGTCTTTGGGGAAATTCACAGAGAACTTCTATTTTTAGTCAAAAAAGTGGCTATCTCAGAGAATAGCACAAAATGCTCAGGTTTGGTTTTCTTAACGTGTTTGAAAAGGGGCAACTCCTGAGGAAAATTTGGATTTGTCTAAACAACTCTTTGTAAACAAAGCATTCAAAGTGGACAAATATTAACAAAAACTGTTTTTCTCCCCAAAGTGAGCCACATACAGCAAAACTATGCTTTTCATTTTTTTTAAAGAATTTTCGGTGAAATTCACCGAGAACTACTCTTTTTATTCCATAAATTGACTATCTCTGAAAAGAGCACAGAAATAGTCCCAAAATTGGTTTTTTTTAACAAGTTTAATAAGTAGCAACTCCTGAGGAAAATTTGGATTTGTCTAAACAACTCTTTGTAAACAAAGCATTCAAAGTGGACAAATATTAACAAAAACTGTTTTTCTCCCCAAAGTGAGCCACATACAGCAAAACTATGCTTTTCATTTTTTTTGAAGAATTTTCGGTGAAATTCACCGAGAACTACTCTTTTTATTCCATAAATTGACTATCTCTGAAAAGAGCACAGAAATAGTCCCAAAATTGGTTTTTTTAAACAAGTTTAATAAGTAGCAAATCCTGAGGAAAATTTGGATTTGTTTAATAAAGGGGGGGACTATCCCATTTTCCTCCGAAATTCAAGAACATATTTGTGGTTGTCATAACTTTCCCCCCCTTTCTTCTGTGCAAATAATTATTATACCAGCTTGTTGCTTATTGTGTGTGCTTTAAGATGATATGTAAAAAGTCTCTATAGGCACTTTTTCTTAGAAGATATAGCCATACACGCAAGGGTCACTCAGAAAATGGCACCTCCTAATTCCCCAGGATTCTAATTGCCAGGCGCCGTGAGCTACAAACCCCAAACTTGTTTTGTGGCTTGTAAACACCCTAAGCTGTGATATGGCTGAGCCATAATTAAAACGCGGTGAAGTGTTGAAAAGTTATGAGACACTTTATTTCAAGTCGCGCCAAAAATCGCGGAATATCTGTGACCCCGCCTCTTCTAATAATCGTATCTCAGGAATGCTTCATGGTAAAAAAATTATGACTCAGTCATATCACAGCTTAGGGTGTTTACAAGCAACACAGGAAGTTTGAGGTCTGTAGGTCAAGGCGCCTGGCAATTAGAATCCTGGGAAATTAGGAGGTGCCATTTTCTGAGTGACCCTTGCGTGTATGGCTATATCTTCTAAGAAAAAGTGCCTATAGAGACTTTTTACATATCATCTTAAAGCACACACAATAAGCAACAAGCTGATATAATAATTATTTGCACAGAAGAAAGGGGGAAAAAGTTATGACAACCACAAATATGTTCTTGAATTTCGGAGGAAAATGGGATAGTCCCCTTAATCAACTGTTTTTGAACAACCCAGTAAAATGGGGAAAATATTAACCAAAAAAAAAAATTTTTCCTCAAAAAAAGGCACATACAGCTAAACTAGGCTTTTTTTTATTGTTTTGAAGCATTTTTTAGAAATTCACAGAGAACCTCTCTTTTTAGTCAAAAAAGTGGCTATCTCAGAAAGGAACACAAAATACTCTGAAGGTTTTATTTTCTTAACATATTTGAAAAGGGGCAAATCCTGAGGATAATCAATACTTTTTGATCAACCCAGTTAAATGGGGAAAATATTAACAAAAACTTGTTTTTCACTTCTAAGTGAGCCAAATACAGCTAAACTTTGCTTTTCTGTTGTTTTGAAGTATTTTGTGGGAAATTCACGGAAAACTTCTCTTTTTAGTCAAAAAGGTGACTATCTCAGAAAGGTGAGCTGAAATATTCAGAATTTTTTTTTCTTAACATCTTTTAAAAGGGTAAATCCTGAGGAAAATTGGGATTGGTTTAAACAATTGTTTTGTTCAAACCAGTAAAAGGTGCCTAATATTAAAAAAAACTGTTTTTCTCCAAAAAATGAGCCTCATACACCTAAATTTTGCCTTCCTGTTGTTTTGAAGCATTTTTGGGGAAATTCACAGAGAACTTCTCTTTTTCGTCAAAAAAGTGGCTATCTCAGAAAGGAACACAAAATACTCAGAAGGTTTGTTTTTCTTAACATGTTTGAAAAGGGGCAAATCCTGAGGATAATCAACACTTTTTGATCAACCCAGTTAAAGGGGGAAAATATTAACAAAAACTTGTTTTTCACCTCAAAGTGAGGCATATAGAGCGAAAATATGCTTTTTTGGTTGTTTTGAAGAATTTTTAGGGAAATTCACAGAGAATTTCTCTTTTTGATCAAAAAGTGACTATCTCAGAGAGGAGCACTGAAATATTCAGAGAGTTGTTTTTTTAACATTTTTAAAAGTATAAATCCTGTGGAAAGTTAGGATCGGTTTAAACAATTGTTTTTGTTCAAAGCAGTAAAAGGTGACAATTATTAACAAAAAAAAATTTCTCCAAAAATTAGCCTCATACACCTAAATTATGCCTTCCTGTTGTTTTGAAGCAATTTCGGGAAAATTCATTGAAAACTTCTCTTTTTAGACCTAAAATGACTATCTCGGAAAAGATCACAGAAATACTCAGAAATATATTTTTTTTAACAAGTTTGAAAAGGGACAAATCCTGAGGAAAATTTGGATTTGATTAAACAACTTTTTTGGATCAAACCATTAAAAGGGGAAAAAATTTTTTTTTTAAATTGTTATTCTCCTCAAAATGAGCCACATACCTCTATACTACACTTTTCTGTTATTTTGAAGTATTTTTGGGTAAATTCATAGAGAACTTCACTTTTTTGTCCAAAAATTGACTATCTCAGAAAGGAGCACTGAAATATGCAGAGAGTTTTTTTTCTCAAAATGTTTGAAAAGGGTAAATCCTGTAGAAAATTTGGATTTGTTTAAACAACTGTTCTTGATCAAACCTGTAAATTGGGGGAAATATTAACAAAAAATTGTTTTTCCCCACAAAGTGAATCTCATACACCTAATCTATGCTTTTCTGTTGTTCTGAAGTATTTTGGGAGAAATTCACAGAGAACTTTTCTTTTTATGCAAAAAAAGTGACTGTCTCTGAAAGATGCACTGAATTATACAGAAAGTTTGTTTTTCCTAACAAGTTTGAAAAGGGGCAAATCCTGAGCAAAATTTGGATTTGTTTAAACAACTGTATTTAATCAAACCAAGTAAATTGGGGGAAATATTAACAAAAACTTGATTTTCTCCTCAAAGTGAGCCACATAGAGCTAAACTATGCTTTTCTGTTATTTTGAAGCATTTTTGGGGAAATTACAGAGAACTTCTATTTTTAGTCAAAAAGTGGCTCACTCAGAAAGGAGCACAAATGCTCAAAAGTTTGTTTTTCTTAACATGTTTGAGAAGGGGCAAATCCTGAGGATAATCAACACTTTTTAGTTGTTTTGAAGAATATTCGGTGAAATTCACACAGAACTTCTCTTTTTATTCCATAAATTGACTATCTCTGAAAAGAGCACAGAAAAACTCTCAAAGTTTGTTTTTCTAAACAAGTTTAAAAAGTGGCAAATCCAGCGGAAAATTTGGATTTGTTTAAACAACTGTTTTTGATCAACCCAGTTAAATGGGGGAAATATTAACAAAAACCTATTTTTCACCTCAAAGTGAGCCACATAGAGCGAAACTATGCCTTTTTGTTGTTTTGAAGTATTTTTTGGGAAATTCACAGAGAACTTCTCTTTTTGGTCAAAAAGTGACAATCTCAGAAAGAAGCACTGATATATTCAGAGAGTTTGTTTTTCTTAACATCTTTTAAAGGGTAAATCCTGTGGTAAATTAGGATTTGTTTAAACAATTGTTTTTGTTCAAACCAGTAAAAGGGGACAATTATTAACAAAAACTTTTTTTCCCCCCCAAAAAAGCGTCATACACCTAAATTATGCCTTTCTGTTGTTTTGAAGCAATTTCGGGCAAATTCATTGAAAACTTCTCTTTTTTAGTTCAAAAAGTGACTATCTCAGAAAAGAGCACAGAAAAACTCAGAAATTTTTTTTCTTAACAATTTGAAAAGTGGAAAATCCAGAGCAAATTTTTGATTTCTTTAAACAACTGTATTTGATCAAACCAGTAAATTGGGGGAAATATTAACAAAAACTAGTTTTTCTCCTCAAAGTGTGCCACAAACAGCTAAACTATGCTCTTCTGTTGTTTTGAAGCATTTTTGGGGAAATTCTCAGAGAACTTCTCTTTTTTGTCAAAAAGAGGCAATCTCAGAAAGAAGCACAAAATACTCACAGAGTTTTTTTTTAACATGTTTGAAAAGGGCCATTCCTGAGGAATATTTGGATTTGTTTTAACAAATGTTTTTGATCAAACCATTAAAAGGGGACAAATATTAACAAAAACTGTTTTTCTCCCAAAAGTGAGCCACATACAGCAAAACTATGCTTTCCTGTTGTTTTGAAACAATTTCGAGCAAATTCATTGAAAACTTCCCTTATTAGTCCAAAAATTGACTATCTCAGAAAAGAATACAGAAATACTCATAAATTTTTTTTAAAACAAATTTGAAAAGGTGCAAATCCTGAGGAAAATTTGGATTTGCTTAAACAATTGTTTTTGATCAAACCAGTAAAATGGGTGATATATTAACAAAAACTTGATTTTCTCCTCAAAGTGAGCCACATAGAGCTAAACTATGCTTTTCTGTTATTTTGAAGCATTTTTGGGGAAATTACAGAGAACTTCTATTTTTATTAAAAAAGTGGCTCACTCAGAAAGGAGCACAAATGCTCAAAAGTTTGTTTTTCTTAACATGTTTGAGAAGGGGCAAATCCTGAGGATAATCAACACTTTTTAGTTGTTTTGAAGAATATTCGGTGAAATTCACACAGAACTTCTCTTTTTATTCCATAAATTGACTATCTCTGAAAAGAGCACAGAAAAACTCTCAAAGTTTGTTTTTCTAAACAAGTTTAAAAAGTGGCAAATCCAGCGGAAAATTTGGATTTGTTTAAACAACTGTTTTTGATCAACCCAGTTAAATGGGGGAAATATTAACAAAAACCTATTTTTCACCTCAAAGTGAGCCACATAGAGCGAAACTATGCCTTTTTGTTGTTTTGAAGTATTTTTTGGGAAATTCACAGAGAACTTCTCTTTTTGGTCAAAAAGTGACAATCTCAGAAAGAAGCACTGATATATTCAGAGAGTTTGTTTTTCTTAACATCTTTTAAAGGGTAAATCCTGTGGTAAATTAGGATTTGTTTAAACAATTGTTTTTGTTCAAACCAGTAAAAGGGGACAATTATTAACAAAAACTTTTTTTCCCCCCCAAAAAAGTGTCATACACCTAAATTATGCCTTTCTGTTGTTTTGAAGCAATTTCGGGCAAATTCATTGAAAACTTCTCTTTTTTAGTTCAAAAAGTGACTATCTCAGAAAAGAGCACAGAAAAACTCAGAAATTTTTTTTCTTAACAATTTGAAAAGTGGAAAATCCAGAGCAAATTTTTGATTTGTTTAAACAACTGTATTTGATCAAACCAGTAAATTGGGGGAAATATTAACAAAAACTAGTTTTTCTCCTCAAAGTGTGCCACAAACAGCTAAACTATGCTCTTCTGTTGTTTTGAAGCATTTTTGGGGAAATTCTCAGAGAACTTCTCTTTTTTGTCAAAAAGAGGCAATCTCAGAAAGAAGCACAAAATACTCACAGAGTTTTTTTTTAACATGTTTGAAAAGGGCCATTCCTGAGGAATATTTGGATTTGTTTAAACAAATGTTTTTGATCAAACCATTAAAAGGGGACAAATATTAACAAAAACTGTTTTTCTCCCAAAAGTGAGCCACATACAGCAAAACTATGCTTTCCTGTTGTTTTGAAACAATTTCGAGCAAATTCATTGAAAACTTCCCTTATTAGTCCAAAAATTGACTATCTCAGAAAAGAATACAGAAATACTCATAAATTTTTTTTAAAACAAATTTGAAAAGGTGCAAATCCTGAGGAAAATTTGGATTTGCTTAAACAATTGTTTTTGATCAAACCAGTAAAATGGGTGATATATTAACAAAAACTTGTTTTTCTCCTCAAAGTTAGCCACATATAGCTAAACTATGCTTTTCTGTTGTTTTGAAGCATTTTTGGAGAAATTCACAGAGAACTCTTTTTTATCCAAAAAGTGGCTATCTCATAAAGAGGACTGAAATACACAGAAAATTTGTATTTCTAAACAAGTTTGAAAAGAGGCAAATCCTGAGGAAAATTGGATTTGTTTAAACAACTGTTCTTGAACAAACCAGTAAAAGTGGAAAAATATTGATAAAAACTTTTTTTCATCTCAAATTTAGCCACTTAGGGATAAACTATGCTTTTCGGTTGTTTTGAAGCATTTTTGAGGAAACTCACAGAGAACTTCTATTGTTACTCAAAAAAATGGTTATCTCACAAAGGAAGACTGGAATACACAGAAAATTTGTATTTCTTAACAAGTTTGAAAAGGGGCAAATCCTGAGAAAAATTTGGATTTGTTTAAACAACTGTATTTGATCAAACCAGTAAATAGGGGGAAATATTAAAAAAAAAATATTTTCCTCTCAAAGTGAGCCACATACAGCTAAACTATGTTTTTCTGTTGTTTTGAAGCATCTTTGGGGAAATTCACAGAGAACTTCTATTTTTAGTCAAAAAAGTGGCTATCTCAGAGAATAGCACAAAATGCTCAGGTTTGTTTTTCTTAACGTGTTTGAAAAGGGGCAACTGCTGAGCAAAATTTGGATTTGTCTAAACAACTCTTTGTAAACAAAGCATTCAAAGTGGACAAATATTAACAAAAACTGTTTTTCTCCCCAAAGTGAGCCACATACAGCAAAACTATGCTTTTAATTTTTTTTGAAGAATTTTCGGTGAAATTCACCGAGAACTACTCTTTTTATTCCATAAATTGACTATCTCTGAAAAGAGCACAGAAATAGTCCCAAAATTGGTTTTTTTAAACAAGTTTAATAAGTAGCAAATCCTGAGGAAAATTTGGATTTGTTTAATCAACTGTTTTTGAACAACCCAGTAAAATGGGGAAAATATTAACAAAAAAAAATTTTTTCTCCTCAATGTGAGGCACATACAGCTAAACTAGGCTTTTTTTTTATTGTTTTGAAGCATTTTTTAGAAATTCACAGAGAACCTCTCTTTTTAGTCAAAAAAGTGGCTATCTCAGAAAGGAACACAAAATACTCAGAAGGTTTTATTTTCTTAACATGTTTGAAAAGGGGCAAATCCTGAGGATAATCAACACTTTTTGATCAACCCAGTTAAAGGGGGAAAATATTAACAAAAACTTGTTTTTCACCTCAAAGTGAGCCATATAGAGCGAAACTATGCTTTTTTTGTTGTTTTGAAGAATTTTTAGGGAAATTCACAGAGAATTTCTCTTTTTGATCAAAAAGTGACTATCTCAGAAAGGAGCACTGAAATATTCAGAGAGTTTTTTTTTAACATTTTTAAAAGTATAAATCCTGTGGAAAGTTAGGATCGGTTTAAACAATTGTTTTTGTTCAAAGCAGTAAAAGGTGACAATTATTAACAAAAAAAAATTTCTCCAAAAATTAGCCTCATACACCTAAATTATGCCTTCCTGTTGTTTTGAAGCAATTTCGGGAAAATTCATTGAAAACTTCTCTTTTTAGACTTAAAATGACTATCTCGGAAAAGATCACAGAAATACTCAGAAATTTATTTTTCTTAACAAGTTTGAAAAGGGACAAATCCTGAGGAAAATTTGGATTTGATTAAACAACTTTTTTGGATCAAACCATTAAAAGGGGAAAAAAAATTTTTTTAATTTTTTTATTCTCCTCAAAGTGAGCCACATACAGCTATACTACACTTTTCTGTTATTTTGAAGTATTTTTGGGTAAATTCATAGAGAACTTCACTTTTTAGTCCAAAAATTGACTATCTCAGAAAGGAGCACTGAAATATTCAGAGAGTTTTTTTTCTCAAAATGTTTGAAAAGGGTAAATCCTGTAGAAAATTTGGATTTGTTTAAACAACTGTTCTTGATCAAACCTGTAAATTGGGGAAAATATTAACAAAAAATTGTTTTTCCCCGCAAAGTGAATCTCATACACCTAATCTATGCTTTTCTGTTGTTCTGAAGTATTTTGGGAGAAATTCACAGAGAACTTTTCTTTTTATGCAAAAAAAGTGACTGTCTCTGAAAGATGCACTGAATTATACAGAAAGTTTGTTTTTCCTAACAATTTTGAAAAGGGGCAAATCCTGAGCAAAATTTGGATTTGTTTAAACAACTGTATTTAATCAAACCAAGTAAATTGGGGGAAATATTAACAAAAACTTGATTTTCTCCTCAAAGTGAGCCACATAGAGCTAAACTATGCTTTTCTGTTATTTTGAAGCATTTTTGGGGAAATTACAGAGAACTTCTATTTTTAGTCAAAAATGGCTCACTCAGAAAGGAGCACAAAATGCTCAAAAGTTTGTTTTTCTTAACATGTTTGAGAAGGGGCAAATCCTGAGGATAATCAACACTTATTAGTTGTTTTGAAGAATATTCGGTGAAATTCACACAGAACTTCTCTTTTTATTCCATAAATTGACTATCTCTGAAAAGAGCACAGAAAAACTCTCAAAGTTTGTTTTTCTAAACAAGTTTAAAAAGTGGCAAATCCAGCGGAAAATTTGGATTTGTTTAAACAACTGTTTTTGTTCAACCCAGTTAAATGGGGGAAATATTAACAAAAACCTATTTTTCACCTCAAAGTGAGCCACACAGAGCGAAACTATGCCTTTTTGTTGTTTTGAAGTATTTTTTGGGAAATTCACAGAGAACTTCTCTTTTTGGTCAAAAAGTGACAATCTCAGAAAGAAGCACTGATATATTCAGAGAATTTGTTTTTCTTAACAACTTTTAAAGTGTAAATCCTGTGGTAAATTAGGATTTGTTTAAACAATTGTTTTTGTTCAAACCAGTAAAAGGGGACAAGTATTAACAAAAACTTTCCCTCCCCCCCCAAAAAAGCGTCATACACCTAAATTATGCCTACCTGTTGTTTTGAAGCAATTTCGGGCAAATTCATTGAAAACTTCTCTTTTTTAGTTCAAAAATTGACTATCTCGGAAAAGAGCACAGAAAAACACAGAATTTTTTTTTCTTAACAATTTGAAAAGTGGAAAATCCTGAGCAAATTTTTGATTTGTTTAAAGAACTGTATTTGATCAAACCAGTAAATTGGGGGAAATATTAACAAAAACTAGTTTTTCTCCTCAAAGTGAGCCACATACAACTAAATTATGCTCTTCTGTTGTTTTGAAGCATTTTGGGGGAAATTCTCAGAGAACTTCTCTTTTTTGTCAAAAATGGCTATCTCAGAATGAAGCACAAAATACTGACAATGTTTGTTTTTCTTAACATGTTTGAAAAGGGGCCATTTCTGAGGAATATTTGGATTTGTTTAAACAAATTTTTTTGATCAAACCATTAAAAGGGGACAAATATTAACAAAAACTGTTTTTCTTTCCAAAGTGAGCCACATACAGCAAAACTAAGCTTTCCTGTTGTTTTGAATCAATTTCGAGCCAATTCATTGAAAACTTCTCTTATTCGTCCAAAAATTGACTATCTCAGAAAAGAGTACAGAAATGATCAGAAAGTTTTTTTCTTAACATGTTTGAAAAGGGGCAAATCCTGAGGAAAATTTGGATTTGTCTGAACAACTTTTTTAAACAAACCATTAAAATGGGACAAATATTAACAAAAACTGTTTTTCTCCCCAAAATGAGCCACATACAGCCAAACTATGCTTTTTAGTTGTTTTGAAGAATATTCGGTGAAATTCACAGAAAACTACTCTTTTTATTCCATAAATTGACTATCTCTGAAAAGAGCTCAGAAAAACTCTCAACGTTTGTTTTTCTAAACAAGTTTAAAAAGTGGCAAATCCAGCGGAAAATTTGGATTTATTTAAACAACTGTTTTTGATCAACCCAGTTAAATGGGGGAAATATTAACAAAAACCTATTTTTCACCTCAAAGTGAGCCACATAGAGCGAAACTATGCCTTTTTGTTGTTTTGAAGTATTTTTTGGGAAATTCACAGAGAACTTCTCTTTTTGGTCAAAAAGTGACAATCTCAGAAAGAAGCACTGATATATTCAGAGAGTTTGTTTTTCTTAACATCTTTTAAAGGGTAAATCCTGTGGTAAATTAGGATTTGTTTAAACAATTGTTTTTGTTCAAACCAGTAAAAGGGGACAATTATTAACAAAAACTTTTTTTCCCCCCCAAAAAGCGTCATACACCTAAATTATGCCTTTCTGTTGTTTTGAAGCAATTTTGGGCAAATTCATTGAAAACTTCTCTTTTTTAGTTCAAAAAGTGACTATCTCGGAAAAGAGCACAGAAAAACTCAGAATTTTTTTTTCTTAACAATTTGAAAAGTGGAAAATCCAGAGCAAATTTTTGATTTGTTTAAACAACTGTATTTGATCAAACCAGTAAATTGGGGGAAATATTAACAAAAACAATTTTTTCTCCTCAAAGTTTGCCACAAACAGCTAAACTATGCTCTTCTTTTGTTTTGAAGCATTTTTGGGGAAATTCTCAGAGAACTTCTCTTTTTTGTCAGAAAGAGGCAATCTCAGAAAGAAGCACAAAATACTCACAGAGTTTTTTTTTTAACATGTTTGAAAAGGGCCATTCCTGAGGAATATTTGGATTTGTTTAAACAAATGTTTTTGATCAAACCATTAAAAGGGGACAAATATTAACAAAAACTGTTTTTCTCCCAAAAGTGAGCCACATACAGCAAAACTATGCTTTCCTGTTGTTTTGAAACAATTTCGAGCAAATTCATTGAAAACTTCCCTTATTAATCCAAAAATTGACTCTCAGAAAAGAATACAGAAATACTCAGAAATTTTTTTTAAAACAAATTTGAAAAGGTGCAAATCCTGAGGAAAATTTGGATTTGCTTAAACAATTGTGTTTGATCAAACCAGTAAAATGGGGGATATATTAACAAAAACTTGTTTTTCTCCTCAAAGTTAGCCACATATAGCTAAACTATGCTTTTCTGTTGTTTTGAAGCATTTTTGGAGAAATTCACAGAGAACTTCCCTTTTTAATCCAAAAAGTGGCTATCTCATAAAGAGCACTGAAATACACAGAAAATTTGTATTTCTTAACAAGTTTGAAAAGAGGCAAATCCTGAGGAAAATTTGGATTTGTTTAAACAACTGTTCTTGAACAAACCAGTAAAAGTGGAAAAATATTGATAAAAACTTTTTTTCATCTCAAATTTAGCCACATAGGGATAAACTATGCTTTTCTGTTGTTTTGGAGCATTTTTGAGGAAACTCACAGAGAACTTGTATTGTTACTCAAAAAAATGGTTATCTCACAAAGGAAGACTGGAATACACAGAAAATTTGTATTTCTTAACAAGTTTGAAAAGGGGCAAATCCTGAGAAAAATTTGGATTTGTTTAAACAACTGTATTTGATAAAACCAGTAAATAGGGGGAAATATTAAAAAAAAAAGATTTTCCTTTCAAAGTGAGCCACATACAGCTAAACTATGCTTTTCTGTTGTTTTGAAGCATCTTTGGGGTAATTCACAGAGAACTTCTATTTTTAGTCAAAAAAGTGGCTATCTCAGAGAAGAGCACAAAATGCTCAGAAGGTTTGTTTTTCTTTACGTGTTTGAAAAGGGGCAACTCCTGAGGAAAATTTGGATTTGTCTAAACAACTCTTTGTAAACAAAGCATTCAAAGTGGACAAATATTAACAAAAACTGTTTTTCTCCCCAAAGTGAGCCACATACAGCAAAACTATGCTTTTCATTTTTTTTGAAGAATTTTCGGTGAAATTCACCGAGAACTACTCTTTTTATTCCATAAATTGACTATCTCTGAAAAGAGCACAGAAATAGTCCCAAAATTTGTTTTTTTAAACAAGTTTAAAAAGTAGCAAATCCTGAGGAAAATTTGGATTTGTTTAATCAACTGTTTTTGAACAACCCAGTAAAATGGGGAAAATATTAAAAAAAAAAAAATTTTCTCCTCAAAGTGAGGCACATACAGCTAAACTAGGCTTCTTTTTTTTGGTTTTGAAGCATTTTTTAGAAATTCACAGAGAACCTCTCTTTTTAGTCAAAAAAGTGGCTATCTCAGAAAGGAACACAAAATACTCTGAAGGTTTTATTTTCTTAACATGTTTGAAAAGGGGAAAATCCTGAGGATAATCAATACTTTTTGATCAACCCAGTTAAATGGGGAAAATATTAACAAAAACTTGTTTTTCACTTCCAAGTGAGCCAAATACAGCTAAACTTTGCTTTTCTGTTGTTTTGAAGTATTTTTTGGGAAATTCACGGAGAACTTCTCTTTTTAGTCAAAAAGGTGACTATCTTAGAAAGGTGAGCTGAAATATTCAGAATTTTTTTTTCTTAACATCTTTTAAAAGGGTAAA
>CBDHEM010000035.1:0-8262 GCA_965261955.1 Leptonemataceae bacterium
GTTTAAATACAATAGAATAGCTAAGTTTAGCTCTATGTATCTCAATTTGATGAGAAAAAAACTTTTTTTTAACATAAATGACAAGGTTTTTGTCAATTTCTATAAAAATGCTTAAAAACAGCAGAAAAGCTTAGTGTAGTTGTATGTGGCTGAATTTGATGAGAAAAACACTTTTTGGAAGTAAATGAATTTTTTTTTGTCAATTTCTGTAAAAATGCTTCAAAGCAACAGAAAAGCTTAGTGTAGTTGTATGTGGCTGATTTGATTAGAAAAAAACTTTTTTGACATAAATGACAAGTTTTTTTGTAAATTTCTGTAAAAATACTTCAAAACAACAGAAAAGCTAATTGTAGCTGTATATGGCTCAATTTGATTAAAAAGGCACTTTTTTGTCCTAAATGACATTGTTTCTGTCAATTTCTGAAAAAAGTTTCAAAACCACAGAAGAGCTTAGTTTAGCTGTATGTGGCTCAATTTGATGAGAAAACACTTTTTTGACATAAATGACAATTTTTTTGACAAGTTCTTCTAAAAATGCTTCAATACAACAAATAAGCTTCGTTTAGTTGTATTTTACTCATCTGATTAGAAAAACACTGCTATGTGTGTCAAATTGTTGAGAAAAACACTTTTTTGACATAAATGACAAGTTTTTTGTCAATTTCTTTAAAAATGCTTCAATACAATAGAAAAGCTTAGTGTAGCTGTATGTGGCTTAATTTGATGAGAAAAGCACCTTTTTGACATAAATGACAATTTTTTGTCAATTTCTGTAAATATACTTCAAAACAGCAGAAAAGCTTAGTGTAGCTGTATGTGGCTAAATTTGATAAGAAAAATACCGGTATGTGTTTCAATTTGTTGAGAAAAACATTATTTTGATATAAATGACAGTTTTTTGGCAATTTCTGTAAAAATGCTTCAATACAACAAACAAGCTTCGTTTAGCTGTATTTTGCTCCTCATTATGATGAGAAAAACACACTGTTGTGGCTGAATTTGTTGTGAAAACACTTTTTTGACATAGTGAACAATTTGTTTGTCAGTTTCTTTAAAAATGCTTAAAAATAGCAGAAAGGCTGTCAAAAAACACTTTTTTGACATATTGGACAATTATTTTGTCAGTTTCTGTAAAAATGCTGTAGCTGTATGTGGCTCAATTTGATGAGAAAAACACTTTTTTGACATAAATGACAAGTTTTTTTTGTAAATTTCTGTAAAAAGACTTCAAAACAACAGAAAAGCTAATTGTAGCTGTATATGGCTCAACTTGATAAGAAAAGCACTTTTTTGTCCTAAATGACTTTTTTTTGTCAATTTCTGTAAAGATGTTTCAAAACCATAGAAAAGCTTAATTTAGCTGTATGTGGCTCATTTTGATGAGAAAAACACTTTTTTGACATAAATGACAATTTTTTGGTCAAGTTCTTCTAAAAATGCTTCAATATTACAAATAAACTTCGTTTAGCTGTATTTTACTCATTTTGATGAGAAAAACACTGGTATGTGTTTCAATTTGTTGATATAAATACTTTTTTTGACCTAAATGATAATTTTTTTTGTCAGTTTCTGTAAAAAAAACTTCAAAACAGCAGAAAACCTTAGTGTAACTGTATATCGCTCAATTTGTTGAGAAAAACACTTTTTCTTCCTAATTGACATTTCTTTGTCAATTTCTGTAAAAATGCTTCAATACAACAAACAAGCTTCGTTTAGCTGTATTTTGCTCATTTTGATGAGAAAAACACATTGTTGTGGCTCAATTTGTAGAGAAAAACACGTTTTTGACATAATAGACAATTTTTTTGTCAGTGTCTGTAAAAATGCTTAAAAACAGCAGCCGTTTTGAATCATTTTTACAGAAATTGGCAAAAAAACACATGTCATTTACATCAAAAAAGTGTTTTTCTCATCAAATTCAGTCATATACAGCTAAACTAAGCTTTTCCGCTGTTTTTAAGCATTTTAACAGAAACTGACCAAAAACTTGTCATTTAAGTTAAAAAAAAAAATTTCTCATCAAATTGAGACACATACAGCTAAACTTAGTTTTTCTATAGTATTGAAGCATTTTTCAGAAATTGACTATAGACTTGTCATTTAGGACAAAAAAGTGTTTTTCTCATCAAATTGAGTCATATATATATAGCTACACTAAGGTTTTCTGCTGTTTTGAAGCATTTTTACAGAAACTATGCATATTACAACTGTACAATAATGATCATTTGCATATTACCACAGACAATAATGAACCTATGCATATTACAACAGTACAATAGTCATCTTATGCATATTACAACCGTACAATAATGAACCTATGCATATTACGACAGTACAATAGTCATCTTATGCATATTACAACAGTACAATAATGAACCTATGCATATTACAACAGTACAATAGTCATCTTATGCATATTACAACAGTACAATAATGATCCTATGCATATTACAACAGTACAATATTGATCATAAACATATTACAACAGTACAATAATGGAACTTGGGATGGTGACTATATAGTCATTATAGGCATTATAGGCATTATAGGCATTATAGGCAGACTTTTTGTTGATTCTAGCATTATAGGCAGAATTTTTACTGATTTTAAAAGTTTAATTTTTTAATGATTTCAAAAGTTAATTTTTTCCAATGCAGTCTCCTCTGCAGGCAGAGCGCCACCTCCATTTTGTCAAATCATTTTTCTGAGCAACTAACCTCTGAGTTGGAAGATACTTGAAGCATCTATTATGCTCTCAGAAAAAGATTACATACTTTTATTTGAAGTACCAATTAAAGAATTTTCAAAAAGTATTATGCGCAGTATGCATGAGAATTCGAGCTATAGGGGCATAATTGATTGGGTCCAATTCTTCGGTCAAAAGGTGAGTTTCCCAGTTATTTTTAACTGGTCATAATCAAGGAATAGGGGTAAGAAAGTATGTCTATATTGCGAGGAGGTTTCTCCATCAATCTCAGTGCCGGAGTTTGTTCTGAATAGACATGGCACAGTACTGGGCCTCATTGGAACTTGGGATGGTGACTTGGTGGTAAGGACAATGGCTTCCTAACATGTATGTAATTATTAACTTTATTCAAGTAGTTGAGCATCATCAATATTACAATTTATTTGATGTACTGCTATCGTGCTCCTAAGTAGTGGGCTATTTTTAGACCTTTGCACTTATGATTTTGGCTACAACTATCTAGCCACTCCCACAACACAACTGAAACAAGGGCCACAGGTCACTAGCATGCAGTGTCCTTGTGTTAGACAACTTACATTCCATGTCATAATTAACACTAGTCACAGGTTACCAATGCATACATTATACAGTGTCTCTACCTAAAACCATTTCCAACCGACTAGATATACATTCTTCTAAAATATGCTGCATTTTTACATGGGCTATTAGTGCAGTGGCACATAGCTTGTTGAAGAGTCTGGGGTTGATCCCACAATTTCTTTCCCTTTAAATTCCCTGACATTGTATAAAATATTTTTAGAGTTACATTGGGTGAATGCATATTTAAAAAAGAGTGCATGTCACTTATGTTGGGTAATATTTTGGCTCCTCTAATTAAATGCTCGGGACGCCACACATGTGTGTTGATTGTTTATACCACCACAATTTAAAGCAAGCTGGATATCAAAGTTCTCATAAAAGCAGTTGAATTAATTATGCATAGCAGTGATTTCGTGATTATTAGTGATGTAAATTAGTTGAGTCAAATTTCATAATAAACCATGACACTGTATAGCATTTTTTTGCATTAATTTCTTGAATAATTTTTCTACGATTTTTGGGCATCGCTTTCAGTAAAATTAATGGGGAAGGAGATGGGAAAGGAGGCGGAGAAGGTTAAGTAGGGATGAAATATACACCATGTTTGCTATATACAGTTTGTGTGGTATTATGATAGATGAAAGGAAAACTGTGCTGGGAAACATATATATTGCATATAGTAGTGGTAAGGTGGTATATAGTAGCATATTACATATAGTAGTGGTAAGGTGGTATATAGCAACATATTGCATATAGTAGTGGTAAGGTGGTATATAGTAGCATATTGCATATAGTAGTGGTAAGGTGGTATATAGTAGCATATTGCATATAGTAGTGGTAAGGTGGTATATAGTAGCATATTACATATAGTAGTGGTAAGGTGGTATATAGTAGCATATTGCATATAGTAGTGGTAAGGTGGTATATAGCAACATATTGCATATAGTAGTGGTAAGGTGGTATATAGCAACTTATTGCAAATAGTAGTGTAAGGTGGTACAGGGCATTCCACTTAATAACCCTGGACAGAACATTTGTATATATTCACATACAAAAAAAAATCGGCTAAATGGGTCAAGAATTCCTGATATATGGGCCACTTTTGATGTACATTGTTACATGTATTCATTTACACTTTGGCTAGTTATCATTTACACATTCTCTACATGACCTCTTCACCTGGCTAATGATGCAGCTGCTTGGATTTAAATTGCTAGAAACAGCTTAGCTCATGGCCAAGAGACAGGAACTTTCTCTACAAGAGAAGATTGAAGTGTTGGACAAAGTCAAAAAACAACCTCCCAATTCAAGTCAGAGGGAGCTTGCTGAAATCTTTAAAATCCCAAGAAGCACTCTTACTAGACTAATCAACAAGGAAAAAGAACTTAGGTCACGTTGGTGTAAGGTCTTCTGTCATGGTCACAAGCCAGCAAAGAAGTTGAAATGCCATCGTAAAGGTAAAGCACCTGAGGTAGACACTGCTCTTAATCAGTGGTTTGGTACTGTGACAAGTAAGGGACAGAAATTGAGTGGACCTATTCTTAAGGAGAAGGCAGAGGATTTAGCCAAAAAGTTAGTACACACTAATTTTGTTGCCACAGAAGGCTGGCTTTCACGCTGGAAGGCAAGGCATCAAATTAGGTACAAATGGGCACATGGAGAGTAGGGAAGTGCAGACATTAAATGTACTGAAGAGTAGACAAGCACTATTCTACCAGGGTTACTGGAAGAATATAGACCTAATGAGGTCTATAATGCAGATGAAACTGGGCTGTATTACTGAGCCACTCTTGATGGCTCACTTTGCTATTGTCATGAAAAATTAAGTAGTTCTAAGAAAGCAATGGAAAGGATCACAGTCTTTGCTGTTAAAATCTGACAGGAACTGATAAATGTAAACTCCTTGTAATAGGCAAGAGTCTTAGGCCACGTTGTTTAAGGAGAAGGCAGAGGATTTAGCCAAAAAGTTAGTACACACTAATTTTGTTGCCACAGAAGGCTGGCTTTCGCGCTGGAAGGCAAGGCATCAAATTAGGTACAAATGGGCACATGGAGAGAAGGGAAGTGCAGACATTAAATGTACTGAAGAGTAGACAAGCACTATTCTACCAGGGTTACTGGAAGAATATAGACCTAATGAGGTCTATAATGCAGATGAAACTGGGCTGTATTACTGAGCCACTCCTGATGGCTCACTTTGCTATTGTCATGAAAAATTAAGTGGTTCTAAGAAAGCAATGGAAAGGATCACAGTCTTTGCTGTTAAAATCTGACAGGAACTGATAAATGTAAACTCCTTGTAATAGGCAAGAGTCTTAGGCCACGTTGTTTCAAGAATGTTAATGTGGATAATCTACCTGTCACATATCATGCTAACAAGAAGACTTGGATGACCTCTCAATCTTTACTGAATGGCTTGCAACTTGGGATTCGTACCTTACCAAAGTAAATCAGAAGATCCTTTTGCTTGTTGACAATTGAACTGCACACCCTCATGTAAGCACACTAAAGAACACTCAATTAGAGTTTTTGCCACCCAATACCACTTCACTTATCCAACCAATGGATCAGGGAATCATAAAGAACTTGAAGGCCCTTTGTCGTAAAGAACTTGTGCATATGACCCTGGCATACTTAGAAGAAACCATTCTCAATCCATCCTCCACTGCAATTGATGTCAGCTCTAAGATTTCAATACTTCAAGCAGTAAGTTTTGTTGCCAAAAGTTGGCGGGCAGTAAAGTAAGCTACTATTATCAACTTTTTTTGAAAAGCTGGCTTCTTTACTTTATCACCAAGTGTGATAGATGAAAATGATGAGGAGTTTAGTTTACCAGAGATTAACAAGGGGGAAGAATACAATAACATAGACGCTGAGTTACCTTGTTGCAGTGAAACCAAAGTTCCAGATGATGAAATTGTGGAGACGATTATTGCCAAAAGGCCTTGCCTTGAACAAAGTGATAATGATGATAATGATGAGGTTGATCTTGTTCCTCTGATTACGCATGCAGAAGTAAAGCTTCAAGACTGCAATGCTATTTTACTGAACAGGGATTTGACCATGCAGCACATTTTTTGCTAGACAAGTGTGCTGATTTAGTTCATCTTAGAGGAGCCACAGCCATTAAACAAACCACTCTACTCAATTACATGAACTAATTGTTATACAAACATGTATGTACATGTATCATGTGCAATATTGTACATTGTAAACAATTTGCATAAAAGTCTGCTATATTAGCCATCTGGATAAATGGACCACTTTTGTTTGGGACGGATGTGGTCCAATTATCAGGAGTGCCCTGTATATAGCAACATATTGTATATAGTAGTGGTAAGGTGGTATATAGCAACATATTGCATATAGTAGTGGTAAGGTGGTATACAGCAGCATATTGCATATAGTAGTGGTAAGGTGGTATATAGTAGCATATTGCATATAGTAGTGGTAAGGTGGTATACAGCAGCATATTGCATATAGTAGTGGTAAGGTGGTATACAGCAGCATATTGCATATAGTAGTGGTAAGGTGGTATATAGCAGCATATTGCATATAGTAGTGGTAAGGTGGTATATAGCAACATATTGCATATAGTAGTGGTAAGGTGGTATATAGTAGCATATTGCATATAGTAGTGGTAAGGTGGTATATAGCAGCATATTGCACATAGTAGTGGTAAAGTGGTATATAGCAACATATTGCATATAGTAGTGGTAAGGTGGTATATAGCAAAAACAACAATAACAAAATCACAAGAAGATAATTTGTCAGAATAATTGCTGAAAATTTGCCCTCAAAATTACGGTAATGGTGGTGATAGGGATACTTGCCAAACTGTTGTAATCTTGGATTGATGTCAAGAATGGCTTGATAGAGCTGCCATGTACACATGTTTTTCTGATAAGCTGACACAATGTGAATATGCTATGATAGAGCATAATATAACTATATAGCGAGTGCCTTTGAGCAGTGTCAACAACATTGATTCAGTTTGAGACAAAGTTGACAGCAATATACCGATGCGACAAAGTGAGATACCAGGAGAGAACGTATATATATATATATATATATATATATATATATATAATCATATACACTGCCAAGACATATATAAGGGAGTATGCTAGTACTCCCTATTGGATCGACCAACTTTTTTAAATGGCAGACCAATTCCCTTCCCCCCCCCCCCCCCCCCCCCCAAAAGAAACAACAACTCTAAATGTGCCTTGAATACTGTGTCATGGTAAACTGGCAGCGCAAAAAAACACGAAAAACGGTTGAGGTGTGAAAGGAAAAAAACGTGAAATTCATCAAGAGTTAGTTTCTTTGTTTCTTCCCACGCATAACTGGCATACAATTGGTCCTCTCATCATAATTTTAGTACCTAAAGACTCCAAATGTTCCAATAAAGGTCAACAACTACTCCATTTCTCAATCCAGTGAAGCAAAAAAAAATACCAAAAAAAAATGGCGAAAGTGTAAGTAGCGTCAAGGCACAACTTCGGTTAACGATTAGTATCACAACGCCGCAACGAATGACTCGAGCTTTAGATCAGCTATTTCGTTTGTGCAGTTCTTGCTCCTGGTCAACTGTAATCATTTCCAAAGGACGCTGTTGCTGATCCTCTATCAAAATATATACTCTAATATTCTCCTGTGCAATGTTGCCAAGTCCTACAGGAACCAGTAGCTGACCTCTATAAGGGTCCAGTCAACAATAGCAACAAGATATGGTATGTTCTGATGTTCTGATATTTTGTAATGAACAACATGGTGTACATGGGAACAGTCAACAAAACAACAGTACATAGCATGTATTGATTTGTTTGTAGTGTACAACAACAATGAACAAGTCAGAAAAAGTGTTTAGATGTCTGGGAGGCCCGCCACCAATCAGCTCACACTTGATGTAGTCCGCCTTTTCCCTCTGCTGCTAAACTAACATAACGAAACAACAAAAAATTTGAAACAAG
>CBDHEM010000036.1:0-29933 GCA_965261955.1 Leptonemataceae bacterium
TGCTGGTGCTTGGCTGTGGATCGTTGATGCCATCAGCTGGGGCAGCACTTGGGGTAGCCGGAGGATTTTTTTTTTTTTTTCATGTACATGGTGAGCTTTGTCTGAATTGCTAGTTTCTTCTTCTTCTCGTAAATTTCATGATACGGACAAAATGCATTGCGTGCCGTACACTCAATCCTTGCAAGTTGTTGGATATTTGGGTCTATTCCTTCAAAATGTGTAAGAAGTTTATTCAGTAGAGATAAACCTTCTGCTAATCCCTTAGTGGTGAACGTCCTTTCTGGCTCCTCCTCCTCTTCTTCGAATTCAATTAGCTCTTCATTTGTATGTTCTTCTTATTCTTGGTCTAGCAACTCCTCAACATCTTCCACTTCACACTCCAAAGAAAGGTCTTTTGCTAGTTTTACTACTTTTCCCCCAATATATTCAAATTCATTTTCATTGTCAAATCCAGCAAAAGCATTAACATAGTGCTTAACACACTTTTTCTAGATGCCATTCATTTCCTTCACCGTCACAGCTTCCCAGGTGGTTGCCAGGTTCTTCCTTAAGAATGTTGGACTGTTTCCAAATGTCACACAATGATAGTTATAGGTTGGCATGTATAGCATCTATGGCTTGGGCAAAGGTGGTTCGGAGATAGCCTTGAAAGTAGCAATTGAACCTTGGCCCGTAGGCTGTAAAAAAATTGAAGTTGTGTTGGGCGGCAAAAAAAAACACTTTCACGTTGGGATAAAAATCTTCTAGATTAGGTGGATGTCCAGGTACATAATCCAGTAGCACTAAAATCTTGAAAGGAATTGCTTTCTTCAAACAATATTCATGAGCTTGAGGAATAAAACAATTTATAAGCCAATCTTCAAACAGTGCCTTTATCATCCATGCTTAATGGTTAGAATGAAACTAAACGGACAGTGTGTGCTTGTTTAAATTTTTGAATGCCCGCGCTTTTTCCGAATGATAAATTAAGAAAAAAATCAGCTTAAACCCTCCGATGTTCCCACCTAGCAACAGAGTAAGCCTATCATTAAATGCTTTAAATCCAGGCATGCATTTGGCTTCTTTTTGGATGTAAGTGCATTCTGACATCCATTTCCAATACAATCCCGTTTCATCCACATCAAATATCCTCTCTGCTAGATATCCCTCATCCATAAATAATTCATCCAGATTGTCAACAAACTTACGTGCTCCTTCCTCGTCTGCACTCGCTACTTCCCCAGTCACTTGAACATTATGAAATTGGAATCTTTTCTTGAATCTCTTGAACCAGCCAGTACATGCTACAAATTCTTGACTGTAATCTTCACCGGTGCACTCTTTCAAAGCTGAAATAGACTTCTAGCCTTCGTCTGCACAGTAAAAAGGATTAACGATGTTCATTTTTGGATCTGAACTTCCATCCAAATGTATAGCAATTTCTCCATTTCGTGGACAGGCCCAGTCCAATGCTTTATTATAATTGTCGATTACATGGGTGCAGAACCTTTCACAGCTTCATGATCCTTTCTTTAACCTTCAAAATCATCGACACATTAGATTGTGATAACTATAGATCATGTACAACCACATTCACTTTATTTCCTCCTTCATGCTGTCTAATCACCATCACTACAAAAATACACTACTATATAGCCTTTCTTTCCTTCTTGGCAGGTTTAGGAGTAGATAAAGACAGTTTCCTCTTGATAGACATCTTGGGCAGGGGGGGGGGGGGGGGGGTTGAAGAAATTTTCCAAGACAAAAGACAAAACAGACACATGACAAAAGACAAACAGACACGGAGGAAGTGTGCTGAACCAAGCCTGTTTCTAACTGAGTGTGGGAATGGGAGCAGCTCCAACTCCCGGCAGTGCTCGGAGGTTGGGACTGAAACTGTCGTACTGCCAGTCGTAAAGTCGAATTGTCGTGAGTTGCGTAGTTCCCAATTCGACATCTGCCTGTAATAATACTTGATTAGATAAATCTAAACGACCAAATTATAAAGTTGTGTGAATTGTCAACATAACAAATATGCTAGTATGGGTGTGTTCATTTTGATGATACTTACCGCTATTTTCCAGGTTTTGTTTCTTTTTTCTTTCCACAGGATCTAGAAGCGGAGTAGTTATGGAGGTGCTTCTGGTCAAAAGTTTTATGAATAGACTTATTGTTTGCAATTTATGCATGGAAAGGAACAAAGAAACAGACATAAGATAGATCTGATGAACTTCTTCTTTTTTTACAATTCAATGTGTGTGTTTCATTTACTTAATGGGGCAGAACTCGTCATAAAAAAAAGGAAGAAGATTGCTTGGATTTTGATGGTGAGCATCAATGGTCTTGGTGCACCACCGCCAAACCAATATATGCATATTTTTTCCACAAGAATTTAATTCAACATTTTCTTGTTATCCTCTGAAATGCTTTAGCTGTCAGATGCTCTGGAGAGTTTACATGCATTCCTTACATAATAAGCAACACTCCATTAAGGTAATAAATGGTTGTTGTGAATTTTTATAAAGTAATTTTTGAGTGCTATATTAGAGAAATAGTGAATAACAAATTATTCCAACAGTGTTTCCAGATAAATTACAGTCTAAATATGTACAAGAAAAAGTACTTCAAAATAGCTGCCATGGAATTGTGATTGACCAAATAGTGACTGAGTTACAACTAATCAAATGGAATATACCAAAAATATGGCACAACTTTGTGTTATTTCTGGAGTTCAATTGGCAAGGTAACAATGTTTACCATGGAAACACATGAAAAAATTGGGGAAAATTTTGTATAGCATCATAGCTTACCATAGCAACTAGTTTTCTGATGGGTCAGATTCTCATTTTAATTGGCGAGATACATTTTATCATGTAGATTCCAAAATAAACAATATTTTAAAGATTTTTTAAAAGGATAAAGAATTTATGAATTTTGGCAATTGCATGCTTGGAGTCTTTGGGGAGCTAATAATGGCTGATGACATGCACAATTTGGGAAGCTTATTAGCTGTCAATGTGTGTTTTAGTTGAGATATAGACTCCTTTTTTCGTGGTTCAATCTTTTGTTCTTGTTTAGGATGGACATACAAACAGTAAAGGTGGAAGTAAGCCATGTTATTTTACTTCTACATAAGGTGACATTTTAATGTGTGTAATTGGCTAGTATTCATGATGCCCTCATGTTAACCAAACCTTCTCTACCTGGCCTGACAGAGTCTGTCTCCTATAAGTTATGATCCTTCCAGATATGTAGCAATGCAGCTGTGATGTCGGAATGAAACTTCAGGATTTTAGTCCGACACCATGTAACTTTTGTAGCCTGTTTTCTCCTCAACTGAATGTGAAACTAGTTCTGGATCCTCTCTATGCAGCCAGTCATCTCTCCTGTACCTAGCTGGTCATCACTAGTCATTCTATTTAAAAAGGGTGATCTGTTTATATTCATGATGGATAAATGGATGGTGAATGTATAGTTAGATTGAGAATGACTAATGGCCATGAGCAGTAATACTAAACCTCTCCCCAGTGTGTTCTAACTTTGCCTGCCAATAATTGAAACATTCTCAAATTATTATATGGTATAACTGTCATTAATCAGCATGCAATAGAATTTCTCATTTTAGCGGGTATATTGTGCTTGGCCCCATAATTTATTGCTTGTTCTAATTGCATATAAATATTATACTTCGGCTAGTATTATTGGCCCATACTGATTTTAGTTATTTTAGAACATATTGGATGCTTCAGATTGGATTTTTCAAATAATGGTTACAATTACTGGAAAAATAAGTAAACATTGAAGAACAAACAGAAAATATTATGTCATTCACATATTTTTCAAAGAGTATCAGAGTTGAAGTATAAGGAGGATCCAAATGATATTGTACTTTATAGATTACTGCTAACATTGTTGAAAAACTTGTTGATATCCTAAGAATAATGTGTACAATTTTTTCCTGTTTGATAAGTTAGTAAAACCACTTGGCAAATTCACGAAACAAAGAACCGACATATTAATAATAACAGCTGTGAGTATATACACATACCTGGAGCTGTGTGAAACAGTATGACTACTAGGAAGCATAGTAACAGAAGTCTGCTTATATGGCTTTGAGCAGAAGAGACACAATTTTCCATCTAAAACACAATTCAATGCACATAACAATCACAACATTCATGGTCTGCTGATATATGTACCATTTAATGAGAGTTGGAATGTAGGGTGGGAAGGGAAGGTTTTATGAAGAAAAAAGGGGGGAATAACATCAATACAAACATCTACCATTTCATTTGAGGACTGATATATGAGTAGACGTACCAGGAAAGAGGAAGTGTTTTTTTTTCAGTATTAGTTTTCACATTACTTGGATACCAAAAGATTTTTGTATTTTTAACGGAACTTATTGAGACAGGTGTGTTCCTATCTACGGCAGATGTGTAACTAAAATGTCCAAACATATCCCGAGTACATTTGAATGCCTGGCTGTGGTCTACATGGGTACAGTTAATACTGTTTTCCTTCCTCTTTAAACTTGTTAATCCAATATGGATGTTTTTACTGTTTCTTTTTGATTTTTTTTAAAGATACACTACTACCAAAATACACTACTACTAAAATATACTACTACAAAAATATACTACTACAAAAATACACTACTACAAAAATACACTACTACAAAAATACACTGCTATAAAAATATACTACTACAAAAATATACTACTACAAAAATACACTGCTTTAAAAATATACTACTACAAAAATACACTGCTATAAAAATATACTACTACAAAAATATACTACTACAAAAATACACTGCTATAAAATATACTACTATAAAAATATACTACTACAAAAATACACTACTACTAAAATACACTACTACTAAAATATACTACTACAAAAATATACTACTACAAAAATACACTACTACAAAAATACACTGCTATAAAAATATACTACTACAAAAATATACTACTACAAAAATACACTGCTTTAAAAATATACTACTACAAAAATACACTGCTATAAAAATATACTACTACAAAAATATACTACTACAAAAATACACTGCTATAAAATATACTACTATAAAAATATACTACTACAAAAATACACTACTACTAAAATATACTACTACAAAAATATACTACTACAAAAATACACTACTACACAAATACACTGCTATAAAAATATACTACTACAAAAATACACTACTACACAAATACACTGCTATAAAAATATACTACTACAAAAATATACTACTACAAAAATACACTGCTTTAAAAATATACTACTACAAAAATACACTACTACAAAAATATACTACTACAAAAATACACTACTACACAAATACACTACTACAAAAATACACTGCTATAAAAATATACTACTACAAAAATATACTACTACAAAAATACACTACTACAAAAATACACTGCTTTAAAAATATACTACTACAAAAATACACTGCTATAAAAATATACTACTACAAAAATATACTACTACAAAAATACACTGCTATAAAATATACTACTATAAAAATATACTACTACAAAAATACACTACTACACAAATACACTGCTATAAAAATATACTACTACAAAAATATACTACTACAAAAATACACTGCTTTAAAAATATACTACTACAAAAATACACTGCTATAAAAATATACTACTACAAAAATATACTACTACAAAAATATACTACTACAAAAATACACTACTACACAAATACACTGCTATAAAAATATACTACTACAAAAATATACTACTACAAAAATACACTGCTTTAAAAATATACTACTACAAAAATACACTGCTATAAAAATATACTACTACAAAAATATACTACTACAAAAATACACTGCTATAAAATATACTACTATAAAAATATACCACTACAAAAATACACTACTATAAAAATACACTACTACAAAAATACACTACTACAAAAATATATTACAACAAAAATACACTGCTATAAAATATACTACTACAAAAATATACTACTACAAAAAATACACTACTATAAAAATATACTACTACAAAAAAGCACTACTACAAAAAATATACTACTATAAAAATACACTACTACAAAAATACACTACTACAAAAAATACACTACTACAAAAAATATACTACTATAAAAATACACTACTACAAAAATACACTACTACAAAAAATACACTACTACAAAAATACACTACTACAAAAATACACTGCTATAAAAATATACTACTACAAAAATATACTACTACAAAAAAGCACTACTACAAAAATATACTACTACAAAAATACACTATTACAAAATATATACTACTATAAAAATACACTACTAAAAAAAAACACTACTACAAAAAAGCACTACTACAAAAATATACTACTACAAAAATACACCACTACAAAAATATACTACTATAAAAATATACTACTTCAAAAATACACTACTACAAAAATACACTACTACAAAAATATACTACTACAAAAATACACTGCTATAAAAAACATTACTACAAAATACACTACTACAAAAAATACACTACTACAAAAATACACTACTACAGAAATATACTACTATAAAAATACACTACTAAAAAAAAAACTACTACAAAAAACCACTACTACAAAAATATACTACTACAAAAAATACACTACTACAAAAATACACTACTACAAAAATACACTACTACAAAAAATACACTACTACAAAAATACACTACTACAAAAATACACTACTACAAAAATACGCTACTACAAAAAATACACAACTACAAAAAATATACTACTACAAAAATATACTACTAAAAAATACACTACTACAAAAATACACTACTACAAAAAATACACTACTACAAAAAAGTACTGCTACAAAAATACACTACTACAAAAATACACTACTACAAAAAAGCACTACTACAAAAATATACTACTACAAAAATACACTACTACCAAAATATATACTACTACAAAAATACACTACTACAAAAAACACTACTACAAAAATATACTACTATAAAAATACTCTACTAAAAAAACACTACTACAAAAATACACAACTACAAAAATACACTACTACAAAAATATACTACTACAAAAATATACTACTACAAAAATACACTGCTACAAAAAAACAATACTACAAAAATACACTACTACAAAAATACACTACTACAAAAATATACTACTACAAAAATACACTACTACAAAAATACACTGCTATAAAAATATACTACTACAAAAATACACTACTACAAAAATACACTGCTATAAAAATACACTACTACAAAAATATACTACTACAAAAATACACTACTACAAAAATACACTGCTATAAAAATACACTACTACAAAAATACACTACTACAAAAATACACTGCTATAAAAATACACTACTACAAAAATACACTGCTATAAAAATACACTACTATAAAAAATACACTACTACAAAAAATACACTACTACAAAAATACACTGCTATAAAAATACACTACTACAAAAATATACTACTAAAAAATACACTACTACAAAAATACACTACTACAAAAAATACACTACTACAAAAAAGTACTGCTACAAAAATACACTACTACAAAAATACACTACTACAAAAAAGCACTACTACAAAAATATACTATTACAAAAATACACTACTACAAAAATATATACTACTACAAAAATACACTACTACAAAAAACACTACTACAAAAAAGCACTAATACAAAAATATACTACTATAAAAATACTCTACTAAAAAAACACTACTACAAAAATACACAACTACAAAAATACACTACTACAAAAATATACTACTACAAAAATATACTACTATAAAAATACACTACTACAAAAATATACTACTACAAAAATACACTGCTACAAAAAAACAATACTACAAAAATACACTACTACAAAAATACACTACTACAAAAATATACTACTACAAAAATACACTACTACAAAAATACACTGCTATAAAAATATACTACTACAAAAATACACTACTACAAAAATACACTGCTATAAAAATACACTACTACAAAAATACACCACTACAACAATGCTTTAGTTATTCAAATCATACTTTTTACAAACACCCACTAAGCAAAACAAAGTAGAGCTTGGACTATCCTCTGCTGCACTACCCTCAATGAGGTAAAATACATAGTCTCGTACTGGAAAATTCTTGTTCTCTAGACTAGCTGCTGGTTGATTTTCGAAGTTAGAAAAAAATATACCGATGAGTGAATATGGAATTCATTCTGATTTCCATGTGAAATTGGGTAGATACTACTCCAATTACAGAGCTAGTTCAATGTCCCTGTAGTGACCCTAATTTGGGTGTTGTGCTAGCACCAACTTTATGTCATTTTTACACCTAATTGATGCCATAATAACACTTTAAGGCTGCTGTAGTTTCCAGGAATGGTTATAGTGGCAATCTGTGAAGCGCTGTTAAACCGTAAACCCTAGTAAGAAATATCAGAATAAAATAATTTATTTCAAACATTGGCATAATGTGAATCAGCTTTAATTGTGCTTGCTTGGCTGATTTTTAATTCTTGGCAAGGCATTTTATAATACAACAACATTTTTACAGCATACAAGCCAAAAGTCAGATCTTTAATCAAACAGATTATACAACACAAGAATTGAGTAACCAGTCCTCTCTGAAATCCAAGGATCTTCAGAATTTGGTGAAGTTTTATAATAAAAAAGGCTACTTTTGTAATGCAAGCATGCAGGTTCGATGTGTTCGCTGTATCACAATATACAGAAAATTGTGCATTTATAAAATAAACAAAAATAAATAAGTAATGGAATATAACATTAATAATAACAAATAGTAAAAAAGTGACATAAAAACAAACTGACTAAGATAACTAGGAATAATAAACAATTAACTTAGTAATCACTATGCCAGGGAGGTACCAGTAGTGCCACCACATTGCCCCTCAGGACTGCCAGTATGATCAGTACTACCGGGAGTTCTTAAGTTTAGTCCAAATAAATTAAATAAATAAATAAAATAAATATATAATAAATACATTTTTTCTTCATAACGATCATTGTTACTTAGTAAAATTACAGCAGTCAAGAATGTTTAGATAATTTTGGTCACAATGAAATTGCATTTCTAAAAAGTAGGAAAGTAAAAAAAAAATTAAGATAGAAATGTGCTATTAAGTTTTCTGATAACAGAATTCTGAATTTGGATAAATGACTTCCAACTCTTTTAACACTCCCGTAGCATATTAGTACAGCATCTTCATAGATATATTTGCTATAACTCTTTAGGGTATAAAATTCGTTATTCGACACATGCATACGCCAAAATTATTTCTAATGTCATGTGATGAAAACAACACAATTTAAAAAAATTTGTGGAAGGAAAAAAACCATAAGCAAGATCATATCTCAGATAAAGCTTACAACGGCAGTTTCTTAGCAGCCAAAAAGGTCATTTCAACCAATACTAGACTTCAAGTTAGTAAACAAAATGGTGAAAGACAGAAAAGAAAGTGGAAATTCTTAATTATATTTTTCTCTCTTTTTTTACATTTAACTGGTGTACAATAGCCCCACCATAAAAAAAGCCCTCTAATACCAGAATACTCCAATGTATTGCAATGATTAATTGCCTTCTCAATTGCAGAAAAGAGGCATAGGCATAGTGGTGTTTGTTGATGACGCAATCAAGCTAACTCGTGTACTATTCAAATTAGAATTGAATTGAGTAAAGATCGCATGTTCAGTATTATAAGCAGAACAAAATCCTGTGCATGATTCTGCTGTTTGGTATGTGGAGTGCGGAGTTCTCGCTCCTGGGTAACTATTACAAATCCAAAGGAGGCTGTACCTGATCTGCTACCATAACATCCGATGTTTGGTCGGGAGATTTCTTCTGTGCAACTTTTAACAAGTCCTTGAAAGGCAGCTATAACTGACCCTACATGGATACTGACAATAATAGCAACATGATAAGGTTTGTACTGATGCTTGTTTATGGGTAATCAACAATAGCAATAAGACTGTCATGTGCAGTGTCAAGTATTGTACTGCTTTTAAAATCATTGGTGTATAATTTTGAAAAGCAAATATCTGATTAACACGGGAGCAGCCTGTAGAAATCAGTGTATCCCCCTCTGCTCAACTACTATAGAAAACAAAAACAAACAAACAAACAAACAACTTGAAACAGGAACAAAAATGTGGTGTTACTTTACATCAGACAACTAAACTGGTTTGACTTATAGGAAAAGAAATAAAACTGATAGAAAAAACAAAACAAAACAAATTTTTTTTTAATAACAGAACAATGTGTTGACATGTTAAAAAATATTGTAACAAGACTATACCCACGAAGACCATGACCAGTTAGATGACCCTTTACCATTTAAAACTAGTTATATTTGTGAAACTTTGCTGAGCAAGGGGAATCTCGTGTCAGAGATGTGATCCCTACGTGCAATAATATGAACAGACATTTCTAATTCATTTTACCACTTGTTTTTCTTTCATAAGTGGCAAAGTTTTCGTAGTTTCCCTCATAGCTATGCCCAGTTCGTTTCATTTCCTATTTCATCTTCTTCCTGTCCTCAGTCTCTGCAGCTCTTTTTGCTCTTCAAACACATTGCTAGATTCTTGCACTCACAAGAATCCATTTTGATTGTTTATTGATGTAATTGTCATAGAAACGGGGATGAAGCCGGGTGTATAAAGCAAGTAACATAAAAATGAATGTGGATCAAAGTTTTAAAAAAACATGTACACTTGTGGGCATTTGATCTGTGAGAAGACATAGTCATTGGAGTGTGTGCTTGCTTCACTTGATTAATTGTGTACACCAATATTGTAATGCTTTTCAGATCAGATGATTGGTATATTAGATGGTAAAGGGTCATCAAACTGGTTGTCAACTACATGGGTACAGTTTTATTTCCATCCTTTTTAACAGGTAAATGCAATAAACATTTTTACCTCCACCAATGGAGTTTGAAGGAGGTTATGTTTTCACTTGTGTCAGTTTGCTTGTCTGTTTATTAGTAGGATTACTCAAAGAGATGGATTTGGACAAAACTTACAAGAATTTCACTATAAGACATGGAAAGTAGATTAGTTTTTGATCAAGATATAGTGCTTAAATCTCTACATAGCTTCAATCACCTCCAAGCACTAACCTGCAACCTAGTCTCACTGGCCCTCCCCTTTCGTGAATCCAGAAATGTCTGGAGACTTACACATACAATTCCTTTTAGCTAGAATATCAATCTCGAGCCAGTCACATGTAAGATTAAACCACTCATGACTTTGAACCTAATTAATGTGCTAGCACATTAAGCACCATAGCTGTCTGTGAAGCAGCCAACCAAAAAGTCATGGTGTCGAAAGTTGTATAGAGCATCAAATAGTGATGCACTTGTAGAGTTGAAGAACTGGCATGCAGTACACTGCATAGCATAACTTCCAGTAGGAAAATGGAAAAAAAATTATATTTTTGATATGAGTATTTGATGAATGTGATGACCAAATCTAGCTTTGTCAATTGTATTCCAGCTCATGAATTGCAGCAAAAACCAAGTCTTGTATACCCAAACTCTTTACTACCGGTAACCGGTTCATGAAGCATTAAGGCCAGCTCGCTAGCTCAGTATGAGCCAGTGCTTGAGCTTCAGCATGGCTTTTCTTGCCATCAGGTGACTGAGAATAACACTTCAGAGGCAGCGGAATGGATGATATAATGGGGGGCCAACATTGAGTGCAGTGGTGGAGCATGATCTTTGTGTGGGAAAGGTGGGGTATTGTAGTTGGTAAAGGTAGAATAGTTGTATTAATTGAGTACACCAGGAGTCCACTACGATAAAAATAGTTTTATTCTGAATTTACAAAACAAACCGATTTGAGAATAAGTTTTCAATATGTTCATATCATAAGAAAACAATACAATAAGCTGCAGTCCGGTCAAAGAACCAGCTCCATTGATATTAGCAAACAATGGCTACGCATCACTGCATCGCTACATTGCTATAAGTGAAAAATACATACAGCAAAGAAATCCATTCCAGGAGCACCTCCTCTCTCAAGTTTGAAGGAATTCAAAGCGATTAGGCAAGCCTAGGTGACCTTGCACCAAAGAATGGCTACCAGAAACAGCAGTACGGGCTAGGAAAAGACCGTTCAAAATGGCAGTTGCGATCTTCAGCTATCGCTCGCCCCCTCAAGCTGGAATAAAAATAATTTTTATCATTGTGCGCATGACGGAAGCCTGAAATAATTTGTGGGGGCATATCATTTGCCTATACATTTGAATCTGATATTGACTCTATTGAAATTCCACCAGAAGAACACAAATTTTATGGGTTAAGTCTCCAGACCCTTTCGCGATTTGCAAAATGGGCGGGCCTGCAGGACTAACTGCAGTCACAGCCAGGACAACATTCTATTTAATGTACATACATCACAGTGTTTGATCAAATAGTACTTGCTGTCAGAACACCATAGGTGGCATTCCAATCAGTGCTGTTCTTGTTCATGACAATAGCAACTGCATGCGTATTTATCATGGTCAATCTGTACTTTATTCCGCTAAAATTCTCCAAAAATTCCCCTAACTACACAGAGGTGTGGTTAAAATGAAGGGCAACACATAATATCAGGAGGTGTGGTTTAAATAGCTTAACAAAATAATGACAGGATAGATGAATAGCGTATTTCACTGAGATTTACACAAGGTTGTTGTTGTTGTTTCAACTTTGGCAAGAGTAAGCAGAGAATATGTCTCTATTTTAGGAAGGATCTAATTTAGTAAGTTAACAGTTGCCATACAACCACAACAATAAGATCCTGCTAATTCATCATAGCCACATGATGAATTAGCTTTGACGATTTGCATGGGTGGCCTCTCAATAGCAACTGGCTATTATGGTAGTCAAGTACAATGTCCCTTCTGAAGTTTTCAAAATGGTCTGTTAACTGTGAGTCAGCTCACTCACTCTTACCAACACAACAAACTGGTACAGAGAAAGCTGCTAATGACACTGTGGCAGCAACCTTACATTTTACCACTAAAATATGTCTAAGTGCTTCCAATCACTAATGTGCCTTTTTTTTTTCTTCCACTGAATAACATTGCTAGCTGCTAGCTAAACCTGTAAAACCTGGTTCACAATATTTTCACAAAATCAGAAAATGGATACACTTTGCATTGCAGCTGGGTCAGAATTCCCTTCTATCTCACAGCAATGCTAGTGGCATATTGCAAACCTATCTTTAGGTACACATTGTGGCACAACTATTTGCTAATAGATGGCTGTAGCTAATATGATGCAGAAAAAAAATCATGATTGTTATCTCCTTTTAGGTGATGGAGGATGTCTTCACGAGGGAGGGGGGAGCTGATTGTATGAGTGCTGGTGAGAGGGATGATAGTTGGAGGACATGGATTGGGACAAAGAATATCCTGGTAGTGAGGGGGGCAAAAATTCAGATATTTTCAAAAAAATACTACTTCTTTTCAGGAGTAAGTCCATCAGGTTGAATTATTGGATTGCCCTATCCAGCTGTTCCCCACAGGAAACACTAGTCCTGCATATCTCTGCAAGTCAACTGTGAGGAGTATGGTTTCCCCTTGTTCATTTTGCAACCACATCCTTTCAGCAAGAATGCTGTAATACTGTAAGTATGGAATTTTACAGAACACAATGTGATGTGTTTGCAGCTGCGGAGCTGATGTTGGCTGGAAGCAGATGGTGGCTAGGGTGCAGATGGCAAAGGAGGCAGGGATGCAGATGGCAGGGGTGCCAGGCAGCTCATGATGGCGAGAAGAGGTCCTCAATAGTGTAAATCTTCTTTATCGCAAGAGTTATCTTTGAATGATTATATCTTTGGATGATTATATAAAGTTCTTTTTAATAGTTCAATTGCATGCATTAAAGATTATGTGGGTTGAAAAAGATCACTGAACCCATCATCATTGTCTACAATGTAGATTCTAATAATAATTTACTAGGAATTGTGTTTTTGACCTGGGAGGAAGTCAATTTTGGAAGGATTAATCCTCCAACAATCACTCTAGAGCATGACTGTTGGGCCCATCCATCATGTTGAGGTCTTCCTAGGTCTTTCTGTTGAGAACACAAGCTGTTATTTGCAATAGTCATCTCTGTAAACCAACCCAAAATTGAAAATGCAGCAGAAAGTACAGCAGCTGAAAAAAGCATGCCAAATGTATAAACTCAAAGCATGCATGGCAACATCCCATTTATGAAGGGTAAGTCCATCAATCTAGCTCACTCACGAGCCTATTTTTCTCTCTAGAATGGATTCCTAGGCGTATAACTGCCACAGGTATATTCATGAAGTATAGTTCCAGCTATTAGTGCACATTTTGACAAAAATACTAAAACTTCTTGTAGTAAAATAATTGTTCCACTGCATTTAGTCTGCGTTTTCACAAATCCAGTCACATATTCATACAAATAATTGCAATATTCTCTAAATCTCTCTAAAAAAAAAAGGACGATAGGGCTTGTGACATAATGCCATCATGAATAACTTTACTGAAACTATGATTTTGAATATAACATATGTTGATGTATGGGAAGCATTTGTTGTAAAATAATGTACCACTATCCAAACTACACTTTAGTAGATGGACAATAATATATCACTTAGTAAGAAGAACATCAACTACCACATTTTCTTTTCATATGAAATGGTTAACTCGTGGTAAACATAATATTAACCTTCAAATGCAGATTGCATATATATATGCCACACAAAAAAGTTAGTCATAAACAGATAATTTACATTGTGGTTGGAGAGAGAAAGGGCTAGCACACTGATGTGTAGAGCATCATGTTCCTAGTGTGTTTGTAATGTTAATGCTGGCATGCTCAGAACAAAACGCTCTATGTCAGTCAGTCAGATCCTCTCCCTCTCAGCCCCAATGTAAAAGAGGTAAACCAAGGGTCAGTTATTCAAGGCTACTTGAATACTAGTAGCTAATCGGTTTTCTGTGGACTTACTTTGCAGGACAAAGTTTAGACAGAGACCACGTTTAAACCAATACCAGCTATTAAAGCTACAGCTGTTGATTAGTGCTTCCAATGGCAGAGTAGATGGACTGATTAGCAAAAAAAAAAAATCAACAGAGCGCTGGATATAAACTAAGAAGGATGGGCAGCTATTTTGAGATACTAAATGGCAAAGGAAAAGAAACATACATTGAGTTAGCCAGGCAGGCTATCATTGACCATTCATACTTGCCAGAAAATTCTAGCTGGGGAATCAGAGAGATATCTAGGATTGAGGAGATGGGGGTGCATAGAAGTATTGCACAGCAAGTGGATATGCACATGAACTTTCTTTTTTTTAACTCCAACAGTTGCTATGTACACAGTAGCGTGGACTGGAGACTGGCCAACTTATAGCTTGCAGCAGTGTCTGGAAAGTTCGTAGCCACAGCAAACCAGTTACAACTTTTTGAGCGAACCACCTGAGTAAGCAACTGTGGTCGACCAGTCAAGCATGTTTGAAAGACCAAAAGCACAACAACATTATACTACCATCTGCCAACCAAGCGCTGTAAGATGAAGCAATTTTTTTTTCTCGTTGAACTATCAAATAAACAACCATTGTTCCTTGGTATATTCTTAATCTGCCTACCAAGTTCGGTGTTTCTACAACACTCTGTTCACAAAATATGGAGAAAAGGAGATTTGACTTTGTTGGACCATTCTCAAATGTTGCTCGATACATAATTTAGTCTGCCTACCAAGTTTGGTTAACATCTGCACACCCACAAACACACAACACACACAAACATGCACATGCACACAAACACACACACACACAAGATGGAAACAATGTCCTGCCTCACACTGTTGCAGGCATGTTAACCAGGTGAGATCAAAATGATTATGCAAAATAACAAGAGATGCTTGGTCCTCGGGTTGCCTTGGTTCTTTCTCTTATGCACGTGGCATTGTTCGATTAAAGTATAGTAGCTACAGTCACTAGTTACTTCGTCAACTATCGCTTCATCAACAATTGTTATAACTAGCTTCTGGCACTGTTCCATGTAGCCGTTGTAGGTTTTGGACAGATAACTTATGCAGAGTTACTTAATTTCATTGAGGCATGCAATTTTATAATATTGAAAACTCTGATTGGAGCTTCAATATTCAAGGATTTAACACAAGAAATCATCAGTAGCCAAAGAGTTATGCATGTCATTCAACATGCACTGTTGTCACCGTATAGCGCTGAAACACTTCTGAGCAACAAATATTGTCATAAATATGAAAAGTCAATAAGACGATGTTTTTACGTTTTTTCCAAGATTGTGTGTCGTAGGAAGACAGCTTGGAACATGGACAATATGTAAGTAAGTGACTTCACCACATATAAATGAGGTGAAAAATAGCATATATCTAAACAGTAGGCTGAGCAGCAGCACCTAGCTTCATTACACTGGCAACAAACTTTCTAACAAATTGCATATTTTTGGAGGTGGCTGCATATTTTTGGAGGTGGCTGCATATTTTTGGAGGTGGCTGCATAATTTTGGAGGTGGCTGCATATTTTTGGAGGTGGCTGCATATTTTTGGAGGTGGCTGCATAATTTTGGAGGTGGCTGCATATTTTTGGAGGTGGCTGCATATTTTTGGAGGTGGCTGCATATTTTTGGAGGTGGCTGCATAATTTTGGAGGTGGCTGCATATTTTTGGAGGTGGCTGCATATTTTTGGAGGTGGCTGCATAATTTTGGAGGTGGCTGCATATTTTTGGAGGTGGCTGCATATTTTTGGAGGTGGCTGCATATTTTTGGAGGTGGCTGCATATTTTTGGAGGTGGCTGCATATTTTTGGAGGTGGCTGCATATTTTTGGAGGTGGCTGCATATTTTTGGAGGTGGCTGCATATTTTTGGAGGTGGCTGCATATTTTTGGAGGTGGCTGCATATTTTTGGAGGTGGCTGCATATTTTTGGAGGTGGCTGCATATTCTTGGAGGTGGCTGCATATCCTTGGAGGTGGCTGCATATTTTTGGAGGTGGCTGCATATTTTTGGAGGTGGCTGCATTATTAAAAAAAAAGTTTTTTAATACTACATGGACACTTGACAACCTATTTCAGGCTCCACCAAGATTTCTAGAAGGGGGTAAGCTATTTTTGACAAAATGAAAGAGAACACAGACACTGAATTAACCATACAACTAATATTGTTAACAAACTTTTTAAGAGAAGACATCATATTCATGATTAAGTCAGGGGTAGATCTCAAGCAGATTTCATGAACATACCTTTCTCAATGAAATAATTGTAGAACAATTATCTTCCTTGACAATTATATTGAAAAATTGCCTTTCAAGTTCAGATTTGCCGAGAAAGTAAAACAGAAAATTTCATGTTGATTCTCGAGAAAGTTATTAAACTTTTTTACACATCGATACAGTAGATAAAATGTAAACCAGTGGTAAGCAATATGCTAATGAACTAGCTAAAGCTGTTAATGAGCTAGCTCAAGCTGTTAATGAGCTAGCAACTCTTGCATACGCATAATGCAGTAAGTATGCAGTGCATGTATATTATTCTATTGTGCTCTGCAAGGAAGGGGGTTCATCCCCTCCACATTCTTCCACTTGGGGTGGCTGGCTGCCACATGATACATATCCAAAACAAACACACACACACACACACACAAAAAAAATCTCAGAAGTCTTCTTGCAACCCTTACTCACCGACTCAAATCTCAGTTTGTTGCAATGCATTTCGGCCAACATTATAACACATTTTACCTCTTTCAGACTCCTGAGTACAGCTATGAATGAGGTCAGTAGAAGTAACAAAGCAACTTCACACAGATTTCCTTGTTGCACAAGATTTTCCTCAGGCTTCACACGTACATCCAATAACACTAACACAAAGGGGGCTGAAGAAGCAACGTATCGAGGTGCTACACGCGCACTAAACACAATTCCAGGTGGTGGTTGTCTGGTCAAGTCCAATGTTTCCCCCGTACCGAGATTACTTGAAATAAACTGTCCTTCTCTGAAAAATGTCAAACCCCTCCCCCTCCCCCCTAATCAGTTATGCGAACTGTGCACAGTAACCCTACAAAAGTTTGTCTTTAAGGAAATGTTACCCCGCCATGTTGAGGGCATGCTACGCAGTAGCGTGGTAAACTGAGATGCAACGGAAGGTTGGTAATTTTAGAGCTTTTATACTCAGTCTAAGTAGTAAAGAATTTTATAGTGACTGGAGAGAGTTGTTTTTCTAGAGGTGCTCTATAGACTGTAACACTGATCTGTAGATACGGGTACGATGGTGTGGGATCTGTTGACTCGACCAACCTTGAGCATGTTGCTAAAGTTTGTTTGACTGCTCCCAGAAAGTTATAGTCAATTCAGATGAGAGTGGGAAGAAATTTGTTTGGGGCTAGCAACAGTGTGGCAGGAGTAGTAGTGCTGGGGGGGGGGGGGAATACACCTGAAACCACAAAAAATCTGAGCACATATTTGAGCTGTCATAACTTTTTTTCCCCTTTCTTCTGTGCAAATAATTATTGTACCAGCTTGTTGCTTATTGTGTGTGCTTTAAAATGATATATAAAAAGTCTATATAGGCACTTTTTTTTTAGAAGATATATCAAAACACGCAAGGGTCACTCCAAAAAAAGCACTTCCTAATATTTGAACAGCATTCCTTCGCCCCGCCTCTTCTAAGCTCTATATCTCAGGGGGGGGGTTTACCGGAAGAAAAAAAAATTTTCCGCTCAAATCACAGCTAAGGCCTTTAGCTACATTCGTACCGAGTTTGGGGCGAGTCGGTCAAGGCGCGTGGGAGTTATGCTGTTCAAATATTAGGAAGTCCTTTTTTTGGAGTGACCCTTGCGTGGTTTGATATATCTTCTAAGAAAAGGTGCCTATATAGACTTTTTATATATCATTTTAAAGCACACACAATAAGCAACAAGCTGGTACAATAATTATTTGCACAGAAGAAAGGGGAAAAAAGTTATGACAGCTCAAATATGTGCTCAGATTTTTTGTGGTTTCAGGTATAGTCCCCCCTTATGTTGGAGGAAATTGGGGAGAGGAGGTAGAAAGAAAAGATCCTGATGGTAGAAGGTTAGCTAAGCTTGAAGAGGACAGACTAGTGATTGTTGTAATGGCATACAGATTAAGAATGAATGGGTGATCGGATGATGGGGAGAATATTAACTGTTGAGGAGGAAGTATGAACTAGATAGTGTGGTTGGGTCTGTTCGCCAATGAAAGGAGGAGAAGAAGGAGAGAATTTTATGTTTATTAGGAGGAGGAAGTAGAGAGTAAATATAGCTTGAGGTGGTACAAGTTTGCAAAGGATGGTGGAATAGAGAGGCATATCAGGTCACTGCATGGATATGAAGGAGTATGGTTTATGTTTAGCTTGAGGACAGGGTCAGCAGGTTTACTTCACAGGACAAGAGGAGGTGTAGGATGTGTTGTGATGATGGATGCGTAATGTATGACTGGAGAAGTGGAAGATGTTGGCACTTTCTAATTTGCCTCACTGAATTTGGAAAAGGTATGGAAAGCACTACTGGAGAAGTTATGAGGAGTTAAGGGGTTTGAAAAATGGTTGGATGTGTTTGAGAGGGTGGGCGCCGGCATTGTTGTTGGGAAAGAGGATCTAGTGAATGGGAGGATCAAGTGAATGATAGGATCAAGAGAATGGGTAATAAGGTGATGGTGATTAGTGGAGTGTTGGCAGCCGAGAGGAAAGGTCGGATGTATGGCTTCCCCACCCACAAGGCCTCCCCACTACAATAAAGTGTAGACTTTATTTTTAACTTTATATTTTTACTAACTATTCATATACATGTATCATTCAGACTAACTTTATTTATTGTATCATTCATTATTTTGTTCTGAGGTGCGATGATCCACAACGGACTCGGCAGTTTGTTGATGAAATATCTAGCGTGCCGACTCTTTACCGAATCATTATGACGTAGAATGGTCAGGTCAGCCTGGGGACTGAGGGCAAACTAGCTACTCATTCACATTCGATAGAACTGTTCCTCTTTTGAGGGACCCCCCTTTAATCAATAGAAAACGGTTACCCAAAATAGGTGGTCTTAAAAAAAAATTTTTTTAAACGCACAATATTGGTTTTTATGATTTTGAATGATGAAGAGGATCAACTGGTTGTGGTCGTTATGGGTAAAGTCTTGTCTTGTTTGTTTCCATTCTTAATTAACAGGTCAATCCACTGTATGTATATACAGAAGAATTATGCATACAATTGCAGTAGTTCACTCTGCTAATTTGTTCTTATTTTTTTTTTGCAATCTCTGCAATAGCCTCTGGCTATTAATATCAGCTGCTACACTATGATATGATCTTTTTTTTTTCCTCTAGTGACTATCTAGACAAATTTGAAAGTTCGATATATAAACGTGTTCCCAAACTTTTTTCAGCTGCTAGTCACAGGCTACAATCATAGATCTAATTACACCTTTGTACTACAGCCTGTACAATTTACAGCAGAAGTGTGAGTGTTCTAGTATTGTGGCACGTTATAGGGGCAAAAAAAACAAAAGAAAGTGATAAAAACTGGACTCCAATACTCGATTCCGGACTGGACTGGATTGGATTGTGCCACTTAGGACTGAGTACACGCTGTCTTCATCATTTCCTTTAGACTGCTACCCTGCAGGGGGAAGAAAGCGTTTGGTGCATAACAGTATAATTCCTCTATCTTGGGTACTACACTGCAAGGGGAACGTTTTTGAAATTTCTAAATCACAAAAATTTCAACATCACTTTATGCACGTGAACGAGTCTTGGAAGTACAGTAATAGCGTGCCTATGAGGTAAATTACTTCTCTGGTGTTCGTTCATCTTCGTAATTCACTATCGCTCGAAATGACTACAACTTTAGCCCTAGCCCTAACCCTAGGTTAGAGCAAATGTTTGGCTGAGGACCTAAACGGCTCGCGTCAATCCTAACAATGGAAGTGTTCATGACAACGTGCACTAAGTCAATAGTCAAAAGACTCCGAATCCAGTCCTGAATCCAGTCCAGTCTATTATCCAGTGGAGTCCTGCTTTTACTTTTATCACTTCCTAAATAGCTACCTGTGTGAATCGCTAGTGTTTGTGCGCATGGGCACTGATAACGCAAATGCTTGGTTGCGAATTGCGTGGGAGTCGATAATTGTAAGTTTTTACATATTCCTTACTGGTTGTCAGATGGCTTGCGGGGACGTTGTTGGAGGATCTGGTGACCCCCAGTATTAGGTGACCCCAGTCACCAAATCCTAAATATTCAGTGACCCCCACTGAGTACTAGGATTCGGTGACCACTTCAAGTTTCGGTAATCCCCTTCACTCTCGTGACTCAGAATGGTAGCGAGTGTGGGAGGAGGGGCTCCACCAACCACTTGCTACTTCTTCCAGAGTTTTTCCCAAAACCTAATGCAGATGCAACGCAACGTAGATTGTGGTGCACAACCCTCTGAAGACTGTGACACGTATGAAAGAGTTTCATCACCCAATTCATTAAACTTTTCCAATTTACATAATTGTTTTTATGAATATGTGTTAATCTTATTGGACCACTGCCTCAGACTGAAGCAAACATACATTGATTATTTTAGTATTGGCCTTAACAGCACCATAACCAAGATATCATGGGATTGCCTTCTATAAATGGTCAGTGATCACTGAAATGATAGAGTGATTCCATTGCTTTCTAAACGGATGTGAACTGCTTTTTGCCTTTAACAGATGTAGTTACCAAAGTATGCATGATTATTAATATTATGAAGTTTGACATAAATGTCATTTTTTTTGTATAAGGTATATATATATATATATATAGTGTTTCTGTGGTCATATTTCACCAAGGTATTATTGATATATCTTTATATCAGCTCATATGGATTTTCTGTCCAACATTTCAACCAATACGTTTTGGCCTTCATCAGGGTGGTGATAAAATGATTCAAAGTCATTAGGTATACATGCTTCAGTGTTTACTTCAGTAATGGCAGCAATGGTTGAATAAGCATATGGCTTGCCATGAGAGTCGAGATCCAGCTGCAACCAGGTTTACCTCTCTATTGAAGCCCTGATTCTAGAGCTTCCTTCACAAGCAATTTCTTCCATATGCCTATCGCTGAAGTCTCCTTACACAAGATTGGGTAGTGGTGGTTCCATGCATGTTCAGCGATGGTAGTTCAACCTACTTGCATTCAGATCTCCAACCTCCTCCTCATTTCTCAAATGTATTATGCTGCTGGAATGTGTGGCTACCCCCAGGTGTTTGGTAATATCACTGCATAAAAGAATATGGTACTGTACAATCAAAATGATGGTCACTAGAGGTCAATGTATCCTCAGAGAGCTGTACTCAAATACTGGAATACTGTGTCTTAGATCATGTTTGGTGTGTATATGGATAGGTTCACCACTTACTCAAATTCACATCACCCTCAGATAGTTACAACTAAAATTCAGCCTCAGATAGTTTACTAGTCTCATACTTGGCACAGGTACTCTAAAATGCAGTCCTCAGAGTTTCCCCACACAAATGCATTTCAACCTCAGACCAGCAGTAGCGGGAATCTCCATCCCACCTAGTATTTGGTGACCGGGGTCACTGAACACTAGGATACGGTGACCAGGGGTCATTTTAAAAGGGGATCCGTTGTTTCAAAAATTGATGGCTGAGCTCTTCATATGATTTCCTATGAGCCAGAAGCTGAGCTATTTGTTGGAGAACACTCCAATTCCTCAATGTTCTGAGATAATGTTAAAGCGGCTATAAAATTGTTATTAAATTTAGATTAGCCTCTAGGTGAACATGTATATATTTTATAACTACTCTCTGTTGCTAGCAAATGAAAGAGCTGACTTTTATTGTTTCAAGATTTGTAAACAAACCAAGTTATACTTTGTCTGCTGGTGTAAAAGTGCTTGCAAGACCTACTGGTAAGAAACTGGGTTCAGTTCAAATGCCTTCCAGACATCAGCATGCCAATGGTGCTTTGCAAATTATATATATATCTTTTTTATACAATTACTATGAAATTAGTTGATAATGTTGAGGTATTTTGAGGATTGGCACTCCAATGATGAGAAAGTAATACACTGCTGGTTACTTGATCAACTTGGTGCATTTGTATTTTTTTAGGAAGATTCCAACTGCAAAATAGAAAGTGGTGCTAGTGCAAATTATATAGCCCTAACTCTAGCCCATAAGTCAATTCTGTCTGCTGACACTACGCATGTGCTTCAAGTGCCAATATTATTGCACAAAATTCTGAATTTACTACACCATATTGTGTGAGCAAAAACAAAACCAACAAATGAAATGGAAAAATTTACTCATCCGACTTCCCAAGCAGCACAAGGAGACTTAGCACTACATATGTTTTGTGTTGTGGTTGACTGTTCTCTCCTCATCCCTTGCATTTGGCAGTTCAGTCTCCCACGCTGTTTGCTGCTCTCTTCTCATATCTTGCACTCCTGGTTACTGTTTTGTGGAGCATTGGGGGGAAGAGGTCAGGCCCCTCAAAAACCCAATTTTAAGAAATCAATTTTCAACTCGCCAGAACTTTTTTTGCTTATCTCTGTGCAGGTAATTTTAGTATACAATATTATTGCTTACTCTGCGTACTTTCACATGATATGTTGAATATCTCTATAGGCACATTTTCTTAGAAGATGCATGCACCAACATCAAAGTCAATAAAAAATATCTGCACCCCAAGTTTGAAACAGTCAAAACTCGCGTATGCATTGATAACGAAACACCAAATTTGTGTATGGCTTCCCAATGCCCTCAGCTTTGATATATATGAATAAATTAATTGCGTAGATGTGTTAAAACATTATAAGACGCAGTGTATTGGACATGCCTCAGAATCACGCATTTTGAGTGTGTCCAATATACAGTGCCCTATACCTTAACACCTCTACCTCTAAAATCTATTCATGTGTATCACAGCTAAGGGCTGTGAGAACCCACACATCAATTTTGGTGTTAGGTTATCAATGATTGCGTGAGTTATGACCGTTTCAAACTTGGGGGGGGGGAGGGGGAGGGCATTTTTTTTTAGTGACCTTGAAGTTGGTGCATGTATATTATAAGAAAATTTGCCAATGGAGACATATTTGAAAGCACTCAGACTAAGAAAAATATGGAATTTAAATTACCTGCACCGAGGTGAGGTAAAAAAAGTTATGGTGAATTGAAATTTGATTCTTTTAAAATTGGGATTTTTGGGGGCCTGACCTCTAGTCCACCCTTTTAGTGTAACACTGTTAGCTATACCTTTCCCTTGCAAAGCTCAAGTTGCATTGGTACTTGTATTTTGGGGTTTAACTAATGTATGTACCTGTTTCACTTAAAATTTAGTTTCCTAACTGTGTTTATGGTAGCACTGCTTTATATGTTCACTCCTATCTGTGTGCGCCCTAAATAGAAATGGAAGATTATCCACACACAACCCAAAAATGAGATTTTTACACCACCACTCTACACCATAGACCTAAATTTTTCTGGACAAACTTTCAGCAAAATTTATAAAGTTAAAAGCATTGAACAAAACTGAAATGTTTGAATAATATTGTTATGAATTTGTTGATAGTGTATGCCATCTATCTGGTGGAATGAAGTTATCACACATTGGATTTAATGGGCTGGCTTGCTTTGTGACAATTCCTTGACTATTCCTAGAGCATAGTAGCTGTGTCAAACACAAGGTAATGCCATGTCACTAGCATTCATCCCCTTTGCTATCTTCATTGGAGTGTTTTTTAATGGACCAGTGTAGCAATTAACTCTGATTTTCACGGCAGAATCTTGACCATGATTCCTCAATGCCAGGAAGTCGTTCAGTTCTCTAATACCAGATAGGTTGCTATACTTGTTCGCAACAGTTTTCCTCCAGGCCCGCACAATGCCACCTTTATCGAAAACTACAGTAGCATGCTTTTCCATTACAACAATCAACTCACTCTCATTACACATCAGAAGAATAAAAAGCTCTTGCAATTATGGAAAACAATTGGTCTGTGGCCAACTTTGTGTGCCCTGCTATCATAAATGAAATATAAAGATAGTCCATAATTCCTTGTTGTACAATTTCAGCAACAGCCATCATAGGTTTATATTCGTTGAGCCGGCATTGTCCATGAAAACATAGACTCTTTGGACCCAGCTAGGAAGTTTACCAGAAGACTTCAGGTAGTGCATAGGGTATGAGATGGTTTGATCAATATTCTTGGGACCAGCAGTTTCATTCATGAGGTATAAGTGGCCACTTCCATCTCTGTGGTCGACAATCCATAGATATCATACACATCTTTTGTAAGCAATATGCCGAACTTGGCTGAGGACTGTGTCCACAGTAAGGAAGGAGCTTGGACATTTGATAGTCGGCACTCAATAACAAAGTGAAGGTGTTCTGATGCTGTTGAAGCTTTTGATCTCTTTCAGGAGAACTACTGGATGACTCAAACTCAACAATTTCATACCATTGCTTGTTCCATCGCTCTTTAAAATGATGATAGTACTATATAGAGATTCTCTGGCAATCTTTTGGGTCTTCCACGTCATTTTGTAAATCTTCCTTTTTCTTTTTGAGTTCTTCAAAATCCTCAGTGGAACTACTGCCATTTTGCAAGTGCCTGCTGATGCTTTGGGAACATCTTTGAAAGTCCATTTTTTACTTGGAGTAGTAATCACTGTAATCAGATTGATGAGGATAGTTTGCTGTCTTGGGTCTTTGTGCCTTTAGCCAACTAAGAACAGTTTGACTAGAAATTGTGTCCAGGCTTGCTTTAACAAAAACAACAACTTTGAACTCTTTTTTGGAATTTAAGTGTGACCTTCCATTTCTACTTTGGGTGCTCACGTCTGTATTTGCTGCTCTCTTCTCATGACATACCTTGTACTATCTGAAATTTCTCTGTGAAAGATGATCTTACCATATATCTGTCAGTATCCACCCTTTTCCTTCACTCTGTCTCTCTGCTGAAGCTTTTCTGGCTTCGGTTTCATCTTGCACTTATTTGTTTAAGCTGTGTAGCTTGCGGAGTAGTCATTCTGTAGTCACATTCTCCAGAATTCATGTCAACTATTTTGGGGGTTTCTGCATGTTTTAACTGTGACTCTAGCTAGCTACATCGTTTGAGGACACTTCATCAGACTTTCACCCTTCCTCACCCGAATCCATTGTTTGTCTTTAATATTTTATTTAGTTATTTACTTGAACACTTGCTATAGCTAGTCCTTATTTATGCTTTTGTGAATATGTGTATTATTATGCCTTCTAGGTCTTTGCATGTGAACATTTCAATGTTTCAACATGTTGCAGTGACAAATTGAAGAATGTGCCTCCATCATTGCCTCAGTGGATAAATTGAAGAAAGTGCCTCCTCATTGCCTCAGTAGAGTACAATCTCAGAGGCAGGAGGGAGGAAACAATGGATGAGACAAGGGGCATAGCCCCCATTCTCCAACAGCAGGACTCCTCCCCCTCTCCCCCCCCACTCTTCCTTCATACTCTAAAGCTTCTTCCTCTGCTTCTGTCTCAAGTGCTCTGGGTGCACGGACAGTTGGCTTTAACAATAATTTATTCATTTTGTTGAGCCTTGGGATAGGCCATCACTAATTACATATAAATAAATAATAAGTGACAATGATGAACTGAATTAACTTTACTTTAGTCAATATTTGATCAATGATTTAAATAAATAAATGAGAGATTGCATTGTTACGAATTATATTTGGATTATTTGGACCAAGAGAGAGGAACTGAGGGATACTTGGGAAGTGGGTGGGTAGGGTAGAAGGAAGGGAGGATGGGGGGGGGGGGGGAAGTGCCAAAGACATGGGCCAAGTGCCAAATATCAGATACTTCCTCCTCTCCCATTACTGAGCAAATTTCCCATTACAACCATGCCAATCCTTACCAAAACTTTTTTCTACAACCCTGCTGCCTATCTACCCAACATTAAACCTACTCTGCCTTCATCAACTTTGTTTTGCCATTCTGCCATCCACACTTCAGTCCCTTCAGTGCCTTCAGTCATACTCAATTATTTCCTCTATTATCAGCAAACTTTCCTCAGTGCAACAAAAAATGTACAATATCTCGCACACCTACGTCACATAGCTAACATCGATCGTCCTAACACATACCACACCTCCCCTTGTCACCCATGAGTTCAGCTGATACTGTACTGAACCTAAATCTCTCTCTCATTCCCCCTTGCTACCAAATTCCGTCACATACCTTTCCAGCCAAAAATTTCTTTAGCTAACCTAAACCACTTGAGACTAGCTTTCTTTCCCACTTCATCCCTCCATCCTTCCTCATGAACACCCTTCATGTAATCTCTCCCTGTTACATGTGCACCGACTACTCTCCTTTCAACCCAAACTTCCTTTTCAGCTCACACTACTCGGTCCACCAACCTTGGTAATCATTTGACAAGGCTACAACTTTCCTCACTAACCCATCTTTATTTATTCTCTGCAACCTCAATCCAAATATTTTTTTCTTTTCCTCCCCTTCTCTCCACCAGCTTTCTCCAGCCTAGGTTCCCTCTTACTGCAATCCCTGCTACTGTACTATTCACATGCACTAGTTTCTTGCCAAAGCTCTTTTGAATTTTTTCATTAGATCACATGTGGCCATGTCAGACGTCTGACCAAAGCTGGGATGCGTAGTGTGGAACCTTTGGATGCACATTGATTGCAAGTCTTTTGACAATAGCTCCAACGCCTATTAAAAAAATAATAATAAAAATAAAAAATGACTTTAACAAATGTGCATAAGCAGGCTCATATGGAAGAGGATACCGATGGTGTCAGTCCCTAAATAAAAGACTCTAAAGTTTGCCAAAATTCAATAATGGCTCCTTTACTGGATTTCTACTGAGCCTCTCTTTAGTCTACAACAAAGGTCCATTCTCACCAGAAGATAACAACATCACAATGATGGTCCATTCACCAGGAAAAAATAGCTAAGGTGTGAATTCTAGTGTTTGTGCACATGGGCATTGGAAACGCAAAAAGTTTTGTTTGCGAATTACGTGGGAGTTATGTTAGTAGTCTTGTTTCCAGGATTGATGGCAAAGTGTTTTATTTCTAGTGAGCCAGGAGCTGACCTATTGAAGGTATAAGCCCTCTCAAAACTATGAGGTAAAGTTACGGGCTTAATCGTTAGAATAAAAATGGTCTCGAGCAGCTAATAAATTTAGCTTAGCCTCTAGCTAGTTAGGACAACTAGCTAGTTAGCTGGATTGTATGTTGCTAGATATGTTTAGTGGGCTAGATATGTTTAGCAGCTGTTTACTGATGAAAGATGGAATTTATAACTATTCTTGATCTCTATCCCATAAGTATGTTTTCAATATTTGCTAGCAAACCAAGTTGTGCCACTCTGCCAGTGTAAAAGTGCTTGCAATTCTCTTGAAAGATGGTTGAGTTTCAATGCCTTCCAGACACCTGCATGCCAAAATTGAGTAGGTAAAATGCAGTTGTTGTTTTTAAATATTACCATGACAATCATTAAGGCTTGAGGAGTGGAGCTCCAATGAAGATAGGTAAGATGTGATATATATTACTCTCTGATGTATTATAGCTAGTCATTTGGAGCATTTGTATTTTCAGGTCATTCCACTGCAAGTCTTGTGATAACTGCTTTGATACAAGTGGTGCAAGTTTTAAGCCGGTATCTGTCTGAGGTTATGGAAGTGCTTCACTACTTGACAAGCTAGGCTATATTATTCCATGAAATTCTGGTACGAATTACTGAACTCATACAAAATATCATATTACACTATTTTCACTAGGCATTCTGTTCGCAAAAACAAATACACACACCACCACAGGTAAACATATTTGAGCATCCATGCAGTAATTTTGCTTGCATTGGCAATAACTAAATTGGTTCTTCCGCTGTGCCCATATCCTATGACATAAAATACAGGACTCACTAAGAGACTGTCAATGTATCACTAGAGAACTGTAACATATATAGGATAGGAGCTAGCTCTTCTACCTAAGACCTGGCTTGAGCAAGGCAGATAGCCAGAGCTAGCTATAGATCTCCTTGAGAAAAAGAGCCAGGGTTATATAGAATAAGCCAACAACATTATATTGAGATAAGTTTTATAGCTAGAAGCCAGGTTATAACTAACTAGAGCCTTGCTGTTAGGGGGTCAAGCTTATACACTCCAACCTGGCTACATAATAAATCAATACATCGCTAGCCTAGCTAGATTGTCTCCTATCATACCATAGATTGACAGTTCACTCGACTTTAGAAGGTATCTTTGATATATATATTCCCATGTCTTATGTGAAGACTTCATGGATTCCAGAAAGATTGATCTTCTGCCTTCTCCAGAAAAACTTCTTTTAGCTTTCCTAACCAAACATCCAGCTCCCCTGCACAATTCTCACGCGAAAAAATCCCGCATGGCAAATAAAAATCAAATGGGCAGGTTTCACACCTGTAGCTATTTTTAGCCCTTTTAACGTGGTGACAATGCCGGAATCCCCCAGATCAAGTCTCTCTGTCTATTATATCCCTGTACGCAGTTTTAATTGATTGGTTGATTGGTTGACCGAATGTAATTTTGCTGTTTTTGAATGCATTTCACTGATGTTATATTTCCAGTTCTGTTCCCCTTCGTAATGGATCCGATCCTTAAATCTCTCAAGAATAATCATATGGCCTTAATGTCTGTGGCTTGTACCTGGGTGCTTTTTGCTATGCTGGTGATATCCTCCTCCAGCAGTAAGTCTCGTGCCTAGACCCTTTACCAAATCATTACGCTAGGTCAGGGTCTGGTCTCCAGACCATCGCTAGAGAGTTTTGTCTAATTTTAATCGAAAAATAGGATCGTACTATCGCTTATTGTTGGTTTGCTGCGCTTGTGGC
>CBDHEM010000037.1:0-6275 GCA_965261955.1 Leptonemataceae bacterium
TTATTCTAGCCATCGGCAAGATATCTAGCCCTTGAAATAGCCAAGTTTATTCTATCATACCGCCTAAACAGAACAAAAGAGAATAGAAAAGCCTACAACACTGCTGTTGCCAGGCAGTCTCCCATCCTACGAGACAGGCCTTACGGAGCTTAATTTCGGAGATCTGACGTGAACAGTTATTCTCAACGTGGTATGGTCGTAGGTCACCAACAAGGAGTTCCTCCTTAAACATACTGAAGATTTTCTAATCCATCCATCCATCCTTCCGTCCAAATGTAAAGCAAATGAAACCTTCTTTTTATACAGCTTAAAATGGAGGATTGAACGACGAGCATAATTTGTGCAATTTTTTTTATACTCAAAGCATGTATCTTCCAAAGGACAGGAGAAGGGGGTTGTCTGGAAATAAAGAGTGAGATATGAAAAGAAAAAAACATTAAATTAATTAAAAAAAAAGATCTTAGGAACAATCAAGGCTTAATCAGAGGGGTCTTAGCAGCAAGGCTACTAAACTACTTTGCATATCCCGTCCTATTCAAGTCGGCTGCAAGAGTTCTAGCCCCAGAAATTGCCAACTTTATTCAATCATGTTCCAAATCTAAAAAAAAAAAAAAAAAAAAAAAATGGAAGACAGAAAAAAAAGAAAAAAGCCTACAACACCTGCTGTTCCCAGGCGGTCACCCATCCAAGTACTGGGCAGGCCCAACGCTGCTTAACTTCGGTGATCGGACGAGAACCGGTGTTCTCAACGTGGTATGGTCGTAGGCGAAAGTATAGTGAGTTCTTTCTGTAATATACAGAAAACAATTGAAACCTTCTTTTTATAGAGCGTATAATGGTGGATTGAACGACGAGCGAAATTTGAACATCTTTTGTCGACTCGCAAACTGTATGATCCAACGGATGGGTAGAAGAAGAAAGAAATGCAAAGCAAAGTGAGACATAGGAAATGAGAAAAATGACATTACATAACAAAAAAAAAAGTCTTTAGGACAATCAAGGCGTAATCTCAGTGTTCGTAGCAGCAACTTACTATAACCCGATTTATTCTAGCCATCGGCAAGATATCTAGCCCTTGAAATAGCCAAGTTTATTCTATCATACCGCCTAAACAGAACAAAAGAGAATAGAAAAGCCTACAACACTGCTGTTGCCAGGCAGTCTCCCATCCTACGAGACAGGCCTTACGGAGCTTAATTTCGGAGATCTGACGTGAACAGTTATTCTCAACGTGGTATGGTCGTAGGTCACCAACAAGGAGTTCCTCCTTAAACATACTGAAGATTTTCTAATCCATCCATCCATCCTTCCGTCCAAATGTAAAGCAAATGAAACCTTCTTTTTATACAGCTTAAAATGGAGGATTGAACGACGAGCATAATTTGTGCAATTTTTTTTATACTCAAAGCATGTATCTTCCAAAGGACAGGAGAAGGGGGTTGTCTGGAAATAAAGAGTGAGATATGAAAAGAAAAAAACAATTAAATTAATTTAAAAAAAAGATCTTAGGAACAATCAAGGCTTAATCAGAGGGGTCTTAGCAGCAAGGCTACTAAACTACTTTGCATATCCCGTCCTATTCAAGTCGGCTGCAAGAGTTCTAGCCCCAGAAATTGCCAACTTTATTCAATCATGTTCCAAATCTACAAAAAAAAAAAAAAAAAAAAAAAAAAAAAAAAAAAAAATGGAAGACAGAAAAAAAAAAAAAAAGCCTACAACACCTGCTGTTCCCAGGCGGTCACCCATCCAAGTACAGGTCAGGCCCAACGCTGCTTAACTTCGGTGATCGGACGAGAACCGATGTTCTCAACGTGGTATGGTCGTAGGCGAATGTATAGTGAGTTCTTTCTGTAATATACAGAAAACAATTGAAACCTTCTTTTTATAGAGCGTATAATGGTGGATTGAACGACGAGCGAAATTTGAACATCTTTTGTCGACTCGCAAACTGTATGATCCAACGGATGGGTAGAAGAAGAAAGAAATGCAAAGCAAAGTGAGACATAGGAAATGAGAAAAATGACATTACATAACCAAAAAAAAAGTCTTTAGGACAATCAAGGCGTAATCTCAGTGTTCGTAGCAGCAACTTACTATAACCCGATTTATTCTAGCCATCGGCAAGATATCTAGCCCTTGAAATAGCCAAGTTTATTCTATCATACCGCCTAAACAGAACAAAAGAGAATAGAAAAGCCTACAACACTGCTGTTGCCAGGCAGTCTCCCATCCTACGAGACAGGCCTTACGGAGCTTAATTTCGGAGATCTGACGTGAACAGTTATTCTCAACGTGGTATGGTCGTAGGTCACCAACAAGGAGTTCCTCCTTAAAGCTCTATATCCTTCCGTCCATACTGAAGATTTTCTAATCCATCCATCCATCCTTCCGTCCAAATGTAAAGCAAATGAAACCTTCTTTTTATACAGCTTAAAATGGAGGATTGAACGACGAGCATAATTTGTGCAATTTTTTTTATACTCAAAGCATGTATCTTCCAAAGGACAGGAGAAGGGGGTTGTCTGGAAATAAAGAGTGAGATATGAAAAGAAAAAAAATTAAATTAATTTAAAAAAAAAGATCTTAGGAACAATCAAGGCTTAATCAGAGGGGTCTTAGCAGCAAGGCTACTAAACTACTTTGCATATCCCGTCCTATTCAAGTCGGCTGCAAGAGTTCTAGCCCCAGAAATTGCCAACTTTATTCAATCATGTTCCAAATCTACAAAAAAAAAAAAAAAAAAAAAAAAAAAAAAAATGGAAGACAGAAAAAAAAAAAAAAAGCCTACAACACCTGCTGTTCCCAGGCGGTCACCCATCCAAGTACAGGGCAGGCCCAACGCTGCTTAACTTCGGTGATCGGACGAGAACCGGTGTTCTCAACGTGGTATGGTCGTAGGCGAATGTATAGTGAGTTCTTTCTGTAATATACAGAAAACAATTGAAACCTTCTTTTTATAGAGCGTATAATGGTGGATTGAACGACGAGCGAAATTTGAACATCTTTTGTCGACTCGCAAACTGTATGATCCAACGGATGGGTAGAAGAAGAAAGAAATGCAAAGCAAAGTGAGACATAGGAAATGAGAAAAATGACATTACATAACAAAAAAAAAAGTCTTTAGGACAATCAAGGCGTAATCTCAGTGTTCGTAGCAGCAACTTACTATAACCCGATTTATTCTAGCCATCGGCAAGATATCTAGCCCTTGAAATAGCCAAGTTTATTCTATCATACCGCCTAAACAGAACAAAAGAGAATAGAAAAGCCTACAACACTGCTGTTGCCAGGCAGTCTCCCATCCTACGAGACAGGCCTTACGGAGCTTAATTTCGGAGATCTGACGTGAACAGTTATTCTCAACGTGGTATGGTCGTAGGTCACCAACAAGGAGTTCCTCCTTAAACATACTGAAGATTTTCTAATCCATCCATCCATCCTTCCGTCCAAATGTAAAGCAAATGAAACCTTCTTTTTATACAGCTTAAAATGGAGGATTGAACGACGAGCATAATTTGTGCAATTTTTTTTATACTCAAAGCATGTATCTTCCAAAGGACAGGAGAAGGGGGTTGTCTGGAAATAAAGAGTGAGATATGAAAAGAAAAAAACAATAAATTAATTTAAAAAAAAGATCTTAGGAACAATCAAGGCTTAATCAGAGGGGTCTTAGCAGCAAGGCTACTAAACTACTTTGCATATCCCGTCCTATTCAAGTCGGCTGCAAGAGTTCTAGCCCCAGAAATTGCCAACTTTATTCAATCATGTTCCAAATCTACAAAAAAAAAAAAAAAAAAAAAATGGAAGACAGAAAAAAAAAAAAAAAGCCTACAACACCTGCTGTTCCCAGGCGGTCACCCATCCAAGTACTGGGCAGGCCCAACGCTGCTTAACTTCGGTGATCGGACGAGAACCGGTGTTCTCAACGTGGTATGGTCGTAGGCGAAAGTATAGTGAGTTCTTTCTGTAATATACAGAAAACAATTGAAACCTTCTTTTTATAGAGCGTATAATGGTGGATTGAACGACGAGCGAAATTTGAACATCTTTTGTCGACTCGCAAACTGTATGATCCAACGGATGGGTAGAAGAAGAAAGAAATGCAAAGCAAAGTGAGACATAGGAAATGAGAAAAATGACATTACATAACAAAAAAAAAAGTCTTTAGGACAATCAAGGCGTAATCTCAGTGTTCGTAGCAGCAACTTACTATAACCCGATTTATTCTAGCCATCGGCAAGATATCTAGCCCTTGAAATAGCCAAGTTTATTCTATCATACCGCCTAAACAGAACAAAAGAGAATAGAAAAGCCTACAACACTGCTGTTGCCAGGCAGTCTCCCATCCTACGAGACAGGCCTTACGGAGCTTAATTTCGGAGATCTGACGTGAACAGTTATTCTCAACGTGGTATGGTCGTAGGTCACCAACAAGGAGTTCCTCCTTAAACATACTGAAGATTTTCTAATCCATCCATCCATCCTTCCGTCCAAATGTAAAGCAAATGAAACCTTCTTTTTATACAGCTTAAAATGGAGGATTGAACGACGAGCATAATTTGTGCAATTTTTTTTATACTCAAAGCATGTATCTTCCAAAGGACAGGAGAAGGGGGTTGTCTGGAAATAAAGAGTGAGATATGAAAAGAAAAAAACATTAAATTAATTTAAAAAAAAGATCTTAGGAACAATCAAGGCTTAATCAGAGGGGTCTTAGCAGCAAGGCTACTAAACTACTTTGCATATCCCGTCCTATTCAAGTCGGCTGCAAGAGTTCTAGCCCCAGAAATTGCCAACTTTATTCAATCATGTTCCAAATCTACAAAAAAAAAAAAAAAAAAAAATGGAAGACAGAAAAAAAAAAAAAAAGCCTACAACACCTGCTGTTCCCAGGCGGTCACCCATCCAAGTACTGGGCAGGCCCAACGCTGCTTAACTTCGGTGATCGGACGAGAACCGGTGTTCTCAACGTGGTATGGTCGTAGGCGAAAGTATAGTGAGTTCTTTCTGTAATATACAGAAAACAATTGAAACCTTCTTTTTATAGAGCGTATAATGGTGGATTGAACGACGAGCGAAATTTGAACATCTTTTGTCGACTCGCAAACTGTATGATCCAACGGATGGGTAGAAGAAGAAAGAAATGCAAAGCAAAGTGAGACATAGGAAATGAGAAAAATGACATTACATAACAAAAAAAAAAGTCTTTAGGACAATCAAGGCGTAATCTCAGTGTTCGTAGCAGCAACTTACTATAACCCGATTTATTCTAGCCATCGGCAAGATATCTAGCCCTTGAAATAGCCAAGTTTATTCTATCATACCGCCTAAACAGAACAAAAGAGAATAGAAAAGCCTACAACACTGCTGTTGCCAGGCAGTCTCCCATCCTACGAGACAGGCCTTACGGAGCTTAATTTCGGAGATCTGACGTGAACAGTTATTCTCAACGTGGTATGGTCGTAGGTCACCAACAAGGAGTTCCTCCTTAAACATACTGAAGATTTTCTAATCCATCCATCCATCCTTCCGTCCAAATGTAAAGCAAATGAAACCTTCTTTTTATACAGCTTAAAATGGAGGATTGAACGACGAGCATAATTTGTGCAATTTTTTTTATACTCAAAGCATGTATCTTCCAAAGGACAGGAGAAGGGGGTTGTCTGGAAATAAAGAGTGAGATATGAAAAAAAAAAAAAATTAAATTAATTTAAAAAAAAGATCTTAGGAACAATCAAGGCTTAATCAGAGGGGTCTTAGCAGCAAGGCTACTAAACTACTTTGCATATCCCGTCCTATTCAAGTCGGCTGCAAGAGTTCTAGCCCCAGAAATTGCCAACTTTATTCAATCATGTTCCAAATCTACAAAAAAAAAAAAAAAAAAAAAAAAAAAAAAAATGGAAGACAGAAAAAAAAAAAAAAAGCCTACAACACCTGCTGTTCCCAGGCGGTCACCCATCCAAGTACTGGGCAGGCCCAACGCTGCTTAACTTCGGTGATCGGACGAGAACCGGTGTTCTCAACGTGGTATGGTCGTAGGCGAAAGTATAGTGAGTTCTTTCTGTAATATACAGAAAACAATTGAAACCTTCTTTTTATAGAGCGTATAATGGTGGATTGAACGACGAGCGAAATTTGAACATCTTTTGTCGACTCGCAAACTGTATGATCCAACGGATGGGTAGAAGAAGAAAGAAATGCAAAGCAAAGTGAGACATAGGAAATGAGAAAAATGACATTACATAACAAAAAAAAAAAGTCTTTAGGACAATCAA
>CBDHEM010000038.1:0-1253 GCA_965261955.1 Leptonemataceae bacterium
GCTGTTGCTTCAGAACACTAATAATACTAAAATTTTATCAATATAGCCTTGGCCACCCCTAATAAGTATCACAAGTTCAATTCCAAAAGGATTTGTCCATAAAGTATCTCTAGGTCATCGCGCAGACATGTGAAATCTGGTGAGAAATTGATACTTTTGTCATCGAAAGAAAAAAAACAGAATTTACTCTAAAGCGAAAACTTCCCAATTCCAACATAACCGAACCAGTTGTAGGAGACAAAGAAACATCAGAACATCAAACTAAACGTTCCAGACCGAGCTAGCTAAAGATGAATGAAGAGTCCCATTCCTGGAGTCTCCCCTGGCACATATTCCGGGAGACAAGTTTCCTTCCAGGAGTGAGGCTTCTCTTTGGTTACTTCGGGGGCAACAAGCAGAATGTCCTCGCCTCTGGTGTCACCTCCGCCAAGGTCGAGATCCTCGCCAGGTTTGCCGGCTTCTTCCGCAGTTTACAGACATCGCCGAGCCACGAGGTGCGAACTGTGGCACTGCTCACGGCCAGCGACCTCAGGTCCACCACTGGCAAGAATGTGGGCTGTGTCAGCAAGGAGTCCGACCTGGACATCTGGTCCAGCAGTCCAAACATGGTCAGGGAATTACTCCGGTTGAAATATGTCGACAAACTGCTGCAGCAGCGATACAATACAATACAATTTTTTTTTGCAGAAAATTAAATGTTTTTTTCTTCATTAAAATCACTTCCCCCTCCCCCTGGGGGCCCCCCTCCCCTCCCCCCTAAAAAAAATCCTCCCCCCTTCCCACCACTCTGTACTCGACGTCATATGGGAACTTTTCTTCCTGACGGAACAAAGTTGATGTCGTGCGCGATGTGTTAGAGTACCTGTATGTGGTTTTGGGTGTGCTAGATCAATTCATAATTGGTCTAGGGGGTGATTTAGGTTTTATTTGTAATTTTTTAAAAACAAATTTTGGGACCCCCAACAGACTATAACCAAATCTGTCCATCAAAATGGCCCCTAACTTTTGCCATCATTTTCCTTGGTGTTGTAGCTTTCCAAAAATATAAAACACTTGGGGTTGAAAGAAATGAATTTATTTTTAAAAAAATATAATACTACAAAAAAATGCCTGTTTTTAGGCCAATTTGTGGACCGCAAATTTTGATTGCTCAAGTTTAGGAGCTCATTACTATTATATTTTAAAATAACTATTTTTGGGGGCAATGTTCCCAGGCTTGTATGGCATTTCAGCTTTAAAATGTGCTATCAGAA
>CBDHEM010000039.1:0-1115 GCA_965261955.1 Leptonemataceae bacterium
AGTTGTGATATAGTGGTTTTATTTTTTTTTTCCGGTGAACCCCCCCTGAATTATAGTGTTGAGAAGAGGCGGGACCAAAAAAATTGCGCGATTTTTTGGGGTCCCGCCTCTTCTCAACACTATAACTCAGGGGGGGTTCACCAAAAAAAAAACAAAAAACCCACTATATCACAGCTAATGCCTTTAGCTACATTCGTACCGAGTTTGGTGCGCTGCGGTCAAGGCCCCTGGCTGTCAATCGTGGCACAAATTAGGCAGTTTTTTTTTTGTGTGACCCTTGCGTGTTTGGATATATCTTCTAAGAAAAAGTGCCTATATAGACTTTTTATATATCATTTTAAAGCACACACAATAAGCAACAAGCTGGTATAAAAAGTATTTGCACAGAAGAAAGGGGAAAAAAGTTATGACAGCTACAAATAAGTGTTACAATTTCGTTGGTTTCAGGTGTAGGCTCCCCTTAAGGTTGTCATTGCCACTTTAAATATTGTTACTTTATTTCTCAATCAGACTGCAACCATGACTACAGGTTGGAACATGTCTCATACATGTCATGTCTCATACATCGATGTATATGTCCCATACATGGACATATATATACATGCACACTGCATAGGAATGTCACATTTTAGCATCAAGTGTGCCAGCTTTGAGAAGAGCTGGAAAGCATGCAAAAAAATAATGTCTATCCCCCCAATTTTTGTATATATTGTAAAAAACATATTGGGGTATAAGTTTCACCCAAAGTTCATCTCATGGTCACGTGATCCAAAAGGTCAAATTTAATGTAAAGGTCATCACACTTCAAATTGTACCTGCATAAAGTAAAATAATGCAGCTTTGGATTACTTATGGAATAGTCTTTCCAAGGGCACAGTTATTAACCAATTTGGCCACAGGTTAGGGAGATACGGTCATTTAAAAATTGGCTGCTATGCCCGTTTTGGCCAAATCACCCCCAAAAATGTCAGCCATAGTGCAACAAACGCCAGCCCGAGGGGCTAAAACTTAAAAAATTTCGGCCGTTTGAAGCCACAACTATCCCATATACCAGATATGAACCAATTTGAAGGAGGGCGGGTGTAACCCATTTGGTGATCTGACATAGAGTGACT
>CBDHEM010000040.1:0-5421 GCA_965261955.1 Leptonemataceae bacterium
AACATGAGAATTGGAAAAGCTAATCAACACGGTAACCATATGCATGTGCACTAATTGAGCCTAACTGAGTTTATTCAGCAGCAGAGAAATGGATGTCTATTGTTTTCTGAGTAGTTGACTCTTGTGTGAAAAAAAAGTTTAAAGTAATAAAAGTTCATTACCATGTTGTACCCAGTGGTGGGTTCAGGGGGGTTCTGTGGGTTCCACGGAATCCCCCTTTCTGCAGGTCTGTGTAGATTATCCAATTTGTCATATCATTTTGGATTTTAGCTAAGCTTCTTTCCCTCGGAATAAAACAGCTTGCAATCCAACTTCTGGCCTCATTTTCATGCAACTGATGCCCTGCATTAGCCTCTGTGTAGAGGTTGGGTAAAAGTGTCTGGCTCATGCTTCATCAACCCCCTTTTCAAAATCCTGTATTTGCCATTTTTACCATCATGTGGATCATGTGGACAAAGTTAACCGCAAGATCTTCAATAAAACTAGGTAAAGTACTTGCGACCCATGTTATGTATTTGTGTGTACTTCAGTAATAAGAAGTAAATACTACTATTGGGTAGTTCTGCAGTTATTGGAACAACTTACAAAGTTCTTGAAAGGGAAGCACCAGTATAACTTAGATTGACCTGTTAAAAAAGGAAACAGGACTGCACCCATTTAGACAACCAGTTAGATGACCCTTTACCATTATGCACCAAGATTTTAAAGGCATATAATATTAGTATTCATGATTTTAAACGGTAAAGGATGTAGTTTAAATGGACATAGTATCTTTCCTTTCTTAACCTATAGGAGCAAACTGGGACATCTTTCACACAAAAGATATATAAAAATGAAACTTTTCCATAAGCACTGGATTGTTTTACATACACATGCCAAATAGATTTCTTTATCGATATAAAATGGTCGTAAAACTGACAATCGCAACTGCTGTTATGAATGGTTTCTTCCTGGCCCTTACCGCTGTTTCTTGAAACCTTTCTTTGGAGGAAACCGACACAGGCATGAATCACTTTCACTCACGAGAAGTCACTCCTGGATGGACTACTTTGCTGTAAGTATTGTTGTGGACATAAAGCAATGTAGCAAGATGCATAGCTTTAGCTCAATGGAGCTGATTCTTACATCAAACTGCAGATTATTATATTTGCATTCTAATGTTATGAACAGTTTAAAAAAAATATTTTTGGCAAAAAAAGTTATATAACAATAAATATATTTATTATAAAAAATTCAAATAAAGTTGGTGGTCAATCAGTTAACTGCTCAATCCAATATAGTTTGTATATAGTTAATATTTTTGCCATCTGCCATTTTAAAAAGTGGGTCATACCAACATAGGGAGTACTAGCATATCATACAAATTTATAGAGAGAAAACAGACTATGAATTCATAGAGAGCAAACAGCAACAGCAAACATACACACCCATCCCCCCAAAAGAAATTTTAAAAAAATTTAATAAAAAAAAAGTTTTTAAAAAATGCATGCGTTGGTGAAAAATTTGCCAATATATATTTTAAAGTTTCACAGTGGCTTACATGTATTTTTATAAACAAACAAAAGCAGACAAAGAACAGATTATTGAGCACAAGAACTGAACAACTAACCCTCTTTGAAGTCCAAAGATTTTCTGACTTGGGAATTTAGTAAAACATTTTGTAAAAGAGGGCTAGTCTTTTTTAAGGAAGCAGGAAAGTTGTGAACTTGCATTAAATTAAACTTTACTCTTGTTATGGCTGCCCGCCTTGTTAACCATTTACACACCGACTTATTTATATTTATTGCTATAACTTTCTTTTCAAGAATACGCTTTTTAAACTGTCCTTATCATTTGAATGCAATACAATAAGCAGCAGTGTGGTATAAGAATCAGCTCCATTAAGGTAAGCGAGAAAAAGCTAGCATTTCTACGTCGCCTCTATGTCTACAACTAAACTTACAGCAGGAAATTCATCCAGCGACTCCTTTCTCAAGAGCGAAATGATTCAGAGTGTTTTCTAGTAGGCACTGGTATCTGCAGCCATCCTCCACAGAAGAATTTCCAGAAGCTGCCGTGAAGGCTTGAAAGAGATGATTCAGACCGAGTTGTGAATTAGTCAGATTTAAAAAAATAATAATTTTGCTTTCATTTTTGCTCGTTCGGCCGTCTCCCTAGAAGTAGTTTCTATTACTATTTATAACAATAGAGTAATCTTCTGGGCATGCGCAGGTAAAATATGGCATTTAATTTGTAAGGTTAATTTTATATATTGTATTTTTGCGACCGATGTCCACATTATGTCCACTATGCTTATGGCACTAATTTTTTTATATGAAGGCAAAAACATGCCAGCATTCGTTAAATAGAATTTCGCTCTCACTGTGGCCATCCATCCATCTTGTTAAAGAAAGAGTCAAGGCAAAAAGTAGGATGGCGTACACAGATGTAGCTGGTTCAGAAGTTTAATTCAGTCCAAGGTATTTCTCCTTCTTTTTTTAATATACTCGTAGATGCTAGTACTTCTTATATTGGTTTTACCCCTATTTTTAAATGGCTGATAGCAAAATCCCCCCCCCCCCCCCCCCAAAAAAACAAAGCTCATGTCTCTGCTAAAACTCACGTCAGCAGCTTCTTAGCTGCCTAAATCATGGTTTCAGCCGATATAAGACTCCAAGCATGTCTTGAATCCTTCACTAAGTTATAAACCAACAGTGCTAAAAAAGGGTTGAAAGTGTGAAATAGACTTTGAAAAATTATCTTCAAGAATCCTGTTTCTCTGTCTTCTCTGACACATAACTTGCGTTTAATAGGTGCATTCATAGTACCATATCCAATGCGTTGCAGCAACTGCTCAGTTTCTAGATTGCAGTAAAAGGTCTGGGTAGCAGTGGTGGTCGATGACACACTCGAGCTAGCAATGCTGCTTTATAATTAGAGACTGAATGAGCAGAACAAATGACACATGCTCAGCTCTGCTGGTTCAGCTGTTTGCATTTGTGGAGTTATTTGGTCCTAGGTTGCTCCTGGGGAAACTTGTATCAAGTCTAAAGGACTGATCTTCTACCAAAACATCTTTTGTTTGGTTGGTGGAGTTCTCTTGTGTAACTGCTTGAAGGAGGCTGTAGCTAATCCTACATGACTATGTTGACAATAGCCACAAGACTAGCATGTATTGATATGACAACAATAAAATAAACAAGTTAGAAAAAGTGTTGGAGATCCTGCAGCTTTGACATGTGCACTAGAACATACAGAAATAACAAAACTAACTAACAAACAACTTGAAACGGAACAAATGTCATTTTTGTGTATGAAGGAATGGAAACACAAAGTGTAAACTCTTAACATTTTAAAAATAATGTACACCAGCTTTGTTTTCTACTTGGTGTAGATATCTTTTTTAAGGTAAAGAGTCCTCTAAATGGTTGTGGTCAACATGGGTTCTCTTCTTTTCTGGGTACCATTTTTAAATGACGTGTTACGAGTCTATTCTAGCAAATGATGTTTTATAATATGCCATCTTCGTGAAATATCCAACTAGCACATTTCACTGAAGAAAGAATGCAGTTCCTATTCAGTTCAGCCAAATGTCTTGTTCTTACAATTCAAGGCTGATTATTATTATATGTGGACATTTCCTATTTTTCAGAGCCATGTTATATATCCAACACTGCACATTTTTTGTTGAGTTATTGCATGTTGGGCCTACAAGGCACAATACCCTTTCTTTGTGCCAACATCCATTTGGGGGTTGGGGAGTGGCACATTAATTTTAGCAGCTAATCACTTATTCATTATCATCTTCTTTCAGGGATCTTCCCCATCAGTGTCATCCTCCTCTTGAGTATTTGCCAAGTGGCTTCTGCAATCACTGTAATGGTTATTCCACAGTCTTCTCCATCTTCAGACCCATCCATCTTTTGAGTTTGAAGGATTGCAACAAACCGCTCGACTTGTAATAGACCATCTGTACCGTTCTTTTAGAGTACATGAACGAACAACTGTGACAACCATTTTCTTTGTTTACTTTTGAAAAAGTAAACAAGGGAGACTTTTACTAATAATAGCCAGTGGAATTGTGTGAGGGCGATGGCTATTCTAGGGAGATGGGTATTTGAGGGTGATGAGTATTCTAGGGCGATGGCTATTCTAGGGAGATGGGTGTTTGAGGGTGATGGGTATTCTAGGGTGATGGGTATTTGAGGGTGATTGCTATTTGAGGGTGATAATTATTTGAGAGTGATTACTATTTTGGAGGGACTCACAGTACAGGGTACATCTCTAGTTTAGGCTCATTTTATAGGATGTACAAAAAAAGTAGTACCTGATCCTTGGAGTGTTTTTATTGATGAGTGGAAGATGCAAATGAGCATCTATTTCTATGGAGTCAGAATTCCCACTTTCTTCACTGTAGTTTCTTGTGACACCATTGTAATCTTACATACACAACACACATTGGAGAGATGTAACAATGTAATATACACTAACATTGAAGGTGGTAATATTTGACGACACTTACGTTGTATGCCAATGAGCTTGATATAATTTTCTGTATATAAAAAAGGGGGTGGGGAGGAAGTCATTTCATGATAAGTGAAGAGATCTGAATTATAAAAGTTTGGCAGCTTTTAAAAAGGCATGTCTGATTTGGGTATGTTATCCGGTTGCTTTTAAAAGGCGTGTCTGATTTGGGTATGTTATCCGGTTGCTTTTTTAAAAGGCATGTCTGATTTGGGTATGTTATCCGGTTGCTTTTAAAAAGGCATGTCTGATTTGGGTATGTTATCCAGTTGCTTTTTTAAAGGGCGTATCTGATTTGGGTATGTTATCCGGTTGCTTTTAAAAAGGCGTGTCTGATTTGGGTATGTTATCCGGTTGCTTTTAAAAGGCATGTCTGATTTGAGTATGTTATCCGGTTGCTTTTAAAAAGGCATGTCTGATTTGGGTATGTTATCCGGTTGCTTTTAAAAAGGCATGTCTGATTTGGGTATGTTATCCGGTTGCTTTTTTAAAAAGCATGCCTGATTTGAGTATGTTATCCGGTTGCTTTTAAAAAGGCATGTCTGATTTGGGTATGTTATCCGGTTGCTTTTAAAAGGCATGTCTGATTTGAGTATGTTATCCGGTTGCTTTTAAAAAGGCATGTCTGATTTGGGTATGTTATCCGGTTGCTTTTTTAAAAAGCATGTCTGATTTGGGTATGTTATCCGGTTGCTTTTTTAAAAAGCATGTCTGATTTGGGTATGTTATCCGGTTGCTTTTAAAAAGGCATGTCTGATTTGGGTATGTTATCCGGTTGCTTTTTTAAAAAGCATGTCTGATTTGGGTATGTTATCTGGTTGCTTTTTTCTTCGTATTGTATCTTGTAATTTTTGCCTCTTGGTTATGCTTCCATGGTAATATAATTTAATTTTCTATTCAATTTGGTCAAACTTCCTC
>CBDHEM010000041.1:0-3475 GCA_965261955.1 Leptonemataceae bacterium
ATCGAAAGGAATGTACAGATCTTGCATTAGGTCGTCCCTCGCATTCTACCAGAGCCCGGACTGCAGCACTCCTGAGCTCAGCTTGTCCAACACAAAGTTAATAGAGCCTGCCTTCAGTCAGTGAGTGGACCGAGACTGTGTCAGTGTGTCTGCAGACTGCAGTGTTCACTATCCAGCCTGTCTATGAACATCACCTGGACTGTTATGTCAGGGACCAGAACCTCCCTGACTCTCATGACTCTCAGGACAAGCTGTCCAGTGTCCCTCTCTCGAGTAAATTACAGGATTTCTTGAGTAAATAATATGAGATTTCTAACATTTTGAGTAAAACAGTTAAATCACTGTGATTTTTAACTGTTTTACGATTTGCAGAGCAGTAAATAAACGAGAAAACCCTTTATATACTACAAAAGACTGGCCAAAATGGCTTTTTTACACCTGGGTTGGCCACGGTAAAAGACCTGCGCGCTTCGCGCTCCGGTCTTTTACCGTGGCCAACCCAGGTGTAAAAAAGCCATTTTGGCCAGTCTTTTATAATGCGAAAAATCCTTTTCCTTCTCAAGGAAAGTTCTCCAGGGATTTATTTGGTGCACCCTCATTTAAGGTACAATTAAGCAACATCCAGCCACTATACTCTTGTATGTGGTTGCAAGGGAGGTTTATTTTCAACCCTAGCCCCCCACTCCTCTTCAGATAGGAAACCTTCCTTTCTGCCCTAGAGGCAAACCCTTTCAGGGTTTATTTGGAACACTTCCATCTTTAGGTCAAGTTTGAGCCCCATTGTTTTCTATGTTCAGGCTCAGGCTGACATTCTGTGCATACTGCTGCCAATATTAAATATTCAGGCTACTCCATAGCCAATATTTTGGCTGCACTGTGGCCAGAATTCAGACTGCACCTTTGTAAATATTCAGGCCACTCCCTGGCCAAAATTTAGGCCACTCCAAGTCAACATCTGTATCTCGCCTTGGGTGCCAGCTGCTATAGTTTGAATTGTTGGCCAATTTAATTCAAGAAATTCCACCTGAATTTTTTAACAGAGTTCTTGAATAATTCTCTTGGGGGAGAAATTCTCAATTCAGACATTTTTCCCTGAGGAATTTTCATCCGAGACATTCTCAGAGTATGCCGGCTGTTATATATAGCTTGAATTGTTGGCCAATTTATTGGGGGAGAAATTCTCATTCCTGAGACACTTTTCCTATAGAGGAATTTTCATCTGAGACATTCTCACTCAGATACATTCTCCACCACAGCCTCTCTTTTCCAGCTCTCCAAGCTCTTCCAGCTCTTCCAGCATTTCCAGCTCTCCCAGCTATCTCACTCTCCAGCTTCTCTAGCTCTTTAGATATTTAACTATCTGGCTCAGTAGCACTGCAGCTCAGTAGCACTAAGTAGCTCTATAGCTCTATAGCTTAGTAGCTCTGTCTTCCAGTAGCTCAGCATCTCCATAGCTCTTTATCTCAGTAGCTCTTCTGGGAACATTTTACCAAACCCAGGAATTTTAACCTCTGTGATTTGCACTAAAGGTTGCTTGTGCAACAAATAAGCAACAGCCAGGCCAGCTGTTCGTCAAGCAGCTCCTGCTCCAAGGACATCTGTCCTTCTGCTCCGTAGCTCAGGAGCTCAGTAGCTCTACAGCTCTGTAGATCAGTAGCTTTCATGCTTCTCACTCTGGGAACATTTTACCATAACCAGGAATTTTCTTCTCTGTGACTTGCACCGAGGGTTGTTTGTGCCACAACTTATCAACAGTCAGCCCAGCTGTCTGTCGAGCAGTTCCTGCTCCCTGTACATCCTGTCCTTCTGTTGCTCATCTCAGATCTCGTGAATCTGGCACAGAAAAGAGGTTAAGACAGAGTCTCGGTTCAAAGTCAGGATTGGAGACCACTAAGGGTCAGAAATGAAGTACCTTAAATTATTATTATTTTTGTGTTTTATTAATGTATATACCTTGGTTTATATATGAATAGATATAATCATGCAAAAAAATTTAGTTGCAAAGTGCAAAGTGCAAGTGCAAAGTGTAAGTCATAACCTGATAAAATACACTCATGGATACCTAATTGCAGTGTCAAAAAATCAAAAATAACCTTTTTTAGACATCCAAAACCAAAACCCCCGCGTGCGTTTGATGCCACCAAGTGTGGGAAGAAATGCACGCGGCGGTTTTAATTTTGGATGTATAAAAAGGGTTATTTTTGATTTTTTGACGCCTCCCTACTTTTTGACTCAAAACCATATTTCTATGTTTCCAGGCCCAGTAGTACCATTTTATATGCTTTCCCTCCTTTGTTTGGCTCTTTCCTCCTTCATATATCCTGTTGAGATAAAGTACAGCCAATTATAAAGTCCTTTTTTATTAAAAATATGCTTGGGAAATCAAATTTTCCTCCAGGAACTGTTTTTTTAGAAGAATGCATGGTCCACTTTTTTTTTGGTGTTTCAGCCCATAGCTCAGTCATTTGAAATGGTAAAGTGGATTCTGATAGCTCATTTTAAAGCTGAAATGCCATACAAGCCTGGGAACATTGCCCCCAAAAATAGTTATTTTAAAATATAATAGTAATGAGCTCCTAAACTTAAACAATCAAAATTTGCGGTCCACAAATTGGCCTAAAAACAGGCATTTTTTTGTAGTATTATATTTTTTAAAAAAAATCATTTCTTTCGACCCCAAGTGTTTTATATTTTTGGAAAGCTACAACACCAAGGAAAATGATGGCAAAAGTTAGGGGCCATTTTGATGGACAGATTTGGTGATTTGACTTTTTGACTCAGAGTGGACCAAACTTCTGACTTTGATCTGAGAGTATGTCTTAACAGCTTCCAGCTCTCTCTCTATTTAGAGAACCGCTGCCTTCCTCTGATCCCTCAGAAATCTACTGAGCAAATCAAGTTTGTCTATAAAAACTTATTTTCCAGAAATTCTCTCATGAATTAAAGGTCGTCTTCACAGGGCCCCGCCTGTGTCGACACAATCGACGATTTTTTTCTGAACAACATTTTGTTTTCAGATTCAGTAGAGAGCAACTAGTTGGTAGCCTAACACATACCCCCAGTTGCCAACCTTCTCAGATTAACTGATCCGGCCGAATCAAATCCATTGATTTGTATTATTGGACGGCCCAGCCGGACCTAGACGGGCAAATGTCTGTCGTCTGTCGGCGTCAGCAGTTTCTAAAACTGCAGATATTATGACTCTCAGTGTTTCATTTAGGTATGGAAAATAGGTAGTGCCACTAACCGCACACGAGGGCCGTCCACCAACAACGATAGTTGTCTAGTTTAATCTCTATCGTCAACAATCCTCCAGATTGTAACATTACACAGATTCACGAGTCTGTGCTTTCTTTCAAACAAATATGTTCATCGAACCAAGGTTCCATATTGCTTTTTTTCAAAGCTCTTTTTTCAAGAATGTTTCCGAAATCTAGTTTCCATTCTTGTTTCCGTCTAAAATACCTGTTTTAGA
>CBDHEM010000042.1:0-3502 GCA_965261955.1 Leptonemataceae bacterium
GCTACGTCATCCGGATGCATCTTAATCTGGTGGTATGCGGAAATCAGATCGATTTTTGAGAATCGTCGCTTGTTTGCTAGTTTCGCTGAGAAAGAGTTTATGTTTGGTATAGGGTACCTGTCACTTTTGGTTATGCTGTTGAGAGAACGATAGTCTCCACAGCATCTAGATTCACCATTTTGTTTCGTGACTATATGTAATGGGCTAGACCACTCGCTTTCGGACAAGGAGATCACTCCGTTTTTCTGTAACGTTTTAAATTCGTTACGCGCGGTTTCCAGCTTTTCCACATTAAGCCGCCTGGGTTTTGCAAATACTGGCGTGTGGCTTCCTGTATCTATTCTGTGGTAGACGCCGCAGTATTTTTTGTTACTGTTTTTATGTGGTGTGATTAAATTGGGATATTTTTCTTTAATCATTTTCTGTAGGAATGATGGGAGCTCCGTTTCATTTACCACTAGATTCACCGCTGATTCAGATATTTTTAAAATCTTTCTCTGGGTTGTTGTAGGGTCATAAATGGTTTTGTTGCTACAGTCCACTATTAAACCAAATTTGTTGAGGAAATCCAGTCCAAGGAGTGGGTTGGTGATATCAGCGATCACGAACGTCCAAGTAAAAGATCTCCTTAAACTGGGTATTCCAATTTCCAAACTTGTTTGTCCATAACATTTTATTCTCTCCCCATTTGCAGTCGAGAGTGATATGGGAGTTGGGTGTAATGTGATACCATTTACTGCAGAAGTTGGTAATATCGAGATACTTGCACCAGTATCTACAATAAATTTTAATTTGGTAGCCCCTAATTTTGCAATAATTTCTAATAGCGGCGAACCTCGCAGGACTGTACTTGTTCGCCCTATTAGTTTTCCGAATCATTTCCAGTAGGCGTTGCTGGTCGGGAACTAGGCAACATTTGTAAATCCTTCTTTTTGGGCCATCTACACCAAGGTTTACAGGTTCTCGCTTCATTGGCGAAATATATATGTGCCCTGCAAATTTTTGTCCGTTGGTTATCCCGATACGGCCTGACATTTAGTGGCACTGAAGTGTTTTGGCTGTATTTTCCTTTATAGCTCGTTTGCGCGCTGTTTTGGGTTGATAAGGGTCGCTGAACAAAACAAGCCTTATCGTTATTTAATAATGGCATCAGCTCATCTGCTAACCTACCAAGTTGGGTAGGGTTTAAGTCTTTTTGTGACGCTATTACTGGAGCTATTTCTGGTGGTAATGCCTGCAGGAATTTGTGCCTGACAATGTCTTCGCCGATGTCTATCCGTTTAGCTACGGACAACATTTCATGTAGATATGCCGACGGTCGCCCTGATATAGTTGTAGCCGACATTAATTTTTCTAGAAGCTCCGGTTTTGTTTGTTCATGACTTTCTATAAGGATTCTTTTTAATTCCTCATAGTCTTGTGATGCGAGGGTTGTATTTGGAAGTTTACACACTTCTTCGGCTGGTAACGACGATATTACAGTGTAGAATTTTGTTTTCGACGTCGTTACATTCCGTAAGTGAAACTGGGCTTCTAATATGGTAAACCATCCATTTACAGCAGTTTCCATGAATTCCGGTGCTTTGATGTTGACTTGACGAGTCGTTTCTTCTCCTGTCTGTTCCATTTGTCCTGGTATATATTATATATATATATATATATATATACGTTTTTTTTTTTTTTGTATGAGGTTGCTTTCTGCTCGTACGTCGGGTCACCACTGTTGTATTTCTCCTTGTATGTATTAATAGAAGACAACACAAACTTGAAGCAAAACTCTTTATTCCTTTTTTTTTATTTATTACTTGTTGAGATTACAGGAGCGGGCTCGCGTGGTTATATCTTTGCCTGGCTGACCGTGATTGTAGTAGTCCCCTCGTCCAGGGTTTATGTATCAACTCTTTTTCGCCACCTGTCAGTCACCTTCCCTCTCCTATACTTACTATCTTGTCTCTCCCTCCTCTTTCTCACTTCCTATATTTTCCTAACTCCTCTTCTTACTATCTTGTATCTGACTCCTTATTTCCTATATTCTAACTCCCTCTTCTTAAGAAACGGTTTCTTCTTTTGGCGCAAAATTTCACATTCTTGGCGTCAACATGTCTCTAACTTTCTATTTTTAGAATTCTGCCAATCGCCACTACCTAAAACCGTAACACCCTTTTCCTTTCCATTCCCAAATATGTTTTGCACATTTGCTGAAATGTGCAGGGTTGTCCAAACCTTTTACAGATCGGGCCAAATTTGAAAAAGTACAGATACTCGGGGATCAATAGTTATTTCTGTTACATAATCTGTGGATTCCCACGAATCCCAACGGGATAGTTTAAAGAATGAGTGACAAAATCAGTTGACATCGGCTGACCTTTCTCATGGGTATGAGAATCATGTGACATCCCACTCTGTCCTTGTGTAATCAAAAGATACCCCAGTTTTCGAGATAGGCAAATGTGCCTCATCATCGGGTCTTCCTCCTTTCGTAAGATGGCTTAATAAAATGGAATTCCGTTATATAAAAAATAATTAAGTGTCCTGTGGTCCTTAAGAACTATTTCATCCACGGGATTCAACAAAAGCCATGGAAAGGAAGATTTCTGCAGGAGGCCAGCTATAGAAGTTATCAGCAACGTGATAAGACATCAACCCAGCCAGCCCACAGAGATAAGAAGATCCAGCACACAGTTTAAAGATTAGAAATTAAACAGCCGCAATCGACGTAAACTAGACGATCAACAAACTATAGAAGAAGACACAACGTAAACTTATAGAAGACACAACATGCAACAACTAAACTAGACGATCTCTATAAAAGTTTAAACGGCCAGCGAACATTGAAGGGGGGTCAAGTGACAAAAAGATAAAAAGTCAAAACGTTAAGTAAGGGCCTGGTATGGAAAAATACTGGAGGCCCCAATGTTAAAAGTAAGGAGCTTCCCCCTTCAAATTCATAGTCCTTTTTAAAAATGAAAAAAGTACTATTTTAAATTTCTGGTGTTTTTTAACCACAACATTACATGCAAATTTACACTTCGAAGACTTCCGGTATGTTGTTGGGAGTTGTTCCAGAAATTTGCGAGCCATACGAAATCTTACCGCAAGCCATAATTGCCCGCGGGTCAGAAATGCAGTCGGCCTCGTCCAGGATTTGAACAACTTGTCCATTTTCTACGATGATAAAAATTACATCATAAACACCTCCACCTGTTATGATTAATATACACTAATTATGTTTTGTATTAATACGCACTTTTTTCAGTCTAAAAAGAAAAGGGTACATATGATATACGGGAACTAAATATGACCTTTGTTGGGATGTAAGAGAAATGAATGTGGGTTGTTGATAACTCTTTCTCAACGGTATAAATGTTGGTTGGGTTGGTTGGTTGGTTTTACGGCATATCAACCCTTTTTGGGTCATTTAACGCCGAATAAAAACTTTTTCCTATGAACTCACTTTTTTTATGAACTCACTTTATGAATTCACTTTCCTTATGAACTCACT
>CBDHEM010000043.1:0-3573 GCA_965261955.1 Leptonemataceae bacterium
TGGGTCCATAAGGGTAAGTTTTAAGAGATAAAAAAAAATATATTGGACAAATGTCAACACAATTTTCTGTATAAAAAATCCAAAATTTCTTAAATCCATAGGGGATAAACATTTACTAAGGGAATATCCCTAAAAAAATACCATTGATTGAATCAAATTGAGCCTTTTACCAAAGTTGATCGGCTAGCAATTTCCTGTCAATAGCCACCCAAAATTATCCAAAATTACTATGCATCCAGCTACCAGCAGTTAAAAAGCATTTTCTACTTCCTATAAAATGATCCCATCCACTTTAAGGTGGCTGAAGGCCACCAGATCTCCACAGGAGCAAGAAGTAGGGGGCCATAGGACCCCATACCTTCTAGTTATAACTACATATAATGTTGTGTCACTACCACTCCCCTCATTCTAACTCCTGTGATTTATTTATTTATTTGGGGGGGGGGGGGGGAATGGCAAAGATTCTGGACAAATAGTAGAAACAGGAGCATGATTGAACAGTTTGGTTATAATGTTTTGACTTACTTGATCCAGAGCCCATATCATACAAATTGAACTAAACAGTTTAGGGTCAGTCTAAGTTAGTGTCCTGATAGTTGAGACAAGCTAACAATGTTTCAGCTAAAGTTGTGTTCTTTTTCCTCTTATTTCAATCAACTAAAGCAAAGCTAACACTAATGGTCAGATACTCAGAGCTAACTAAGACAACTCAACACTGTCAGTCAGATAGTTAGAGCTAACTAAGACAGCTGTAGTTGTGTTTGTTGAGTCAACCATCACAACAGCCGAAGTTGGAGCTGACTTGTTCAACTTTGGCTTGACTGTTTACTCAACAAACGCCAAGGCTGGTCAGGCCCCTCGGGCCCTTTGAGGACTGGCCACATCAACTGTTCAGTACCAAAGTGGAACATTGACATTGTAATCCTTGTGACTTGCACCAACAAAGCCAGCATCAGCAATGTCTTGCCACAACAAAGCCAGCATCAACAAAGTCTTGCCTCAACAAAGCCAGCATCAACAAAGTCAAGCCTCAACAAAGCTAGCATCAACAAAGTCTTCACTTAGTTGGCCAAACTAACATGAGCTAAGTGTTAAGTCAAAAATATTTGGACAAACACTGACTTTGGCCTGGCAATTTTCTTCAACTATCCAGATAGTAGTCTAAGTATGGATTAAGGATGGGTACAACTGCACTTACATTGACCTTAAACAATTTGTTTTTAAATTATTTTTTATTATCACCCAACACATAGTGAGGGTTCAATTTTTGAGGTATGAAAAGTGAAGCACCACCTTGGATGTGAGATAGTATGAAAGGGATTAGGGGTGGGCGACAGTTTGGAAAAAAGGTTTGTTTGCCATATTCTGGACATTTGAGCTAAAAAAATTCTTTTTCTCACCCTTTCGACAAGAAAATTTGCCAGGAAAATTTGTTTCGTGTTCTTTCTTTACAATTTTATAATTTGCTGGTCATTTTCTGGCAATTTTCGCCAATTTTGAGCCAATTCATCCATTTTCGACCAATTTTCACGTGAATTGAGGTTTGTGTGAGCTCGATTGGGATTTACTGCAAACCTCAGATATTCGCCTGGTTGTCGACTGCCTCACAGACAACCTGGATGCAAATCGTGTCGAGGTCGATCGGCTCAGGTGTGCTGAGTTCGCCCAAATCTAAAAGGGATCCTAGTGGGAACCTGTCTATGGTAAAAAGTGTTCCTTTTACTTTGGATTGGGCCATGACCCCCCCTGGCCACCTTTCGTAAAGTTCCAAAGTTATTCCGTTTTTTTCTTCTTCATACAGCATCCCTAAGTATGTTAGCTGTTAGTTAACCAACTAAAGGTTAAGTAGTGTTTTTACCCATGCCCCTTTGCAAAGCATAGGTCTTCAGATGGACTTTTCCCCCTCCTTCTCCTCTTCCTCCCTCCCACCTCCAACTTTGGGATGCAAAGACAACATTTATGTGTTTCTCTTAGGTACAAAAAACATTATGGGGGGGCATGGGTCCTTTGCTACACTATGCGTTTGGTCTTTGGCTCAGCATAGCATAATATTGACAAAGATGGAATCAGTATTCACCTCCTCTGCTAAATGCCTTTGCTAGCAAAGTTGGTATTAAAGTCATCTTGATTTGACCAAAGGCCCATCTGTCACTGTCTGAAAATCCTAAAATGAAACATAAAATGCAAAATCTTGCCTGTGTTTCTTTTAGGTACAGAAAATGTGGTGAGGGGAGTAGATGGCAATAGTGGTAGTTGATTTATGCTAACCAAAGTTCCACATAAAAAAAAAACATTTCCTAGGCTATGAGAGGGTGAAGTTGTCTCAGACTGAGGGGTGAATGCTGAAAATTTATTCCACTAAATTCAATAGAGCCCTATGCTGACAATGAGCCCAGTAAATCACATTGTGGCTAGTATGCAATCTTGTTTCGATTCTGGCATTTGATTTGTATCTACATATTCTTATAGAGGGGCCAAATTTGTCTTATGTAATAAACTATAACTTTGGGGGCCACTGGCCCCCCTGTTCTAGCTCCTGCGGAGGGCATGGGGGCCCTTCGGGCCCCCTTTTTGTCTATTAGTATTTTTGTCTTTTTGTCTATTAGTATTTTTGCGTTTTTGTATATTTTTTTTGCGTTTTTGCCTTTTTATCTTTTGGTCTTTTTAAATTTTTGTCTTTTTGTCACCACTATCATAATCATGGGGTCAATATCTACTACCACACCAATTTTTATCTCCAATCAGACAATTTTTCAATTTTACCACACATTTCACCACAAACCACCGCCAATATTGCCACCCACCCCCCACAATGTTTTCTGTACCTAAGATAATCACAGGCAAATGTTTTGAGAGGCCTGCAAAGATTTGGCAACAATCTTGGAAGAGGAGGAGGAGCAGGATACTGACAATTCAGTTCTGCAATTTTCTACTGATTCCTGATAATTTATTTTTGCTTATTTTGAGGGGGAAATATTTTTTAATCCACTGTACATAAATTAAATATGTCTCTGTTTGAATGTGTGATGAACTTCGAGTTTCTAATGGTTAGATTTTAACTTATTTTATGTTGTAAGTATGAGAGTAATAATCTGTCAGTTTCCAAACTTTGTATTGACATTGGAACAGCAGCAGAAGGAGGAGAGGAACAGGAACAGGCTCCAATATAAAGTTTGGATTAACTATGCGATTTAGATGAGAGGTTGCGTGAATCTGATTAAGACAATTAAATAAAAAAGTAATTATTCAAAATTAGTATTTTAAGGGAGCTTTAAAACTTTCAAAATAAGTTTTGGTATTTTTAAATTTATACAAATTTGTGCAGATACTTTTAAAATTTTCAAAATATTACGGACTAGGTTTTGATATTTAGGAAGACAAATAATAATATAATTTTCAATATTCTTCCGTCCCTCATGACCGAGAGTCAATTGTACACGATCGAGACTCGATTTTACACTTTAATTTTGGGGGGACATTAAAAAACGTTAAAAAAGTGAACTGTTCTGTATGATACATTCCTTAACTGTAATGTTCTGTACTGAATTATACTCAATGTTCAGTTCACACATG
>CBDHEM010000044.1:0-97366 GCA_965261955.1 Leptonemataceae bacterium
GGCATACAGAACATGACTAAACTCATATATTGAACTAGATTTTAAAGCTAGGGCTAAAGCTAGGCATATAGACCAAGTCTAAACTGATATTTTGAGCTAAATTTTAATGCTAGAGCTGAATCTAGGCATATAGAACGAGACTAAACTCATATATAGAGCTAGATTTCAAAGCTTGGGCTTAGCTAGGGCTAAAGCTAGGCATATAGAACAAGACTAAACTCATATATTGAGCTTGATTTTAAAGCTAGGTTTAAAGCTAGGCATATCAAATTTCACTAAACTGATATATTGTGCTAGATTTAAAAGTTAGAGCTAAAGCTAGGAATATAGACCAAAACTAAACTCATATATTGAGCTAGATTTTAAACCTAGGGTTAAAATTAGGCATATAGAACAAGTCTAAACCGATATTTTGAGCTAAATTTTAATGTTAGAGCTGAATCTAGGCATATAGAACAAGACTAAACTCATATATTGAGCTAGATTTTAAAGCTAGGGTTAAAGGTAGGCATACAGAACTAGACTAAACTCATATATTGAGCTAGATTTAAAAGTTAGAGCTAAAGCTAGGCATATAGACAATACTTAACTCGTATATTGAAATAGATTTTAAAGCTATGGCTAAAATTAGGCATATAGAACAAGTCTAAACTAATATATTGAGCTAAATTTTTAAGCTAAAACTAAAGCTAGGCATATAGAACATGATTAAACTCATATATTGAACTAGATTTTAATAAGGTCTAAAGCTAGGCATATAGAACAAGTCTAAACTCATATATTGAGCTAAATTTTAATGCTAGAGCTGAATGTAGGCATATAGAACAAGACTAAACTCATATATTGAACTTGATTTTAAAGCTAGGTTTAAAGCTAGGCATATAAAATTTCACTAAACTCATATATTGAGCTAGATTTAAAAGTTAGAGCTAAAGCTAGGCATATAGACCAATACTAAACTCATATATTGAACTAGATTTTAAAGCAAGGGTTAAAATTAGGCATATAGAACAAGTCTAAACCGATATTTTGGGCTAAATTTTAATGCTAGATCTGAATCTAGGCATATAGAACAAGACTAAACTCATATATTGAGCTAGATTTCAAAGCTTGGTCTAAGCTAGGCATGTAGAACCAGATTAAACTTATATATTGAGCAAGATTTTAAAGCTAGGGCTAAAGCTTAGCATATAGCACAGGACTAAACTCTTATATAGAGCTACATTTTAAAGCTAGGGCTATAGCTATGGATATAGAACAATACTAAACTTGTATATTTAGCTAGATTTAAAGCTAGGGCTAAATCTAGGCTTATAGAACAAGACTAAACTCAAATATTGAGCTAGATTTTAAAGCTTGGGCTAATCTAGGCATATAGAACAAGAATAAACTCTTATATTGAGTTAGATTTCAAAGCTAGGACTAAAGTTAGGCATATAGAACAAGACTAAACTGATATATTGAGCTTGATTCTAAAGCTAGGGTTAAAGCTAGGCATATAGAACTAGACTAAACTCATATATTGAGCTAGATTTAAAAGTTTGACCTAAAGCTAGGTATATAGACCAATACTAAACTCGTATATTGAGCTAGATTTTAAAGCTAGGGTTTAAATTAGGCATATAGAACAAGTCTAAATTAATATATTGAGCTAAATTTTAATGCTAGAGCTGAACTAGGCATATAGAACAAGACTAAACTCATATATTGAGCTAGATTTCAAAGCTTGGGCTAAGCAAGGCATGTAGAACAAGAATAAACTCATATATTGAGCAAGATTTTATAGCTAGGGCTAAAGCTAAGCATATAGCACAGTACTAAACTCTTATATTGAGCTAGATTTCAAACCTAGGACTATAGCTATGGATAAAGAACAATACTAAACTCTTATATTGAGCTAGATTTTAAAGTTAGGGCTAAAGCTAGGCATATAGAACAAGACTAAACTCATATATTGAGCTAGATTTTAAAACTTGGGCTAAGCTAAGCATATAGAACAAGAATAAACTCATATATCGAGTTAGATTTCAAAGCTAGGACTAAAGCTAGGCATACAGAACAGTACTATATTCATATATTGAGATAGATTATAAAGCAAGGATAAAACTAGGTAGATAGAACAAAACTAAACTCATATATTTATCTTGATTTCAAAGCTAAGTCTAAAGCTAGGCATATAGAACAAGAATAAACTCATGTTTAGAAATAGATTTTAAAGCTAGGACTAAAGCTAGGCATATAGAACAATACTAAACTCGTATATTTAGCTAGATTTTAATGCAAGGGCTAAATCTAGGCATTTAGAACAAGACTAAACTCATATATTGAGCTAGATTTTAAAGCTTGGGCTAAGCTAGGCATGTAGAACAAGAATAAACTCATATATTGAGTTAGATTTTAAAGCTAGGGTTAAAGGTAGGCAAATAGAACTATACTAAACTCATATATTGAGCTAGATTTTAATGCTAAGTTTAAAGCTAGGCATATAGAACTAGACTAAACTCATATATTGAGCTAGATTTAAAAGTTAGGGCTAAAGCTAGGCATATAGACCAATACTTAACTCGTATATTGAGCTTGATTTTAAAGCAAAGGCTAAAATTAGGCATATGGAACAAGTCTAAAATCGTATATTGTGCTAAATTTTAAAACAAAAGCTAAAGCTAGGCATATAGAACATGTCTAAAGTCATATATTGAACTAGATTTTAAAGCTAGGGCTAAATCTAGGCATATAGAACAAGACTAAACTCAAATATTGAGCTAGATTTTAAAGCTTGAGCTAAGCTAGGCATATAGAACAAGAATAAACTCTTATATTGAGCTAGATTTCAAAGCTAGGACTAGAGCTAGGCAAATAGAACAGTACTATACTCATATATTGAGATAAATTTTAAAGCTAGGATTAAAAATTGGTAGATAGAACAAAACTAAACTCATATATTTAGCTAGATTTTAAAGCTAAGGCTAATGCTAGGCATATAGAACAAGAATAAACTCATATTTTGAATTGGATTTTAAAGCTAGGACTAAAGCTAGACATATAGAACAATACTAAACTCGTATATTGAGCTAGATTTTAAAGCTAAGGCTAAATCTAGGCATATCGGACAAGACTAAACTCATATATTTAACTAGATTTTAAAGCTTGAGCAAAGCTAGGCATGTAGAATAAGAATAAACTCATATATTGAGCTAGATTTTAAAGCTAGGGCTAAAGCTATGCATATAGCACAGTACTAAACCCTTATATTGAGCTAGATTTCAAAGCTAGGGCTATAGCTATGGTTATATAACAATACTAAACTCGTATATTGAGCTTGACTTTAAAGCTAGGGCTAAAGCTAGGCATATAGAACAAGACTAAACTCATATATTGAGCTAGATTATAAAGCTTGGGATAAGCTAGGCATGTTGAACAAGAATAAACTCATATATTGAGCTAGATTTTAAAGCTAGGGCTAATGCTAGGCATATAGCACAGTACTAAACACCTATATTGAGCTAGATTTTAAAGCTAGGGCTATAGCCTTGGATATAAAACAATAATAAACTTGTATATTGAGCTAGATTTTAAAGCTAGGGCTAAAACTAGGCATATAGAACAAAACTAAACTCATATATTGAGCTAGATTTTAAAAATTGGGCTAAGCTAGGCATATAGAACAAGAATAAACTCATATATTGGGCTAGATTTCTAAGCTAGGACTAAAGCTAGGCATATAGAACAGTACTATACTCATATATTGAGATAGATTATATAGCCAAGATTAAAACTAGGTAGATAGAACAAAACTAAACTCATATATTTAGCTACATTTTAAAGCTAAGGCTAAAGCTAGGCATATAGAACAAGAATAAACTCATATTTTGAATTAGATTTTAAAGCTAGGACTAAAGCTAGGCATATAGAACAATACTAAACTCGTATATTTAGCTAGATTTTAAAGCTAGGGCTAAATCTAGGCATATAGAACAAGACTAAACTCATATATTGAGCTAGATTTTAAAGCTTGAGCTAAGCTAGGCATGTAGAACAAGAATAAACTCATATATTGAGCTAGATTTTAAAGCAAAGTTTAAAGCTAGGCATATAGAACTAGACTAAACTCATATATTGAGCTAGATTTAAAAGTTAGAGCTAAAGCTAGGCATATAGACCAATACTTAACTCATATATTGAGCAAGGTTTAAAAGCTAAGGCTAAAATTAGGCATATAGATCAAGTCTAAACTCATATATTGAGCTAAATTTTAAAACTAAAGCTAAAGCTAGGCATATAGAACAAGACTAAACTCATACATTGAACTAGATTTTAAAGCTAGGGCTAAAGCTGGGCATATAGAACAAGACTAAAGTCATATATTGAGCTTGATTCTAAAGCTAGGTTTAAAGCTAGGCATATAGAACTAGACTAAACTCATATATTGAGCTTGATTTAAAAGTTAGACCTAAAGCTAGGCATATAGACCAATACTAAACTCGTATATTGAGCTAGATTTTAAAGCTAGGGTTAAAATTAGGCATATAGAACAAGTCTAAACTCATATATTGAGCTAAATTTTAATGCTTGAGCTGAATCTAGTCATATAGAACAAGACTAAACTCATATATTGAACTAGATTTCAAAGCTTGGGCTAAGCTAGGCATGTAGAACAAGAATAAACTCATATATTGAGCTAGATTTTAAAGCTAGGGCTAAAGCTATGCCTATAGCATAGAACTAAACTCTTATATTGAGCTAGATTTCCAAGCTAGTGCTATAGCTATGGATAAAGAACAATAATAAACTCGTATATTGATCTAGATTTTAAAGCTAGGGCTAAAGCCAGGCATATAGAACAAGACTAAACTCATATAATGAGCTTGATTATAAAGCTTGGGCTAATCTAGGCATGTAGAACAAGAATAAACTCGTATATTGAGCTAGATTTTAAAGCTAGGGCTAAAGATAGGCATATAGCACAGTACTAAAAAAAAGTTTTTGTTAATATTTATCCCTTTTACTGGTATAATCAAAATCAGTTGTTTAAACAAATCTATATTTTCCTCAGGATTTGCCTCTTTCAAACATGGTAAGAAAAACAAACTTTCTGGGTATTTCAGTGTTGGTTTCTGGTCACTTTTATGTATAAAAAAAAAATTCTACGAATTTCACAAAAATACTTCAAAACAACAGAAAGGCATAGTTTAGCAGTATGTGGCTCACTTGTGGAGAAAAACTTTTTTTGTTAATATTTATCCCCTTTTATTGGTTTAATCAAAAAAAGTTGTTTAAACAAATCCAAATTTTCCTCAGTATTTTTCCCTTTCAAACAAGTTAAGAAAAACATACTTTCTGAGTATTTCAGTGCTCGTTTCTGAGATAGTCACTTTTATGTCTAAAAAGAAAAGATCTCTATGAATTACCAAAAAAATGCTTCAAAACAACAGAAAGGCATAGTTTAGCAGTATGTGGCTCACTTGGTGGAGAAACACAGTTTTTGTTAATATTTAACCCCTTTTACAGTTTTGATCAAAAAAAGTTGTTTAAACAAATCCAAATTTTCCTCAGGATTTGCCCCTTTTCAAACATGGTAAGAAAAACAAACTTTCTGAGTATTTCAGTTCTCGTTTCTAAGATAGTCACTTTTATGTCTAAAAAGAAAAGTTCTCTATGAATTTCCTCAAAAATGCTTAAAAACAACATAAAGGCTTAATTTAGCAGTATGTGGCTCACTTTGTGGAGAAAAACAGTTTTTGTTAATATTTATCCCCTTTTACTGGTTTGATCAAAAACAGTTGTTTAAACAAATCCAAATTTTCCTCAGGATTTGCCACTCTCAAACATGGTAAGAAAAACATTCTTTCTGAGTATTTCAGTGCTCATTTCAGAGATAGTCAATTTTATGTCTAAAATGAAGAGTTCTCTATGAATTTCCCACAAAAATGCTTCAAAATACAGAAAGGCATAGTTTAGCAGTATGTGGCTCACTTTGTGGAGAAAAACAGTTTTTGTTAATATTTATCCCCTTTTACTGGTTTGATCAAAAACATTAAGGGGGGACTATACCATTTTCATCCGAAATTTGCACATTTTTTTGTACCTGTCATAACTTTTTTCCCCTTTCTTTTGTGCAAATAATTATTATACTAGCTTGTTGCTTATTGTGTGTGCTTTAAGATGGTAGGTAAATGTCTTTAAAGGCACTTTTTTTAAAGATATAGCCAAACACGCAAGGGTCACTCAAAAAATGGCACCTCCCAAATGGCAAGTCCTCTAATTCCCAGGAGCCTTGAGCTACAGACCCCAAATTTCCTGTGTAGCTTGCTAACACTAAAATCTTTGATATGACTGAGCCATAATTACAATATGGTGAAGTATTGATTAGATATGTGACACTTTATTTCCAACCGCGCCAAAATCTTCGGAAAAATTGTGACATCGCCTCTTCTAATCACCATAACTCAATATTGCTTCACGGTAAAAAAACAAACTCACAGGCATATCGCTGGTGGGAAGCAACAACTCAAGTTTGGGATCTGTAGCTCACAGGGCCTTGGAATTAGCGGATTTTCAAATTAGGAAGTGCCATTTTTTGAGTGCCCCTTGCGAGTTTGGCTATATCTTCTATGAAAAAGTGCCTATAGAGATTTTTTACATATCATCTTAAACCACACACAATAAGCAACAAGCTGGTATAATAATTATTTGCACAAAAGAAAGGGAGAAAAGTTATGCAAAAAAATATGCCCCTTTCAAACATAGTAAGAAAAACAAACTTTCTGATTATTTTAGTGCTCATTTCTGAGATAGTCACTTTTATGTCTAAATAGAAAAGTTCCCTATGAATTACCCAAAAAATGCTACAAAACAACAGAACGGCATAGTTTAGCAGTATGTGGCTCACTTTGTGGAGAAAAACATTTTTTGTAATATTTATCCTCTATTACTGGTTTGTTCAAAAACATTTGTTTAAATAAATCCAAATTTTCCTCAGGATTTTCCCCTTCTCAAACATGGTATGAAAAAAAAATTGGCTGAGTCTTTCAGTACTCATTTATGCGATAGTCACTTTTATGTTAAAAGAAAAGTTCTCTATGAATTTCCCCCAAAAAGCTTCAAAACAACAGAAAGGTATAGTTTAGCAGTATGTGGCTCACTTTCTGGAGAAAACTGTTTTTTGTTAATATTAATCCACTTTTACTGGTTTGATCAAAAAGAGTTGTTTAAACAAATCCAAATTTTCCCAGGATTTGCCCCTTTCAAACATGGTAAGAAAAACAAACTTTCTGAGTATTTCAGTGCTCGTTTCTGTGATAGTCACTTTTATGTCTAAAAAGAAAAGTTCTCAATGAATTTCCCAAAAAATGCTTCAAAACAACAGAAAGGCATAGTTTAGCAGTGTGTGGATCACTTGGTGGAGAAAAACAGTTTTTGTTAATATTTATCTCCTTTTACTGGCTTGATCAAAAACAGTTGTTTAAACAAATCCTAATTTTCCTCAGGATTGGCCCCTTTCAAACATGGTAAGAAAAACAAACTTTCTGAGTATTTCATTGCTCGTTTCTGAGATAGTCAATTTTATGTCTAAAAAGAAAAGTCCTCAATGAATTTCCCAAAAAATGCTTCAAAACAACAGAAAGGCATGGTCTAGACGTTTGTGGCTCACTATGTGGAGAAAAACATTTTTGTTAATATTTATCCCCTTTTACTGGTTTGAACAAAAGCAGTTGTTTAAACAAATCCTAATTTTCCTCAGTATTTGCCCCTTTCAAACCTGATCAGAAAAACAAATTTTCTGAGTATTTCAGTGCTCGTTTCTGAGATAGTCAATTTTATGTCTAAAAAGAAAAGTTCTCTATGAATTTCCACCAAAATGCTTCAAAACAACAGAGAGGCATAGTTTAGCAGTATGTGGCTCACTTTCTGGAGAAAAACTTTTTTTTTTAAATATTTATCCCCTTTTACTGGTTTGATCAAAATCAGTTGTTTAAACAAATTCAAATTTTCCTCTAGTATTTGCCCCATTCAAACATGGTAAGAAAAACAAACTTTCTGAGTATTTCAGTGCTCGTTTCTGAGATAGTCACTTTTATGTCTAAAAAGAAAAGTTCTCTATGAATTTCCTTCAAAATGCTTCAAAACAACAGAAAGGCATAGTTTAGCAGTGTGTGGCTCATTTGTGGAGAAAAACAGTTTTTGTTAAGATTTTTCCTCTATTACTGGTTTGTTCAAAAAAAGTGGTTTAAACAAATCCAAATTTTACTCAGGATTTGCCTCTTTCAAACATGGTAAGACAAACAAACTTTCTGTGTATTTCTGTGCTGGTTTCTGCAATAGTCACTTTTATGTATAAAAAGAAAAGTTCTCTATGAATTTCTCCAAAAATGCTTCAAAACAACAGAAAGGCATAGTTTAGCAGTATGTGGCTCACTTTGTGGAGAAAAACAGTTTTTGTTAATATTTACCCCTTTTACTGGTTTAATCAAAATCAGTTGTTTAAACATATCTAAATTTTCCTCAGGATTTGCCTCTTTCAAACATGGTAAGAAAAACAAACTTTCTGAGTATTTCAGTGCTCGTTACTGGTCACTTTTATGTCTAAAAAAAAAATTTCTACGAATTTTCCCAAAAATGCTTCAAAACAACAGAAAGGCATAGTTTAGCAGTATGTGGCTCACTTTGTGGAGAAAAACAGTTTTTGTTAATATTTATCCCCTTTTATTGGTTTGATCAAAAACAGTTGTTTAAACAAATCCAAATTTTCTTCAGTATTTGTCCCTTTCAAAAAGGTAAGAAAAACATACTTTCTGAGTATTTCAGTGCTCGTTTCTGAGATAGTCAATTTTATGTGTAAAAAGAAAAGTTCTCTTTTATGTCAAAAAAGAAAAGATCTCTATGAATTACCAAAAAAATGCTTCAAAACATCAGAAAGGCATAGTTCAGCAGTATGTGGCTCACTTGGTGGAGAAAAACTTTTTTTTTAATATTTATCCCCTTTTACTGGTTTGATCAAAAATATTTGTTTAAACAAATCCAAATTTTCTTCACGATTGGTCCCTTTAAAACATGGTAAGAAAAACAAACTTTCTGAGTATTTCATTGCTCGTTTCTGAGATAGTCAATTTTATGTCTAAAAAGAAAAGTTCTCTATGGATTTCCCCTAAAATGCTTAGAAACAACAGAAAGGCATGGTTTAGAAGTTTGTGGCTCACTTTGTGGAGAAAAACAGTTTTTGTTAATATTTATCCCCTTTTACTGGTTTGAACAAAAAAAGTTGTTTAAACAAATCCTATTTTTCCTCAGTATTTGCCCCTTTCAAACCTGATCAGAAAAACAAACTTTCAGAGTATTTCAGTGCTCGTTTCTGAGATAGTCAATTTTATGTCATAAAGAAAAGTTCTCTATGAATTTCCACAAAAATGCTTCAAAACAACAGAAAGGCATAGTTTAGCAGGATGTGGCTCACTTTGTGGAGAAAAACAGTTTTTGTTAATATTTATCCTCTATTACTGGTTTGAAACAAAACAGTTGTTTAAACAAATTCAAATTTTCATCAGTATTTTCCCCTTTCAAACATGGAAAGAAAAACAAACTTTCTGAGTTTTTCAGTGCTCGTTTCTGAGATAGTCAATTTTATGTCTAAAAAGAAAAATTCTCATTGAATTTCCACCAAAATGCTTCAAAACAACAGAAAGCATAGTTTAGCAGTATGTGGCTCACTTTGTGGAGAAAAAAAAATTTTGTTAATAATTATACGCTTTTACTGATTTTATCAAAAAAAAAGTTGCTTAAAAAAATCCAAATTTTCCACAGGATTTGCCTATTTTCAAACATGGTAAGAAAAACAAACTTTCTGAGTATTTCAGTGCTCGTTTCTGAGATAGTCACTTTTATGTCTAAAAAGAAAGGTTCTCTATGAATTTCCCTCAAAATGCTTCAAAACAACAGAAAGGCATAGTTTAGCAGTATGTGGCTCATTTGTGGAGAATAACAGTTTTTGTTAAGATTTTTCCTCTATTACTGGTTTGTTCAAAAACAGTGGTTTAAACAAATCCAATTTTCCTCAGGATTTGCCCCATTTCAAACATGGTAAGAAAAACAAACTTTCTGAGTATTTCAGTGCTTGTTTCTGCAATAGTCACTTTTATGTGTAAAAAGAAAAGTTCTCTATGAATTTCTCCAAAAATGCTTCAAAACAACAGAAATGCATAGTTTAGCAGTATGTGGCTCACTTTGTGGAGAAAAACAGTTTTTGTTAATATTTATCCCTTTTACTGGTTTAATCAAAAAGAATTGTTTAAACAAATCTAAATATTCCTCAGGATTTGCCTCTTTCAAACATGGCAAGAAAAAAAATTTCTGAGTATTTTAGTGCACGTTTCTGGTCACTTTTAAGTCTAAAAATAATTCTCTATGAATTTCCCCAAAAATGCTTCAAAACAACAGAAAGGCATAGTTTAGCAGTATGTGGCTCACTTTGTGGAGGAAAACTTTTTTTGTTAATATTTACCCCCTTTTATTTTTTTGATCAAAAACAGTTGTTTACAAAATCCAAATTTTCCTCAGTATTTGTCCCTTTCAAACAAGGTAAGAAAAACATAATTTCTGAGTATTTCAGTGCTCATTCCTGAGATATTCATTTTTATGTCTAAAAAGAAAAGATCTCTATGAATTACCAAAAAAATGCTTCAAAACAACAGAAAGGTATAGTTTAGCAGTATGGGGCTCACTTAGTGGAGAAAAACAGTTTTTGTTAATAGTTATCCCCTTTTACTGGTTTAATCAAAAACAGTTGTTTAAACAAATCTAAATTTTCCTCAGGATTTTCCCCTTTTCAAACATGTTAAAAAAAAAATTTCTGAGTATTTCAGTGCTCGTTTCTGCGATACATATTTATGTTAAAAGTAAAGTTCTCTATAAATTTCCCCTAAAAAGCTACAAAAAACTGAAAGGCATAGTTTAGCAGTATGTGGCTCACTTTCTGGAGAAAAACAGTTTTTGTTAATATTTATCCTCTTTTAATGGTTTGATCAAAAAAATTGTTTAAACAAATCAAAAATTTTCCTCAGTATTTGCTCCTTTTCAAACATGGTAAAAAATACAACTTTCTGAGTATTTCAGTGCTCTTTTTCCGCGATAGATATTTTTATGTTAAAAGTAAAGTTCTCTATGAATTTCCCACAAAAATGCTTCAAAACAACAGAAAGGCATAGTTTAGCAGTATGTGGCTCACTTTTTGGAGAAAAAAAGTTTTTGTTAATATTTATCCCCTTTTACTGGTTTGATCAAAAACATTAAGTGGGAAACTATACCATTTTCCTATGAAATTTTCACTTTTTTTTGTACCTGTCATAACTTTTTTTCCCTTTCTTTTGTGCAAATAATTATTATACTGGCTTGTTGCTTATTGTGTGTGCTTTAAGATGGTATATCAAATGTCTCTACAGGCACTTTTTTAGAAGATATAGCCAAACATGCAAGGGTCACTCAAAAAATGGCACCTCCCAAATGGCAAGTCCTCTAATTCCCAGGAGCCTTGAGCTACAGACCCCAAATTTCCTGTGTAGCTTGCTAACACTAAAATCTTTGATATGACTGAGCCATAATTGCAATGTGGTGAAGTGTTGATTAGATATGTGACACTTTATTTCCAACCGCGCCAAAATCCTCGGAAAATCTGTGATCCCGCCTCTTCTAATCACCATAACTCAACATTGCTTCACGGTGAAAATAAAAACTCACAGTCATATCACTGCTTATGTTTGTGGAAAGCAAAAACTCAAGTTTGGAGTCTGTAGCTCACGGGGCCTTGGAATTAGCAGATTTTCAAATTAGGAAGTGCCATTTTTTGAGAGCCCCTTGCGAGTTTGGCTATATCTTCAAAGAAAAAGTGCCTATAGAAATTTTTTACATATCATCTTAAACCACACACAATAAGCAAGAGGTTGATATAATAATTATTTGCACAAAAGAAAGGGAGAAAAGTTATGACAGATACAAAAAAAATGTGCCCCTTTTAAACATAGTAAAAAAAACAAACTTTCTGATTATTTCAGTGCTCATTTCTGAGATAGTCACTTTTATGTCTAAATAGAAAAGTTCCCTATGAATTACCCAAAAAATGCTACAAAACAACAGAACGGCATAGTTTAGCAGTATGTGGCTCACTTTGTGGAGAAAAAGATTTTGTGTAATATTTATCCTCTATTACTGGTTGGTTCAAAAAATGTTGTTTAAACAAATTCCAATTTTCCTCAGGATTTTCCCCTTTTCAAACATGATATGAAAAAAAAATTGGCTGAGTATTTCAGTGCTCGTTTCTGTGATAGTCACTTTTATGTTAAAAGAAAAGTTCTCTATGAATTTCTCCCAAAAAGCTTCAAAACAACAGAAAGATATAGTTTAGCAGTATGTGGCTCACTTTCTGGAGAAAACTGTTTTTTGTTAAAATTAATCCACTTTTACTGGTTTGATCAAAAAGAGTTGTTTAAACAAATCCAAATTTTCCTCAGGATTTGCCCCTTTCAAAGATGGTAAGAAAAACAAACTTTCTGAGTATTTCAGTGCTCGTTTCTACGATAGTCACTTTTATGTCTAAAAAGAAAAGTTCACAATGAATTTCCCAAAAATGCTTCAAAACAACAGAAAGGCATAGTTTAGCAGTATGTGGCTCACTTTGTGGAAAAAAACGGTTTTTGTTAATATTTATCTCCTTTTACTGGTTTGATCAAAAACAGTTGTTTAAACAAATCCTAATTTTCCTCAGGATTGGCCCCTTTCAAACATGGTAAGAAAAACAAATTTCTGAGTATTTCATTGCTCGTTTCTGAGATAGTCAATTTTATGTCTAAAAAGAAAAGTTCTCTATGGATTTCCCCAAAAATGCTTCAAAACAACAGAAAGGCGTGGTTTAGAAGTTTGTGGCTCACTTTGTGGAGAAAAACAGTTTTTGTTAATATTTATCCCCTTTTACTGGTTTGAACAAAAACAGTTGTTTAAACAAATCCATATTTTCCTCAGTATTTTCCCCTTTCAAACCTGATCAGAAAAACAAACTTTCTGAGTATTTCAGTGCTCGTTTCTGAGATAGTCTATTTTATGTCTAAAAAGAAAAGTTCTCTATGAATTTCCACCAAAATGCTTCAAAACAACACAAAGGCATAGTTTAGCAGTATATGGCTCAGTTTGTGTAGAAAAACAGTTTTGTTAATATTTATCCTCTATTACTGGTTTGTTCAAAAAAAGTTGTTTAAACAAATCCAAATTTTCCTCAGGATTAACCCCTTTTCAAAAATGGTAAGAAAAACAAACTTTCTGAGTATTTCAGAGCTCGTTTCTGAGATAGTCACTTTTATGTCTAAAAAGAAAAGTTCTCTATGATTTTTCTCAAAAATGCTTCAAAACAACAGAAGGCATAGTTTAGCAATGTGTCTCACTTTGTAGAGAAAAAAAGTTTTTGTTAATATTTATCCCCTTTTACTGGTTTAATCAAAAAAGGTTGTTTAAACAAATCTAAATTTTCCTCATGATTTTTCCCTTTTCAAACATGGTAAAAAAAAAATTCTGAGTATTTCAGTGCTCGTTTCTGCGATAGACATTTTTATGTTAAAGGTAAAGTTCTCTATGAATTTCCCCAAAAATGCTTCAAAACACAGAAAGGCATAGTTTAGCAGTATGTGGCTCACTTTCGGGAGAAAAACAGTTTTTGTTAATATTTATCCTCTTTTAATGGTTTGATCAAAAAAATTGTTTAAACAAATCTAAATTTTCCTCAGGATTTTCCCCTTTTCAAACATGGTAAAAAAAAAAACTTTCTGAGAATTTCAGTGCTCTTTTTGAGCGATAGATATTTTTATGTTAAAAGTAAAGTTCTCTATGAATTTCCCCAAAAACGCTTCAAAAACACAGAAAGGCATAGTTTAGCAGTATGTGGCTCACTTTCTGAAGAAAAACCGTTTTTGTTAATATTTATCCTCTTTTAACAGTTTGATCAAAAAAATTGTTTAAACAAATCCAAATTTTCCTCAGGATTTGCCCCTTTCAAACATGGTAAGAAAAACAAACTTTCTGAGTATTTCAGTGCTCGTTTCTGAGATAGTCAATTTTAATGCAAAAAGGAAAAGTACTCAATGTATTTCCCCAAAAATCCTTCAAAACAACAGAAAGGCATAGTTTAGCAGTATATGGCTCACTTTGTGGAGAAAAACAGTTTTTGTAAATATTTATCCCCTTTTACTGGTTTCAACAAAAAGAGTTGTTTAAAATATTCTAATTTTCTTCAGTATTTGCCCATTTCAAACATGATAAGAAAAACAAACTTTCTGAGTATTTCAGTGCTCGTTTCGGGGATAGTCACTTTTATGTCTAAAAAGAAAAGTCTCTATGAATTTCCCCCAAAATGCTTCAAAACAACAGAAAGACTTAATTTAGCAGTATGTGGCTCACTTTGTAGAGAAAAAAAGTTTTTGTTACTATTTATCCTCTATTACTGGTTTGTTCAAAATAGTTGTTTAAACAAATCCAAATTTTCCTCAGGATTTGCCCCTTTTCAAATATGGTAAGAAAAACAAACTTTCTGAGTTTTTCAGTGCTCGTTTCTGAGAAAGTTACTTTTATGTCTAAAAAGAAAAGTTCTCTATGAATTTCTCCAAAAATGCTTGAAAACAACCGAAAGTCATAGTTTAGCAGTATGTGGCTCACTTTCTGTAGAAAAACAGTTTTTGTTAATATTTATCCCCTTTTACTGTTTTAATCATATACAGTGGTTTAAACAAATAAAAAATTTCCTCACATTTACCTCTTTCAAACATGTTAAGAAAAAACAAAATTCTGAGTATTTCAGTGGTCATTTCTGAGATAGTCACTTTTATGTCTAAAAAGAAAAGTTCCCTATGAATTTTCTCAAAAATGCTTCAAAACAACACAAAGGCATAGTTTAGCAGTATGTGGCTCACTTTTTGGAGAAAAACGGTTTTTGTTAATATTTATCCGCTTTTACTGGTTTGATCAAAAAGATTTGTTTAAACAAATCCAAACTTTCCTCAGGATTTACTCCTTATCAAAAATGGAAAGAAAAACAAACTTTCTGAGTATTTCAGTGCTCGTTTCTGCGATAGTTACTTTTATGTCTAAATAGAAAAATTCTCTAAGAATTTCTACAATAAAGCTTCAAAACAACAGAAAGGCATAGTTTAGCAGTATGTACTGCTAAAATATGCTTTTCTGTTGTTTTGAAGCATTTTGGGGGAAATTCATAGAGAACTTTTTTTTTAGATATAAAATTGACTATCTCAGAAACGAGCACTGAAATACACCGAAAGATTTTTTTTCTTACAATGTTTGAAAGGGGCAAATCCTGAGGAAAATTTGGATTTGTTTAAACAACTGTTTTTGATCAAACCTCTAGAAGTGGATAAATATTAACAAAAAATGTTTTTCTCCACAAAGTGAGCCACATACTGCTAAACTATGTCTTTCTGTTGTTTCGAAGCATTTTGGGGGAAATTCATAGTGTACTTCTCTTTTTAGTCAAAAAAGTGATTATCTCAGAAACGAGCATTGAAATACTCAGAAAGTATGTTTTTTTAACCTTGTTTGAAAGGGGCAAATACTGAGGAAAATTTGAATTTGTTTAAACAACAGTTTTTTATCAAACCAATAAAAGGGAATAAATATTAACCAAAAAAGTTTTTCTTCACAAAGTGAACCACATACTGCTAAACTATTTCTTTCTGTTGTTTTGAAGCATTTTGGTGGAATTTCATAGAGAACTTTTCTTTTTAAGACATAAAAGTAACTATCTCAGAAACGAGCACTGAAATACTCAGAAATTTTGTTTTTCTAACCATGTTTGAAAGAGGCAAACCTGAGGAAAATTTGGATTTGTTTAAACAACTGTTTTTGATCAAACCAGTAAAAGGGGATAAATATTAACAAAAACTGTTTTTCTCCAAAAAATGAGCCACATACTGCTAAATTATGCCTCTCTGTTGTTTTGAAGAATTTTTTGGAGAAATTCATAGAGAACTTTTCTTTTTAGACGTAAAAGTGACTATCTCAGAAACGAACACTGAAATACTCAGAAAGTTTGCTTTTCTTAACATGTTTGAAAGTGGAAAATACTGAGGATAATTAGGATTTGTTTAAACAACCTTTTTTGTTCAAACAAATAAAAGGGGATAAATATTAACAAAAACTGTTTTTCTCCGTAAAGTGAGCCACATAGTGCTAAACTATGCCTTTCTGTTGTTTTGAAGCATTTATGGGGAAATTCATAGAGAATTTTTCTTTTTAGACATAAAATTGACTATCCCAGAAACGAGCAATTAAAAAACTCAAAAAGTTTGTTTTTCTTACTACGTTTAAAAGGGGCAAATCGTAAGGAAAATTTGGATTGGATTAAATAACTGTTTTTGATCAAACCAGTAAAAGGGGATAAATATTAACAAAACATTTTTTTCCACAAAGTGAGCCACACACTGCTAAACTAGGCTTTTCTGTTGTTTTGAAGCATTTTTGGAGAAATTCATAGAAAAATTTTCTTTTTAGATATAAAAGTTATTATCGCAGAAACGAGCTCTAAAATATTCAGAAAGTTTGTTTTAATTACCATGTTTGAAAAGGGGCAAATACTGAGGAAAATTTGGATTTGTTTAAACAACTGATTTTGATCAAACCAATAAAAGGGGATAAATATTAACAAAAAAAAATTTCTCCACAAAGTGAGCCACATACTGCTAAACTATGCCTTTCTGTTGTTTTGAAGCATTTTTGAGAAAATTCATTGAGACCTATTCGTTTTAGACATAAAAGTGACTATCTCAGAAACGAGCACTGAAATACTCAGAAAGTTTGTTTTTCTAACCAAATGGAAGCAATGTTCAAAGCAGCAAAACGGGACAATTATTAACAAAAACTGTTTTTCTCATCAAAATGAGCCATATCCCGCCAAGCTATCTTTTTCTGTTGTTTAGAAGCATTTTGGGGGAAATTCACTGAAAACATCTCATTTTATTCAAAAAAGTGACAATCTCCGAAAGAAGCTCAGATATGCTCAGAAAGATTACTTTTCTCAACAAGTTTGAAAAGGAGAAAATCCAGAGGAAAACTTGGATTTGGTGGTAAACAACTGGTTTTGTTCAAAGCAGTAAAATGGGACAATTATTAACAAAAAAATGTTTTTCTCCACAAAATGAGACACAAACAGCTAAATTTTGCTTTCCTGTTGTTTAGAAGCTTTTTCAGGCTAATTTACTAAAAACTTCTCTTTTGGGACAAAAAAGTGACTATCTTAGAAAGGAGCACTGAAATAATCAGAAATTTGTTTTTCTTAACAAGTTTGAAAAGGGCAAATCTTGAGGAAAATTTGGATTTGTTTAAACAACTGTTTTTGATCAAACCAGTTAAAGGGGACAATTATTAACAAAAACTGTTTTTCTCCTCAAAATGAGCCACATACAGCTAAACTATGCTTTCCTGTTGTTTTGAAGCATTTTTGGGGAAATTCACTGAAAACCTATCATTTTAGTCAAAAAATTGACTATCTCAGAAAGGATCACAGAAAAACTCAGGAAGTTTGTTTTTCTTAACAAATTTGAGTAGGAGAAAACCAAGAAGGAAATTTGGATTTGTTTAAACAACTTTTTTTGATCAAACCAGTAAAATTGGACAAATACTAAATTGACAAAAACTGTTTTTCTCCTCAAAATGAACCACATACAGCTAAACTATGCTTTCCTGTTGTTTTGAAGCATTTTCGGGCTATTTCACTGAAAACTTCTCTTTTTAGTCAAAATATGACTAACTCAGAAAGGATCAGAGAAATACTCAGAAGTTGTTTTTTTCTTAACAAATTTGAAAAGGGGCAAAACAAGAGGAAAATTTGGATTTGTTGTAAACAACTCATTTTGTTCAAAGCAGTAGAACGGGACAAATATTAATAAAAACTGTTTTTCTCCTCAAAATGAGCCACATATTGCTAAACTATGCTTTTCTGTTCTTTTGAAGTATTTTCGTTGAAATTCATTGAAAACTTCTATTTTTAGTTAAAAAACGTGACTCTCTCAGAAAGGAGCACCGAAATACTCAGAAAGTTTGTTTTTCTTAACAAATTTGAATAGTGGCAAACCAAGAGGAAAATTTGGATTTGTTTAAACAACTCTTTTTGAACAAACCAATGAAAGGGGACAAATATTAACAAAAACAGTTTTTCTCCTAAACTATGATTTTCTGTTGTTTTGAAGCATTTTCGGGCTAATTCACTGAAAAATTCCATTTTTAGTCAAAATGTGACTAACTTAGAAAGGATCACAGAAATAGTCAGAAGATTTTTTTTTTTTAACAAATTGTAAACAACTCTTTTTGTTTAAAGCAGTAAAACGGGACAAATATTAACAAAAACTGGTTTTCAACTCAAAATGAGCCACATACAACTAAACTATGCTTTTCTGTGGTTTTGAAGTATTTTTCGGGAAATTCACTGAAAAATTCTCATTTTATTCCAAAAAGTGACAATATCAGAAAGAAGCTCAGAAATACTCAGAAAGATTACTTTTCTCAACAAGTTTGAAAAGGAGATAATCCAGAGGAAAATTTGGATTTGGTATAAACAACTCTTTTTGTTCAAAGCAGTAAAATGGGACAATTATTAACAAAAACTGTTTTTCTCCACAAAATGAGACAAAAACAGCTAAATTTTGCTTTCCTGTTGTTTTGAAGCTTTTTCGGGATAATTTACTGAAATTTTCTCTTTTTAGTCAAAAAAGTGACTATCTTAGAAAGGAGCACAGAAATATTCAGAAATATTTTTTTTCTTAACAAGTTTGAAAAGGGAAAATCTTGAGGAAAATTTGGATTTGTTTAAACAACTGTTTTTTATCAAACCTGTTAAAGGGGACAAGTAATAACAAATACTGTTTTTCTCCTCAAAATGAGCCACATACAGCTAAACTATGCTTTCCTGTTGTTTTGAAGCATTTTGGGGGAAATTCACTGAAAACCTCTCTTTTTATCAAAAAAGTGACTATCTCCGAAAGAAGCTCAGAAATACTTAGAACGTTTGTTTTTCTCACAAGTTTGAAAAGGAGTAAATCTGAGGAAAATTTGGATTTGTTGTAAACAACCCTTTTTGGTCAAAGCAGTTAAATGGGGAAAATATTAACAAAAACTGTTTTCGTACTCAAATTGAGCCAAATACCGCCAAATTATGCTTTTCTGTTGTTTTGAAGCATTTTCGGGCTAATTCACAGAAATCTTCTCTTTTTAGTCAAAATATGACTATCTCAGTAGGGATCACAGAAATACTCAGAAAATTTTTTTTCTTAAAAAATTTGAATAAGGGAAAACCAAGAAGAAAATTTGGATTTGTTTAAACAACTGTTTTTGATCAAACCAGTAAAATTGGACAATTACTAAATTGACAAAAACTGTTTTTCTCCTCAAAATGAACCACATACAGCTAAACTATTCTTTCCTGTTGTTTTGAAGCGTTTTAGAGCTAATTCACTGAAAACTTCTCTTTTTTGTCAAAAAAGTGACTCTCTCAGATAGAAGCTCAGAAATACTTGGAGATTTTTTTTTCTCAACAAGTTTGAAAAGGGGCAAATCCAGAAATTTTTTTGGATTTGTTGTAAACAACACTTTTTGTTCAAAGCAGCATAATGGGACAAGTATTAACAAAAACTGTTTTTCTATTCAAAATGAGTCACATACCGCCAAACTATGTTTTTCGGTTGTTTTGAAGCATTTTTGGGCTAATTCACAGAAAACTTCTCTTTTTAGTCCAAAAAAATGACTATCTCAGGAAGGTGCACCGAAATACTCAAAAAAAAAATAATTTCTTAACAAGTTTGAAAAAAGGCAAACCAAGATGAAAATTTGGATTTTTTTAAATAACTATTTTTGAACAAACCAATAAAAGGGGACAAATATTAACAAAAAAAGTTTTTCTCCTTAATGTGAGCAACATACAGCTAAACTATGATTTTCTGTTGTTTTGAAGCATTTTCGGGATAATTCACTAAAAAATTCTCTTTTTAGTCAAAATGTGACTAACTCAGAATGGATCACAGAAATACTCAGAAGGTTTATTTTTCTTAACAAATTTTAATAGGGGTGAAACAAGAGGAAAATTTGGATTTGTTTTAAACAATCCTTTTTGTTCAAAGCAGTAAAACGGGAAAAATATTAATAAAAACTGTTTTTCTCCTTAAAATGAGCCACATACCGCCAAACTATGTTTTTCTGTTGTTTTGAAGATTTTTCGGGCTAAATCACTGTAAACTTCTCTTTTTATTCAAAAAAGTGACTATCTCAGAAAGTAGCACAGAAATACTCAGAAAGTTTGTTTTGCTTAACAAGTTTGAAAAGGGGGAAATCCTGAGGTAAATTTTGATTTCTTTAAACAACTGTTTTTGATCAAATCACTAAAATTGGACAAAAACTAAACTAACAAAAACTTTTTTTCTTCACAAAATGAGCCACATACAGTTAAACTATACTTTCTTGTTATTTTGAAGCATTTTCATGGAAATTCACTGAAAAATTCACTCTTTAGTCCAAAAATTGACTCTCTCAGAAACAAGCTGAGAAATACTTGGAAATTTTTTTTTTCTCAACAAGTTCGAAAAGGAGCAAATCCAGAGAAAAATTTGGATTAGTTGTAAACAATTTTTTTGTACAAAGCAGTAAAACGGGACAAATATTAATAAAAAAAATTTCTCCACAAAATGAGCCACATAGAGCTAAATTATGCTTTCCAGTTGTTTTGAAGCATTTTTGGGAAAATTCACTGAAAACTTCTCATTTTATTCAAAAAGTGACAATCTCAGAGAGAAGCTCAGAAATACCCAGAAAGATTACTTTTCTCAACAAGTTTGAATGGGGGAAAATCCAGAGGAAAATTTGGATTTGGTGCGAACAACTTTTTTTTGTACAAAGCAGTAAAATGGGACAATTATTAAAAAAAAAAATTCTCCACAAAATAAGCTACAAACCGCTAAATTACGCTTTCCTGTTGTTTTGAAGCTTTTTCGGGCTAATTCACTGAAAACTTCTCTTTTTAGTCAAAAAAGTGACTCTCTCAAAAAGGAGCACAGAAATACACCGTAAGTTTGTTTTTCTTAACAAGTTTGAAAAGAGCCAAATCTTGAGGAAAATTCGGATTTGTTTAAACAACAGTTTTTGATCAAACCAGTTTAAGGGGACAAGTATTAACAAAAACTGTTTTTCTCCTAAAAATTAGCCACATACAGCAAAACTATGCTATCCTGTTGTTTTGAAGCATTTTTGGGAAAATTCACTGAAAACCTCTCATTATAGTCAAAAAAGTGACTATCTCAGAAAGAAGCTAAGAATTACTTAGAACTTTTTTTTTTTTCAACAAGTTTGAAAAGGGACAAATCCTGAAGAAAATTTGGATTTGTTTATAAACAACCCTTTTTGTTCAAAGCAGTTAATTGGGAAAAATATTAACCATAAAAAAACGTGACTCTCTCAGATAGAAGCTTTTCTCCTCAAAATGATTGATAAGGGGACACAGAATAAACCGAAAAAGAGGGAAAAACTATGCTTAAACTATGCTTTTCTGTTGTTTTGAAGTATTTTGGGGGAAATAAATCACTGAAAACTTCGTCTCATTTTATTCAAAAAAGTGACAATTTCAGAAAGAAGCTCAGAAATACTCAGAAAATTACTTTTCTCAACAAGTTTGAAAAGGAGTAAATCCAGAGGAAAATTTGAATTTAGGTAAACAACTTTTTTTGTTCAAAGCAGTAAAATGGGACAATTATTAACAAAAACTATTTTTCTTCACAAAATGAGCAACAAACAGCTAAATTTTGCTTTCCTGTTGTTTTGAAGCTTTTTCGGCTAATTTACTGAAAACTTCTCTTTTTAGTCAAAAAAGTGACTATCTTAGAAAGGAGCACTGAAATACTCAGAAAGTTTGTTTTTCTTAACAAGTTTGAAAAGCGGCAAATCCTGAGGAAAATTTGGATTTGTTTAAACAAATTTTTTTGATCAAACCAGTTAAAGGGGGACAATATTAACCCAAAAAAAAAAATCCTCAAAATGAGCCATATACAGCTAAAATATGCTTTCCTGTTGTTTTGAAGTATTTTTGGAGAAATTCACTGAAAACCTCTCTTTTTAGTCAAAAAGTGACTATCTCAGAAAGAATCTCAGAAATACTTAGAACGTTTGTTTTTCTCAACAAGTTTGAAAAGGAGCAAATCCTGAGGGAAATTTGGATTTGTGGTAAACAACCCTTTTTGTTCAAAGTAGTTAAATGGGACAAATACTATCAAAAACTTTTTTCCTCCTCAAATTAAGCTACATACTGCCAGACTATACTTTTCTATTGTTTTTAAACATTTTCGGGCTCATTCACTGAAAACTTCTCTTTTTAGTCAAAAAAGTGACTATCTCAGAAAGGATAACAGAAATACTCAGAAAGTTTGTTTTTTTAATAGGAGAAAACCAAGAAGAAAATTTGGATTTGTTTAAACAACTGTTTTTGATCAAACCAGTAAAATTGGACAAATACTAAATTGACAAAAAATGTTTTTCTCCTCAAAATGAACCACACACAGCTAAACTAGGCTTTTCTGTTGTTTTGAAGCATTTTAGGCCTAATTCACTGAAAACTTCTCTTTTTAGTCAAAAAAGTGACTTTCTCAGATAGAATCTTAAAAATACTTGGAAATTTGTTTTTCTCAACAAGTTAGAAAAGTGCCAAATCCAGAAGAAAATTTGGATTTGTTGTAAACAACCCTTTTTGTTAAAAGCAGCATAACGGGACAAATACTAACAAAAACTGTTTTTCTCCTCAAAATGAGCCACACACTGGCAAACTATGCTTTTCTGTGGTTTTGAAGCATTTTTTGGCTAATTCACTGAAAACTTTTCTTTTTAGTCAAAAATGTGACTATCTCAGAAAGGAGCACCGAACTACTCAGAAAGTTTGTTTTTCTTAACAAGTTTAAAAAGGGTCAAACCAAGAGGAAAATTTGGAATTGTTTAAACAACTATTTTTGAACAAACCAACGAAAGGGGACAAATATTAACAAAAAATGTTTTTCTCCTCAATATGAGCTACATACAGCTAAACTATGATTTCTGTTGTTCTGAAGCATTTTCGGGCTAATTCACTGAAAATTTCTCTTTTTTGTCAAAATGTGACTAACCCAGAAAGGATCACAGAAATACTCTGAATTTTTTTTTTTTTTTTAACAAATTTGAATAAGTTTTAAACAATAGGAAAATTTGGGTTTGTTGTAAACAATCCCTTTTGTTCAAAGCAGTAAAACGGGACAAATATTAACAAAAAACTTTTTTCTCCTTAAAATGAGCCATATACTGCCAAACTACGCTTTTCTTTTGTTTTAAAGCATTTTCGGGATAAATCGCTGTAAACTTCTCTTTTTATTCAAAAAGTGACTAACTCAGAAAGGAGCACAGAAATACTCAAAAAGATTGTTTTGCTTAACAAGTTTGAAAAGGGGCAAATCCTGAGGAAAATTTAGATTTCTTTAAACAACTGTTTTTGATCAAATCATTAAAATTGTACAAATACTGAATTAGCAAAAACTTTTTTTCTACTCAAAATGAGCAACATAAAGCTAAACTATGCTTTTCGGTTGTTTTGAAGCATTTTCGGGAAATTTACTGAAAATTTCTCTTTTTATTCAAAAAAGTGACAATCTCAGAGAGAAGCTCAGAAATACTCAGAAAGATTACTTTTCTCTAAAAGTTTGAAAAGGGACAAACCAAGAGGAAAATTTGGATTTGTTTAAACAACTGTTTTTGAACAAACTAGTGAAAGGGGTCAAATTTTAACAAAATCTGTTTTTCTCCACAATGTTAGCTACATACAGCTAAACTATGATTTTCTGTTGTTTTGAAGCATTTTCGGGCTAATTCACTGACAACTTCTCTTTTTTTATCATAAAGTGGCTAACTCAGAAAGGATCACAGAATTACTCAGGGTTTTTTTTCTTAACAAACTTGAATAGGTGCGAAACAAGAGAAAATTTGGATTTGTTGTAAACATCCCTTTTTGTTCAAAGCAGTAAAACGGGACAAATATTAACAAAAACTGTTTTTCTCCTCAAAATGAGCCACATACCGCCAAACTATACTTTTCTCTTGTTTTGAAGCATTTTCGGACTATATCACTGTAAACTTCTCTTTTCATTCATAAAATGACTATCTCAGAATGGAGAACAGAAATACTCAGAAAGTTTGTTTTGCTAAACAGGTTTGAAAAGGAGAAAATCCTGAGGAAAATTTGGATTTCTTTAACAATTGTTTTTGAACAAATCAGTAAAATTGGACAAATACAAAATTGTCAAAAACTGGTTTTCTCCACAAATTGAGCCACATACAGCTAAATAGATAGTCAAATTTTTGACTAACTCCTTTCTGAGTTAGTCAAAAATTTGACTATCGCAGAAAGGAGCCCAGAAATACACAGAGAGTTTGTTTTTCTTAACAAGTTTAAAAGGGGGCAAATCCTGAGGAAAATTTGGATTTGTTTAAACAAATTTTTTGGTTCAAACCGGTAAAATTGGACAAATATTAAATTAACAATAAATGTTTTTCTCCTCAAAATGAGCCACGCATAGCTATACTATGCTTTCCTGTTGTTTTGAAGCATTTTCGGGGAAATTCACTGAAAACTTCTCTATTTAGTCAAAATTAACCCTCTCAGAAAAAACTCAGATATACTTGGATTGTTTGTTCTCTCAACAGTTAGAAAAGGGCCAAACCCAGAGGAAAATTGGATTAATTGTAAATAACCCTTTTTGTACAAAGCAGTAAACCAGGACAAATATAAAAAAAATCTGTTTTTCTCCACAAAATGAGCCGCATACAGCTAAATTATGCTTTACTGTTTTTTGGAAGCATTTTGGGGGAATTTTACTGAAAACGTCTCTTTTTAGTCAAAAAAGTGACAATCTCAGAAAGGAGCACTGAAACACTCAGAAAGTTTGGTTTTCTTAAAAAGTTTGTAATGGGTCAAATTCTGAGGAAAATTTGGATCTGTTTAAGCAATTTTTTTTTATCAAACCAGTAAAAGGGGACAAATATTAAAAAAAATCTGTTTTTCTCCTAAAAGTGAGCCACATACAGCTAAACTATGTTTTTCTGTTGGTTTGAAGTATTTTGGGTGAAATTCACTGAAAGGTTCTCTTTTTAGTAAAAAAGTGACTATCTCAGAAAGGAGCACAGAAATACTCAGAAAGTTTGTTTTTCTTGATATGTTTGATAAGGGGCAAATCCTGAGGAAAATTTGGATTTGTTTAAACAAATGTTTTGGATCAAACCGGTAAAATTGGAGAGATATTAAATTATCTAAAACTGTTTTTCTCCTCAAAATGAGCCACACAAAGCTAAACTATGTTTTCTTGTTGTTTTGAAGCGTTTTCGGGGAAATTCACTGAAAACTTCTATATTTAGTCAAAAATTTACTCTCTCAGAGAGAAACTCAGAAATACTTAGAAGGTTTGTTTTTCTCAACAAGTTAGAAAAGGGGCAAACCCAGACGAAAATTGGATTAATTGTAAATAACCCTTTTTGTACAAAGCAGTAAACTAGGACAAATATTAACAAAATCTTTTTTTCTTCACAAAATGAGCCACATACAGCTAAATTATGCTTTACTGTTTTTTGGAAGCATTTTGGGGGAATTTTACTGAAAACTTCTCTTTTTTGTCAAAAAAGTGACAATCTCAGAAAGGAGCATTGAAACACTCAGAAAGTTTGTTTTTCTTAACAAGTTTGTAAAGGGTCAAATCCTGAGGAATATTTGGATCTGTTTAAGCAATTGTTTTTGATCAAACCAGTAAAAGGGGACAAATATTAACAAAATCTGTTTTTCTCCTAATAGTGAGCCACATACAGCTAAACTATGTTTTTTGTTGTTTTGAAGCATTATGGGTGAAATTCACTGAAAGGTTCTCTTTTAAGTCAAAAAGTGACTATCTCAGAAAGGAGCACAGAAATACTCAGAAAATTTGTTTTTCTTAACATGTTTGAAAAGGGGCAAATCCTGAGGAAAATTTTGATTTGTTTAAACATATTTTTTGGATCAAACCTGTAAAATTGGAGAGATATTAAATCAACTAAAACTGTTTTTCTCCTCAAAATGAGCCACACACAGCTAAACTATGCTTTCCTGTTGTTTTTAAGCCTTTTCAGAGAAATTCACTGAAAACTTCTCTATTTAGTCAAAAATTGACTCTCTCAGATAGAAACTCAGAAATACTTAGAACGCTTGTTTTTCTCAACAAATTAGAAAAGGGTCAAACCCTGAGGAAAAGTTGGACTAGTTGTAAACAACACTTTTTGTACAAAGCAGTAAACCGGGACAAATATTAACAAAAACTTTTTTTCCACAAAATGAGCCACAGACAGCTAAATTAAGCTTCCCTATTGTTTAGCATTTTCGGGCTAATTCACTGAAAACTTCTCTTTTTAGTCAAAAAAAAATATCTCAGATAGAAGCTCAGAAATAATCAGAATGTTTGTTTTTCTCAACAGGTTTGAAAATGAGCAAATCCAGAGGAAAATTAGGATTTGTTGTAAACAACCCTTTTTGATCAAAGAAGTAAAACTGGACAAATATAAACAAAAACTGTTTTTCTCCTCAAAATGAGCCACATACAGCTAAACTTTGCTTCTTTGTTGTTTTGAAGTATTTAGGGGGAAATTCACAGAAAATTTATCTTTTTTGTCAAAAAAGTGACAATCTCAGAGAGTAGCACTGAAATACTCAGAAGTTTGTTTTTCTTAACAAGTTTGTAAAGGGTCAAATCCTGAGGAAAATTTGGATTCGTTTAAACAATTGTTTTTTATCAAACCAGTAAAATGGGGCAAATATTTTTTTTTAAAGTTTTTCTCCTCAAATTGAGCCACATATAGCTAAACAATGTTTTTCTGTTGTTTTGAAGTATTTTCGGTGAAATTCACTGAAAAATTCGCTTTTTGGTCAAAAAGCGACTAACTCAGAAAGGATCACAGAAATACTCAGAAGGTTTGTTTTTCTTAACAAATTTGAATAGGGGAGAAACAAGAGGAAAATTTGGATTTGATATAAACAACCCATTTTGTTCAAAGCAGTAAAATGGGACAAATATTAACAAAAACTCTTTTTCTCCTCAAAATGAGCCACATACAGCCAAACAGTGCTTTTCTGTTGTTTTGAAGCATTTTCGGTCTAAATCACTGTAAACTTCTCTTTTTATTCAAAAAAAAACTATCTCAGAAAGGAGCACAGAAATACTCAGAAAGTTTTTTTGCTTAACAAGTTTGGAATGGGGCAAATCCTGAGGAAAATTTGGATTTCATTAAACTTTCCTGCTTTCCTGTTTTTTTTGATCAAACAGTAAAATTAGACAAATACTACATTAACAAAAACTGTTTTTCTCCTCAAAATGAGCCACATACAGCTATACCATGCTTTCTTGTTATTTTGAAGCATTTTCTTGGAAATTTACTGAAAAATTCCCTTTTTAGTAAAAAAATTGACTCTCGCAGAAAGAAGCTGAGAAATATTTGGAAATTTTTTTTCTAAACAATTTCGAAAAGGGGCAAATCTTGAGGAAAATTTGGATTAGTTGTAAACAACCCTTTTGTACAAAGTAGTAAAATGGAACAAATATTAACAAAATAAAATTTCTCCACCAAATGAGCCACATAGAGCTAAATTATGCTTTCCTGTTGTTTTGAAGCATTTTCGGGATAATTCATTGAAAAATTCTCTTTTTAGTACAAAAAAGTGACTATCTCAGAAAGGAGCACCGAAATACTCAGAAAGTTTGTTTTTCTTAACAAGTTAGAAAAGTGGCAAACCAAGAGGAAAGTATGGATTTGTTCAAACAATTTTTTGGAACAAACCATTGAAAGGGAACAAATATTAATAAAAACAGTTTTTCTCCTCAATATGAGCTACATACAGCTAAACTATGATTTTCTGTTGTTTTGAAGTATTTTCGGGCTAATTCACTGAAATCTTCTCTTTTTAGTCAAAAAGTGACTAACTCAGAAAGGATCACAGGTATACTTAGAAGGTTTGTTTTTCTTAACAAATTTGAATAGGGGAGAAACAAGAGGAAAATTTGGATTTGTGTAAACAACCTATTTTGTTCAAAGCAGTAAAATGGGACAAATATTAACAAAAACTGTTTTTCTCCTCAAAATGAGCCACATACCGCCAAACTCTGCTTTTCTGTTTAGAAGCATTTTCGGGCTAAATCACTGTAAACTTCTCTTTTAATTCAAAAAAGTGACTATCTCAGAAAGGAGCACAGAATTACTCAGAAATTTGTTTTGGGCAAATCCTGAGGAAAATTTGGATTTCATTAAACAACTGTTTTTGATCAAATCAGTAAAATTGGACAAATACTACATTAACAAAAACTGTTTTTCCCCTCAAAATGAGCCACATACAGCTAAACTATGCTTTCTTGTTATTTTGAATAATTTTCGTGGAATTTCACTGAAAAATTCAATTTTTATCAAAAAAAATGACTCTCTCAGAAAGAAGCTGTGAGATACTTAGAAAGTTTTTTTTTCAACTAGTTCGAAAAGGGGAAAATCCAGAGGAAAATTTAGATTAGTTTTAAACAACCTTTTTGTACAAAGCAGTAAAATGGGACAAATATTAACCAAAAAAAAATTCTCCACAAAATGAGCCACATACAGCTAAACTTTGCTTCTTTGTTGTTTTGAAGTATTTTGGGGGAAATTCACTGAAACTTCTCTTTTTAGTCAAAAAAGTGACAATCTCAGAAAGAATCACTAAAATACCCAGAAAGTTTGTTTTTCTTAACAAGTTTGTAAAGGGTCAAATCCTTGAGGAAAATTTGGATTTGTTTAAACAATTTTTTTTTATCAAACTAGTAAAAGGGTACAAATATTAAAAAAAAAGTTTTTCTCCTCAAAATGAGCCACATACAGCAAAACTATGCTTTCCTGTTGTTTTGAAGCATTTTGGGGGAAATTCACTGAAAACATCTCTTTTTAGTCAAAAAAGTGACTATCTCAGAAAAAAGCTCAGATATACTTAGAACTTTTTTTTTAACAAGTTTGAAAAGGTACAAATCCTGAAGAAAATTAGGATTTGTTGTAAACAAAACTTTTTGTTCAAAGCAGTTAAATGGGAAAAATATTAACAAAAACTGTTTCTTCCTCAAATTGAGCCACACACTGCCAAACTATGCTTTTCTGTTGTTTTGAAGCATTTTCGGGCTAATTTACTGAAAACTTCTCTATTTGGTCAAAAAAGTGACAATCTCAAAAAGAATCACAGAAATACTCAGAAAGTTTTTTTTTCTTAACAAATTTTAATAGAGGAAAACCAAGAAGAAAATTTATATTTGTTTAAACAATTGTTTTTGATCAAAGAAGTAAAATTGGACAAATACTAAATTGACAAAAACTGTTTTTCTCCTCAAAATGAGCCACATACCGCCAAACTATGCTTTTCTGTTGTTTTGAGGCATTTTCGGACTAATTCACTGAAAACTTCACTTTTTAGTCAAAAAAGTGACTATCTCAGATACAAACTCAGAAATACTTGGAAAAAAAATTTTCTCAACAAGTTTGAAAAGGGGCAAATCCAGAAGAAAATTTGGATTTGTTGTAAACAACCCTTTTTGTTCAAAAGCAGTAAAACAGGACAAATATTAACAAAAACTGTTTTTCCACTCAAAATGAGCCACATACAGCCAAACTATGCTTTTTGGTTGTTTTGAAGCATGTTTGGGCTAATTCACTGAAAACTTCCCTTTTTAGTCAAAAAAGTGACTATCTCAGAAAGGAGCACTGAAATACTCAGAAAGTTTGTTTTTCTTAACAGGTTTGAAAAGTGGCAAACCAAGAGGAAAATATGGATTTGTTTAAACAATTTTTTTGAACAAACCATTGAAAGGGGGCAAATATTAACAAAAACTGTTTTTTTCCTCAATGTGAGCTACATACAGCTAAACTATTATTTTTTGTTGTTTTGAAGCATTTTCGGGTTAATTCATTGAAATCTTCTCTTTTTAGTCAAAAAGTGACTAACTCCGGAAGGTCACAGAAATTCTCAGGTTTGTTTTTCTTAACAAATTTGAATACGTGGGAAACAAGAAGAAAATTTGGATTTGTTGTAAGCAACCCTTTTTGTTCAAAGCAGTAAAATGGGACAAATATTAACAAAAACTGTTTTTCACCTCAAAATGAGCCACATACTGCCAAACTATACTTTTCTGTTGTTTTGAAGCATTTTCGGACAAAATCATTGTAAACTTCTCTTTTCATTCATACAATTGACTACATCAGAAAGGAGAACAGAAATACTCAGAAAGGTTGTTTTGCTAAACAAGTTTTAAAAGGAGCAAATCCTGAAGAAAATTTGGATTTCTTTAAACAACTTTTTTTGAACAAATCAGTAAAATTGGACAACTACAAAATTGACAAAAACTGTTTTTCTCCTCAAATTGAGCCACATACAGCTAAACTATGCTTTTCTGTTGTTTTGAAGTATTTTCGGTGAAATTAACTGAAAACTTCTCTTTTTAATCAAAAATGTGACTATCTCAGAAAGGAGCCTAGAAATACACTGAAAGTTTGTTTTTCTTAACAAGTTTGAAACGGGGCAAATCCTGAGGAAAATTTGGATTTGTTTAAGCAATTGTTTTTGATCAAACCAGTAAAAGGGGACAAATATTAACAAAATCTTTTTTTCTCCTCAAAATGAGCCACACACAGCTATACTATGCTTTCCTGTTGTTTTGAAGCGTTTTGGGAGAAATTCACTGAAATCTTCTCTTTTTAGTCAAAATTAACCCTCTCAGAAAGAAACTCAGATATACTTAGAAAGTTTGTTGAGCCAGAAACAGCTAAACTATGTTTTTCTGTTTTTTTTAAGCATTTTGGGTGAAATTTACTGAAAGCTTCTCTTTTTAGTCCAAAAAGTGACTATCTCAGAAAGGAGCACAGAAATACTCAGAAAGTTTGTTTTTCTTAACAAGTTTGAACTGGGCAAATCCTGAGGAAAATTTGGATTTGTTTAAACAAATGTTTTTGATCAAAGCGGTAAAATTGGACAAATATTAAATTAACAAAAACTGTTTTTCTCCTCAAAATGAGCCACATACAGCTAAACTATGCTTTCCTGTTGTTTTGAAACATTTTCGGGAAAATTCACTGAAAGTTCCCTTTTTAGTCAAAAAAATATACTTATACATCAAGTTTTGGAACATTTTTCTATATAAATTTGATCCAAATAATCCCTGTTCATTTTGCTGTTAATGTCTCCGTTGGCATTATCGATCATTGAATGCAGACTTGGCTCACCTTCTTTATCAAAAGGTAATACCAGCTATTGGTACTCAACCTGCAACCTCCCATACATTTAATTTAATCATTCCATCATGTACACATGCAACATCTTGCGCATGGTTGTGAAGCAAAAATTAATATTATTATTATTATGAGGTATAATTTAAGTTTTTCTGACGTAATTCACAAGTCTGGCTACCGATATTTGGTTGCTTTGAAAAGGTTAGCCTCCACCTATGGCCTTGATATGATGAATAACACTCCAAAAATCTGATACCACCATGAATACTGCTTTAAGTATTTTTATAGCAAGGCCCACATAGTTAATGGATACTAAAGCTTTAAATGTCTCCGTGATTACCTTTGGAGTGGCCATTAATGCTTATATCAATGCCCCTTACAATTTGGATTGATGTAAAAATCTCAGGAAGCAGGAAAATGGTGGAGATGAGCTGGAGGACCTAGTGGCCATTTTAAGAAAACAAATTCCAAACCAGGCTATCTTCTCAACAGTGATCTAAGGGGTACCATAATACAACTCAAAGGGTCAACTCTAAGCTAGGTCCAATTTAAGGTGTGCTAAAGCAGACGTAATTCAGCTCCAGGAGCAAGAAGCTAAGAGCAACTTCTCTGAAGATTTGGCTGTAGCTTTCAGTTAAGCTGCCTTGCAAAAGACCATAATGGAAACAGATTGTTCTCAATAACCTGGGTAGTCGAGATGACATGCAAAAATACACTCCAAATTGATGAATGCAGCTGAAGAATATAGATAGTTACTGAACAATTATTTCTTTCATTACAAAGCCAGAAATGGCATCACAGCTAAGCTGGAAGATTGCAATCTTGTCTAGGAAAAGGATAAAATCAAATATCTATCCTGGTATAGAAGAACGAAGTAATTATTACCAATTGGATGTTAAAGTGTGTTGCCAAGGAAACCAAACAGCAGGACCAGTTCAAAAATTTAATTCACATATCTGCCACTGACGTTGTAAAAATGGGGAATCAGTTTGAAAACCAGAAAGAAATCTGGCTGTCTCAGAATAGCAACTCCAGCATGAGGTTTTTTCTAAGAGGGTTAGTTAAATGAGAGATATATGACTAATGAAGAAGTGGGTAAGGCTGGGGAATTTAACAAGGAAGAGGCAGACACGCGACTGCACCCTGAAGTGCTGAAATATGTGCATTTCCAGTTAACTAGATTAAAGATTGTGACAGGCCATCAGATGAAGCTAGGCACAGAGTCTCTCAAAGACAACCATGAGAGGCAGCCTATACTCTGGTCAAGTCATGAGGTGTGCAGTTGAAGGCCATGAATGAACAAGTCATGCAGAGAATGCAGGAAGCACGGAATACCAAGATCCAGATACATAATGATGAAGTAGAAAAGGCTTTGAATGAACAACAAAGAAGGACTAGAGAAGCCAGTATCAATTGAAATAGAAAAAAAATCTTGTGTATTGGGGAGCAGAAGTTGTGTGGGGAGCAGATGTTATGTGAGGAAGTTACATTAGGAGCTGCATGACTCCAGCAGAAGTGATAAGAAGAGAGCTAATGTCCTCAACGAGGTAAAAGACATCAAGATACAAATGAAACACACTTTTTCAAAACTATTCTCCCCTACAAGGAGTGCATGTCATTTGTCACCTACATTTTGCTGGGAGAGCTGGCATTAGTTATGGAATGATCTCCTGGAAAAATAGCTTTTCCACCAATGAGCAAACAAGATGTTATTATTAATGACATCATTAAAAATATAAATTCAAGTAATTCTTTCCTTTGGAAGATTGTGGGTTTATCCTACCGTAACAGGAAGAAACTGAGGCTTCCCAGTGACTCTGTGCACCACACCTATTCTTGTGAAGATTTTACCTCTGGCTCTTATTGCTTTGCAACTGGAAATGAATGGAAAACATTGTGTGTGTAGCTGAAGCTTCTTGCCTGCTGTGTTTATTAAATTATTTCCATTCAAATTTAATAAATTGTTTTATATTTTATGTGCAGCTTTCAAAGTTGTATATTATGATACCTTGCAACATTTTGGGCTGACCGGTTCTGAAATAGAAATGCTGTGGAATAATAGCTGCGAGTAGAAACTTTGTTACGAATACTTGGAGGTAGATTTTCCCAGAGATGATGGCAAGCACACCTGTATTGATGTCACCAGGTGGTGTCCAATGAATTTTAAGAGTACTGAAAGGAAAAACATTCAGGAGCTGATAAGAAGTAATTCAGACCTTCCCATCGGGCAGTCCTTGTAGACTGATAGAATTGTGATACCATGCATAGATGTTGATATTTGGTTTTAACATTTTTCACACTTGATAAGTTCCCTCATTTCTCCACTATAGACTCTATGTAGGCATTGATCTTTCTTCAGTTCTCTATTGTAGTCACTCATTCTCTTGCCAGCGCACCCAAGGTCCATATTCGAATTTCAAGCCAGTTCATTTCAGAAAGATAACCATTTCCAAGTCTATATAAATCCAAAATGAGTGACACTTTAATATCGTAGTGAATATATTGCTCATACATTAAAGGATACATAAACAATATAAAAAAAATTAGCAAAAAAGCCAATGTAGGCAGGCATGAACACCAGTGTACACTTTTAGATGGAAAAGGATCCTATATAACATGTAGTCAATGCTTGTTCCTTTCATTTTTGTCATGCCATAAATAAAATGCTTTTTGTTTTGTTTTGCCTCTCCACAAGTAATATTGTAATGCAGACTCCATTCTCTGGATAATTCCATAACCAACCCAATTATGGGTTATTTTATTGATACTGTTTATTACAAATATGCATATTAGTACAGAATACCTGGTCTGTGCTTATGTGGTCACAAGAGTTTAATCTACTTGACCACATATCAAACGAGTATACTTATCATTTTTATGACCATCTACCTACATTTTTTTGGACTGAATCGGTAATGCATTGGAAAGTTTGGAGTCTTCTGGGACCAAGTTATGGAAGCTCGAGGACATTTTAGGCTGCTGGTTTACTATCTTCGTGAAGAATTCAAGGCTTGCTGGAAAAAAAATTTGAGGGTATAAAATAAGATGTTAAGATGCTGCTATAGTGTTTTTTGGTGAGATATGAGCTCTGCTTTTTTTTGGAGTTATCTAGTATCTGCTAATATGAAGTAGGAGGCTATTATATCATACTTCCAGGTAAGGAAGGAGTTTTACTTAAAAACACAGAGTGGAATTGACACACATGGAATGAAAGTTGCAGATTAGGCAATATGGTTTCAGCTATACTTCAGCAGATTTGGTGTAGGTGAAAAAAGAAGGGAAAAAAATTAATTAAACTTTAGCCTATCTACCTAGTAGTGGTTTTGAGGTATTTGATGCTCCATTTTTAAGTCATGAAGTAAAGAAACCGTCCAAAGAGTCAATCGATTCAATAATAACTTGGTTACATTCGCTATTCATAACTCTTTCATTGTTCTGTATTATGCTGCCATTTTATTTTATACTGCAAACATTGCCAGTTTGAATGGGACCTTTGTGCTAGATTAGGACACAAAAAATTCTGTTTTTTTTAAATCATTTCTCTAATCATGATAATTCCCCCCCCCCCCCCTACTTCTGATCAGGTAATTTTATTACCATATTTTTTCTTATTGTTGTTGAACTTGTGTACTCAACCCTAGTCATGCCCGCTTTTTTAGTAAGCTAACGAGCTAGTTCTTCACTATATAGCACCCAGTTCATTTTCGTACAACCAATTAGCTAGTTTAGCTAAAAGAAGACTGCTGAAGCTTGGTTCATTTTCCAGCAACCAGCTAGTGATTTTTTTCAATCCATCTCGCTAGCTATTCCTGTTTAAGCAGCTTGGTTACGTTGCTGCACTCTAAATCAGTTAGACATCTCGACCAATGGGTCCTAAGGTATTTAGAGACCGTCAGGTCCATAGTAGTGCCCTTGCTAAGCTAGGGTCACAACACAGGATTATCAGGTCCCTGAATACCTTAGGTCCCTGGTCTCACTGTCTAACTATTATAAGGCTGATTCAAACGCAACTCCCCCAGGAAGCATTTCTTCAGAACTTCACGGTACTTTCTGGAGGCCCATCTGCTGAAGAAGACCGGATAGATGCCAATGCTTACTGGAAAACAGTTTGAATCCTTCTCTTGAGAAGGGAATCGCTTTTGGATGGATTTCTTGCTGTAGGTTTTGTTGTAGATATAGAAAGCTGGATGCGTAGCTTTTGTTTGCATACATGAACTGATTTATTGTATTTGCATTATAATGGTATAAACAGTTTGAAAAGTTTACTCTAGAAGAAAAAGTTATAGCTATAAATATAATTGGAAAAAAAAAATACAGAGAAAGTCGGCGTTTAATCGGTTAAAGAAAGCAATTAGCTGCAGACATTATGTTTTGATTTTTTTTTGCATTCTTGATCTCTTTCATCATTTCACCATGCTGTTGTAGATCTACCTTTCTTCTGTTCTCTTTTGTACACTCATTCTCACTCTTGCACAGCCAAGGTCGATCATAGAATTTGCCAGCGAGTTCTTTTCAGTAAGATAACTATTTCCTTGTTTCCGTAAACCAAGACGGGAACACTTTCATATACAAGTAAACGGATGGCTATACATAAAAAGATGGAGGGAAAAAATGTACATATCTGAAAGGCCAATGTCAACATGAACACCTGATTTGATACAGATTAAAATCAAAGAAAGATTAATATTAAAAGGTAAATAGTCCAAAAAACAATGAGTCTACTTGTTTCCTTGTCAAACCAATTATCTTTTTGAGGAAACACTTCATCTTGTTACAGTTTCCTCTTATTTATGCCGACTTCATGCTCTGGATAATGCATGTTCATCTTTGGGTGTACTTTTACCCGTTAAGCATTTTCACTAAATCGTCAATGCATCGGACAATTAGAAGTTTTCCGGAAGTGATTTTTAACAGTTTTTTGGCTGCTGATAATCTTCATGAAGAATTCAAGGCCATTTTAAGTCTTTTTGAAACATTTAGGATTTTAATAAGCTGCTAGTCAGTTTCCTGAAAAATGAGCTTTTTTGTGTGTTTTATAATCCGGAAATATGAGTGCTGCATCACACAGCCAGGTAATGAGGTTTTTACAAGAACTAAGGTCACAGTTACCTACAATTATGCTAGGTATGAGTCATAGTACATTATTTTAAAAAAGTCATCTCATAGCTTCGTGGTACCATATATGTCATGTTGGTCTTAGGCATTGGGAAAAGTACTACAGCGATTGTCAAGTTTTCGTGAGTCAGAATAGTCTGCACAATGGGATGGAGTTACTCTACACAAATCAGCATGAAAAAATACCATCCTTCACAGACATTAAGAAATTGAAGATGCAACCACTACAATCCAATTGATCAAGAGGACTTGCTCACATATTCATCATTTTTGGATTGTAACAAATTTCTCCTCTTCTGTTCCCAAATGTATCACGAGACTAATAGGGTAGGCTAGTGTAATTGTAGGGACTAAATTTACCCAATCCGAAGTTTAGTCATGTGACATGGGATTACCACAGGTGATGTAACCGACCGAACTTAACCCGAGAGATCACGAAATTGAACTGAACCAGAAAGGATAATAGATAATGTTGCTAGCCCAAAGGGTAACATTAAATTATGGCACGTACCACTATGAGACATAACCAATCCTCAAATGTAGCGACTCCCTGGTTACCCAGCAGAAGTATCAGGAGATTTTCCATCATCTCTGGTCAATGGTTACATCATCAGATTTCTGATTAGCATCAAGAGGATAAAACTCTAGCTGATATGACAATGACTACAATATAAAGATGGCAAACCATGGGTAGCCAGCCTGGCATAACACTTGTGCATCCAATAATTAATAATAGTATATGTTCTAATTTCCACAAATTTGAATAAAGTAATAACATTTTTATTCTCTTTGAGATTTTATCAAATATATAATATATACACATAATAATGATATAATAACCACAATCACTGTTAGATAAGATGACCAGAGCATAGGGGGCTAAAGAATGTTTGTTGGAGGTTTGTGTGGGTGGGATGTCAATGGCACAGGAAAGATGGTGGAGTGGTTGTAATAATTATTGCGGTGTGGAGGAGGTGTAAGTTATCTGGGAAGGATTGCTATTCAACAACAACACAGTATTGTTTATTGTTTCACAGCACAATACCACAGAATTGTTTATTGTTTCACAGCACAACAACACAGTAATGTTTATTGTTTCACTGCACAATCTAATCACATAACATTTTAGTGGCATCACTAATTTTTGCACTGGTTGATGGTCGTATTAAATACTTGTGTAACTATCCATTTCCTCTGATACATCAGTAACAACAGTTAGGTTTCTCATCCAAAAAATAATCAAAATGAATGAGGGGGGAAGGGTAGTAGTATATATCTCACGGGGAAGGGTAGTAGTATATATCTCACGGGGAAGGGTAGTAGTATATATCTCACGGGGAAGGGTAGTAGTATATATCTCACGGGGAAGGGTAGTAGTATATATCTCACGGGGAAGGGTGGTGGTATATATCTCACGGGGAAGGGTTGTAGTATATATCTCACGGGGAAGGGTGGTGGTATATATCTCACGGGGAAGGGTGGTGGTATATATCTCACGGGGAAGGGTAGTAGTATATATCTCATGGGGAAGGGTGGTGGTATATATCTCACGGGGAAGGGTGGTGGTATATATCTCACGGGGAAGGGTAGTAGTATATATCTCACGGGGAAGGGTGGTGGTATATATCTCACGGGGAAGGGTGGTGGTATATATCTCACTGTAACATACACACAAAACAAACAAACTGGAATATGACCCCGTGGACTATGTATGACCTTGTGGAAAATGACCTCATGGAATATGACCTCATGCAATATGACCTCATAGAAAATGACTCATGCAATATGACCTCAATCAGTATGACCTCGTGGAATATGACTTCATGGAATATGATCTCATGGAATATGACCTCAAGCAAAATGACCGCATGCAATATGACCTCATGCAATATGACCTCATGCAATATTATCTCATGGAATAAGGCATCATACAATCTGACCTCTCATGGAATATGACCTCATGGAATATGACAGCATGCAATATGACCTCATGGAATATGACCTCGTGCAATGACCTCAGGCACTATGCAATATGACCTCATGGAATTATGGCCTCATGGAATATGACCTCATGGAATATGACCTCATGGAATATGACCTTATGGAATATGACCTCATAGCGTATGACCACATAGAATATGAAACTAATGGAATATGACCTCATGCAATATGACCGCATGTAATATGACCTCCTGCAACGACCTCATAGAACACGACCTCATGCAATATGACCTCATGGAATATAACCTCAAGCAAAATGACCTCATGCAATATGACCTCAGACAATATGACCTCATGGAATATGACCTCATAGAATATGACCTCAGGCAATATGACCTCATGGAATATGACCTCATGGAATATGATCTCATGGAATATGACCTCAAGCAAAATGACCTCATGCAATAAGACATCATGGAATATACCTCAGGCAATATACAATATGATCTCATGGAATAAGACCTCGTGGAATATGACTTCTCATGGAATATAACCTCATGCAATATGACCTCATGGAATATGACTTCATGGAGTTACCTCATGGAATATTTCTTCATGGAATACATCACGCAATATGACCTCAAGCAATATAACCTCAGGCAATATTACCTCATGGAATATGACCTAATGCAATATGACCTCATTCAAAATGACCTCATGGAAGTGCAAATTAAATAAAAGGTTAGTTTTTTTGTAAGGCTGCTGGTATACTTAATTTTTCTAAGGCTACTGGTATTAATGTCCTGTTCCACTCGCATTGCATTTCTGTAGCTCTTCCCCAGTACAAAAAAAAATTGGGAATGTATTTTGGACAACTTGGAAAAATATAGGGCTTGAAGGATACAAGAAAACACATCATGCATAGCTATCCAATATTCAACAAGCAATCGAATCCAGAACAAATAGTTTTATGTAAGGTTTGGTGGTGGCAAGAATCCCTGAGAAGTTGGCCACAATACTGTCATATGTCACTAAATATTTATGTCTGCAAACGATGAGATGGGCATATAATTCATATCTATAAGAAGATAATGGAATTCACTCATTACATTGTGGTTCTATAACTTCCCAGTGGCCGTGATTCTACCAATAGATATAAATTGACACTTGATAATTAGTAGCAGTTGCCTGTAGTTCAACACTAGTGCCATAAGATTTCGGCCACAGCATATGATGAATATGTTCTTCAAAGGTAGGCTGATCTCCATATACTCCAGAAATAAGCTTTTTTTTCATAGGTGCTGACTTTACAAAACAAATAATGCGAGCAGCAGAGCAAAATGGTGTTCATCTCCCAAAATAAGAAAGCCAAGAGCTTCAAAACACAACTTCCATCACTCAAAATCACATGCACCCGACGATCAGATGTTTAAGTAACTCACAAGATTGAATCTACAAAAAATATAGAGAGCTATTCATAACCAATTGACTAACTAACATCTATTAGTTCATGCATGACTTTTCTACCTGACTTGGCTTCAAAATTAATAGCTCATAATCAAAGGAGCTATTGCATGGAGTATACTACACAGGAAGTGCTCTAATGAGATTCATAAAAAATAATCCCACAAAGAAATACAAACCAAGGAAATGATCATAGTATAGTTGCAAAGTATTAGCTTGCACAGGATTTAGATGGACCACCGTGGAGTATGCTGGCGAGAATGGGAGTGCAGCTTTCTGTGATGCAGAGATGGAAAGATGCCCTGAGTGATCAAGCAGCAGTAAAAAAAAAATAATAACACTTTTTTTGGCAAGTCATGGGAGGAGCCAAAGGAAAAGTCAACAGAGGTCACTTGGTTTTTAGCAATTACTTTTTTTCAAAATAAAGCTTAATTACACAGATGCAGGCAATTAAACATAATTATACATAGCTAGGGCCACTGTTAATTACAATTTTTATAAAAACATTTCTTATAAAAATAAATATAATTCAGTAATAACAGGTAACAAAATACTATGACATCATGTGTACAAAACCATGAAAATATAATATCAATGCAAGAACAAGAGCAAGATAACATAAAATATCCAGTTCTCCCAATGTCCAGTTCTTCTGATCGTGTCACAAAGTATGATGGAATTGCAATCATGCTAATAGTGGATCACCCTCGCCAACCTACACCAACGGATGCATACAGCAATAATAAGTGTGCAGGATAATGTATTGAGCAGGGTCATAGTAGCTGACACTATCTAGAGCTAGCTAGAAGGAAGGTTAAACTACTGATTATTGTAGACCACAAATCTGGTTGGTCCTCAGAAATGGATAAATAATTCTTTAGCAGGAGAAAGAATAGTCATGGCAAGCACTTTACCGATTGATCCATGACACAGTTCGTCGTGTTTTAAAACCATATATATATATAATATAAATATATATTTTATATACATGAATATTAATTTTTCAGGAACTAATTTTATCGAACTGTTCATACAGAATGCAAATACAAATAAGCTGCAGTTGGTATCTAAACAAAAGGTAAGTAAACATGCTGCTCTTGTTATCGTCTACAACAAAACATACAGCAAGGAAGCTCACACAGTAGCACCTCTGTTCTCAAGGACGAAGGTATCAATCAGTATGGTTCCCAGTAAGTAAAGGCATCTGAGAGCCTTTCCCAGAAAAATAGCTTCCACTTTTTAAATTGTGCTCTCACACTTTGGCAAACTGGAAGTGTTCTGACTATTTCATAGATAATGATACAACAGATACTGGAGATGTGCAAGACTTTTTTCCGGTAATTATAATACAGATAGATGTTTTATCCTCTAGAGAGCAGATGATATTTAATTTTTACCTCAGCTACCTGGAGAAAACTAAAACCATCTCGTACTTCTTGTCTTCTAAAACTGTTATAAACAAAAGCAGAGATCGCGGCACATGTTGGCTGTATTGCATTAAAGCAGATTGCAGGAGATGCACTAAATCTAGCATTGTGCACACACAGAAGCTGAACTTCCAAGTTAGTCAAGCTTCTCATAAGAGTGGAGTGAGAAAGGGAGGTGTAGCATCCAGTTTTAGCATTGTGCACATACAGAAGCTGAACTTCCAAAGTCAGAGTAAAGCTTCTCATAAGGGTGGAGTGAGACAGGAGGTATAAGCAGCCAATTCTATATAAAGTTTACTGCTGGCTTTTAGCTACAGTACACACAGCTTGGTGGAAATGTTCCTATGTAGATCCACAATCCAGGAAGTCAGGAATGTCATTTTCTGGCTGATAGTAGAAGATACGATCAAAGTAAATATTTTGCCGTTTCTTGCACTGGCATTCCGTTCAATAGTCACACAAATACATTTCACCAATAGATATAGTAATACTCTAAGTTGATCTTCAACTTCTGAATATTACAGTCTCTGCCAGTCAAGGTGTTATCACAGCTAAGGACATACCTGCAATCACATGGCATATTCACTTTGTCAACTTGTCAAGAAATTCATGTCGCTGGTCAGTGTTTGCCGTGGTCTGAAGTTTCCTGTTCTCTACCGTGTCTTAACAAATTAAAATGGTATTGCCAAAGTTTAGTTCTTTTCTGTATTACCAGGAACACTTCTTGCCTTTCTCTAGAACAATATCTGGTACTGTTACTGTCTTGTGCATTACTGCACCTTCTCAGAAAGGCGGCAGGGATAAAATATTGTATCTTGTTTATGCAGCAGACAAAAGCACCATCTGGTGCACAAGAGTGCACACTATTTTAACACTGAAGTGAGTGGCAAGCGAAGGTGGAGTGGTCATTTTATTACTATTTTAATCAAAATCATAGCATTGTATTGCACCTGTCTTCTTACCAAGCTGACTGATCAGTGTACATTATTGATGAAGTAATTCCTAGATTGTGATATGGAGAACTAACCAAGAATTGAATGTATTTTCCTTACAAATACCCAAGTGGTGCATGTCACGAAAAATTTTTAACAGTACTTGGAAGCAGCTTCCCTTGAATATGGAAGCATTCTACACACTAAGATTGAGGTCGTCAGATAGAGTGTTCTGCAGGAATTTTCAGAGTACTAAAGGGAAGATTATCCAGAAGCTGACAAGAACTCTGACATCATGTGAAAGTTTATGGATAGCACTTACACACTGTTTATTGTGTTCAGTATTCTCTCCACCATTAGTCTTCTATTGAGTATATGCATCAGTTACAGGTCCATAGGAAGCAATCTTTGGTTACTCAAGCGACGACGTACTTACTAGGGTCAAAATAGCTTAACAAGAGTTAGACAACCTGCTGCCAAACCCTAGAAGCTAGTTTGCTTCCTAATCGCACGACTGAGCCACTTGTACAATAAAGTGCGACTCAGATATGCTGCATACAGACATCGACAGCAGAATTGTAAATGGTGAGTGAGGCTGAATAAGATGAAGCACTTCAGCCACAACAATGTTTTTTGATTTCTTTGGCACAGAACTTTGGTCAGGCGGCTACCGCACCAGCTCTTACGGCCCTAATTTATCCTTTCTACACATGCTAACTATGTAGCCATCATTTCATGTATTCACTGTTCGATAGAGAGAGTGGCACTACGTGCAAGGCATTGTGTGTTTACCTGATAATTTCTGCACCATCAGGACAAATAATTTGCATCATCTCCAATGCTAGAGCATGCCAGTTGTATGTCATAATTAAACTCCAGCATCCTTTCCAACACAGCAGTTCTCACTCGAAGGTGCCTCCAGTTACCATTCCTTTATCTACAGGTGCCTTCATTATGACGACCATTTCATTTTAGTCTGCACATGCCAGCTCAGATAGATACACCGTTTTATTTTCTGTAAGCCTGCAGTGTTAAAGTAGGTTGACAATTCAGAGTTTTTATGGGTGAACTTACGGAGCAAACATACATACACAGATAGGCCCTGTGCAGCAATACATAGTTTTCCATCTAACATCCATAGTCAGGGCTTGCTTTGCTCGCAAAATTATGTGCAATATATCACATGATTGATATTCTGTGGTTGTGTGGCTTAAAGACTTGTAAATGGAGTGCATTTATCAAGCTTGTGAGGGGAAAGACATGTAAATGGAGTGTATTTAACAAGCTTGTTTTTTGGGGGGGGGGGGGGGGGGGGGGGGGGGGGGGGGGAAGATATGTAAATGACCAGGAATGTTACACCTGCAGTAGATGCTGAGGCATTGCTGAGGCACCTGATGCATGTACAAGCATGTACACACATGTAGCTAGAAACATGGGTCAAGTGTGTAACTAGCTACACCTCTGAAAACATTAATTGGAAGCTTTGTATTATAGGCCAAAGAAAGTCATCAGAAGAAATATGTTTTCCTACACAATTGGCATTGGATGTTCACCCTCTTAATGAGAGAGGAGAATATATACGCCAAATAACTACAGTTCTGGTTAGTACTTCTACCTTTTAAACGGCACTCGAGCACACAATACACAAAAGTTGTGCAGCTAGCCTAGGATGTGTCTCCGTAGAAATATAGTAGCTCATCAGGTTAGCTTTCATTTGAGGACTTCCTTTTATGGACTTTGAACCAAGTTTAGACAAGTTGCAATAGCTAGAGTTACTGCTTTGGATCTTAGCTATAGCCTTCTCACGGCACTTGACTGCATGCATAGATAGATAGCTCAATAATGCTCTTGATTAAGCTAGTAGCTAGCCAGCTAATATGCTTCACAACTGGGCACAGTGAAAGCTATAACTAGTACTTACTAGCAGCCCATCATAAACTTTCCGCCTCATTCAAGGTGTAGATCTTGCGCTGATAACTAATGGCCAAAAATATACACTTGGCTACTTTTTAAACTAAAATTTTAACTTCAGAACACCATGGAATATTTACAGCTCACCATGGATATTTACAGAACACCATGGGGTATTCACAGAATACAATGTATATTCACAAGACACCATGGGATATTCACAGAACACCATGAATACTTACAGAAAACCATGGGGTATTCGCAGAATACCATGGATATTCACAAAACACCATGGATATTCACAGAACACCATGAGATATTCACAGAACACCATGAGATATTCACAGAACACCATGAGATATTCACAGAACACCATGAGATATTCACAAGACACCATGGATATTCACAGAACACCATGTATATTCACAAGACACAATGGGATATTCACAGAACACCATGGGATATTCACAGAACACCATAAGATATTCACAGAACACCATGGATATTCACAGAACATTGTGGATATTCGCAGAACACCATGGATATTCACAGAACACCATGGGATATTCACAGAACACCATGGATATTTATAGAACACCATGGGATATTTATAGAACACCATGGGATATTTATAGAACACCATGTATATTTACAGTACTTTTTTTTTAAACAATGAACAAGAATCCCTGAAGCTGAATTTCTTTCCAGGGAAAGTGAACTTTGGAGAACATGAAACAGCTCAGACTTTTGAATTACAAAATACTCATTCAATATGGGCAAGTCTATTAAAGATATGGCAAGAGAGATATGTGATAGTGAGTTACTTTACAAGATATATAGTGGTGTTGACCTACCAGTTGCAAATATTTATCTTGAAATCAGATTTTTGTTGCCAACATCTTGACTGAATACTTGTGAGACATGTCACAAGAGTATGGTTATTATTATTTGCTCGGATGAAGACGGAAGTATTCAGTTGAAACAAGAAAAAAAAAAAAAAAAATAGATAAATTTTCATTACATATCTTTAAGTAAGCTAAGAATCACCATTCCAGTTTGATTAATCATTTTTCATGCCCAACCAAATAACTTAACTGTAACTGTGTCTTTCATCCTGCACAAGTAGGCTCACATTTCTCTTTACATCACTTGGAGAAACAAGCCAAAGCAAGTGCCTTTGCTGAGTTAGTGCTGCATGTAGAAATACTATAGAGGTGAGCAAAGCACTAGCATGTTTAAATGGAAGAATTACAAGCTGCCTTTGAAAAACACAAAGCAAAAAAAATCCGGAAAAAAAAACAACGTTTAAAAGCGGAGCTACAAGATTATTTCCAAAAATACAGAATAAAAAAACACTCAGATGGAATACATTTTCTTTGCTGTTCCCTGATACAAGAAATGTTACAGAAAGCTTGCTTCCCTCACAGTGCAAGTCAGAAGCTATATAGTTGGCTAATGTCGTTAATATGCACTTCTGCATTTGTACAGCCAAAACAATTGTTTGTGGTCCGTCCAAGTTCATAATTTATACCAAATATTGTACATGGCCTATAAATTCACAAAGAATAATGGTCATTTGTGCTATTTGTGTGACACCCAGGACCGAGATAAACACAGGCCTGATATCGCCAAACATTGATGCTACTTGGGTACCATCATTGGGGACGTGAAAAATGCATGCACAGATGTATAACTATACAATGCATGCACAGGTGTATAGCTATACAATGCATGCACAGATTTATAGCTATACAATGCATGCACAGGTGTATAGCTATACAATGCATGAACAGGTGTATAACTATACAATGCATGCACAGGTGTATAGCTATACAATGCATGCACAGATTTATAGCTATACAATGCATGCAAAGGTGTATAGCTATACAATGCATGCACAGGTGTATAGCTATACAATGCATGCACAGATGTATGCACAGGCGTATAGCTATACAATGCATGCACAAGTCTATAGCTATACAATGCATGCACAAGTGTATAGCTACACAATGCATGCACAGGTGTATAACTATACAATGCATGCACAGATGTATGCACAGGCGTATAGCTATACAATGCATGCACAAGTCTATAGCTATACAATGCATGCACAAGTGTATAGCTACACAATGCATGCACAGGTGTATAACTATACAATGCATGCACAAGTCTATAGCTATACAATGCATGCACAAGTCTATAGCTATAAAATGCATGCACAGGTGTATAGCTATACAATGCATGCACAGGTGTATAGCTATACAATGCATGCACAAGTCTATAGCTACACAATGCATGCACAGGTGTATAGCTACACAATGCATGCACAGGTCTATAGCTATACAATGCATGCACAGGTGTATAGCTATACATTGCATGCACAGATGTATAGCTATACAATGCATGTACAGGTGTATAGCTATACAATGCATGCACAAGCTATAGCTATACAATGCATGCACAGGTGTATTGCTACACAATGCATGCAAAGGTGTATAGCTATACAATGCATGCACAGATGTATAGCTATACAATGCATGCATAGATGTATACCTATACAATGCATGCACAGGTGTACAGCTATACAATGCATGCACAGATGCATGCACAGGTGTATAGTTATACAATGCATGTACAGATGTATAGCTATACAAAATGACCAATGGTCGCAAATAGCTTAAAAAGAGCAACTTCCTCCATTCCAAAAAGTAAATTCAACAAACAAAAGGAGTTCGGGGATGCACAAACAGACAGACAGACAGACAGACTGAGAGAGAGAGAGAGATTGCAAATCATAGTAAGATACTGGATTTAAAACCTGGCCTACAGTGCTCCAGCAATGATAAAACATGCTATGGAAATCTTACTTCTTTACTACATCCAGGACTGATTCCAGCTATGGCATGTGATTAACTCATCTTTGCAAAGGCCAAGTTTATCCAGTGGACATGCCCAACAAGTCACGGAGAAGATAAATTAGTTGTAATGTTTGGATGCCTGTAATAGGAGATGGAAATGTGGGTCATGTTGGGATACTACTTAGCCTGTTTTGGATGGACAACAGCACTCACAGATGCTGGTTTTACTACAGCTAAGTTTTTGAAGTCCTCTTTCTAACGAGAACCAGTCATGCTCATCGACAGACATGTGAAGCCTTTTATCATCTAAGGGAGCACAGAAATAGCTTTGAGACAGGAAAAAAAATGATCAAAAGCAGTCCTACGTTTCAGTATGCACTGGGGAAGAATTTTATCCCTTGAAGTGCAAATTCTTATTTTTGTTTGAGCAAACTGTGAAAAAAATTTCCTCCTGTATGCTGAAGCCTTAGAAGCTATTGTAGGATTTTATTCTCATTTGACCCACTTATGCTCGGTTGGTTCTAGTTCACTTCCGTGACTTTGTGTTACTGCCTCTTCCATAAAAGAAGAATTTTAAAACAAGTGGGAACTTGCAAAAGGTTTTTGGTAAGCAAATTGATCAAGCACACAAACACGGGTAAAATGGAAAGGAGGAGCAATTGCAGTAACAGAAAATCCAGTAGCTTTGAGATGTTGGATGAAAAGTGGACCAGAGCCTACCAAGTGCATTCCGGTTTGAGAGTGTGGTAAGAAAGAAGAATATTATACACAGTTGTTCCAACATGAAGAAGGTTTTTCTGTGCATCTGAGATTCAAGCAACAAACCCAAAGCCTTACCGATAAGATCAGAAGCTTTGGATAATTGTCTGGTCAGTTAAAGCCCCAGGAAGGGCTACTATCAGCAATATAAAAAGGAGGATAGGACAAAGTCCATTCATGAATGCAGTAAATAAAAACACTCTGGCACTATTCAGCTCACCTAACAGAAAGTAAGATCCAAATTTCCACAGCAGTTAGCACTTCAAACTCTCTGGCACTCACCTAATAGAAAGCAAGATCAAAGTCTTCAGAGCAGTTAGCAGTTCAAACTCCCTGGAAAGTAAGATCCAAGTCTTCACAGCAGTTAGCAGTTCAAGGAATAACACTAGTCCTTTTGGTCATCTATACAGCGCCAATCAACAGCGAGAAGGAGAGCCAGCAAAGTTCTCCTCCTATAAAAATCAATCTAATTGTCAGATTTTGGAAATATCAGGCTCAGACAAAAGTCTGTTCTTCTTTTAAGATTCCAGCAATTAGCCTAAATATCCACTCCTTGATGGAAAATATTTGATTGGTGCAGCAGCTGTCCATTTTTTGTCCTCCGAAATTGCAGACCTTTGCAGACTATGCTGACCAGATCATACTATGCTGACCAGATCATACTATGCTGACCAGATCATACTATGCTGACCAGATCATACTATGCTGACCAGATCATACTATGCTGACCAGATCATACTATGCTGACCAGATCATACTATGCTGACCAGATCATACTATGCTGACCAGATCATACTATGCTGACCAGATCATACTATGCTGACCAGATCATACTATGCTGACCAGATCATACTATGCTGACCAGATCATACTATGCTGACCAGATCATACTATGCTGACCAGATCATACTATGCTGACCAGATCATACTATGCTGACCAGATCATACTATGCTGACCAGATCATACTATGCTGACCAGATCATACTATGCTGACCAGATCATACTACCATTTATCTTTCAACAGATGCAGTTGCAAGATGCATAAGAGTTGACTTGGTTTGGGATCGCTACCTTGTTAGCAGTATCAATGGTTAGGAAACACAGAAGGAATGGGGCAAGACTGGACTAGGGAGCACAGAAGGGTGAGATAGACCGGACAAGGGAGCACAGAGGGAGTGAGATAAGACTGGACTAGCACAGATTGGGGTAAGATCGGACTATGGAGCACAGAGGGGGAGGGTAAGACCGGACTACGGAGCACAGAGGGGGAGGGTTAGACTGGACTATGGAGCACAGAGGGATTGGGGTAAGACAAGACTATGGAGCAGAAGGGAAGGGTTAGACCGGCTAGGTTGTACAGAGAGAGTGGGGTTAGACCAGACTATGGAGCAGAAGGGAAGGGTTAGACCGGCTAGGTAGTACAGAGAGAGTGGGGTAAGACCAGACTATGGAGCAGAAGGGAAGGGTTAGACCGGCTAGGTAGTACAGAGAGAGTGGGGTTAGACCACACTATGAAGCAGAAGGGAAGGGTTAGACCGGCTAGGTAGTACAGAGAGAGTGGGGTAAGACCAGACTATGGAGCAGAAGGGAAGGGTTAGACCGGCTAGGTAGTACAGAGAGAGTGGGGTAAGACCAGACTATGGAGCAGAAGGGAAGGGTTAGACCGACTAGGTAGTACAGAGAGAGTGGGGTTAGACCAGACTATGGAGCAGAAGGGAAGGGTTAGACCCGCTAGGTAGTACAGAGAGAGTGGGGTTAGACCGGCTAGGAAGTACAGAGAGAGTGGGGTAAGACCAGACTATGGAGCAGAAGGGAAGGGTTATACCGGCTAGGTAGTACAGAGAGAGTGGGGTTAGACCGGCTAGGTAGTACAGAGAGAGTGGGGTTAGTAGAACTAAAAGTATCGCCACAAACAAAGATTCCCCAGAAATGGGGGGGGGGGGAATTTCTTCAAAAATCCAAAAACAAGATAGAGTTTTTCTCATTCCTCACAAAGAGGATAACCAATGTCAATGTCCATGAGCACAACAAAACAGTCTTCATCACATCAGGTCAGTTCTACAGGTACATGTGATTCCGAATACATTATTTTTAGATGATAAGAGTTCTGCATTGGTAAAGAGCAGTAGATAGCGAACTCCGACCATGAAGAAGCAGATACCCGCAACATAATTCATATAAATGGCTCATTGGAGAGAGGGTAAAGTAAAAATATGATCTTAACATACTGCAGTATGTAGATGCCATTTCGATAGGACCGTTTCACAAATGTTTGCTCACTATCCAATGCAGACCAATGGCTAACCTTTGGTACAGGACAAGAATTTCTACTAGTACAACACCAATACTAGCTGTGCTCATTTGGAAGAGAATGATTTGATTGTCTTCCTTCGGTTTAAGCATTTACAGGCTACGATATGAAATGTATATACATCACCTACTGCTTTGGTAGAACCAAGAAAACAGCATTGGTTACTTGGAATTTATATCCAGTGGTCAATGAGGCATTTAAGCGCTAGCTTGACAACAATTATAATGAAGCAATCTTACATACATCACTTTTTTTCTTCTGCTTGAGAGATTCACTGTAATCTACGACAAAAGTAGTGTCATTTAATCTGTTAAAATGACACTACTCTGTCAGAAATACAGCAGTCTCTAATACTTGCCACCAACAAAGGCAGATTGTCCGAGCAATGCTGACAAAAGAAAACTACAGTTAACTCTCCTCTCTTGGCCGATGCAGTACTTTAACATGTGAAGGAGGCAGTTTTCTAAAGCAGCATTTGAACCACCAGTCACCAAGCTGTTCAGGATATTCCGAGACCAGATGGATGAGGTTGAACCAAAGAAGATGACTAAGATTGGGTGTGAATCCGGATGACAATTCCTGAAGCCAGCAGAGTTTGCAGTAAACTAATAAAGTGTGGAAGAAAAACCAATAGAGGCTGTACCAGTAGCATGTGGATCAATTTTATCCCGATATTTATACTTGCAAATGTGAAATATAACTTATATAAAACTGGCACTGGCTCACTTTTAGAAGTGTCCAGACATATTCTTGGCAGTTACAGGAGTCTCTGTGTAATCCTAATTTTCATGTTCTGTGATTCAATTAAGGAGCTTGTAGTTTAAAGATGCATAAGTGCCACTCCTCTTTGCCAATTTTTTCTTAAGCCAGTTTTTTTTCCTGATAGATCTTGATGCCACTGAACAAGGAAAAAAAGGTGGTTTTATCCATCTGGGAAATTTTTTTAAAAAATCCCTACATTACTATCCAGCTTTTGATAAATACCAACGAGAGGATACAGCTTATTTAAATTTACTACCCAGAGAAACACGAGAGATAGATTTAGGAGTGAGCACAGACCATTGTGAGGGAAGGCTGACATTATGGTATCGATTAAAGACTGCAAGTGCAGCTTGAAATATTTGTAGCACATGCTCAGTCAGATAACATACACATTGGTCATTACAAGATTCTTCCTGAACATATTTCAGCAGTTTGGTACTGATACAAAAATATTTTGCTCCTATGACAACAAAACAAATTAGGGCAGTCCCAAACTTGGCCAATTGAAGTAGACATATTCAGCGTGTGTTTGTCATACGGTGCAAATCTTACACATAGCATATCTAAAAGAGTCTATAGCTACGAGATATTCAGTTTGTCACTAGGTAAGCTGAGGGACATAGGCTATGAGATATCCTTCAGTTTGTCACTAGGTAAGCTGAGGAACATAAGCTATGAGATATCATTCAGATTGTCACTAGGTAAGCTGAGGGACATATATAACCAGCTACAAGATATCCTTCAGTTTGTCACTAGGTAAGCAGAGGGCCACAACCAGCAACGAGATGTCATTCAGTTTGTCACTAGAACGAGATGTCATTCAGTTTGTCACTAGGTAAGCTGAGGGACATAGGCTATGAGATATCCTTCAGTTTGTCACTAGGTAAGCTGAGGGACATAAGCTATGAGATATCATTCAGATTGTCACTAGGCAAGCTGAGGGACATACATAACCAGCTACAAGATATCCTTCAGTTTGTCACTAGGTAAGCTGAGGGCCACAACCAGCTACAAGATATCCTTCAGTTTGTCACTAGGTAAGCTGAGGGCCACAACCAGCTACAAGATATCCTTCAGTTTGTCACTAGGTAAGCTAGGGACATAAGCTATGAGATGTCCTTCAGTTTGTCCCTAGGTAAGCTAGGGACATAAGCTATGAGATGTCCTTCAGTTTGTCACTAGGTAAGCTAGGGACATAAGCTATGAGATGTCTTCAGTTTGTCACTAGGTAAGCTAGGGACATACTAGGCTATGAGATGTCATTGAGTTTGTCACTAGGTAAGCTAGGGACATATAGGTGTTAGAGGATCGAGTTCGCAAAGACCATTAAAACATCTTTTTAATTACTCACAAAAAGTAAAATGTCAGAGCTAATATATCCCATTTTAATAACAAATCATAATATAATGCAGATTGACCAAAATATATTGCAGGCACAGTAGCAAGTATTAGTATTCTTACAGAGTTCTTTTTTCCACAGCAGGTACAACATCGTCGTCCTTCACATTTCCTGAACAACCAATGCTTAAGATGAGCCATTGCAGAAGATGGCATAGAGTACACCCACGGACAGCTATTTATAAACAGAGGAGGCAAGGTCATTATGAAAATTACAAAACAAATACCCATAGTTCCAAATATCAGCTTGACACATATAAGCACATTACAAGTGGAAAAGTACAATATTTTTAAAGAACCATATGTGCTAAAAATCCATGTTGACTGAAAATCACAGAAAATTGTACTTCGGTTTAAAAAAAAAAAAAAAAATCGCTATGGCCGATGATCGCAAATGTTCTTGCTGTCATCTCCAGAAGGTCTTCTGCTTAATAAGGCTGAACAGACACCAACTGTATGCTCCAGTCTGATCCCCTAGACCATAGGGAGGCAGTTCTGGATTGATTTCTTTGCTGTATGTTTTAATGTAGACACAAGCAATTTAATGGTTCATATATTTTGCTTGCCTACCTCACCACAACCAATTCTTATAAGAAAAGAACAAAACTTCTTTTATAATGATATCAACACTTTGAAATGTTTAATCTCGATAAAAAAAAATTAGCACTAAACCTTTTATAAGGGGGAAAAATTCAGTTCAAACTGTTTCTGAATCCAGTTTGCAGCCATATTCTAGGCATTGGATGTTCCATTTTAAAGTCAGGGTCGGTTTTGACCATGTAATTTCACATGTCTCAAGTCAAAAATTCGAAGAGAAACCTCAGAGGAGCAGTAACTAAAGATGTGAGCAAAACTTGGCCAAAGTTCACTTTCAAATCATTTGAAAGCTCTTCCATTGCTTTGTGATATGAACATGTCATATTTTTTGTACACTGCAAGTTATAGCGATTAGAAGACTGTTGGGTTTTAATCAGTTAAACTCATGCTGTAGCCTTGAACTAATTAACACTAAGTGTGTAGCCAAGTTCTTCCCTGCTTATCACGGCTAAGTGTTTTGACAAACTGCAGACCAAATTGTAGCTCTTGTAAACACTCCCCTGTGGAAACGCTAGAAAGAGGAGTACAGTTTTTGAGTGAGCATGGCATGGCCAGATGATCTTCCAAGAAAAGGTGTACCTATAACCAGTATAGGGACATTTAGAATAATAATCAGAGCTTGAAATAAGTTTCAGAAAATGATCTATCATTTCCCGTCTTGCTAGGTCTACAATAATACATACAAAGCATACCTTAGGTTCTAGTCATGCATCACATGCTCGGATAAATACAAGATATTACCAGAAAATGTCTGTTGACTGTAACTTCCAGCACTATAATTTCACAGCACAAAGAATCCGCAACACTTTGATAAAAAAAATTACCAACATAGATGACCGGGAGAAGTTATGGTGATTTAGAAATTTGCTACAATTTTTTGTGATTTTTATCTAAAGTCTTTCCAAGTCTCTTTACCAATTTGTTAAACAGAAGAACAGCAACGAGAACAGGAATACCCTCAATGGTGGTTGTAAGTAGAAGAAGAACAGCAACAAGAACAGGAATACCCTCAATGGTGGTTGTAATTAGAAGAAGAACAGCAACGAGAACAGGAATACCCTCAATGGTGGTTGTAAGTAGAAGAAGAACAGAAACGAGAACAGGAATACCCTCAATGGTGGTTGTAAGTAGAAGAAGAACAGCAACGAGAACAGGAATACCCTCAATGGTGGTTGTAAGTAGAAGAAGAACAGCAACGAGAACAGGAAAACCCTCAATGGTGGTTGTAGGTAATGAGAAGTCAATTCCACTAGCAATGAAATTGGGTGCTAATCTTATTGGCTAGAACACAAGTGAACACTTTCATAAAAATGTGAGCAGCTATAGTTTTCCTATCTGAAGTTTGTCAATTAACAAGTGAACGGTTCCAAATTATATCCACACAACAGACAATTTCAAGATATTTCAAGTCAAAATTTTACGTATTTTCTTATTCGGTTTATGGTAGAAATTATAAAAATGAAGAGCTGCAACTAGTTATATATAATAACAGTTTAAGGCAATAATATATGTAATAGTATACCTATCCCTGACCCACGGGGTACCTGGTGTTGAAACAAATGTAATAGTAGATTTATCCCTGATCCAAGGGGTACCTAGTGTTGAAACAAATGTAGTAGACTTACCCCTGACCCAAGGGGTACCCAGTGTGAAAAAAAATGGCCAAGTTCAAACACACACAACTTCTTCCCCGTACCTCCCATGTATGTGATACTAGTGGAAAGATCCATATTTATGCTGGGTAGGACACTAGACAAGATTTTAAAAATATGTATATTGGATTTGACCGGTTAAAAAAAGGAGGGGAACGAGACAGATGTGGTCATGTACAGTTGTGTCCTTCCATTTAACAAATCAATCCTACAGAGTTGTTGAATATTTTCTTGGTTCCTGTTTAACTACTTTTTTTGTTTGTTTGAGGACAATGAGTTGTACATGGGTACAGTCAAAATAACCAAGACATTCTGATTTATACAGTCCAACAACAACAAATCTCTGAATTGGATTTTGTAGAACACTTTATACAAAATTATAACACATTGGATTCTTTATGTACTCGCACAACAAAACAAAAAGAAACTATTTGAAACAGGAACAAACGTATATATATATATATATATATATATATAATTTGAGAACATTGGATTGACAAGAGTTAAACTATGTAGACAACATAATTTGATGATCCTTTACTGCATATACTAATATTGTATTGCTTCAATTGTGCACATGGTAAAGGGTCTTTAAATCATTTGTGGTCATATTTATGGTCTCTATGGGTACATCAGTCACATTGCTATTCCATTTTAAAGGTTAATCCAATAGATTGCTTGTTTTTAATTACATTTTTATTATTAGTTCAGCGGCAGAGAACAATACCAAGTCAGAGTCTCGACAAAGTCAAACTCAGAGCCCTCTTTTAACATTCCTTCTATTGTGGTTGTATACCACACAAATCTGTATATACCATAGTTGCTGCGACTGAACCCATTGTAGGACCAGCAACAGCCTCCTAAAAGGACTTGTCACACAAGAGAACTCCACCAACCCATCCAATCAAACGACAGCTCAATTTTTTTTCCTCATTCAAACAAATTTGTATGTATAATAGCACGTGAGCTAGCAAAATGGCATAATCCATAAAACTGCACGTGTGTTAGCAAAAGATTGCATCACCGACAAACTCACAGGCAGATCCTTACCAAACACTTTATTCAGCATTTGAGAAACAGATTAGGGTGGACATACATTGCAAGACCGGAGGTCTTGTGGCACTCAAGCTTCTACAAATGGCCCAGATGCACAGAAATTATAAGATTAGGAAAAAAAAGAGACGTAATAGAAACAGATCCTTGAAGATTAACAAATTTTTTTTTCACATTTTCATGTTGCATTTTTTGGTGCGCTTCATACTACCTTCACGATGTGGAGCATGTGACAGCATACTGCAGTGCTCATCTTCAGTTTGTGGTGTGTGAATTTGTGTGTGAAATGTCGAGAACTATGCGTATGAGCTATAGCACAGCTTTTAAAGGCTGAATTTGCAGAGAAGTCTTGGAAATACAACATTTCATTCATAGATCAGTGGAGGCGGTGGTTCCTAAAACTCTGTATATACAAATGGCCACGATAATGTCACTTGTGCTGCGTGTACGTAGTTGAAGCCCATTGAAGGAACAAGGATACAGTATATTATGTCAGGAGTAAAATGTATGCCTGTGTTGGCAGTTTCTGCCACATGAATTGGCAAGACGGTGATGCCCCCAGGCTGTATGTTATATTTTAAACAGACTGAAATAAAATGAACAGATCGAATCTCATGGTGGCTATGAGACACTGTTGCTATTGTTAGGCAACGGTTTCCAACTACAGCAGGAGATTATATTATCATATGCAGTGGCCCAAGCACAATGATTTCCTAGTCATGCTGAACTTCTGCTGCCTTTCATCCTCAAACTCCACCACATAAAATACAACACAACACATAATATAAAATGCTCAACAAATATTGCATAGTTGATTATTTAGCTGTAGTGCACACTGACTATACATGCAATATATAGTCAATGACTCTCAATTACCATTCAGAGTCAATAAGCTCATACATCTACGCAGTATTCTAATTTACTCATACTGGGATGATTTTCCCAATTTATGGACTGTTATCAAGTTTCTGTGTCTCACATGCGCTTGAGGAGAGGTTTGGATGTTGGGGAGTCAGCGCTGGAGGAGAACAGGGTGAAGATGGTGACCATAATGGCAGCCATGATGAACCATGCCACATACCAGGGGTACCAGCCCGCACCCACAGGCAAGGCACCAAACAGCACAGACACCACGGCTATTATCACAGAATAGAGCTGAGATGGAGGAGAGAGAGAGGCAGGAGGGTAAGGAAAAGAGGATACAACACCATATACTGAGACAGTTGCATCTGAAGTTCAGTAGGTAAGCAATGAACAAAGCATGCACAATGACATGTATATACAGAATAACTAGTCATGACATTTAAACGTCAAAGGCGATTGAATACTGCTATGCCAGGAAATACTGCTATGCCACAGTTCCTGACCAGTTTTGAGACAGAAATGACATACGGAAATATGGCTGAGAGTGAATTGCTTTGTGTAAGAGTAACTATTTTACTTAGAAACAAATATACAGGCATACTAAGAGTGATGTAAGAGTGATGGCATAAGGCAATACTTGTCAGAATTGTTAAGAATATATTTTATTGTCCTAGATATTTGCCAAGCAAAAAAAACACCGCCATTGCTCTGGCCATAACCTTGGTATGGACAAGCTGAAGAGCTAACCAAAACTGATTTGTGATGGTGATTTGTAGATGTCTTTATGATTGCGAGATGTGATGCAGTCGAGAATTATATGTTTCGTAGAGATTCCCAACTGGTGTAAGTGGTTGGATTGTGATATGTGGAAGTAGACAAGAATTGCATGTCTTTACTGTACCTTACAGGTGCAAGATAGAACAACCTGATACCTAAACTTAATGGGATGAAAAATTCTGAAATGTAAATTAGCATGCGGAAGTAAGTAATTTTGTCAAGAATACCTGGAAACTGCTTTTCCATGAAGATGAGAAGAGCAACACATTAGGAGTGAGGTCAGCAAGCAGTGTTTTCAGAAAAAATTATCAGAGTACTAATGGAAAACCATGCAGAAGTGGACAAGAATCTGTTCAAGTGATGGTTTGCATATTTGACACTATTTACTGTTTCCAGTACGCTGTACATCATTAGCACAACTATAGACTGCATGCATCAGTTATGATTATTACATATATATATATGATACACTATCCAGTCTACTTGTTCAGGAGAGAGAGTGGCAGTAAACATGCAAGGAACTATGTTTACCTTAGCAAGATTGAAAATAGTTCCTAGCTACCATCAAGAACTTGTATCACATCCAATGCCAGATTGAAGCAGTTGAGTCACAAAATAACTCCAGCAATCATTTCCTGACAGCTACAGACCATGTAGGTCGTATGTGTATCCAGTGTTCTTCCTTTTGGATTTCCGAATCTGCAGTCATTTTCTTCATGGTTAACTAATCTAGCGACCTCCATGGTGAGTTTTTTAAGATGACCATTTCCTTTTTTAAGTAGAGTCTGTAAATCTTCCATGTACTCTCCGGGTTATGAACATATGGCATATATATATACATATCAATATGGGCATACAAGGCAATATGAAGTTTTCCATCCACTTCCCCATAGAGGGCTCGCTTTGCTCGCCAATAAAGCCAATACAGTAGGAAAAAACAACCACAATTTAATTTAATAATTATTATTTTTACAAGACTAACACAAAGTTGAAAAAGGCTATGTTATAATGTATTGCTGCTGATGATGATAATACTGATGCTGCTGCTACTGCTCACAAAGTCGAAAAAGACCATGTTATAATGTATTGCTGCTGCTGATGATGATGCTGCTGCAACAGCTCACGAAGTTGAAAAAGGCTATGTTATAATGTATTGCTGCTGATGACGATGATACTGATGCTGCTGCTGCTGCTACTGCTCACAAAGTTGAAAAAGGCCATGTTATAATTTACTGCTGCTGCTGCTCACAAAGTTGAAAAGGGCCATGTTATAATGTACATTTGAAAAGAAAATATTTGCTTCACTATTATAGAATGTGCAATAGAAACTGGGATCAGTCTGCAATGACTGGCTGCTGGTATTGAAATAACAAGTGATTGATGCAGTCGGCAACAACTGACAGATGGTATTGAAATAAACACATGATTGATGCAATAGGCCTACATATTAAAATGGAAGACCGAAAAAACAACAAAAAAAACAACATGCTTGTATCTCGGCTAAAACTCACTCATATTAGCAGCTTCTTAGCTGGGGGGAATACACCATTACTACCGAAATTTGAACACATATTTGTAGCTGTCCTAACATTTTCCCCCATTCTTCTGTGAGTTTTGATACCAGCTTGTTGCTTATTGTGTGTGCTTTAAGATGATATGTGAAATGTCTCTATAGGCACCATTTCTTAGAAGATGCATCCCAAAACGCAAGGGTCACTCAAAAATGGCACCTCCCAAATTGGAGCACGTATAATTCAAAGGTGCCTTGAGCTGCAGACCCCAAAATGTGGCTTTCTAAAACACTAAGCTATGATATGACGGAGCCATATTAAAAACACGGTAAAGTGATGATTAGTTATGACACACTTCATTTCCAACCACGCAAAAACCCACGCAATATCTGTGACGTCACCTCTTCTAATCATCTAACTCAACAATGCTTCACGTAAAAAAAAAAAATTAAACCGTTATATCACAGCTAAGTGTTTAGGAAAGCCACAAAAAAAATTGGGGGTTTATAGCTCAAGGCGCCTTGGAAATATACGTGCTGCAATTTGGGAGGTGCAATTTTTTGAGTGACCCTTGCGTGTTTGGATATATCTTATAAGAAAAGGTGCCTATAGAGACATTTCACATATCATCTTAAAGCACACACAATAAGCAACAAGCTGGTATCAAAAGTATCTGCACAGAAAAAAGGGGGGGGGGGGGGGGGGGAAGTTATGACAGCTACAAATATGTGTTCAAATTTCGGTAGTAAATGGTATAGTCCCCCTCCCCTTAAAGTGCATCATGCATGGCAACACAAATATTCCATCCAACTATATATCCAGTAAACCTCGCTTTGCGCAAATTAAAATCGACCATGCATACAGAACACTGGATATTATACATAACAGCACATGCTGAGTAGACTGCTGAATCAAACAGAGTAGAAAAACTATATTTCCAGTGTGAACCCCTCCTCCCCCCCCCAACCCACAAAAAAAAAAAGACATATGATTTCAAATATCACAGATGGTCTCGTCTAAGCCCTTACTGCTGTTTCTGGAAGCTCATAACTGAGAAAGGCTGCATAAGCACATACATATGCACACCGGAAACCATGCTGAATTCCTTGGGCCTTGAGAAGGAGACTCCTGGATGGATTTCTATGTTGTATACATAGCTACAGTATAGCGATACACTGATGTTTGCTTACAACAAATGAGGTAATTCTTATACCAAACTGCAGCTTAATGTATCTGCATTCTAATGAAAATAGATATGGTGGCAAATAAAACGTTATAAAAACTACAAATTAAGTCTGTGGTCAGAGGCCACTCTAACTCATCCTTAAAGCAGCTACGACACTGGTGTCGAGTCTATACTTCAGGAAGTACTGTAATGGGATTCATTAAGTACAGACCCAATGTACCAACCAATCACAGTAGATGTGCAAAAGTTTGTAGCTCGCCTATTGCTTTCAAGTGGGCTAATACAAGCATGCTGCACATGAGCTACCACAAGCACGCTACACTGGGTTACCACAAGCACGCTGCACATGGGCTACCACAAGCACGCTACACTGGGTTACCACAAGCACGCTGCACATGGGCTACCACAAGCACGCTGCAAATGGGCTACCACCAAGTATGCTGTACATAGGTTACCACAAGCACGCTGCACATGGGCTACCATAAGCACGCTGCACATGGGCTATCACAAGCACGCTGCACATGGGCTACCACAAGCACGCTACACTGGGTTACCACAAGCACGCTGCACATGGGCTACCACAAGCATGCTGGAAATGGGCTACCACCAAGTATGCTGTACATAGGTTACCACAAGCACGCTGCACATGGGCTACCATAAGCACGCTGCACATGGGCCACCATAAGCACGCTGCACATGGGCTATCACAAGCACGCTGCACATGGGCTACCACAAGCACGCTGCACATGGGCTATCACAAGCACGCTCCACATGGGATACCACAAGCACGCTGCACATGGGTTACCACAAGCACGCTGCACATGAGCTACCACAAGCACGCTGCACATGGGCTATCACAAGCACGCTGCACATGGGATACCACAAGCACGCTGCACATGGGCATATCACAAGCACACTGCACATGGGCTATCACAAGCACGCTGCACATGGGCTACCACAAGCACGCTGCACATGGCATATCACAAGCACGCTGGACATGGGCTACCACAAGCATGCTGCACATGGGCTATCACAAGCACGCTGCACATGGGCTACCACAAGCATGCTGCACATGGGTTACCACAAGCATACTGCACATGAGCTACCACAAGCACGCTGGACATGGGTTACCACAAGCATGCTGGTGTGAGTGGAGTACATTATTCTATTGTTGATTGTCGTGAGATGGAAGCTTGTGGCAACTAAACAGCAGCTACAAGCCTGGGGAGGAGCCACAGGAAATACTGCAATCACCAACATAGAGTGCTACGATTGGAAAGGTCAGACAGAGGTCACTTGGATTTATAGCAACTACTTTTCAAGATTCTATTAAGTATAAGGACAGTGCACAATAGCTCTTCAACTGTAACAATAATTAGCTGTGGACTTACCGCTGCTGACTTGATGTGAGGAGCCAGAGCACATTCACTGGCAAACACAGTGAGAATACAGATACCAGCAATAGGGGAGATTACTACAAGAGGGGGGGGGGAGAGGGGAGATGTTACATGTCCAAATTGAAGTTATGAGTATATGAGTAGAACAAAGTCATGCACAAAGTCCACACAAACACAACCTTGAAGGAGGTAGAAATGTTACCAGAGAATTGGCATTAGCTGTCAAAGTCCATTATCACCAAATACATCTAGCCTAACACATCCACCCCCTCACCATATGCATGGCAATCATCACCGCCAAGCTTTTAATACCATTCAATGTCCAAATCATCACATACTTTGACAGCCAACACTTGCGGCTCAACAGTAATGCCACCTTACAAACCAGGCTTCTTATATACATACTACAATACAGTGATAAACTTAACTAAAACTGTTAACAATTTCAATTAAAAAAACACATGAAAGTCAGCCCAACCCGACACATGACTGGGTAAAGGTTCAAACAAAAGGTTATACCACTCTGTGTCTTACACCTCTAGTAATGACGTTCAAACATTGAAGGCAAGTGAATACTGCTATGCCAGCAAATACTGCTATGCCAGCGAATACTGCTATGCCAGCAAATACTGCTATGCCAGCGAATACTACTATGCCAGTGAATGTTGCTAAGCCAGTGAATACTGCTGTGCCAGCAAATACTGCTATGGCAGTGAATGTTGCTAAGCCAGTGAATACTGCTATGCCAGCAAATACTGCTATGCCAGTGAATGTTGCTAAGCCAGTGAATACTGCTATGCCAGCAAATACTGCTATGGCAGTGAATGTTGCTAAGCCAGTGAATACTGCTATGCCAGCAAATACTGCTATTCCAGTGAATGTTGCTAAGCCAGTGAATACTGCTATGCCAGCAAATACTGCTATGCCAGCAAATACTGCTATGCCAATGTTCCTGACCAGTTTTGAGACAGAAATGCACATATGGAAATATGGCTGAGAGTAAATTGCTTTGACTTGTGTAGGAGTAGCTACTTTACTTAAAGATAAAACACTAAGAATGTTGTCATAAGGAGAGTGATGTCACAAGGAGAGTGATGTCACAAGGAGAGTGATGTCATAAGGCTGTACATGTTATCAGAATTGTCCAGATTTTTATTTTATTGTTCTAGATATTTGCCACGCCTCAACTACTGCCCAGGCAAAAAAACATAGACATTGCCCTGGCCATAACTTTAGTAAGGACAAGCTGAATGACTAACCATATACTGATTTGAAATGTGATTTGTAGATGTCTTCTTTCCGATTGTGAGATGTGATGTAGTCGAGAATTATATATTCCTAGTAAAGGAGAGTAGTCCATAACTATTTTCTACGTCCGACCGTCAGTATTCAAGATTCCAAATTAGCAAACTTAACAAAAGAAAGAAGATGAGGTTTCAGGTATTGAGCCCTTGTGTACTCGACAAAAAAAAAAAATTCTGAGGTTAGTTACTGAATAATTATCCATATCCAAACTCGTGGTTATATAGAGTACGAATCGAGCTATCTAACAATATATAAGTCTAACTGGAATATTATCCATATCCAAACTCGTGGTTATATAGAGTAAGAATCGAGCTATCTAACAATATATAAGTCTGCCTGGAATATTCTCCATATCCAAACTCGTGGTTTTATAGAGTAGGAATTGAGCTATTAATAATATATAAGTCTGACTGGAATATTATCCATATCCAAACTCGTGGTTATATAGAGTAGGAATCGAGCTATCTAACAATATATAAGTCTGACTGGAATATTATCCATATCCAAACTCGTGGTTTTATAGAGTAGGACTTGAGTAATCTAACAATATATAAGTCTGACTGGAATATTATCCATATCCAAACTCGTGGTTTTATAGAGTAGGACTTGAGCAATCTAACAATATATAAATCTAACATCGCTCGATTTTCTATGTATCATTAAATGGGAGCACCATATAAGGAGCTTGCAAATGGTGAGATAGTTTGCTACACTTCTAGCAATGAAACATATCATTAACTAACCATTGCCAAAGATAGAGGAGGCCAGGACGGCAGCAGAGGTTTGAAGCACTATATCATAGTTGCAATTTGAGATCTTGCACACTGTCGGGATCACCAACGGGAAGATGATACCCATAGTACCAAAAGCCTGGTGGGCACAAAAAGATAAGGTAAATATTAAGCAAGAGGTTACACCAATGGCCTAAGGAGCGGTGCACAACACATGGTACATAAATCATTCCGTTACCAAGCAATTAAGCTAGATATTATCAAAGGGGAGAGCAGCTACCTAGCTTTAGTAACAGAAGAGTACACTAGATAATTAGATGCCTAGATGCCGTAGTTAAAAGGTCCACAAGGCTTTGTACTCGGCAACTACTGTAGCTAGTTATAAGCTTCCTAATCCAGCCCATTTAAAAGCTATAACTGGCCAACTTGTGCTTTGAAAAATGAACTAAGCTTCAATGGGATGGCAAATCAACTCACTTAGAGACTCATTTAAAGTAACTTATGTTTACCCGGGTATCTATGGTCCTCTCCTTATAACTACGCTGTAATGTATATCATAGAAATGTAGAACTAGGTTAGGTTAGGTGACCAAACTTTTACCAATACGGGAAAACAAATAAACAAATAATTTAAAGATTACTAAAGTACACTAGTCCTCCCGATAGTGGATTCACCCACTTTTTTAAATGGCAGACCCAAAATGCCAAAACACCAAAGCCTCTTACCTGAATGTAGGTTTCGGCCGATGTTAGATCCAAAAAGAGTCCAAACGTGCCATCCGTTACAAAAGTAGTAAACCAGCAGTATTGTTCCTCTGTTCCTTCCCACAAATAACTGGCGTAAAATAGGTCCCCACATCGTCATTCTAATACCAGAAGACTCCAATTTTTCCAATGCACGTCCACGACTACTCCGTTTCTCAATCCAAAAAAAAAAATGGGCAATCTCCCCTCCCCTTTTTCCACTGGCACTAGTTATATAGTGTATATAAAATAACCTGTGCTGAGCAATTGGTCTATTTATTGGCACATATTCAGTAGACTGCTATCCAGTGTAAAATAGTCTGAGCAGCTTACTTCCAGTATGTATGTGCGGGAAGTAGACCTTTTGTTGCTTTGAGAAAATGGCTGATGATCGCAACTGCTATCTTGAGGTGTATCGTTGGAAACCTTTCTGCTGTTTCTGGAAGTGCTTGGAAGTAAGTAAGATTGCACAGATACCTAAGCCATGAGAGGAACCATATTGAGAATCTCCTCAGCTCGAAAAAGAGACACTTGTGGATGGATTTCTTTGCTGTAAGCTTGTTGCAGATGTGCACAAAATAGCTTTTGTTTGCTTACCTCAATGAAGGAAAGATTGCAAAGCTGTAGCTTTTTGAATGGGAGGCAGCAATCAAGGTGAAGTCCTCCCCCTCCCCATGTGTAAGCAGTTAAAAAAAAATAGTAAAAATCTTGTAAAACGTAATTCACTTGTCCAAAAGCAGCAGCCAACTCTGTGCTACCTATCCACCCAAGATCTACATCCATGAGAGGAGGAATATCTGAACTCTGTGCTATCTATTTGCATTAGTTATCCACCAAAGATCTACATTCATGAGGAGGAATGTCTGAACTCTGTGCTACCTATTTGCATTAGTTATCCACCCAAGATCCACATCCATGAGAGGAGGAATGTCTGAACTCTGTGCTATCTATTTGCATTAGTTATCCACCAAAGATCCACATCCATGAGAGGAGGAATATCTACACTCTGTGCTACCTATTTGCATTAGTTATCCACCCAAGATCCACATCCATGAGAGGAGGAATGTCTGAACTCTGTGCTACCTATTTGAATTAGTCATACACCCAAGATCTACATCCATGAGAGGAGGAATGTCTGAACTCTGTGCTACCTATTTGCATTAGTTATCCTCCCAAGATCCACATCCATGAGAGGAGGAATATCTGAGAAGCTACAGTATCTCCAAGCCCTGGAAGGATACACTTTCATAGGCAGAGCCACGTATAACAAATTTCCCTTCACATTTTGGATACACGGACTATATATATGTAGATGGCCTAGCAAAGACCTAGTATGGAAGCATGAAACTCATGTGGAAGGTGGGGTTAGAGGAGATCATTGGCACACACATGAAGGTCTTAGGCCAAATTCAGCAAAACTTATTCATTATCGCAACTTCCGCATCTGACACATATATAGTGTCACATTTTTGGCGAGGAGAACGCGTGGGAGGGGCTACAGAAAACTTTCACAAGATCCCAGATGGCTACCCCAACATTCTTCCTTTGTTCCGTATGCAAGAAACATGAAGAAAAATTCTTTATGCATGACAATGCATGTGAGAGAGTATCCAGAGCCAGGAGTAGTTACAGTGATAGCTAATGAAGAGCTAGCAACTTTATCTGAAGCCCTATTGCACTACTTATATAAGCATGCAGTTACCCGGTAGATTATTTAGTAAGTAAAGACATGTAGTATATATCCTCTGACATATGCAGATATATAGCTAGGACAAGAACACACAAACTTTAAACATCAGGAACTTAGGTTAGCCACTCTACCTACCTCTTTCAATACAGTCCCTGAGTGCCAATAGAAAACTACATAGCTACTATCTACAGCTGATGAGCTACTAAGTTTCTAGCAACTAACCTGGAACAGTGACAAACACACACAACTACATTGGATTACCCATGGAGACCACACCAATGACCCCTTACCATTTAAAATAATTTACACCATAATGTACTGATTATAAAAGCAGTTCAATATTGGAATCTATGAGATGGTAAAGGGTCATCTAACAGGTTGTGGTCTCCATGGATAGTTTTTTGTTTTGAAATAATTGCTTTTGTTCTTGTTTTAAGTCGTTGCATTTTGTTATAGATGAGTGGTGGAGAACTGGTTTACGGTCGCCTAGGCAATTAAAACCATATTTTAACTTGCATATTGCTGCTGTACACACATATCAACACATGCTATGTGTATTGTTGCTATGTTGTTGACTGCACCCATGTATACAATGTTGTCCACCACAAAACGATCAGAACATACCATACCTAGTTGCTATTGTTGACTAGACCCATGTAGGGTCAGCTACAGCCCCTTCGTGGACTGGTAACACTGCACAGCAGAATACTACCAAACAAACAGCAGATGCAACCAAACAGCAGATGTTTTGGTAGAGGATCAGCTACGACCTCCTTTGGACATGGTGCAGACTCCTAGGAGTGAGAACCACACAACTCAAACAGCAGAATTAAGCGTGGGCCTTTCATTGTGCTTATAATTAGCTTGATAAGGAAAACCACTAAATCAAGTGGTAGGAATTGTCAACATAACAAACATGATAGTATGAGCGTGCAATGATTTAACGAATTCCCACATCCAGGATTGCTTTTAATTTCACAGGATCAAGAAACGGAATAGTCGGAATAGTGGCAGCAATGCAGATAATTGAATTCGTTGGATGCTAAAGAATTTTTTTTTTGTATGGGCCTATTGTATGCAAGTTACACAACTGGGAAAACAGATCTTGAAAATAATATTTTCACACCATAACATTACTTTTGCATTGCTAATCTACCCCCTTAACAAGGACTCGAGGCATGCTAGGAGTCTATTTTGGTGAAAAAAATCAGCTGCAGTCACTGTTAAGATACCAAGAAGCTGCCAAAGTGAGTTTTTAGCTGAGATATGTTTTTTTTTGGTTGTTGTTGTTGTTGTGACGTCCACCATTTAAAAAGCGAATATCACACCCTTACGCCCACCATATAGGAGTGCAATTATGTTAGACATATCCACCACATAAAGAGGGCACCACAGAGGGCACCTCATTAAGAGGGTGCCACATTAAGGCAGGGCTATACCTAAAACCAACGAAATTGTAACACATATTTGTAGCTGTCATAACTTTCCCCCCCTTTCTTCTGTGCAAATAATTATTATACCAGCTTGTTGCTTATTGTGTGTGCTTTAAAATGATATATAAAAAGTCTATATAGGCACCTTTTCTTAGAAGATATATCCAAACACGCAAGGGTCACTCAAAAAATGGCACTTCCTAATTTTTGGCAGACCTAACTCCCACGCGCCTTGACCGACTCGCCCCAAACTCGGTACGAGTTTAGCTAAAGGCCTTAGCTGTGATTTGAGCGGGGTTTTTTTTTTCCCGGTAACCCCCCCTGAGATATAGAGCTGAGAAGAGGCGTGGCCATGGATTAAGAGGGTCCCACATTAAGAGGGCACCACAGAGGGCACCTCATTAAGAGGGTACCACATTAAGAGGGCACCACATGAGGGCACCACAGAGGGCACCTCATTAAGAGGGTCCCACATTAAGAGGGCACCACAGAGGGCACCTCATTAAGAGGGTCCCACATTAAGATGGCACCACAGAGGGCACCTCATTAAGAGGGTTAATAGAATTCATGAAAACAGGAAACACCACAGTAAGATTGGAGAATTGTTGGTCAATATTAAGGGGCATTATACTAACCGATCCAGCAGCAAATGACATGATGAACCCTACGATGGTTACTATGGCAGGGACATACTCAGCTTTCATCCCACCATCCTCCAGAGATTTGGCCAAGTAGTTAGTCGTCTGGACGTCCTAATTACACACACACACACACACATCAATGTGGAAAAAAACAAATGGAAGGAAAGGAAAAAGAAAGGAAGCAAGGTAGGAAGGAAGGAAGCAAGCAAGGTAAGAAGGAAGGAAGGGAGATAGGAAGGAAGGAAGGAAGCAAGGTAGGAAGGGAAAAGGTAGGGAAGATGGAAGGAAGGTAGGGAAGGAAGGAAGGGAAGGAAGGAAGGAAAGAAGGTAAGGAAGGAAGGAAATAAGGTAGGAAAGGAAGGAAGGTAGGGAAGGAAGAAATGTTGGAAAGAAGGAAGGTAGAGAAGGAAGTAAGAACAAACAAAAGAAAGAAACTCACTTGCAAAGCTTGTCCAAGTGCCCAAGCCAACCACAGGACCAAGAAAGGCTCTATCAAATCCTTCACTCCTTCCACCCATGACTACAATAATAGCAACAAACAACAAAGTAAGTACAACACAAGCTAGGAGATAATGAGGTCAACTGGAGAGCATGTGTGATATGAATACATACTTGGTTGAAGTTCCATCTCTATTCTTAATCTGAAGAGATAGTATAAGGAATTAGTGTAGCCTAGAGACAAATAAGACCTATACATCTTCACCTAGTTTAACCAAGAATAATGGAAGTTGATTTCTCGACTATTGACATGTAACCACCTGGCATATACTGTCTGGTTCTTCTGCATACACTACAACCACCATTCACTTCCTCTTCCTCCCTCCCTTCTCTGCCATCCACTTACTCCCCCTCCCTCCCCCCACCAAACTAATCCCTTTCCTTACATCCATGTACTCCTGTAGAGTAAGAATTCTTGGTATCAACAACATTGCCATGGAAATCACACAAGCCAATGTTGATGCCCATATAAGGGAGTCTACTGAGTTTGCGTAAGTGAAGATGTTTATGATGGTCACTCTAGAGGAATAAAACACGCAACAACAACATTGCAATCAACAGACAACATTGCAATCAACAGGCAACATTGCAATCAACAGACAACATTGCAATCAACAGACAACATTGCAACCAACAGACAACAACATTGTAATCAACAGACAACATTGCAACCAACAGACAAGATTGTAATAATCTACAACATTGCAATCAACAGACAACATTACAATCAACAGACAACATTGCAACCAACGACAACAACATTACAATCAACAGACAACATTGCAACCAACAGACAACAACATTGTAATCAACAGACAACATTGCAATCAATAGACAAGATTGTAATCATCTACAACATTACAATTAACAGAGAGCAGACACCTGCCGCCTGCTGAGAATCAGCATCCAAGTTGATATTACTAGTTATAAAGAATACACACAACAAGTACATACAGGCACATACTTCATGCTTCATGGGCTGTATTCACCTGCCACCTACCATAGGTGTTCTGTCGTTTTCAAACACTCACCACATATTATAACAATACTACTCAAGTAGATGTAGTCATAATTGCCGATCACAAGAGGGAGTTAGCTACAGAGATCTAAGGTCTGGACATGACAAAAATAATAATCTAGATTCTAATTGGTTACAAGAAACTGATAAAGATCTAAATCAATTGCGGACACACTTCCAAAATGAAAACGGCTCCTTAGTGGATTCATGCTTATTTACACCTGTAGGGTTACTAGGCAACCATGCATAAACAGTTATAATAAATAAATATGTCTGCCAAGCCATGGTATACACTTCTGCTGTTGCTTTCCTTACTGTAATAAGATGTTTTATCTGCCATTGTAGGACTGAGGTTGCTGGCAGAAGAAGGCTTGGTACTAGAAGAGCAGAGAGGTTTCCCATATGTAACTACATCGATACAGAATACTGCTCTAACAACCGTTCTCCCACTGCAAGTAGCAGATCAACCATCGCCATGATAACACATATAATCATATGGACGGCTGTATTCTCCTCACTCGCAGACAACTGTATACTAAAGTTCATTTGCTTGCAAGAATAGAAAAATGTTATCATTTTCATGTTTTAGTTGCCTGGAGGTGCTCATCCACAAGAACTACAACAGCTGTACATATGCTAGAAATGTTTCTCCACGCTATTAAATGCCCATAAATATGGACACAGGAGCTAGCAGTTTTGAGGAAAGCAGCTGGCTCCCTAGACTAGCAGTGTTGAGCAGTCAAAGCTACTAGCCAAACTTCTTGTGATGCTGAGCAATAGCTAAGCAGAATACTTGCTCACTAAGCCAAGTAGCTACAGATAGTTCCCAACAGCAACCATGGATACATGTTAAATAAGCCAAGTAGCTACAGATAGTTCCCAACAGCAACCATGGATACATGTTAAATAAGCCAAGTAGCTACAGATAGTTCCCAACAGCAACCATGGATACATGTTCACTAAGCCAAGTAGCTACAGATAGTTCCCAACAGCAACCATGGATACATGTTCACTAAGCCAAGTAGCTACAGATAGTTCCCCACAGCAACCATGAAAATGGTGCCTTCACTGATCGCACCAACTTGTGAAGGAGCTCGTAGATGCACATTCACCTTACCTGAACTTATTCAGATTTATCTAAGACTACCCGTGTACATATTTTGAAACTGAATGCATTCAAAACGCAATTGATAAATTGCAATATGTGGGAGAGAACGTGTTTGGTATGTGTTCAAGATGTACAATAAATACATGTCTTAAGAGAGCAGGAGAGGGTGGTAATGAGTTTTCTGCTATTGTGATGGCTATAAGGACTTCCTGGATGCTTATGTGATGGCCATAAGGACTTCCTGGATGCTTATGTGATGGCCATAAGGACTTCCTGGATGCTTATGTGATGGTCATAAGGACTTCCTTGATGTTCATGTGATGGCTATAAGGACTTCCTGGATGCTTATGTGATGGCCATAAGGACTTCCTGGATGCTTGTGTGATGGCTATAAGGACTTCCTGGATGCTTATGTGATGGCAATAAGGACTTCCTTGATGTGTATGTGATGGCCACAAGGACTTCCTGGATGTTTATGTGATGGCCACAAGGACTTCCTGGATGTTTATGTGATGGCCATAAGGACTTCCTGGATGTTTATGTGATGGCCATAAGAACTTCCTGGATGTTTATGTGATGGCCATAAGGACTTTCAAGGACTTCCTGGACGCTTATTGCAGTGAGTTAATATAATTATATACATTTGTATGTGGGATAAATAAATAAATACATACAAACAGGTGGGGGGGAAAAAAGTCGTGAAATAGAACCACACGACGAGGCCACCATTGTTCAACAGGAGATCTTAGGTAGAACATGGCAACTTTTCAAGGTCTCTCTCTACTAACCACCAACACAAACACAACAAACAAAGAATACGTATTGTACGTATAATACAATACATGTATATAGATCTTGCTGCTGGGAATATGCTAGTACTCCCTATATACACAAGATTGGTTTAAAGGGCAGACCCAAACCTCCCACCCTAGAAAAAACTTTAAATCTCAGCTAAAACTCACATCAGCAGTTTCTTAGCTGCCCAAATGGTACCTTCAGCCGATATTAGCTGCCCAAATGGTCCCTTCAACCGATATTAGCTGCCTAAATGGTACCTTCAGCCGATATTAGCTGCCTAAATGGTACCTTCAGCAGATATTAGCTGCCTAAATGGTACCTTCAACTGATATTAGCTGCCCAAATGGTACCTTCAACCCATATTAGCTGCCTAAATGGTACCTTCAGCAGATATTAGCTGCCTAAATGGTACCTTCAGCCGATATTAGCTGCCTAAATGGTACCTTCAGCAGATATTAGCTGCCTAAATGGTACCTTCAGCCGATATTAGCTGCCTAAATGGTACCTTCAGCCGATATTAGCTGCCTAAATGGTACCTTCAGCAGATATTAGCTGCCTAAATGGTACCTTCAGCCGATATTAGCTGCCTAAATGGTACCTTCAGCAGATATTAGCTGCCTAAATGGTACCTTCAGCAGATATTAGCTGCCTAAATGGTACCTTCAGCAGATATTAGCTGCCTAAATGGTACCTTCAGCAGATATTAGCTGCCTAAATGGTACCTTCAGCAGATATTAGCTGCCTAAATGGTACCTTCAGCAGATATTAGCTGCCTAAATGGTACCTTCAGCAGATATTAGCTGCCTAAATGGTACCTTCAGCAGATATTAGCTGCCTAAATGGTACCTTCAGCAGATATTAGCTGCCTAAATGGTACCTTCAGCAGATATTAGCTCCAAAAAGATGCCAAGAGTGCCTTGAATACTTGGCTAAGGTAAAATGGCAGTGCAAAAAAAAAGTCAAGGTAAGAAAAAACATCTTCAAGGATCTTTAGTGTTTGTTTCTCTGTTCGCATAACTGGTGTACAATATGCCCCCTCATCATAACTGGCATACAATACGCCCCTCATCATACTGGCGTACAATACACCCCTCATCATAACTGGTGTACAATACACCCCTCATCATAACTGGTGTACAATACACCCCTCATCATAACTGGTTTAAACATGTCCACTCATCATTCCATTTCTAGATCCAGTGAAGGAAAGAAAGAAAAAATCGCGAAAGTGGTAAGAACCATGAAAACACAACACACCCGCACTAGTGTGTTTATTATGTTGATGATCCGTGCCACAACGAATGACTCACGCTTAGTTCAGCTGTTTGGTGTGTGGTAAGAAGCATAAAAATACAACACACTCATACTAGTGTTGTGTTTATTATGTTGATGATCCGTACCACAACGAATGACTCACGCTTAGTTCAGCTGTTTGGTGTGTGGTAAGAAGCATAAAAATACAACACACTCATACTAGTGTTGTGTTTATTATGTTGATGATCCATACCACAACGAATGACTCGCGTTTAGTTCAGCTGTTCGGTTTGTGGGATCTGGTCAACTGAACCATGTCCAAAGGAGGCCATGGTTGCTTCTCTACCAAAATAGCAGCTGTAGTGTTCTCCAGTGCAATGATAACAAGTTCTCAGGAGGCTGTCTCTGACCCTACATGGGTGAAGTCAACAATAGCAGCATGTGTTGATACTGTGCGTAGCGTATAGCAACAACAATTTAGAAAAAGTGTTCAAATGCCTAGGAGATGCTCCACCAATCAGTTCAGACTTGGTGTGCAGCGCTCAATGTAGTGAGAACAACAAACAAATCAATAAAAACTCTCGAAACAAGAGAGGCTTATTTAAAAACAACCAACCTGCTGTATTGGATCGACCTGTTAAAAAGAAAGGGAAGAAGACACCATTTTAAATCATATACTCCAATATTGTGCTGCTTCTTAAATCATAGTCTATATGATTTAATATTGGTGTGTATGATTTGAAATGGTAAATGGTCTAACTGGTTGTGGTCTACACAGGTATAGTCTTGTAGCCTATCTTTTTTAGCAGGTCAATATAGCTATTTGTTTCTAAACAAAAAATTTCTTTCATGTTACATATACATATTATATTATATATACTTTATATTAACACACTCAAATATGTTTCACATGTCGTGTGGAAGAATTAGCAGGCGCCAGTCAAATGTCAAGTAATATCATGCCAATACAATACACCTATCCCCAGTTGTACACATAGCGGCACTGAAGGTATTGTTGCAACCACCTTCCCATCTTCCCTGCAAAAGAGACTTCTCAGCACGGTCATTCATGGATCCAAATATGGAAGGCACAAGGATAAACTATATCACTAACCCTTTACCAGTTTTACCCTTTACACTATCTCATTATAATCCTTTATCTATTCTATCACATTTTCCCTTTACCTATTTGATTACCTTTTACCTGTTATATAACCCTTTACCGGTTTCACACACACACCATTGACATCGAACTATAGTAGTTCTATTCTCCCCAGAAGGAAATTATAAATTAGCGGCAATGTACGTACTCTACAGAAGGCATTTTCTTGATGGTCTCGTAGCCACCCACCACCATACCAATCAGAGTGAACAGCATGGTCACCAGGAAGGGGATGGCTGCATTGTACCTGCACAGAAGAAATAATGTACACATACAATCAGTTAGTTTCAAAAACGGAGCACACAAGCTGGAAGCTTTATGTAACACAACTTTCTTTTTAATCACAAGATTTTGCATGTGTGAGGTAATGGAAGGGAGGTTGGTGTCAGGAGGATGTGTGTGTTTATGTGTGGTGATAGTGTGGTGATTGTGTATGCCTATTTGTAGTGTGCACATGTGTGTATGTATGTGTATTTATGTGATATATATGCCGTGTTGGTGTGGATATATATGTAGTTCATGGATATATGTGGAGTATGTGTTATGTGGTGTGACGTTGGGGGGAGGGGTGTGTGTGGAGTGTGTGATATAAATGGTGTACATATATGCACACACTCACCATCTATATTTGATTCCCTTTTTTGGAGCTAGTGGACCTAAAGAAAGATAAGAAGATGTTAAAATAAACTTTCCGTTTCCATACCATTGAGTTCCATGCAAGTCTCCACGGAAGGATTGCAAGTCTCCACGGAAGAATTGCAAGTCTCCACGGAAGAATTGCAAGTCTCCACGGAAAGATTGCAAGTCTCCACGGAAGGATTGCAAGTCTCCACAGAAGAATTGCAAGTCTCCATGGAAGAATTGCAAGTCTCCACGGAAAGTTTGCAAGTCTCCACGGAAGGATTGCAAGTCGCCACGGAAGGATTGCAAGTCTCCACAGAAGAATTGCAAGTCTCCACAGAAGAATTGCAAGTCTCCACGGAAAGATTGCAAGTCTCCACGGAAGGATTGCAAGTCTCCACAGAAGAATTGCAAGTCTCCACGGAAGAATTGCAAGTCTCCACGGAAATATTGCAAGTCTCCACGGTAGGATTGCAAGTCTCCTCAGAAGGATTGCAAGTCTCCACGGAAAGATCGCCTTCCAATAATTGATTTTATTTTTATTATTAAATATCATCACATAATCCAGAGATGTATACAGAAAATATGGCGAGGTGGGGTGGGGTTAATTCCCCCTTGATCCCCACCTCCTCCCCCTAAATGCAGCCATGTAATCCCACCATCCATGGGACCACTTATTACTAAACGTCACATACCCCTCCAGCCAAGGTGAACACTTGGCTAACAGATGGACCGGCGAAAGCATCTTAACATGCAAACTTAGACATTAAAAAAATACAAAAATTGAACCCCACCCGCTGAACAATGGATATTATAACTAGCACATGCTCAGTACACTACTTTATCAATAAATAGGAAAACTAATTCCGGTTTGTCGGGGTGAGCGATCAGAAGAAAAAGTGGGAGGAGAAGAATGGCTGACAATCGAACTGCCATCATTAACTGTGACATCCAAGCATTTGCTGCTGTTTCTGGAAGCTCTTCGGCTGAGAAAACCAGCACAGGCCCTTTGCTTAATGGAAACTACACTGAAGCTATATGCTCTTTGAGGTAAGAAGTGCTCCCGGAAGGATCTCCTTGCTGCAAGGTTTGCTATAGACATGGCTGATTCTTCCTTGCTGCAAGCACTGCTATAGACATGGCTGATTCTTCCTTGCTGCAAGCACTGCTATAGACATGGCTGATTCTTCCTTGCTGCAAGCTCTGCTATAGACATGGCTGATTCTTCCTTGCTGCAAGCACTGCTATAAACATGGCTGATTCTTCCTTGTTGCAAGGTTTGCTACAGACATGGCTGATTCTTCCTTGCTGCAAGCACTGCTATAAACATGGCTGATTCTTCCTTGTTGCAAGGTTTGCTACAGACATGGCTGATTCTTCCTTGCTGCAAGCACTGCTATAGACATGGCTGATTCTTCCTTGCTGCAAGCTCTGCTATAGACATGGCTGATTCTTCCTTGCTGCAAGCACTGCTATAAACATGGCTGATTCTTCCTTGTTGCAAGGTTTGCTACAGACATGGCTGATTCTTCCTTGCTGCAAGCACTGCTATAAACATGGCTGATTCTTCCTTGTTGCAAGGTTTGCTACAGACATGGCTGATTCTTCCTTGCTGCAAGCACTGCTATAAACATGGCTGATTCTTCCTTGTTGCAAGGTTTGCTACAGACTTGGCTGATTCTTCCTTGCTGCAAGCACTGCTATAAACATGGCTGATTCTTCCTTGTTGCAAGGTTTGCTACAGACATGGCTGATTCTTCCTTGCTGCAAGCACTGCTATAAACATGGCTGATTCTTCCTTGTTGCAAGGTTTGCTACAGACATGGCTGATTCTTCCTTGCTGCAAGCACTGCTATAAACATGGCTGATTCTTCCTTGTTGCAAGGTTTGCTACAGACTTGGCTGATTCTTCCTTGCTGCAAGCACTGCTATAAACATGGCTGATTCTTCCTTGTTGCAAGGTTTGCTACAGACTTGGATGATTCTTCCTTGCTGCAAGCACTGCTATAGACATGGCTGATTCTTCCTTGCTGCAAGCACTGCTATAAACATGGCTGATTCTTCCTTGTTGCAAGGTTTGCTACAGACATGGCTGATTCTTCCTTGCTGCAAGCACTGCTATAAACATGGCTGATTCTTCCTTGTTGCAAGGTTTGCTACAGACTTGGCTGATTCTTCCTTGCTGCAAGCACTGCTATAAACATGGCTGATTCTTCCTTGTTGCAAGGTTTGCTACAGACATGGCTGATTCTTCCTTGCTGCAAGCACTGCTATAAACATGGCTGATTCTTCCTTGTTGCAAGGTTTGCTACAGACATGGCTGATTCTTCCTTGCTGCAAGCACTGCTATAGACATGGCTGATTCTTCCTTGCTGCAAGCTCTGCTATAGACATGGCTGATTCTTCCTTGCTGCAAGCACTGCTATAAACATGGCTGATTCTTCCTTGTTGCAAGGTTTGCTACAGACATGGCTGATTCTTCCTTGCTGCAAGCACTGCTATAAACATGGCTGATTCTTCCTTGTTGCAAGGTTTGCTACAGACATGGCTGATTCTTCCTTGCTGCAAGCACTGCTATAAACATGGCTGATTCTTCCTTGTTGCAAGGTTTGCTACAGACTTGGCTGATTCTTCCTTGCTGCAAGCACTGCTATAAACATGGCTGATTCTTCCTTGTTGCAAGGTTTGCTACAGACATGGCTGATTCTTCCTTGCTGCAAGCACTGCTATAAACATGGCTGATTCTTCCTTGTTGCAAGGTTTGCTACAGACATGGCTGATTCTTCCTTGCTGCAAGCACTGCTATAAACATGGCTGATTCTTCCTTGTTGCAAGGTTTGCTACAGACTTGGCTGATTCTTCCTTGCTGCAAGCACTGCTATAAACATGGCTGATTCTTCCTTGTTGCAAGGTTTGCTACAGACTTGGATGATTCTTCCTTGCTGCAAGCACTGCTATAGACATGGCTGATTCTTCCTTGCTGCAAGCACTGCTATAAACATGGCTGATTCTTCCTTGTTGCAAGGTTTGCTACAGACATGGCTGATTCTTCCTTGCTGCAAGCACTGCTATAAACATGGCTGATTCTTCCTTGTTGCAAGGTTTGCTACAGACTTGGCTGATTCTTCCTTGCTGCAAGCACTGCTATAAACATGGCTGATTCTTCCTTGTTGCAAGGTTTGCTACAGACATGGCTGATTCTTCCTTGCTGCAAGCACTGCTATAAACATGGCTGATTCTTCCTTGTTGCAAGGTTTGCTACAGACATGGCTGATTCTTCCTTGCTGCAAGCACTGCTATAAACATGGCTTATTCTTCCTTGTTGCAAGGTTTGCTACAGACTTGGCTGATTCTTCCTTGCTGCAAGCACTGCTATAAACATGGCTGATTCTTCCTTGTTGCAAGGTTTGCTACAGACTTGGATGATTCTTCCTTGCTGCAAGCTCTGCTACAGACTTGGATGATTCTTAATCAGAATACCAGAAAAATGCATTTGTAGTCAACAGTTAGTTCCGGGAAAAAGTTCGGTAAATTAAAAAATTAAAAAATACTCAAATGAAGTCGGCAGTCAACCATAAGCTATTCAGCAGAGATACGAACATAGTCGGCAGTCAACCATAAGCTGCTCAGCAGAGATACGAGCATAGTCGGCAGTCAACCATAAGCTATTCAGCAGAGATACGAGCATAGTCGGCAGTCAACCATAAGCTGCTCAGCAGAGATACGAGCATAGTCGGCAGTCAACCATAAGCTGCTCAGCAGAGATACGAGCATAGTCGGCAGTCAACCATAAGCTATTCAGCAGAGATACGAGCATAGTCGGCAGTCAACCATAAGCTGCTCAGCAGAGATACGAGCATAGTCGGCAGTCAACCATAAGCTGCTCAGCAGAGATACGAGCATAGTCGGCAGTCAACCATAAGCTGCTCAGCAGAGATACGAGCATAGTCGGCAGTCAACCATAAGCTGCTCAGCAGAGATACGAGCATAGTCGGCAGTCAACCATAAGCTATTCAGGCGAGATACGAGCATAGTCGGCAGTCAACCATAAGCTATTCAGGCGAGATACGAGCATAGTCGGCAGTCAACCATAAGCTATTCAGGCGAGATACGAGCATAGTCGGCAGTCAACCATAAGCTATTCAGGCGAGATACGAGCATAGTCGGCAGTCAACCATAAGCTATTCAGGCGAGATACGAGCATAGTCGGCAGTCAACCATAAGCTATTCAGGCGAGATACGAGCATAGTCGGCAGTCAACCATAAGCTATTCAGGCGAGATACGAGCATAGTCGGCAGTCAACCATAAGCTGCTCAGCAGAGATACGAGTATTTGTTTTTGCTCCTTTTATTATTTTGTGAACAAAGTATATTCAATTGGAACAGGTGCGTGATCTGTCAAGGAAGAAGACAGAGCCTCTGAAATCTCCACTCAAAGGTCAAGTCAAAACCATTTCCTTGATCTGGAAAATGTACGTTTAGATGCTAAATACAGTTATATCCATCGTTATCAGAGAACAGGATCCCAGAGAAACTAGTACAAGGTATCCCATGCTGGTGTTAGAAAAGCAAGCATATATATACATACAAACACCGAACAGTCCCAGATGCCACTGCAGCACAGTACACTGACTGGAGCATCCCAAAATCAACATAGTCTGTAAATAACCACCAAAAACTAGGCCATTTTTATCCCTGATGCCCAACAGGATGTAAGAAAACAGGTAAAGAATGGTAAGAAGAGACAAACAGTAGTTCTATCACTAAAAAGTTGTTGCAGTATCTTCCAGTGAAGTTTGGTCCAAATATTGGCAAAAACAACAGCCATTTTAAGCAAATGTAAAGAGAAATCTATTTTATGTGTAGCCAGCTGAAAATAAAAATTCAAGGATTTTTTTTTATTATTCATGAAGAAGACGCTACAATAATAATTTGATAATTTGAAACAACCAAAACATTTAGTGGACTCTTTACTTTTTGAAAATTTACAGCAAATTAAAATACACTGAGCAATGCACGCATTACAATAGTGGTGTACATTTTAAAAGGTAGAGGGTCACCAAAATTGGGGTCCACAAATTTGGGGTCCACAGGAAAATTCATGTCGATTTTTTTCTTGACAAGTCAATCCTGTTTCTAAATAAAACATTTTTGTCAAGCTATAAATATTATACTAGCAAGCAGTTCCTCCAAGGATGTTGTAACAGTTGCTCAGGATAACTCTAGAACTATCCAAACATAGCAGATTTATTCCTTACCATGTTTATTACTCGAGTCCAAACACACAAACATAAATAGGGGGATACAATGGATCACAAGTGACTCTCCCGGTTTGTTGTGAACTATATTCACCATATAAAATCTTCATCCACGATGACTACTTACCGATTATTAATAGTCAAACATGCTCAAAGCAAACTGTGATACCTATATTAGTAAACTTTTTTGTTCACAAAGAGCAAACTTCAAAAAACAACTCACTGCACACTTATTTGCTGTGAAAATGTGCAATGGCTGCTGAATCAGCTAGGCTCATATGTTGCACACATACACACACGTGATTATTGTACCGACAACCATTCGAGATAAAGAAGGATCGTTGCAAGGCAGTGGCACCTTGAGGGTGTAAAATTGTAATGAAATAATCTAATGGTACAAAAGTTATGCGTGGGAAAAGAAGTAGATACAACCAGTACAACGGCAGACACTTAAACTTCACATGTTTAAATATTCCTTGGACTGGCGGCCAGTTCACTACCTTAGTGAAGGACTCAAGACATACTGGAATACATACTGGAAGACATACTGGAAGACTTACTGGAAGACGCGCTGGAAGACGTGCTGGAAGACATACTGGAAGACGTGCTGGAAGACGTGCTGGAAGACATACTGGAAGACGTGCTGGAAGACGTGCTGGAAGACATACCGGAAGACATACTGGAAGTGTTTTGGAGCGAACCACTCCATTTAGAATACTAAGAAGCTATGAGTTCTAGCGGAGCACTGAGCATTTCTCCCCCCTCTTTTTAGTGTCCGTCATTTTTGAAACACACACAAGGTCAAACTATAATATAGGGGAGTGCTACTGCATGCCTTAATACAGTCCCAAGGGCCATGACATTTGGTAGGCCCAGCAGCTAGTAGGCATAGAAAACTAACTATAAATGAATGCTCGGTATTCGTCAAGCCATGACTTCTATTTGGATACTATTAGTGCACATGCATGTTCTTAGAGATACCCATCTTATGCATGACAGCACAACCTGATCCCATGGACTGGTTAGTTGTGAAACAGAAATGCATTGTGAAATATGGCAGAGATGAGGAAGGTTTGGTTAGGACTATGCACTAAGTAGAAGCAGCTTTCCCCTGATATGGAAAGCACATCAAAGAGTGATGTCAACAGGTGTTTCTTGCTGACTGATCGAATTATCAGCTAGAGTACTGAAGGAAAGACCAATGTGGGAAAACATCCTGCTACAGTCTATATTTTCTATCAGCCAGGACAGTTTCACGCCACTTAGCCCTATTTGCAGTCTCCCTGCTACAAATCCTAGGCCAAGCTCAATAACAGTCTACAGCTTCGCCTGTAGCTGTTATTCCTTTCGAGGCACAAATGAGGTGTGCCTCCCGGTGAAACGGAATAAGTTCTTGATACTCAATATATATTATACACATACAATACTACCGTACTTCTAATAATTCCACTCTCACTCTGTAACTAACTCCGTAACTAACTCCCGTTCAAATATATCTATATTTTTGTCCTCCGGCTCTATCCAATCAACAATCAAATCATTCGATTGTTCTTATGCTTTGGGCAGTCTATAGTCAGGGTTGGGATCCCTGACAACCATGCAGAAGCTGACTAGAACTTCAGACACTGTGACCAAGGTCATCAGCCAGTATTTGCAGGCTCACAGAATTAGCAGAGTGGACCAAGCAATATTGTAGATGATCACTTCAGATATATTGTTTTAGATACTTTGCACACCTGACCAGTCTATGTATTCAGCATGAGAGCATATAACCATTATTAAAAATATCCAGTTGGTTATCCATCCTCTACATTCCAATAGTGTACCCAGTTCATGACAAATAGCACATCCACCTCCATAGCAACGTATGCAGAGAAATTAAGTAGTCAGCAACTAGGACGCTAAATGTATATTGGTTTAAAAAGCACTTTTTTAAGAGGCAGCTGGCAGATGGCAAACCATCTGCCCCCCCCCCCCCCCCCCCCCAAAAAAACAACAACAACCAAAGTTCATAATCCTAGCAAAAACTTATGCCAGCAGCTTCTTAGCAGCCTAAAAGCAGACTTCAGCCATTACTAGCTCCAATTATTCTTAGCAGCCTAAAAGCAGGCTTCAGCCATTACTAGCTCCAATTATTCTTAGCAGCCTAAAAGCAGGCTTCAGCCATTACTAGCTCCAATTACTCTTAGCAGCCTAAAAGCAGGCTTCAGCCATTACTAGCTCCAATTATTCTTAGCAGCCTAAAAGCAGGCTTCAGCCATTACTAGCTCCAATTATTCTTAGCAGCCTAAAAGCAGGCTTCAGCCATTACTAGCTCCAATCTAAGGTAGTAGTAAACCAGCAATGCAAAAAAAAAACCGAGGAGGGAAAACCATCAAAACCCGTGAAATTCCTCATCAAAATCAGATGCAGATGTATCAATATATCTTTCCTCGTACAACTAACGCACAACAGGTTCATTCATAGGCTATGCATTCAAATTTGTTTGATAAAAACAACCGTGTGTTCTGTTAATTGACTGAGAATCTTCAAACAAAAAAGGCAAGTAAGTGTAAGCAGGGAACTGTACAGCAATATATCAGCCTCTGGTCAGACTTCTATATTGTGCTACTTGTTACCACTAGCAGCAGTTGCATAGAGTTCACTTGCTCTGGAAGATGATACTAAACTCACTGTGATTGCCTTCCCTTGACCAAGTTGAGGCTCAAATATCTGTAACATCTGGAGATGCTCTACATACAGCACATGTATTCAATCATATGCAAGCTAGTAGTGCGCTACTTATATATATATAGGGTCAGAAGCATCCAAGTGTGCTGGATTTATATATACATAGGGTCAGAAGCATCCAAGTGTGCTCTATATATATACATATAGGGTCAGAAGTATCCAAGTGTGCTCTATATATATGTCAGAATCACCCAAGTGTGCTCTCTCCCTGTATATATGTGGTCAGAAGCATCCAAGTGTGCTCTATATATATACATATAGGGTCAGAAGTATCCAAGTGTGCTCTATATATATGTCAGAATCACCCAAGTGTGCTCTCTCCCTGTATATATGTGGTCAGAAGCATCCAAGTGTGCTCTATTTAAAGTGTGAAAGTCATAAGCAACCAAGTGTGCGCCAAATACACAATTTCATCTAAAAGTGTATTTGTTTCTGCAAAGAAGCTTGGAGAGAAACAGATCAGTTAAAAAAAAAGTACAAAAATAAAATGTATTGCATGCATTGCCCAGGGAACAAGGATAAGCACGAGCTATGAATCCTAAAGCAAGAATGACAGCCTCTCCTGCTTAGCACCACATGCAATAGCCAGATTCCACAAAGATGGTTAAAGGAAGCCACTTGTGCCAGACATTGCATAGACATCTGATCCAGAGGGGAGAAATAAAGGCTTGCATGCTTACTCCCAGGAGAGCAATTGCAAAATAATCCAGAGGGGGATGGGAAGGGGATGCGTGCTGATTGTGCTTTTAAAATACTCAACATAGACAGAGTGAAGCACGGCTCATAACAGGTTGAAACATACTTTGCACCGTGCTATGCTGGGGGAAAGGCTGTTCTAAGGAATGCCAGGAAGTATGCAAAGCACACGTTACCTCAAGTGTAATTGAAAAAGTGTGCTAGTTGTTGGAGCCATTACCACTGTCAGGAAGTGAGCGGTCAATTCATCTGCAGTCAGTTCATTTACTGGACAAATAATTGGCTTCTAACAACATGTAAGCAAGTAGTAACATATGTGTGTATATTTCAGCAATAAACAGTATAGAATAGAATAACATTCTGTTTGGTTAGTTCTGGAGTTCTCCTGTGCAACTCATGCCAAGACCTTGAAATATCTTGAATTCTCCTCTGCAACTCTAGCAACTCTGCCAGCCTTTTCTCTATGCACTAAGACAGCCCATTTCCTTTCCTTGTGTCAGTGTAAGCCTGTTTTATTCAAGACCAGTGCACGTGACCCACTCACAACTTTTACGGGTTACTCCAGGAGATAGTAGATCCATCGAGAGATAAATACATGTACATCTCAGATACGTACATATATATGCCATGCTTGCCAATACAACATCACCATCCAACTCCCCTCCCCAGTGAGGGCTCCCTTCACTCACCAATTAACACTTTGGAGCAACCAACTAAACATTGGTACAAGAGATGCTGCTGGAATGTATGCACATGTATGCACAGTAGTAGTGTTAACCTAATTCAATTCCTGTTCCATCTCACTACTGTGCAAACATCCATGTATGGCACTGTATATAGATATCTAATGCACAGCATTTCAAACATTCATACACAGATACATACATACTCACACAGACAAAAGTTGTTGGTCGAACAGTTTCGGTCAAACTTTATAGTATGTAGCTGACTGCTCAGTCAGCTGTGGCAATGCAGCGGCAACAACCAGAGTATACCAGTTGAGCAGTGTGTCATCTGTGGAAATGTTGGGATTCAATCCTCTAGTCTATCCAACCTTCAGCTGTTGCAATGTCAGGAGCTACTCCAGTCAAATGCTGGCCAGTTTTGGTTAGCTGTTGCAATGTTGAGAGATACCTCAGTCAAGAGTTCGTTCAGCTGTGTCGATGTCGACAGCTGTGCCTATTGAGCAGACACTCCACTGTCGTGAATTCAAGAGCTACTTCAGTCAAGCATCAATATCAAAGTTCGAGGACAGCGAGTTCTCTATAAGCAACAGCGAAGCATCATCTCTCTGTCTTAATTTTTTTTTTAATAATAATACGCTCGCTGTTTACTGTAAGTAACTTGCCCCAGACCACAACTCTATTCATATATACTGTATGCACATTTGTAACCATGGTAATGCACTTACTGTACTATAGAGTATGTATACACATACCTATATAAGCATCAATATCACTGGTCATATTCGTGTTAAGAACAGAGCCCCTCATCTCTAGAACCGCCTGTTCATTCCCCATATTAATGTCATGGTCCACTTGATCCACGCACAACACATTCTTCTTCAGACTTCTCTTCTTATGTTCACCGACGGACTCCGGAGATTTGACAGTTAGGGATAATGCGGCGACATTTCTCTCTGCTGTTAGTAAAGGACCAAAGTCTCGATTGAGAAGGACAATGAGGATGATGGAAAATAAGAGCAGGAGGGGGAAGAACCGGTACGCTGCAGAGATGAAAGAGCAAGTTGATAAAGCTGAACCAAAGATGTGTTGCCTGTGCAATGACCCCTTACATTCACATGTACATCTAGTTATCATTGGGAGGCACACAAGACAATATACAGCTACAAGATTGAAGTATACTTCGGCAATATAAGTGAGCATAACCTAGCAACCTAGTGGGCTTTAATCAAGCAACCTATAAATAGGCAAACCTAGCTACGTACCTATGTAAGTGAGCAAATGTAGCACCATAAGTGGACATAACCTAGCAACAAAGTGGGTACAACCTAGCAACATAAGTTGGTACAACCTAGCAACATAAGTGGGCATAACCTAGCAATATAAATGGGCATGACCTAGCAACATAATATGTAAGTGGGCTAAATCTAGCAATATATGTGGAGAAGGCCATAGAGCCGCCAACATGTTTCAACCAAGTGTGTTATTGGACCAGGCATGGTAATAATGCTGTTACTCATGAAGAACCACAACCTGTTTACTATAAAGTCAGGTTGTTTAGTGCACCACTTCCAACCCCAACCTGCAAGAAAACAAACCCGAACTGCAAACACACGCTTGCAAAATATCATTTCTAATAATTCACATCCACTGAAAAAAAAAATTTTGCATATTTTTTAGGAGCCAATTTCTCAAGCAAGATCAGACCAGAGGCAGTTTCAGGAGTAGGCCCCTTGAGGCTAACTACAGAAAGAGCTAACGATAGCCTCTCAAGCATGTGTTGTGACTGATTTTACTCCAAGAAGAATGTGCGTCTATAGAACTGTTTGGACATCCTTCATGGCAAAAAGCATTATTTAGCCAAAGAATTGAGAACAAGTTTTGCAACATGCTCACTGTTGGAATCCAACACGAGTCAATGTACAATCATTGGGCATGTTGCAAAGTGTTTTGAGGAACTTATAGGCCATGGAAAGGAGATAACTGTGCTACTGGAAGACTGGGGGGGAAACCAGGAAGTGCCCATGAGCAACAAGAAGCATGTCGGAAAACTAGGACAATCACTGTATGGGCAAATGTAGCTAATAATAGGCGTGGTCATACTAGTCAAAATTCTTGCAACAATGTTTTGCGAAAAGTTGCCATGACAGTGATGTCACATGACCAACTATTTTTTCAACGACATTGGGAGCAGACTACACAGTGAGATACACTACCACAAGGATACTTTCAAAAATGGTGGTAATGACAACACGAGGGGAGCATAACAGTCCTCTGTGCACTAACATTGGGAGGCACCAGAGTTTATAGTACTATATATATATTCCATTAGCTAAACATCAGCTAGTTATAAAGTACTCACGAATGGTGCTCAGAGCGACCACAAAAGCATCGGTATCCTTTAAGTTGGAGCACTCCTGACAGAACTGACTTTTTAAAGTGGTCTGGAGATATCCAACTTGCACTCCAATCCAGCTACACCACACACATGACACATATACACATGTGTATAACTGTTCATATTAATTGAATAAAATAAACGGCAGTTTGGTCAAAGAATCAGTTTCTTTGAGGCAAGCAAACCAAAGCTACGCATTGCTACATCGCTCTATGTCTACAACAAAACATACACCAACGAAATCCATCCAGGATGGACTCCGTTCTCAAGAGCAATGGGATTCATAGCGATTCCAAGTAAGCATAGACGCCTCTGCAGCTTTCTTCCGAAGAAGGGCTTCCAGAAACAGCACGAAGGCCAGGAAGAGAATGACAGCAGTTATATTTTGCTCACTCACCCCACTTAGCCAGAAGTAAAGTTAGTGATTATCCAACAGGCAGTTCACTGGGCATGAAATAATAATAATAATTTTTAAAAATTAATTAAATAATAAAATAACAATAACAATAACAACAATAACAACAACAACAATAATAATAACAGTAACAATAACAATAAATAATAATAATAACAACAACAACAAAACAACAACAAGAAGAACAATAATAATAATAATAATAATAATAATAATAATAATAATAATAATAATAATAATAATAATAATAATAATAATAATAATAATAATAATAATAATAATAGCAATAGCAATAGCAATAGCAATAACAATAACAATAACAATAATAATAATAATAATAATAATAATAATAATAATAATAATAATAATAATAATAATAATAATAATAATAATAATAATAATAATAATAATAATAGTAACAACAACAACAACAATAATAAAACAAAATAAAAATAATTGTTTCTTTTTTTAATATTTAGCGTGAGTGGTTCTTTTAAAAATATATTTGTGAATGATGTCCATATATCCGCTTATGGCCAATAATCAGTTAACCTTCAGTGTATGTGCAGTTAGCTGACCTTGATACTGGTACAAGACTCGGCAAGGTGGGTCCAAGGGATTTCAGGATATAGGCAAACTTCTCCTTGCTGACGCCTGCATTTTTCATCATCTAAGAAAGTTAGTAAACATTACTAGTAATAGCAACAGACAAAACAGCATAATCATTGTCTATTCAGGCAGTGAAAAAGGCATAATGGCTCACATGCTGACTTACATACAGCAAATAACTTGACAGTAGAGATTATTTAGGCTATATTAGTCTCAAACAAATTCAAGCCTATAAAATAAAAAAATTAAAAAAGCCTTTCCACCACATACAACACAGCCATACATATATCAACATCATTACTATGAGAAGAGAGTCAGCCAGAACATCAACTTATTTTTATTTATTATTATTATTATTATTATTATTATTATTACTATTATTATTACTATTATTATTATTATTACTAATTATTATTGTTATTAATTATTTTTATTATTATTATTTTTTTTTAAGCCTTCACTGGAAAACAAACTTTATTGGTGAGGCTTAGTTGGTAGGGAAGAGAATTCAGATCCTGGAGAAGTACAAGAGATGGAAGAAAAACTATTGCCAGCCTCAGTGTGCAATGGAGGGCCGATTATCATCAGGCTTCGCTGGTCACGCCAGCCAAGGGTGTGGCCTTATCTTCCAAAAAAAAAAGTGGTCTGGCTAAAGCAGGACCGGCAAGAGCTGTGCTGCCATCAATGATAAAGTGAATGATATAGTGAATGATATAGTGTATCTTTATTAGCTTATCCTCTTTCTCTTAAATAATGTACATCTCCTTACTAGAGTCCTTAGCATGTGATTTCAAGCCTGATTTCACACAGCCTACATTTGGGGGCATTTATAACATGTATAGCTTCTTTTTCCCAAGAAAAAACTTTTCAAACTGTTCATACCATTACAATGCAAATACAATAAGCAGTGTTTGGTCCAAGAATCAGCTCCATTGAGGCAAGAAGACAAAAGCTATGCATTGCTATGTTGCTCATGTCAACAAGAAAACTTACAGCAAAGAAATCCATCCAGAAGTGACTACTTTCTCAAGAGCGATGGATTCCGAGTGTTTCCCAGCAAGCATTGGTGCCGGTGCAGCCTTCCTCAGCAAAAGAGCTTCCAAGCAAGCATTGGTGCCGGTGCAGCCTTCCTCAGCAAAAGAGCTTCCCAGCAAGCATTGGTGCCGGTGCAGCCTTCCTCAGCAAAAGAGCTTCCCAGCAACCATTGGTGCCGGTGCAGCCTTCCTCAGCAAAAGAGCTTCCCAGCAACCATTGGTGCCGGTGCAGCCTTCCTCAGCAAAAGAGCTTCCAGAAACTGCAGTAAAGGCCTGGAAGAGATGCATCTTGGCAGAGTTGCAACAAGTCAGCCATTGCTGTTTTTTTGTTGTTGTTGTTGTTTTCCTTTTGCTCGCATAACCATCTAACCAGAAGTAAAGTCTTTATTACAATTTTATAAGGAAAAAATCGATTAGGCATGTGGTGCTAAAAATAGATAGTGCTTAGCATGTATGGTTCATCTTAATATACATATTTTTTTGCGACCGATGTCCATGTTTACGTCAACTACGCTTGTGGGGTTTAATCTGTTAAGCTGCTCATGAATATACATGTACATGTATAACGGGACAGACAAGAAGGTGCTATATTAGTCTCACTGCTCTAAGACTGGTCCCTGCAATGAGCACTAGACTATAGTCATCAAAAAATATCATAGAGCCCAGGATGATGCAGGCAAGGGAGGCACTATAGGTAAAGAGATATGTGTGTATTGTATGTGTGTGTGTGGCAGGGGGGGGGGGGGGGGGGGGGGAAGAGAGCAGAGAGGTGGGATAGAGATGTAAAGTGATGAGGAGAGAGGAGTAGTGAGGAGAAGAGGAGTGAGGAGATAGGAGTGATTAGAGGAGTAAGGAGATGGGATGAGGAAAGGAGCACAGAGTGGTGGAAAGGAGAAATGGAAGAAGTGAGAGGAGAGAAGTGGATTATGAATTACAAGGGAGCAGTACAGGATTGGAGTAGAGGGGGAGAGGAGGGGAGAGGAAGAGGGGAGGAGTGAGGAAGAAGGGAGGAGGGAGAAAGAGGAGAGGAGAGAGAAAGGAGAAGAAAGGAAGAGGGGAGGAGGGAAGGAGAGAGGAAAAGGGGAGGAGAGAGAGAGAGAGAGAACAAGAAGGGAGGAGTAAGGAAGAGGGAAAGAGTGAAGAAGAGTAGAGAGGAGATGAATGGGGAAGAAAGGGACATAAAAATTGGGGGGGGGGGAAGAGAAAATCAAGGGAGAAACAAGGAAACTGGACACAAATCAATCTGCACTCTGTACCTACCGTCTTCTAGAACCTGTGAGCTTTTGCAGCAGAGAAGCTAGCCCAAGACCACCACCACTTTTCTGAAGAGGATTGGGTGAGAGGGACAAGATATAGAGCTAGGTATGTAGGTAGGAGTGGACACACCAATATATAATCCCCAAAAGTTGTTCAAACCCATGCTAACTGTGGCATGGCTTCACCTCAAATCTTCTAAGCCACATATTAAAGGTGGCGCCATTGGTGTTCAATGGGATTGCCTTGGCAAAAAAAAAAGGAGGAAAAAAAAGAAGAATGTCTAAGTAGTCTACAACTAAGATGACCCTTTACCATTTAGCACATACAAATATTACACTGCATTTTTAATCTTCGTTGATTGGTGTATACATGGGTAGTCCTTTTTTGACAAGTCAATCCAATATACATAGCAATTAGCTGATTTAAATAAAAACATCTTGTGTGTGTGTGTGTGTGTGTGTGTGTGTGTGTGGTGTGTGTGGTGTGTGTGTGTGTGGTGTGTGTGTATCATATTGCACATATCACAATGAAGTCTAATGATGTTGAAGGAGCTTGACGACAAGTTACATATATTAACATATGACGACAAATTGTTTGACTTTCCTAACCTACATACATACAGTACATATACAATAACTTCATTACCAGGCTACAAGGTGTAGAGCTAGGCAGATCACGAGCATAATTTTGGACATAATATTTATATATATATATATATAATTTTTTTCCATGTATTTTTCCACATTATTAGACCTGGGGAAGAGTATTTTCTATGCTCAAATTACAATGAAAGCAACACAAGTTCATCAGACAAGCACTGCCGAAGTAGCAATGCAGTCTACAATATGAACATAACAATCGCTAACTCACATAATTGCCTAACACTGGGACTAACAGTTAGTGGAACTATTATAACCATGCTGCATGGCAGAATATGATGTGCACAGCCGCTACCACTATAGGGATACAAATTGATTTGGGGGATTAATTAATTGACTCTGCCAGTGCCAAGTACCGCCCACATTAATTAATGATCTATAGGAAGTAGACATGCAGAACAATCTGGTAAGGTATATTCCCTATTCCCTGTAAGTACACCTGTGGTCCTAACAAAATGTCATGTAACATACTCACTTGGACTACTCCTATCAGCCCTCCAAGAAAGAAGGAAAACACAGCTATCTGCATGAACAACACACACACACACACACACACACAACACACACACACACACACACACACACACATACATACACACACACACACACACACAACATACACACACACACACACAATACATTGCATCAAATATATATTTATTAACTTATTGTTATTACTATTATTATTTATTCCTTTGTCTCGGCACCAGAGTGTTGAAGATGTCCATATATATATATATATACATATCTATATGTTGGTCATATGCACATGTGCAAATGCTTCTCTTGATCACATTCACTGTGTACCATGCGCTACGACCAATTTCAAGAGAGAAGATTGAGTGCTAATGTCCAAGGACAAGCTGGTTTTAGTTGAAGGAAAGCAGAAATACCAACATCAAAGAGAGCCAAGACCAGCGGGAAGAAAGGTTGCAAACCATAATTGTTTACCTACAATCCCTCTCACACACACAACACACACACAACACACACACACAACACACACACACACACACACACACACACACACAACACACACAACACACACACACACAACACACACAACACACACACACACAACACACACAACACACACACAACACACACACAACACAACACACACACAACACACACACACACACAATACATTGCATCAAATATATATTTATTAATTAATTTCTTATTGTTATTACTATTATTACTTATTCCTTTGTCTCGGCACCAGAGTGTTGAAGATGTCCATATATATATATATGCATATCTATATGTTGGTCATATGCACATGTATAAATGCTTCTCTTGATCACATTCACTGTGTACCATGCACTACGACCAATTTCAAGAGAGAAGATTGAGTGCTAACGTCCAAGGACAAGCTGGTTTTAGTTGAAGGAAAGCAGAAATACCAACATCAAAGAGAGCCAAGACCAGCGGGAAGAAAGGTTGCAAACCATAATTGTTTACCTACAATCCCTCTCTCAAACAAGAATGATTTGAACCTTTTAATGGCTAGATTTACACAAGTTTTTTTTCTGTACTAATTCTACAAATATATTTTAATCTTTCCAGGAAATTGATGAAGTACCTAGCAACCATAGTCTATGAGAGGGCTCCTGCTTTGAGGATCATTTTGCATTCAATCTAGGTTGCTTAGCAACTAACCACAATGACATGAACATCATTATGATGCTACCACTATGCATGTGTGCAAGTCATAGACAGAACGCCCACATACTCATAGCACAACATGCAAATAAAAGGAAAAAAAGAGTTCACACACACGCACACATGCATGCACGCACACACGCATGCACACACACACACAAAGAAGGCAGTGGCTGAGGTGGTCACTGGCAGTAATCCACATGCTTGTGGTACTTCTCAAAGCACCTACGCTCAGCTTCTATGCACATGTGGACTTGGCAGGTAGAGCACATGGTCCAATCTGCACCTCATGTCTGCTACCACACTCTGGAAACTGCTTCCATCGCCTGGTACTTCTCACCCTGGAACTGTCCTACATAGGTCCTTGTCAGCATTGGTAGAGACATCAGCACTGACAAATAGCCTATCTACAGAGGTGCTACTACCGCTAGCTGTAGACTCAGAAGTGACAGCTCTGCTCAGAGCAGCCATACCTCCACAGTAGGCATAACTCATGGCCCTCAGTAGGCATGGACCTCCTCACCTTTGTTACAGCAGGATTCATCCTCTGTGAGGCTGAAGTCATTGTTATAATATATTGACAGCACTTCACTCACACTAAACCGGGCCACCATCACGAGGTTTGACGTCGCGACAACCCTAGTTGCTAACATACTAAGGCGTTGATATTAAGTATACAGATGTCACACTCTGGCTTAACGTTGGTACAATCACTGCTCATAGCAGTATTGCTTGGTTTTGGGTTTTTTTTGCAAAGTAAGCTTAGTCTTGTGCCTCGCGTCATGTGATGCTATCCACGAGAGAGTGAAATGCCTACATCTTACAAAGCTGCAAATTATCATGTGTAATTTTGGAGTGGCATGGAAATATTATCCAACATGTTGCAGCTTGCAGCAGAGTGGCGCATTTAGGAGTAGAGTGCCAACACTTCAGAGTGGTGCATTCTGAGGTAGATCTGCACACTGAATTACACACACACTACAGATCTGCACACTGAATTATACGCACACTACAGATCTGCACACTGAATTATACACATACTACAGATCTGCACACTGAATTATACTACAGCACACTACAGATCTACACACTGAATTATATGCACTACTAGCAGAGATCTGCACACTGAATTATACACACACTACAGACTACAGATCTGATCTGTACACTGAATTATACTGAATAATATGCACACTACAGATCAATGAATTATATGCATCAGCACACTGAATTATACGCACACTACAGATCTGCACACTGAATTATACACACACTACAGATCAGCACACTGAATTATACGCACACTACAGATCTGCACTACTGAATTATACGCACACTACAGATCTGCACACTGAATTATACGCACACTACAGATCAGCACACTGAATTATACGCACACTACAGATCTGCACACTGAATTATACGCACACACTACAGATCTGCACACTGCATACTGAATTATATGCACACTACAGATCAGCACACTGAATTATACGCACACTACAGATCTGCACACTGAATTATATACACACTACAGATCTGCATACTGAATTATATGCACACTACAGATCTGCACACTGAATTATACGCACACTACAGATCTGTACACTGAATTATACACACACATCTGAATGAATTATACACACTACAGATCAGCACACTGAATTATACGCACACTACAGATCTACACACTGAATTATATGCACACTACAGATCAGCACACTGAATTATATGCACACTACAGATCTGCACACTGAATTATACACATACTATAGATCAGCATCTGCACACTGAAGCACACTATATACACACTACAGATCTGCACACTGAATTATACGCACACTACAGATCTACACACTACAATCAGCACACTGAATATGCACACTACAGATCTGCACATTGAATTATACGCACACTAGAGATCAGCACACTGAATTATATGCACACTACAGATCTGCACACTGAATTATACACACACTACAGATCAGCACACTGAATTATACGCACACTACAGATCTGCACACTGAATTATATGCACACTACAGATCTGCACACTGAATTATACGCACACTACAGATCTGCACAGCACACTGAATTATACGCACACTACAGATCTGCATACTGAATTATACGCACACTACAGATCTGCACACAGCATCAGCACACTGAATTATACGCACACTACAGATCTGCATACTGAATTATATGCACACTACAGATCTGCACACTGAATTATACGCACACTACAGATCTGCATACTGAATTATATGCACACTACAGATCTGCATACGCACACTGAATTATATACGCACACTACAGATCAGCATCAGCACACTGAATTATACGCACACTACAGATCTGCATACTGAATTATACATTGCACACTACAGATCAGCACACTGAATTATACGCACACTACAGATCTGCACACTTAATTATATGCACACTACAGATCAGCACACTGAATTATACGCACGCTACAGATCTGCACACTTAATTATACACACACTACAGATCAGCACACTGAATTATACGCACACTACAGCATACTTAATTATACACACACTCTGCACACTGAATTATACGCACACTACAGATCAGATCAGCACACTGAATTATACGCACACTACAGATCTGCACACTGAATTATACGCATCTGCATACTACAGATCTGAATTATACGCACAGATCTGAATTATATGCACACTACGCACACTACAGATCAGCACACTGAATTATATACGCACACTACAGATCTGCACACTGAATTATACGCACACTACAGATCTGCACACTGAATTATATCTGCACACACTACAGATCAGCACACTGAATTATACGCACACTACAGATCTGCACACTGAATTATACTGCACACTACAGATCTGCATACTGAATTATATGCACACTACAGATCTGCACACTGAATTATACACACACTACAGATACGCACGCTACAGCACACTGAATTATACGCACACTACAGATCTGCACACTGAATTATATGCACACTACAGATCTGCACACTGAATTATATGCACACTACAGATCAGCACACTGAATTATACGCACACTACAGATCAGCACACTGAATTATACATACACACTACAGATCTGCATACTGAATTATATCTGCACACTACAGATCTGCACACTGAATTATACGCACACTACAGATCTGCACACTGAATTATACGCACACTACAGATCTGCATACTGAATTATATGGACACTACAGATCTGCACACTGAATTATACGCACACTACAGATCTGCACACTGAAATTATATCTGCACACTGAATTATACGCACACTACAGATCTGCACACTGAATTATACGCACACTACAGATCTGCATACTGAATTATATGCACACTACAGATCTGCATACTGAATTATACGCACACTACAGATCTGCACACTGAATTATACGCACACTACAGATCTGCACACTGAATTATATGCACACTACAGATCTGCATACTGAATTATACGCACACTACAGATCTGCATACTGAATTATATGAATTATACACGCACACTACAGATCTGCACACTGAATTATACGCACACTACAGATCTGCACACTGAATTATATGCACACTACAGATCTGCACACTGAATTATATGCACACTACAGATCTGCACACTGAATTATACACACACTACAGATCTGCACACTGAATTATACGCACACTACAGATCTGCACACTGAATTATACGCACACTACAGATCTGCACACTGAATTATACGCACACTACAGATCTGCACACTGAATTATACGCACACTACAGATCAGCACACTGAATTATACGCACACTACAGATCTGCACACTGAATTATACGCAGAATGATAGCAGACTTGGCAGCATCTAATACAAAAATACCACAGACAGTTGCCTATAGCATTGAAAAAAAATAAACAAGGGACTAGCCACGTAGTATATACACACTTAGCTATATACATATATATACAGTTATATATACTTATAGACATAGCTCTATATATTATATAACTGAAGGTAGTAAATGATTAAGAATACAACATGGAAAAAAAATATCATGATAAACTTCACTGCCTTTCATATAAGAGCATGGTTTATCAGGCAATGGCTATATACAAGCTAAAAGTGAAGTAGTTGATCAGCCACTAGCTAGCTAAATTGAAGTAGTTGATCAGCCACTAGCTAGCTAAATGTGAAGTAGGTGATCAGCCACTAGCTAGCTAAATATGAAGTAGTTAATCAGCCGGATAGCTAGCTAAATGTGAAGTAGGTGATCAGCCACTAGCTAGCTAAATGTGAAGCAGGTGATCAGCCACTAGCTAGCTAAATTGAAGTAGTTGATCAGCAACTAGCTAGCTAAATATGAAGTAGTTAATCAGCCGGATAGCTAGCTAAATGTGAAGTAGGTGATCAGCCACTAGCTAGCTAAATGTGAAGCAGGTGATCAGCCACTAGCTAGCTAAATGTGAAGTAGGTGATCAGCCAGCTAGCTAGCTAAATGTGAAGCAGGTGATCAGCCACTAGCTAGCTAAATGTGAAGTACTTGATCAGCCACTAGCTAGCTAAATGTGAAGTAGTTGATCAGCCACTAGCTAGCTAAATGTGAAGTAGTTGATCAGCCGGCTAGCTAGCTAAATGTGAAGTAGTTGATCAGCCAGCTAGCTAGCTAAATATGAAGTAGTTGATCAGCCACTAGCTAGCTAAATATGAAGTAGGTGATCAGCCAGCTAGCTAAATGTGAAGTAGTTGATCAGCCACTAGCTAGCTAAATGTGAAGTAGTTGATCAGCCACTAGCTAGCTAAATGTGAAGTAGTTGATCAGCCACTAGCTAGCTAAATGTGAAGTAGTTGATCAGCCACTAGCTAGCTAAATGTGAAGTAGTTGATCAGCCACTAGCTAGCTAAATGGGAAGTAGGTGATCAGCCAGCTAGCTAAATGTGAAGTAGTTGATCAGCCAGCTAGCTAGCTAAATGTGAAGCAGGTGATCAGCCAGCTAGCTAGCTAAATGTGAAGTAGGTGATCAGCCAGCTAGCTAAATGTGAAGTAGTTGATCAGCCAGCTAGCTAGCTAAATGTGAAGTAGTTGATCAGCCACTAGCTAGCTAAATGTGAAGTAGGTGATCAGCCACTAGCTAGCTAAATGTGAAGTACTTGATCAGCCACTAGCTAGCTAAATGTGAAGTAGTTGATCAGCCACTAGCTAGCTAAATGTGAAGTAGGTGATCAGCCAGCTAGCTAGCTAAATGTGAAGCAGGTGATCAGCCACTAGCTAGCTAAATGTGAAGTAGTTGATCAGCCACTAGCTAGCTAAATGTGAAGTAGGTGATCAGCCACTAGCTAGCTAAATGTGAAGTAGTTGATCAGCCACTAGCTAGCTAAATGTGAAGTAGGTGATCAGCCACTAGCTAGCTAAATGTGAAGTATGTGATCAGCCACTAGCTAGCTAAATGTGAAATAGGTGATCAGCCACTAGCTAGCTAAATGTGAAGCAGGTGATCAGCCAGCTAGCTAGCTAAATGGGAAGTAGTTGATCAGCCAGCTAGCTAGCTAAATGTGAAGTAGTTGATCAGCCACTAGCTAGCTAAATGTGAAGTAGTTGATCAGCCAGCTAGCTAGCTAAATGTGAAGCAGGTGATCAGCCACTAGCTAGCTAAATGTGAAGTAGTTGATCAGCCACTAGTTAGCTAAATGTGAAGTAGGTAATCA
>CBDHEM010000045.1:0-5304 GCA_965261955.1 Leptonemataceae bacterium
AGACCAAGATGATTCTTTTGTTGTATGTGATTTACTCAAGAGTGTGATTTTTTACTTTTCAATTTTTGTTTGCACCAACAATCCTGCGAACATTTTTCTTTTGGTCTAGTTTGTTGTACCATTATACCGTACAGATGAAATCCTTGAATTCATCTACATCATATTGATGTGAGCAATCCTTGCATACGTGCCATGCTCTTCTTTTTAGAATCTGCATGACAGAATCACAAGATATCCAATACATTTTGCCATCGCATAGGTGTGGTGTGTCTATTCTCAATTTTTAGATTTTTTTGACTATATTTTTCATTAAAAATCTATACCCACAATACCTTGCCGATAATCTGATTATTGGATAATGTTTTTCTGGTATGACGCTCCTCATGTCTTTTCTTTTGAATTGGCCACAACGGATCTGACTCATCAAATGATTGTTTGCACAAACTACAGGTTTTCATTATACATCTTTAAAATCCATTTCATTTATGCATATATTTGGCAAGATCAGAGTACGAACTTTTTCTGTGTGATACCTCATGCTCTGGTAACTGCTCGGAGTTGATAGTGTGATTATTCATTTTTTCAGAATTTTAATGTAATTTTATCTCTGTGCTGCATTTGAGACATTCTCTTTTTTGTGGTGAGCCATCCCTAGAGTAACATCCCTGATATTGGTCACACTTTGGACATTTTCCACTGATTAATGCGTGGGTCTTGTCTGGGAATGTGTCTGATTTGAAATCCTTGCTCATTTTAAGAATAATTTCAAAAATTAGGCTATCCATATACCTGATTGATGTTTCCCTTGAGATACAAGAGATCGTAAATTATCAAAAATGTTCAATTCTTTTACCATTCTAATAATTCTGTACAGTATTGTTCACTAGTAACTCGTTTCACTCTCTAAGAAAACCTCTTGTTGATAAATGATATAATCTCATTTATCTTCTTGGAGTTATCCCTTGAGAACTGGATTGGCTTTGTATTAGTCTCTGGGATGATTAATGGGAGAATTGCCATTCCCTGTTTCTTTCTTATGTGGTGCTCTAACTGTATAATTAGCGTGTCAATCTCATCAACAGCCTTTGGGGTATTGCCAAGCTCTATGAGTTTTTTCATCTTATCTAGAAATATTATGATATTTTGGTCTTCCATTATTGTATGATATTAAATTTTTGATGTTACTGTGTGTAATTTTAAAGAAGAGTTATTTTGAAATGATGTGATTTTTTATTGTTATAATAAAAAATTACTTTGCTTCATTAAATGCACTGTATAGTGATTTGTTGCAATGGTATCGTATTTTTTTGTCGTATATGCATAACTGATTATTCTAATTTATAAAAAATATCGGCATGGATGAAAGAGAAATTGGCGCACAAAATCATTATCTGTGCTATAATTCCGGATGTTTTGATTGTACTGTAGTCTCTCCCATACGTCATATGCGTTGATGTATTATGATCCTTTACCAAACGTTTGGTAAAGTTGTTATCGCAATTATCGCAATTATCGCACATACCAGTGTCTATCACAGCATACCCATTGAAATATTGGAGGCTTTTTTCACTTTTTCTGACCTGGGCCAGATTGTCATGTATATTGCACCTCACATTCCTTTTGGTTTGTGTGATTCCGTAACTGTATGTCTTTTCGCACGCAGGTGTAATCCTGCCAGTTATACCAAGGACACAGTGCTGGATGCTCCCCATCAGGGATACAACAGTATTTTGACGGCACTGCATGAAACGATTAGTAGAATTTGTAATGCTTGAAATTAGTTTGGAAATAATATGTCTAGTATGGCCCCTTACACCATACTGTGTACCGGTGTGGTTGCTTCTTGCAGGAGCTATACCATAACATACACAGTTGATCATGATTGAATAACTCCGTTACATTTTGGGTAAAAATTACCATTCTCACATGTTACATCGCCACGAACTAGAGATTCTGCAAGTATGTCATTGATGTTAATACCATCAAAGCATCCTGTTAACTCATGGCGTATTTGCTGTATTGTAATTAGATTGTTTTCAGGTGATGTAAGATATCTCACCATAAAATGGACAGGTGATTCTCTGTATTTCTGCAAAAACTTTGCATGTTTTGCATCGTTTCTGTTTTTCTCCAAATTTATTTTGAAAAATCCTTTCGAGGTTAGAATTCCTACACATATTTTGCATTTTACATCTGGATTTTCTGCCGTATCATGTGTTTTAGATATGTTATTTAGAATATCAGATGTATTGCAGATGCAGCGGTGACTCGTGTGATAGTGATATTCTGCACCTTTTGATATCCATGTGTTCATATTTTATTTCTCCCGTATATCCACACTGAACTTTGAGCCGTGACTTTGCCTGCCCGATATATTGAGTTTAGTGTGTCATGTAATCGTGATTTTTTATTGTGAGATAGAATTTTTTCTAATTGGGACATGCTAATCTCCAAACATGATACATCTGGCATGTACCCATAGCAGTAATAGAAGGTCTTTGGAATTTGCAAAAAGTTTTGGCATTTCTCTTTAAACTCTGATTCATTACACACTAGAATTGATTCTAATTCCTGATGTGTGATTTCAATGCGCATCATGAATTAACCTCCAATAGTTTGAGGCATGACTGGCATGTTTTTCCGTTAGTTACGCCATTTGGTATTGGTGATGCACATGTGCAATATTTTGAATCAGATTTGTTTTTACATCTTTCAATTATTTTTGATGCCTCCCCTTTGCTCTTTGGAGGGATTCCGGTGTATCCTAGATTTTTGAGATATTCTAGTTGTTTCTCACTTGGAGGATTGTCCTGGTTGGTATTATTATGGGGTTTTGTCTCCTGTTCTGACTCTACTTTGAGTGTCTTTATTTTTCCTGTCTTTTTCACCTCTTCGATGAATTTTGTTATTAGATCTGCTGGAACGTGTTTTCTTATTGCGTTACGTTCTGCCTTTGAGTGTGCTTTTGTCTCAGCAGTACTATCCCAGTATGTAGAACCGTCCTTTTTCTCACCGTATTGCATCTGCGATGATATGCCCTCAAAAACAACTCCTGTTACTGCATCTTTTACCTGGACTTTGGCCTTGTACTTTAGTGATTGAGCATCCCCTGATTCTGTAATTTCAGATGATATTGTCTGCACTATTATCCCATGCTTTGCAAGCCACTTTGCAAATGCTCGGATTCCATCATATGAAATTGAATACTGGTCACCATGTGTCTTGTATAGCCACTCTCCACTGATAAGATATTTCTCAGAATCAATTATCTGTGATTCATCAGCCGCATTAAATGCAGCAAATGTTGTATCATCATGTTTTATAATGGAACTCAAATTTTTTCCTCCACCACCATCTTACATACTGGGTGCTCCAGTCTTTTCATTTCTTGGAACAATGACTTTAACTTTGGAACTGTAATGTTGTTTTTTCTTGCAGCAATTACAGTTAAAGCATAAATCCAGTCAAGCTCGTGAAACTCTAATATTTTTTCCATTATGGGTTTACCTCTTCAAATCTGCACCACATACAGTGCATCTGCTTGCCGCGAACATGTCCAAACTTGTGTCCGTCAATTTTGCAATTATGTGCCATTACTTTTTCTCCTCTGCAAAAACTGTCTTGCAAGTAGATCTTATCTTGATATTTTTTGTGGGAGTCTCATCCATGTTGTATTGGTGTTTTGTAGAATGATTTTTGCCGCTGGTTTGTATGAGACTCAATTTTTTGCCTCCTTGTATTTTTCATCATAGATTTTTTTGAGAATGTTTTCACAAGATTGTAATGTTGTTGCTCTCTCATAGATGTGAGGATTTTCTTTTAGATAATTTAGCTTTCTTAGGCTATTGCATTGTGCTGCGCGTATGAGATGTGCCATTGTAATGGGTGTTTTTTGATTATCTGCCAAAATTCCTTCTTCAGATAATTGTAAGCTATTTTTGAATTTTGAAGAAGATATTATTTTACCAATAATTTTTACGGTTTGTATAGTGAATTGTGCAGATATAGTTGTCGGACTGTTGTCTTTTTTGTTTTTTAGTTCTAGTTTTATTTTGGGTAAACTGGAACGAATAATTTCTGCTAATAGTTTATCAGTAGATACTCCATTTCTTGTTCTGCGGAAAATTTCAGGACTGATTGTTGTTGGATCTTCAAAAAATAAGATAATCTCACATTTGGTAAACATGTTTTTACTGGTTGGATATCCTTCTTCCTCAAGAAAAGAAACTGCAGGATGCTCAGAAATTATTTTATCAATGATTAGATTTGAATTCTGATTAATCCATCCTGAGATTCCAGTATCACCTTTACTTGACAGGTATCGCACCCCACTGTTCATATGACATTATAAGCAAGTTTTGTTAAGAAAAAATCTTATTAAAGCATAGCTAAAAATCTATTGGCGTTCTATTGGCACATTTTAATAGAGATTATGTGATAATAATACTGTCTGATTGTCTTGAGGGAAACTCCCTCTGTTCGAGTCATTGTAAGCATTTGTATTCGAGACAGTCAGACGTTATTCTGATTTGTGATGATCCTTTTGTTTAAAAAACCAAAAATTAGAATCAAGTACCGTAATGTACTGCATTGTTTGATAAAAACAGATCGCTATAATTACAAATCATAAAATTCATTTCAATCCATACGATTAAAAATTAACCGACCAGCCTGCTGTATTTTTTAATTATCCTTTTTGCGTTTTTTTAAAACGGTTCTACTCCTCTTTTGAAGATGATGTGTGGTTTTTTTGATGAGAACCCAATTCTGTAGAGTAATTCACACATTGCACTTGCAGAGTATAAGGCATTGTACTTTTTATCCACATGATTAATTACCATGTTACACTCTACATGAATTGATTAAATCCAAATTTTTCTGGACCTGAAATTAGATCATTCCTTAATGACACTAGTTTTTCACTTAAACAACAAGAGGCCGTGTATTTCTTACGATGTGATGTGCAGTTATTCCCTCTTCATCCCCTACGATTTAGCCAGTAGTTGATGGTATGACATCCAAACATATCTTAGAATATGAAATATTTCACTTTCTTTATATTGCAGCCTTTTTTATCTTGGCTTTTTTTGCATACTTGAAAAAATCGATGCTTGTTCCTTTCATGAAATGACTACCAGATGATACCCTTGATGATTTGATTTTACAAGTGTAAACTATGATTTTTGGGGTTGAAATAATTCATAATTTATTTGCCTAAACTATAAAACAAACAAATCTTTTTCTTCAATATCAAAAACAACTCCCCAACAGAAATCTCCAGGACTGGAAACAATGTCTGCAACT
>CBDHEM010000046.1:0-9936 GCA_965261955.1 Leptonemataceae bacterium
TTCGGTATTTTTTTTTATACCTTTAGGTATAGAGTGAGGTATGTGTACACCATTATTACCTATCACCCGGATGTCTCCATCATCAGGTAACAGGCCACAGCCGGTGTTGTTCTGTGTGTTGTCACATACATGTATGTCACACTGAACCACAGGTATAAGTGCAACGTCGTTGTCACGATTCTGACCATTACCTGTTGCCTGGATGTTCACATCAACAAGAGTCAGGCCACCTGTCACCCGTATGTTTCCATCATCAGGCATCAGGCTACCTGTCATCTGGATGTTCCCATCAACATTTGGCAGGCCATGGTCAGTGTCGTTTTGAGTAAGGGAGTCAATGTCACGATTCTGACTATTACCTGTCGCCTGGATGTTTACATCAACAAGAGCCAGGCTACCTGTCACCCGGATGTTTCCATCATCAGGCATCAGGCCACCCATCATCTGGATGTTCCCATCGATTAATATAAAAGGGAAGTATGCAAAAATAACATGGTATTTTGCCATCTTCCAATCCCCTATCTACCAGTCTTCTGACAGCAGTTGCACAGACAGAAGATGCAACTAATATGATCCATAAACTAATTTGATTGGTGAAATATGCATCTGTGATGGTATAATTGAAATTTCAAAACAACAAATATTTTTCTTCCTAAAATAATTTAGTATTTATTTACAAAAAACCCCAACCTCCCATTGACACAATTATGAAATAAAAAGCATTTGTATTTTTGCCAACTTCCCTTGCACATGTTTATATAATATATGAGTACCTGTAAATCTGACTGCAGAGTCTGCATTGATGTGTGATTTCCTCTATATGCATGGAATCGATATGGATCTTCATCTTACTTCTGTATTGGATTGTGTAATCACACATTTTGCAAGTCCATATTACATTAATTTTCCTCCATAATTCCTAGAACAGTTTTATCATGGTTATCTACATTGTGAAACATCTTCTGTATCTTTCCTGTCTGTGGTCACTATGGTATTCAGCTGTAAATTATCAGACAGAAAGGAATCACTGTCATTAAGTGTGCCAGTGCACATATAAACAGCCACTCTGTTTTGCAGGAGTACACTGAATACCATACTCTGCATCAAAGATCAGTACATTATGATACAGTAATATCTATTTGTGTACTCACTTCAAGGATTGATAAGGGACGAAATATTTAGTCAAGTGCATTGGAGACAGTTTTAATGCAAATTGAATCCCGAGCTTGCGAGGGATTCAATTTGCATTAAAACTGTCGACAATGCACGAGACTAAATATTTTGTCCCATTAAATCCTTGAAGTAAGTACACATATAGTTTTATCGCATTTTACACATCATATTTGTTGATTTACATATTTGCAGGGCAGTAATATTCACATTTCCGCACTAGGGCGGTAATTTATTATTTCTGCCCTGCAGTTAGGGCTGAATAAGGGCAATAATTTTGCTGAGAATGCGATAAAGTGTATTACAGAACTGCCATGTAATGTTCATTGCTGTACCACAGTGCAGTTGAGTGCAGTGCATGATGAAGTGCAGGATAAATGTATCTTCAATTCTGGAGGTGTCTCTAGCAAACTGGAAATGGAGATCATTTGGAAAGTTAATTTTTAACATGTTGGAACATTTTTCAGAGTGGACACACCTCTAGATTAAAGACAAAACCCCTCCAAAGTTGGAAATTTCAAAGGGACAAAGTAGCAAAAATTCTAAATTTCTCTCATAATTTTCTGTAATGTGATAAGAACACTGGAATTTAGCAGTAAATAAGGTTGTTATGTGCAGTGTCTAAATTTAATTATGATAATCCTGAAATGTTGCTTCTATTTTGAACATATAACAATCTGCTTTCCAATTGCATTTGAGTCTTAATTCTTTTATTGCCCTCAACATTATCTTGTTCCTCAGATTTTTCTTTGTTTGTTGTAATTCCACTCAACTCTAACTCCTCAGCTATTGCTAAGATTTATCCAGCTCCTCCTCAGGAATATTGACCTATCTGAAGTAGATAAAGTCCACAACAGCTGCCATATATTTGGTATTTATTCCTCTCATGTAGATTATGGGGTGAGTGCTTATTATTTATCTGTTAGTCCATGAAAAAAAATTAACTGGGGGCAGCAAGAATCACTTTGTGTGCCTCTATTTGTTTTGTATCTTTGCAGGAAAGGGTTACATTGGTGAAGTTGTTGTCATCCCTCAGTTCTTGGAAATAATTTGCAGTGTTTTGTTGGAAATAATTCTAGTTCAAATTAAATTTCTGAGAGGAAGTTATATCTTCAGATGTCCCTGCTTTCCCCTCAGTATTCTAATTAATGTACAGTACCCAGCATCAAAAGAGGGTTAAATAGAGGGAAATCAAATAATCCACAAATGACTTTCCTTTATTATATTTGGTATAATCTCTACCTTTTTATCTTTTCATTAGGGACTGTGCATAAATGACATAATAATATTAAAGGGGATGGGGGTAGTCACAAATTGACATAACATGAAGAGGAGGGGGGTCGAACTAAATATGACACCATGGCATGAAATAGTGGTACATGTATTTAACAAATGAACATAAATTTAAACTCAATTTATATAAGGGTGAACTCATTCAATGTCTAAACTTGGGGAGTTTTGGAGAGTACCCCTAATCAATAGTATTGATTACTAATTCTTCTGTCCCCAATATAAAACCACCTCCATATTTTAATTGCTGCAGTTCTCATATAATAACTGGCCAAACCTCAATCTTTCTGGTGATGGTTAAACTTTATCATCAATTATGATGTCATTTATGTAGAACATAAAATAACACACTTAAGGATTATATTGGTAATTAAATATATTTTTTTGGCAAAATTTAAGTCATTGAGGAACTATTCCTAAGTCTAGCCTTATATAAGTGGGTCATGTCATGGTGTAATTTTTGCTTGACTCCCCCCTGTCATGCTATGTCACTTTTTGCCAAACCCCACACAAATTGGAACACCTAAATGTTCCAATAGTGCTGAAAAGTAATTAAACAAGAGCGCATTGGCAGCGCAGGACCCATGGTCTACAGTACAGTTTAACCCCCCTTTATTTTGGATTTTTTTTTTGGGGGGGGGGTGATTTTTTTTTTTGGGGTGGGGGTGTTTTTTTTTGTTTTTGTTTTTACAGTACAGTACTGTACAGTACAGTACAATACAGTACAGTACAGTACAGTACAGTACAGTACAGTACAGTACAGTACAGTACAGTACACAGTACAATAGTTAGTGGCCGCTGAAACCAGGTTTTAGTTAGTGGCCGCTGACAAATTTGGTGGTGTGAAGGAGAAGGAGAAGGAGGAGAAGAAAAAGTCCATCTGTTGACCCACACTACCACAAGGGGCATGGGTAAAAATGTGATGGAGAAGAAGAAGGAGAAGGAATGGAGGATGAGGACCAGCTCAGGTTTTTCTCTTGGTTAGACAAAATACAGGTAAAACACCATCAAGTTAAGACAAGCAGCCACCATTTGGGCTGAAACATATTTCAAAAGAAGAATCTGGTCAATAGGCATCCACATAAATACCAAACCCTTCTGTCTGTTATAGTTTTGCTGGTAGAGCTCTTTGAACTGACCTGGCATGGAATGTTCCAAATGTAAAAAATGTATATTAAAAGTAGTTCCAACCCTCTTTGAAACACTTCCAAAAATCATAGACATAAACTATCTTGGCCTCAGTATATAAAAATTAACTTTAAAAGCATTTTAGGTAATAAATTGTCAGTTTTAGGGAGATGTAATAAATGGGACTGAGGAGGAGGAGGACCAGCAGCAGCACAAACCAGCTTCAATATTTGCTTTGAATTGTGAGAAGGATGTGCTGCTTGTAGTAATATAAATAGGCTGATGGCTCAGAGCCATCTGGCATCTATAAAGGCATTTATGTGCTGCCTTTTTTGTCTGTTGTCTGTCATCAGTCTTTGTTCAACAGTAGCTGGTCAATACAATAGTAGTTTTCTAGTTTTAGTGTTATTCTTATGTTCAGAATAAACCCCAAATTATTTGGAGGTACTCCAAGAGTTAGGCTGCATTTACACAGTGCTGTACAGCACAGCTATGGAACTCAACTTTTAGTCTGAAAAACTTTCACTGCATACTTTTTATGTAGTAAAAGAGTGTGATCAGGCTAGTAGCTGAGCTTTGAAGCTGTTTTTGCAGCCTTGTGTAAATGCAGCCTTATTATGATGGTGGTCAACCAACGACTGATGCTGTGACCTAATCTATGTCTGTGACGTAACTTTCCTTCACGTGGCCTACACTCAGCTGAACGGAAGTTGCGATACCGGAGAATCTCCCCAGACTCAGCCTCACAGGTCAGGTCGGACCTCTGGCATACCGTAACATGTCCACAGTTCTAGACTGCATTGTGATGCATTGTCCAATGACAGGCGAGAGTGACGATATCAACCAACTAGAAGGTACGGGGGCCTACGGCCCCCTACTTCTAGCTCCTGCGGAGGGCTTAGGGGGCCCTTCGGGCCCCCTGATATGTGTGGGAATTTATTTTAATAATTAATGAGAAGAAAAAAAATCCAGGAAAATCCATTGACATATCTATGGTTTTGTCAAAATCTGACCTTAGGGACCCCCTAAACCCCCTGTTTTTTTAGTTCAGAAAAAAATTATGTGTATCTACAAAAACATTATTTGTGCCAATTGACCACCATTCAATATTTAAGATGTTTAAATTGAGTTTTTGTGATCTGATAAAAAATGCCAAAAAATAATTTTTTTAACCCCTTTTTGGGGCACTTCCAAAAATCTTTGACTGGATCCGAAAGTATGTGCAGATCCGTCATGTCTTCTAGTTTACAAAAATGGTCTTAAAAAGAGTTCTAGCTTTAAAAAATCAGCCATTTTGATGGCCAAAATGGCCAAAAAATGCCAGAAACTTGTGATGAATTTTTTTTGGACCCCCAAAACCCCCTTTTTTTGTATAAAGGATAAAAAAAAACCTATATATACAAAATGTAGGCCATATATGGGCCTACATTCATGCCAACTCCCAGGACTTTTGAAAAAGTTTTAACGGATCCGATAAGACCAAACATGTAAAAAAATGTGGTAAAAAAATGCAAAACAATAATTTTTTTTAAACCCCTTTTTGGGGCACTTCCAAAAATCGGAGACTGGATTTGAAAGTATGTGCAGATTCGTCATGGCTTCTAGTTTTCAAAAATGGTCTTAAAAAGCATTCTAGCTTAATAAATGACCGAGTTATTGATGTTTGAAGTCGATGTAAAAAATGTGACGGAGGAGGAGGGGAGGGGAGGAGGGGACCAGCTCGGGTTTTGGGTTCTGATGACGTCGAAGGACAGGGCTGACTCGTGTCTCTTGATCCAGATGACTTTGAATTGGGGCCTCTTGATCCAGATGGCTTTGGATGTGGGCCTCTTGATCTAGATGTCTTTGGATTTGGACCTCTTGATCCAGATGGCTTTGGATTTGTGGCAGGATGATGTAACAGGACCGGGGCGAGTCCTTGCGCATGCGTATTGAGAGATCTGGACATGGCTCGCTTTTAACGTTTCAATGGTGGATGAAATTGGCCATCTCAAAATGATTGCCTGTGTTAGCTCTGAGTGTAAGAAGACCAGTCTGACAATCTAAGTCCATGTGTTCGAGTCTCCGCCTCCACACAATTTTACATGAGAGATACCTGGACCTGGTCTCACAATTTTACATCAAGAGTTTGATTCCTTCCTCCACCACAACTTTACATGAGAGAGACCAGGACCTGATGATAAAGGTATGGGGTGACAGGAGGAATGGCACAATTTCAATTAGTGTTGCAATAACTTGCAGAGGATGTTTTGCCTATTCCATTTTTCACTGATGTTTTGGCCAGGGATCGAACTGGGGACACTCTATGCTCTATGGTCAGAGTGTCCCCGGTTCGATCCCTGGCCAAAACATCAGTGAAAATGGAATAGGCAAAACATCCTCTGCAAGTTATTGCAACACTAATTGAAATCAGGACCTCTAGTTCAATATGATATAGAGGGCGCAATGGTGACTGACGGTCATCGCCACGCCTGTCATGGTGACTTTCTGCAGTACTAATGTTTCGGGCATGATTCTACGATAGGTTCAAGTTTCAACATTATTTCAGAGTGTCATTTGTGGTGAAGATTGTAAGGAGTCCAGTCTAGTAATCTTTTGTCAAGTGTTCGATTCCCCCCTCCAACACAACACTTAACATGAGAGACCTGGACATGTAGTTCAAAATAGAGGGCGCCATGGTCACTGACGTCAGCGCCAGCCTGTCATGGTGTCTTTCTGCAGTACTAATGTTTCGTGCGTGATTCTTCGTTAGGTTCAAGTTTCAACATTATTTCAGAGTGTCACCTGTGGTAAAGATGGTAAGGACACAGGTCTCACAATCCTGCAGAGAGTGTTCGAGCCCCTGGTTCCACCAGTTTTGACAAACAAGATTGCATGGTAGACACAGCAAAGGCCCCCATCTCCCTCCCCCCCCCACGGCGTTTTCTGTACCTAAGAGAAACAAAAATTTGGTGGTGTGAAGAAGGAGGAGAAGGAGAAGGAAAAGGAGAAGGAGAAGAAAAAGTCCATCTGTTGACCCATGGTTCCACCTTCAGGGACCATGGGTAAAAAACGGTTTGCCAGAAATGCCAGGAATGTCAGAATTTTAAATTTGTATCACGAACCTGTAGTAAAGGATACCTGCTACTGGTATTACTACTACCACTGTGTCCAAAGTTTCCTAATTATTTTCCATTTCACTCAGCAGAAGCTTGATCACGGGGCCATATACCCCCAAATTTCTAGTTGTGTATATTACAAAATATAAATTGTGGAATATATATGTTGGCGTAAATTTAGAATATCAGTAAGAATAGATACATACTAGTACAAATACATTTGTACTAAAATGCCAGTAAAAATACATTTGTACCTTTGGATTAGTATGTTTGGAATTACTTACTAGTACAAATGTATTTTTACTATTATATGTTTAGTATGTATGGAGAAACAAAATCCCACATAATGTGGGGATGCAATAAGCTCTCATTTAAAGTTTTTTTGTTTTACTTTTTAAAGTTTTTAAAATTAAATCTACTTTTAGATTTTTGGTATTTTGGGATGGTCTTTATTATTTTTTATTTTTTTAATTTATTGTAATCTACTCCAAACGTTAGGAAGGATGTAGTTAAAATTAAATATACTTTTAGGATTTTGGTATTTTGGGAGGGTCTTTTTTGTAATCTACTCCAAATGTTAGGGAGGATATATTTTCATCATTTGTCATATGACCCATAATTGATGTTTTTTTTGGTATTTCTGGAGAAAAATCTCACATAATGTGGGGATGCACCAAGCTCTCATTTTAATTTTTTTTTTAAATTAAATATACTTTTTGTTTTTTGATATTTTGGGAGGGTCTAAATAATTTTTGGAACCTACTCCAAACATTAAAATATATTTACATCATTTATATAATATGACCCAAAAATATGTTGTTTTTTTTTGGTATTTTTGGTGTGTTTTTTTTGGTTTTGGACCTTTTGAATGTTTCAACTCCATTGGACTAAGTAAAAAAAGTAAGAATGTTTAAGGGGGGGGGGTGTTAAGCCTAGTACTTTTATTAATGTGTTAATGTGACTTAAACAGATGTTCAGGGTGTCATGTGTCATTTAATTCTAGCACCTTTGGTGAGGGTTGGTTGGGCCTGTGTGTGAATGATCATATTGTGCACACTTTTTAAACAGCGATGATAAGATACAATGCATATTTTTGCTTTTGTACAATTCACATGCATGGACCATAGGTAAGGGCCACTACTGCATTTGATTTTATGGAAATGAGATTTTCCATGGAGCATCAGCAGTAGCAGCAGCAGGAAGGAACTATCAGGTAGGGTATTGTAATCCTGTCACAGTAAATTGGTGATATTGACCTAAGTTAATTTTACCAGTGACTTATTGAAACAGGTGAATGTAAGACAGACTATGAATGGACATAATTGGAGGAATTAATTGATTTAGTTTATTTCATCTATCTCTAATCTTTCAATGATAAAGAAACTGTACTTGACACAGAAACTGTTACTGATACAGAAATTCCACCAGATCATCAAATAGTTGTAAATGCTACAAGAATATCATGTTGTGTAATTCTAGATGTCATGGTAAAATTGTAAATAAAAAAATTCTCAATCATAATTAATAAATATGAAAACACTAGTTTACTTAACCCATTCTTCCTAACAGGCTTATTTGACCTTGTTGATATGTCATAACATATCATGGTCTGGATCAGCCATTTGTTCAGCTATAATATTTTTAAATACAGTTTTGGAATGCTCTTGATTGTGGCATTCCAAAACTGTTTTAAATATAATATAGCTCAACAAATGAATGATCTAGACCATGATATGTCATGACATATCAACAAGGTCAAATCAGCTTGTTAAGAAACAATGGGTTAATCTGAAATATGTTATTACTAGAAAGTTTATGGGACTTTGGCCCCTTTATATCTAGCTCCTCCAAAGTGGTTTTTAATTCTATTTAGACCCCTCAGGGTGGCATAGGGCCACCAAAATGATATAAATAGATTGCATCTTCAATAATAATTGAAAAATTCATATGTACTAGTAGAAATAATAATGGAAAATTATATATGTTCTAGTATAAATAGATATCACCTAGGAAGTAATCATATTACTTACTGAATCTTAAATACAAATCTATTTATACTGGAGAGACAGGCCAAATGGATTTGAACTAGTAAAAATAGATTTATACTGAAATTCCAAACATACACTAACATATACATTGTATTGCCTTATTGTTTCACATTACAAACTTGTTAAAAATATACATATTATTATTATATAACTTTACATAAACAATTTGTGAGTTACATGTTTTATTACACTGTCTGACCAGTTCAAATATCCAGAGTACCAATAAACAATGTTACTCCTCACTGATTGGATCATAAACATACAAACTTTGTCAGCTAATCATGTTCCACCCATCCCGGAGTCAAACCGCTGAATAATAAATTATTGTTTATGTTTTTTCTCAATGCTCTTTAGAACTGTTTATACTTTGGTATGTTCAACTATACATGCACCCAATTAGGCTTAATATAACTCAGTTTGTCCAGCGCCTGCAAAGGGCTTGGTGGTCCCTTCCAGAGCCCTACCAAGTGGAGGGTAATTTACTATGTAAAATATTGTATTTTTTTTTAAACATGATGTTCAGAATTCTAAAATTCAGTTATAAATATAATAATAAATAATAATAAATTATTGCCATTTTTGAGGGGGGGAAATAGTCCTGTTTTTGAAAACATCACTGTTGCTACTGGCAGAGGAGTTCAGGTTAGGTTAGAGTGGCTATGTACAGGAAATCACAAGGAGGTCAACCTTTTTTATGGTTCAAAGCTGTATGGTCAACTGAAATGGGTCAAATGATTTTTAGGTACCTGTAAAACCCCCTTTAGGGTTATTTTTTATTATTAAATAAGTGTCTTTAGTAAAATTGTATACCCTGTAGATTTATGAATTTAAGAAGAAATAATTTTGTTAATAATTATCAGTTGACATTTGACTGATCTATGATTTTACCAAAATCTTACATTAGGGACCTGTAAACCCCATTTTTTTAGTTACAAAAATTGGCCTGTCTACAAAACTTTTCTTTTGACCAATTGACCACCATGTCAAATTTCAGATTTTTAAATCAAAATTTTAGCAGAACAACAATATAAATTTAAAAAATTAAAACCCATGATTAAAAATAGATCACTCATATAATATTGTATCATTTATCTTAACCATAAAGCATGTGTATTCTGTCTTTCTGTCCATTAGACATATGGTGAAAATGGTATGTCTGTAGCTCTTATGGTTCTTGAGTTATGGCCCTTTTAAAATAGGAA
>CBDHEM010000047.1:0-42472 GCA_965261955.1 Leptonemataceae bacterium
CAGTTTCTGAAAATTTTGCCTCGGCGAGGCTATTTATAAAACAAATCTGACATTAGACTTTCTCATTAGTCAATTGTTTTCAATATCTATGTGTATGCCAAATATTTCAAAATATTCCTTGCAGTTCAAAAGTTTTAAGCCTCTAATCAGTTTGTGAATATTTTGCCTTGGCGAGGCTATTTATATGAAGAAATCTGGCATTAAACAATATCTTTGATTAGATCTTATCAAAATACATCTGCTTGCCAAAAATTACCAAAATATCCCCAGTAGTTTGAAAGTTATACGTCCATATAAGTTAGAGAAAATTTTGCCTTGGCGAGGCTATTTATAAAGAAATAATGCATTGGACAGTCTCATTGGTTAGGTCTGGGTTCTGAGCCAAACATCCTGAGGAAGTTTGAAGAAGACTGCATCAATATTGTGGCCCTTAGAAGAAAAACAATATTATTTTTTTGTTTTTAGATTTGACCTAGTGACCTACTTTTTGACCCAATCCCACCCATGATCACACATGACTGAGATATCATCAAGACAAACATTCAAATCAACTCTGAAGAAGATGGGGCCAAAAAATGTGGGCCCTACAGTGTAAACAAGATTTTACTAAGATCTGACCTAGTGACCTGATTTTTGACCCTATTCCATCCATGATCGAAATTGACTGAGATATTATCATGACAAACATTCTGAGCAATTTGAGGAAGATTGCATCAATACTGTGGCCCCTAGACTGTAAACAAAATTTTCGTGACCTAGTGACCTACTTTTTGACCCCATCGCACCCATGATTGAACTTGACCGAGATATTATCAAGACAAACATTCTGGTATAGCTTCATAAAAATTGAAGCAAAATTGTGGCCTCTAGAGGGTGAACAATGTTTTAACACAATTTGACCGTGTGACCATTTTTTTTTTTATCATGACCCATATTTGAACTAGACCAAGGTATCGTCAAGACATAAACTTCAAGAAATAAGACGTAAAGATTCATGAAGACTGAAGCAAAACTGTGGCATCTTAAGGGGGACAACGGTTTTTAAGCAATTTGACCTAGTGACCAAGTTTCTGACCCAACATGACCCATATTGAACTTTGACTGAGATATTGTCAAGATAATCATTCTGAGCAAGTTCGATAAAGATTGGACCAAAACTGTGGCCTCTGAAGTGTTCAGAATGTTTTCTATGATTTGACCTACTGACCTAGTTTTTGATCCGACATAATCCATATTCGAGCTTGACCGAGATATTGTCAAGGTGATCATTCTGAGCAAGTTTGATGAAGATTGGACCAAAACTGTGGCCTCTTGAGTGTTCACAAGGTTTTTCTATGAATTGACCTACTGACCTAGTTTTTGACCTGACATGACCCATATTCGAGCTTGACCAAGATTTCATCAATACAAACATTCTGACAAATTTTCATGATACTTGGATGCATAATTACACCTTGAGTGTAAGGAAGAATAACAGAACAAATAAGACGAGAAAGCCCATTGTCTCTTACACAATGTAAGTCATTATTACTGCATTGTATACCAAGTTTGAGGCTTCTAGCTTTCATAGTTCCTGAGAAATCTGTGACGAAACGTTTAACATTGGCCTATATAGAGAGAAGTAAGAATGAAAGAACAAATGAACTCGTCCGAGACTTCATGATACAAAACATACTAACAAAGTTTCATGATCATCCGGCCAAAAATTGTAGCCTCTAGAGTGTTAACGACCTAAGTGTTGACAGACGGACGGACGGACGATGGAAGGACGGTCGGACGGGCGACGGACAGAAGGTGATCACAAAAGCTCTACCTAAGCCTTCGGCTCTGGTGAGCTAAAAATAGGTTTCCTCGACGCTATTCATATATGAAGTCTTTTCATATACACATGCACGCGTTAAGTGAATATGAGAGAAATTACTGTTTTTTTTTTTTTCTGATGTAGAGGAAAAGAAGAAGATGAAACATCGGTCAATCAGATAATCATATCTTTGCGGACAGTGGTCATGCGTCAGTTTGCAATTTTGCGGACAGTCATGCGGGAACATGTGAGTTGATAAATTGCTTATTTAAATAACATTTTAGGGAAACGTGGCCGCATTAAAAGCGAAAGGAATTTTTCTTCGAATCTGAAAACACAAAACCGATCCTCAAAACGGGCGAAGGCGATAAGTCTTACCTGATCGCCCGACACATAGTGGTATTTACAGTCGATTTAAGACCCAGCTATGGTACTTTACCTACGCAGATTGTTCGAGAATTAATTTCTTCAACTGTTTGCAATACTAATTTTTATATTGCTTATTTAGATAAACGAAAAAGTAGTAACATATAGAGATCTCACCACACCACAACTTTGTACCTCTCGATATCCAGTCGCAACTTCCGTTTTACGCAACTGCCCGCTTCTCCCCAGTGATAATGGTTATTACAGTCGATTTAAGACCTAGCTATGGTACTTTGCCCACACAGATTGTTCGAGAATTCGTGTTTTGAGCTGTATGCAGTGCTACTTTTTATCTTGCTTATTTTGATAAATGAAAAAAATAGTAAAATATAGCGGACACGCCACACCACAGCTTTGTGACTCTTGATGTACGGATGCGCAACTTCCGTTTTATGCGACAGTCCGCTTGTCCACCGAGGGATATGTATTAGGTGAATCACGAGGACGGCCAGCAAGGTACCTGATCCGACCGCACGTATGTGAAGGCTGACCTTATGCTTTGCTGGCCGTACGTCAGAGGTACGGTATCTCTTGATGAGGCTCATATAATGCCGGATAATTATGGAAGCATCTGTACTATGAGGAACCCTTTTATTTTGGAAAGAATCTAATTTCCGAGGAATTCGAACCCGCAAAGTGGTCAAATAAAGTCAACAGGGAAAGCCACAATCAAAAACAAAGACATCAAAACAGAACTTACGCGTAAATGGAAGAAGACACATATAAAAATCACGTAGCGCGCATCGAAGACACTCTTGAAACCACATTTGAATATGTATAACTTTAAAACGGTAGAAAAAATATCAAAAGATCGTCTTGGGACGGACTGTGAAATTACACTGGAAGTGGGGTGCTGCGGGACGGGATGGGGCCTCTAAATTTGGAGTTCTACAAAAACAAATTATTCACAAGAAAAAAAAAAAAAAAGGAAATCAAACATAAGAATTCCGCGGAAAGCTCTATCGCACGTACAGGAGCATTTAGTTTTACGGTTGTGAAGCACACGAAATTTTATAACACGGGTAGACAGGCAAACAAAAGGGGCCATGATGGACTTTTATCGCTCACATGAATAACTGTGGAAAGTAAGGCAACAGTTCTTTAAAGTTCTAATAGAGCAAAGACATGTTATACATCATAATGGATACGAGGAGTGTTCGATATGTATTGCTTATTGTCCTCTAGCTGGATATTTACGTGGGGCACGATAAAACCCAATACATACCCGTATAGGGTTATTCAATACCTACCCAACGGTGTATAAATGTACATGTTAGACTAAGCGTAAGACATAAAATTTGCCATTTGAATACACGCAGTCATTGACCACTGTAGTAAAAATGGTTGGTAGAAGCGTCGACAAGAAAGATGAAATACGGGCTTACATCAAAGCTCGCTCAAAACTTGGTTGTTCTTTGAAGCAGCTGATGACTGAACTTTCTACTGCTTATGGACCTTCTTGTGTGTCTTATGACACAGTTCGGCGGTGGAAAAAGAAATTTGAGTCTGGTGTAGAGTCCATAAAAAATGCACCGAAATCAGGTAGGCCAAAATCTGCATCTCGTAAAGAAATCGTTTCCAAAATAAAGGAAATCATTGAAGGAGATGCCAGATTTACAGTTCGTGATATTGCACGAAAGGTAGGCATATCACTATCAACGGTTCACCTTATTTTGAAGAAGCATTTGAAAGTCAGAAAGATTTCTGCTAGATGGGTGCCACATCTGTTGACTGATGAGCAAAAGAGGCAACGGGTTTAAAGTGGCCAAAAAGCTGCTTCAAATGTTTCCAAAATATGACAAAAAGCAGTTTGCCAATGTCGTCACAGGTGATGAAACCTGGGTCCATTATTTTGAGCCCGTCAGAAAGGTTAGCAATAAGATCTGGGCCACTAAACACAGCAAACGCCCAATAATTGTCAAACGTTCTTTGAGTGCAAAGAAGGTTTTGTATGCAATCTTCTTCTCTGGTGAAGGAGTCGCAATAAAAGTGCCGGTGAAAAAGGGCAAAAGCATCACCGGAAAGTACTACAAAGACGTAGTACTGAAGAAACTGAAAAAGTATTATCAGAAACGACGCCCTGCCACTGGTTTTAAACATGTCCGTCTTCTACATGACAATGCCCCCGCTCATACCTCCGCAATAGTTACGGCGTTTTTGAAGAAAGAAAAAGTAACTGTTTTGCCTCACCCCCCGTATTCCCCAGACCTTGCCCCATGTGATTTCTTTTTGTTTCCGAAATTGAAATCATTCCTTGCTGGACGGAAATACCAGTCCCGACAGGCACTTGGATCTGCCATTCATCAGTACCTTATTACTATGCCCATATCAGCGTACCGTGACGCCTTCAAGAAGTGGATACATCGGCTGAAACTTTGCATTTCTAGCCACGGGGAGTACTTCGAGGGCATGAAATGAGCACTTTTGGGCTAACTTGAAATTTAAAGTCTCCAGATAGAAATAAGCAATTCATTTCGAACATCCCTCGTATGTGATTAACAGTCATCTTTGTCTATGGACCAGAACCATTTGAATGATTTTGAATTCCTTCTATTTATGAATGATTAGGGTGAAAAGGTCAAGCAATGTTCAAGCAAAGGTCAACAACAGATCATCATTTGAACAAGGTTGGCCCTAGCCGTGATGCTTTTTTACAAAGTTTCTTGGTTCTGGAAAAGAATGTTTTCAAAGGCTTTTTACCATACATGTATATGGCTTTTAAGGTCCATTGTGATCAACATAACCATTCAAACAAACTTTTGCTCCCCACAACCCAAAGAGGTTAAGTATGAAATCTGCATACAGCTGGCCAAGGGGCTTCAAAGGAGATCATTTGAAAATGTGGATGACTAATGGATGTCAATGGACAACTGACTCAGTCTATTCTATAAGCTCCCCGGCAGCCTTCAGCTCTGGGGAGCTAAAGATATTTCTACTCTAAAAAGAACAGATTGATCAAAGCACTTGGGGGGATGATAACATTTCTGGTATTCTGATGTGATGGATTTAAGACTTGCAGGCTGCTCACTCTTTTTAGACATAATTTTTTATTGATGCTGTGGCTTAAGGAAATGCAGGGGGTACCTCTGTCAAAGATGGCTTTTGTTCTTCATTAATAGGTAACATTTTTTTTTCAGAGAAGAACCCTTTCAAAAGCTCTTTGAGAAAAGTGCAAAAATAGGATTCACAACAATTCCCTCCCCTGCAAAAACCGTAGAAAAATACACCAAGTGCATCAATTCCACTTACATGAAGCACATGTTCATCAAAAATGCCATTTTTTCTGATATAGGGAAGCAGAAACAAAAACGTTATCAGTGTCAAAATATTTGTGTGTATACATATATACTAAATATGCATATATATAAGTTTGTTATATTTGAACGACCTCGAACACTTTCTTTTACACCAGGGTCTCCAGGGAATAACCCTCGACATCACGGATAATGAAATTATGATTTATATGAGATTGTTTACACTATTATATGCTGATGATACAGTTTTAATGGCCGATAGTTCTGAAGAAATGCAGAAATGTTTGGATGCGTTTTCTATATATTGTCAAAAGTGGAAACTTACGATAAATGCTGAGAAAACAAAGGTTGTTATTTTTGGTGGAAATAAAATATCAAAGGCAAAGTACCATTTTAACCTTGAAGAAAAAAATATAGAAATTATTGACAAATATAAGTATTTAGGTGTTTATTTTTCACAGTCTGGAAGCTTTTTGAATGCCAGGAAACACATTGTACAACAAGCTAAGAAAGCCATGATTTTATTATATACAAAAATAAATAACCTGGATCTCCCCTTAGACTTGCAACTGAAATTATTTGATCATACAGTTTTACCAATACTCACGTATTCCTGTGAAGTATGGGGCTACGAAAACCTCGATATCATTGAGAAAGTTCATTCTGATTTCCTACGACAAAGTAACTTTAGCAAGGAAAAGCACCCCTCTTTATATGTTGTATGGAGAGTTAGGGAGACTCCCGTTAGAAGTTATTATCAAGTCAAGGATGATTGGCTATTGGAACAAATTAATACAAAGTAAAGGTACAAAATTTTCATTTCTAATATACCAGTGTATGATTCACTCCTCGAATTTGCATTCAAAATGGATTACCCATATACGGTCGATAATAAATAATATAGGCAGACCTGATCTTTGGTTACTGCAAAACAGCATTCAATCTAAATCCCTCGCTTATTTCACTAAACGAAATCTCACGGAACAATTTATACAAGAATGGTACGCGAAACGTTCTCAGTCCATTAAAGCGCTAACATATTTTAGTTATAAACAGAATCTCGAACTAGAAAGTTATTTTTTAACTTTGCCTCGGAAATTGTATCTATATCTCTTCAAATTAAGAACCGCGAACCACAAATTACCAGTAGAAACTGGACGATGGGATGGCACCGCTAGAAACGAGAGAGTTTGCACCCTATGTAATACCCTGGATATAGGCGATGAATTCCATTACATTTGCAAGTGTCCTTTTTTTGATACAGAGAGAGTAAACTTTATCAAACCATATTTCAGAAACCGACCAAGTATGTTCAAGTTTGGCCAACTGGTAGCGACCAGAAACGTTCCTACTCAGAGAAAGCTATGTCAGTTTGCTGAGATTATTTTCCATAAATTTAGCTAAGGCATTTAATTTCAAAGTCACGTGTAGTTCTTACCAGCACCCCTATATGTACGATGCCAGTTTGATCGAACCCTGTTGGCCTGAATGGCCTCTTATCCATTGTAAATCTGTTCAAGTGAGATAGTCGTAATATACACAAGCACGCACGCACAGGCACACAAGCACCCATGCAAGCGAACAGACAGACACATACTTACACTCGAACATACGTTCACACGTGCGCTCAAACATAGACACACAGGCACACATATGCACGCACGCATGCGAACAAACACCTTTATTTGCCTCTCACGAAGCTATGTATGTTACATAGGATCGCACTGTCTTTTTATACCTAATGCTAGAATCCCCTTTCCGATTGTAAACATTGGACTGCCCATTCACACATCATAAATAGTTCGCACCGTTGACGTATGACATTGATATTGACCTAGATATACCCGTTTTATGTCAGTCGGCGAGAAATAATATTACCAAATTGATGTGTCTTGTGATCTGAGCCGCGTCGAGGGAGAACCTGCTTTAGCCATCTCCGAGCAGTGGAGGTGCCGAGCGGCTTGAACATCCCTGCAGGCCGATTGGCACTTTTTTTTTTTTTTTGTTTGTTTGCTGATTAGATAGTACGATACCTCCAGTCTCTGTGTCTGCCATTTCAGGACTCTTGTTGGTGTGTGTGACTGGGTGTACTGGTTTGAGTTCAGTCTGGTTGTAGACACCGAAGGCAGTTTCTCACGAGACGGGGCCCATTTATAAATTTTATAGTTTTGCTAGACATTGCAAGGCGGGTACAGCAGATTGGGCGGTCTCTAACGACCTCACCCTTGCCTTTTCGCTTTCGTTAGTAAGGGGGAGGGGGACGTTAGAGTTCACCTGCGACTGAATTAAGTTTTTTCTTATTATTATTATTTTTATTATTGTCTATTTATTTAATTTTCCAGCGAAGATGTATGTCTGCGTGTCGCTATTTTGGTAGCTGTTGTTTGTTTGTGCGAACTTATTTCTTATCAAGCGAGTTTAAATATAATTAGCTTAAACTGTAAATAGCAGCGTCATCTTCTTTATGTGTAACTAAAGAAAATACTAGGAAATAATAATTACAGACTTTTTTTTTCCAGATTCGAATCAAGCAATATATATAACGTAGAATCTTATAAATAACGCTTCTTCTTTTATATTCCAATGAGTCAATGCATGTCTACCTACTCTCACCCCCGCACAGCGAGTCCCCTATGCGAATCTGTAAAAATACTTAGATAGTTTATGAATATGATTTATGTATATATAATCTACCATATATTTGTTCGCGTTATCCACCATGTCACTGTCAATGTTGTTGTACATATCCTCATATGTCTGTAATGACCTGATTGAAAATAAAGTGTATGTTCTGTTCTGTTCTGTTCTGGTCAATGTCATGACCCTGGGTTGATCTTGACCTATTTTACCCCAAGGTCAAATTTTGTCGCACATACTTCTGTATGAAAAAAAGGAAAATCATGGATTTTTCAGAAACAGTTGCAGCCGTGATCTAAAAGCTGGTTGATGCTGTCAACTAAACGAATAAATGAAGCTTCACGAATATCTAAGATTGTGGTTTGATCCAAGGGTCTTAATCAACATTTCAGTATACACTAAGTAAGGTGAGCGACTCAGGACCATTGGTCCTCTGGTTTTTTCTATTTCAGCGGCACCAGCCATTGATGTCCACACCTCTAACACGGAACTCTCCAAAAATGACCATTTAGATCTTTACTGTAAAGTGTCGGGGTACCCAACACCCGCTGTCACATGGTCAAGAAACGGGGAAATTATCAGCAACAGTAGCCGGGTATTCTTGCAAGACTACCAGGGATCCCCTGGCGGACGACTGTATATCACAGCGGTAGCTCTAGAGGATGCTGGAACTTATACTTGTCATGTGTCATCAGGGGATTTTCCCAATGATACTGTGTCTACTGAGATAGTTGTTAAAATAACAGGTATAACAGACAGTAGTCAAAATGAGCTGTATGATAGAGAGAGCGATTAAAAGGATAGATACAATATGCACTAGTTAAATTTTACGAAATTTGCGGTTATAATGACATGTTTAATAGAAATGTTTGTTAAAATATCAGGTGTAATAGAAATAGAGGTTACGATAACAATAAATAGTAGTTATAGTTACAAGTATTACAGATGCAGGGAATAAAATAAGGACTATCATAGAAACAGTGATTAAAATTAAAGGTATATCACGATTGTTCTAGCTAAGGAATGCACGTGGGAGATTTATTTTTGAACTTGTTTACGCGACATAGGAAAATAGACATACTCGGTAGAGTAACCGCCTTTTCTAACAAGGAAGTCAACATTTTTTACTTCTTCTTTGCTATCATGCACACCAATACCCGTTAGGAAAGAGGCCCAATCCTAATGGAAGGAATTTGCTTCACATGGCGCAGATTCTTGCCTTCTAGAGTAGAGCCCTATTGACAAAAGTGGTGAAACATTTTTGATGGTATTGTCTCCACAGTAAGTGTATCCATCACTGTTTCAAGCTTGTTCATTCCAAGAAAACATTTTTTTCTGATATTATATACATATAAGTGTGATATTATATAGAAAGTATTTCATGTCTTGAGGGAACGACATAATATCATATGTCGTTTCGTCAATGTAAAAAGACATTGTTTTGAGATTATTAACTCGTGATAACGTCCCATTTTTTGAGGTCAGGAGTTGTAAAACACAAAAGAGAAAAAGTTTTATGCAACTAAATTTCTAAGTGTTTATCCTTGTCCTGTTAAACATATTTGCATATTTTGTTTATATTTTGCATGTCAACGCTTTGTCCCCGCTCTGCCAAACCCCTCTCCACCGCCCCCGCCCCCACCCCTACCCACCCTCAAGAGAGTTTATCTAAAGAGCCCTTATTAGATGTAATGCAATTACATGGACCTGCTTCTATGATGATTCGATATTTTAACGGTAATTACTACCGCTTTCGACATCTTAGCGAGAGAAGGTATGTGGGGTGTTCGAAAAATAATTTCCGCGATGGCGTCAAGTTAGGGCAATAATAATTTTGATTATTATATAATCTATAAATAGACAGCCTTTCATTGGCTAAATGCGTAATTTGAGGCCTGACATATCTAATGTCCACTAGGTCATGAGACATTAGTATCTAAAATTAGATTTCCCATATGACATTAGTTTCCAAAATTATGTTTTCTGTCGCTTTCTAAAATTGGACTCAGGTTTTACGCTACCTAACAGTACACTCGGCCTCGTTCTGCTATTTTACCTGCATTAAGAATACGGGATAAGCAGTGTTGTAGTTTGACCCAGTTCTTTTCCCGGATAATGGCGGACGAAAACGCAGCCAGAGTCAGTCTATCAGTCATTCAGTTTGTTTCGCCTCGGTCAATACTGGTATTCTCTGGTTGATATTACATCATATCCAATAACTCAATAGTCAATAATTGTATAATATTCAACCTTGTGAAAACCTTCAAAGAATTCTCCTTTATTTAATACACATTGTTTCAGCCGTTTGATTCAGTTTTAAAGCAGTTTTTTCATAATCTTGAAGTGGAGTACCCTGTATACATTGATAAATGGCTGACCTTGGAGAACCTCGGGATCAGTACCTTTACCTGATGAAAGCATTTTAGCTTATTGAAAAGAAAATTATCATAGGAGGACAAGTCAGGTAGAAAGATGCATAGGTTGGGAGACGTGGGGAGGGTGTGCCGGGCGGCAGGGGGAGAACTTTGACCGGTTCTTTCTTTAAAAACCGTTCACAATCCCTGTCTTATATACAGGCGCATTCTCTGATGTATTTACAGCCTGCTGAGGGACGTCATTTCTGCTCGTACTTTTTTAATCTAAGTGCAACGTTTTAGTAAAATACTGCAGTTACAGAGCCGCATTTAGAAATAGGGACTTGAAGGGCAGGTACATTATCTGTGAAGAAAATCACGAACTTTCTTGAGTGATCTGCAACATTTTTCAATAGTTGGCAGGCTCGTGTTCTTCGTGGCCCACGGCTTGGGCTTGAAATGATGTTCAACGCAAGTTATTACATTTACAAACTGCTTATCATACACGGGATACATTTAACCCTTTGTTGTCGGGAAACCCTAAGGGGTGTACATAGGCAAACAGTACAGACTCAGATCAGAAGCGGCATCTGATCAGGGTCTCCACTGTTTGCGAACAGCAATTTTTGTCAAGAACCAAATTAATCTGAAAAATTACACCTAATACCCTTTGGGTAGCAAATGGACTCTTCCATTATATAAGGAAGGAAAAGTCCACCAGACTACAATGGGTTAAAGAGGTTGCTTTGTCAGTCTTTTGGCCTCCAAACGATAAATAGCATTTATCCTTCCCACTTTTATATATCTTGTAAGAATGTCATGATCTCCTGCGGAGGAAATGTTGGATGACTGAGCTACATGTACAATGTATTTCTCAAACGGTTAATCTAGTACAATCCTTCAAGATATGTCAGATATTATTATGATTTCTTTTGTAGTAACAGTCTTAGGGCGAACAGGACGCACAGCGTCTTCCAGTGCATTAACTAGCAACCCATCGACGAACACTTCTATTAATAATTTATCCTCCCTACACATATATCACAAGCTTCTTTACAAATTAAGGATAGACCTACCATTTATATACGCTCCAATTTCAGTTGTCCTTTTGGCTCTTTTGCCTGTCATTTTCGATGCAGTGTAATGAGTGGGAGACAGAGAAATGTATGTAACACGATAAATATCACATATACACAGCAGAGTTTTACGTATCAGTGAACATACTGACACCGCGCATGCATTGCAAGAAAATAACAAACAAAAGAATAAAACAGTGAACATTATTTTTGAACATCCCACGTATATGTGGAATCAAACGACAAATCAGTCAACATCGAAAGTATTTCTGTAAGCCTAAGAAAACACAGAACGGCAAGCTTTAGCAGGATGACGGAATTTCTGGCCTCAAGACGGTCGGAATTCATCTGCGCATAAATGTTGAATAAAACCATGTTAGTAGCGTAAAATAAACAAAATTCTGGCTTGTGAATAATGCATTTGCTATTTCACTTGAAACAAAATTATTTTCTGCTTTCCCAAACGTATGAATCGAGGCATGTACATGCATACAAGCATACATACATACGATATGCAAAGTAATATGCAATCTGCCACAGGGAAGGAGCCAATCATGAAAATGAAATGGCAAAATTAAACTGAAAAAAAATGTCGATCGGTTTTTTCACATTACATACAACTTCATAACTAATTTACCCTAAAGACCTTTAAAGAGAGATGGAAATGGTTATTTTATCTTTCTTTTTGTTGTTGTTGTTGCTGTTGTTTTTGTTTTTTTTTCTTTTTTGTTTTTTTTTTTGTTCTTGTTTTTTCTTCATCTGTTTGCTTTCTTGTACATCATGTCGTCCACTTTTAAAGGAAAGAATTTGCTCCTCAGAAGCAAATAACTTCCTTTTTTTTAGTAATCCCTTATTTAACAAGGGAAGAAAATATTTTATAGACTTGTAAGTCTATCCGTTTCCCTTTATAAGAAAACAAATGAAACCAACTGGATCTGCAATCTGCTCCGTGATATGTATGTACATAGTGCAAAATCATGGTTCTGATTAATCCATACTTAAAATATAAAGATTGTTGATTGCGGCCAGACCGGAGACTAAGTCCGCACGGGTGTGCTTTTTTGGTCGTGGCCGCCCAAGTGCCACCCCGGGGAAGGGTTTATGCTGCAGTAAGAGGAAAATAACTTAGTAGTTTTATGCTGCAGTAGTTTTATGCTGCAGTAAGAGTTTTAGAAAGTTGTTTTATGCTGCAGTAGTTTTATGCTGCAGTAGTTTTATACTGCAGTAAGAGGAAAATAACTTAGTCATTTTTGGGATAGATGTTTTATGCTGCAGTGAGAAGAAAAATAACTTAGTCATTTTATGAAGACGCTCAATTTTAGTCGCTAGGAGTTAAGCTAGCTTGGAAAGAACTTAGTCATTTTTGGGATAGATGTTTTATGCTGCAGTGAGAAGAAAAATAACTTAGTCATTTTTTTAAGCTAGGGATAGATGTTTTATGCTGCAGTGAAGAAAAATAACTTAGTCATTTTATGAAGATAATGTTTTATGCTAGGAGTTAAGAAGAAAAATAACTTAGTCATTTTTGGGATAGATGTTTTATGCTGCAGTTAAGAAGAAAAATAACTTAGTCATTTTTTGGGATAGATTGGTTTTAAGCTGCATTGAGGAAAATAACTTAGTCATTTTTGGGATAGATGTTTTAAGCTGCAGTGAGAAGAAAATAACTTAGTCATTTTTGGGATAGATGTTTTATGCTGCAGTGAGAAGAAAAAGAACTTAGTCATTTTGGGGATAGATTGGTTTTAAGCCTGCATTGGGAAAAGAACTTAGTCATTTTTTTAGGGGTTTGGGACATAGGTAAAAAAGATAGCCATCTCAAGTTTAGACTTTTACTACTACCTCCATTGAGGAGTAAGGATGAAAAGACAACAAACACTAGTTTTTTTTAATTTGAACACAACTTTATTTGTCCCGCTAACTAGAATACTACGATGAACAAAGGATTAGGACCGTCCCTCTGTTCTCGTTTACAATTGAAAACCTTAAAAACAACATATTTACAGCATTAAATACATTGGATATTTCTGAGATAAACAGTGAGTATATCTGAGACATTTACACACTTGAACTCTGTGTTTAAATAGAAAGTCTGGTGGTGTCATAGGTATTCCGCCACTTTTTGATAAGATGAGTCTTGCATAGTTTAAACTGAACCACATTTCAATGTCTCTGTCATTTTGGTATAGATCTTCTCCTGTTCCATAGAGTTCTTCATGAATAGCTTTTTTCAAGTCTAGTCCTTTGTTGAGCTGATGAATGATGTAGATACACCACATGCCACACGTTTTGCTCCATGGACTTTGTAATGGTTCTGTATTTTGAATCCACCGTCTTGCATTTCTCTGAATGAATGGTAGAATATAGTCCTCCTCTGGTGGAAATCCATATGAATCGAAGAAAATAGCTTGATCTCCTCTGAAGTAGACAGCTACCCAGTGTTCTCCTGGATCTGTTGAGTTGTCTGTATTAATGATGTAGGCTTTTTCATCCAGTGGTTTCTTGTCAGGTAAAAGATCTTTAGCACACACTTGTCCTTTGACTGGTATGTTATTTAAAATCTTAGTCAATTGTAACGTATCCATCGTTGACAGTATTATTTTTTCTGAAGTACTCTTCTCTTATATAGCATTTTCTTCTTCTTCTTTGGTATAGTCTTCTATAAGTTTCTTGGCCCAGAATTGTTTCCATTGGTCTGATAAGTCATCTTGGCTTTTCTTGAAGTACACCCAGTCTTTACAGGCTTCTATTGATTCTTCTGGTGTGAGAAGGTCAATTCCTTTGGTACCTTCAAATTCTACTGGTTTGTCTGGGAACACATATTTGTACATCAGATCACTCCATTCGCACATGACTTCGTAGATGTTGAGTTTTCTTAAAGCTGGTTCATGGAAATCATAATCTCGGATCCATTCCACTGGAGTTGTCCATAAGCACATATCATGTTGTTTCTGACTTGGATGATTGATTCTACATCCGTAACATTCTTGTTCAACATGCTGTCTGACATTCTGTTTCAGCTGGCAGAGGATGGCTTTGATGAGGAGGTTCTTCATGTGGCAAAGTTCTGATTTACTAGTATCCTTTTCTTCTACTTCTTTCTGTAATAGGCCAGGTGTCATCCGAGCTAGGAGATGAAATGTCTGTTTGTAAATCTCAGCTTGCTCCATCAGTTTTCTTTCTTTCTCGTATTCACTCTTGTATTCACTTGACATCTTTTTTCTTTCTCTGTTTAGTAATCTGTGATGACTTCTCTTAATCCGTTGATTTCTATGGAATTATCAAACTCAGCATAGACGATTACGTTGATTGTGTCATCGAGTGCTGTGCCAAACTGAAGTTCTATTCTCAGGTTGCCTGTTTTTATAGGATGAAGATGACCTTGATCGGCTCCCTGGTCTGGTGTGAAATCATATCCCCAGAAGCAATATCCACCTTTGTAATCAGTATAATCGATGTTGCAGTTTTGTGCTTGGTTTGGAGTGCTCAGAGCTTGATACACTGACATATAGGAACGCAGATACTGTTGTTGCGTAAAGTTAGGTTCAAATGGTCTGCCATAGATATTATGTCCATCACAAGTGATTTCAAGTTTTCTTAGATCGAAATGTTGGAAATAGAAAGGATTAGTTTCAGCACTGCCATTAAACCCTTCGTTCGACACCATACCTAGGAAGACACGTTTTGGAAGTTGTCCTTGGAACAAATGGTCCTCTATTTTTGATCTCATACCACTACCAATGGTGAACGTTTTGACTTCTACCCTTCTGATGGGAAATTTGGCATTATGTCTGGCAATACTCTGATTCAGATCGTTGGCAATAGCTGGGAGAAGTTGTACATGTCTTACTGACAATGTAGCCGTATCAATTTTGACAACGACGGGGTATGAGGCATCTTCACCCACCATGGTACAAAATTGAGAGGAAGCCCGATTCAGACGTAATTTGAGTTCTATACCATTGGGAAGATATTTTTCTTGCATTGCCAGATCCAGATGTAAACGTCCCATGAGTTCTACAGCTCTACTGCCTGCTATGACTTTCATGCGACCTTTTACTGGACCATTATCAAAGTTTTCGAATTTCCCAGCTTCATCTTCATCCCAAAGTTCTCCTGCTTTCAACTGATTATCTTTGATATCTTCTCCATAGGAAAATAAGTTTTCTATGTAAGCTCTGTAGGGATAGGTATCTGTATTACTTGTCACCAGTTTGTTATTCAGATATAAATCAATGCTACTGAACATACTGTGAAAGAAATTATTGACCACAGAGACTTTTTTTCCTTCATCCAGATCGGCTACCGCTTGCTTGGAGAACTCTGAATTTCAAGTACAAATAAGTTTGAGACAAATCTGTGTAATATTCTGTATGTGGCGGAATCACAAATTCGATAGGTGCATGATAACTATCCAGTGAAGCGATGGGATGATAATCGGTCCACTGAGTTTCTTGCATAGTTGTCATCGTAGGAGGAACGGCTTGCATTTCTAATTCCGTTTTACTACATTCGCATGAGCCACTTTGCATCATTTTTAATCAAAAATATCCTTTTCAAATTTCAGATATTTTTTAGGAATGCCTGTTGGATGCTTTTTATGTTTGCGTTTACGACCACGACCCTTCTGAACCGAATGACGGATTGCAGATGAATGATGCCTTGAATGATTTCGACCTGAATTTATACTCGATTTTTTTAACTCGTCTAAAGTAGATCGTCCTAAAGAGGATAAAGCATCTTTGCCTCTATGTTTTAAAACTTGTTTGATATTTTGTCCTGCCATGATATCGCGAAGTGCCCCAACTCCATGAGTTTTAGCGACTTGTTTTGCACTTTGTATTCCTGCTTTAGCCACAGGTTTTAAAATGGGAATAACGGTTCGCATAGCTGCTTTAAAGATCGATCCTAAACCATTTCCATATTGTCTTGGTATACCACGATAGACTGGAAAACCAGACCCATATTGACATACGATACCGCGTGAGTACATTTTGTTTTTTATTCTCTCTGTCTGAAATGTAGTTTGATCAATGTCTTTCCAGAAATGAATGGAACATCATTCCCTGTATCGCCTTTTATAGCCACTTGAACTTGATCAATAAAAGATTTTGCCACTGGTACATAATGCAAATTGACAAATTCTTTATGAATATGATTTGTGTCCTTTTTGACTTCGTAAGGGATCACTCTCAGAATAGGTGCTGTGACATCACCTAAAAAGGTATAACTGGCTATATCTGTGTAGACAAAAAGTTGGTGCACATTTGTGTTTAAATCTACACTATATTTGATCGCATGTCTTTGCCTTCCAATGGGTTCATCGAAGAAACTTGGATTGATTCCTAATTTTTCAGCCAAACTTTTGGGAAATATGATTTTTACTTTTCTCGGGCTTTCAATATCCACTGTCACCCGTTTGGAGTTGCTTTCGTAACCGATATTGATATCTGCATTGGCTTGTTTCAATATTTTACCATAACGTCTGCGGATGATATTTTGTATTTCTTCTGTTAATTGTTGCGGAGAAACATAAGAACCTTTTGTGATGTATAATTTGAAATCCCTGCATTGAGTATCGCTTGTTAAACATTCGGCTTCTATTTCGTCAAATCCCCCATCATCATTAGTGGATCTATTTGTAGCTATTGCTGCTTTATCGCCCAAGTCAGCATCTGAAAATCTCAAATAAAAGTAATTATTTTCCTCTGTTATGTTTTTGACATCGGAGGGTAATATGATTTCTGTCAAAGCCACTTCCCAGTTTTCTTTATCAATTTGAATGGGATGATCTAATTTGACAGTGAAATTAGATTGCGTATTCTTTTGATATGTGTTCAAGGAACTGTCACTTAGTAAAGTCACGTAAAAATCTTTCATGATTTTTTTATTTATGGTTTGGATTGAGTTGGAGAATCAATTCCGTCGCCAAGATGAAGAACCCCGGCCGAAGAGTGTGAGGAGGATGGCAAAGCTCCTCCTGCTGCTACTGAACGCTTATATTTTAAGCCTGGCGATGGTAAAATATATCCGATAGAAGTACTGAGTAAAATGAGCCACAGTTCTTTGTCTGGACTTTGCAAACTGATTTGTACCAGAGATGTGATAATGATCGCATAGATAATAACGATTTGAGAAAGAAAGGTCAATTTATTTTTAGCTAATTTTTGTTCACTACTGTCTGCAGAGTGCACGGAAGACGTGTCACGCATAAATGCACTGCCTAAGTTTAGATTCATGGTTTTTATACAACCAGATCCGATTCTAAAATCCAACTATCAAATTTAGAAGGATAGCCTTTCCAATGGACTTTGATTTCTTTCACCCACTTTTTGCCTATTTTACGCTTTCTGCGATCAAGAATGGATTCTATTTCGTAAATTTGCTCTTTTTCTACAGGTTGTAACTCTTGGGAGTAGAAACTACCACTGATGGTTTCTCCATCGAGATCCACTATTTTATAGGTGTGTGGAGTCTGATGTTTCAGCACTTTGGAAATTTGAAATAATTCTTGAGTCCAATTGGGCAAATATCCTTTATCAAATGTACGTTTTGTTTTATTGAGTCTTACAAAATCACCGACTTTGAATAAAGGTTCAATCCGTCTCGATTTTTTTGTTTTCTTCTTTTTGCCAAAGAGAGTTTCAGACACGAGGACTTCGTTGTCAGAATTGACAGAAGCCGGTGAACGTTGAATACTTCGATGAAAAGCATGATTGTAACCTCGAACTAATTTGGAAAGAACATCCACATACTTTAAAGTACGATGATGAGTAAAATATTTCCACATACGACTTTTCAAAGTGCGTTGAAATCTTTCAGCAATACTGGCTTTCGTTTCAGGATTTTCGGTAGTGAAAAAATGAATGTGTTTGGACTTTAAAAAATGTTGAAATTCTTTATTTTTGAATTCCGTACCCTTATCAGTTTGTAAGCTTTTTGGATGGCGTCCTGTTTTCAGTACCGATTTGAAAGCTTGAATCAAAGTATGTCCCGTTTTATTTTTGATTGGAACGACCCAAGCATATTTTGAAAACACATCAATGACACAAAGCAAGTATCTGTATTTGTTATTGTACTTAGACAAATGAGACAGATCTGCTAAATCGGCTTGCCATTGATGATCGATGCCTGCTACTATAGTTTGACGTCGCGAAAACTTTCTTCGAATAGGTTTGTGTAAAGTATAAGTCTTTTGTTTTTTAAGCCAGTTTCTAACCTCTTTCAATTTAATTTTTTTCTTCTTAGACACTTTTTTGGCTTCCCTGAACAAAGCTTGTTCTCCAGCATATCCAGCTGGACTTTCTGGATCATAATAAAGTTTATCCATTATTGATCGTCGAAGCTTAACCATTGCTTAGGTGAAAACAATTCTTTCTTGATATGTTCTTTTGTGGAAGATAATCGGTTAGGAGTCAATGACAACCTTTCTTGCAAACGTTTTTTCGTGCCAGATAAACTTTTAGGCAAAGCTTCATGTTTTATACGTTTTTGTTTCGAAGTGAGCAGGGGAATACGAGAAGAAGACGAAGTTCGTTTTTTTCTAACCAATGTGGACTTTGTTTTTTGAGGAGGAGGGGTCATAAATTCATCTTCTGCAGGAGATTTAGCAGCTTTAGTAGGAGGTGACGGATGAGAAGGAGGATGATGTATCCAATCCCATCTATCTCTGTTGCCTACCACATCTTGAGGAATATTTAATTCTCTTAACCCTTCTGCAAAAGATTGCCATCCCGTAGGTTCAATTCCTTTTCTATTTCTCAATACATCATTGACCAGATCGATGATATTTGAACCAGGGATAGGTTGCCCATAAAGTTTCACTGTGCCCTGTTCATCCCAAGACATGGTAGGATGATCTTTCAACATAGACAGTAACAATTCAGCTTTTCGTTTCATCGTGGCAGGAACACTGCTCAAAATATGTTGATTAATCTTAGCTAATTGATTTTGACTACCAGCAGCAGCAGAAGGGGTTGCCAGAGATAAAGTCGTTTCTTTCAAAGCTTTCTGATGAGCTGTTTTAAATTTATGCAATGTTTCTCCATACAATTGAGATTTTTCTGCTTCTGATAATTCATCATTCGCCAAGACCGAAGATAAATCTCTTTGCAAATGAGCCGTGGATGATACGTTAGGATTGGGTGGTAACCTAGGTTTTTGAATTTGTTCTTCTTTCCACCGTTTCATATCTTCCCACACTTTGTAAGGCACAATGGCCATTTTTTTCGCCCCTTCCATGATTTATTTTTTTAACGAGGAGGATGAAGAAGACCCCCGAGAACGGATCCTAATAATGGAGGTAACAATAAACTTAACAATGCACCTCCTTTCTGATTAATGATTTTCTTTTTGGTTATAATAGGAACTCCCTTCTTTTTACTGAGTAAACGAATATGACGCTTACGAGATCGTAAATGTTGTTTCTGAGCATTCGTGAGCCGTACATTTCCTTTTATAATGTTTAAGCAACATTCACCCACACAATCAATCACTTCTTTAGGAGATTGTCGGATCATTTTCTGACGACATCTTGGTGGTAATCGACTCAGACCTTCGAGAAATGAACCATATTTTTGAATTAAAAGAGGTCGATTTTTTTTCTTTTTTGCCAAAAGAAACATATTTTTTCTTTTCAAGATTTTTTTGCTACTACGGCGCCGTTGTGCCATGATTGCTGTCAAACTATCAACTGTGACATCCAGACACATTTAAGTTATTTTTATAGGTTCAATTTACGTTTCGTGAATTTCAAATTTGGTCCACGGGTAGGGAGTGTAAAAGGTTGATTATCAGGAACCCCATATTTCTGTCGCATCGCTGCTTCAAATCCAAATTGTCTAGCCGTTTGTAAGAGAGGATGTTCAACATGACGACGCAAAGGTGAAAATTTTTTGATTTGAATCAAACGAGGAGAAGGCGAGGATTGAGGTGTGATCGATCTTCTGGGAGTCATACCCATGAGACTTGAGTTTGGCGAGGACAAATAAGTCGACGTAATTGGAGAAGGTGTGCGAGCAGCGGCGGCTGCTAACTCTGCATTATGCATTGGAGATGTCATGCCTAGTGTTTGCCATGAAATACTTGGACCACCACGACGATGAGACTTCTTTTTTCGTTTTCTTTTAGTCACAAATTTATCGTTTATTTTTTTCTTCTGTAATTTACTCTTTGTTTTCTTTGGTAGACTACGACGACGACGACTTTTTCTCATCAATTTATTGCCATCCCAACGTATTAGACTTCGTATGATGACACCACCCAAGAAACCCCCTCCACCTGGTTTTAAAATGATACTCCGTTTGACATTAGGATCTAGGATAGGATTAGCTAATTTTCTGACATCCTCTTTATGTTTATCCATGAATCTCTGAGTTTGTTTAGGTAATTTCATTTTACCCTCAGTAATTTTACGAGCGGCTAAAGAAAACCATTTAATCATTTCAATCAAACCTGCATTGAGTAATTTTTTGCGTTTTTCCGTATTAGGCTCTCGACTCAAATTGTAAAGAGCCCGAATCAAGTTAACCGATGTTTTAGCTTTTGGTGCCATTGTGAATCTAAACTAAGTGATATGCATACCCTTACTTTTATACTGATGGATAATACACAACGGGTCCTTCACGATCTGATTTTGTAAACCAATGTTGAAATATCTCAGTCCTAAATCTTAAATGATCTGGAGTATCTGGTTTTAAATCAACCAGCAAATATCCATGGGGTTTGGAAGTGGCATCATTAAAAGCATAAGTCAAATGAGGGGACTGAAGTTGTTGGGCTAATACTTTGATTTGCTTTTTATCTCGTGGACTTTGAAATAAAATCAAATAATGAGCATTCAAACTGATGGTGCGAGATGTTTTATTTTGTTGAAATAAATTTTGCGTAATATACACCACACTGGCGTTTCTATGATGTCCTTTTCTTGTAAACCACAATTTGATTTTTTCTTCGTCTTTATCTCCTAACATATCGTCAAAAACGATCAAGTGAGTAAAACTGGGATCACTGACAATTTCATCGTCATCGTTGGGAATGCCAGCTACAAATGTGAGGTTAGAACCTTCACGTTCTTTCAAAATATTATAGGCAGGTTGCCATTCTTTGTAACACCACACAATACGTTGTGGTAAAATATTAAAAAGATCTTCTTTATAGTCAATCATCTTTTTCACAAATTCTGTTTTTCCAGATCCACTTGGACCTGAGATGAAAATATTTGCAGGATGTTTGAAAAATAAACTCTGAATTTCTTGAACGTCTTGCAACAAGACTGATTGAACGGCAGAAGACATGATGAAAAACTGAGAAAGAATAAGGAAGAACATAACTATTTATATCTTTTTTTTTATTCATACAACACTATTTATCAATACAACATACATACATACTCATAAAAAAATTACACAGGTTTTTTGTAGCCGTACGGTACAGTATATCCATTTTTAATAATGACCCGTTTGTTATACGTAAATCGATACACCTTCGATTGTTTTTCAGTGGTGACTTTTCCATCTTTATGTTTTCTGATTCGAAATGGATAAGATACTGGTTGCTGAAAATCTCTATCATTGGATTGAGCCCATTCAAACAATCGGTCAAAATAAATGAGTTGGGAAGTGTTATAATCTAAAGTAACCCCTTTGACTTTACAGGTGGAAAAAATGTCGTCTTTCTCTTTATCAAAGTATTCATACCCATAATTTTTGGGTCCTAAACCTACAAACGAGATGATTTGACCCTGAGGTACTTCATCAGTCCATTCACCCAATCGATTATTGATAATGGTAGGATTCCAAAGTTCAGGTCTGTGAATATAGATGACGGAGTCTGTATCAAAATAGAGGACACGTTTATCTAGAGGCAGTAAAACACTGTACAATTTAAGTCGAGCTTGGGCTGTGACAAAGGATGCAATGATTACATTGCTACAATCATGAGGTTCAATGATGGACTCCATATCTTCCCAGTTGACATGTAAAAACTGTTCTCCATAAACATCTACATTTTTGACTTTCTTTAAAGGATTAGTGACTAAATCAAAATAAGTTGCTGGATTTGAAATGTATTCCGTTTTGGGCATGTTATTTCTCTGTGCCAGTTTTCCCCATAAACTATTCAAACAGATCTTACTGATCCCTCGTCGCCCTTTGTTTTTTTCAACGTGTTCCAAACAAATGCCTTCTGCGTCCCAATAATCATGCTTAAACTTCTCTTTATCTTTCTCTGTTTTGCACCAATCGGGATACCCGCTCGCTTCTTGTTTGATTTTTAAAAAGGTGTCAATGTATTCTGTAAAGATCCCTCTTTCCCCAGTTTCTTTGTTATATTGACTGGTTTCGGGAAAATGCCATATTTCATAGACGTCTTTCAATTGGTATCCTAATTTCAATGCTTCAAATAATTCGATGCTGACCCACGTCCCAACCAATTCTCGGTCTTCTTCTCGTTCGTGATCGCATAACTTGGAATTATCACATCGTTCTGCACAGGTTCGACAAAGTGGAAACAGCAATTTCTTGTTACATTTGTAGGGCAATACGGGATGGTATAAGTCTCGAGGTGGCAATACTTTGCATTTGATAAGTCCACAGTACTGTTGAATATTATTTTGGTCAATATTTTCTTGGGACAAAATCTCGGGATGTCCTAATGGAAACAATCCATATTTACAGATGTAGGGGTACAGCGAACAAACGTCGATATATTTGAGCTCTTCATTGGTCATTTCATCGATTTCATGGTATAATTTCGTTGAATTGGTTCTACCGCCAAACAGAGCATCTCTGGGTCTTAACGGATCTAAGTTGGTATATTCTGTATCGACCATGTCCTTAAATTCTTGGTTGTCATTATACAAATCTTCATATTCGCATTCCCATAATTCAATCACTTCATACCCCGCTTGCTTCAATGTTTCGATCTTGTTATAGGTTTGTAAATAAAGTTGATCCATAGTTAAGCAGCTGTAAGTGTTGATCTTTTGACGATCTGGGTAACATCTCTTGCACCCATGCCAATAACACCCTTGAAATTCGTACACTGTCTTGGAAACCGGATCGTACCCATCGACATAATGTCCACACACTTTGGTTTCTCCCCCATTTAACGCATGATGAATTTTGATATCTAATTTCTTGGCTATCCCTTGAATCCATCGCACAGCTTTAATCGAGTACTTTTTCTGATTAGGGTATCCTTCAGGGGGTATAATGGCAATACTATTTTCAGGCATATGATTTTTTCTCCATATTCTGATACAGACTTGTGCAACCGTACAGGCTTCAACAAAAGGATCTAGACCACTGATACTAATCAATTGCTGTCTAAAACAGGCACAACCTCTCCTAAGTATATCTACATCACTACGACAATATTCTTCCATTTCTTTTCTAAAGTCAAAGATGGTATTTGATTCTACTTTGGTTTGATGCCATGTCAAAAAAGCTTCACGATCTTTCACTGACATTTGTCCTGGATTATACATGTCAACTGGAAAATAAGGTCCTACATAGTTCTGATTAGCTGGAGTGTTTGCCAAATGGGGAAAATACCCTTTTTTCATTTCTGTCAGGCCAAAGGTATCGGGAAAATTAGCCAGTCGCATGTGTAAAAACTGATATGAATCTATAAACTTCAGTTTTCCTGCTTTCATGGTAATAATGGTATGTCCATTCATGATTACATCAGGCTTAAACACTCCCTTTTCCAAGATATGGCGTAAAATAAATTGCCCATCATAACCACCAAAATTATGAGCTATACAGATGGAACCTTTGTTATAAGTTTGAAACAACCAGTGACAAAATTGGTATAAGGTATCTTCCCCTTCAAATATCATTTCTCTTCCATGATCTGGTAGCTCACTACAGGTCTTGCAATAAGTATCTACAGGTAAATGCATACACTTATCACAAGCTCTGTGGGCTACACAGAAATTAACTTGATGTTCCCCACTCTCTTGTGTGGACTCAAAATCGTAGAAAATAAATTTTTGTGACTTCTTTTCATTTTCTTCTTCTTCATCCTCTGACTCATCATCCTGTTTGCAAACATATTTTTGAATGTAGCATTGATGGTCAGGCCCAACAATTTCTTTGCAAATATGACACTTTCTCTTTCCTGGACAGATATGATTTTTCTTACTTTCTATGATCTTGTGTCCACACTTTGAACATTTAAACACTAACTGACAAATAGATTTTTTCTGTCCTGAACGAATCACTTTATGCTTATTAAAACAAGACGCACTATAGAAGGTTCGTTTACATGTGGAACATTTATGCATCACTCCAGGCTCACATTTCGTGTCACTGTAACAACAGTCACATCCATAAGGACAGTGATGGCTTCCTCGATTGTTATAGCCTTTGTCACAAAATTCACAATAGTAAATACATCCTTGAAATCCTGTTACACTGGTAATGGTATCATAATGATTTTCTCCATTGTAGTAAATGTGAATCACTTTAGTGTCTCGAGTCATCTGAAACTGTGGCTTGAAAATGAGTCCATCTTTTGGGTGTGGTGAATGTACTTTGATCAAGTAGTTGGGTGCTAATACAGCTTGAAATTTCTTGTACTCATCGATGCCACAAGGTTTGTTCTTGGAGACTTGAGCTTTCTCCAATAATTTGGTGGCTTCTTGAGTCTGAAACGGTCTTCTAGAATCTCTAACATATTTCCAAGTCTTCTTCCATGTCTGGCTATCCTCTTTATCGGCATTCCATTTTCCAACCACAATCGCTCTGGCCATACACATCGAATCCTCGGTATTGTTGATTCTCACCATACTAAGTTTTGTTTTTATCATGTTGCTGGATTCAAAATACAATCCATGGTGTAACACTTTTCTTCCAGAGCCAGTAGGTAAACGTGTATGGGTCACTTCCATGCTCATCTGACCATCATCAATTTTAAAATCTTCATTGGACTGTAACACTTTCTCCAATTCATCTGTAATCGATTCTCCTGTCAATGAGGACACATCTGTGAAAGGTACAAAGACGCCAAGTTTTAATGCTGGATGGTAAATACTCAACCGTATTTTGTCCTCTTCTTGAGCTTGGGCATGGCGCTTGATGTCATCTACCAAATGTTGAAACAATTGTGGAATAAATTCTAAGGGCGATCCTTTTTCTGGAAATTTTTCCACATTCACATTGTAGACATTGGCTTTGGTTCTAAAGATTCTCGATTCTCTCTGTTTCACAGGCTGGATATGATAATAAGGTCTATATGTATTTTCTTCTTCTTCTTCTGTATCTGAATCTACTCTTCTTCTTTTCATATAGTTTTTATCTGATGTCTTATTTTCTTCTTCAGAGTCTGATGTGGGTGGGGTAATAATTCTTTTTCTTTTTGGCATTGTGTATATTCTAAGCTACTTTAATCCACGAAATGATACCCAAGTCTGAATTCATTGCCTTTATATATGCTGTCTTGATTTCTAACCAACAAAAAAAGAAAAAAAGTTCTCTCAGAGACAAAAAAAGTCAGGCGAGACTACATGTTTTTTTGTATAGGCAAAATAACCCTATAGTATAATATCAGTCATAATCAGTTTCTGGTATTCTTTGATATTTCCTCCCATCAAATTTATTCCGACGTGGATAATTAGGATGAAACACGTTGTAAAGTATGATGTTCTTCCAACAATTTTTACATAGAAATGTGTTATGAGGATGGTAAAAGGGATCTTCAACTTCAAACCAAATAGGTGCTGAATCCAGTTGAAATAGATAACAAAGTTCATTTTTTGTACATCTATGACAGTGTTCGTAAGTTAATGACCAGTCTCTAAAAGGAGTGAAGAACCAATGATATACTTCCCTTTGTGATGCCATCGTGTTATTTACTCCACAAGTCACAATGCATTCACTTTAAATACTTGGTTAGGGTTTAATGATGAAACCAGAAACAAAAAAAGTCAGGCGAGACTACAAAAATTTTCAGAAGAAAAAAGTATAAATACCTGTCCATTTTACAGACATATCGTCTTTCTACTTTTCAGAGATGGCTGAGTTTTATTTACCTCCAGAACTACAGCAAATAATCTTTAAAGAATTGATGTATAGCTGTGCCAGAGGATTAGAATTCAGAAGCCAAATTCAGGATGCCTGGTTTAAAGTCAATTTAAAAAGACTGGAAAGAGCCATCAAGACAGGATCGCAAGCCACTTATTTAACTGCTTTAAAACAGTTATTCCTGGACATGGATGGTTTGGTACTCTTACCGTCAGAAAGAAGAGAAAAGTATTACAGGGACATAGCCCGTTCTCATTTTATCTATAAACACAGAATAAATAAAGCCAAACTATGGGTCGTTGGATTTCACAATCTCAATTTAAGAGATGCATGGGCTATGACTTCCCTTATGGTCAAAGAACAATCCAACTTATTATTTTTCGGCAATATCTCAGAGAGATGTTACAATGTGCTATTTGGGTATCTTTTACTAAAGGACGAATGCACCCAGGATCAAGTGAAACTCATACTTTGTGGTTGGAATCATCCTCATCTTCACCTATTAGAAGCAGATGGTTTCTGGGGAAGATCAAGAGAGGAGTATATAAAGAGCCTACCAGGACATAATGTCACATTGGGTAACCAAGAACTACTAGAGGACGAGCTATTCACACCTAAGATCAACTTAAAATTTCCATCTAAATTTAGTGACTACATGCTTGGTTAGAAAACAAAAAGAAACAAGATGTTGAGCAGAATCATCAGGAAAAGTTTACCAGTATCGTTAGATCAGATTTTAAAATTTGACATTTACAGACTTGCACTGGAACATATTTTATCCCTTGAACCTGAGGATGCAGAATTCTTAAAATCACGAGAGGGTATCCTACAGTGGCTGAGACAATATGAAATCTTCATGTCCTTCCGAGAGGCTATGAAAGAAATTGCAAGATACAAGAACACGTTAATAGATGATTCTACAGTCAAATTTATTCATTGGAAAAGCTATGTAGCCAATAATGAAGACGTGATCACCTATATTTACGATTTGATCAAGGGCCTAGATGAAGAACCCATGGTAGAGGACCACACAACTATTACTGCTATTACTACTTCTTCAAACCAGCAAGAAGAAGAAGAAGAAGAAATCCCCATGGAGACAGACATCGATGAATTGTGCGCTCAGATCGATGCCTTGACACTATAAATTGAACAGTCCACCAGTGTTTTGGTCATCAGTTCGAATTCAGTCTCAACATGGATAAGAAGTGGTTTGAAGTACCTCTATCACAAGTTTTAAAATTCAGACCGTACAGAAAATTACTAACTTGTGTCTATCTTCTATTTTCTCATGAAAATATCTCGCCAGAAGAAACTCAAAGCAAACTCAACGAACAAGAAACATTTGAAGATTTCCAAAAGCTTTGGTGGTCGTGTGCCAAGTATAAACTCAGCGAAGATACAGGGATCACATTTGAAAACTGGCAAAGCTGTATCGCTAACAATCCTGAAGTCATCAACTTTTTACTTTCCAAGACGAGACGACGTGGCTCTGAACACAGTATAAAAGAAGAACCACTTGGGGATCAGAACATCAGTCGACTTCAGACTAGCAAAGAGTCAACATCATGGACAACAACAACAACAACAACAACAAACAAGAACTAGGAGTAAAGAAGTACTACACTGAACCTGAGAGAATCTATTACCACTGTACATCATTGAGAAGATTATTAAAAGAAAGAAAAGATATTGAATTACTACAGTCATTAGAAAATTCACTTCGACAACAGAACTTGTTCAAGGACAAAGAAAAGAAAGAAGGATGTTACAGATGTGGGGATAAATCACATTGGATCAAAGATTGTACACAGCCTGAGAACTACAAGAAAAAGCCACCTTATGGAGAGTGTTATTATTGCCACTCACCCAGTCACTGGGTACCTAACTGTCCACATATTGAAAAAGCTCTTTCGGATGAAAACATGCCATCAACATCATCACAACAGGAGCAGGAGGAGACATCTTCTTCATCAATGACAACAACTAAGAGAAAACGATCACGTTCTCCATATGTTGATGATGATGAGGAGGAGGAAGAAGAACATCGTCAGAAAAGAAGAAGACAAACAACTTTGCATTCAACTCCACAGCAGAAAAATACAAGAGAAGGACTTAGAAAAAAGAAAGCTAAGAAACCATATTGTTTTGTATGTAAAGAAGATGGACACTCGATGAAAGACTGTGACCAAATACTGGACAATCAGTAAAAGAAAAAAAACATTTTATAATTGTTCAAATCAGCTATGTGTGTTCATTATGTTCATTACAGTTTTAAAATTATTTTTCTTATGATTAAAAAAAATGATTTCACTGAAAAATTAGTCTTTGTTATTTTTTTTCATGATGACATTATGACCAAGTTATTCTTTAACGAAATCAATGGGTAAGCCCTGATAAGGGCTGTTGTGTTGTTGCTATCAATTAGCAACGGAAAGGTTCCACCACGGCCAAAGGTTTTAGCTTGGATGCCAAGCCTATCCCTCTCCTGGCCAAAAACTGCCTTAAAGCTACCCTATTCTGATAGCGCTCTACCTCCTTCCAGTATTCAGCCTCGATCAACAATGGTGGCGGCAGCTGTCTCTCTTCTTCAACCTCTAATGGTGGTGCAGAAGGCTGTTTTCTTTCCAGGTCAGGACTATACCGTCGCTGGAAGAAAGCAACTATCTTTTTAAATAATTTAAAACCCATACTGGAAGGATGGATATAGAGAGAAAGCTTAAAGAACACAGACCTTTTATACCCACATACATGGATTGACCTACTTTTTGAAAATTAAAAACCAATCACATACAAGTTAACAAAAGTCGACAACAAATAATAAAAAATGATTACCGCTCTTTTTCCCTCCAACTCTCTGTGGACACAATAGACATTATAACAAAGTTATTTCAATCTGAATTCATTGTAGTGGCCCTGAAAAGGACCGTTGTGGTATTGCTATCCACTAGCAACGCTGTATTGCCCTAATAACAGCCAACGGTTTGGAATTATATTTCTTCTCACATACTGTGCATAGAGGCACCGCAATACCCTCATCTGGCTCTGGACAGTTGTGTTTCTGCCTCAGGTAGGCTAGAACGCAGTAACATTTACTACATTCTAACCAACATGGGGCCTTGCAAACGATACACTTTCCTGCCTTTGGCATATCCATGATGATAAATAAATCAGCTAGAAGCACAAGTATATATACGAATGAAAGAGGATTGACCTACTTTAACTCAATAACCAATCACACACTTGAGACCCCAGAGCCAATCAGTATGCAGTGTCAACAAAGAAAAAATATTTCTCCATGGAAGCTTATGGGGCATACTAATAAAAAAAATGACTAAGTTATATTTTTTCTATACCTATTATTTTCTAATGACATTATGACAAAGTTATTTCAATCTGGATGATATGTTGGCCCTGAAAAGGGCCGTTTTGTGTGTCTTTTTTTTTTTTTGTTTCTTAGAAGAAACTAGGGCATTGGCATTCGCATACATGCCGACCACAGGCCAGACAATGCATATTATGCGTGAATCGCACGGTTCTGTAAGAGGGAATACAGAAGCTCGTATCCCCAACTTCTTTATCCCAGTCCTCTTCATGCTGGCAATAGTTGGTGGTGGACACACTGCCCCAATCTTCTGCTTCCTCCGCCGTAGCTGTAGATGGGGTAGATGGTGGTGATGGACTAGCTGGTGGTGATGGACTGGCTGGCGAATACATCATTTCTTGCTGTTGTCGCAGATTCAGTTGCCTCGACCGTAAGTTGCTGTCTTCTTGTTCTTTCTTTATCTCCACCCTTTCCACTACTCGACCGCCATGTGCCAAAGTCGCCGCTCGTCGGGTCATGTCCACCATCAACTTCATATTCCCTAATGATATGATCATGGAGTCCACTTGTCTCTTCACCACCTCCATCACTCCCAATAGTTCTTCACCTCCCTTCTGCATAGCCTCAACCTGCTCCTCCAATGCCCTCAGGTAAGCTTCGCAATCGTAAGTGTTTGTTGCCATCTTCTTCGAAGTACACAAAAACAGTGTAACGAACTGGGTCAATGCGCTCGATTTATAGCGACAACGCGGACGTGAAATAAGGCATTTTTCAAAGTAGGTCAATCCACCTCAGGAGTATAAAAGCCAGTGCACTATTGATTTTTCCCAAAAATCGCAATCATGGAGCAACAAATATCATTCGAAGATCTCCTCAACAATCCAGATATTTTATCAAAGGCAACTTATGAAGTGTTTAGTGATGGAACGCATGGAAGCCAGCAACAACAACAGCAACAGTATACAGTACCAACACATCAGATTTATTATACCCAGCCACAACAGTCACAGCAACAATTGAAAACAGAAGCTATTGAAATATTGGCCAAGGAAATCAATGATCTCAAAAAGAGAGTGAAACAGCTAGAAGAAGGCTATCAGAAAAGAACATCAGTGGAACTTCCACCTATCAACATTCCACTTCACCTCAGTGTTGTTACATCTGAGACAGACCATGAACTACAGTATTCTAACACGCAGTCAGGACTTGGACAGAATTCCAACAAACGCACAGGACTTGGTGTAGCTACGAAGAAAATAGAAATTACAAAGAAGAAAAAGACTAAATAAAAAACAAACTCTTATTACAATGTGTCAAGTTATCAAATAAATAAAGTGGTGTTTCAAATAAAACTAGTCTTTTTTGTCTTTTAACCCTCACATATAATACCCCTAAAAAAAAAACTACCAATGCCTTAAAACCAATCTATCCCCACAAAAAATGACTAAGTTCTTTTTCTTCTCACTGCAGCATAAAACATCTATCCCAAAAATGACTAAGTTCTTTCCAAGCTAGCTTAACTCCTAGCGAAAAATTGAGCGTCTTCATAAAATGACTATGTTATTTTTCTTCTCACTGCAGCATAAAACATCTATCCCAAAAAAATGACTAAGTTATTTTCCCAATGCAGGCTTAAAACATCTATCCCAAAAATGACTAAGTTATTTTCCCAATGCAGGCTTAAAACCAATCTATACCTCAAAAATGACAAAGTTCTTTTCTTCTTACTGCAGCATAAAACATCTATCCCAAAAAATGACTAAGTTATTTCCCAATGCAGGCTTAAAACCAATCTATCCCAAAAAATGACTAAGTTCTTTCCAAGCTAGCTTAACTCCTAGCGAAAAATTGAGCGTCTTCATAAAATGACTAAGTTATTTTTCTTCTCACTGCAGCATAAAACATCTATCCAAAAAATGACTAAGTTATTTTCCCAATGCAGGCTTAAAACCAATCTATCCCAAAAAATGACTAAGTTCTTTCCAAGCTAGCTTAACTCCTAGCGAAAAATTGAGCGTCTTCATAAAATGACTAAGTTATTTTTCTTCTCACTGCAGCATAAAACATCTATCCCAAAAATGACTAAGTTATTTTCCTCTTACTGCAGTATAAAACTACTGCAGCATAAAACTACTGCAGCATAAAACTCTTACTGCAGCATAAAACTACTGCAGCATAAAACTACTAAGTTATTTTCCTCTTACTGCAGAATAAACCCTTCCCCGGGGTGGCACTTGGGCGGCCACGACCAAAAAAGCACACATAGTCAGGAAGGTGGGAGAGGGTGCTTGCCAAAATATGAAATGGTAATTTTGGACAGAAAAACACACAATATGGCTGGAAAAATAAAAACAGGTTGATTGAAATTTTTATATAAAGTTACAGTACTTAAGCACTCAAAACTTCCAATTCCAAGCCCAAGCATCGCGCCCCACCCCTGTCACTACACAGTTTTCGCATTTATTAGAAAAAAAAAAAAAATAAAATAAAATCCGCCCAAAAACAAAATAAATGAATAAATAGCAAGTGCCATTATTATACACCTAGGCCTTCCTGAAAAGAGTTTGACTTTTTTTTTTTTTTTAAGTAAAAGGATCACAATGAATTTCTCCTCCAGCGTGGTAAACCCTATTACAAGGGCGGCAGAAATATTTTGACAGAATCGCTTTCAAGTGAACCTATTCCCTCTGATAAACGTACCAGTGGGGTATCACCTAGCATTCTAAAATCACCTACCCTGTGACAAATGATTTTTTCTTTGCATACTGATGACACACAAAATCTTACTCAGAATCAAGTTTATACGATCTCGCCCAGGAGCAAACAAAACACTAAAAATAAGTTCAATTTCTGTACAACACTAATCTGGTAGTAAGACATCCATGTTTCAAATATAGACTCAAAAATCAAGAGACTTTAGCTGGTTTAAAATTCTCTTCTCTACTCCCATTAAAGTACATATAGAATTTAGACATTATTGAATTACAAGAACAAAACCACAGACTGATGTAATTGTCGAAACAATACGATAAGTGACCTGACATTCTTCAGTTTACTTTTTACACATTGTCTGGAAATGCACTTTTTAGAAGTACGCATAATCACCTGGAAGTAATTGCATCCATTTAGGGAAAGTAGAGCTTCAGAAATACATGTATTAAGACAACTGTTTTTCTTCTCTTCTTCTTCTCCTTCTTCTTTTTAACAAGTTAACTCTTGGAAGAATACCTCACAGATTCTAGTCAGATCCATAATATACCACTTACTAAATAGACGGAAATTAAGTAGATTTTTTTTTCTTATCCAAAAAATATCAACTGCAAAAGGTATCTATCAAAAAATAAATAAATAAATAAATAAATAAAAAGAAATGTTTCGTGTTTCCTTCCACCTTGTTTAGAATTTATGACCCTAATTTGCTATGACCACGGATTTCTATTTATATATAGTCAACATTGCCACCAAGATAATGTCTTTGAATTAAATATAGCACAACATCCTTGCAATCCTCTAACATCTGGGGTCCAACATTATGCTGAAAGGTACATTAAATAGTTAATATTGTTCAGAATGACACACCCAGTATATAGTTTTATAACTGTTTTCGGTGCAGCAGACAATAGCACGGGTATGGGATTTTGTATGGTAAATAAGATAATGAAATTGCAAAACAGCCCGCATTATAGGAGCGTCGTCGAAGCAAGTTGAAAATGAAGCCTCAGTTATTGGCACTTATCTGACAATAAGACGAAAACTTTGTATTGACCGCTAAGACTGGTCATCATTCAATTCAATTATACTAGCCAGCTTTCGACATCGCAGACGATGAAAAGATTTAACGGCCTTAGTAAAATCTCTGAGAATGATTGGATATGTGTATCATTTGGTGCAGATGTATAAAATATTGCCAGCATTATCACGTTCAAGCAAAAGTGCAGTGAAGTTTATACCATATACAGTCAATCAGAGCCAGAGACACATCAGATAGCAAGGCATTGTATCTTATATTGTAAACCATAATTTTTAAGGACTGAAGGAAGGCACGGAGTGGATTTTTGCTAATGGGTCGTCTTATGAATTTTGGTTGGTTGATTCATGGACATCTTTTTGTTGTTGCTTTGTATGCCCTATCGCCTTCAGGGATGGTATTATTATTATTATTATTATTATTATATATATATATATAAATATATTTGGTCAACATTTTTTTTTAAAATCTAAACATCCTAATACTATGAGCGATAATTATGTGCTATCAGGGAAAACCAAAAACATTCTTCTTGTGTTGTATATATCAAACAATGCTGTTAAGAAAACTGAATAAAACGGACATTTGGCAGAACATATGTGACCCAAGCATATGGCTACACATACATGAGTAGATCATCTGTAAACCGCTTATCAAACAAAAACACATATGGATTTATCATCCAGACCACTTACAACAGAATGTCGTAATACAATTTAACTCTTCTTTCCAACAAGCAACGATCGAATGTACAATAATCATGGCAGCTATCACCCATTTAGACGGCCTTTGACACTAATCATCGATAGTCTCGTTTATCATATGGCAGCATTAGAAAAGAAAAGTTGACCGGATTTCTGCCAAGATTCTCGATATGACAAGTTAATTAATTGGTGCCAGGCTGTGCGTAAGATAAAGTTTTAAAAAGAAAGAAAGAACGAAAGAAAGAAATAGAAATGAAATTAGATCAGCTAATAAATGTTACTTTTCTTAAACTTATAAAGCTGTCTTAAATGCTAATTTAAAATACTTGAGATCCAGAGGTAATGGATTCAATCCCCACAAGCATCAAGTGTTGTCTCCTTGAGTAAGACACTTTATCCACTTTGCTTAGTACTGGTTTCTACCTAGGAAGAAAGATTGTCATATGAAAGATTAGAACATGTACTATTTTACTAAATGTGTTATACCATCTATATATAAGGCCGTTATTATTATTATTATCATTATTATAGATACTGTTTTGGTGAGTCAAAGATTGTTTTATTACTTGGCCGAACCTTCTCTACATACATGAAAACACCACCTAAATTCGGGGAATACCTCATAAACTATTTTGGGTTGTCCTTAAGCACACAATTATTCCGGATACACCTGCTGTAATTGAATAGATCTGAAGAGAGGTGGGTTATGAAATTTTATTGAATTTAATTAAAATGATCAAGTCATTTTAAGCCTGGTGAAGAAAAAGAATAATATATATATATATATATATATATATATATATATATATATATATAAGGAGAGGTTCAAACCTAACCTTAACGTAAAATAATGTGTATAAACAGGGCGCAAGTTGTGAAAGATTCAACAGATGTGAATTCGCTTTTCAAGGTTTGAACGAGTATCGCAAGGCAGATATTGCAGCGCAGATGTTTCTTAGAGTTTGAATTGATTTTTAACGATCATATTGTAACAGACTGTTGGGCAGAAGGATGCTCTAATGCTGCTTTTAGAGTAAACAAAACACTTGTACGGACGGTAACTTTGACATTTTAATTATTCAATTGGGATCCAAAATAAAGAAATAGCTTCGCGTCGAGCAATTTTGTTTCTTCTTTGAGGTAGAATCCCTTTGAAAACGGGCTCTATTTTTAGGAAAGCAAACAGAAAGCCAGATGGAGGTTGTCTCTCTGGTACAAATGTCATAAAATGTCTGGTACTCATCTTGAGTATCGGTCAACCCTCGATGTGATACAATTATTGACAGAATCTAAGCCGGACGTACAAACAAGAACTATTGTATATTTATCCATTTTGTACCTGTATATGCGGTATGAAGTAGCAACATGCCTTTCCTTAACATGCTGCAACTCAGTTGATTAGATTTCATTCTCAGAAAATTTTAATTACTTGGTCTTCTAGTTCAGAACCGTAGAGAATAATAAAATCACTTCTTTTGAATTCTCGTCAGGAAATTAATCCAATCCGGTACATGTTCCTTCTGTAATGCTAAGAGGCTTTCTTTTTTTCTACATTCTATACTTAATCCAGTTAAAAACTTGTTTTCCTTCTTTCTATGTTTACAAGCCATTTTTCATTATTCTTATTTTGTCTTTTTTTTTTTTTTTTTTTTTTTTCGAAACATACGGTTTTCACCTACGTTAACGAATGTTTAAACTGACTAATTGGTTGTGTACCGATTGAATTAGTAACGACTCTCATGATTAAAACTTTATGCCGCCGGCATTCCAGCAAACACCACCTTTTAATGCGTTTAGACTGAGCCTTGCGTATCGATGCAATATTTAAGATTGATTGGAACGCCTTTTTAATGTGGGTATTTTCTGAAACTAGACCCTTTTATACCAATGTTTTAAGGTTATAACAATGCTGGCTTTTTAATCCAAACCATATCTTAACGTCAGCAAAGACAGATTATGAGAGGACTGTCAGTTAAATACTATTCCGTCGATTGTGCACTGAGCCTTGTTATTCCAGTGAAATTAAAAAGGATACAATGCAAGCTAATGAATACATGTATGTGTGCACAGCAAAGACCTAGAGTAAACCAAAGTCTGACAGGAGCCTTTGTTACTCACATGAAGAAACCCTGTTTTGTAGGCAAGCTCTACAGCGCACAACAAAGACTAGTCAACGAGGGTAGGCAAACCCGAATCATTGCACGGCTCAAATATCAAGCCATGTTTCCTCTTGACACTTACATGCACAAAGTCATTCGCTTTCACCATTCCATCAATATAGACCAGAATACCGTCTCAAGTGGGACACAAGATCACCATTATCTGTGCCTGACGAAGAGTGCAAATTTTTGGCTTGGCCATTGTTTGGTAACTTAATTCTGTTTTTGTTTCTGCGTTGTTTTTCAACCATACGCCAATAAACAGGCATGTCTGGTCGACACAAGCAGAGAAGACTATATCTTCAGAACTGTAAGGATTCTTTTAAGAGTCGCTAGTTTTTTTACAAGCTGACATTTTGATTGGGTGTCTGATATCTTATACCCCTATTCATTCCTGATATCCACTTACTAAAATGGGAATACCATGAAAAGTCGCCCAGACAGTAAAGACTTTCTAATAAAAATCATGCAAATAAAGATATGGTTTCTATCGGATTACTACTAGTTTAGAGCATCTAGATATCTATGTTTTATGACACTGCAAATTGTAAAAGCAGACAAGTTCCAATAATCGGTATAATTATGGGATAAAGGGGATTGTTACGCAATGAATGCTACTTCGAAATGTCTGATATTGACTAAGTATCCAATGTTTTGATGGATAAAAACTGGATAATCACAATTCCCAAGGCGTTCTATATCACGAATGAATGAATAATGTCCGATCACTTGTCAAGGGTTGGACGTTTGTGGAGATATATATATATATATATATATATATATATTGAAAGTTATAGTTCATTTGCCTTTTTGCAATATGAAGCATGCTGTGCCTCCAGAGGCTGAAGGTGCGAAATCTGGAAGACAAAGATTAAAAGAACTAAACATTCAAGTAATGGTTCGTTTGCCCTTTTGAGTTCTTATAAAGTACGTCGGATTCACAAGAATCTGTCAGTTACATCAAGTCAACAAGTCCATGTAATGACCATCCTGGAAAACCCACTTTATGATGGGAAAAGTGGTGTTTAGAGGGGTATACATTATTTTCATTATTTTGGCTCAATATCATAGATGTGTGGGTGCTCATTAGAACCGCCTTATCGAGGCAGTTCTAACGAGCACACAAATCCATGTTTGATGCAAATATAAGGAATATTTCATCAATTATCTTTTGGTAATGGCCATTTCTGGAACCAGGAATTATTGCACTATATTATATTAGGTAAGTTAAAGTTATGTCGAACTGGCAAAATCAAAACTTGGAAAACTTATGAATTCATATATATGCTCATACTAGGAAGCCCCGAAGACAAATTCTTCAGTCAAGAAAGAAGTATTTTCTGCTAATAAGTTTTAATAAAAAAAAAAAGAAGAAGAAAAAAATATAATTTAGGATAAGTTAGTGTGAATTTAAGATAAATTAGTGTGTGTGTGTGTGTGTGTGTGTGTGTCAGAGAGAGAGAGAGAGAGAGAGAGAGAGAGAGAGAGAGAGAGAGAGTGTGTGTGTGTGTGTAACATGAAGTGAATAAACATAATGCCGATACAACATTACGTTAATTTACCAAGACCATATAGTGTAATCATTCATGGTTCTAGAAATGGCATTCATTTAAAATAATTGATGATATGGTCTTTAATTTTTCCTCCGAATATAGATTGCTGTGCTCGTTAGAACCGCCTCGATGTGATGGTATGGTCGGGTACTCACAATCTATGTTTTTGAGCCACCCCACTATTCCCTGGATGGAGTAAGGTTAATAGGGTGTTCATTACACCGAAGTTTTAACGTGATAAGGACCCAAAAAGTTAGTATACTCGTTTATGCATTTCAAAATTTATGTAAATTAGAACATTGCTGGTATACAACTCGCATCTGATTCCGTCTTTTGTACATTTTGTCATTTATAAAGCTATGTCTCGACACCCTTCATCAAGGCTTGGATGTAACTGGTCTGTTTTTATTATAAATATTTACAGGTAGAATCGAATTCGGCAAGCCGATATCACTTCCAATCTTCAGAATACATTGTATCTTTAACTGTGAAAATGTTTGGTGATCTGAATTATCTTCGTTTACATATCAAAACTTTGCCAGGCCCGATACTCAGTAGGATGCTTGTCCGACTGGAAGTCAGGTTCGATGCTCCGGTCCGGCACCATTCTTTTGTTGTGATTGATCATAATATCTTTTCTACTGCCATTCTCTCCTTTCCGCCGATTCAAGAAGGACAGTTGTCAGTTACTGGCGAGTTCAGATTAACGGCTTGGTAGGTATAAGCCTGCCCAGGAAAAGTGTGGCTAGGTTAACTGACGTCCCGCCATGACCGCAGCTGTTGACCTTGGACGTTAAACAACAAAACAACAGTAACGACACTATAAAAAAAAATCCTAGTATAATCTAACATCTGCGCATTCTTTTCTAATGGTCCCAAAATTGTCGAATAATGACGAATATTGATCCTCTTCTCTTTCATCACGGAAAAAGTAAATAAGATTCTACATTACTCTAAAGAGTGCATCATGTTTCCTGTTGTTACATTTGGAAACAATACGGAATATATTATGCAGATATGTGATACAGGTGCTTAATGGTTTCAAAGATAAAGGAACTGATTATTAACATATCTAAAGACATTAATGAGAGACATTATAAGAAATTTCTATCAAATACAGTAAAATTCCTATATTAAGACCACCTTTGAGACTGTCCAAAAGTGGTCTTTAAGACCACTTTTGGACAGTCCCAAAGGTGGTCTCTAATCAGATGTACACTGGGTGTAGAAAATGAAGAAAAGAATAGCTTAAACTTTCAAAATAAGGTTTTTAATAGGTAAAATGTCCTAATTTTAGGTGGTCTTACAAGAGTACCCATGTCATATGCTTTTTAAGCCAAAATAAAAAAATTTTTACCATTGAAAATTTTAAAATTGACCACTTCAGTCTTCATGTAATAGTTTTAAAACATTTGGAAAGGGTCAGAACATTCATTTTAAGAATCTGTGAATGGGAAGCTTTTTCGATAAGACACAGTTTTGCTAAACAGTAACTTGCATGTGACCAGTTAGAATATGGGCATAAACTTGATGTTATAAACCATGCCAAAAGACATAGAGCAGATTTTTTACCACTGACTGTAATAAAGTTTGTTATACTTTTTGCACAGTCTTACTCGATATGTCAAAAAAGTGCATGATTGATATTAAATATTTATAGTTTTTTACTGGTCATTACTAGAAATAAAACATCAAATCACAATGGTAAGGCCAATAAATTTTATGGGGCTAACTCATTTCTTAAATTACACATTTATAAAATGAACTTTGGTAGTAAACATCGGTTAATTGTCTCTGCTCCCATAAATTCTGTGCTACTAAAAGCATTTCATATTTTGGAGTTTGTAAAACTACTCAAGCTCAATAAGTCTCAAAGAAAAAATCAGCATGTATTCTGTGCTCCTTTTGAGCTACTTGGTCTGCCATTTTATGTTTACATATTTTTTCAGTAAATGTAAATAATTTTTCTCGTAAGGCGTGAAAATATAAAATTGCCAGCAAATTTTTATGTATTAGCACATATCAAGTATAAAAACATGCAGAATCTGGTTTTACTTATAACTACCCTGTTCTCACACTGAAATCGTGATCAATAATATATTTTCCATTTTGTAATGCTTTTGCCGAATTGCTATGTTTATGATCGAAACGGTATCAAACTTCAGGTTCCAAAATGATAAAACCTTGCACCATTCATACTGAATTTAGTGGATCAAGCCTTACGTTTCACTTTGTTCTGGATTCAATATTTCAATGACAACTTAATTCTAAAAGTTTGAAAGCATTGATCTAAATTTTTATGCCACAAGCTAATTTATTGTAAATGAAGTTGCAAAAATCTGGAACAGTGCAATGATGTCAGAAACCGCCCTGTAAATTTGATTTTGGAAAGTAGTCTTTTAATGCTAACGAAGTTTATTGATTCTGAACCGTAAACTGAATAGTATTACAGTAAAATTCCTATATTAAGACCACCTTTGAGACTGTCCAAAAGTGGTCTTAAAGACCACTTTTGGACAGTCCCAAAGGTGGTCTCTAATCAGATGTACACTGGGTGTAGAAAATGAAGAAAAGAATAAGCTTAAACTTTCAAAATAAGGTTTTAATAGATAAAATGTCTTAATTTTAGGTGGTCTTAATAGCGGAATTTCACCAACCATAATTATTTTCGATCAGCATCGGTCAAATAATTAATGCTATACATGGAAATGAAAATTAAAGCACTATATTAAAAGTAACTGATACAGAAAAATTCCATTAATTTATAACCAGATTCTTTAATTAAACAAAACTCTACACATTTGTCTTTTGAAGTTGAACATTGTCTTTTCGAAGCTGTTAAGTGAAACTGTTGTCATACTTCATGACCTTATTCAAATGTAAAATACCTTTAGTTAGTTCCATTTTGGTATAAGTGGGTTTAAGTTAAGACTGGCCGTTTAGGAAAAATCAAAGGTGGTCTTAGTACAATTTTTATGCTTTATTAAATGCCAATGAAAAATAACTGATAATAATAATAATAGATAGCTAAGCCTTTCATCTCTGAGCAGTTTAAAGTCTAAAATTTCACTGAACAAATAGCAAGAAGAACTTAAGATGCCCATTAAAAATATTAGCCTTTGTTGACTACGTTTTGAAACTCTTCCATTGGGTACATTTAAGATCAAGAATTAAATGAAAACCCAGCAAAAAATTTTTCATCTGGCAAAATCTGGCAGTAATCTATTAACACCACCTTTAAATTTTTTTCATTTTTTGTCAATTCATGAACTTCTTATTCAGAAAGTAAAGATCAAACATACTATTTTGGAAAATATTTCAGGCTCAAAATTCTGATTAGAAGACATTTCACATTATGTCGGAAAACTTGTCTTTAAAACTGTCAATAATTTTTATTTGCAAGCAATATAATAATTTCTTGTAGTTTTAACTGAAGTTTTCTGTAAATAGCGACTACATTGGCACGCTTAAGACCACCTAAAATTAAGACATCTTATCTATTAAAAACCTTATTTGCAAAGTTTAAGTTATTCTTTTCTTCATTTTCTACACCCAGTGTACCTCTGATTAGAGACCACCTTTGGGACTGTCCAAAAGTGGTCTTAAAGACCACTTTTGGACAGTCCCAAAGGTGGTCTTAATATAGGAATTTTACTGTATAGCACCTTTGCAGTCATCTCTTGAATTATAAATGAACATGGTGGTTGTAACCGAAACTATCAACCGTTGCAGAGTTAAATTACGCATTTCGATACAGATGTACGGCTTCTAATCAGGAAAACGTGGGTTGTAAAAAGCCATTGTTTGTGAATGCCAAGAAAGAAGAAAACTGGTTTTAGTTTTGTCGATTGATCTCGGCTTTCTGATGGGTTAGCTGGCTCCTTTATCAATCAGCAACACTGGACTGGGGTACACTTCTATACGAGCAGCTTTTTTATTTAGATGTGATCTGGTTTGTTTGATGGCGCTTGCAATCTCTCTCTCTCTCTCTCTCTCTCTCTTTCTCTCTCTCTCTCTCTCTCTCTCTCTCTCTCTCTCTCTCTCTCTCTCTCTGATGCAGCGCAATGAAAGAGTGCCGGACCTGCATGATCTGACAAACTGTAGCCCAGTACAATGCCTTTTGATCTTTTCAACTATCCATCGCTATCACCGTTCATCTAATGGTCCAAACGGGATAGCCTTAGGGGCTCAATTGTCCAAGTTATATGACCTACGGGACAAATTGTTACTACGACTTAATGGAATAAAAGCAAAGCACGCAGATTGTCTCTGGAATAGAAACAGCCGACTCAAATAAAATACAGAACAGTGACATGTGCAACTAGGAAATTTGAACAAACGTATCCGTGATATTAAAGTCTGAAAAGAAAAAGAAAATATTCCCATTTATTTACTTTTTGTTATTTTAC
>CBDHEM010000048.1:0-49391 GCA_965261955.1 Leptonemataceae bacterium
GGTGCTATTGAACTTACTGTACTGCTAATGAAGTAATTACAATATGCGGTTAGTTTAGCCAAGAGTTATCCATGGGCCTTGGCTATGTTGAGGGGTCGGCCCTCAACAGTGAACATGACTTTAAAAGCGGCACAATGTTGGTGTACATGTCATTAAAAGCGGCACAATGTTGGTGCACATGTCTTTAAAAGCGGCACAATGTTGGTGCGCATGGCACAATCATTAAAAGCGGCACAATGTTGGTGCACATGACTTTAAAAGCGGCACAATGTTGGAGCAAATGCACTTTAAAAGCGGCACAATGTTGGTGCACATGACTTTTAAAAGCAGCACAATGTTGACTTTTGCACAATGTTCGTACACTTTAAAAGCGGCACAATGTTGGTGCACATGACTTTTAAAAGCGGCACAATGTTGGTGCACATGACTTTTAAAAGTGGCACAATGTTGGTGCACATGACTTTTAAAAGCGGCACAATGTTGGTGCACATGACTTTAAAAGCGGCACAATGTTGGAGCACATTACTTTAAAAGTGGCACAATGTTGGAGCACATGTGGGTGATGACTTTTTAAAAGTGGCACAATGTTGGTGCACATGACAATGTTTTAAAAGCGGCACAATGTTGGTAAAAGCGGAATGCACATGTCTTTAAAAGCGGCACAATGTTGGTGCACAAGTTTAACTAAAAGCGGCTCAAGGTAATGGTAACTATTGCTGCCACCAGATGTTGGTGCATGACTTTGTAAATAGCAGCGGCACAATGTTATCTCACAACATGACTTTAAAAGCGGAAAGTTAGTGCACAGATTTTAATGAAGCGGCACAATGTTGCAAGTGCACATGACTTTAAAAGCACAATGTTGGTGCACATGACTTTAAAAGTGGCACAATGTTGGTCAGTCACTTGACTTTAAAAGCGGCACAATGTTGGTGCACTGACTTTTAAAAGCGGCACAATGTTGGTGCACATGACTTTAAAAGCGGCACAATGTTGGTGCACATGACTTTTTAAAGTCGGCGCATAACGTTTGGTATAATTTTAAAAGGTGCACATATGTTGGTGCACCATGGACCTTTAAAAGTCAGCACAATGTTGGTCCACATGACTTTTAAAAGTGGCACAAAGTTGGTGCACATGAATTTTAAAAGCAGCACAATGTTGGTGCATTGACTTTAAAAGCGGCACAATGTAGGTGCACATGACTTTAAAAGAGGCACAGAGTTATCCATGGGCCTTGTCTATGTTGAGGGGTCGGCCCTCAACAGTGAACATGACTTTAAAAGCGGCACAATGTTGGTGTACATGTCATTAAAACCGGCACAATGTTGGTGCACATGACTTTAAAAGCGGCACAATTTTGGTGCACATGACTTTAAAAGCGGCACAATGTTGGTGCACATGACTTTAAAAGCGGCACAATGTTGGTGCACTTGACTTTAAAAGCGGCACAATGTTGGTGCACATGATCATTAAAAGTGGCACAATGTTGGTGCACATGACTTTAAAAGCGGCACAATGTTGGTGCACATGACTTTAAAAGCGGCACAATGTTGGTGCACATGACTTTAAAAGCGGCACAATGTTGGTACACATGACTTTAAAAGCGGCACAATGTTGGTGCACATGACTTTTGAAGCGGCACAATGTTGGTGCACATGACTTTTAAAAGCGGCACAATGTTGGTGCACATGACTTTAAAAGCGGCACAATGTTGGTGCACATGACTTTAAAAGCGGCACAATGTTGGTGCACATGACTTTTAAAAGCGGCACAATGTTGGTGCACATGACTTTAAAAGCGGCACAATGTTGGTGCACATGACTTTAAAAGCGGCACAATGTTGGTGCACATGACTTTAAAAGCGGCACAATGTTGGTGCACATGACTTTAAAAGCGGCACAATGTTGGTGCACATGACTTTAAAAGCGGCACAATGTTGGTGCACATGACTTTAAAAGCGGCACAATGTTGGTGCACATGTCTTTTAAAAGCGGCACAATGTTGGTGCACATGACTTTAAAAGCGGCATGTTGGTGAAAATAAAAGCGGGTGCACATGACTTTTAAAAGTGGCACAATGTTGGTGCACATGACTTTAAAAGCGGCACAATGTTGGTGCACATGACTTTAAAAGCGGCACAATGTTGGTGCACATGACTTTAAAAGCGGCACAATGTTGGTGCACATGACTTTAAAAGCGGCACAATGTTGGTGCACATGACTTTTAAAAGCAGCACAATGTTGGTGCACATGACTTTAAAAGCGGCACAATGTTGGTGCACATGATGTTTTAAAAGCGGCACAATGTTGGTGCACATGACTTTAAAAGTGGCACAATGTTGGTGCACATGACTTTAAAAGCGGCACAATGGCACAATGTTGGTGCACATGATCTTTAAAAGCGGCACAATGTTGGTGCACATGTCTTTAAAAGCGGCACAATGTTGGTGCACATGACTTTAAAAGTGGCACAATGTTGGTGCACATGTCTTTAAAAGCGGCACAATGTTGGTGCACATGTCTTTAAAAGCGGCACAATGTTGGTGCACATGTCTTTAAAAGCGGCACAATGTTGGTACACATGACTTTAAAAGCGGCACAATGTTGGTGCACATGACTTTAAAAGCGGCACAATGTTGGTGCACATGTCTTTAAAAGCGGCACAATGTTGGTGCACATGACTTTAAAAGCGGCACAATGTTGGTGCGCATGATCTTTAAAAGCGGCACAATGTTGGTGCACATGACTTTAAAAGCGGCACAATGTTGGTGCACATGACTTTAAAAGTGGCACAATGTTGGTGCACATGACTTTTAAAAGCGGCAACAATGTTGGTGCACATGACTTTAAAAGCGGCACAATGTTGGTGCACATGACTTTAAAAGTGGCACAATGTTGGTGCACATGACTTTAAAAGCGGCACAATGTTGGTGCACATGACTTTTAAGCGGCACAATGTTGGTGCACATGACTTTAAAAGCGGCACAATGTTGGTGCACATGACTTTAAAAGCGGAACAATGTTGGTGCACATGACTTTAAAAGCGGCACAATGTTGGTGCACATGACTTTAAAAGCGGCACAATGTTGGTGCACATGACTTTAAAAGCGGCACAATGTTGGTGCACATGACTTTAAAAGCGGCACAATGTTGGTGCACATGACTTTAAAAGTGGCACAATGTTGGTGCACATGACTTTAAAAGCGGCACAATGTTGGTGCACATGACTTTTAAAAGCAGCACAAAGTTGGTGCACATGACTTTGAAAGCGGCACAATGTTGGTGAACATGACTTTAAAAGCTGCACAATGTTGGTGAACATGACTTTAAAAGTGGTACAATGTTGGTATACATGTCTTTAAAAGCGACACAATGTTGGTGCACATGTCTTTAAAAGCGGCACAATGTTGGTTCACATGTCTTTAAAAGCGGCACAATGTTGGTACACATTACTTTAAAAGCGGCACAATGTTGGAGCACATGACTTTAAAAGTGGTACAATCTTGGTGCACATGACTTTAAAAGTGGCACAATGTTGGTGCACACGGCTTTTAAAAGCGGCACAATGTTGGTGCCCATGACTTTTAAAAGCGGCACAATGTTGGTGCACATGACTTTAAAAGCGGCAAAATGTTGGTGCACATGACTTTAAAAGCGGCACAATGTTGGTACACATGACTTTAAAAATCGGCACAGTGTTGGTGGACATGACTTTAAAAGCGGCACAATTGTGGTGCACATGACTTTAAAAGTGGCACAATGTTGGTGCACATGACTTTAAAAGCAGCACAATGTTGATGCACTTGACTTTAAAAGCGGCACAATGTTGGTGCACATGACTTAAAAAGCGGCACAATGTTGGTGCTCATGACTTTTAAAAGTGGCACAATGTTGGTGCACATGACTTTTAAAAGCGCCAATATGTTGGTGCACATTACTTTAAAAGCAGCACAATGTTGATGCACTTAACTTTAAAAGCGGCACAATGTTGGTGCACATGACTTTTAAAAGTGGCACAATGTTGGTGCACATGACTTTTAAAAGCGGCACAATGTTGGTGCGCATGTCTTTAAAAGCGGCACAATGTTGGAGCACATTACTTTAAAAGTGTCACAATGTTGGAGCAGATGACTTTAAAAGTGGCACAATGTTGGTGCACATGACTTTTAAAAGCGGCACAATGTTGGTGAATGTTGAGGGTTCTTTCAAGTTAACTCTCAAGGTAATGGTAACTATTGCTGCCACCAGAGCTGTGCTTATGTAAATAGCACCCCATATCTCACAATCAAAGAAATTTAGATTATAATGAAGACAAAAGTTGCAAGTACAATATTAAGCAAAGACTCCTGAACCTTGGTCAGTCAGAGTTTTTATACTCTGATTTCCCGGGAACATAATATCACATGTTCACACATAAATTAGCAAGGTTCAAGTCCATAAGGTATAATTATACAAGGTGACACATAATTGACCATGGACCTTTTGTCAACACTTGTGGTGCTATTGAACTTACTGTACTGCTAATGAAGTAATTACAATATGCGGTTAGTTTAGCCAAGAGTTATCCATGGGCCTTGGCTATGTTGAGGGGTCGGCCCTCAACAGTGAACATGACTTTAAAAGCGGCACAATGTTGGTGTACATGTCATTAAAAGCGGCACAATGTTGGTGCACATGTCTTTAAAAGCGGCACAATGTTGGTGCGCATATCATTAAAAGCGGCACAATGTTGGAGCACATGACTTTAAAAGTGGCACAATGTTGGAGCAAATGCCTTTAAAAGTGGCACAATGTTGGTGCACATGACTTTAAAAGCAGCAAAATGTTGATGCACTTAACTTTAAAAGCGGCACAATGTTGGTGCACATGACTTTAAAAGCGGCACAATGTTGGTGCACATGACTTTTAAAAGTGGCACAATGTTGGTGCACATGACTTTTAAAAGCGGCACAATGTTGGTGCGCATGTCTTTAAAAGCGGCACAATGTTGGAGCACATTACTTTAAAAGTGTCACAATGTTGGAGCAGATGACTTTAAAAGTGGCACAATGTTGGTGCACATGACTTTTAAAAGCGGCACAATGTTGGTGAATGTTGAGGGTTCTTTCAAGTTAACTCTCAAGGTAATGGTAACTATTGCTGCCACCAGAGCTGTGCTTATGTAAATAGCACCCCGTATCTCACAATCAAAGAAATTTAGATTATAATGAAGACAAAAGTTGCAAGTACAATATTAAGCAAAGACTCCTGAACCTTGGTCAGTCAGAGTTTTTATACTCTGACTTCCCGGGAACATAATATCACATGTTCACACATAAATTAGCAAGGTTCAAGTCCATAAGGTATAATTATACAAGGTGACATATAATTGACCATGGACCTTTTGTCAACACTTGTGGTGCTATTGAACTTACTGTACTGCTAATGAAGTAATTACAATATGCGGTTAGTTTAGCCAAGAGTTATCCATGGGCCTTGTCTATGTTGAGGGGTCGGCCCTCAACAGTGAACATGACTTTAAAAGCGGCACAATGTTGGTGTACATGTCATTAAAACCGGCACAATGTTGGTGCACATGTCTTTAAAAGCGGCAAAATTTTGGTGCACATGACTTTAAAAGCGGCACAATGTTGGTGCACATGTCTTTAAAAGCGGCACAATGTTGGTGCACTTGACTTTAAAAGCGGCACAATGTTGGTGCGCATATCATTAAAAGTGGCACAATGTTGGTGCACATGTCTTTAAAAGCGGCAAAATTTTGGTGCACATGACTTTAAAAGCGGCACAATGTTGGTGCACATGTCTTTAAAAGCGGCACAATGTTGGTACACATGACTATAAAAGCGACTCAATGTTGGTGGACATGACTTTAAAAGCGGCACAATGTTGGTGCACATGACATTAATAGCGGCACAATGTTGGTAAACATGACTTTAAAAGCGGCACAATGTTGGTGCACATGACTCTAAAAGCGGCACAATGTTGGTGCGCATGACTTTTGAAGCGGCACAATGTTGGTGCACATGACTTAAAAACGGCACAATGTTGGTGCACATGACTTTAAAAGCAGCGCAATGTTGGTGCACATGACTTTAAAAGCGGCAAAATGTTGGTGCACATGTCTTTAAAAGCGGCACAATGTTGCTGCACATGACTTTAAAAGCGGCTCAATGTTGGTGGACATGACTTTAAAAGCGGCACAATGTTGGTGCACATGACATTAATAGCGGCACAATGTTGGTAAACATGACTTTAAAAGCGGCACAATGTTGGTGCACATGACTCTAAAAGCGGCACAATGTTGGTGCGCATGACTTTAAAAGCGGCACATGTTGGTACACATGTCTTTAAAAGCGGCACAATGTTGGTAAACATGACTTTTAAAAGCGGCACAATATAGGTTCACATGACTTTTAAAAGTGGCACAATGTTGGTGCACGTGACTTTAAAAGCTGCACAATGTTGGTGCACATGATTTTAAAAGCGGCACAATGTTGGTGCACAAGTCTTTAAAAGCAGCACAATGTTGGTGCACATGACTTTTTAAAGCGGCACAATGTTGGTGCACATGACTTTTAAAAGCAGCACAATGTAGGTGCACATGACTTTTAAAAGCAGCACAATGTTCATGCACATGAGTTTTAAAAGCGGCACAATGTTGGAGCAAATGACTTTAAAAGTGGCACAATGTTAGTGCACATGACTTTTAAAAGCGGCACAATCTTGTATGAGGCTCACTTTGTGGAGAAAAACTGTTTTTGTTAATATTTATTCCCTTTTACTGGTTAGATCAAAAACAATTGTTTAAACAAATCCAAATTTTCATCAGGATTTGCCCCTTTCAAATATGGTAAGAAAAATAAACTATCTGAGTATTTCAGTGCTCGTTTCTGAGGTCGCAAATTTTATGTCTAAAAAGAAAAGTTCTCTATGAATTTCCACAAAAATGCTTCAAAACAACAGAAAGGCATAGTTTAGCAGTATGTGGATCACTTTGTGGAGAAAAACAGTTTTTGTTGATATTTATCCCCTTTTACTGGTTTGATAAAAAAAAGTTGTTTAATCAAATCCAACTTTTCCTCGGGATTTGCCCCTTCTTAAGAAAAACAAATTTCCGAATATATCAGTGCTCGTTTATGAGTTCGACACTTTTGTGTCTAAAAAGAAAACTTCTCTCTGAATTTCCCCAAAAATGCTACAAAACAACAGAAAGACATAGTTTAGAAGTATGTAGCTCACTTTGTTGTGAAAAACAGTTATTTTTTATAATTATCCTATTTTTATGATTAGATCAAAAACAGTTGTTTAAACAATTCAAAATTTTCCTTTCTGACATGATAGGAAAAACAAACTTTCTGAGTATTTTACTGCTCGTTTCGGAGATAGCCACTTTTCTGAATAAAAAGAGACGTTCTCTATGAATTTCCCCAAAAATGCTTCAAAACCACAGAAAGGCATAGTTTAGCAGTATGTGGCTCACTTTGTGGAGAAATACTGTTTTTGTTAATAATTATCCCCTTTAACTGGTTTGATCAAAAACAGTTGTTTAAACAAATCCAAATATTCCTCAGGATTTGCCCCTTTCAAACATGGTCAGAAAAACTAACTTTCTGAGTTTTTCAGTGGTCGTTTCTGAGATAGTCACTTTTAAGTCTAAAAAGAAAAGTTCTCCATGAATTTCCCAAAAAATGCATCAAAACAACACAAATGCCTAGTTTATCAGTATGAGGCTCGCTTTGTGGAGAAAAACTGTTTTTGTTAATATTTATTCCCTTTTACTGGTTAGATCAAAAACAGTTGTTTAAACAAATCCAAATTTTCCTCAGGATTTACTCCGTTTCAAACATGATAAGAAAAACAAACTTTCTGAGTATTTCAGTGCTCGTTTCTGAGATAGCCACTTTTATGTCTAATAAGAAAAGTTCTCTATGAATTTCAACAAAAATGCTTCAAAACAACAGAGAGGCATAGGTTAGCAGTATGTGGATCACATTGTGGAGAAAAACAGTTTTTGTTGATATATATCCCCTTTTACTGGTTTGATAAAAAACAGTTGTTTAATCAAATCCAACTTTTCCTCGGGATTTTTCCCTTTCAAATATGGTAAGAAAAACAAACTTTCTGACTATTTCAGTGCTCGTTTCTGAGATAGCCACTTTTCTGACTAAAAAAAGAGGTTCACTATGAATTTTCCCAAAAATGCTTCAAAACAACACAGAGTCCTAGTTTATCAGTATGTGGGTCACTTTGTGGAGAAAAAAAGTTTTTGTTTTAATATTTATCCCCTTTTACTGGTGTGATCAAAAACACTTGTTTAAACAAATCCAAATATTCCTCAGGATTTACCCCTTTTCAAACATGGTAAGAAAAACAAACTTTCTGAGTATTTCATTGCGGTTTATTGAGAGAGCCACTTTTCTGACTAAAAAGAGAAGTTCTCTATGAATTTCCCCAAAAGTGCTTCAAAACAACAGAAAGACATACTTTAGCAGTATGTGGCTCACTTTGTGGAGAAAAACAGTTTTTGTTAATATTTATCCCCTTTAACTGGTTTGATCAAAAACAGTTGTTTAAACATATCCAAATTTTCCTCAGGATTTTTCCCTTTCAAACATGGTAAGAAAAACAAAGTTTCTGAGTATTTCAGTGCTCGTTTCTGAGATAGCCACTTTTCTGACTAAAAAGAGAAGTTCACTATGAATTTCCCCAAAAATGCTTCAAAACCACAGAAAGGCATAGTTTAGCAGTATGTGGCTCACTTTGTGGAGAAAAACTGTTTTTGTTAATAATTATCCCCTTTAACTGGTTTGATCAAAAACAGTTGTTTAAACAAATCCAAATATTCCTCAGGATTTTCTCCTTTCAAACATGGTCAGAAAAACAAACTTTCTGAGTTTTTCAGTGCTCGTTTCTGAGATAGTCACTTTTAAGTCTAAAAAGAAAAGTTCTCCATGAATTTCCCACAAAATGCTTCAAAACAACACAAAGGCCTAGTTTATCAGTATGAAGCTCACTTTGTGGAGAAAAACTGTTTTTGTTAATATTTATTCCCTTTTACTGGTTAGATCAAAAAAAGTTGTTTAAACAAATCCAAATTTTCCTCCGGATTTATTCCATTTCAAACATGGTAAGAAAAACAAACTTTCTGAGTATATCAGTGCTCGTTTCTGAGATAGCAAATTTTATGTCTAAAAAGAAAAAATCTCTATGAATTTCAACAAAAAACCTTCAAAACAACAGAGAGGCATAGGTTAGCAGTATGTGGATCACATTGTGGAGAAAAACAGTTTTTGTTGATATATATCCCCTTTTACTGGTTTGATAAAAAACAGTTGTTTAATCAAATCCAACTTTTCCTCAGGATTTTTCCCTTTCAAATATGGTAAGAAAAACAAACTTTCTGACTATTTCAGTGCTCGTTTCTGAGATAGCCACTTTTCTGACTAAAAAAAGAGGTTCACTATGAATTTTCCCAAAAATGCTTCAAAACAACACAGAGTCCTAGTTTATCAGTATGTGGGTCACTTTGTGGGGAAAAAAAGTTTTTGTTTTAATATTTATCCCCTTTTACTGGTGTGATCAAAAACACTTGTTTAAACAAATCCAAATATTCCTCAGATTTACCCCTTTTCAAACATGGTAAGGAAAACAAACTTTCTGAGTATTTCATTGCGGTTTATGAGAGAGCCACTTTTCTGACTAAAAAGAGAAGTTCTCTTTGAATTTCCCCAAAAGTGCTTCAAAACAACAGAAAGACATACTTTAGCAGTATGTGGCTCACTTTGTGGAGAAAAACAGGTTTTGTTAATATTTATCCCCTTTAACTGGTTTGATCAAAAACAGTTGTTTAAACATATCCAAATTTTCCTCAGGATTTTTCCCTTTCAAACATGGTAAGAAAAACAAAGTTTCTGAGTATTTCAGTGCTCATTTCTGAGATAGCCACTTTTCTGACTAAAAAGAGAAGTTCACTATGAATTTCCCCAAAAATGCTTCAAAACCACAGAAAGGCATAGTTTAGCAGTATGTGGCTCACTTTGTGGAGAAAAACTGTTTTTGTTAATAATTATCCCCTTTAACTGGTTTGATCAAAAACAGTTGTTTAAACAAATCCAAATATTACTCAGGATTTTCTCCTTTCAAACATGGTCAGAAAAACAAACTATCTGAGTTTTTCAGTGCTCGTTTCTGAGATAGTCACTTTTAAGTCTAAAAAGAAAAGTTCTCCATGAATTTCCCAAAAAATGCTTCAAAACAACACAAAGGCCTAGTTTATCAGTATGAAGCTCACTTTGTGGAGAAAAACTGTTTTTGTTAATATTTATTCCCTTTTACTGGTTAGATCAAAAAAAGTTGTTTAAACAAATCCAAATTTTCCTCTGGATTTATTCCATTTCAAACATGGTAAGAAAAACAAACTTTCTGAGTATGTCAGTGCTCGTTTCTGAGATAGCAAATTTTATGTCTAAAAAGAAAAGTTCTCTATGAATTTCCACAAAAATGCTTCAAAACAACAGAAAGGCATAGTTTTGCAGTATGTGGATCACTTTGTGGAGAAAAACAGTTTTTGTTGATATTTATCCCCTTTTACTGGTTTGATAAAAAACAGTTGTTTAATCAAATCCAACTTTTCCTCAGGATTTTTCCCTTTCAAACATGGTAAGAAAAACAAAGTTTCTGAGTATTTCAGTGCTCGTTTCTGAGATAGCCACTTTTCTGACTAAAAAGAGAGGTTCACTATGAATTTCCCCAAAAATCCTTCAAAACAACAGAAAGGCCTAGTTTATCAGTATGTGGCTCACTTTGTGGAGAAAATTTTTTTTTGTTTTAATATTTATCCCCTTTTACTGGTTTGATCAAAAACACTTGTTTAAAGAAATCCAAATATTCCTCAGGATTTACCCCTTTTCAAACATGGTAAGAAAAACAAACTCTCTGAGTATTTCATTGCGGTTTCTGAGAGAGCCACTTTTCTGACTAAAAAGAGAGTTCTCTATGAATTTCCCCAAAAATGCTTCAAAACAACAGAAAGGCATACTTTAGCAGTGTGTGGCTCACTTTGTAGAGAAAAACAGTTTTTGTTGATATTTATCCCCTTTAACTGGTTTGATCAAAAACAGTTGTTTAAACAAATCCAAATTTTCCTCAGGATATTTCCCTTTCAAACATGTTAAGAAAAACAAACTTTCTGAGTAATTCAGTGCTCGTTTCTGAGATAGCCACTTTTCTGACTAAAAAGAGAAATTCACTATGAATTTCCCCCACAATGCTTCAAAACAACACAAAGGCCTAGTTTATCAGTAAGTGGCTCACTCTGTGGATAAAAACAGTTTTTTATTAATATTTATCCCCTTTTACTGGTTTGATCAAAAGAGTTGTTTAAACTAATCCAAATTTACCTCAGGATTTGCCCCTTTTCAAACATGGTAAGAAAAAAAAACTTTCTGAGTATTTCAGTGCTTTTTTTTTGAGATAGTCACTTTTTTGACAAAAAATGAAGTTCTCTATGAATTTCCCCAAAAATTCTTCAAAACAAGAGAAAGGCATAGTTTAGCAGTTTGTGCCGCACTTTGTGGAGAAAAACAGTTTTTGTTAATATTTATCCCATTTTACTGATTTGATCAAAAATAGTTGTTTAAATAAATCCAAATTTTCCTCAGCATTTTTTTCCTTTCAAACATGGTAAGAAAAACAAACTTTCTGAGTATTTCATTGCGGTTTCTGAGATAGTCAATTTTCTGTCTAAAAAGGGAAGTTCTCTATGAATTTCCACAAAAAAATGCTTCAATACAACAGAAAGACATAGTTTAGCAGTATGGGGCTCACTTTGTGGAGAAAACCAGTTTTTGTTAATATTTATCCCATTTAACTGGTTTTTTCAAAAACAATTGTTTAAACAAATCCAAATATTCATCAGGATTTTTCCCTTTCAAATGTGGTAAGAAAAATAAACTTTCTGAGTATTTCAGTGCTCATTTCTGAGATAGCAAATTTTATGTCTAAAAAGAAAAGTTCTCTATGAATTTCCACAAAAATGCTTCAAAACAACAGAAAGGCATAGTTTAGCAGTATGTGATCACTTTGTGGAGATAAACAGTTTTTGTTGATATTTATCCCCTTTTACTGGTTTGATAAAAAACAGTTGTTTAATCAAATCCAACTTTTCCTCAGGATTTTTCCCTTTCAAACATGGTAAGAAAAACAAACTTTCTGAGTATTTCAGTGCTCGATTCTGAGATAGCCACTTTTCTGACTAAAAAGAGAGGTTCACTATGAATTTTCCCAAAAATGCTTCAAAACAACAGAAAGGCCTAGTTTATCAGTGTGTGTCTCACTTTGTGGAGAAAAAAAGTTTTTGTTTTAATATTTATCCCCTTTTACTGGTTTGATCAAAAACACTAGTTTAAACAAATCCCAAATTTTCTCTGGATTTACACCTTTTCAAACATGGTAAGAAAAACAAACTTTCTGAGTTTTTCAGTGATCTTTTTTGAGAGTGTCACTTTTGTGTCTAAAAAGAATAGTTTTCTATGAATTTCTCCAAAAATCTTCAAAACAACAGAAAGACAATTTAGCAGTATGTGGCTCACTTTGTGGAGAAAAAGAGTTTTTGTTAATATTTATCCCATTTTACTGGTTTTATTAAAAACACTTGTTTAAACAAATCCAAATTTTCCTCAGGATTTGTCCCTTTCAAATATAGTAGGAAAAACAAATTTCTGAGTATTTCAGTGCTCGTTTCTGAGATAGTCACTTTTATGTCTAAAAAGAAAAGTTCTATATGAATTTCCAAAAAATGCTTCAATACAACACAAAGGCCTAGTTTATCAGTGTGTGGCTCACTTTTTGGAGAAAAACTTTTTTTTTTTAATATTTATCCTTTTTACTGGTTTGATTAAAAAAGTTGTTTAAACAAATCCAAATTTTCCTCAGGATTTGCCCGATTTCAAACATGGTAAGAAAAACAAACTTTCTGAGTATTTCAGGCTCTTTTTTTGAGTTAGTCACTTTTTAGACAAAAAAAGAAGTTCTCTATGAATTTCCCCAAAAATGCTTCAAAACACAGAAAGGCATAGTTTAGCAGTATGTGCCCACTTTGTGGGGAAAAACAGTTTTTGTTAATATTTATCCCATTTTACTGATTTGATCAAAAACAGTTGTTTAAACAAATCCAAATTTTCCTCAGGATTTTTCCTTTTTAAACATGGTAAGAAAAACAAACTCTCTGAGTATTTCATTGCGGTTTCTGAGATAGCCACTTTTCTGACTAAAAAGAGAAGTTCTCTATGAATTTCCCCAAAAATGCTTCTAAACAACAGAAAGATATAGTTTAGCAGTATGTGGCTCACTTTGTGGAGAAAACCAGTTTTTGTTAATATTTATCCCATTTTAATGTTTTGTTCAGAAACAAATGTTCAAATCCAAATTTGCCTCAGGATTGCCCCTTTCAAATATGGTAAAAAAAAAAACTTACTGAGTTTTTTAGTGCTCATTTCTGAGATAGCCACTTTTATGTCTAAAAAGAAAAGTTCTCTATGAATTTCCACAAAAATGATTCAAAACCACAGAAAGACATAGTTTAGCAGTATGTGGCTCATTTTGTGGAGAAAAACAGTTTTGTTAATATTTATCCCATTTTACTGGTTTGTTTAAAAATAATTGTTTAAACAAATCCAAATTTTCCTCTGGATTTGCCCCTTTCAAACATCGTAAAAAAAACAAATTTCTGAATATATCAGTGCTCGTTTATGAGTTAGACACTTTTGTGTCTAAAAAGAAAACTTCTCTCTGAATTTCCCCAAAAATACTACAAAACAACAGAAAGACATAGTTTAGAAGTATGTGGCACACTTTTTGGTGAAAAACATTTTTTTTAAATAATTATCCTATTTTACTGATTAGATCAAAAACATTTGTTTAAACAAATCAAAATTTTCCTCAGGATTTTTCCCTTTCTGACATGGTATGAAAAACAAACTTTCTGAGTATTTTACTGCTCGTTTCTGAGATAGCCACTTTTCTGAATAAAAAGAGAAGTTCTCTATGAATTTCCCCAAAAATGCTTCAAAACCACAGAAAGGCATAGTTTAGCAGTATGGGGCTCACTTTGTGGAGAAAAACTGTTTTTGTTAATAATTAACCCCTTTAACTGGTTTGATCAAAAACAGTTGTTTAAACAAATCCAAATATTCCTCAGGATTTGTCCCTTTCAAACATGGTCTGAAAAACAAACTTTCTGAGTTTTTCTGTGTTCGTTTCAGAGATAGTCACTTTTAAGTCTTAAAAGAAAAGGTCTCGATGAATTTCCCAAAAAATTCTTCAAAACAACACAAATGCCTAGTTTATCAGTATGTGGCTCACTTTGTGGAGAAAAACTGTTTTTGTTAATATTTATTCCCTTTTACTGGTTAGATCAAAAACAGTTGTTTAAACAAATCAAAATTTTCCTCAGGATTTACTCCATTTCAAACTTGGTAAGAAAAACAAACTTTCTGAGTATTTCAGTGCTCGTTTCTGAGATAGCCACTTTTATGTCTAAAAAGAAAAGTTCTCTATGAATTTCCACAAAAATGCTTCAAAACAACAGAACGGCATAGTTTAGCAGTATGTAGATCACTTTGTGGAGAAAAACAGTTTTTGTTGATATTTATCTCCTTTTACTGGTTTGATAAAAAACAGTTGTTTAATCAAATCCAACTTTTCCTCAGGATTTTTCCCTTTCAAACATGGTAAGAAAAACAAACTTTCTGACTATTTCAGTTCTCGTTTCTGAGATAGCCACTTTTCTGACTAAAAAGAGAGGTTCACTATGAATTTTCCCAAAAATGCTTCAAAACAACACAAAGTCCTAGTTTATCAGTGTTGAGGGCCGACCCCTCAACATAGCCAAGGCCCATGAATGACTCTTGGCTAAACTAACCGCATATTGTAATTACTTCATTAGCAGTACAGTAAGTTCAATAGCACCACAAGTGTTGACAAAAGGTCTATAGCCAAGTTATGTGTCACCTTGAATAATTATACCTAATGGACTCGAACCTTGCTAATGTATGTGTGAACATGTGATATCCTGTTCCTGGGAAGTCAGAGTATAAAAACCCTGACTGACCAAGGCTCAGGAGTCTTTGCTTAATATTGTACTTGCAACTTGTGTCTTCATTATAATCTAAATTTCTTTGATTGTGAGATACGGGGTGCTATTTACATAAGCGCAGCTCTGGTAGCTTCAATAGTTACCATTACCTTGAGAGTTAACTTGAGAGAACCCTCAACACATGGTGGCAGCGGTGGAGACTCTTGAAAAAGAAGAAAAAGATAATCACCATCACTAACTACCCTCACTACCAAGGGAAGCATGAATCGCAGCATTATCCAGACTCGCTCAAAGAGTGATAAGAGTAAAGAAGTGACAGAACTCGACGAAGAAGACCCATGGACAGGGATCAGCGACTTAAGATCAGAACATTATCCGTTATCGACGACATCAGTTTTTTCACCCGAAGCTGAAGTTCCTGCTGATCCTATGGCTCTATTACAGAATGCTATGGCAACAATGATAACCTCAATGAACCAGGAAAGGAAAGACAGGATGTCAGCAGCAATTGAACATGCCAAGGAAGAGAAGCAGAGAAATGACCAGCTTATGAAATTGGCAGAGGAAAACGCAGCATTCCACAAACTGATAGAAGAGCACCAACATATCGATGTATCAGCAAGAGAAGCTGAGCAACGGAAGAGAGCAGCGTTGCAGGCACTTCATAAAATGGATGAACATATTGACCCTGAAGCCTACATGCAAAATTTTGAACAAACTCTAAGAGAGGGAGAACTTCCTGAAAAAGAATGGAACAATATTCTTCGGAAGCAAGTCTCCGGGAAAGTGCTGGAAGCTTTCCGGGAATTGGACCTTACGATACCGTATCAAACATTGAAGACTTCACTGTTGGAACGTCTGGGTTGTACGGACCCCAGAGAAAGGAAAACAATTTGGAGAAATGCACCAACAGATAACCTATCGCCTAGACACCATCTCACTCTGATAATGAAGAGCATCAATAGGCTCACAGCGCGGATGGAGAGCAAAAAGGACATTGCGATGGAGATGTTTCGAGGAGCATTGACACTTTATTACTCGCCAGAGACATGTCATGCAGTGCGAAGTAACAGTTACAAAAATACTCAGGATATCATCGATGAGCTGGAGGCTACATGGGAATCAAAATCCTTTCATGACAGAAGCAAGATACACAGGAGACAAGCAGAGGGACAACATTTTAATGGCAGAAAGATGTCCTACAACTCCAGGGAACAGACATCTACTAACGGATCAGGTGGGTGCCTAACTAAGGGTAAAGATGGGAGGGCCCCTACTGAGCATGGTCGGGTTGGCAGCCAAGGTGTAACCGGTGGCCCACAGAGAGTTAGGTCATTTTCTAAGGACATTTTTTGTTTTGAATGCAATGAAACAGGGCATACTAAGAGGTACTGCCCAAATGGTAAGGCCAAAGCTAAGCTAGGCATGATAAGTTCTGGGTCTGAGGCTGAGGAAATGCAGGAATTGCTCAGAACTGGCAATATAAATGGTAGACTTTGTAGGTGCCTCATTGACACTGGTGCCAACAGAACAACGGTCCCTGATAGGCTAGTACCTATGGAATGTTTTACTGGCAAAACTGCTAAGGCAAGGCTAGCTAATCAAGGGATTGTCATACTTAGAACAGCAACCATAGACCTAAAGGTGGACGGAATCTCTAAGTCCATGGAGGTATTCGTAGTGGGTGAGGATACCAAACATGTTTTGTTGGGAAAGGACCACCCCTGGGTGAGGTCATGGATTGCTGGGAGATCCAAACAGAGTGAGTGGGTAGATGACCCAGTGCCATTAGCAACCATAACTAGGGCTCAAAGCCAGGCTTTAGCAGCAGAGGAAGTAGCTAATGAAATTGAGGATAGCAAGGATGGTACTTGCACTAGGCAGCTACCCCTTACTCAAGATAGCAGGGATGGTACTTGCACTAGGCAGCTACCCCTTACTCAAGATAGCAGGGATGGTACTTGCACTAGGCAGCTACCCCTTACTCAAGATAGCAGGGATGGTACTTGAACTAGGCAGCTACCCCTTACTCAAACCAAACCATATGCAAAACCAATACCCAAACCCAGAAGGAAGAAAGATACACAACCACCAATGGCATGCAAACCCGTTGACCTTGTGTCTGATATTGAATAGTTATTGACAGAATCAGAAGAAGTGAGCATCTGTACCAGTCTTCCTGTAGAGGAAGACACTCAATCTAAATCTGCTCTTGATGATGAGGTAACAGAAGAATCCTTTGGGAATTGTGAGGCAGGTAACCTTCAAGGGCTAGAGGGAGGTTGTCTGAGTGAGCAACCACTTCCAACCCTTGCAAAAGGGAAGGCTGAGGTGCTGGCTCTTACAACACAGCAAAAGGAAGATGGGATGTTGAATGAGATGAGATGTAGGGCTGATAGGCAGGAAGATGGATATTTCTATGAAGGAGGTGTATTAGTGCATAGCAAACTGGCTGATCCAGGGAGGGAGTTCACAAGGGTAGTGGTCCCTTCTTGTAGACGCAAAGAGATTTTAGATGCAGGTCACAGAGGACTTGCTGGTAGGCACTTTTCACATAACAAAATGGTATCAATGATCACCCAACATTTTACCAGGCCAGGGTTGAGAAAGGGTGTAAGGGAGTACTGTAGCACGTGTCCTGAGTGTCAAAAGGCGGGCAGAAAACTCCAACCCAAAGTCCCTATGGTTGTCACCCCTATTATCTCAAGGCCATACGAAAGAATGGCCTGTGACTTAGTTGGGCCATTGCAACGAACCACTACTGGGTATAAGTATATACTGACTATGATGTGCATGGGAACGCGGTACCCTTACGCTATCCTTCTAAAAAAAGTTGATGCTAGGACGGTAGCTGAGGGAATATTGGAGGTAATACAACACATAGGCATCCCTAAAGAACTATTGGCAGACCAGGGCTCTGTCTTCACTAGCAGACTGAACAAAGAGTTGTGTGAGCTACTGGGTATTGACCACATAGTCACCACAGCCTACCACCCTCAAACAAATGGAATGTTAGAACGTTGGCATGCTTGTCTAAAAGGGATGCTTATGAAGGTTCAGACTGATCCCAAAGAATGGGACCGCATGCTCAAGTATTGTTTACTGGCATATAGAGCAACACCTCATTCCGTCACTGGGTTTTCCCCCTATGAATTGATACATGGTAGAAATTTGAGAGGACCACTAGAGGCTATGAGGTCTGGCTGGCTTGAAAATCAAATCACATACTCAGGCACTGTAGAATAGGTAGCTGAACTGAGAGAGAACCTAACAGCACTACACAAACAGGCTTACGAAAATGAGGAAAGCTACAAACAAAAATCTACACAGGCCTATGATCAGAGCTCCAAACCAAGGAGTTATGAACTTGGGGACATGGTACTCTGTCACACCCCAGGGTTGACAGGGAAGCTACACTCAATTTGGGATGGACCTTATGAAGTCATAGCCAAGCTGTCTGACTGTAACTATACAATAGCTGTTCCCAACAAAAGATCAAAGAAGCTAACTGTCCACATTAACCGGCATAAAGAGTGGAAAATGCCACCTGCTAATATCCTTAGACTTGTTGTGGCAGATGAATCTGAGCACACACCGGATCCCATAGGTAGCATCAAAATGGGAAAAGCCCCTTTGTCTGAGGCCAAGGAATCACAATTGAAGGCCATTTTAGCTAAATACCCCAACTTGAAAGGGTTGGGCTTGCTGAAACATGACCAATGCGAAATCTATGTGGAGGAGGGAAACCCACTTCGTTCACACCCTAACAGAATTGCTCCAGGAATGAAAAATGACCTTAAGAAGGAGATAGATGAGTTACTAGTCTTGGGTATACTTGTTCCATCCAAAAGTCCATGGTCATCTCCTATGGTGCCTCTGAGAAAAAAAGCCACTGTGAAAATACGACACTGTATTGATTACAGACGGTTAAATAAAATTACTATCAATGACCCATTCCAGATGTCATGTATTGAAGATCTATTGAACCAAGTGTCCAATGCTGTCAGGCTTTCCAAGATTGACCTGAACAAGGGATTTTACCAGGTTCCTCTTGGTAGGGCTAGCCAGGAAAAGACAGCATTCTGCACTCCATGGGGGAAGTATGCATTTACCCGTATGCCATTTGGGCTCAAAAATGCACCAGCAGCCTTCCAAAGGTGCATGGAAAACACGCTGGACCACTTGAGGGATAGCTGCTCGGTATATATTGATGACATACTTATATTTTCGGCCACTTGGGAGGAGCATTTACAACATATTGAGAAAGTGTTGGAAGCATTGGTTGGGGCTGGGCTGACTGCAAACCCAGACAAGTGTGTGTGGGGGGCACAATCACTAGAGTATTTAGGACACGAAATTGGACATGGCCTTGTAAGTGTGCCAGAAGCCAGTGTCAAGGCACTAAGGGACTACCATAGACCTAAGCATCAGAAAGGGTTGAGGGCTTTCTTGGGGGCTGCCGGTTACTACCGGAAGTTTATACCCGACTTTGCTAGGTGGGCGGGTCCACTGTTTGATGCCTTAAAGAAGGGCACCCCCTGTTTCCTGAAATGGAATAAGAGAGAATCAAATGCATTTAATCATATTATTTCTCTTTTATGTGACGAGCATTCGTTCACTATTCATAGGGCTGATGACGAGTTTATTCTCCACACCGATGCCTCTGTCCTCGGAATTGGTGCTGTGCTCTCAGTGAAGAGATTGGGAGAGGAACAACCTGTGGCCTATTTCTCTAAGCGAACGACCTCTGCTGAAAGAAACTACACTATTTCCGAACTTGAATGCCTGGCAGTGGTCAAAGCGTTGGACCCCTTTGCTATTCATCTGATTGGCTGTAAATTCACTGTCCTCACCGACCACCGAGCTCTGCTGGCTCTACAGGATTCTACTCGACTGACAGGCAGACTGATGCGATGGGCATTGACTTTGCAATATTCCAGTTTGAACTTAAGTACCGGCCGGGCATCTTATATCAAAACGCAGATGGACTGTCACGACAATGCTGGCCTGAAGATGAAGAGCTGATGATATCTGCTGAGGAAACACCATTGAGCTCACTCCCAGTCGATGTTTCATTACGTGATGACAAGCCTATCCTCAGAGGAGGACCTTCAGCTGGAGGAGGAGGGCCTGCAGCTCATGTGGGAGAGATGTTGAGGGCCGCCCCCTCAACATAGCCAAGGCCCATGGATGACTCTTGGCTAAACTAACCGCATATTGTAATTACTTCATTAGCAGTACAGTAAGTTCAATAGCATCACAAGTGTTGACAAAAGGTCTATAGCCAAGTTATGTGTCACCTTGAATAATTATACCTAATGGACTCGAACCTTGCTAATGTATGTGTGAACATGTGATATCCTGTTCCTGGGAAGTCAGAGTATAAAAACTCTGACTGACCAAGGCTCAGGAGTCTTTGCTTAATATTGTACTTGCAACTTGTGTCTTCATTATAATCTAAATTTCTTTGATTGTGAGATATGGGGTGCTATTTACATAAGCACAGCTCTGGTGGCAGCAATAGTTACCATTACCTTGAGAGTTAACTTGAGAGAACACTCAACAATCAGTATGTGGCTCACTTTGTGGAGAAAAAAAAATTTTGTTTTAATATTTATCCCCTTTTACTGGTGTGATCAAAAACACTTGTTTAAACAAATCCAAATATTCCTCAGGATTTACCCCTTTTCAAACATGGTAAGAAAAACAAACTTTCTGAGTATTTCATTGCGGTTTCTGAGAGAGCCACTTTTCTGACTAAAAAGAGAAGTTCTCTATGAATTTCCCCAAAAATACTTCAAAACAACAGAAAGACATACTATAGCAGTATGCGGCTCACTTTGTGGAGAAAAACAGTTTTTGTTAATATTTATCCCCTTTAACTGGTTTGATCAAAAACAGTTGTTTAAACAAATCCAAATTTTCCTCAGGATTTTTCCCTTTCAAACATGGTAAGAAAAACAAACTTTCTGAGTATTTCAGTGCTCGTTTCTGAGATAGCCACTTTTCTGACTAAAAAGAGAAATTCACTATGAATTTCCCTAAAAATGCTTCAAAACCATAGAAAGGCATAGTTTAGCAGTATGTGGCTCACTTTGTGGAGAAAAACTGTTTTTGTTAATAATTATCCCCTTTAACTGATTTGATCAAAAACAGTTGTTTAAACAAATCCAAATATTCCTCAGGATTTTCTCCTTTCAAACATGGTCAGAAAAACAAACTTTCTGAGTTTTTCAGTGCTCGTTTCTGAGATAGTCACTTTTAAGTCTAAAAAGAAAGTTCTCGATGAATTTCCCAAAAAATGCTTCAAAACAACACATAGGCCTAGTTTATCAGTATGAAGCTCACTTTGTTGAGAAAAACTGTTTTTGTTATTATTTATTCCATTTTACTGGTTAGATCAAAAACAGTTGTTTAAACAAATCCAAATTTTCCTCTGGATTTACTCCATTTCAAACATGGTAAGAAAAACAAACTTTCTGAGTATTTCAGTGCTCTTTTCTGAGATAGCCACTTTTATGTCTAAAAAGAAAAGTTCTCTATGAATTTCCACAAAATGCTTCAAAACAACAGAAAGGCATAGTTTAGCAGTATGTGGATCACTTTGTGGAGAAAAACAGTTTTTGTTGATATTTATCCCCTTTTACTGGTTTGATAAAAAACAGTTGTTTAATCAAATCCAACTTTTCCTCAGGATTTTTCCCTTTCAAACATGGTAAGAAAAACAAACTTTCTTACTATTTCAGTGCTCGTTTCTGAGATAGCCACTTTTCTGACTAAAAAGAGAGGTTCGCTATGAATTTTCCCAAAAATACTTCAAAACAGCACAAAGTCCTAGTTTATCAGTATGTGGCTTACTTTGTGGAGAATTTTTTTTTTTTTTTTTAATATTTATCCCCTTTTACTGGTTTGATCAAAAACACTTGTTTAAACAAATCCAAATATTCCTCAGGATTTACCACTTTTCAAACATGGTAAGAAAAACAAACTTTCTGAGTATTTCATTGCGGTTTCTGAGAGAGCCACTTTTCTGACTAAAAAGAGAGTTCTCTATGAATTTCCCCAAAAATTCTTCAAAACAACAGAAAGACATACTTTAGCAGTGTGTGGCTCACTTTGTGGAGAAAAACAGTTTTTGTTGATATTTATCCACTTTAACTGGTTCGATCAAAAACAGTTGTTTAAACAAATCCAAATTTTCCTCAGGATTTTTCCCTTTCAAACATGGTAAGAAAAACAAATTTTCTGAGTAATTCAGTGCTCGTTTCTGAGATAGCCACTTTTCTGACTAAAAAGAGAAGTTCACTATGAATTTCCCCCAAAATGCTTCAAAACAACACAAAGGCCTAGTTTATCAGTAAGTGGCTCACTCTGTGGAGAAAAACAGTTTTTGTTAATATTTATCCCCTTTTACTGGTTTGATCAAAAGAGTTGTTTAAACTAATCCAAATTTACCTCAGGATTTGCCCCTTTTCAAACATGGTAAGAAAAACAAACTTTCTGAGTAATTCATTGCGGTTTCTGAGATAGCCAATTTTCTGTCTAAAAAGAGATGTTCTCTATGAATTTCCACAAAAATTGCTTCAAAACAACAGAAAGACATAGTTTAGCAGAATGTGGCTCACTTTGTGGAGAAAAACATTTTTTGTTAATATTTATCCCATTTTACTGGTTTTTTCAAAAACAATTGTTTAAACAAATCCAAATTTTCATCAGGTTTTTCCCTTTTCAAATATGGTAAGAAAAATAAACTTTCTGAGTATTTCAGTGCTCGTTTCTGAGATAGCAAATTTTATGTCTACAAAGAAAAGTTCTCTATGAATTTCCACAAAAATGCTTCAAAACAACAGAAAGGCATAGTTTAGCAGTATGTGGATCACTTTGTGGAGAAAAACAGTTTTTGTTGATATTTATCCCCTTTAATTGGTTTGATAAAAAACAGTTGTTTAATCAAATCCAACTTTTCCTCAGGATTTTTCCCTTTCAAACATTGTAAGAAAAACAAACTTTCTGAGTATTTCAGTGCTCGTTTCTGAGATAGCCACTTTTCTGACTAAAAAGAGAGGTTCGCTATGAATTTTCCCAAAAATGCTTCAAAACAACAGAAAGGCCTAGTTTATCAGTATGTGGCTCACTTTGTGGAGAAAAAAAAAATTTTGTTTTAATATTTATCCCCTTTTACTAGTTTGATCAAAAACACTAGTTTAAACAAATCCAAATATTCCTCAGGATTTACCCCTTTTCAAACATGGTGAGAAAAACAAACTTTCTGAGTATTTCAGTGCTCGGTTCTGAGATAGCCACTTTTCTGACTAAAAAGAGAGGTTCACTATGAATTTCCCCAAAAATGCTTCAAAACAACAGAATGGCCTAGTTTATCAGTATGTGGCTCACTTTGTGGAGAAAAAAAAATTTTGTTCTGTGCATGAGATTCATATTGCATGCGGGGTCACAGCTCCGTGCATGAGATTCATATTGCATGCAGGGGTCACAGCTCCGTGCATGAGATTCATATTGCATGCAGGGGTCACAGCTCCGTGCATGAGATTCATATTGCATGCAGAGGTCACAGCTCCGTGCATGAGTTTCATACTGCATGCAGGGATCACAGCTCCATGCATGAGATTCATATTGCATGCAGGGGTCACAGCTCCGTGCATTAGATTCATATTGCATGCAGGGGTCACAGCTCCGTGCATGAGATTCATATTGCATGCAGAGGTCACAGCTCCGTGCATGAGATTCATATTGCATGCAGGGGTCACAGCTCCGTGCATGAGATTAATATTGCATGCAGCGGTCACAGCTCCGTGCATGAGATTCATATTGCATGCAGGAGTCACACCTCTGTGCATGAGATTCATATTGCATGCTGGGGTCACAGCTCCGTGCATGAGATTCATATTGCATGCAGGGGTCACAGCTCCGTGCATGAGATTAATATTGCATGCAGCGGTCACAGCTCTGTGCATGAGATTCATATTGCATGCAGGGGTCACAGCTCCGTGCATGAGATTCATATTGCATGCAGGGCTCACAGCTCAGTGCATGAGATTCATATTGCATGCAGGGGTCACAGCTCCATGCATGAGATTCATATTGCATGAAGAGGTCACAGCTCCATGCATGAGATTCATATTGCATGCAGGGGTCACCACTCCGTGCATGAGATTCATATTGCATGCAGGGGCCACAGCTCCGTGCATGAGATTCATATTGCATGCAGGGGTCACAGCTCCGTGCATGAGTTTCATATTGCATGCAGGGGTCACAGCTCCGTGCATGAGATTGATATTGCATGCAGGAGTCACAGCTCCGTGCATGAGATTCATATTGCATGTAGGGGTCACAGCTCCGTGCATGAGATTCATATTGCATGCAGGGGTCACAGCTCCGTGCATGAGATTCATATTGCATGCAGGAGTCACAGCTCTGTGCATGAGATTCATATTGCATGTAGGGGTCACAGCTCCGTGCATGAGATTCATATTGCATGCAGGGGTCACAGCTCAGTGCATGAGATTCATATTGCATGCAGGGGTCACAGCTCCGTGCATTAGATTCATATTGCATGCAGGGGTCACAGCTCCGTGCATGAGATTCATATTGCATGCAGGGGTCACAGCTCCGTGCATGAGATTCATATTGCATGCAGGGGTCACAGCTCCGTGCATGAGATTCATATTGCATGCAGGGGTCACAGCTCCGTGCATGAGATTAATATTGCATGCAGCGGTCACAGCTCCGTGCATGAGATTCATATTGCATGCAGGACTCACACCTCTGTGCATGAGATTCATATTGCATGCAGGGGTCACAGCTCCGTGCATGAGATTCATATTGCATGCAGGGGTCACAGCTCCGTGCATGAGATTAATATTGCATGCAGCGGTCACAGCTCCGTGCATGAGATTCATATTGCATGCAGCGGTCACACCTCTGTGCATGAGATTCATATTGCATGCAGGGGTCACAGCTCCGTGCATGAGATTCATATTGCATGCAGGGCTCACAGCTCCGTGCATGAGATTCATATTGCATGCAGGGGTCACAGCTCAGTGCAAGAGATTCATATTGCATGCAGGGGTCACAGCTCCATGCATGAGACTCATATTGCATGCAGAGGTCACAGCTCCATGCATGAGATTCATATTGCATGCAGGGGTCACCGCTCCGTGCATGAGATTCATATTGCATGCAGGGGCCACAGCTCCGTGCATGAGATTCATATTGCATGCAGGGGTCACAGCTCCGTGCATGAGATTCATATTGCATGCAGGGGTCACAGCTCCGTGCATGAGATTCATATTGCATGCAGGAGTCACAGCTCCGTGCATGAGATTCATATTGCATGCAGGGGTCACAGCTCCGTGCATGAGATTCATATTGCATGCAGGGGTCACAGCTCCGTGCAAGAGGTTTGCTTGCCTGGCCAATTCTGCCAAACATTTACTGGTAGTCTACCAATTTGCTCACACCCCCAAACCAAGTGTTGTTTTTTTAGGTCGTTGCAAATGCAGTCACCTATAACTTTTACCCAACACTTCTACATTTGATTCATACAAATCACAACAAAGGCTTTGGGAACCCACACACCAAAGAGGTTTTGTTGACCATGCATAGGTGAGGTATGATTGTTAACAATTTGGGGGTGTAGATTGTTGAGGGGCTTTGACGTTGGTGCATTTATCTTTAAGAAAATGTGCCTATAGGGACATTCAACATACCATTTGAAAGCACACAGAATAAGTAACAATATGGTACTAAAATTACCTACACAGAGGTAAGATGACACAGAGGTAAGATGTCACTGAGGTAAGGATGAAAGAAAAAAAGTTTGGGCAAGTACAAATATGACAAATATGCTTCAACTTTTTCAGGTTTTGCTATATTCCCATCCTTTGACAATCGAGGTCACAATCAAATATTAGATGAGACTGCTTTTTATTCACATAATTTGCCCCTAATTAAGCTAGAGATTTCCAGGAGTAGCCTCCTAATCCCTGACCTTTAGGCCAACTTTTTAAAACACCATTTTGTATTTGCCATATCTCGGTCTCCAGTTAAGAGGAACCATCCAAATTGAGTTCTCATCTTGAAGAACTCAAAACCTTTTAACCTTACTCTTCATGCTAGTAATTTTGTGCTCAGAAAACAGATCTCTCATTGCATTAAATTGACATAAAAATATTGGGGGTTGGGTTGATATGTCATCAGTGGTATGCGTAAGTGCAGGGAATAGCTGGTAATAAGAAGTGCACCACCACAGTGAACTACAAAGACTTCAATAAATATGTTGAAAGTGCTTGTTGGTGTTCTCTAGACATCCGGTTATACTTATATTGTGATATTTAAGTGGTATTGATAAGTTTCTTAAAAAGTGTTTGCTGAATTATTAATACTTTTCTATTCTCTGCTAGAGGCCAAGAAAAGTGATCTTTTCCCAGGAAATTGTAATTTGCCTGATGTACCCTAGTCAGAAAAACTGTGATGACAAGTTACACTTTAATTGACTATATTAAAAATGACATTGCCTAGCAGCTCGTGGCAAGATTACGCTGTAAGATGACACCATCTAATTTCAACAGTAACATTTTTTGCATTTCAATTGACCCCTTCTAATTTGTCCAACAAATGAAGGATGGTCTCTTCCTTGCCTTACCCACTTAGCTCCATTTTATCACCTACACCAATATTGTGCTGGTTTTATAATCACAGAACTGTAAAAACAAACATCCACACTATATTTAGTGTATGTGGTCTAACTGGTTGTGGTCTACATAGCTACAGTCTTGTCTTGTTGTTTAAAAAAAAAAAAATTTAAAGTAGACTAACAGGTGTAGCACTCTGTCTGGCCAAGTACATGAGTTGAAGAAGGATTCAAGACACACTTAGAGCTTAGGCTATTAAGAAGCTGCTGATGTTGAGGGTTTTTTGTCCTCCCTTTTAGAAAGTGGGTATATACTAACTGCAGAGCTAAGGGGAAACATGCACACTTAACACAAGGTATTATGTAACACACATCACCACTAAATGGGATGGTCTAAGGGAGCAATATCTATTTATTTTCAAATTGAACAATCGAATAATGATGACAACACGGTTCCAAACGTCTCGGGTGACAGAAATGAGTTTGACATGGGTCAAACAAAATATAAAACCGAAATATATCTCAAAATAGCCTTGGTATGTATGTGTGTGTCTGTTGATTATGCCCAGCTAAAACCCTGGACTAAATTGGACCAAACTTTCAAACTGTGAAGGTGCAGGAGATGGTTTTGACCAGACAAATTGAGGGTAGCTCCCTTGGAGGCATTTTAAGGGCACATGTATATGTGTTTGTTATTTTAACAACCATATCCCTGGACCAAATTGGAACAAACTTTTAGGGGGTGATGTGTGGGTATAGGAGATGGCTACTTTTTTTAAATTGTGATATCCCCCTCCCCTTCTTGGGGGTGGCATTTACAGAGTTTTTTTTCCTGCCACAAACCAAATTGGATCAAACTTTCAGGGTCACCGAATGAGTCTAGGGAATGGTTCTAGGTCGGTATAACCCTCCAGGTGGGGTGGGGAGGTATATTTTCATATGAGTTAGTGATCCTTTCCATCTGAATTCCTGGACCAAACTAACTTCAAGGGGTTACTGTGTTACTCTGGGGGTGCAGATGTTTTGTTTGAAGGTTGTTTTTAAATCAGGGGGGGGGGGGGGGGGAAGGGTTCACATTGACTGGCAAGTTTTGCGCCAATTTGTGAGATGCCAGTCCAAATAGTCCTGTCAGGGAAATCATCAACAGACCCACTCCCTGACTTTCCAGGAGATCCAGAGAGGAATTTCACGCACTCACCACAACTAAAGCAACCACAACCCACAGCTAATGTTTACTACACAAATAAACCTCATAGGTATACTGAATAGACTCTTCTAGATTATTCTATAACAATTTGATTGGTTAGATACATCATGTGACTCCTAAGAAATATAGCTATGTATGTATGGGAAGTGCCAAAAACTGGCACTCTGGAATTATAACAAATATTGGTGGGAACTATATATTGAGTTATACTCTTACTTCCTAAAGAGGGAGGATAGTCAATCAGAGGGTGACTGCTGGTAAGGTTCCTAAAGAAGGACTGAGACCAGGGTCACGGTGAGATATTGGTCTAGGTAGGGTGATTGGTGGAGATAGCCAATCCCTGGAGTACCTAGGCGTCGCGGGGTATTCCACCCAGACGTAGCTAACCGCTCGGGCTACAGTAGTACTCATTTCTTGTTGAGGAAGAAAGGTTTTAGGCAAGGGTGGAAATTTCCCCGACAGTGGTGGCAGCGGTGGGATCTTCTCTTTTAGTGAGAGGAGATTCTGGACCAGCCAGTAGCTAGCAGAGGAATTGTGTAGCTAGCTGGAAGGAGACAGTCTGGGCACGGCCTTTTGAGAACCAACCCTTCAGTAGCCAGGAGAAGAGCTAGGAGGAGGTTTTGTGTTTTTTTTTGTTTGTTTTTCTTTTGAGAGAACTTTCTCTCCTCATGTCAGAGGACAAGGAGAGGAGAGGTGGGAGGGAATCCAGAAGAGTCATCATGGGAGCACCCCTGAGGTATCAAGGACCTGTGCCAATTGACCCCATGGAACGATTTCTCCAGCACTGGGCCCAAATCGATAAGATGCAAGTCCGAGAAATAGGCTCAGAAACGAGAAGAAAGAGAGAGCCATTGAATCCCAGAGACGGGCAGAGGCTGAGGAGCGACAGGCTGAGAGAGAGACTCAGCAGCAGCAGAGGTTCTTGCAGATACTGGCTGAGATGTCTAGACCCTCCCCTGCTGTCCTCCCAACCCCTTCGATGCCGAAGCTCTCTGTCTCTAAGTTTATCGAGGGGACGGATGACATGGGAGCCTACTTAGAGGCATTCGAGGCTACGGCTCAGGCGGGCAAATGGCCACGTAACCAGTGGGCCATCATCTTGCGCAGCTCTCTCTCTGGTGCAGGACTCACTGCTGTTGCTTCCATGCCAGCAGACCAGCAACAGGACTATGCAACTGTTAAAACCTGAGCTTCTTGCGGGAATATCATATCTCCTGTGAGACCTATAGGCACAGGGTCTTCGAGACTCCCTTCTCCACCTCCCATCCAGACGCATGGCTAGCCAAACATCGACAGAGCTTCCATCAGTGGTTGGCTGCCTCTCCCCTCAATATGGAAGCTACACTGCTGATGGAGATCACACTGAGCAGGCTTCCAAGATGGCTGGAGTCCCGGATGAGGACACTAAACCCCCCATCCTATGAGGACCTCACGGAATTGATTGTGAGACATATGGCGAATCAGCCTCGGCGGGAACAGGAAGAGCACCAGAAGACTGGGAGAGTTCCACCTTCAGCACGACCTCTACGACCAGAGATGCCGGCTAGGCCACCCCAGAGCCTAAAGTTTGAACCTAGGAGGCTGGAACAACAGGACCCTCCCCGAGGAGGAGGTCCTGGAAACTACCAAAGAGGACAGAACATCAGCCCTATCTCGGAGACGCGATGTTTCCGGTGTAACAAGCTGGGGCATGTCAGGCGTGACTGTAGGGTGAAAATTGAGCGTGCCCAATTCACCAAAGAGACCCAAACCCTACCACTCGAGAACCCATGGATTCGCAAAGGAAAGATCAATGGGAGAAAGGCATCTCTGTGGCTGGATACGGGCTGTACCCGATCCCTCGTCCACCCAAGATGCATCTCTCGGGAGCAACGCCTCGGCTGGGAGATTCCCTACTCAACAGCTAGTGCCCGAGAGGTCTGGTTCCCTGCAGCGAGAGTGACATTGCAAGTCGGGCAGACCAAACAGGTACTCACAGTAGGCGTGTCTCCCCACCTGACCGTTGACATGCTGATTGGCAGAGACGTGCCACAATTGACTAAGTGGGTGGCTGAGAAACCCCCAGAGGAGATAGAGGCAAATCTCGAGGACCCTCCAGCTGTGGCCCAAGTAGCCACCAGAGCTCAGAGGAAAAGGCAGGATCTGAAGGAACAACAGGACCTGGAGCAGCAGGACCTTGAACAAGTCAGGCTCTCCAGCCCTGACCAGGACCCGAGTGGAGATGAGAGTACGTCCACTGTGCAACCCAACCTACCAAGACCCTTGGAACAGCTGCCAACACCGGAGGGCAAGCTGATGGAACTTGGGGCCCCTCCACCACAAGCCTTGGAGGAAAACGAGGGTTTCCCCTTCGCCTTCAGCGATGAAATGTTCACAAGAGAACAACCAGAACTTAGAGAGGAAACAGAACGTCCCACCCCGTGGTGGCCAGAAAGAGTGAGCCCGGTGGAGCTCAGAGAGATGCAACTGTCTGACCCCACATTAGAAAAAGCCAGGCAACTGGCAGACCAAGGAGATGAGCGCTACACATGGGAGAGAAGTCTACTCCTGAGGCAGCCGCTTGTACCGGGAGGCAAGAAGCTCATCATGGTGCCGGAAAGGAACAGGGAACGAAATACTACACCTCGCCCACAGTTCGCCAGTCACAGGACATTTTGGCCAGGAGAGAACCATGGACATTATCAGGAGGTCCATGGACTGGCCCGGACTACATGTGGATGTTCGTAAGCTATGTGTGTCCTGTCCTTTTTGTCAGAAGGCAAAACCAGCTTCCACCCAGTATGCCCCCCTACACTCACTCCCAGTTATTAGTGAGCCTTTCAGTAGGATAGCAATGGACATCTTTGGCCCCCTTAATCGTACTAAGAAAGGAAACCGGTACATCTTAGTTGTCATTGATTATGCCACTAAATGGCTAGAAGCCTATGCATCGATTACAGAGCTAAACCTTGACGGTATCCGACCCGTACCCTATCCCAAGAAGCTGATTGATAATGTGGGATGTCGAGGAGATTTTTGACTAGACTAAGGGGTACTGGCAGGTTTGGAGAAGACGAGTTTTAAGACCGCTTTCGATCACGCCATGGGGGAAATACGAGTTTACGACCATGCCCTTTGGTGGTGGCTGCCCCCTCAATCCTTTATTGATGGAGTAACATATTCGCAGATAGTCCCGTTTGCATCACCAGACTTGGACGATCATCATGATAACAGTGTTAGCATGTGAAAAGTCCGACGATAAGGCTACGAGAAGCTGGGTCAATAGAAGGAAGTGTTCTTGCTTTGCAACAAATGAATGTGAATACCTGGGACACCACTTTAAGGCCAATCAAGGCGAAAGTAACAGCAATCAAGTATTTACTCCAACCCCTCCAAGAAAGATGTGCGGGCTTTCCTGGGAGTATGCGGCTTTACCGGAAATTCGTTCCTGACTTTGCCACAATTATCTAGTGCTACAAGAAAGGATGAGTCTAACGTCATTAAGTGGACAGCAACACAGCAAAAGCTTTTGACACTCTCAAAGACAGATTGGTCTACCCGGTCCTTCACCACCACAATGGGAACGCGAGTTTCTCCTACAAACCGATGGTACATTTACGTGCTATCACAATTGGATGACTATGGCGAGGAACACCCCCTTGCAGACGGATCAGGGAAACCATTGCCACTGAGAGGTCAAGTACTCAATTGAAGGGAAGGCCTAGCCATCGTTGCGGTGGTGAGGCCGCAGAGTGTACCTTGAAGGAAACCCATTTGTCATACAAACCGACCACAACCCCCTGACGTCACCTGGCCCGAATAAAAGACACCCATGGAAGGATAGCTAGGTGGTTATTACTTCTCCAGCCGTACGAATATAAGATCTCAGATCGACCTGGATCAAAGAATGCAAATCCTGACGGACTAAGTCGAGAACATAGCTCTCGTCTAGAGGAGGGGGAGGCCTGTCAGGGAAATCATCAACAGACCCACTCCCTGACTTTCCAGGAGATCCAGAGAGGAATTTCACGCACTCACCACAACTAAAGCAACCACAACCCACAGCTAATGTTTACTACACAAATAAACCTCATAGGTATACTGAATAGACTCTTCTAGATTATTCTATAACAATTTGATTGGTTAGATACATCATGTGACTCCTAAGAAATATAGCTATGTATGTATGGGAAGTGCCAAAAACTGGCACTCTGGAATTATAACAAATATTGGTGGGAACTATATATTGAGTTATACTCTTACTTCCTAAAGAGGGAGGATAGTCAATCAGAAGGTGACTGCTGGTAAGGTTCCTAAAGAAGGACTGAGACCAGGGTCACGGTGAGATATTGGTCTAGGTAGGGTGATTGGTGGAGATAGCCAATCCCTGGAGTACCTAGGCGTCGCGGGGTATTCCACCCAGACGTAGCTAACCGCTCGGGCTACAGTAGTACTCATTTCTTGTTGAGGAAGAAAGGTTTTAGGCAAGGGTGGAAATTTCCCCGACAAGTCCCAATTTTTTGAGGTTGATATACATATATGCAGGAATCATTTTAAGGCCAGACAAATGGGGTACCCTTTCCCTCCCTCAGGGACATTTCATGGAGCATTTTCTGGATAAAAAATGCTAGCATCATATGTTTCACTCAACATATCACACACAAACACACACACAAATATAACATGCCAAGTATCGGCATATTTTTAAAAACAACTAGCTTTATTGAACTGGCTGTTGAAAAAAAATTAACCGAACAAGACTGTACCCAAGTAGACCACAACCAGTTAGACCCCTTACCATTTAAAATCTTACATACCAATGCAGTGCTGTTTTTTGTGGTTGCAGGCAGCCTGTGATTTTAAAACCTGCACAATATTGCGTATATGATATTAAATGCTAAGGAGGGTCTACTTGGTTGTGGTCTACACATCAATCCAATATAGTTGGCTGGCTGTTTTTATCAAAACATTTTTTCTCATTTCAAGTGTTTTTTTCCATTGTTTTTGTTGTTTCTGTATATGATAGTTGAGCAGTGGAGGAGAAAAGGAGGACTACATCAAGTGTGTGCTAATTGGTGGGAACGTCTCCTAATCATTTAAAAACACTTTTTCTAACTTGTTTTGTTGGATGTACACTAACACACATGCTATGTATTGTTGGTATTATTGACTGTACCCATATGTTGTTTAAAATATCAAAACATATCATACCTTGTGATATTGTTGATATTGTGACTGCACCCTTTGAGGTGCAGTCACTTGATAACATTGCTCAGGCGAACCCTACATCAGATATTTTGATAGATTATCAGCTGCGGCCACCTTTGGACATGGCAACAGTTGACCAATATCAAGAACTGCATAAACCAAATAGCTGAACTAAGCGCGAGCCATTTGTCGCGGTTCGAATCGTAACCAGAATTGTCTCGAGATAACACTTTTACCATTTTTTTCCTTCTTTTTTTAAAATTTTTTCCCTTCTTTTTATTTTCTTTTTTCTTCCCATCGCTTGATCGAGAAACTGCGTAACCGTGGATGTTTATTAGAACATTTGGAGTCCTCTGGTACTAAAATTATGATTAGAGGACCTATTGTACGCCAGTTTTGTAGGGAAAGAAACAGAGAAACGAACAAAGTCTTGAATTTCACGGATTTTTCGACATCGCAACGTTTTTCCCCGTTTTTTTTTTCCCGCTGCCGGTCTACTACCTTAGAGAAGTAAGTTCAAGCCACGCTTGGAGTCTTTTTGGAGCTAAAGCGAGTTTTTAGGCAGCAAGAAGCTGGCTATGTGAGTTTTTGCTAGAATACTAGTTTTGTTGTTTTGTGTTTTTTTTCGATCCGCCATTCAAAAAAGTGGGTCAATCCAATATTAGGAGTACTAGCGTGGTCCTTGACACCGAGAAACGATCAATGATAACAGTGTTATTTGAAAAGTTGACGATTTGGGTTTCAGGTCTGTTCTTGTCTTGCCACGAATATGCCACTTTGCCAGCACAGGTATTTACTGTTCCCTCCTTCGTTTCCTTTCTTTTTGGCGTTCTACTTCTTATTTTTCTTGAGGTGTGTCTAGAAAGTTGTGCACAAGTATTCAGACTTCTAGCCACACGACGAGCGTGGTAATTTGGTAAAGGGTCTGGCAAAGCTAGACGATTCAGCACCATGACTGAAGTTGAAATGGAAGGGAAGGCTGTATTTGCGGTGTTGAGGCCGCTGTGTGTGCAGGTCATGTCGTCCCCTACTAGTCAGAGCCTCTCCTCCTTGCGTACAGGCTTGCAAGGCCTTCCTAACCCTGTTCTACCTGCTCCATTGGTCCCATACGTACTACTCCCTCTCAGAACTGCCATCAAGAGAGTAGCGAGGTGAGGTTTGGTACTGTCACTATTTAGTTGCTTAGTCCTGAATACACTTGCTTCTCATTCTTAGAACGAAATGGCATTGCTAGCTGGACCCAACTGAGAAGGCAGGTCCTATTTGCCATGCACAATTCCAGGATGCCCAAATTTCCTACCTAATGCTATCTGGAGGTATCCCCTGATCTAGGATTAGGTGGACAGCAACTCTGAACTTGAGATATCCACGGACAACCCCTTAATAATAATAATAAATTTCTTTCCTGAAAGACAAGTGGTCAAGAAAGTTGACTTGTTCTTTCAATATGCTAAGCTTGTCTTGGGAACACATGGCAACCGTCATCACTGACCACTATTGATTTGGATAATATTTTATTTAAAACCAAATGGCTATATTGGATTGACCTGTTAAAAAGAAAGGAACAAGACTGTATCCATGTTGACCACAACCAGTTAGACCCTTTACCACTGAAAATGTTATATACCAATATTGCAACAGGTCAATCCAATATAGCTGGTTGTTTATATATATAATATAGCTGGTTGCTTATATATATAATATAGCTGGTTGCTTATATATATATAATATAGCTGGTTGCTTATATATATAATATAGCTGGTTGCTTATATATATAATATAGCTGGTTGCTTATATATATAATATAGCTGGTTGCTTATATATATAATATAGCTGGTTGCTTATATATATAATATAGCTGGTTGCTTATATATATAATATAGCTGGTTGCTTATATATATAATATAGCTGGTTGCTTATATATATAATATAGCTGGTTGCTTATATATATAATATAGCTGGTTGCTTATATATATAATATAGCTGGTTGCTTATATATATAATATAGCTGGTTGCTTATATATATAATATAGCTGGTTGCTTATATATATAATATAGCTGGTTGCTTATATATATAATATAGCTGGTTGCTTATATATATAATATAGCTGGTTGCTTATATATATAATATAGCTGGTTGCTTATATATATAATATAGCTGGTTGCTTATATATATAATATAGCTGGTTGCTTATATATATAATATAGCTGGTTGCTTATATATATAATATAGCTGGTTGCTTATATATATAATATAGCTGGTTGCTTATATATATAATATAGCTGGTTGCTTATATATATAATATAGCTGGTTGCTTATATATATAATATAGCTGGTTGCTTATATATATAATATAGCTGGTTGCTTATATATATAATATAGCTGGTTGCTTATATATATAATATAGCTGGTTGCTTATATATATAATATAGCTGGTTGCTTATATATATAATATAGCTGGTTGCTTATATATATAATATAGCTGGTTGCTTATATATATAATATAGCTGGTTGCTTATATATATAATATAGCTGGTTGCTTATATATATAATATAGCTGGTTGCTTATATATATAATATAGCTGGTTGCTTATATATATAATATAGCTGGTTGCTTATATATATAATATAGCTGGTTGCTTATATATATAATATAGCTGGTTGCTTATATATATAATATAGCTGGTTGCTTATATATATAATATAGCTGGTTGCTTATATATATAATATAGCTGGTTGCTTATATATATAATATAGCTGGTTGCTTATATATATAATATAGCTGGTTGCTTATATATATAATATAGCTGGTTGCTTATATATATATATAATATAGCTGGTTGCTTATATATATAATATAGCTGGTTGCTTATATATATAATATAGCTGGTTGCTATATATATATAATATAGCTGGTTGCTATATATATATAATATAGCTGGTTGCTTATATATATAATATAGCTGGTTGCTTATATATATAATATAGCTGGTTGCTTATATATATAATATAGCTGGTTGCTTATATATATAATATAGCTGGTTGCTTATATATATAATATAGCTGGTTGCTTATATATATAATATAGCTGGTTGCTTATATATATAATATAGCTGGTTGCTTATATATATAATATAGCTGGTTGCTTATATATATAATATAGCTGGTTGCTTATATATATAATATAGCTGGTTGCTTATATATATAATATAGCTGGTTGCTTATATATATAATATAGCTGGTTGCTTATATATATAATATAGCTGGTTGCTTATATATATAATATAGCTGGTTGCTTATATATATAATATAGCTGGTTGCTTATATATATAATAGAGCTGGTTGCTTATATATATAATATAGCTGGTTGCTTATATATATAATATAGCTGGTTGCTTATATATATAATATAGCTGGTTGCTTATATATATAATAGAGCTGGTTGCTTATATATATAATATAGCTGGTTGCTTATATATATAATATATCTGGTTGCTTATATATATTATATAGCTGGTTGCTTATATATATAATATAGCTGGTCGCTTATATATAATATAGCTGGTTGCTTATATATATTATATAGCTGGTTGCTTATATATATAATATAGCTGGTTGCTTATATATATAATATAGCTGGTTGCTTATATATATTATATAGCTGGTTGCTTATATATATAATATAGCTGGTTGCTTATATATATAATATAGCTGGTTGCTTATATATATTATATAGCTGGTTGTTTTTGTCGTCGAATTTTATTTTTTTCCTTCTCTTTCAAGTTTTTTTTTTTTTTTTTTTTTTTTTGTATATCGTACTTGAGCAATGGAAGACTACATCAAGTGTGAGCCAGACATGTAAATACAACTTGTTTATTGTTGCTGTGCACTACACACATAGCAACACATGTTATGTATTTATTGTTGATATTGACTACAGCCATGTTGGGTCGCCACAGCTTCCTTGAGGAGTTAGCAACATTGCACCTGTAGGAGAATACTACAACTACAGCAGATATTTTGGTAGAGGACATGTGTCATGATCGTACTTAACCACATTTCCTGATGAGCAAACCTATTGAACTATTATGATGAGCAAACCTACGCCTATTATGATGAGCAAACCTATTGAACGCCTATTATGATGAGCAAACCTATTGTACGCCTATTATGATGAGCAAACCTATTGTACGCCTATTATGATGAGCAAACCTATTGTATGCCTATTATGATGAGCAAACCTATTGTACGCCTATTATGATGAGCAAACCTATTGAACGCCTATTATGATGAGCAAACCTATTGTACGCCTATTATGATGAGCAAACCTATTGTACGCCTATTATGATGAGCAAACCTATTGTACGCCTATTATGATGAGCAAACCTATTGTACGCCTATTATGATGAGCAAACCTATTGTACGCCTATTATGATGAGCAAACCTATTGAACGCCTATTATGATGAGCAAACCTATTGTACGCCTATTATGATGAGCAAACCTATTGTATGCCTATTATGATGAGCAAACCTATTGTACGCCTATTATGATGAGCAAACCTATTGTACGCCTATTATGATGAGCAAACCTATTGAACGCCTATTATGATGAGCAAACCTATTGTATTGTACGCCTATTATGATGAGCAAACCTATTGTACGCCTATTATGATGAGCAAATTGTACGCCTATTGTACGCCTATTATGATGAGCAAACCTATTGTACGCCTATTATGATGAGCAAACCTATTGTACGCCTATTATGATGAGCAAACCTATTGTACGCCTATTATGATGAGCAAACCTATTATGATGAGCAAACCTATTGTACGCCTATTATGATGAGCAAACCTATTGTATGCCTATTATGATGAGCAAACCTATGCCTATTATGATGAGCAAACCTATTGTACGCCTATTATGATGAGCAAACCTATTGTACGCCTATTATGATGAGCAAACCTATTGTACGCCTATTATGATGAGCAAACCTATTGTACGCCTATTATGATGAGCAAACCTATTGTATGCCTATTATGATGAGCAAACCTATTGTATGCCTATTATGATGAGCAAACCTATTGTACGCCTATTATGATGAGCAAACCTATTGTACGCCTATTATGATGAGCAAACCTATTGTACGCCTATTATGATGAGCAAACCTATTGTACGCCTATTATGATGAGCAAACCTATTGTACGCCTATTATGATGAGCAAACCTATTGTACGCCTATTATGATGAGCAAACCTATTGTACGCCTATTATGATGAGCAAACCTATTGTACGCCTATTATGATGAGCAAACCTATTGTACGCCTATTATGATGAGCAAACCTATTGTACGCCTATTATGATGAGCAAACCTATTGTACGCCTATTATGATGAGCAAACCTATTGTACGCCTATTATGATGAGCAAACCTATTGTACGCCTATTATGATGAGCAAACCTATTGTATGCCTATTATGATGAGCAAACCTATTGTATGCCTATTATGATGAGCAAACCTATTGTACGCCTATTATGATGAGCAAACCTATTGTACGCCTATTATGATGAGCAAACCTATTGTACGCCTATTATGATGAGCAAACCTATTGTATATTATGATGAGCAAACCTATTGAACGCCTATTATGATGAGCAAACCTATTGTACGCCTATTATGATGAGCAAACCTATTGTACGCCTATTATGATGAGCAAACCTATTGTACGCCTATTATGATGAGCAAACCTATTGTACGCCTATTATGATGAGCAAACCTAACGCCTATTATTGAGCAAACCTATTGAACGCCTATTATGATGAGCAAACCTATTGTACGCCTATTATGATGAGCAAACCTATTGTACGCCTATTATGATGAGCAAACCTATTGTACGCCTATTATGATGAGCAAACCTATTGTACGCCTATTATGATGAGCAAACCTATTGTATGCCTATTATGATGAGCAAACCTATTGTATGCCTATTATGATGAGCAAACCTATTGAACGCCTATGAGCAAACCTATTGTATGCCTATTATGATGAGCAAACCTATTGTACGCCTATTATGATGAGCAAACCTATTGTACGCCTATTATGATGAGCAAACCTATTGTACGCCTATTATGATGAGCAAACCTATTGTATGCCTATTATGATGAGCAAACCTATTGTACGCCTATTATGATGAGCAAACCTATTGTACGCCTATTATGATGAGCAAACCTATTGAACGCCTATTATGATGAGCAAACCTATTGTACGCCTATTATGATGAGCAAACCTATTGTACGCCTATTATGATGAGCAAACCTATTGTACGCCTATTATGATGAGCAAACCTATTGAACGCCTATTATGATGAGCAAACCTATTGTACGCCTATTATGATGAGCAAACCTATTGTACGCCTATTATGATGAGCAAACCTATTGAACGCCTATTATGATGAGCAAACCTATACGCCTATTATGAGCAAACCTATTGTACGCCTATTATGATGAGCAAACCTATTGTACGCCTATTATGATGAGCAAACCTATTGTACGCCTATTATGATGAGCAAACCTATTGTACGCCTATTATGATGAGCAAACCTATTGAACGCCTATTATGATGAGCAAACCTATTGTACGCCTATTATGATGAGCAAACCTATTGTATGCCTATTATGATGAGCAAACCTATTGTACGCCTATTATGATGAGCAAACCTATTGAACGCCTATTATGATGAGCAAACCTATTGTACGCCTATTATGATGAGCAAACCTATTGAACGCCTATTATGATGAGCAAACCTATTGTACGCCTATTATGATGAGCAAACCTATTGTATGCCTATTATGATGAGCAAACCTATTGTACGCCTATTATGATGAGCAAACCTATTGTACGCCTATTATGATGAGCAAACCTATTGAACGCCTATTATGATGAGCAAACCTATTGTACGCCTATTATGATGAGCAAACCTATTGTACGCCTATTATGATGAGCAAACCTATTGAACGCCTATTATGATGAGCAAACCTATTGAACGCCTATTATGATGAGCAAACCTATTGTACGCCTATTATGATGAGCAAACCTATTGTACGCCTATTATGATGAGCAAACCTATTGTACGCCTATTATGATGAGCAAACCTATTGTACGCCTATTATGATGAGCAAACCTATTGTACGCCTATTATGATGAGCAAACCTATTGTACGCCTATTATGATGAGCAAACCTATTGTACGCCTATTATGATGAGCAAACCTATTGTATGCCTATTATGATGAGCAAACCTATTGTATGCCTATTATGATGAGCAAACCTATTGTACGCCTATTATGATGAGCAAACCTATTGTACGCCTATTATGATGAGCAAACCTATTGTACGCCTATTATGATGAGCAAACCTATTGTATGCCTATTATGATGAGCAAACCTATTGTACGCCTATTATGATGAGCAAACCTATTGTACGCCTATTATGATGAGCATCCCATTTTACTGGTTTTTTCAAATAAAATTGTTTAAACAAATCCAAATTTTCCTCAGGATTTGCCCCTTTCAAATATGGTAAGAAAAACAAACTTTCAGAGTATTTCAGTGCTCGTTTCTTAGATAGGCACTTTTATGTCTAAAAAGAGAAGTTCACTTTGAATTTCCCATAAAATGCTTCAAAACAAAACAAAGGTCTGGTTTATCAGTTTGTGGCTCACTTTGCGGAGAAAAACAGTTTTTGTTAATATTTATCCCCTTTTAATGGTTTGATCAATTCAGTTTTTTAAACAAATCCAAATTTTTCTCAGGATTTGCCCCTTTTCAAACATGGTAACAAAAATAAACTTTCTGAGTATTTCAGTGATCGTTTTTGAGAGTGTCACTTTTGTGTCTAAAAAGAAAAGTCCTCTATGAATTTCCCCCAAAATGCATCAAAACAAGAGAAAGACATAGTTTAGCAATATGTGGCTCGGTTTGTGGAGAAAAACATTTTTTGTTAATATTTATCCCATTTTTCTGATTTGATCAAAAAAAGTTGTTTAAACAAATCCAAATTTTCCACAGGATTAGAACCTTTCAAACATGGTAAGATATACAAACTTTCTTGGTATTTCAGTGCTCGTTTCGAGATAGTCACTTTTATGTCTAAAAGAAAAGTTCTCTATGAATTTCTACAAAAACGCTTTAATACAAAAGATAGGCATAGTTTAGCAGTGTGTGGCTCACTTTGTGGAGAAAACTTTTTTTTTTTAATATTTATCCCATTTTACTGGTTTTTTCAAATACAATTGTTTAAACAAATCCAAATTTTCCTCAGGATTTGCCCCTTTCAAATATGGTAAGAAAAACAAACTTTCAGAGTATTTCAGTGCTCGTTTCTTAGGTAGCCACTTTTATGTCTAAAAAGAGAAGTTCACTATGAATTTCCTATAAAATGCTTCAAAACAAAACAAAGGCCTGGTTTATCAGTTTATGGCTCACTTTGTGGAGAAAAACAGTTTTTGTTAATATTTATCCCATTTTTCTGATTTGATCAAAAAAAGTTGTTTAAACAAATCCAAATTTTCCACAGGATTCGAACCTTTCAAACATGGTAAGAAATACACACTTTCTTAGTATTTCAGTGCTCGTTTCGAGATAGTCACTTTTATGTCTAAAAGAAAAGTTCTCTATGAATTTCCACAAAAACGCTTCAATACAAAAGATAGGCATAGTTTAGCAGTAATTGGCTCACTTTGTGAGAAAAAAGGTTTTTGTTGATATTTATCCCCTTTTACTTGTTTGATCAAAAACCGTTGTTTAAACATATCCAAATTTTCCTCAGGATTTTTCCCTTTCAAGTATGGTAACTAAAACAAAGTTTCTGTGTATTTCAGTACTCGTTTCTGAGATAGCCACTTTTCTGACTAAAAAGAGAAGTTCACTATGAATTTCCCCAAAAATGCTTCAAAACAACACAAAGGCCTTGTTTATCAGTATGTGGCTCACTTTGAGGAGAAAAACAGTTTTTGTTAATATTTATTCCCTTTAACTGGTTTGATCAAATCAGTTTTTTATACAAATCCAAATTTTCCTCAGGATTTGCCCTTTTCAAACATGGTAAGAAAAACAAACTTTCTGAGTATTTCAGTGATCGTTTTTGAGAGTGTCACTTTTGTGTCTAAAAAGAAAAGTTCTCTATGAATTACCCCAAAAATGCTTCAAAACAACAGGATAGCATAATTTAGCAGTAAGTGCCTCACTTTGTGGAGAAAAACAGTTTTTGTTAATATTTATCCCATTTTACTGATTTGATCAAAAATAGTTGTTTAAACAAATTCAATTTTTCCTCAGGATTTTTCCATTTCAAACATGGTAAGAAAAATAAACTTTCTGAGTATTTCATTGCGGTTTCGAAGAGAGCCACTTTTCTGACTAAAAAGAGAAGTTCTCTATGAATTTCCCCAAAAATTCTTCAAAACAACAGAAAGACATAGTTTAGCAGTATGTGGTTCACTTTGCGGAGAAAACCAGTTTTTTTAAATATTTATCCCATTTTACTGGTTTGTTCAAATACAATTGTTAAAACAAATCCAAATTTTCCTCAGGATTTTTCCCTTTCAAATATGGTAAGAAAAACAAACTTTCAGAGTATTTCAGAGCTCGTTTCTTAGATAGCCACTTTTATGTCTAAAAAGAGAAGTTCTCTATGAATTTCCACAAAAATGCTTCAAAACAACAGAAAGACAGTTTAGCAGAATGTGGCTCACTTTTTGGAGAAAAACAGTTTTTGTTGATATTTATCCCCTTTTACTGGTTTGATCAAAAACAGTTGTTTAAACAAATCCAAATTTTTCTCAGGATTTTTCCCTTTCAAACATGGTAAGAAAAACAAAGTTTCTGTGTATTTTAGTGATCATTTTTGAGAGTGTCACTTTTGTGTCTAAAAAGAAAAGTTCTCTATGAATTTCCTCAAAAATGCTTCAAAACAACAGAAAGACATAGTTTAGCAGTATGTGGCTCGGTTTGTGGAGAAAAACAGTTTTTGTTAATATTTATCCCATATTTCTGATTTGATCAAAAACAGTTGTTTATACAAATCCAAATTTTCCACAGGATTAGAACCTTTCAAACATGGTAAGAAATACACACTTTCTTAGTATTTCAGTGCTCGTTTCGAGATAGTCACTTTTATGTTTAAAAGAAAAGTTCTCCATGAATTTCCTCAAAAACGCTTCAGTACAACAGATAGGCATAGTTTAGCAGTATGTGGCTCACTTTGTGGAGAAAAACGGTTTTTGTTCATATATATCCCCTTTTACATGTTTGATCAAAAACCATTGTTTAAACAAATCCAAATTTTCCTCAGGATTTTTCCCTTTCAAGTATGGTAACTAAAACAAAGTTTCTGGGTATTTCAGTGCTCGTTTCTGAGATAGCCACTTTTCTGACTAAAAAGAGAAGTTCACAATGAATTTCCCAAAAATGCTTCAAAACAACACAAAGGCCTTGTTTATCAGTATGTGGCTCACTTTGTGGAGAAAAACAGTTTTTTTTAATATTTATCACCTTTTACTGGTTTGATCAAAACAGTTTTTTAAACAAATCCAAATTTTCCTCAGGTTTTGCCCCTTTTCAAACATGGTAAGAAAAACAAACTTTCTGAGTATTTCAGTGATCATTTTTGAGAGTGTCACTTTTGTGTCTAAAAAGAAAAGTTCTCTATGAATTACCCCAAAAATGCTTCAAAACAACAGGATAGCATAATTTAGCAGTAAGTGCCTCACTTTGTGGAGAAAAACAGTTTTTGTTAATATTTATCCCATTTTACTTATTTGATCAAAAATAGTTGTTTAAACAAATTCAATTTTTCCTCAGGATTTTTCCATTTCAAACATGGTAAGAAAAATAAACTTTCTGAGTATTTCATTGCGGTTTCGAAGATAGCCACTTTTCTGACTAAAAAGAGAAGTTCTCTATGAATTTCCCCAAAAATTCTTCAAAACAACAGAAAGACATAGTTTAGCAGTATGTGGTTCACTTTGCGGAGAAAACCAGTTTTTTTAAATATTTATCCCATTTTACTGGTTTGTTCAAATACAATTGTTAAAACAAATCCAAATTTTCCTCAGGATTTTTCCCTTTCAAATATGGTAAGAAAAACAAACTTTCAGAGTATTTCAGAGCTCGTTTCTTAGATAGCCACTTTTATGTCTAAAAAGAGAAGTTCTCTATGAATTTCCACAAAAATGCTTCAAAACAACAGAAAGACAGTTTAGCAGAATGTGGCTCACTTTTTGGAGAAAAACAGTTTTTGTTGATATTTATCCCCTTTTACTGGTTTGATCAAAAACAGTTGTTTAAACAAATCCAAATTTTTCTCAGGATTTTTCCCTTTCAAACATGGTAAGAAAAACAAAGTTTCTGTGTATTTCAGTGCTCGTTTCTGAAATAGACACTTTTCTGACTAAAAAGAGAAGTTCACTATAAATTTCCACAAAAATGCTCCAAAACAACACAGAGGCCTTGTTTATCAGTATATGGCTCAGTTTGTGAAGAAATTTTTTTTGTTAATATTTATCTCCTTTTACTGGTTTGATCAAAACAGTTTTGTTAAAAAATCCAAATTTACTTCAGGATTTGCTCCTTTTCAAACATGGTAAGAAAAACAATCTTTCTGAGTATTTCAGTGATCGTTTTTGAGAGTGTCACTTTTGTGTCTAAAAAGAAAAGTTCTCTATGAATTTCCCCAAAAATGCTTCAAAACAACAAAAAGGCATAATTTAGCAGTATGTGCCTCAGTTTGTGGAGAAAAACAGTTATTGTTAATATTTATCCCATTTTACTGATTTGATCAAAAATAGTTGTTTAAACAAATCCAAATTTTACTCAGGATTTTTCCATTTCAAACATGGTAAGAAAAAAAAACTTTCTGAGTTTTTCATTGCGGTTTCGGAGATAGCCATTTTTCTGACTAAAAAGAGAAGTTCTCTATGAATTTCACTAAAAATTCTTCAAAACAACAGAAAGACATAGTTTAGCAATATGTGGCTTGGTTTGTGGAGAAAAACATTTTTTGTTAATATTTATCCCATTTTTCTGATTTGATCAAAAACAGTTGTTTAAACAAATCCAAATTTTCCACAGGATTAGAACCTTTCAAACATGGTAAGAAATACAAACTTTCTTAGTATTTCAGTGCTCATTTCGAGATAGTCACTTTTATGTCTAAAAGAAAATTTCTCTATAAATTTCCACAAAAACTCTTCAATACAACAGATAGGCTTAGTTTAGCAGTATGTGGCTCACTTTGTGGAGAAAAACGGTTTTTGTTCATATATATCCCCTTTTACAGGTTTGATCAAAAACCATTGTTTAAACAAATCCAAATTTTCCACAGGATTTTTCCCTTTCAAGTATGGTAACTAAAACAAAGTTTCTGGGTATTTCAGTGCTCGTTTCTGAGATAGCCACTTTTCTGACTAAAAAGAGAAGTTCACAATGAATTTCCCAAAAATGCTTCAAAACAACACAAAGGCCTTGTTTATCAGTATGTGGCTCACTTTGTGGAGAAAAACAGTTTTTTTTAATATTTATCACCTTTTACTGGTTTGATCAAAACAGTTTTTTAAACAAATCCAAATTTTCCTCAGGATTTGCCCCTTTTCAAACATGGTAAAAAAAAAAAAATTTCTGAGTATTTCAGTGATCATTTTTGAGAGTGTCACTTTTGTGTCTAAAAAGAAAAGTTCTCTATGAATTTCCTCAAAAATGCTACAAAACAACAGAAAGGCATAATTTAGCAGTAAGTGCCTCACTTTGTGGAGAAAAACAGTTTTTGTTAATATTTATCCCATTTTACTGATTTGATCAAAAATAGTTGTTTAAACAAATCCAAATTTCCTCAGGATTTTTCCATTTCAAACATAGTAAGAAAAAAAAATGTCTGAGTATTTCAGTGATCATTTTTGAGAGTGTCACTTTTGTGTCTAAAAAGAAAAGTCCTCTATGAATTTCCCGAAAAATGCTTCAAAACAACAGAAAGACATAGTTTAGCAGTATGTGGCTCGGTTTGTGGAGAAAAACAATTTTTGTTAATATTTATCCCATATTTCTAATTTGATCAAAAACAGTTGTTTAAACAAATCCAAATTTTCCACAGGAATAGAACCTTTCAAACATGGTAAGAAATACACACTTTCTTAGTATTTCAGTGCTCGTTTCGAGATAGTCACTTTTATGTTTAAAAGAAAAGTTCTCCATGAATTTCCACAAAAACGCTTCAATACAACAGATAGGCATAGTTTAGCAGTATGTGGCTTACTTTGTGGAGAAAAAAGGTTTTTGTTGATATTTATCCCCTTTTACTGGTTTGATCAAAAACCGTTGTTTAAACAAATCCAAATTTTCCTCAGGATTTTTCCCTTTCAAGTATGGTAACTAAAACAAAGTTTCTGGTTATTTCAGTGCTCATTTCTGAGATCCATTTTTCTGACTAAAAAGAGAAGTTCACTATGAATTTCCCCAAAAATGCTTCAAAACAACACAAAGGCCTTGTTTATCAGTATGTGGCTCACTTTGTGGAGAAAAACAGTTTTTGTTAATATTTATCCCCTTTTACTGGTTTGATCAGAACAGTTTTTTAAACAAATCCAAATTTTCCTCAGGATTTGCCCCTTTTCAAACATGGTAAGAAAAACAAACCTTCTGAGTATTTCAGTGATCGTTCTTGAGAGTGCCACTTTTGTGTCTAAAAATAAAAAATCTCTATGAATTACCCAAAAATGCTTCAAAACAACAGAAAGGCATAATTTAGCAGTAAGTGCCTCACTTTGTGGAGAAAAACAGTTTTTGTTAATATTTATCCCATTTTACTGATTTGATCAAAAATAGTTGTTTAAACAAATTCAAATTTTCCTCAGGATTTTTCCATTTCAAACATGGTAAGAAAAATACATTTCTGAGTATTTCATTGCAGGTTTCGAAGAGAGCCACTTTTCTGACTAAAAAGAGAAGTTCTCTATAAATTTCCCCAAAAATTCTTCAAAACAACAGAAAGACATAGTTTAGCAGTATGTGGCTCACTTTGCGGGGAAAACCATTTTTTTTAATATTTATCCCATTTTACTGGTTTGTTCAAATACAATTGTTAAAGCAAATCCAAATTTTCCTCAGGATTTTTCCCTTTCAAATATGGTAAGAAAAACAAACTTTCAGAGTATTTCAGTGCTCATTTCTTAGATAGCCACTTTTATGTCTAAAAAGAGAAGTTCTCTATGAAATTCCACAAAAATGCTTCAAAACAACAGAAAGACAGTTTAGCAGAATGTAGCTCCCTTTTTGGAGAAAAACAGTTTTTGTTGATATTTATCCCCTTTTACTGGTTTGATCAAAAAGAGTTGTTTAAACAAATCCAAATTTTCCTCAGGATTTTTCCCTATCAAATATGGTAAGAAAAACAAACTTTCAGAGTATTTCAGTGCTCGTTTCTTAGGTAGCCACTTTTATGTCTAAAAAGAGAAGTTCACTATGAATTTCCTATAAAATGCTTCAAAACAAAACAAAGGCCTGGTTTATCAGTTTATGGCTCACTTTGTGGAGAAAAACAGTTTTTGTTAATATTTATCCCATTTTTCTGATTTGATCAAAAAAAGTTGTTTAAACAAATCCAAATTTTCCACAGGATTCGAACCTTTCAAACATGGTAAGAAATACTCACTTTCTTAGTATTTCAGTGCTCGTTTCGAGATAGTCACTTTTATGTCTAAAAGAAAAGTTCTCTATGAATTTCCACAAAAACACTTCAATACAACAGATAGGCATAGTTTAGCAGTATGTGGCTCACTTTATGAGAAAAACGGTTTTTGTTGATATTTATCCCCTTTTACTTGTTTGATCAAAAACAGTTGTTTAAACAAATCCAAATTTTCCTCAGGATTTTTCCCTTTCAAGTATGGTAACTAAAACAAAGTTTCTGTGTATTTCAGTACTCGTTTCTGAGATAGCCACTTTTCTGACTAAAAAGAGAAGTTCACTATGAATTTCCCCAAAAATGCTTCAAAACAACACAAAGGCATTGTTTATCAGTATGTGGCTCACTTTGAGGAGAAAAACAGTTTTTGTTAATATTTATTCCCTTTAACTGGTTTGATCAAAACAGTTTTTTAAACAAATCCAAATTTTCCTCAGGATTTGCCCCTTTTCAAACATGGTAAGAAAAACAAACTTTCTGTGTATTTCAGTGATCGTTTTTGAGAATGTCACTTTTATGTCTAAAAAGAAAAGTTCTCTATGAATTTCCCAAAAAAATGCTTCAAAACAACAGAAAGACATAGTTTAGCAGTGTGTGGCTCAGTTTGTGGAGAAAAACAGTTTTTGTTATTATTTATCCCATTTTTCTGATTTGATCAAAAACAGTTGTTTAAACAAATCCAAATATTCCACAGGATTAGAACCTTTCAAACATGGTAAGAAATACAAACTTTCTGAGTATTTCAATGCTCGTTTCGAGATAGTCCCTTTTATGTCTAAAATAAAAGTTCTCCATGAATTTCCACAAAAACCCTTCAAAACAACAGAAAGGCATAGTTTAGCACTATGTGGCTCACTTTGTGGAGAAAAACGGTTTTTGTTGATATTTATCCCCTTTTACTGGTTTGATCAAAAACCGTTGTTTAAACAAATCCAAATTTTCTTCAGGATTTTTCCCTTTCAAGTATGGTAACTAAAACAAAGTTTCTGGGTATTTCAGTGCTCGTTTCTGAGATAGCCACTTTTCTGACTAAAAAGAGAAGTTCACTATGAATTTCCCCAAAAATGCTTCAAAACAACACAAAGGCCTTGTTTATCAGTATGTGGCTCACTTTGTGGAGAAAAACAGTTGTTTTTTTATTTATCCCCTTTTACTGGTTTGATCAAAACAGTTTTTTAAACAAATCCAAATTTTCCTCAGGATTTGCCCCTTTTCAAACATGGTAAGAAAAACAAACTTTCTGAGTATTTCAGTGATCATTTTTGAGAGTGTCACTTTTGTGTCTAAAAATAAAAGTTCTCTATGAATTACCCCAAAAATGCTTCAAAACAACAGGATAGCATAATTTAGCAGTATGTGCCTCACTTTGTGGAGAAAAACGGTTTTTGTTAATATTTATCCCATTTTACTGATTTGATCAAAAATAGTTGTTTAAACAAATTCAATTTTTCCTCAGGATTTTTCCATTTCAAACATGGTATGAAAAATAAACTTTCTGAGTATTTCATTGCGGTTTCGAAGAGAGC
>CBDHEM010000049.1:0-2761 GCA_965261955.1 Leptonemataceae bacterium
ACATGAGGAATGTAACAGAATTATATGTACACCTACTATTTTTAAAGATATACATAGTAAATTGAGCTGATTTACATTGGGTGAAGCCAATATTTCAATTTTTGTGGAATGACAAGTGATTTACCAACCTCCTTGAGCATACACATACCTCACATCTGGTTTATAAGAGTATGACAGAACAAAATTGAATTTGGGTTTGCAACTTCACTAGGTACATTTTTCCCAGACTGGTAAAAATTCTCTCATGAACCATAACTTAAATTGGTTTGTGTGAACACAGTTTTCATTGGATTTGGTTCAAACCTTTTTCAATAGTTTTTGTTTGTTATTGGTAAAGTTGAGTTTGACCCCTGAGTTCCTTGAGCTCCCTGAGTTCCTAGAAATTGAGTGTACACTTACAATATCAGATGTAAAATTAATCAGTTTCTCGTAGACCAAAAACTATTGATGTTAGTTTAAAGTCAAAATTATGTCAATAAATCTGGTTTATTGAAAACCCAGCTATACATTTTAATGTCAAAGTCAGAAAAAATAGTTCGGGTTTTTGTCAAACTAAACATATGTATTGATATGATCTGATCATGTTCTTATTTGAGCATGAAAATCTCGTAGGCCGCAGTGCATACAATCGCATCTCGTAAGCCACAAAGCTCGTAAGCCACAAACTAGAATTTTGGGTTGCTACTGCTTCCCTCATTCTAGCTCCTGCAGAGGGCTTGGGAGCAGTCTGTTGGTCAGTAAGTTAGTCATTCAATCAGTCATCATTTATAATTACAACATTTTCTGGCATACATTTTGAAAGGGGTGTGAACATTTGTAGTGTTTGTGAAGATTTTTACAAGAATTACAGAGCACCAGCAGTTGCATGACAAACACTTTGTTTCTAGGTATCTGATTCTGACAGCCTGGGCTGTAGCGATCGTAGACCATGAATGTTAATTGGCCTAATTAACACATGTGCACACATGTTCATGGTCAAAGAACATTGCATACATAAAGTACAGTGTATATATTTATATTTTAACAAGTTTAGTTTTCTTTTGAGAAACTTTTGTAAAAAATATAATTATAAAAAATTGTTTGCCACGGTGTATCAAAATACAAATACTCTTCCATGAGTTCTGTAGAACAAAGCACAGTTCCACCAATGCAAGACAATATAATCTAGGAACAAACTAGATTTGGCGACTTAGGATGACTCCCTGTAAACAGGAACTCCTATTGGGTGATGTCTGTAAATGCAAATCCAGTATTGGATGGAAATTGAGTTTTGCAATTTATCAAATGCAAATACCGCTAAAAACCGCATTCACTGGACATTATATCAATATAAAAATGTCCAATCCCCTCATCCAACCAATCATTGATGTGGTATCCATTAGTATCGCACGATAAACAGAACTATTTATTGCCACCTAGTGAAAGTATTTTCTATAAGTCCGTCAAATTTGGAAATAATGCAAAAGATGGCGTTATATGCTTTTTATACTAGAACTGTGGGGGCCAATGGCCCCTTGTTCTAGAATCAGGAAGCTCAGTGATTTTTCTTTTGCCCCCCACCCACATCCTCACTCCACATAATTTAATTTGAATGGAAATTTTTATTTTTTAAATCTTTCTTCGTCTGGGCCACATATGGGTTCATTCCAAACATGGCACTCTTTCTTGGAATTTCATTGAAGTTTCATAAATTAGGAATCTTTTTTTTCTTCCAAAAAACAAACAAAAATAATTTTAAAAAACAGAAAATGTGGTTTTTCAAGAAAAAATGCAAAAACATCTCAATTATACATCCTACCCCTATCTTTATGAATGGGATACTGTAGTGCAATGGGTTATTAAAAAGCAGGTACCAAAAGATGAATATTTTTGTGTACATCTTGGGAAGGATTCCACCAACAAGTTTTGTTAGCTCAGCAAGGTGAAGCCCAATACTCCAGGCTGGCTGGCCATGGTGTCACTCTATGCAGATGGTTTGAACTGAGTATGCTGTGTGTGTTAAGTGTACTGTGTGTCTCTTATGAAAGAAGCTCCATAGGATTAAATTACATAAATATTACAAAAAAGACCAATTGAACAGTGGGAGGGAGGGCTTTTTTATTTTAAGACACAGTGTACACTACCAGATCGGACCTGGAATCCTTAGATTTAGTGTACACATTTTAATTGCAATAAAAAAGCCCTCCCTCCCACTGTTCAACTGGTCTTTTTGTAATATTTATGTAATTTAATCCTATGGAGCTTCTTTCATAAGAAACACACAGTACACTCAACACACACAGCGTACTCAGTACAAACATCTGCATAGAGTGACACCATGGCCAGCAAGCCTGGAGTATTGGGCTTCACCTTGCTGAGTTAACAAAACTTGTTGGTGGAATCCTTCCCAAGATGTACACAAAAATATTCATCTTTTGGTACCTGCTTTTTAATACCCCATTGGTGGAACTGTGAGGTATTACAATTCCAAAACATTTTCAGAATTTTTAAAACTAAAAAAAGCAAATTATGCAAGAGTGCATTTTCAGCACAAGACCCACAATCCACAGTGGAATTAAACACCTCTTAAAGAAGGTTAATCAAACTAAAATGCTTGGACATTTAGATAAATGGAATTACTCAGTGGAATTGAACAACTCTTAAAGAAGGTTAATCAATCTAATATGCTTGGTCATTTAGACAAATTTTAGAGGTGTGGAGCCAGGGAAAGAGTCCATCTGAAGATTTGCATTCCTGTCAGAAGGGACTGTGGGTAAAAAAA
>CBDHEM010000050.1:0-12557 GCA_965261955.1 Leptonemataceae bacterium
TTTGTTTTTTTTACCATGGGCAAATTCTGAGGAAAATTTAGTTTTGTTTAAACAACGGTTTTTGATCAAACCATTAAAAGGGGATAATTATTACAAAAAAAAAAAATTCTCCACAAAGTGAGCCAAATACTGCTAAACTATGCCTTTCCTTTGTTTTTAAGCTTTTTTTGGGGAAATTCATAGAGAACTTTCCTTTTTTTAAAAAAAAATTGAATATCTCAGAAACGTGCACTGAAATACACAGAAATTTTGTTTTTTTTACCATATTTGAAAAGGGAAAATTCCTGAGGAAAATTTGGATTTGTTTAACAACAGTTTTTGCTAAAACAATTAAAAAAGGATAAATATTAACAAAAACTGTTTTTCTCCATAAAGTGAGCTAAACTATGCCTTTCTCTTGTTTTGAAGTTTTTTGGTGGAAATTCATCGAGAACTTTCATTTTAGACATAAAACTGACTATCTCAAAAATGAGCACTGAAAAACTAAAAAAAAAAAATTTCTTACCATGTTTAATTCGGCAAATCCTGAGGAATATTTGGATTTGTTTAAACTGTTTTTGATAAAACCAGTAAAATGGGATAATTATTAACAAAAACTTTTTTTCTCAACAATGTGAGCCAAATACTGCTAAACTATGCCTTTCTGTTGTTTTGAAGCATTTTCGGAATAATTCATAGAGAAAATTTTTTTTAGACATAAAAGTGACTATCTCTGAAACGAGCACTGAAATACTCAGAAATTTTTTTTTTACCATGTTTGAAAGGTGCAAATCCTGAGGAAAATTTTGAATTTTTTTAAACAAATTGATTTTGATCAAACCATTAAAAGGTAATAAATATTAACAAAAAATGTTTTTCTCCACAAAGTGAGCCACATATTGCTAAACTGTACATTTTTGTTGTTTTGAAGCATTTTTTTAAAAAATCATAGAGAACTTTTCTTTTTAGACATAAAACTGACTATCCCAGAAACGAGCACTGAAATACTCAGAAAGTTTGTTTTTCTTACATTTTTGAAAGGGGCAAATTCTGGAAAAAATTTGGATTTGTTTAAACAACTATTTTTGATCAAACCAGTAAAAGGAGATAAATATTAACAAAAACTGTATTTCTCCACAAAGTGAGCCAAATACTGCTAAACTATGCCTTTCTCTTATTTTGAAGCATTTTGGGGGTTATTCATAGAGAACTTTTCTTTTAAGACATAAAAGTGACTATCTGAGAAAAGAGCACTGAAATACTCAGAAAATTTGTTTTTCTTACCATGTTTGAACAGGGCAAATTCTGAGGAAAAATTGGATTTGTTTAAACAACTGTTTTTGATCAAAATATTAAAAAGGGATAAATATTTTTTTTAAAAGGTTTTTCTCCACAAAGTGGGCCAAATACTGTTAAACTATACCGTTCTTTTGTTTTGAAGCATTTTGTGGGAAATTCATATACAACTATTCTTTTTAGACAAAAAAGTGACTAACTCAGAAACGAGCACTGAATTACTCAGAAAATATGTTTTTCTTACCATGTTTGAAAAGTGCAAATCCTGAGGAAAATTTCGTTTTGTTTAAACAATTGTTTTTAATCAAAACAGTAAAAGTAATAAATATTAACCAAAAAAAAATTTCTCCATAACGTGAGCCAAGAACTGTTAAACTATGCCTTTCTGTTGTTTTGAAGCATTATGGGGGAAATTCATAGAGAACTTTTCATTTAAGACATAAAATGACTATCTCAGAAACGAGCACTGAAATACTCCGAAAGTTTGTTTTTCTAACCATGTTTGAAAGGGGCAAATTCTGAGGAAAATTTGGATTTTTTGAAACAATTTTTTTTAATCAAACCAGTAAAAGGTAATAAATATTAACAAAAACTGTTTTTCTCCAAAGAGTGAGCCAAATACTGTTAAACTATGCCTTTTTATTGGGGAAATTCATAGAGAACATTTCTTTTAAGACATAAAATGACTATCTCTGAAAAGACCACTGAAATACTCAGAAAATTGTTTTTCTTACCATATTTGGAAAGGGCAAATTCTGAAAAAAATTTGGATTTGTTTAAACAACTTTTTTAGATCAAAAAATTAAAAAGAGATAAATATTTAAAAAAAAAATTTTTTCTCCAAAAAGTGAGAAAAATTCTGTTAAACAATGCCTTTTTGTTGTTTTGAAGCATTTTTGGGAAAATTTATAGGGAACTATTCTTCTTAGTCAAAAAAGTGTCTAACTCAGAAACGAGCATGAATTAGTCAGAAAGTTTGTTTTTCTTACCATGTTTGATAGTGGAAAATCCTGTGGAAAATCTCGTTTTGTTTAAACAACCGATTTTAATCAAACCAGTAAAAGGGGACAAATATTAACAAAAACTGTTTTTCTCCCCAAAGTGAGCAACTTACTGCTAAACTATACCTTTCTGTTGTTTTGAAGCATTTTAGGAGTAATTCATTGAGAACTTTTCCTTTTAAATATAAAAGTGACTAAATCAGAAACGAGCACTGAAAAACTCAGAATTTTTTTTTTTCTTACCATGTTTGAAAGGGGCAAAATCCTGAGAAAAATTAGGATTTGTTTAAACAATTGTTTTTAATCAAACCATAAAATGTAATAATTAGTAACAAACACTCTTTTTAGCCATAAAGTGAGCAACATACTGCTAAGCTATACCTTTCTGTTGTTTTGAACCATTTTTGGGTAAATTCATTGAGAACTTTTCTTTTTAGACATAAAATTGATTCTCAGAAACGAGCACTGAAATCCTCAGAAATTTTTTTTTCTTACCATGTTTGAAAAGGACAAATTCTGAAGAAAATTTGGATTTGTTTAAGCAAATTTTTCGATCAAAACATTAAAAAGGGATAAATATTAAAAAATAATTTTTTTTTCTACAACGTAAGCCAAAAACTGCCAAATTATGCCTTTCAGTTATTTTTAAGCATTTTTGGAGAAATTTATAGAGGACTTATCATTTTAGATATAAAAGTGACTATCTCAGAAACAAGAACTGAAATACTCAGAAAGTTGGTTTTTCTTACCATGTTTGAAAGGGGCAAACCCCGATGAAAATTAGGATTTGTTTAAACAATTTTTTTTAATCAAACCAGTAAAAGGAAATAATTAACCAAAAAAATTGTACCCACTAAATGAGCCACATACTGCTAAACTATGCCTTTCTGTTGTTTTGAAGCATTTTGGGGGAAATTTATTGAGAACAATTCTTTTTAGACATTAAAGTGACTATCTCTGAAATGAGGACTGAAATACTTAGAAAGTTTGTTTTTCTTACCATGTTTAACAGGGCAAATTCTGAGGAAAATTTTGTTTTGTTTTTACAAATCTTTTTGATCAAAACATTAAAAGGGATATATATTAACAAAAACAGGTTTTCTTCAAAATGTGAGCCAAATACTGCTAAACTATGCCTCTCTGTTGTGTTGAAGCATTTTGGGGGAAACTTATAGAGAACTTTTCTTTTTAGTCCAAAAAGTGACTATATCAGAAACGAGCACTGAAATACCCAGAAATTTTTTTTTTCTTACCATGTTTGAAAAGGAACAATTCCTGAGAAAAATTTGGATTTGTTTAAAAAATAGTTTTTGCTAAAACAATGAAAAGGGTATAGATATTAATAATAACTTTTTTTCTCCACAAAGTCGGCCACATACTGCTAAACTATGCCTTTTGTTGTTTTGAAGCTTTTTTGGAGAAATTCATAGTGAACTTTTCTTTTTAGACATAAAGTGACTATCTCAGAAACGAGCATTTAAATACTCAGAAAGTTAGTTTTTCTTACCATGTTTGAATGGAACAAATCCTGAGGAAAATTTAGATTTGTTTTAACAATTCTTTTTAATCAAACAAGTAAAAGGTAATAATTATTAACAAAAACTTTTTTTCTCCAAAAAGTGGGCCAAAAACTGTTAAACTTTGCCTTTCTGCTGTTTTGAAGCATTTTTGGGGAAATTCATAGAGAACTTTTCTATTAAGACATAATAGTGACTATCTCAGAAAAGAACACTGAAATACTCCAAAAATTTGTTTTTCTTACCATGTTTGAAAAGTGCAAATTCTGAGGAAAATTTAAATATATTTAGACAATTGTTTTTGATCAAAAGATTAAAAAGGGATAAATATTAAAAAAAACACGTTTTTCTCTTCAAAGTGAGCCAAATACTGTTAAACTGTGCCTTTCTGTTGTTTTGAAGCATTTTTGGGGAAATTCATGGAGAACTATTCTATTTAGACCAAAAAGTGACTAACTCAGAAACTAGTTCACAAGACACCATTTGGAGTCACTAATAGTGTGGCTTGTTTACAGAGAAGGATGGATGCGTTCATTTCAGAGGAAGAGTTGAAAGGTACAGTTTGCCTACCTGGATAATGTCTCTATATTTGGTTGGAGATAGTGGAGCATTATTACAATCTGAATGTTTTTCTTAACGTTGCAAAACGGTGCAACATTACATACAATCCTAAAAAGTGACCGAGCTTCAAAAACTAGGACGCGTTGTCTAGAATGGTGAGATTCGGCCGGATCCAGAGCGACTGCGTCCTCTTCGAGGATTACCAGTCCCTTCAGATACAAAAGCTCACAACCGCATATTAGGCTTTTTCTCGTACTACTTCAATTATATATCATGGTACTCTGATAAGATTCATCCTCTGGTTGCAATGAAGATATTTCCGTACACTCCTGGAATAGCCGAAGCTTTCAAGGTTAAAAAAAACAAACATTGAAGAATCCGTGGTATGCAGTTTTGACGAGTCAGTGAGATTTGACATTGAAACCAAAGCCTCATATTTTGCAATAGCGTTAACTCTCAACCAAGCTGGGCGTCCATTGGCATTTTTTATCTCACTCACCAAGGGCCTGGAAGATGCCATTTATCAATAGAGAAGGAAACAAGCAATAACAGAGACCGTTCGTCATTGAAAGCACTATCTAACGGGTGGACATTTCTCACTCAAGATGGGGGAAAGATAATTTTTTTTATTAAATCATGCGATGGAGAATGGATTTCTCATGTAATGATTTTTATATTGTGCATCGGACTGGCAAGGAGAATATCCCTCCCGAAACTCTATCACGAGGGAACTGTGATGCTCTGAATAGTGGAAGTCTTGCTGAATTGCACCAAGCTCTGTGTCATCCAGGTGTGACACGAATGTTTCACTTCGTAATGTCCCGAAATTTGCCTTATTCGATGGAGGATGTGAAAAGAATGATCAGAACATGTCACATTAGTGCTGAATGCAAACCTTAGTTTCATAAACCTGATCCAGCACATTTCTTTAAGGCTACTCAACACTTCGAACAATTAAATTTTAATTTCAAAGGTCCTCTTGTAAGTTATAGTAGTAATCGATATGTGCTGAAAGTGATAGAAGAGTACTCAAGGTTTCCTTTCTTATTCTCATGTGCAAATATGACCCCTGCAACGGTAATCAAATGTTTCTGTGGACTCTTCTCCTAGTTCGGCATGCCTGGCTATATACACTCAGATAGGGGAGCTGCCTTCTTGAGTACAGAACTGTGTAACTTCCTTCAGCAAAAGGAGATAGCTACTAGCCGTACACCTACACCCTATAATCCTCAATGTTGTGGACAATCTGAGAGGTACAATGAACTGTCTTAGAGCCATTACTCTCACCGTCAAGACCCAGAGTGTACCGACATTTCACTGGCAAGAGGTTCTCCCTGATGCACTACACTCTATTCGATCATTGCTCTGTAGTACTACAAACATGACTCCCAATGAGCGGATATTCACCTTCATTCGGTGGTCTACTGTTGGGAGGTATATTCCTACTTGGTTTATGACCCCAGGGACAATTCTCCTCAAGCGACATGTTCGAGCTCATTAATCGGAGTCCCTGGTGGAGGATTTGAATTCCTCGAAGTTAACCCACAGTACGCTCATATATGCCTTCCTGATGTACGTGAAACAATGGTGTCTATTCTACACCTGGCCCCTCATGGATAGGTGACCCCAAGACTTGAGAAATTCACTTCAACACTTGAGAACCCCTCAGTTTTGACACCTTCTTCACCAGAAGTAACAGAAGTAATACCAGTATCCGAGACAGGAACCTAGGCCCTCACAAACACTCCTATCCTGGATGACTCATCTAATTCTTCTACACAGTCGAGAGCAGAGCCTCCTCCTCTATGCTGTTCCAATCGGAGTCGACAGCCTACACCTCCCACAAGGGGGTGAATGATGTGAAAGATTTCCTTTTCCCGTAACCACCCCAGAATGCATGTAACACCATTTATTAATGCTCACCCAAAACTGCATTGTGTACCGTTGTATTGCTGCTCCATGTTTGTTAGGTTAGTTGTGTTGTTTGCTACTTGAGTTCTTAGTGGAATAAAGCCTATTTCAATGAAGGTTCTCTTGTATTATCAAATCAAAAGTGTGCACTACAATTTATGTACCATGTAATAATTATTATATGTGTGATAATATTTGTTGAATTGTATATATATATTTTTTAATTCTAGTACTATTCTGTCATTTTTTTTTTTGGTTTACTTTTACTAGATAGATTTATGAGCTGATATGTAGGCCCTGTGAACAGATATTTTGATGCTGTTTTCTTATCCGTGTACACATGTTTAGTCATTTTCATCATGAGATTGAAAAAATTCTTTTTTTACATCCCCAAAATGACTGGCACGCATATGCGATACGATTATAAAGTGTAGACCCTCAAATAAGCACAAGACTTGTGTATAAATATATGTAAGAAATATTTGATACTGGAGAAAAGATTGCCAACAATGCAAGCCCTGAAATCAAACATCAACATAGTATTTTCATCTCACCACATTCAATTCTCACTGGAATCCTCTGGTATCTACTTGGTGTGAGAGTATACTGTTGGATGGCATCATATCATTACTATCATTATATATATGGTAGGAAGAATTTTTTTTTATCTAGGATACCCTGTACTGACAACTTCATACCAAATACTCTACAAAGTCTCAAGTTAGGCCATTGTGGCCAAGTGGATGTGTTTGGTATCAAATCAACTCTGTGGTGTTTTCAGGAATATTTAGTCTTAATTCTTCCATCCCAAAATGAAGGGTCTTATAGCATCTGAAAGTCTGGGTGAGTCTAAATATGCAAATTGTTTAATTGGAAATGGTGCTTCAGTTTGGTGTAAACACTGAGATAAATTTCATTGAAATTTAAATGCTGTTATGATCAATAGATGTTGCTCTAATAGTTGTTTTTTAAAATATAACAAAAATAACTTATATAAAGCTATAATTTCAGTCCGTCAGTCTGCTTGTAAGTCTGTCGGTTTGTGTAATCCCAAAACCGACCCACACAGTTGGCAGACTCAACCCAAATCTCTATCAGAAAGCTATGGGCTGAGTCACGCCCAACTCAAATCACAACCATTCCAATAAAGGCACACTCACACTAAGATTTTCACCTACAAACTGTACCAATTATCACCGAGTCAAATTTCCATTGATAAAAAAGAAGTTTCACATTCTTATCTTCAATAAATTGACACACACATTCAGACCAACAACCTGTGGCTCACATGTTTGTTATAAAAATGTCAGAATGCTGTGGACCATCGATTGTGAATGTACAGACGTGAATATTCAATTAGCTTGCATTCTGTGATCACGAAAATAACTACAAACATGCTCCATATTCTGGGAACCACATTCAAAATATTTAGACACAGTATTTAGCCATTTATAAGCAAATTGCAAGCCAGGGGTTGGAGGTCACAATGAGAGGCTCCATATATGTAAGGGTTGAAAATTAATATATGAATGTAGATATTCAGTGCATTTTTAAATATTCTGATATGCATGTTTACACGCTTGCTTCAACATAACTGTAAAGTTGGTGCATGTTACATGACAATTTTCATGACACCATGGTACTCAATTCTGTAGATGTTATATCTGAATAGAAAATTCAACTTGCCTGTTTCCCATTAATAAGCACAATTAGAAGAGGCTGATTAAGGTCAAAGTTGTCCTGCTATCTTATTCTTCGGATTTACTTGAGCATAAAATTAAGTCTAAATAAGAGACTGAATGTGAAGCAGAATTAGCTTAGGAAAAGAATACGATGGTTCTGGTCTGAATATATTTCTACAGGTCTGAATATGTGTCTTCTAAAGATAGGCCTATCTGTATCCAGCTCCTCTAACTTATTTTAATAAAGATGGTCATTTTGGTATTTTTATCGGCCTCATCAGAGAGGATCTCTATGCATGAGGTCTTTGGAATCACGAAATATTGAAAAAACAAGCGTCCATGCAGATCTGCGCCCACTTGGCTAAGGAATAATTATTGTCCCAAAATTTTGTCCGAAAACATTCCCCACGTATGCTCGGTATGCAACACCTGACGCGCATCGATTAGTTCGGAAGAAGACTAGTTTGCTAGTTTACACTAGATCATTTTGTTTGTGACTATTGATGATGCTATTTTCATTATACAGCCTGCTTTAGACAGCTTTATCATTGATCTACGCAAGTAGCACTATTTATTTCCAGTTCATATGCCTGGAAAATTCTGCAGTATGCTTCAAGCCACTGACAGTAAATTATCGGCATAAGACTCATTTCCTCTTGATATAAATGGCATGTATCTGTGAAGTATTAAGTATTTTCTGTACTCAGATACTACTTCAATAGTGTTGGACTATTTAATGATATTGTTGTAATTTGGCACCATAGTTTTTCTTTGATAACAAACTGCTGATTAGTTCCTTGTTAGATTATCACCATTCTAGAATTGGCTTTAAAGATGACATGACATGGGTTATGCCAATCAATTTGATTGGGCCAATGTTACTAGGGGGCTGTATTTCACATGTTATATGGGGAACAAGAATGAATAAGACAATATCACTTTCTTTGGCATGCCAAACAGCCACAGAATTAAAGTGTGAACTGTGATGTAGCACATGTATGGGGAAAGTTGAAACTGAACTTGAGAAAATTGACATAAGCTACATTTTGAAAGTGTTATGTCTCTCCACCATCACCCACTCAAACGTACCTCCCAAGTGCTATAAACATGAATCTACAGAAACAAGAAACAAGAAAGTCTATCCAATAAGGCAACAGAGAACTGGCTCAGCAGTTTCTAACTTTAAGATATGTTCTAGAAATTACCGGAATTCTTTTATTTTATAAAAAATGTAGAAAAAGTGTGCACAGTGGCACCAATAGTTTAGCTGTGCTGATTTTTGGCAACTTTCTGTGTACTGCACGACTGCTACTTTACCCAGCCGATTAATCCAATATTGATAGGTGCATTTTGATACTTAGCTACATGGAGGGCAGAGACAATGAACTTTCCAGTAGTTGGTAGAGTAGCTAATTTTGTGAATAAGGGTGGACCAGAGAGCTGTGATACAACCTTCAGACACCACTGGAACAAAAGAAAAGAAATGATGGTACAGGACAAGAGGGGTGTCTGATGTAGGAAATCCGACCAATGGTCCGTGAAACGTTGCAAAGCAAGCTGAAGATGGAGCTGTCCAGAGAGTACAAGGAAACTTACTGATGAATTCAGTGGCAAGGATATATTTGTGGTGGCCGCGAATCAAAGAGCCAATGAGAAATTGTCAAGCTGATTTAGCTGTAAGTAGCACACTACATCTTTCGTTCAACTAGAGTCATGAGTCAGGGCCTCAACCCTAGAAGAGAATATACCTACACTTGCTGGGAAATCCCAGGGCATATATATTTTTTTGGGTGAAGTAAAAGTGGCATCTCTCTCTCTTTACCATAGGCCAAGTCTCATCTCTCTCTTTATCATAAGCCAAGTCTCATCTTTCTCTTTATCATATGCCAATTCTAATCTCGCTCTTTATCATAGGCCAAGTCTCATCTCTCTCTTTATCATAGGCCAAGTCTCATCGCTCTCTTTATCATAAGCCAAGTGTCATCTCTCTCTTTATCGTAGGCCAAGTCTCAGCTTTCTCTTTACCAATAGGCCAAGTCTCATCTCTCTCTCTTTATCCAAGTCTCATCTCTGTCTCTATCATAGGCAACGTCTCATCTTTCTCTTTACCATAGGCCAAGTCTCATCTCTGTCTCCATCATAGGCAACGTCTCATCTTTCTCTTTACCATAGGCCAAGTCTCATCTCTGTCTCTATCATAGGCAACGTCTCATCTTTCTCTTTATCATAGGCCAAGTCGCATCTCTCTCTTTACCATTGGCCAAGTCTCATCTCTCTCTTTATCCTAGGCCAAGTCTCATCTCTCTCTTTACCAAAGGCCAAGTCTCATCTTTCTCTTTACCATAGGCCAAGTCTTATCTCTCTCTTAATCATAGGCCAAGATCCATCACTCACTTTATCCTAGGCCAAGTCTCATCTCTCCCTTTATCCTAGGCCAAGTCTCATCTCTCTCTTTGACATAGGCCAAGTCTCATCTCTCTCCTTGTCATAGGCCAAGTCTCATCTCAGATTAGAGGAGCCATGACACTGAAGAGTTGTTATTATCCCCTCACCAGTCAGATTAGAGGAGCCATGAGACTGAAGAGGTGATATTATCCCCTCTCCAGTCAGATTAGAGGAGCCATGATACTGAAGAGGTGTTAATATCCCCTCCCCAGTCAGATTAGAGGAGCCCTGAGACTGAAGAGGTGTTATTATCCCTTCTCCAGTCAGATTAGAGGAGCAGGCTTGTAATCTAGGGAATTTGGGTGCTGGGGGACCAACCCATTTTCCTCCGAAATTTGCACTTTTTTTTTTACTGGTCATAACTTTTTTTCCCTTTATTCTGTGCAAATAATTATTATACCATCTAGTTGCTTATTGTGTGTGATTTAAGATGATATGTAAAAAGTATCTATAGGCACTTTTTCTTAGAAGATATAGCCACAAACGCAAGGGTCACTCAAAAAATGGCACCTCCCTAGTGGCAAGTCTTCTAATAGCCAGGCGCCTAGAGCTAGAGACCCAAAACTTGTGTTGAGGCTTCCCACAAGCATAAGCTGAGATATGGCTGAGAATTTTTTTTTTTTCCCTTGAAGCAATGTTGAGTTATAGTGATTACAAGAGGCGGGTCACAGATGTTCCGAGGTTTTTGGCGCGGTTGGAAATAAAGTGACTCACATCTATTCATCACTTCACCGCGTTGTAATTATGATTCGGGCATATCAGAGCTTAGGGTGTTAGCTAGCCACTCAGGAAATTTGGGGTCTGTAGCGCAAGGCGCCTGGGAATTAGAGGACTTGCCATTGGGGAGGAGCCATTTTTTGAGTGACCCTTGCGTAATTTGCTATATCTTCTAAGAAAAAGTGCCTATAGAGACTTTTTACATATCATCTTAAAGCACACACAATAAAAACAAGCTGGTATAATAATTATTTGCACAGAAGAAAGGGGAAAAAAATTAAGACAGGTAAAAATGTTTTTGCAAATTTCTGAGGAAAATGGGTTAGTCCTCCCTTTTAACTCTTCACAAATTACAGCAGACTTTGTTTCCTTCAGAGTGCTCTTCACAGAGGACTGTTTCTAGAACAACATTTTCAAATTCCAATCAAACGAACATTGGGGGAATATGCCTTATTTGTATAGAACCAATATGGCTATCAAAACTCCTGAAGATAATTAATTATTTGTATAGAGCCAATATGGCTACCAAAACTCCTGTAGACAACTTATTATTTGTATAGAGCCAAAATGGCTACCAAAACACCTGAAGACAAGTTATTATTTGTATAGAGCCAATATGGCTATCAAAACTCCTGAAGACAACTTATTATTTGTATGGAGCCAATATGGCCACCAAAATTCCTGAAGGCAACTTATTATTTGTATAGAGCCAATATGGCTACCAAAACTCCCGAAGACAGTTAATATTTGTATGGAGCCAATATGGCTACTAAAACTCCTGAAGACAACTTAATATTTGTATAGAGCCAATATGGCTACCAAAACTCCTTAAGACAACTTATAATTTGTATAGAGCCAATATTCCTGAAGACAATTTATTCGCTCACAAAAATTGGCTAGCTGTTTGTGTGGGTTTAAAGTCTAAAATATATTCTCAGAACCTTTACCTTCTAATTGGGTAATGAAGGGATAGAGCCTGGTATTGCTAGTGAAAGTGTACCGATATTTGGAATGAAGGGGGAGGGGGGGGGGGGTTGAAGAATCAGGTGTTGCTGAAAGTGCATGAAACACTTTAACTTATATTTGAGGAGAAGGGAAAGGTTCTGGTATTGCTAGTATAGATATAGTCAGGTGTTTGTATCCCATCAGGCTGGGAAAGGGCCAGCTGTTACAAGTATTGTTTGGTGCTGTAGGTAACTCTTTACCTTATCTTTGGTGTGGAGAGTGGGGGGGATTCATGGTTTTGGTAGTATTGATAGCCTTTACATACATTCTGTGTGTAGGAGGAAAGGTTCTTACTCTACATGCATTCATTAACAATACATTGTTGAAGGATTCAAGTTAATTGAATACAAAAGCGTTTAAGCTGTCTAACATAGACTAGCAATATAGGAAGTTGCTGGTCTATTACAAACCATCCCCAAGTTCGCTATAGTGAAAAATAGCCA
>CBDHEM010000051.1:0-4579 GCA_965261955.1 Leptonemataceae bacterium
AAAGGGCTTAGATAAAGTGGCGAGGTAAACCAAAGACGAAGTGTGGATGATTGCCACCTGCAAGGGAAAGTGAATGCACACATGAGGTACAGGTGTAAAGCAATCTTTCTGCAGTGGACTGCATTGTTCCTAACAGAATGGAGTAAATGAGAATTGTGAGAATTATTGTGAATTAAATTTATTGTGAATATTACAAATTACAGAAAAAATGGGTGTCACCATTGACCATTATATACAAGTTACAGAGAACTTCCTACCAAGGGCACGACAAATTGGGCCCAGGGAAAGAGTAAGAAAGTTTTTCCAAGGACAGCAGTTCTTTGCAAGGCAAGTTTTACTGTTTACAATACATAAAAAGGTCAACATAAAACAAAACATGTCACTAATAAAATGTCAGGTCATGTCATTTTTCCAATAAGCTTCCAGTAATCTACAGATTCAGTGGCTTATTTGGGAATCTTATAAAAAAAATCACTTAGATTTACCTACATATATTGTCATGCCATGTCATTTTTCCAATAAGCTTCCAGTAATCTTTAGATTCAGTGGCTTATTGTAAATCTTATAAAAAAAAGTTCAAAATAGTAAACAATAAACCCTGAAATATCTTAAATGTATACTGTATAAAGTTTTGCAGGCATTGCATCAAGAAAGATGAATGGTTACAGCAACATTAATACTGGTATGGTATAAAATACTTAAGGGAAGGGTTTAAAATTTTTAAAAAAAAAGTTGGCTTTTGACCAAGAAGGGGAATAGGGGGTCGGCACCAAAAGCAACTTGCTAATTTTATTTTTATTTATCTTCTAATTTTGAATATAGCATCTAGGTTGCCTTAATCCTAGAGAAAAGGCAGAAGAAACCATAGTAGTACTATACAAAATCTAATTAAAAGTCTCAAAATATAGTTGGTACTAGAACTTTGGGGGCCGCTGGTCCCCTTGTTCTAGCTCCTGCGGAGGGCTTGGGGGCCCTTCGGGCCCATTTATTTGAAGAATTAATTAAATTTTTTCACCAGAAAAATCCATTGACATTTGACTGATCTATGATTTAATCAAAATCTGACCTTAGGGACCCCCTAGACCCCCTTTTTGAGTTTGGATAAAAAACCTATTTCACCAATGATTTTGATTTAGGTTAAGGAACCCCCATGCCAAATTTCAGAATATGGTCATTGTTTTACTGATCTAGGATTTACCCAAAAAAAACAGGCCAATAAGGACCCCTAAACCCCATTTTTTTATTTGGATTAAAAAACCTATTTTACCAATAATTTTCATTTAGGTTAGGATACCATCATGCCAAACTACAAAATAATCCAGTATTTTTTATTACAAATCTAGGTATTTTTTCTCCAAAAATGGGCCAATTAGGACCCCCCAACCCCCCTTTTTTTAATTTGGATCAAAAAATATATTTTCCCCAATAATTTTTATTTATTTTAGTGTACCCACATGACAAATTTCAGAACAATCCAGTAATTTTTAACAGATCTAGGATGATTTTTAAAAAAATGGGCCAATTAGCACCCCCTAAACCCCCTTTTTTGAGTTTGGATCAAAAAACCTATTTCACCAATAATTTTTATTTAGATCAGGGTACCCCCTTGCCAAATTTCAGATTTTTAAATCAAATTTTAGTTGATCCGATTAGACCCTCCTTTGGCAGAAAATAAGTCCAAAATAGTTTTTAACCCCATTTTGGAACCCTATCCAAAATTGGAAACCAGATCTGAAAGTATGTGGTGAAATAAAATGGCTTCCCAATTCTAAAATGGTGTGACACTTCACAATCAGTTCAGTGGTTTGGATGCTAGAGCTCTCTGAAGTGGGCTGCAAAGATTTGGCAAGTTCAGAAAATTAGCCCAAAATTAGTTTTTATTAACCCCCTTTTGGGGCCCTTTCCAAAATCAGAGACCAGATCCGAAAGTATGTGGTGAAAGATCATGGCTTCCCATTTCTAAAATGATGTGACACTTAACAATCGGTTCAGCGGTTTAGATGCTAGAGCTCTCTGAAATGGGATACAAAGATTTTGTCAGTTTTTCAGAGAGCAGGAGGAGGACACTTTGGTTCTAGTCCACTGATAGTACAGTTTTGAGACTGTGGATAGTAGGGGAGTGAAGGAAGTGCAGATATTATTTTTAATACTAAAATCCATTTCCAAGTGTTTAGTTTCCATTAGAATAAAGAAGTGTTATTTTTCTCAAAATTCTGAAAGCCAACTTAGTTTTTGTTTCTCTTAGGTACAGAAAACTCCATGGGGGGCCTGGGTCCTTGACAGTGTATGCCATCTTGTTTATTGTTATAATGTACTGTAATTTAAGGCCCCTTTGGTGTTTTTAAAGTGACACAGGAGTCCCATAAAAATGACAACAGACCTTAAAAATGACTCACATGACCTTAAAATGATGATAGTTAGTGTGTAATTTTTAAGGTCCTGTGAGTCATTTTTAAGGTCCAGGTCATCATTTATAAGGGTTTCCTGTGTGAATTTTAAAAGACCTTGGTTGCCTTAAATTACAGTATATTACTGTACATTACAGGGTAGAAGACATTATTGATTTTTTTAGAATCAGTGCAAATAATGCTATTAAATGGGCCAAAAGTATTTTAACAGTGGTTGCCCTTTAAGTGTTGTCATGAAATATATTTATATATATGAGAAACCATAAATATATTTGACAGTTTCTCATTAATTTTGTGTTGGTTTTATTTCACGCGTTTGTTGTTTTTTTGGAACACCCTTTAATTTGTGTTTCTAAGTTGTCTGACGATCATGTCAATCCGACACATGTGGACGCTTCCAAGCTTTCCACTAATATTAATCTGTAAAATCAAATTGACTGCGCTGTGCCTTGTCATCCTACCTCATATATAATGTGTTGCTTCACACCACATCACAATTGTGTTGGAAAACCTACCAGTAAACCCTCACTCTGTGTTGGGTGATAAAATAATGTAAAGAAAGTTGTCAATATGAAAAGTGCTCCTGGGGTGTCTAACGTAGAGGTAGCTTTGGGAAAATGTCCAAAGTTAAGCTGTGCCACAGTGGGTGCAAGCTCTCCATGTCCCCATTACCCTGTCTGTCGCCATCTTGGTGGAGTTTTCTTCACCTGTCACTACACTGGGAATGTGCATAATGTAGTTTTTGCCTGGGACGTGGAAAGCTTGTAATGGATTCTTGGAACATGCTCTTAATTCTTCCTTAAGTATGTTCTTGCTATGTTTGGAGTGGTCAATAGAGAGAGAACTGTTTCCTCACATTTTGCTATTGGCCAAACGAACAAACAAATGTGTTTACAATGTGCCAGTCATGTCAACCGAAATTTCTTACTTCTTGTTTCTTCTCACTTCGTGTTCATTTTCACCTCAATGTTACGTCGTAAGTCGTTTCTTAACCTCAACTCAGAATAGTTAAGTAGTTAGATATTTTTACGAAGAATGGGATCAAATAGTTTTCTTTTCGTGTTTTCCATGTTGTGGATGTAATCCAAACACTAAATCCACTTCTCCACTTCTCATCTGTCACGTTTTTACATCTCACTTCCATCACCAATAACTCAGTCATTTGTTTGGCTAGAACACTTTTTAAGACCACTTTGGAATCCTTAGAACATATGGAAGCCATTTAGAGGTGACTTCAAGCTTCCTGATCATCATCAAGAAGATCAGGAAGCTAAAGGACATCCTTTAGGCAGGTTCAAGGAAATCTGAATCTTGATGCATATTTTGCTTTTCAAGACACATGTATGCAACATTTTAGAATATTGAGGACATAAAGGAGCTAATTGAGATGACACCAAGCTTCCTGATCATCATCATCAGAAATACCAGAAAGCTAAGGGAAGGGTCCAAAAAAAAAATTGTAATTTTATGGTCTTTGACCATAACTGGGGGGGGGGGGGGTCAGCCCGAACCATACCCTTATTGCAAAACTCCATTGTTTTTTTAAACATTATATACATCTTCAATTATACTCAATTTGTAGTTGTACCTAAATGAAAGTCACATTTATCCATTTAAAACATACTTAGTTGAGATAGAAGACCTCACTTGGTGGTCTCACTGCCTTCCATAGACTTCTAACTTGCATATTTGCAAGCAAAGTTGATTTTTTTCTTCAATAAAAATCCATTTTTAATGTTATATGTTCCATTTCTTGCAGAAAAAAATGCTTAAAAAAATTCGCAATAAGGGGACCATAAATGTGCTTCAGGGGGGGGGGTCAGCGGAGTATGGTCAAAGACCATACTTTTACAATTTTTTTTTGGACCCTTCCCTAAAGGACATTCTATACGTAGGATCAAGGATACCTTTTAGGTAAGCCATCTTAAACAAAAAATGATTATCTGTGGACATTGTCAGTATGAGTTCCCTTATACAGGGTAGTTTTTTTTACTGGGCAGGAAGAAGAACAAAAAACAGGTTTATTGATTTGGTATAAACTCAACAAATTATTAACTGGATTCCCTCTGCACAGACTGTCTGCTCCAGAGGCTTATTGTAAGTATTGTCTTTAACTTTTTTCAATACTCGAACTTTTTAAGGGAGGTCCCCCAACCTCTGCAACCCTGTGG
>CBDHEM010000052.1:0-4988 GCA_965261955.1 Leptonemataceae bacterium
GTATGTGCACTGTCATTGATCGCCACTTCCGACATTTGCAATCAGCTGTTCCCTCGTAATGAAGACGACTTTTGAAATTGTCTTCATTGTGAGGGAACAGCTGATTGCCACCCAGTATTGGCAGACACCCCCCACAATGTTTTCTGTACCTAAGAGAAACACAGGCAAATGATTGTTGACTGTTGGTATTTTCAATGCCAGTTGAAATATTCTATTTTTAATTTCAGAACCACTACCAGTATTGGCATCCACCCCCCCCCCCCATGACGTTTTCTGTACCTAAGAGAAACACAGGCAAATGTTTGTTGACTGTTGGTATTTTCAATGCCAGCTGAAATATTATATTTTTTATTTCAGAATTACGAGCCAATGTGCAGGATGGATGCAAAGATTTGGCGACAATCTCGGAACGGAGGAGCAGGAGTAGGAGTAGGAGTAGTTCTGACAATCGGTTCTAGGTTTCTGATTTATTTTGTTGGGCAAGGTCACTCACACCACTGTTGGTACCCCCTGCAATTTCTGTACCTAAAAATATATAGGGGAAAGTTTTGATGTAGTTGTATAGATTTGGCAAAGATTCTGGAACAACAGAAGCAGCAGGATGATCAGTTCAGTTTTAGCCTTTAGATGTGATTTCACCACAGTGATGATTTTTTTTAAATATTTTTTGTCGTATTATAAAGAAGTTTTATCACATAGATTTATAGACATTTACATTCGGCATTTTTAGTAATATATTTCCATAATACCCATTGATTTCAGGAAATATGAGTTGGGATGAAACAATTTTAGCCTCAATATTACTTTAATGCACCTATTTTTTATAATCCGATCCCTTACTACATGTAGTGTGTAGTGAACTGTAGGTGTGGCCTCCCATTCAATAGTGACTGTAGTCAGCACTGGGTGGGGTGTGAAGCCACATAGATTGTATGTACATAATTTGCAGGTAGCTTAGACTACTAGATTTATATTACTAGATCTCAACTAAAGGACACATTTATGTGCTAACAATCTATACACATTCCAGAAATTCCAGGGAAATTTATGTTGTAATGTTGTATTCTAAAGGAATCTGAGTTAGAAAGTAGAAACAAACACATATAATTCAGTTGTCTGTCTGTGGCACCATAAAAGTGGATATCTAGAGGTCAAGTTGTTAAGAATGAAGCATAAACTTTGACATTAAAGTGTAGTTATGTAGACTGGTCTATGGCCCACTAACTCCTCCAGAGGGGTTTTTAGGCGGCTTTTCAGGACACTAATTATGGCCTTTTGGCATTAAAAGGATGGCCTTTTGCCATCCACACTGACACTAGACCCACTTTCATCAGAGATACAGCATATTGATATTAATGTTTTACACCTGTTCCAATTGAAGGCCAAAAACAGCTCATAGATGTAGCCAAAGAACACCAGACAATGTTCTAAACAGCTCAAAATGTGACTGACAGCCACATGTCCTTGGCAGTAGGTAGAGATTTCAAGGCAAGTAGCCCCCTATATTTGCAGCATCTAAATATGAATGAACAGAGGACAGAAGAGAATGTTCCTATAAAACATTGCATGTAACAAATACACTGATTACATGTAACAAATACAATTGCTGTCTACAAATAGTATTAGTAAGATGTCAAATGTTGGTACATTAATATATAATCTTTACTAATGGTATGTTAAGGGTAGGCTCATAAAAAACACCCATATTTGTCCCACAGGGAGAGTCTGATGAAAGGCTACCTCCTTAACAGATTTTTAGCTGGTGACAGAGATGAATTACCCAAACCAAAACAAATTATCTGTTTTGGTCTAAAATGTATAAGTATCAGCACCCTTAGTTGTCTGGAAACTTGGGATTTTGTTTCAAATATAACTGTTGTTTATAACTTTGAAATTCAATTTATCTGTCATTTTTGATCCAATGAAACTGTCGCTTGGATGGAATGAAGATATTGATCTTGAAAAGGGCCCCAATTAACCATAGGACCATACTGTTAGTAGTTTCCAAGATCTGATTTTTTTTAATGGAATGACTAGTGGAACAAAAAAAAATTAAACAAATTTCTAAAAGTGCCCATATCTCTCTCATTTTTTAAACAATGAACCTGTCACTTGCATGGGATGAAGATATTGGTCCTGAAGAGGGCCCCACTTAACCATATGACCATATGATGAGTAGTAACTGAGATATGATTTTTTCAAATGAAATTTTTGGCCACAAAAATATGAAAATTCTGGTCTAGTCTAGTGTATCCATCGACTTTGTTTTTTGGTTATCATTACTTTTAAAAAAATCCAGATCACATAATCTACTCATCATATGGTCATATGGTTAAGTGGGGCTCTTTTCAAGATCAATATCTTCATCTCATGCAAGTGACAGCTTCATTGGATAACAAAAATATACAGATATGGGCACTTTTAGACAAAAAAAAAAAAAAAAAAAAAAAAAAAAAAATCAATTACTACTCATCATATGGTCATATGGTTAAGTGGAGCCCTTTTCAGGATCAATATCTTCATCCCATGCAAGTGACAACTTTGATGGATCAAAAATTACAGAGATATGAGTACTTTTAGCCAACATTTTCATAATTTTTTGGCCTAAAATTTCATTAAAAAAATCAGATCTTATTTACTACTCATCATATGGTCATATGATTAATTGGGGCCCTTTTTGGGACCAATATCTTCATCCCATGCAAGTGACAGCTTCATTGTTTCAAAAATAAGAGAGATATGGGCACTTTTAGACAAAAATTTAATTTGTTTTCTTCTGCTAGTCATTCCATTAAAAAATCAGATCTCGGAAACTACTAATGGTATGGTCCTATGGTTCATTGGGGCCCTTTTCAAGATAAATATCTTCATCCCATCCAAGCGACAGCTTCATTGGATCAACAATGACTGAGAAATTGAATTTCAAAGTAAGTGATTCCAGAATTGGCAAATACCCTGTATTAAAATGCATTTTTTGTTGTATTACACCATTTAAAGTAAAAAAAATGCAGTTAAAAAAAATCAAAATATGTCTGAAGTTGCTGTAGGGGGGGGGGGTCAGACTTTATCTGAAGTTTTAGGCTTTTTTAAACCCTTCCCTAATTGTGTCTAATAGTTAATCTATAACTTATGTAGCATGATAATAATTTACTATTAGCCTATAATTAGTGTAAACATGATAATTAATTTAATAAATGTGTCTAATAATTAGTCTCTAACTAGTGCAAAATTATAATTAATTTACTAAATGTGTCTAATAATTAATTTACTAAATGTGTCTAATAAGCACCCTCTAACTATCGTAACATGATCAATAATTTACTAAATGTGTCTAATAAGCACCCTCTAACTATCATACTATGATCAATAATTTACTAAATGTGTCTAATAAGTAGTCTCTAACTATCATAATATGATCAATAATTTACTAAATGTGTCTAATAATTAGTCTTTAACTAGTGTAACATTATAATTAGTTAAATAAATGTGTCCAATAATTGGCCCCTAATTTCTGTCTGATTGTGGTGTCAGTTAGAAGAGAACTTTCCTCAGTAGATGTGATTGTAATCAGACACAATCTGGCCACACCTCCTGTTAGTGAGGGAGGGAGAGACAGGGAATGTTTAGACACATGTCTAGAGTCCATTGATCATCTATTAGGTTATGATGGAAGTAAATTAGTCAGTTGGGGAAGCTATTGAAGGCTAAAATCTGAGAAAACAAGATCAAATATTCAGCAAAGGACCCCACACCCCCCACCCCCCACTGCATTTGATGTACCTAAGAGAAACACATAAATGCTGTCTTTGCATCAAAAAGTTAGAGGTGTGAAAGAGAATGAGGAGAATGAGAAAGAGATGAAAATGTCCATCTCTTGATCCATGCTAGTGCAAGGGGCATGGGTAAAAATTTACTTTGACTCAACTTAGCTGTGTTCCATTAATGACTGATGAAACATTACTCAACATATTTGTGCAGACTAATTATTCATGTGAAATTGGGTCAATTTTTATAAAAATGTGAAATTTAAAAACCAGTAGTGATTTTTTGTGAGCATTTTACCCATATAAACAGGATCTATATTCATTTTTAAAATTGAGACAGTCTAACCTACATCAATTTTGACTTGAAGTTTTTGCATATACATAGTAAAAGTGAAGAAAAAAGTTTGTTCAAACATAGGCATGTGGGGTGTCTATCCAGAGGTTTTGGTGTGGCTAGAAGTGTAGTGAAGTCCGTTTTTTTATTTGAAGTCCCAGTACAGAGAAAAAGCCCAAAAACCACTCAAATGGTCACCTTTCCAAGGAAGGGCTATTTTGGATGGTTTTTGGCCTTTTGCTCCTTACTGGGGTTTCAAATAAAAAAACGGATTTCACTATGCTTCTAGCCACACTAAAACCTCTGGATAGACACCCCACATGCCTATGTTTGAACAAACTTTTTTTCTTCACTTTACTATGTATATGCAAAAACTTCAAATCAAAATTGATGTAGGTTAGACTGTCTCAATTTTATAAATTCAAATAGATCTTGTTTACATGGGTAAAATGCTCACAAAAAATCACTACTGGTTTTTAAATTTCACATTTTAATAAAAATTGACACACCCTAGACGTCAGTTATGGTAAACACAGCAGACAGTGAGCACTACACAAAGTGACAGTGAACATTACGGTGTAGTGAAAGATGTACATTGTTGCTTTTGTTTAGTCCTGAGTGAGTTGGGACACTACACAAAGTTACATGGAACGTAGCTCTCAATTGATTGGGAAAGGAGATCAACATGTCAATAATAACCAAGTGAAATTACCTGAAAAGAACAAAGTTGTGCAGGGAAGTTTAATTATTTCTAAAAAAAATTATCAGATATCTTATAAAAACTAAATGTTGGTCCTGCTCACTAGAACATGAAACAATAATACTTGTCATGTCATGTAATTTTTCTGATAAGCTTATGTAATCTTGAGATTATTTTGTTTATCAGGAAT
>CBDHEM010000054.1:0-7700 GCA_965261955.1 Leptonemataceae bacterium
AGTAGATTAAAATAATTATTTTTGAAATTCAAAAAGTTAAAAAAACCAACTAAAAAAAGACCCCCCAAAATAATTTTTAAAAAAATGAAGAAAATAGACCCTGCCTAACTTTTTCAGTATATTCCAAAAATGATTTAGAAAATTCAAAAATCCCAAAAAACTACCCAAAATACTCAAGAAAGACCCCCAAAAAATACCAAAAACCTAAATAGTGGGTCATATGACAAATTTGAAGAAAAAATACCCTCTCCAACTTTTAGAGTAGATTTTAGAAAATATTTTGGAAATTCAAAAGGTCCAAAAAACCAACTAAAAAAATAACCCCCAAAATACCAAAAACATAAATGGTGGATAAATTTAACAAAAATGAAGAAAATAGACCCTACATAACTTTTTGAGTAGATTAAAAACATATTTTGAAAATTCAAAAAGTCCAAAACCAACCACAAAAACTAAAAAAAGACTCCCCAAAAAATGCCAAAAACTTAAATAGGGAGACATATGACAAATTTAAAGAAAAATATACCCTCTCCAACTTTTAGAGTAGATTACAAAACTGATTTAGGAAATTCCACAAAGTCAAAATACCAACTAAAAAAAAGAGCCCCCAAAATACCAAAAACCTAAATGGAGGATAATTTTAACAAAATGAAGAAAATAGACCCTACATAACTTTTTGTGTAGATTAGAACAATATTTAAAAAATTCAAAAAGTCCAAAAAGCAACCCCAAAAAGACCATACAAATACCAAAAAACCATAAATATGACAAATTTGAAGAAAAATATACCCTCTTCAACTTTTAGGGTAGAATAAAAAACTGATTTAGGAAATTCACAAAGTCAAAATACCAACTCAAAAATGACCCCCAAAATACCAAAAAACCAAATGGTGATCTATATGAGAAGAAAAAATGAAAATATGCTCTCCCTATATTTTTTAGTAAATAAAAATATATATTTAGACCATTTAAAAAGTCCAAACCCCAGCTATAAAAAGACCCCCAAAAAAACAATAACATTTGTAAGTAAGTAGATCCTCCCTAGTAGATTCCAATTAGGTAACAACAAATCAGAACTATAAAAATAATAAAAGACCTGAAACCAGAAATGAGGGCTGAGTGTATCCCCGCCTGTTGCGGGATTTTTTTTGTAGGAATTGATCAATTTATATATATATCTTGTTTATTGTAAAGGAAAAAGTCAGTTTTGATAAGAAATAACAATTTTGAAATTCCACCTCTACTGGGACTGGCAGTTGCACTAAAGCTCCAAATGTGTCATATGCAGATATCTTTTAAACTGGAGACATCAGAGGAGAAATAATTGTATGACAGTTTATTTATTTTGGGAAATTAAATTATTAAATTTAAATCAGACTTCTGACACTTGCAGATCTTGAGATTGGCAATAATGCACTTTTAAAAGTGCATTAATAGTTTGGAAGAAAAAAATCTGATAATTGTATATATAATATAAAATGTTTTAATATAATAAACTAAGATTTCACTTTTAATTACAAAAATCATTAAATAAATTAACCATTAAATAGCTATCGGAGTCCAGGTGCATATGTACACTGCAGGACTCCACTGCAGGACTCTCCACTGCATGATACTCCACTAAAGGACTCCACTTCAGGGCTTCACTCTCAGGACTCCACTGTAGGGCTTCACTCTCAGGATTCCACTGCAGGACTCCACTGCAGGACTCCACTGTAGGACTCCAATACAATACTCCACTGCAGGACTCCAATGTAGGACACTCTGCTGAAAGACTCCACTGTTGGACTCCACTGCAGAAACACTCCATTGCAGAACTCCTCTGCAGGATTTCACTGCAGAACTCCACTGCAAGACTCAACTGCAGGTTTAAAAAATCTGCCAGGTGATGGTTTAATTGGATCCACCAAAGTTTAATAAAAAATTGGCATGGTGGTCAAATGGTCCAAATAATTGTTATGGTGGGTGAAATAGGTTTTTTTATTTGAAGAAAAAAAGTGGGTTTTTGGGTCCCTAAGGGTCAGATTATTAAAACTACCAAGGTTTCTGACTGTTCCATTACATTCCACCGTCAGAAACTAGGATAGATCTCTCCAGTACAAAAGAGTTCAATCTAACGGAAACTTAGCAATTGGTGCAGACCGACCTTGAAACGATGAATAACTAAATGGTAAAAATAAGTATTTATTTTTAGGACCAAATGAATCGTGGCTCAGAGACACAACAACCATTGTGAATAATAGAAAAAGGAACACCACGAGTGTAGACAAACAATATCTACAAACCACGCAGAAGTGTCGTGACGATAAACTACTAAGTGCAGAACAGCACACTAGTAAAAAAAGTACGAAGTGCAGAACAGCACTAGACTTCCAAATGATGGCATCTCTTGATCCGCCAACACGCGTCCCTGAGCCCATAGGTCCAGTCACAGGTCCAAAATGACCAAGCAAATCCTGAATTAGAGTATAAAATAACGAGGCAACATACAGGTGTTCAAGAAACAGGTAAGGGCAACACACACCTGGCTGGCGTCCCAGCTGCTATCGACGCTACGATCTACTCTCCGCCCTCTGCGCAGCCTAGCGCTGACGTCACAATCTGGGCTCGGGCCGCCCTCCACTCCACTCCACTCCAATCAACCACAGCTCGACACACACCTCTGCCTATGGTCTCGGGTGGGATGGTCGCGTTATTCGCGATCATTCTGCTTTGGATCAATTGTGCGGTTCTGTGCCACCAAAATTCAGTAAAAGTTGCACAAATTGTGTGAAAGTATCGGCTCGTGATAGTAAGCCTTTGTTCAATATGATCGCTCATCTGGGTCATCCTGGAGCTCGTGAATATGTCCAAGTGCTTGCTGTCGTTTTTGTCTCATCGGGAAATCCTGGTGCGATGGAATCGACTCTGTACTCATCATCTCTGTTCAATTTGATCGTTCATCTGGTAATTACTGGAGCTCGTGAAATTGTCAAAACAACTATTGTCAACTCTGTTGCACCGGGTATTCCTGATGCGATGGAACCGACTCTAAATTCATCATTTTTTGGCCGTCACCTCGAGTGGCGTCCCACAATCTCTCCCACCACCTCCTCCTCCTCCTCCTCCTCCTCCTCCTCCTCCTCCATCTCCTCCAACTCCACCACCACAGGTCAAATATTGGGACGTCTATTTTTTAGGCGGCCCCTCACCTAATTCAAATACTTCAATTTAACAGGTTGTCTCACCTTCTGGCGACCTATCACTCCCAAGTCTTTTTTCTGGCTGCCTAATTCTAGGCAACCAACAACCAACTAACTTCAAGTGTACAAACACCTGGTCGTCTTGTCTATTGGGGGCCACTCACTCAAATACAAACACCTGGTTGTCTCAATTTAGTGGCAACCACTCACTCCAAGGTCATATTTTTGGTCGTCTAATTTTAAGGCGTCCAACAACCAACCACCTTCAATCCTCCAACTACCTGGTCGTCTACTCTCCTGGGGGCCACTCACTCATAGGTAAGAATGACTTTTGTCATCTCTTATTTTCAACCTTCCGTAGTCATTTATTTTTAAATGGCTACAAATAAAAATACTTCACCAAACGCTCGACTAGAACGACTCTGTAGCCTTACTTGCCTGCAGAGTAATACTAGGCGATCGAGACCATCTTTGCTAACTCTACTTGTAGACGCAGCAAACACAACAATCCACCCCAATGGGGTGGATATATTTCTAATAACCGAGCCCCCTACAGTCCGTAGAACTAATAAATTGTCAAATGTTTCTAATGACGATTATAACGTGTTTTCAGAAGTTAAAGGCAGAGCTGCGATAATTACCAAAGGTTTGAACTCGTGGCGATGTCCCCAGTACTGTGCACCAGACATCAGTGTCTGCCAAACTACAATAAATGGTCAATTGACTTACCTAGTTAGCATGTATTTAGATGGTAATAAGCTAGAATTACCACAGGAATTCATCGACTTGATAGCAAACAAAGGTACGTGTAGTGTCCTAATTGGTGCAGACTCCAATGCACACTCTACTGTCTGGAATAGCTCCAGTACAAATCGACGCGGAGAACTGGTAGAAGATTTTCTAATAACTAATAATCTACAATGTGTAAATGTAGGTAATCGACCGACTTTCAGGCATGCCATGGGGTGGACCTCGATTATCGACATCACTGTTGCCGACTATAGTCTGGCATCTAATATATTTAATTGGAAGGTCGATACCGACCTACATATTTCTGACCATTTTAGGATTAGTTATTCCATAAATAATCCTAATACTTGCAGGTTAACCGACGTCACCGACTGGGACTACAAGCGTGGTAACTGGCAATTGTTTAAAATTGAGCTAGACCGTAAAATGTCCAGATGGTGTAATGCCAGGTACTGGACTGCAAATTCTATTGAAGAAAAATTGAATGATTTCTTAAAGTTTCTTGAAGAAACTTTGGTTAAAACTATTCCAAGGAAGAAATTTAAACGTAAATATAAATATCCTACGTGGTGGGACCATAGCCTTTCTATTCTTAGAGCAAAGTGTAGAAAACTTGCAAAAATTAAAACTCCGATTGGCAGGGAAAATTATACCTCGCTGAGAAGGGAATATAAAAAAGCCATAATTACAGCCAAAAGAGATGGCTGGTTGAAATTTACTTCAGAAATCAAATATCCTAGTGATATCTCTAAATTCATTAAGAATTTGAATAATAGTAAAAATAATGCACTTGGCCTACTGAAAAATAGTGCAGGTGATTACTGTAATAATCCTACCGAGTCACTTAATGTGCTGCTTTCGAAAAAATTTCCAGGCCACGCCGCACTATCTGATTTGGAATTCCAAAAAAAAGACTGTGAGGGAATGGTTTGGAAAACAGTAAAAAATAATCGACTCGATAAAACTTTTACAGTTAAAAAAGTAAAGGCTGCTTTTGCCTATATGGGCTCATATAAATCAGCTGGCCCAGATGGGTATAAACCCATCATAATGAAACATTTTGGTCCAAAAGCGCTTATGTGCATTACTAATATTTTTCAAGCGATTTATTCAACTGGATATATTCCAATTGAATTTCGTAAATCAAAAGTGGTTTTTATTCCGAAGCCATTGAAAAATGACTATGGAGAAGCAGGCTCATTTAGGCCTATTTCTTTGACCCAATTTTTATTTAAGGCCATGGAGCGTACCATTGAATGGTCACTCCGTGAGCATGATGAAAAACTTGGCCAAATATCTGAATTTCAGCATGCATACAGTGGTTCAAAGGGTACAGATACTGCTCTGTCTACTCTAGTGAACCTAATAGAAAGTGCCATCCTTAGGAAACAATTGTGCCTAGTTGTATCTGTTGATATTAAAGGTGCATTTGACAATTTAGCTTTCATGGCCATTGAAAAGGCAATGAAAGATAATAACTATCCACCTCTCATGATAAGGTGGTTTATGAACTTCCTGAAAAATAGAACTGCTATTGCAGAAGTCCTTGGGGTCAAGCTGTGTGTCAGGCCTATGTGTGGTACACCACAGGGTGGTGTATTGAGCAGTAGGATCTGGAACCTAGCTTTTGACCCTTTATTAAAACTACTGAATCAAGACAGCCCATGTGCTCCTGTTGGCTTTGCTGATGATGGAGCCTTATGTTTCAGGGGCATTGACCCTGAAACACTAGTGGAAATTGCACAACCTAAAATAAATCAAGCAGTTGAATGGGGGGCCAGAAATGGCCTTTCATTTTCTGTGGACAAAACAACTGCTGTTTTCTTCTCTAGACAGAGGAAATTTCACAGCCATGTCCTTCCAAAACTAAAAAAACTAACCATTAATGGGGTTGATATAAATCCCTCTCCTAGTATGACCTACCTTGGGGTTATACTAGACCAAAAACTGAATTGGTCACTTCATATTGATAATAAAGTGGCCAAAGCAAAAAAATTCCTACACTTAATTAAACCTGCATTGCATCACATATGGGGTCTTAACCCTAAAAGGATGCAATGGATCTACAAACAAATCATCCTACCTAGGCTTACCTATGGCTGCCTAGTTTGGGGACATTCATTAACAAACACTCAAATACATAAAATTGAAACAGTGGAAAGGGTAGCAATGCAATGTTATGCATCTACCTGGAAAAAAAACCCCACTGCAAGTCTACAAATATTATATAACCAATTACCATCACAGCTTGAAATTATGTATGTCACCATCAAGACATATATAAGATGCAAGCATATTTTCCAAAATAACCACTGGGATGGCATTGCTGAGTATGCCTCAGCAAATAGCCATCTCAAAACAATCAAATCTCTATGTCATGAAATTCATCATGAGGGAACTCCCCTTGATCTATTTCATAGCAATTTCATGATGGATCCATATTATAGCTGGAATCCACCAATACGCACATCGCTTACTGCTGTAGGCATTAATGATACAGATGACTACCAGATTAACCTGGTTGACAATGATCATGATACTCAAGATGATGAACCTATACCCACTGGCACCTATGGTGGTGTTGATCATACCTGTAATGGAATGGTATTCTGTTCCTTGCATGGGGATCATAACCTTCATGACTGCCAAACTTCTGCAACACCAACGACGGAAATCCGTCACTTTTCAGAAGCAACAGCAGCAGCAGCAGCAGTAGCAGCAGCAGCAGCAGTTGTACCACAAACTACGATTCCTCCAGAAGTGGAATTCCACAATGGAGCATTGGTTCCGCTTAATTTAATACCAAGCAGCACCTCGAAATCTACTCAATTGACTCTCGATCAATTCGAGAATAATTATAGGCTTTTTTCGCAAAGGCTTAAAAACGATGATGACGGTCTAACTGTCAGGGTCATAACACTAAAAAATAATCTAATGTTCCTTAATTTTACTTGTAAAATTCTAGGAACTACCAATGTTATTGAAGCTATTTTAGCATCCACATACATAATGTGCTCCAAACTTCTGGAGCACTTTTCTAAAGGTGATACATTTTTATGTTCACTTGAAGCTGGTTATTTAACCATCCGCAATTCTATAATTAGAAATAAACATGTATTTAATTTGGTGGATATTTTAAACCAAATTAAAAACAAAACTGGTCTCTATACTATTATGGAGGGCTCTAAATATGATTGGCTAGAGTATGCCAGTCATGATACTACACACCTTGAACTTTTTGTCACTCCAAAAAAAGATGTCATTAACCAGACCATCATGACATTTCTTGATGGCCTATGGGCTACCAAATGGGAAAACCTAAAAGGCCATGCACAAACTAAATACTGGTGTATGGGTCCAGACCCTATACTATCAGCCAAACTGCTGAACATGCCAAGGGAACACCTTGGTTGGTGTGTTCAATTTTTCACTGGCCATGGCTGGTGGAAAAAACATCTGAAACTTGCCAATCTTTGTAATGATCATACTTGTAGGTTATGTAAACGCTATAATTCTGTTGAATCACCCATACATTTATTTAGCGAATGTACTGAATTAACTGCCATAAGGCAGGAACTATTTAATACTCCATATCCGACCAACCAATCTATTAGTAATCAATTGTGTCAAGTTGCAGAGTTTGCCTTGATAGGCCGGGTCTGTGACTTGATCAATATTGACAATAATCCCTTCAATGTTAATTCATCGAGGTGAGCACTGCTATTGCGGTTTAAACGGGGGTAATGGGTTCTTCGGAACCTGCCCTTG
>CBDHEM010000055.1:0-6008 GCA_965261955.1 Leptonemataceae bacterium
CTAAATGACGCTTGTTTGTCGAATTGAAGCATTTTACAGAAATTGACAAAAAAAAATTGCCATTTATGTCAAAAAGGTGTTTTTCTCATCAAATTAAGCCATATACAGCTCTATACTTAGCTTTTCGGTTGTTTGAAGCATTTTTACAGAAATTGCATTAAAAAAATTGTCATTTATGTCAAAAAGTATTTTTCTCATCAAATTGACCCACAGCTACAATTAAATATTCTGCTGTTTTGAAGTATTTTTACAAGATTGAAAAAAAAAAAAAATTATGACAAAAAAGTGTTTTTCTCATTAAATTATGCCACAAACAGCTAAACTGAGCTTTTCTATTGTATTGAAGCATTTTTACAGAAATTGACAAAAAAACTTGTCATTTAGGACAAAAAAGTATTTTTCACATGAAATTGAGCCATATGCAGCTAAACTATGCTTTTCTATTGTATTGAAGCATTTTTTTACAGAAATTGACACAAAAAAAGTCATTTTGGTCAAAAAAGTGTTTTTCTCAACAAATTGAGACACATACAGGTAACTGAGCTTTTCTATTGTATTGAAGCATTTTACAGAATTTAACGAAAAAACTTATTATTTAGGTCAAAAAAGTGTTTTCTCAACAAATTGAACCCCATACCTGTGTTTTTCTCATCAAAATGTGCAAAATACAGCTAAACAAAGCTTGTTGTATTGAAGCATTTTTACAGAAATTGACAAAAAACTTGTCATTTATGTCAAAAAGTGTTTTTCTAATCAAATTGAGCCATATACAGCTACACTTAGCTTTTCTGTTGTTTGAAGAATTTTTTACAGATTTTGACCAAAAAATTGTCATTTACGTAAAAAAAAAAAAATTCTCATCAAATTGAGCCACATACAGCTAAACTAAGTTTTTCTATTGTATTGAAGCATTTTTTCAGAAATTGACAAAAAAACTTGTCATTTAGGACAAAAAGGTGTTTTTTCATCAAATTGAGCCATATAGAGCTACACTAAGCTTTTCTGCTGTTTTGAAGCATTTTTACAGAAATTGACAAAAACTTGTCCTTTATGTCAAAAAAGTGTTTTTCTCAAGAAATTGAGCCACATACCTGTGTTTTTCCCAACAAAATGAGCTAAATACAGCTAAACTAAGCTTTTCTATTGTATTGAAGCATTATTACAGAAATGTCAAAAAACTTGTCATTTAGGACAAAAACGTGTTTTTCTCATCAAATTGGGCCATATAACAGCTACACTTCGCTTTTCTGCTGTTTTGAAGCATTTTTACATTAATTTACATAAAAGTTGTTCTTTGTCAAAAAAGTGTTTTTCTCAAGAAATTGAGCTACATACAACTACACTATAACCAAGGGTAATGCGTCTGTCTTGAAAATAGAAAATGTCGGTGTGTACATTGATGACCACGAGAGGGAGGATGTTGTTAAGCATTGTGAGGTATATATATTATTTAAATAACTTTTTTTACATTAACTGGAGTATTTGAAGACCATGGCAACACTCTAACAATCACACAAGCTACCACCAGCATGCAGCGATGAACCACCAAGAGTTCGGCATGAGGAGAATGATGAGAAGAAGGCACTGATTGTAGTATATCATGACAAGTCCATTTATAACTCAAATGAGGGTCAAATATGGATGTGGGGAGAGGAAGACAAACGAGCACTTCTGCCCAAAACGAAAGGGGGTGGTATCATGGTGTCTGACTTTATAGACAAACATGACTATTTGTGCCTTTCATCACAACAGCATCCAAGCCTGAGATATTCAGACTACAAGAGTTTTTCTGGAATATGGTTGTGAGCAGAATGGTTTATTGGACTGGGGATCAGTTTTTGGACCAAATAAAAACTGCCTGTGTGTGATATTGCTGAATACAAGTAACCCTCGACACACATACACGGGAGTTTTCATCATTGATTAAAAGCATCTGCCACAGGAAGTTTGATGACAAGGCACTTATTGCATGCAACATCCTGGTAAAAGATGGAGGCTCTCACCGAGTAAGGAATACTGGGCTGGTCAGCTACAGTCCATGGTTTTGTCAGATGGATCAGTGAAGGGGTTGGAGGACCATCCTTCCAGAGAGTTCAATCAATATTGCCACCCTCAGGGCAGATGATATGCGAGCAATCCTCTCCAATCATGAAGACTTTCTTTCGGAGATACCGGTTTTAATCCCAAGAAACACCTCCGAAATTTGAACATATTTGTAGCTGTCATAACTTTTTTTTTCCCCTTTCTTCTGTGCAAATAATTATTATACCAGCTTGTTGCTTATTGTGTGTGCTTTAAGATGATATGTAAAAAGTCTCTATAGGCACTTTTTCTTAGAAGATATAGCCAAACACGCAAGGGTCACTCAAAAAATGGCACTTCCTAATTGGCAAGATGACTAATTCCAAGGGGCCGTTGAGCTACCGCCCCCCAAACTTGTGTAGTGGCTTCCTTACAAGCCTAAGCTGTGATATGGCTGAGACAAATTATTTTTACCGTGAAGCATTCCTGAGATATGATGATTGGAAGAGGCGGGGTCACAGATATTCAGTGGTTTTTGGCGCGGTTGGAAATAAAGTGTCTCGTATCTATTCAACACTTCACCGCGTTGTAATTATGATTCAGCCATATCACAGCTTAGGGTGTTAGCAAGCCACAAAACAATTTTTGAGTCTTTAGCTCAAGGCGCCTGGGAATTAGACATCTTGCCATTTGGGAGGTGCCATTTTTTGAGTGACCCTTGCTTGTTTGGCTATATCTTCAAAGAAAAAGTGCATATAGAGACTTTTTACATATCATCTTAAAGCACACACAATAAGCATCAAGCTGGTAATAAAAGTATCTGCATAGAAGAAAGGGGGGGAAAGTTATGACAGCTACAAATATGTGTTCAAATTTCGGAGGAAAATGGTATAGTCCTCCCTTAAAACCCTTGTTGTTCACAAGTGTTCAACACTATATGAACATCAAGGCTTTTAAGTGTTTCTTCATAGCAGTTTCACTGTGAACTTAATCCCATAGAGTGTGTTTGGGGTCAGTCAAAGAGATATTGTCGAGCACACAGTAACTTCACACTCATCAAGTTCGTCAAATCATCAATCCAGCTCTCGATATGGTGCCTGTGTAACTGATAAGGAAGAACTTGAGAAAAGTAAGGGAATACAAGAGAGCATACAGAGAAGGTTTGACTGATGGAAAGGAGGTTGCAACTGCAGTTAAACATTACTAAATCTCATCGGCATATTTTTTCGATATTAGCTTCTGAATTGTCACTCCGACTTTGAGCCAACCTAACTTTTTTGTTGTTGTTTTGTAGAGAACGTGTTCTAACTTCCTTTAGAGCTCTCCTTTGTTCACTTCTTGTTATATTGCATAACTTATTTGCATTGCTGAGCCCTGAATTCTATTACAGTGTAGGAATGGTATCAATTTCACATTCCATTCATAAGTCTGTTACAAAGTACACTGTCAAAATTCTACTTGAGCAGAGAAACTCTTCTGTACTGACAGAGTAAATCCTCTCTTTTTTTGTTTGAAAGGCTATAACCATTGCACTGAGGAATTATTCTTCAATACAGTTTTGAGCATCTATGGTGGCATGCACTATAGCTGGCGACATACAGCAATGCCTGTTAAATTTCCAAATGGGGGCTTGCTATGCTCACTAAATAGTTAGACTGCAACAGAGGTTGCCTATGTTATAGCAGTCTAGCTGAAGCCCACTGCCAGAGCCTGAGGGTAGTATATAGCTATAGCTAAGGAACTGTGGCTAACTGTCTGACATTAAACACTTGCAGCAATTTGTAGTTTGATGTCTAGCTGGATCACTGAACCTCCTTTACCAACAGATAACAACTATTTGTTGCACAACTGTGGGGGTTAATCTGCTAATTTTGAAGGTGGAGGAAAGTGAGCTGCATTGGGAAAAGTCGCTTGAAGACAACACCACTACTGTTTGTGAAGGGGAGCTAACAGCCTCTCGGGGTAGCTAGATGATCCCTTATTGTGTCATACCTAACCAGCAGACTGTATATTTTCTAACTAACTTTGATGAAAATAGTGGATCCAGTCGTGATTCAGGTTATCTCTCCACACATTGTTCAGATACTACATCCATCTGATCTCTCTGAGGCTGTATCTTAGATTGTTCTTTGTCCCAGCTATCCAGGGATAATACAGAGACTGTCAATTTTCATAAGAATAGCCCAATTGAATGTATTTCTTTTTCAGTCAGGAATTGACTTCCTACACTATATACATCACCAAGGATCGGAGTGAGAGAGTGAGTGAAAAAAGTGAGAATTTGAATGTGAATAATAAAGATAGAAGTTTGGTGATTTACAAGAAGGTGGAGTGGATCCTGACAATTTATGTCTATGAACATTTGAAAGGGTGGCTGTGAATCCCAGCCATATTGTCTTGAGAATTAAAATAAGAGGTATAGTTGCATGAATGCTAAAAGATTGTGATGGTCATTATGTGAAGATTAAATCATATAGTCATCTCATTATCATCGTTGCTAGAATAAAATAGTGAAACTAATGATTATCACCAGGAAACGTAATCTAGGCCATGCCAGATATTGCTAGCTGCTTCTGAGCATCTGAGCATCAAGAATTATGCTGGAAAAAAAGTGAACTTGCCTGACCAGATTAAAAAATAGGTACAACTTCAGCTAACCACTTTATTTCCTAGATCAACATTTTGAGTGCATCATCATCAGCTAAAGTTTACTAGCTAGCTTACTTCCATATTTAGTGTATCAACCAGAACAAACTACAATTCAATATATGAGCAGTTGAGTTGAGGCTGAAACTCCTGGTACTGTGCAGGAAGATCTGACTATTCTGAGAAAGTGGAAGTATGATAGTACCAGTATGAGTAGGAGGCAGTGAGTTGAACTTTTTATTTTGCTACATTATATTCAACTGTGTAAAATCGTAACATTACTCTCAGTGGATTACTGACCAAGGTTGAAAAACAGATTTTTTATCTTACCTTGCAAAATATTAATATTACAAAATAGATGTTGATAGCAGTGACCACTCATCTCAGCTAGTAATTGAGAAAGAAAACAATAATAATAGAGAATGAAAAGAAAAATAGGTAGAAATTCGAGCATATTCACCAAGACCTAATTAAGCCTTGATCCTTCTTCAGAAGGATCTAACTAGTTAAATCTCTACTCTACTACAAAGTTTCTATACTAGAATGCTACCACATTGAGGGGATCCTAGTGGCAGAAATGGGTGGTTATACTCCTATACTCCCAAGTTCGTAACTTTTGAATGCCATACCCTATGAAGTTATTTTTGGTACCAAAATGTAGCTCTTGTGTTCTAATAGTGGTGCATACTTTTAAATGTACACCCTTATATTCTTCAGCTACATCTTAGAATTGATCTCTACTCTCGAGCTAAATATATATATATATAAATAAATAAAATTACCTGGTAGTGAATAGAGCCAAGTGCCTCCCACTAGTGCTGTGGTTAGATGGGCAGCTTTCATAATAACAGATTAGCACATCGGCATTATGGTACTCTAGCATCAGTCAAAAGTGACATCAAAGCAGGGCTACTTCTAATTAGTGACAAGTTAAATTCCAACACTATGAAAACCTACAGTATTAAAATGTGCGTCAAAATTATGCCAATCCTGTGGACTAAAGAAAAATTGATGGAAATATTGGTACTCTAAAAAGATGTTTTGAGAAATTCGGCTCAAGTCAGGCATAGAATTCATCAGTTTTCTTCTCAATACACCTATCTTTTTATGCATAAATGAGCCCCTGAATAACTGGGAAGAAGTCAAGTCTTTTGCTTTTTGGTGGCTCTGAAAAGAGCCAGTGAAATAAAAAGTTGAGTGGGTGGTTTAAAGCTATATAGTGAATCTACTGATTATCTTCATGGAATGAAGGTGTGATATATATATGGGTGGCTAAAATTAGCATAATTAGAGAAGGGAACAATGGCTCTGAAATTTGAAGTATGATACAGGCATTTATT
>CBDHEM010000056.1:0-1634 GCA_965261955.1 Leptonemataceae bacterium
CCGCTCTATAAAATACCATGGTTACTCACACAAATATTAAAACCCATACTCTCCACTTTCCCAGGACACGTTAAGAACTCAGAAGAAGTAATCCATAGACTACGACAAACAGACACAGAGCAACTCAAACACAACAGGTATATATTCAGTTTAGATGTAGTATCCCTTTACACCACAGTACCTGCACGCCCAGCAATCGACTTAATAGCTGAAAACATAAACGCTAGGAACATAGACTGTTACAAACTAACTGCATCAGACATACATGAACTGTTATCCATCGTCATAGAAAACACATACTTTACCTACAACGGACACACATATAGACAGATAACTGGACTACCCATGGGATCCAGCATTTCGGGCATCCTAGCCATCTCATACATGGATCGATTAGAACGCCGAGCACTAGACATCTGCCCACCTAACACATTCTTCACCAGATATATCGACGATATACTAATGGTGACGTCATCTCTGGAAGAAGCTAACACAATAATAGGTAAATTTCAGAACATGGATAGCCACATACAATTTAAAGCTGAACACCCAGACAATACTGGCTCTTTAGCACTTTTAGATTTTAGACTACAAATAACCCCAGCTGGCAAAATCCACACCAGCTTCTACAGAAAACCGACCACCAAAAACCTATTTGTCCACTACAGATCAGCCCTCCCACTCAGCGCAAAAAATAGTTACATTAGAAACGAAGTAAAGCGTATTGAAGACAGATGTAGCGACACAAGGGACAAAGTCACACACACTAACCACTTCATGGAAACCCTCAAAGAAAACGGTTACCCAACACTGCACAGAACCCATACACAAAAAAACAAAAACAGAAAAACACACGGAATCTCTAACACATGCTTCTTGAAGTTACCACATTTCAATGAGAACGTCACCAGAGATATCCGAAGGGCTATACACAAACAGGGATTGGACATACAACTCGCACACACCGGCCCCTCATTAAGACAGTACCTAACAAAAAAACACACAAACAACAACGCAACATGCACACTACCTAACTGCCCAATAAGAGGCCAGGGAATATGCCACAAGACATACACAATATATCGCATAACCTGCCTAAAATGTAACCACTTCTATATAGGTAGCACCATCAGACCACTACACGTTAGAGTTAAAGAACATATCAACACACGCGCATCTTCATTCCACAAGCATTTGGAAAAATGCAAAAACAACGAAAAAAACTTTTCAGTTAAGATAGAAGGAATAGTACGGAATATTGGTAATCTAAGAATCAGGGAATCAATACTAATAGCGAGATCACAACCACAAATCAACGCCAGGTTAGAATTAAACACGCAATATATTGTCAATTAAACTAAACTAAAATAAAGTCAAATAACAACTGAAAAAAAAAAAAAAAAAAAAAAAAGAGAATAAATGACGACTAAAACTAGAATAAAGATTTACATATAAAAAAATAATAAAAGGAAAAAGAAATAATAAAATGAAAAAAAAAAAAAAAAATAAATAAATAAAAAAAATAAAAGAAAATAAATAAATAAAGTAAAACTTGTAATAAACCGGATAAAAACTTGTAATAAACTAGAAAAAAAAAAATCGACTAAAAAAAAGAGAATAAATGAAACTAGAAT
>CBDHEM010000057.1:0-10913 GCA_965261955.1 Leptonemataceae bacterium
CTCTATATTTTCTTTAACGTCGGACTGTTCCAAAAAATTTTTAACTTTATCATTAAATATATCGTTATATTTTATTTCCTTGCAGACATTAATTTTTTCATCATGAATCTCATCTTTTATTCTTATCAATGATTCAAAGAATTTATTATCTTCTTGGTGATAAAAAATTTTTGATATGCGTTTTTCAATATCAGCTATTTTAGCTATTTTACTAATTGTCTTTAGTCCTCTTAATAAAATTTGCTTTTTTTCATCTATATTTTTATGTATGCTTTCGTATTCTTTCCTGAGTTGTTTATTAACCATTAAGGTAGATAGTTTTTTAGATTCATAATCTTTTTTATACGAATGTATGACAAATATTTGAGAGGGTTTGATGCTGTGATTGCCCAGCTTAATATCACACTTCGCTATTCTGTCAGAATAAACTAAATCCTTAGGTTGTTCTCCTTTGGATATATCTTCAAATGTTTTTGCAAATGATGTTTTCATTGATCCATTTGAGGCATAAAGCGAAAATGTTGAATGACTATCACTAAATTCAAATTCATACTGTAGATTTTTTATTCCGTAACAATTTTTTAAATTTATATTTAGTTTCATAATCATAGCTCTCCGTTAAATGCTTTTTGTAGTATGCTCTTTTTTAGTTCGTCCAAGCAAGTTATTTTTTGCTGGTAGATGGTTTCCAGTTTTTTCGTTTCGGTGGATACAATATCCAATTTTTGGACTATCTGTTTTTGCTCGAGTAGTGGCGGGATACCAATATAAAAATTTATTACTTCCTTCATATTTGCCCTAGGCATCCTAGCACCTGTCCATGTGGCATTAATTTTAGAAACAGTGGCATCCATCATAAACCAATAAAATAAAAATTCTCTAACCGTTAGTTTACTCGCCTTAATTGGGAATATCTCTGTGGAGCAATGACCAGAGAAATCAGGGAGTAATACTTTATTCAAATAAGGGCGCAATCTGCCATACAATATATGCTGACTAGAAAAATAAAACGTAGAACTTTTAACTTGAGAAGGTTTTTTTGAGCCAATAAATTTCCCTGTATCAGATTCTATATTTTCTAAACCAACATATGGTAAATCTGTTCGTGTGTTTTTATTTTTGTCGTATTGACAAACCTCCCCCAGTTTTTTCTCCTCCCATTCTCCAGTGTCAATTTTCAATTTTCCATTAGCAAAAGTTTCCTGTAATTTTGATTGGAAAAGCTCGCGGGCGTTTTTCAGATTTTTTTCGGTATTGGCTTTGGCTTGGTCTATGGCAGTAAAGGCTTGGTCTAAAATGGCGACAATGCGTTTTTGCTCGGGGAGTGGTGGTTTACATAAAGGGCAGTTTAAAATATCATTTTTACGGAGATTGGTTTGATTTTCACCATTATTAAATGCCAATAAGTATGGGTGTCTATTTAATTGATAATAAAGAAATAGAATACTGAACTCTGTTGTACGAATAGCACAAATACGCTGATTTAGAGAATATTTATCATCTTCGTTGACTATGTAACATTTTGCAAGAGCTTTACCATTTGGAACATCACTCATTACCATTGCAATATCACCTCGAAACAGAGGAGACATTTGTTGTGCGATAAATTTACGAATACTTCCATCGGTAGAAATAAACTTTGAATTTACTACAACAAAATTCCCATTAGGTACAATGTGTTTTTCGTGAGCCTTCCCATTAAAAAATTGACAAACCTCCCCCAGCTTCTTAACCTCCCACCCCTGCGGCAAACTACACATCTCTTAACACCCTCTGCATAACAACCGCCTCTATCAGTTGTCCACCCTCCAATTGCCCTTGCTCTTGAAACTCACCCTCCCAATAGGGATTTTCCGGGTTCTGTTCCAGTTTTTCTATTTTTGGGGTAAGCATATTTTCATAGCCCTCTTCATAGCCACTCACCACAACCCGCATATCTGGCGGAAATTGTTGTAATGCCTTGATTAACTCCGCTACTGTGCGGGAGGTTTTGTTGGGTTCAGTCATTGTTAGAATCCTGTAAAAGTTTTTTTGCGCTGTTACCTGTTGTTAATTGAAAATTGAGAATTGAAAATTGAAAATTATTTTTCATTTTGTTAATTGATAGTTGTTAATTGAAAATTGAGAATTGAGAATTGAAAATTATTTTTCATTTTGTTAATTGATAGTTGTTAATTGAGAATTGAGAATTGAAAATTGAAAATTGAAAATTGAAAATTGAAAATTATTTTTCATTTTGTTAATTGATAGTTGTTAATTGAGAATTGAGAATTGAAAATTGAAAATTGAAAATTGAAAATTGAAAATTATTTTTCATTTTGTTAATTGATAGTTGTTAATTGAGAATTGAGAATTGAAAATTGAAAATTATTTTTCATTTTGTTAATTGATAGTTGTTAATTGAGAATTGAGAATTGAAAATTGAAAATTATTTTTCATTTTGTTAATTGAGAATTGAGAATTGAAAATTGAAAATTGAGAATTGAAAATTGAAAATGGAGAATTGAAAATGGAGAATTGAAAATTATTTTTCATTTTGTTAATTGATAGTTGTTAATTGAGAATTGAAAATTATTTTTCATTTTGTTAATTGATAGTTGTTAATTGAGAATTGAAAATTGAAAATTATTTTTCATTTTGTTAATTGATAGTTGTTAATTGAGAATTGAAAATTGAAAATTATTTTTCATTTTGTTAATTGAGAATTGAGAATTGAAAATTATTTTTCATTTTGTTAATTGATAGTTGTTAATTGAGAATTGAAAATTGAAAATTATTTTTCATTTTGTTAATTGAGAATTGAGAATTGAAAATTATTTTTTATTATTTAATCTTGACGTTTTAACTATGCTTACCAATAATTTGATGAGTTCAATGTTTTCTGGGTGGATGGAATTAAAACTGTTGTTATCAATATAATCACTGTCTTTTAGTAACATAAGCCAATATTCTGTTTCATTAGCTTCTTTTAATGCGATATTCATCTTGTAAACAAAGTCAGCTTTTGATTGGGCATGCTCTGCTTCTTTTACCAATGCGCCAACACTTGTTCCACTTCTTAAAATTTGTTTAGAGAGTACATATTCTTTTTTCTCTGAAACAAGAAACTTATACAGCTTTATTATTCGCAGTGCAAAAGCATAAGATTTAGAAGCAATGATATTTTCTTTCATTCTCAATTTTCAATTTTCAATTCTCAATTTTCAATTTTCAATTCTCAATTTTCAATTCTCAATTCTCAATTTTCAATTCTCCATTTTCAATTCTCCATTTTCAATTTTCAATTCTCAATTTTCAATTTTCAATTCTCAATTCTCAATTTTCAATTTTAAGCTATCAATTATCAAACTGCTTGCTCGGTCTAACTCCGACATTTCTTTGAGTAGCTCTGCTGGTTGTCGCAAGGGGGCTTGTTGCGGCGTATTGGGATTTTTGACAGACAAATCAAAAGTTTTTTGGTCTATAGCTGTGAGCTCTAGCGTCCATGAGTTTGCGCTACTTTTTCGAGTTTTTTGCAAGGCAATAAAATCGGCTAGATCCTCTTCATTGAGAGGGTTAGTTTTACCTAGATTTCGCTCTAGCTTGAGCTGGTAAAACCATATTTTTTTAGTTGCGCTACCCTTATCAAAAAACAATACAATGGTTTTAACGCCCGCACCGCTAAAGGTACCACCGGGTAGGTCTAGCACCGTATGCAGATTGCAAGTGGTTAATAATTCTTGACGCAGGGTGATAGTAGCGCTGTCGGTGTTGCTTAAAAAAGTATTTTTGATGACCATGCCTGCTCTACCACCGCGCTTAAGTATTTTGATAAAATGTTGCAAGAAAAGACTGGCAGTTTCACCAGTTTTTATAGGGAAGTTTTGCTGTACTTCGGCGCGCTCTTTGCCACCAAAGGGCGGGTTTGCCAGCACTACATCAAAACGGTCTTTGTCTTGGATATCGGTCAGGTTTTCGGATAGGGTGTTGGTATGTATAATATTGGGAGCTTCGACTCCGTGTAAAATCATATTCATAATACCAATAATATAGGCAAGCGATTTTTTCTCTTTGCCGTAAAAAGTTTTTTTTTGTAAGGTGTCAACATCGCTTGTTGATCGCTCTTTGCTTATAGTTAAGTACTCGAAGGCTTCACACAAGAAACCAGCGGAGCCAGCTGCGCCATCATAAATGCTATTGCCTATTTTTGGTGCTACGACTTTGACGATGGTTTTAATCAGCGGTCTCGGAGTGTAGTATTCGCCACCGTTACGACCCGCATTGCCCATGTTTTTGATTTTGCTCTCATACAAATGGCTCATTTCGTGCTTTTCTTTATGTGTGCGGAAACGCAATTCGTCAATCAAATTGAGCACTTCGCGTAGGTTGTAGCCACTTTGTATTTTGTTTTTTAACTCGCTAAAAATCTCACCAATTTTATATTCTATGCTATCGGCACTAGCAGCGTCTGCCTTAAATTTTTTGAAGTAGGGAAAAAGCTTCCTATCTACAAAATTACAGAGGTCATCTCCGCTTAAGGCGTTATGGTCTATTTTTCCATTTTCTAGCCTTGGCGCTGCCCATATGCTCCACTGGTACTCTGCTGCAATAATCTGAATATGGGCTTTACCACTAAGCTCGGCTTCTGCGTTTTTGTCCTTTTCTAGATCGTCCAGATATTTTAGAAACAAGACCCACGAGGTTTGCTCTACATAGTCTAGCTCACTGCTACAACCAGCATCTTTATGCAGTATATCGTCTATATTTTTTAAAGTTTGCTCAAACACTAATGATAAGTTAGTTGCAATGTTTTTGAGCTTCTTTGCTACCTACAGCTACAGTATGTGGTTTAGATTTGGCGCCGGCAAAAAAGACCAAGATGTCTGTTGGTCCGCCTATTGCGGTTCCTTTATGTATAGTATTCATAACCTCGAGCATAGAATCTCCCTCTGTGAAGATGGCTTTCTTACCGCTTTTTGTTTCTACTTCGACGCTGCCTTTGAGAATATAGACAAAGGTTGGTACTAGGTGGCAGTGAAAATCTATAACTTGATTTTCTTTTAACTCTTGCTTAATAGCTGTAACCTCTGGTTTGCCTTTGGGGTAAGATATACTACCGTCATTCCACGAGACGCTAGTTTGGAGTAGTTGCTTCGCATTTATCGTCAGCAGGCTCGCAACAAGTGCAACTAACAAGATACTTTGTATGATTTTCATTTTAATTTTTATTAGAATTATAATTTTAGATTATCAACAGATAATATACTACCAGTAGTAGTAATTTATACCAAACAAATTGTCTAGTTATTCTTGGCTTTGAGAGCAGGTTTTATAGCTTAGAGCAAGGTACGCTAAAAAGGTAGCAGAGTTTTTTTGAGGTAATCAATCGGCTCTTTGGACGGCTCAATTAAGCTAATATCGTTAGTGTTTTTTCATAACTAACCCGTCTCAGAGCACGAGCAACCACTGCAAGGATACGCCCACATTTCGCGATAAACTCACGGATATGTTTATCGGCTGTGTTGTGAAAGCGTTGCTATTTAGTGCAAATAAATCGTAAGCGTTTATAATCGGCATGCCATTTGCCATTGACATATAACTCGGCTTTCAGTTTGTCGGTCGTTATATTGATGATATTGCGCCACTCTTTTTCGTTGATACCCTGAAAAAAAGGCATCGCAAACTGGCTGAGCCAGTGGGTTAATCCCAATTCGCCCGCGAGTTTTGTCGGTCGTTCAAAATACCACGCATGGGTTACGGTTAATTGGTGTTTTTCAAGAATGGAAGCATATTCCGCAATGCTGGGGAAATAACAAGGGTTGAATTTCGATTGCGCTACGAATCCAAGCTCTGCCAAAGTCGCCTGTAGTGTTGTAACAATACGCCTGACATTTCCTTTGCCACCCATTTCCACAACCAAGCGCCCGCCGAATTTGAGTGCTTCAGACAGCGCGTGAATTACCCTGTCGGCTTCTTTGATCCAATGCAAAGCTGCGTTGGAAAAAATCGCATCATACACCTCTGTGCAATCTAGATAGCGGACATCCTGATGCTCAAAGTTGATTTCAGGGTAAGCTTTGCGTGCCGCCTTAATCATTTCCAGAGAGCTGTCAATGCCGGATACGGAGGCGCAACTTGTCGAAATTTGCTTTGTTAATTCGCCGGTTCCACAACCTACATCAAGAATATGCTCTTGCTGTTGCGGCGCTAAAAGTTGCAGTAAATCTTTGCCGTACTCATGGACAAAAGCGTGCTGCTTTTTATAGAGTGCGGGATTCCAGAAATCGGGTTGTTGTTTTTTACACATTTTGTTATTCGTTATTGTAACATAAAAATCATGAAAGCCAATTTGCACTTTGCCGCCGTAATCTTTGCTGCTAATACAGCTCCTGCTCAGCGTAGAAGCTATTGATAATGAGTTTATTTATGTTTTTACTCATTGGTTAACAGGTGTATTGGTAACATTAGAAATGACTTGATAATTACTTCTTTGTCTTATCCCACTGTAACTGCTGATTACAGAAATTGTGTCTAATTCTTGCTGTTCTGCCGTTATACTCTATCTTGACTAGCCGAAGCTCTTTGAGGGCAGGTTTGCTGATAGACTTAGAAACCAGCACCGGATGGCACAAGAATTGACCTTGAGAGTGTTTTTGAATCAATCGGACTCCACCTTCTAATTGTTGCTTTACCTTCTCTACAATCACATAGTTAGTCTTAAATTCTACGGGGATAACAAATGTAGCTTGAGTATCCATCACTGCAATAACGTAATCGCATCTTTTCCCTTTAATGAATTGTTTTGTTGCAATGCAATCAAGGTCAAAAATAGCTTTTGTTTCCGGAATATTGCTAAGCTCAAGTCTGCACTCTAGTGTCTCGCAAGATTTACGAATACACCCAGCGAACTCTGTTTTTAATGTGGAGATAATGTTAGAGTGCATTCTCTATTTTGGTTGGTCAAGTTTATCCAGAATCTCTATGGTTTCATTATACAAAGCTGAAGATACTTTGTTGTGATCTTCTGGAGAAAAGCCTGATTCTTGATCAAAATGTAATCTTTCAACGATTGTTCCCTTCTTTTTTTGATTAAATACATAAGCACCAATCTCTTCTTCTTTTAAAAAACCAACTCCAGTAAGTTTCTCAGCTTTGCTTTCTTGCAATTTTGTCTTGCGAACATGGTTTGCAAGTTGCTCTAAAAAATAATCACTGTGGGTTGTTACCATGACTCTCACACCTACGCGAATTAGATGCACAATAACCTCTGCGATGTTTTTTTGCGCTGCGGGATGCAGATGCGACTCGGGCTCTTCGATAATCAGCAAATCACTCTTTTCCACTCGGTGCCTAAGGAAAAGGACAATAGGGGCAAGTTCAGAAACCATTGACGAGGAACGCAACAATGGAATTTCAAGATCCTTTTGCTTGTATAATAACTGTGGGTATTGGGTGGTTTGCGAGCCTTCTATCTTAACAGTGCCATGCAGTATATTTGTTTCCATTACATTTGCTATTTTTCCAACATCGGGGTCGGCAATGCTAGTATTCATAAGAATAATTTCTTCTATAAAGTCGGATAAAACACCGCTGAGAGTGGGGACAGAAAGGGGTTCCAACCCGGCAGAAGTAGCCCGTTGCACCAGCGCCCCAGCAATAACCCGATGGCTTTGCATAATTCCCGTTCTTGCCGCTGGCAAATAAAAAGATTCCTTTATGTTGCTGGGAAAATCGAATAATTTGTTTAATAATAGATTTAAAAATATTTCTTTTTGAAGCTCATCTGGTCTGGCTCGTTCGAACATATATCTTTGAAACATTGACAACTCTTGCAAGTCAAAACTCATGTTTTTAATTTTTAAACTGGGAATTTTATCAGGCACCTCCAGCGTAAGAATTTTTTCGTTGTCCTCAAACTTAAATTTAAATTTATTTCCGGTTAGGGAATCTGCTGGTATGGATGTTCCTACACAACGAGCAACCTCACGGTGAAATGCTTTACTCATCGCATTTACAATGTGCTGATTAGCCCACTGTTGTAGCTCTTCAGGTAAGTCTGAGAATTGAAGATGTGCTTTCTTGTTTTTAAATAATTTGGTGAGTAAATTGTTTATGTTTTTGTTTATAGACTCATCAGCTTTATCTAATCCCTTTAAGTCTTCGCGTGTTACTCTGCTACGATGGGTTCTGTGATAGCTCAAGCTCGGAAAATTATGTTCCATTTCAAAAGAATTACACAGGGCATAAATCAGCACTGCAAGGTAAGACTTGCCTGTATTGCTCGGACCCACAAACACCGTCAGCGGACAAATCTCTATGCCCTCAGCCTTAGCAATAGGTCCATAATTACTAACAGAAATTTTCATCTTAGTTTTTAATGTGTTTTTCATCTTGGTTTTGGTTATTATCTATTATATTCTCATCTTGTATAATGTCAATAACCCACAAACTCTCAATCCCCCGGTCATCCACTATTTTTACTGTTAAAAGACTGAGTTGTCCTCCGTCGTCTGCTACCTTGCTAACCGCTTCAATAATGGTTTGCGGGTCAATGCGCTCGTGCACATGCAAAGAAACTGTCGGCAACAAAAAACTGCTATGCTCGGTTTTACCCACCCAGTCTAGTTGCGGCTCAAGGTGCAGATCATAGGCGTAGGTTTGCTTTTTGCCTTTGTCCGGGTCGTTCTGCGGCGTAACTAGTCCAACCGGCGGGTTATTGAGCCGCTGCTTGTCCTTGTAGTCGTAGGACTCAATCGGTTTTTGAGTTGATTTTTTCGGGTTTTTGTGTGTTAGCATAATTTTTTGTGGGTTTGCTCAAATAGCATAGAATCTCCCTCTTTAAAGATGGCTTTTTTAGCGCTTTTTGTTTCTACTGCTACTTTATCGTCAGCATGCTCGCAACAAGTGCAATTAACAAGATACTTTGTATGTTTTTCATTTTAATTTTTATTAGAATTATAATTTTAGATTATCAACAGATAATATACTACCAATAATTGACTTATGTAGTGCACCCTCTATCACTCCAAACAATAAAGACTAATTATATACATTTTATGAGTTTGCTCTTTACATCAGAGGGTGCAAACGAAACTTGCTGGTGCCAGCGACCAAAACCGCCGTGCTCATTGACTGCGTTGACCCATTCGCGCAAATATTTCCGCTTGGTTTTGTCTTGCTCGCTGTCTCTGCCTTTGGTCTCCAGTATCAAATAGGCTCCATTACTCAGGCGAATAATAAAATCAGGATAGTATTTTTTAGTAACCCCTTGATAGTGGTATAAAATCACAAAACCCAAATGGTCGTTTTTTACAAATGATTCGACCAAGTCAGATTTTTCCAGAAAATAAGCTTCGGTCGCTTCCCAGCCACTGTCATAGACGCAATGGCTAATATGTGATTTTTGCAACCACTCACAGGGTTTGCTGGTAAACCACTCTCTCATCTCAGCTGTTGATTTGATAGGTTTTTCCTGCTCAAATACTGGTGCTAATTTTTTGCTATTATCCACTCTGATTGCCGACCAGATGTGTTGTATGATTTTACTCATGTTGAGTATGACCAGTATTTTCCACTTGCTGTTTTGTCGATGGAATGAATTATTTTTAATAGTGATTTTTTCTGATTTTATAAATATCTCAACCAACTTGACTAGCTGAATCAAAAATACCTCTTTAGAGCCTCTCTGGTCGGGTTTTTGCTCGGCGTTATAGATGTCCGAGGCGATTCTAAAGACAATTGTTTGTACTCTGGTCTCTTTTGCAATTTTCTCAAGACCGATGGCGGCTCTAACTGCCGGGTGTGCTTTTGCTGCAACAATAGCATCCAACTCTGCTTCGGTAATAGATACATAAGGATCTATTGTCAGCGTTTCAACTTTCTCCCAATCTAGGGTCAGTAGCGGACGATATACTCGCTCGATGCGAATAATGTTTGGCCAGCTAATTTCATGTGCTTGTTTTTCACTAATCACTTCAATTCTTGTTTTCGGTAGTGGTGGTGTAGGTGATAGCTCGTTGTTTCCCTCGTGTGGCAAAAAAGTAAAGGGAATGCCAAATATATTGACATATTCTGGTTTAAAAAATTTGTCAGCGTTGACTTCATAACTAACCCGTCTAAGACCACGACCAATCACCTGCTCGCACAATAATTGACTGGAAAATGCTCTGATACCCATAATATGGGTTACTGTTTGCGCATCCCAGCCCTCTGATAGCATCCCTACCGAGATCACATTTTGAATCTGTTCGCCGAGCTTACCCACTTTGCCGACCGTATCAACCGTTTGTCGCAATAATTCCGCTTGTTGTTTCTTGGTTAGTGAGTGGGCTTTCTCACTCTCATCAGCAGCCACTATCTCAATATCCACCGCTTCTGTTGCAGCCTCCGCCTCACCTAATACCTTACTGTCTATTTGCAAGGTTTTCTCTGGGTTGCATAGTTCAGGGATTAAAATTTTGTTATGCTCAAAAGCGTATTTTATGCGTGCTGAAGTCTCGGTTCTGTTGGCAACGGTTATCATCACCGGTGGTACTGGGTGCTTTTCTTTATGCCACGCTTGCTTGGTAGCTTGCCAGTCCTCACCGAGCAAACAATAGGCGTTAGTAATTAAATCAGGTAGTGGCTCGGTTGCCTCTGCTCTGCGGTTGATGTCATCTTTGACTTCCTTGTCATTATAAATATGGTAAAGGCGGGATTTTAGCTCTTTGGTGACTTTGCTGTCATCGCGAACCACTACTCTTGGTGTTTTAACCAATCCTGATTCAATAGCGTCGTTCAAACCAAAATCAGACACAATCCAGGAGAATAACGACTCCTCCGCCGCCTTTTTTCCAGACGGTGAAAATGGCGTAGCAGAAAGATCAAAGCAACGCAGAATGCCATTTTGTTGGTGTATCCTATCTAGTCCCCCAACCCAGATGGTCGCTACTTCG
>CBDHEM010000058.1:0-17002 GCA_965261955.1 Leptonemataceae bacterium
GACATATTGATGTTGAATCATGGCCTATTGAATATGCACATTGTAACCAGTTCAATAGTTTCCCATAGTGGGGGGGGGGGGGGGGGAATATTATCATGATGGGTAATGTCTATACTTCTGTTTTCTGGAAGTGGCTCTTGTTAATGCTTATAGGCAGTCATCCTCTGCTGTGTAATTAACCTTACTGGTATTGTAATTGGGTAATGCTATTTCTCTCCTTCATTTGCAGAGAGGCATGTCTGGAGAAGTGACTTACCTTACCATTAAATGTCCATAACTTGAAGACATTAAAATGTTTATTAGAAATGTGGTTGCTTTGAATGTGACCACTTATATTGCCTGTTCCAATTTATTAACTTTTTTTGTACAGCATGGTTGTCACTGGACCATTAACGCACCTTATGTATCAGTTCCTGGAAAAAGCTGTCTCCAAGCAATCTCAGTTTTCCACTCTGAAGAAGGTCGTCATTGACCGACTTATGTTTACTCCTCATCTTCTCTCCTTGCTCTACTTTGTTGCCATCATGGAGGTGAAGATAACGGTCCAATTATACTATGTCTGGGGAGGGTGTGGATGGGTAGAGCAATTTGACATTCTGTTGACTCAGCATACAAATTTTGCAGTAATGATTTATATTTCTGAAATCTACTTTAGACGCCAAACAAGTTTCCTATTGATTCTACTTGGTACAATTGAGGCATATGTTGATCCCATCTTTTTTCAAAATGTTGGATATATATTGATCTTTTGTTTAGAACCTTTAAAAGCTGAGTTGCTATTGCTAGAATTTTGTTTGCAATTGTACTAGTACGGCCTCTCCGGCAATCTATGAGTATAATGGCTAAAGGATTAGTAATGAAGTCTAAAAAAAATATGTAATATGTTGTTCCAAATATAAGATATATTGTTCTGTTGCACATTATTCTTTAAAATAATGTCCTATAAATAGGCATGCAATCTATAACTTTGTAGCTTCTGCAGATTTCATGTAATTCCATTTCAATAGGCTTCCCATGTTTTCAGAACCAATATATGAGCTATTCTAAAAACCCATACAGTATAAGTTAGGAACTGCATCTTCTACTTCAAATATGTGGTTATATCAGTAGCTCTAACGTAGGAGGCTTGTTGAAAACCTAATGCTCTTTGTTTTATTCTTCACTATGGTCAGGGCAAGTCTCACAGAGAAGCTTGGGAGAAAGTCAGGCTTGTGTATTGGTCAGCGCTGCTCAAGAATTTTGTGGTGTTTGGTGCCGCTCAGTATATCAACATGAGATATGTCCCACTGAAGGTTTGTTCTACTTCGTTTGTTTTTGTTGTATTGTTTTCTGCATGGGCACGAAGAAAGGTAAACAGATCAAGTACATCTGTCTATGTGTAGGACATTGGGTTGCAAAATGTCCAAGGGAGTACACTATTTGTATGTCTCTACTGAAACGACATTGGAAGTCTGCAGAATCGGTCATGCTCGAGGACCCTTAATTTCTACTGTGTAGTCCCTATGCAAGCAATTTTATTAGTGTCAGCCTCAGATATAATTTCATTGGGTGCTTTAAAAAGATGGAATTAGTTAGTGGCATGCAAAATAGATTTACTTTCTAATTAATCTATTGTGTTCTTGTTTGTATAGTGAGTGACCACTCCTGGCAGAGCAGTCATTTTATATATGACCTTACTGCTGTACTGACTACATTTTCAGGTGTAAGGTAATAGTACAATGACAACAACCACACATGTGACCCTCCCTGTGCTCCAGTCATGTTCTTTACCTTGACAAAGACGTTGTGCCTGGGCCAAATAACTTATTGTGACAATAATAAAATGTCTTGAAAAGGAGGACCTAAAGATGGGGCCATGCTTAGGGATTCACATAACTTCTTCCCTGTACCACCAATGGAAGTCATTTTAAGTGTCACACTAGAATATGTAAGGTTAATGTCATGCAACAGAGTTGAAGGTTTTAGGAGGAGTAACAACAATTTGGCAACTTTCGACGTAAACAATGTAAAGTACAATCCCATGGATCCAAATGAAACGAGGAACAAAAACAAACGGTGTCTGAGGTTGTGGATACAATAGCAACATTGTCACTGTGTTGAGGGGCATGGATATAGCTTATATACACATGGCGGTATCTAGCATGAGGCTTGAGCTTGAGCTCCATGCCAATCTGCGATGGTTGCCACTTTAGGAAATCCAGTATTCCAGTAGGATATCTCTAATATAAGTGGACCTACTATTGGCACTGTTTTTGGGTACTAGCCTTTTTATTATTAACAGTATATATCACAGCAAGTCCTCCTGTTTTAGAATGGGTATGTATCCAAAAACAACAAACAAAAGTTCGTACATTGCTGCTAACCCAAGGACTCTTCCTTCAATGTATGGCACAGTAATTTTGGGCCAATTTCCATATCAAACCTTTTGAATCTGTGAATCTCCTTTGATGGCTAGCTCCATTCACATAGTAGGATACATCTTTATTAGTACCAAACTGATTCACTGCTACTCCTAGCTTGCTTCGCTAAGTAAACCCTTCCCCCCCCCCCCCCCCCCCCCCCCTCCCAACAAAAAAAAAATGAGTTAAAATGTGAAATTTGTCTTCAGTGATCTATCTATAATTTATTCTCTTCCACCAAGTTGAGCACTGTAGGTTCATCCATAACAATTTTACTACCAGAAGACTCCAAATTTTTCAACGATCGATTCAGTGAAACTCACAAAGGTGGTAAAGATTGTCAACACACTAATTACACTTGTGTTCTTGTGCAGTAATTGCGCCCTAGCTGAGCTTATTCAGCTGCTGCACTTTTTCACAACTAAGTAGTTGTTGTTTTACTGAGAAGATTTCTCACTGTAAGAAATAGTTTAGACTAAGACAACTTTTTTTTTGTATAAGTTGTACTCTCAAAATCAGTGAAGGTGTCTTATTGTAATTATGTGGTGATAGTGTTGCACAGACTTTCAAGGAAAACTTCTTGAATAACCTCTTTCTTTTTCAAATAATGCCCAGCAATATTGTGCTGATTTTTAATTGATTGCTCTCCTACTTTATTTGTGTTTATTACAATTATATTTATAACTCAAACTTTTTGTTTCTGGAATAAACTTTTCAAAGTAGTCATGTCATTAGAATTCCAATACAATAAGCTGCAGTTTGGTATAAGATTATTTCCATTGAAGTAAGAAGACAAAAGCCACACATGTCTACATCATGCCATGTCTACAACATAACTTACAGAAGGAAATCCATCATCGAGCACCTCCTTTCTTCAAAGAGAAGGGGTTCAGAATATTTTACAGTAGTCATTGGTGTGTGTGCAGGCTTTTTCTACAGAGAGCTTCTTTTTGAGAGCTTTTTGTGAGCTTCTTTTTAGAGAAGTAAAGTTTTTTTATTTATTACTTTTTAGTAATGATATAGCAATGTACTGGGCATGTAAGGGTAATTACATATATGGCATTTAGTGTTGTGTTTCATTTTAGATATATATACTAGCAAGCGCACCTGACATTTTGAACCTAATGCTGGGTGAAATGAGATGAAACGCCAATGAAATGCCCCACTACCCTGTACCCCAATTTTTTCTGGTTAGGATCCATCAGTGGCACATGGCCAGTAATCCTTGAAAGTTTGGTCTAATTTGGTCCAGAGACCCCCAGGATGAGTATCTCTCTTTATATTGGGAAAAAAACATTCCAGCATCCACCCAGCAACCCCTGAAAGTTTGGACCAGGGGTTTGGCTGGACACAAGTCACAAACAAGCATACATGGAAATGACCCCTAGATGCAGTGTTTTTTTGTTGTTGTTGTTTTGTTGTTGTTTTTGGATTTTTTTTGTGACTGATGTCTGAAACTATGAATTTATACTTTTGGATTTAAGAGGTAAAGGGTCTTCTAAGTGTTAGTGGTATACACTTTACAATCCAAATTTTTATCTTGTGTGATATATATTGGATCTATTATATGAGGGTTAGGATATTGAAGATTTCAGTCTTTTTTGGTCTGCCCGTTTAGTAGCTTAATGGCAGATCAAGGCACGTTAGAAGTGGTTTGAGGGGGGGAACTGCCAAAATTTAACTGTTACTGTATGTATGAGATACTGTTATTTTTACATTTTTATCACTTTTTTTGGTTGAACCCTTCGCTAAGGTATGAAAATAACATTTGAACTGATAATTGTTCTTCATGGTTTCATCTATCTATCCTTCTCTCTCATGTCTAGGGAGGGAGGCCATTTTTGGGATGTGCCATTTTGAAGTGCAGGTCACCTCCTAATTTAACATGCATTTTTTGCTGACAAAAGTAATCCTTGATGTTATACAATCTCCAGAATACAAGTCGCACTGGTTTATCCCAGAACTTCCATAGACATAGCATTGCATGCTGTACAAGCACTAAACGGGGTAAATGTATCGAGTTCTCCATTAGGTTTGTTCGTCAAGAATTGCAAAAAAAAATACTTCTGGTCTTGGTGACATTTCACAGATGCCACAATTGCTTGACTGTCATTATAGGTCAATATGGCTCCAGTTACTTCTGGTATGTGTTGTCTATGGTCTTGCTGAGTCTGAACCGAAAGTTGTTGTGAATATCAGTTACCTCTTTGAAAACATTTTTAGAAAGCTCATATCTCAGCTATAACTTCCTTTGATGGATACTTAGCATTCTAAGTGGTGGTTTTGGCCGTTAATAGCTCCAAAAATACTTCCAGCATGCCTTGAATCCTCTGCTAAGGTAATAAAATGGCAGACACAAAATGTTAAATCTTGAAATTCATCTTCAAAAATATCTATGTATCTATCTACTTTTTTTCCCATCAGTATGATATTACTACTAGAAGACTCTATATTTTGTAATGCGTTGAGCAATTGATGTGTTTAATCCCACTCAAATGTGGGCATATTGCGCCTAGCTGAGCCGATTCAGAAGGCACTGCATATTTTCTCTGCAAAGAAGTGAACAACCAAGGAAGTGAAAGGTCAGTTAATTTACTGAAAAGCTTACTCGTGGCATTAGTTAACAGCACAGACCTTCAACAAAACCAGGTAAACTGCCTGTGATTCTACGAGTGTATATGTGTGCTTGTACTTAAGTAATAAACATGGTAAAGGGTAACGTCTGCTATGATTGTTATTCTTGAAGTAGGCTCCTCATCTATAATATTTGTGTTGAGAGGAAAACAAAACTGCAAAAAAAAAATATATATATATAATTTTTATTTATATATCTGCACTCCCTATATTAGATTAACCCACTTTTTAAAATGGCAGACCGAAAAAAAATCCCAAAATCAATGCATATATCTCAACTAGAACTCGCATCCACACGTTCTTGGGTACCTAGATGGTGATTACGCTGTTAGACTCCAAGTGTGCCTTGAATTCTTCGCTAACGTAGTAAACTGGCAGTGCAAAATCCTTTGAAAGTGTGAAAAGATCTTGAAATTGTTTTTCAAGGATCTTTTTTTTTGTTTCTTCTCTGTTTTCCCGTTCAAATAACTGGCGTATAATAGGTCCGTTCATCATAAGTTTAGTACCAGGAGACTCAAAATGATCCAATGCATGTCCACAACTACTTCATTTCTCGATCGAAAAGTGGTATGGACCGTCCAAATACAACACATTCGTACTATATGTTGATGTTTTTTACCACTGGATAATTTTGTCGTGAACCACAATGAATGACTCATGCTTAGTTCAGCTATTTGGTTTGTGCTCCTGGGAAACTTTTACTAGTCCACAGGTGGCCATAGCTGATTCTTTACCAAAACATCTGGTGTTTGGTTCTTCTTTGGTTTGGTTGGTAGTATTTTCGTGTGCAATGTTACCAAGTCCTTGAATAGAACAAGATATAGTATGTTCTGATTATTTTGTTGAGGACAACTTGATGTACATAGGAACAGCAATATTACATAGATATGTGTTGTGTACAGCAACAATAACTATATTAGGGAGGGGGGGGGGGGGGGGGAGTGTTTAAAAGCCTAGACGACCTCCAACATTCAGCACACACTTGTGTAGTCCTCCACTAATCAACTATAATATACCAAAACAACAACAACAAAAACAAACAAACTTGAAAAATAATAATATTGGATTGACCTGGTAATGTGTCCATGTAGACCACAACCAGTTAGACACCCTTTTACCATTTAATATGTACACCAATATTGTGCTGCTTTTTTAAATCATCGGAGTACTTGTGCAACCACAAATCCACAATATTGGTGTAGGTACATGATTTTGATTGGTAAAGGGCAATCTAACTGCTTGCGGTCCACATGGTACGGTTTCGTTTCCTTTCCTTTTCATCATTTTTGTTCTTATATTTACTTGTCCAAAAACATAGGCAACAAGAATTTATCAATGTAGACCACAAGCATTTAGAGCTCTGCCTTGTGCACAATATAATACTGATTTAAAAGGCTGGTGTTCATTATTTAAAAGTGTGGTCTATATTGGTTAAACATTTTTGTCGCTATATTGGTTTGCCTGAATTTTTTAATCATGCCTATACGCTCACTGCCAACTTCTGAGCTGTTTAGCTGCCTAAATAGAGATTTTTCTGCTATTAGCTAAAAAAATTACTGCTCCAACATGCCTTACTATACCTGAAACCATCTGAAACCACAAAAATTCTGAGCACATATTTGAGCTGTCATAACTTTTTTCCCCTTTCTTCTGTGCAAATAATTATTGTACCAGCTTGTTGCTTATGCTTTAAAATGATATATAAAAAGTCTATATAGGCACCTTTTCTTAGAAGATATACCAAAAAAAATAAGCTCATATCATGCCTATAACGCTCACTGCCAACTTCTAAGCTGTTTAGCTGCCTAAATAGAGATTTTTCTGCTATTAGCTAAAAAAATTACTGCTCCAACATGCCTTCAATCCTTTCTTAAGGCGACCGACCAAGAAGATGTGAAAAAAACTTGAAATTTAAGGTAGGGTGTGTGTTACCACTCCCTGTATTAGTTTAACACCTTTTGAAATAGTGGATGACAAAAATACACACAAAATTGTTTATATTTCAGATAAAACTCACTTTGGCTGCTCCTTAATATTCCTAAAGTGTTTTTAGCTTCAAAGACACTTCCAGGGTGGCTTGGATCCTTTGCAAAGTTAGTATAAACCACCAGTATCCCCAAAAGCAGTGAAATTTGTCTTCAATATCTTGTAACATTTTTTTAATTTTTTACCCACACATAACTTGTGTATCATAGGTCCATTTGTATTGTCAGAAGACTCCATATTGTCCAAAACATTGCAGCAACTAATCTGTTTCCATGCTTGTCAACTCCTTTGTTTGGATTTGCCCTTGTATTTCATCCTGTATTTCAATACAAACTTATTCAGCGGAATAGCCGAACTCATAACCTCTATTTCTTTTATTTAATGTTTCATGCTAATTTTTTTATTTTTTATTTTTTACTTCATGGAGACTTATGTAATGACCTTAAGATCTATATTACAAGTACTTACCACTACCACCATGTTGAAGTATGAGCTTTATTGTAGATAGTGATCGCTGGCTTTGCTTGAGAAATCATTATTGCTTGATAGCTTTCTCTCATAGCTTGGCTCATCAAATTTTATCTTGCACTGTAAGAAAAAACTCAGGGTGTCAGGAGCCATTCTATTTCTGATGTCAGTATGTTTTCTTGATCATTCAGAAAGCTTTCACACTCAGTATTGCTATGCGGCAGAGAGAGCTAGGCTGTGTAAACAGTCATCATCTTTGGGAAGCAAGAAATGTCTAGTGAGATCTTGTTCTGTGCTCTTTATTTTTTATTTTTCTTCTTTTTTTTTTACTAATCCCATCCACCAACTGAACAGCATCATCTGAAAGAAGTTGGAAATTGCCCATGTCTACAACATGACTTACAGGGGAAAAAAAGGGGGAAATCCATGGAGGAACGATTCCTAGATTCAGAGTGATACCATGTAAGCATAGATGCCTGTGCAGCTTTCCCTGGAGAGGGGTTTCCAGAAATGGCAGTAAGACCTGGATGCGACTGTTCATGACGGCAGTTGTGATCGTCAGCCATTAAAAAAAAAAAGTATTTTGTTTTTCTTGCTAGTTCCCTCAAGCTGGAAGTAGTTATTAAATTTTATATCAATAGAGCAGTTCACTGGGCATGTGCAGGTAAAAAAATCTAAAAAAAATTTTGTTGCATGAATGATGTTTTTTTTTTTAAGATGTTATGTCTGAGTGTGTGCCTGTAAGTGCTTATGGTGGTTAACCCATTCAAGTTCTCCCTTTCTGCATGCATCCTTGTGCTGGTCTCCATGACCTCCAATATACACAAAAAGAGAGAGAGAGAAAGAGAAAGTCTGTCATCACAGAACATGTGTGGAACTACCACCATCCCTTCTTATGGGGGAAAAAACTTCAGTGAGTGACAGAGGGAATTGCTTCTACACATCCATATTGTAAGGATCAGCGCTCCAACCAAGATGTAGGGGCTAAATTTATTTTTTGTTCATATCTACATGCACATGCTCAAGATTGAGCACTGACACATAATGTATGGTACAACATGCAGTGCTGGTCTGATTTAGGATCCATACTAATTTTGCATGCGACTTCACATCAAGTGTTTCCTGTTTGGGTATATATATATATAGGTTTGCTTCATGCCATTCTTTTCAATCTCTTGTTTTTGTTGTGTGTTTTTTTGTGTTGTTGTTGTTGTTGTTGTTTGGATCTTGCAGTTCCGAGTTTTGTTTGGAAGTCTGGTTGCTCTATTCTGGAACATTTATCTGACAATAATTCGTTTATAAAAAAGAAAATGTACTACTAAATGACAACTCATGGACAATTATTTATTTCTCTATAACCTTTTTATAACTTGTTTCTACCTTCTTTCTTGTTTTATTCGCCTTGCGGCCGAGGAATTAATTTTCTACTCTCACCAAGTGTTCACTTTTCCTCCTTCCTCCTTCCCCCCCCTCTAAAGCTCTTTATGCATTATGGACAGACTAATGACTACTGAAAGTTGATGCGACTGTCATCCCATTGAAATAACACATCATATGTGATCAGTAACGGTAACAAATGGTTATGCAAAGCCAAGCTATTATATAGAGAGGAAATGATAACTAAATTAACAGGACAGAGATCTTACCGATGTAAATGATGGTAGGGCTTTGCAGTTGGGCAGTCTATGGAGAGACCATTGGGAATGTATTAACAGGACAGAGATCTTACAGATGTAAATGATGGTAGGGCTTTGCAGTTGGGCAGTCTATGGAGAGACCATTGGGAATATATTAACAGGACAGAGAGCTTACAGATGTAAATGATGGTAGGGCTTTGCAGTTGGGCTGTCTATGGGGAGACCATTGGGAATGTATTTTGATATTAGTTTGAATATGATTTTGTTATGAGGAAGAAGTGTATTGAAAAGTGGGGAAATACATAATTCATAATATCATAGCAAATCAGTTTGATTTGGTTTGTGCATAAGATATAAGCATGGCTGACTGAAGATGCCTGAGTATGGATCATGGAAGAGTTTCCTTAGTGTGTGCAAATGTTTGAATAAATGAGTTGAGCAAGTCGAGGCAGGGCCGAGACCGAGTTGCCTTTTGCTATACTTTAATATGTTTTTCTGTGAATGGGTGGTTTGGTGGTTTGCAGATGAAAGGGCTAGGAATTGAAATGGGATGAGCATGGTTAGTGAAGATCAGGTCGAGTTACAATAATGGTGCTGGATGTGGTGGGGAAGTATTCAATGAAATGGTGCTTCAAGTTTTATATCAAGATGAGTAAGACGATTATGTAGTGAAGGAGAGACTTGGACAATTAACTAGTGAATGGAGAATGTGGAAGTTTTAAAGTACCTTTGGATATGGATTGATAGAGATTTTCCAAGGAAAAAGGCATAGTGGCAAGGAAAAGGCAGTGGCAGGAAGAAAAAATATTATTGTTTGAACAATATGAATGGAGAAAATGGAGGTGTACAGAAGTAGGGTAATATGGGAGTTACTAGCTTGGCTGTGCCTGGGTATGCATCTGAAGTATAGTGGGCAGGAGGAAAAGCAACGAGGAAAGAATTAAGGAGAATGTTGGTAGGAAACTGTTGGGAGTGAGCAGTTCAGTTGTAAGAGAGAGTTGATGTAAGGGAACCTAATATGGAGGTGAGAAAGGGGCGGGGGGAAGGAAGATGTTAGTATATAGGATGGAGGTTGCAGAATATGAATAAATATATATAGGTTAGTGAGAAAAGTTGCGTCATAATATGATTATCCAGGTTTGTGGGTGGAGTTTTATAGACTGAACAAGAAGTTTGGGATGAGGAAGAAGAGTTGGACGTAGTGGGCTTGCGTGAAGCATAGAGAAATTTTTTGGTGGATATTCATCTAGTGGCAGGAAGAAGTGTAAGGGAAATTGGGTATTAGTTGGCTGAAGAAGAGTTTCAGCAGGAAGGATGAGTAGTTAGTTAGGCAATGATAAGAGTACATAATGTTGAGATTTTATTTAGGACAGCATCAGCAGGAGTTGTGTGGTTATGTGTCAGCATGGTGGTAGATTGGGCATGTCATGAAGGTGTTGTGGAAGATTTACACTTCTTGTAGCATGGGGTATTTGGTGGTGAAGGGGGAAGGTTGTTGAATGTGATTGAGAACATTGAAGGGGCTGATGAGTGAGTGGCTGTTAAACAAAGTTGAACGAAATAGGGCTAACTGGTCAGTAGCAGGAATGAAAGAAGAGTAATTGGTACAGCTAGTGGGAGAGGAAAAAAATGTTTGCCACTTAGGCTGTATAATTTTCTTTGGCATCTTCCATCCCTCAATTTCTCATTGGCCCTATAATTAAGTCAATGCGTAATTGTCTGTATTTTGTTTTGTTTTGTCCTAATAAAATTGTTGATCAAAGGCTCAACAGATTATATATATGATTTTACTGGCTGAGCTTTGAATGTGATCCAGGCAGTCGTATCTGATGATTTGGTGTGGATTCCTAATTACACAGCAGTGATTACATTTGGGGAGGATAATGCTATAATATATTGTTTAAAGACACCAGAAGCTCTAAATAGTTGAGTCCAAGCAATGATATTTTTCTGTTTTGTAAAGTGATATATCTATTCTCAACGCAAGTGAAGTCGGATGATAGGGTTATCCCTAAATATTGTACAAATTTGCTGGGGGAGAGTGTAATTGTGATATATATAGACCGAATGTTTATTGACCAACTAACTAGAATGATTTTGTTTAGGAATAATAAACAAAAGCAAACAAGCTTGGAGCCACTTGTCCAAAAAAAACAAAAAAAAACTCTTAAAAAAATTAAAAATGACAGGAGCAAGAATATATCCATATATACCACAACAAGTTGGATGACCTTTTACCATTTGTACTCAAACACTCTGCTCTTTAAGATCTGTGTAATGATTGGTACTTGAGTTTAAATGAAGAGGGTCATCAGGTATAGATGGGGTGCATTACTGCTTCTGTTCTTTTTGACAAGTCAATCTTTGTTCTGTCAGGGAATGGATTGATCAACTTTTTTTTTTTAATGGCAGACTGCAAATTACACAAAACCACAGTTTATCTCGGCTAGAACTCATGTTGGCAGGTTTGGAGAACCAATTGAATATCGAAACACTTAAAAACTGGTCTTTCTAGCGCATTTTGTGGGTCAAAACAATTTTCTGTGGATTTTTTTTTATGTGTTTTGGTGCATTTTCCTCCAGAAAAGCCAAAATGGCCGTTTCAGCCCCATCTCCCATGTAAATATAAAAATGGGATAAAAGCCTCCAAGAAGCACCATGGTGGTTTCTGGAAATATTAGCTCCAAAAAATGCTTCCAACATGCTCACAAAGATAGTAAACCAGTTGTGCAAAAAAAAAATTGAAAGTGAAAATATATATATATATTCAAGGATCTCTGTTTGTTTCTATCAATGTTTCATCATTTTCTCGTTTAGGTATCTGGCATACAATAGGTCCACTCGTCATAATTCTAGTTCCAGAAGACTCCAAATGATCCAATGCATGTTTCATTTCTCAAAATAATTGAAGGATGGAAAAAAGTAACTGGCGAAAAGTGATAGTGTTGGCGATTCTTACCACTTTAACCGATTCCTTTAAAAAAATTTTTTTTTTTTTTTTTTTTCCTTTAAAAAAATAAGAATGTAGCTGACCCTACAATACAGTCAACAACAATAGCAACAGATTCTTGCTATATGTGTAGTGGACAAAGTGGTATACAGGCATGTGTCGATATTTATAGTATACAGCAACACTTTAAAAGACCTGACGACATCACAGAAACACATCAAATCAAAAACAGACGAACAAAATGCATGAGAAAAGGAAATTTAAACATGAAAAAAGTTCAAACAGCTATATATATATATATTAGATTGACATGTTAAAAAAAAATAACGGAAACAAGACTATATCCATGTAGACCACCTCCAGTTAGAAGCCCCTTTACCATGTAAACTATATTATTAGTAGTTACACATTTTAGCCAATTTAGTGAACAGTATTTTTTTTCCAGAATTATTAATGCTCTAATGAAAGTTGTTTGTGCATTGCAGTCACAATAGGCTAACCATCTAGCCAAGACTGTCATTAAATATGTAGTACTAATTCAGGAAAAATAGCTAAATATGTCATAAAATTTAGTACCCGCTAAATCCACTAAGCTTGAAACTGTTAAAGTTGGTGCCCATCAATAGTACAGGCCTTAAGGGATACCAATATTGTACATGGGCGTCATCTTGGTTTTGGTCTATACACATGAGAATTTATTTTAACGGGTTAATCTTGCTTTTTTTGAAATAAAAACTTGTTTGTTTTTGTATATAATTATTTGGTCTATACTTTCCCGTTTCTTGGAAGAGTACGCTTCTTAGTAAACAACTAACTGGTCATTTCGTGCAAAAAATCAAGGATGTTATTATTTCACTCCTGTGCGCTGTGTCTATATGCTTGCGCGCATACATGCGTGCAATATTATCTATTGATGTGTCTCTCCCCGTTTTTCTGTATTTTTTGTTTAGTTATTTATTTATTACAACCAAACAATTTTCTCCAGACAATTTTCGATGAATATATAAACAAAACATTTTTGTTACTCATGAGCAGAAAATAACAACAGTAAATAATAATAATAACAGTAAACAATAACAACAACAATAATAATAACAACAACAACAACAATAATAATGTAATTAAAAGAACAAATATGGAAACAAAGAAAAATGAAAAACAAATAATAATTGAAAAAAACCTTATAATAATAACAAATTAGTAACAACATAATTATAAGATATATATATGCATGCACACACACACACACACACACATACAATTACACAATTTCACACAGAACAAGTCCAGTCATGATCGGCTACCTGCTGACTTCATCACAAATGCTGCGTTCCTTCCCTGCACAGCTACAGAGAGATACTGAAAAAGTTACACCCTAGCCTTCACCTCACCAGTGCATTGCCCCACCCTGTGGCCCAGTTCCTTTAAAAAGGCTAACCATCTCTTACCTAAGGCCCCCAGGTCTCTATGACCAGATGTGAAGGAGTAGCCAGGCCCTAAGCTGATGTACTTGGCCAACTTCTCCTCCTCAGCCAGGTCGGCCATAACTTCAGCACTGTTGATGGAATGGCAGCAGTATGACTGGACAAGGTTGCCCGGGCAAGTTGCGTCCCACACTATTGGCATGCCATTCTTCCACGGGATCAATGTCACCTCGCTTGCCATCTGTGTGATCCAGACCTGATGGTTCCAGCTTTGAAGGAATGCATGCTTTGATCAGAGCTCAATATATAATGTCATTGATGGCACATGACAATAATGACACCCTTCACTCTTCTTGCATTTATTCATATTATTCATTCTTTATTAATTAATTAATTAATCAATTTATTTATTTATTCGTTTGTTCATTCATTCATTCATTCATTCATTCATATTATTCATTATTTATTTATTTATTAATTCATTCATTCATTCATTCATTCATTCATTCATTCATTCATTCATTCATTCATTCATTCATTCATTCATTCATTCATGCATTCATTCATTCATTCATTCATTCATTCATTCATGCATGCATGCATTCATTCATTCATTCATTCATTCATTCATTCATTCATTCATTCATTCATTCATTCATTCATTCATTCATTCATTCATTCTCCTACATTCATTCATTCATATTATTCATTATTTATTAATTTATTTGTTTGTTTATTTATTATTTATCTACATTTATTGATGTATTGTTTACTTGTTTGTTTATTTGTTTTAAGTTTATTTATAATGTATAAATATTTTAAGCTTTGCATGTTTACTACCATAACAGAGCATTCAAGGTTGCTGGAAGTGTTAGTCCAAATGGCCCACACAGCCTAGCAGCTAAGGAAATATATGACCCTATTTATGTTTTGTGGTAAAAATTGGTACACATGTACAGGTTGCCAGAACAGATAGTGCTTCACTGGTTCGGCCTTTGCAGGAGGGGGAGGGGGGAAGTGTGGCAGCCTTTTTTTATTTTAAAAGCAGCCTCGAGGAATATTAGTCCAAGAAACTTTATTTTGGCAACTGTGTAATAATCAAGTGTTCAGTCGGTATATATATTTACCTGATCAAAAGAATTGTGAATTTTTTACTTTTTACCACTTTCATTAGGGCCTCTATCTTGTTGGGGCCTCTATCTCATTGCGAAAAAAACAACATCTGGAAAGTCATTTAGCCTTCTCAATCCATCAGGCTAGGTGAAGTCAATCCAATTGTAGCTCAGCCGAGTTTTTGTATATACGTTTCTCGCTCATGTTGACTCTGCAATGATAAGGCTGCACCCTGATTGCATTCATGTTGTAACATATCGGAGTGCACTATTTGGAGAAGTACAGAAGTGTTAAATATGTTCATGATGCTTCTTAGCCCCATGCAGATGATTCTGCAGTCCTGGAAATTAACTTTGTAAAATGGTTTGCTTACCAGGAAGACTACAATGAGAAATGCCAGCTTAGTTGACAAAAGCAAACCATCAACAAAATGTAAAGTTGGAGCAGGTTACATTAGTCTAGTAAGGGATGTGACCATTTTTGGCAACCAAGTATAATAATAATATCTTACTAATATTAAGTTAAGTCTGTTATTGAGATTAAAATTACAGCAAGAAAAAATTATCTTATAGATGATCTTAATTCTATTATGTAATATTATGATGGAAGCAAGTAAGATATTATATGTTCTTAGTAAGTTTTTTTGTGAGAGAATAAAATTTATTAATATGTTGCTTATTGCCAGTTCAAAGAGTGTGTGGGACTACGATTTAGAATAACTACACCTACTTTGAAGCTACAAGATGCTCTAGCTTCTCTCTTGAATCTTTGGAAGTAAAGGGTGGAATAATAGATTTTACTAAGAGCATGGGTGTCAAGTGTGGTGGATTACAATCAGGATGAATAAGTTAAGTATCAGGACCTGAGATCTTATCATTGTGAAAGTATGCAAGAGTTCTTAAAGGTATTCTTTTTGTGAAGATCATTACAATCTGTGACAGTCTTGTCACCATGATATCTAACTTTAAATCATATACAAGAATTGATGTGTAAGATCAGTAACTGTTCTTAGTCGTGAAGATAAATGGAAGATTGATATGTACTCAAGATCTTGTCACCATAATGGAAGATGAAGAATTGATGTAAGATCAACAACAGTTCTTACTTGTGAAGATGGAAGAATTGAAGCAAGAGACATACTCAAAATCTTGTCACCATAATGCAGGACCTTACAAAAAATCCTAAGCAGTAATAATTATAATTAATAAGATCGTTGTCATTGTGAAGAATACCATATTGCTGGATATATTTGATGGGTTAAACATTTGCACATAGTGACTAGCAGAAAGATTCATGTGAGAAATATCTGTGGTTTGTAAAGCGTACATTTAAAAATGAAAGGAAACTGTACCATGTAGACAACAGCCACCCTAAATTAATATACACTAATTAACTGAACTGCCGAACATTATTGGTGTGTATGATTTTAAATGGTAAAGGGTCATCTAACTGGTTGTGGTCTGTATGGGTACAATCTTGCTTCCTTTATTTTTTAACAGGTCAATCTAATATATGTTTATATCTTGCTTGTTTTGCTATGTGAGCTGCAGAATCTTAAGGGCATTTAAACACTTGTACACTGCACTATTGTCATGCATTCTATGTTGTCCACCTGTTGCCCACTGCACAAATATCAGCACATACCGTGTCTTGCTGCCATTGTTGAATGTACTTGTGTACACCACATAACCCACTACAAAAGTATCAATTGGAAAAAGTATAAGAATCATCAACATAATAAACACGCTAGTAGACCTAATTGTATACCAGTATTGGGAACTGGAATACAGAGAAACAGAACAGTGTTGTTTTTTTTGCACTGTAGCTACCCTAGTGAAGGATGCTTTGAGGCTTTTTTTGCACTGTAGCAACCTTAGTGACGGATGCTTTGAGTCTTTTTTTGCACTGTAGCTACCTTAGTGACGGATGCTTGGAGTCTTTTTTTGCTCTGTAGCTACCTTAGTGACGGATGCTTTGAGTCTTTTTTTGCACTGTAGCTACCTTAGTGAAGGATGCTTGGAGTCTTTTTTTGCACTGTAGCTACCTTAGTGAAGGATGACCTTAGTGACGGATGCTTGGAGTCTTTTTTTGCACTGTAGCTACCTTAGTGACGGATGCTTGGAGTCTTTTTTTTGCACTGTAGCTACCTTAGTGAAGGATGCTTTGAGTCTTTTTTTTTTTGCACTGTAGCTATCTTAGTGATGGATGCTTGGAGTCTTTTTTTGCACTGTAGCTACCTTAGTGAAGAATGCTTTGAGGCTTTTTTTGCACTGTAGCTACCTTAGTGAAGGATACTTTGAGTCTTTTTTTGCTCTGTAGCTACCTTAGTGACGGATGCTTTGAGTCTTTTTTTGCACTGTAGCTACCTTAGTGAAGGATGCTTGGCACTGT
>CBDHEM010000059.1:0-36320 GCA_965261955.1 Leptonemataceae bacterium
GAAGGGGTGGAGGTAGGGAAAAGAAGGGGTTGGGGTGGGGCAAAGAAGGGGGGAAAGAAGGTATGGGGGTGGAGCAAAGAAGGGGGAAAGAAGGGGTGGGGGAAAGAAGGAAAAGAGGAAATAAGGGGTGGGGGGAAATAAGGAGTGGGGGGAAAGAATTGGGGAAAGAAGGGAAAAAAAGAGGGGGAAGAAGGGGGGAAGAAGGGGGGAAGAAGGGGAGGTGAAGTGCCCAAGTGTGGGTTTGAACCCGTGGATGCTCATTCTGTAAATACACTGTCATTCCAAATTCATAACCGGCTGACATAACAGACTTATTGAGCAGCTCAGTCCCAGCTAATTCATAACCGGCTGACATAACAGACTTATTGAGCTGCTCAGTCACAGCTAATTCATAACCGGCTGACATAACAGACATATTGAGCTGCTCAGTCACAGCTAATTCATAACCGGCTGACATAACAGACTTATTGAGCTGCTCAGTCACAGCTAATTCATAACCGGCTGACATAACAGACTTATTGAGCTGACATAACAGACTTATTGAGCTGCTCAGTCACAGCTAATTCATAACCGGCTGACATAACAGACGTATTGAGCTGCTCAGTCACAGCTAATTAATAACCGGCTGACATAACAGACGTATTGAGCAGCTCAGTCACAGCTAAAAAGGTAAAATGCTCTTAATATATATAATGAGAAATGTTTGAACTACCTCTGGATCATTATTGTGATAATTAGGCGATAATTAGAGGGTGATGAAGATAAGCTTGCAGGTGACTAACCTTTTGCATGCAGATGGCAGCTGCATGGAGCTTCTTATACCGCCTGACGAATATAAACCTCTGTAATGATAAGAAACAACAAAACAAACAATAAACAACACCATTAAAGAGATGTGTAACACATATTCTTAGCTGCATAATTTTTTTACCCTTTCTTCTGTGCAAATATTTGGATACCACCTTGTTGCCTATTTTAAGATGATATGAAAAAAGTCTCTATGAGCACCTTTTATTAGAAGATATATCCAAAAACGCAAGATTCACCAAAAAATGGTACTTCCTAATTTGTGGTCAAGTTTATACCAATGCGACCGAGGCGCTCCTAACTTGGTGTGTGGGTGGCTAAAGCCCTTAGCTGTGATTGTACGGTACACCTTTTTTTTCCTGTGAATCCTCCCTGATTTATAGTATTGAGAAGAGGCAGGATCACAGAAATTGTGTGGGCAAGAGACTTTTTTTTTGTCAATTTCGGCAAAATAATTTCATGACACCAGAAAACCTTACTATAGCTCATATTGATGTAAAAATTCTCGTTTTATCTTAAAAAGATGTTTTATTGTCAATTTCCACAAAAACGCTAGGAAATACCAGAAAAGCTTAGTTTAGCTCTCTATGTGGCTCATTTTGATGGAAAAAAACTTTTTTGCCTCTAAAGATTTTTTTTTTTTGGTTAATTTCTGCAAAAATGCTTCATGACATTTGAAAAGCTTAGTTTAGCTCTCTATATGGCTCATTTTGATGAGGAAAAAAAAAATTGCCTCTAAAGATATGTTGTTGTTTTTTGGTTAATTTCTGCAAAAATGTTTCATGACATTTGAAAAGCTTAGTTTAGCTATATGTGGCTCATTTTGATGAGAAAAAAAAAATTTACCGTAAGAGATGTTTTATTGTCAATTTCCTCAAAATACCAGAAAAGCTTGGTTTAGCTCAATGTAGCTCATTTAGATGAGAAAAACACTTTTTTGACCGTAAAGATGTGTTTGTTTTTTAATTTCCTCAAAAATGCTTCAAAACACCAGAGAAGTTCAGTATAGCTCAATGTGGCTCATTTAGATGAGAAAAACACTTTTTGACCGTAAAGATATGTTTGTTTTTTAATTTCCGCAAAAATTCTTCAAAAGACCACAAATGTTTAGTTTAGTTCCATTTCGATTAGAATAACACTTCTTTTACAGTAAAGAGATTTTTTTGGTCAATTTCCGAAAAAATGTTTCATAACACCAGAAAAGGTTTTATAGCTCAATGTGGCGCATTTAGATGAGAAAAACACTTTTTGACCGTAAAGATGTTTGTTTTTTTAATTTCCGCAAAAATTCTTCAAAAGACCAGAAATACTTGGTTTAGTTCCATTTCGATTAGAATAACACTTTTTTACCGTAAAGAGATGTTTTTTTGTCAATTTCCGCAAAAATGATACAAAACTCCAGAAAGGCTTAGTTAGCTCAATGTGGCTCATTTTGATAAGAAAAACAATTTTTTAACCGTAAAGAGATGTTTTTTGTCAATTTCTGCAAAACTTCTTCAAAACACCAGAAAAGCTTAGTTTAGCTCTATGTGGCTAATTTTGAGGGGGAAAAAAAAATTTGCTAGCAAAGAGATGTTTTTTTGTCATTTTCTGCAAAACTTCTTCAAAACACCAGAAAAGCTTAGTTTAGCTCTGTGGCTCATTTTGATAAGAAAAACAATTTTTGACCGTAAAGAGATGTTTTTTGTCATTTTCTGCAAAACTTCTTCAAAACTCCAGAAAAGCTTAGTTAGCTCAATATGGCTCATTTTGATAAGAAAAACAATTTTTGACCGTAAAGAGATGTTTTTTGTCATTTTCTGCAAAACTTCTTCAAAACACCAGAAAAGCTTAGTTTAGCTCTATGTGGCTCATTTTGATAAGAAAAACAATTTTTGACCGTAAAGAGATGTTTTTTGTCATTTTCTGCAAAACTTCTTCAAAACACCAGAAAAGCTTAGTTTAGCTCTATGTGGCTAATTTTGAGGAAAAAAAAAAAAAATTGCTAGTAAAGAGATGTTTTTTTTGTTAATTTCCGCAAAAATGCTTCAAAACATGTGAAAAGCTTAGTTTAGCTGTACGTGGATAATTTTGATGAGAAAAACACTTTTTGACCCAAAAGAGATGTTTTTTATGTTAATTTCCAAAAAATGCTTAAAAACACCTGAAAAGCTTAGTTCACCTGTATGTGGCTCATTTTAATGAGCACTTTTATGACCGTAAAGAGATGTTCTGTTTTGTCAATTTCCACAAAAAAGCTTCAAAATAGCAGAAAAGCTTAGATTTGCTCTATGTGGCACATTATGATGAGATATAGCACACAGGCTTACAGGACGAGTGAAGTCACTGGTACATGATTAAGACTGTCTCAGAGGCTATGCAAGGAATACAATTGATTGTTAGGTTACAATTACAATGGCATGATGTAACTAAGGCCAGAGAGGTTAAATAATTACGAAGGTTTTAGGTAAATGAGGGTGATACAAGAGGAGGCACAATCATTTAAAAATAATAATCATAGTTCAAAAAAAAAAAAAAAAACTCTGTGGTTACGAATATGTAGCTCCAGAGATTTTGAGTCCATTGCTCTATGAACCGGATATATAGCTCCAAACAAAGAACTCTCTGCATGCCTTCTCTTTTGATATGAAATATATTGCCCTGTAGAGCCAGAAACACCCACAGTAATAGCACCATATTGGGAAGTGCGTTGCCTCTGTTTTTACAGTGTGGGAGAGAGGATGCCACAAGCGATACAATGAGAGTTTTTACTCCCTTCTATTTCAAAGTGGGCAAGCTGGGCCATCAAATGCTTCATAGTAAAAATCTTAAAGCTTGAGCATGCAGTTTTAAATGTACTAAAGAACACACTCAATGTGTCACCAAGTGCCTGTGCAAACCACACATTGCAAATCAGATTTCAAGCATTTCCCAATAAGGAACTATGACTGGTGGATTTGCAAGGCCTTAAATATTTGGAGATTCCAAACTTGGGAATGGTTTCACCAAGGCAACATTGATTTAAACAAAAGAGAGCACACAGAGAGATGTACCTATAGAACAACCAAAGAGCAAAGTCAGACAAATATATGCGCTCCAAAGACCAAAACACAAGTTTATTACGACAAACAAAATGCTTTGCCCCCTTCAAAATGTTACCTTGCCATAAGCGGAATAAGCTTAGAGGTCCATTAGAAATGATATATGACCAACCCAATCCATCTTATTTGTTAAATAAAGCACACCAATCCTGTCAGTTGCATGACATTCTTAGTATGAGTAGTAACACATCTCATCGTAATGCTATTATGTTTCATATTATAAACCAGCCTCCATAGGCTACGTACCATGCCCCACACCCTCCTCTAAACGGAAATATAACTACTCAAGGCTGAAATGAAAATCCAGCTTGGTGAACAGAGATTTCCTAAGTTAGACAGGAAACTCAAGCATATAAATATGAAAGCATAAGTTACAGGCAGTACCAATATAAATTGTTGGGTTGGGATGAAAAAAAAAAAGATCCCAAGGAGTCAGTTACAACATATATTAGTTTACGGGCAGGGAGGGGGGGGGAGAGAGCACTCTACGCAAATAGACCGTAATAAATGGGAGGATCCAAACTTTTAAGTTTGGCCATGCTTTGTAGATGACTTCAACGAACTTTATTAGCTATGACCTGGCTTTGGCTAAACATCTATAGACGGCTTCAAGTCAGATCCTTACAGCATATTACAGTTGCAAAGAAATAGCGTCCTACAGCTCCTCCCAGCAATAGTTCAGGTGTGACCATGGCATTACACAGGTCAAGCTTAATACCAAACCTGTCCCAACTTGCAAGCTTGGTTAGGCACCAACTACACCACCAGGCTCTAAATCATACACACCACGCCTTATGCACAAGCATGCACTGAACGAAGGTCACAGCACGTGCCACTATATTCCAGTAGTTTTCTTACTCACCGTAAGGCGGGTTACATGTTAAATTGTCATTAAAATACCTCACTACCATCTCTGGTAGAGACACCAGAACTGCACTTGTTAAGGTTTTGAGGGTACCAGATTTCAGGCAGCAAGTAAGCCGGCAACAACACCATGTCTATGCTAGCACAACAAAATGGATCATGAGGGAGAAACAAAAAATAGTGAAGTGAGTATGGAATGGGAATCAGAAGAAAAACACCAGACACACAGAAGCAGAGTTGTTTTTGACTCATGGCAGTGACTGCATTACAGCATGCCATACTATGCAGTGCAAATGCTGGAAGGTGGGTCATTACAGTGTGCAGGGTTGTGTGTGCAGCATGCAAGCACTCATGTTGTGGGAACATAGATACACCTACAGCAACTGAAGTGGAGCATGAACACATACACTGTACAAAAAGGTGTTCTAATCACACTTTTTAGGGTGTTCCAATGCCACTGACTGAAGAAAACCCCAGAGAATGTAATTATAACTCACTATCTTGGGTGTACAGCAACAGCACAGTGTGTGTTTCAGTATGATAAACTGGTGTGCAGTAAGTATTCATACATATACTGTGCATGTAACCAACTCCTTGGTGTGAGGTGGACAAATGTAGTTAGTTGGGCTGTTTGCATTCTTGTCAAGGCCTAGTCAACACCCCATGCAGTGCTTCCCATATATTCTACAGAGTTACTAATAATAAATTCAGTTCATCCAAAGCTTCTTGTCTTAGTAATAATTGTAACACAGGAGCTAGAATTACCAGGGCAAAAATAATCGATCTCCATATATACAATATTAGTTAAATGAGGTCAGCTACATACCTTCCACCATAGTATTAAACAGGTCCAGAGCAGGAGCAAGGGCCCTTTGGTGAGTGCATATAAATGCTTCATTATTCAGCATATATCCCATAGCTTTGGTCACAACTAGTCACTATCCACACCACAGACGGAAAAGGAGAACAGATGCTGCCACTCGTAAAGGACAAGCTATGAACAAAAAAGCAAGGAGGAGGAAGAACATAAGAAAAAGAAAATAGAAAAGAAAAAATGGTGTCATCACGGCTAAAAGTGACAATCACAGAGCTAGTAAAACCATAAATTGTTACCTACGCAACAGCTTTTGTCCTCTCACACACCACAACTAACTACTTAGGGATGACAACAGAAAGTACAGGTGGAGACACATACAGATTTATCTACCCACATATGTGCATCCGCCAAATAAACTGGATGGAGTTGGTCAAGGGTCTACATTACATTTCAACAGCAACAGCTTGGCCTACTCGGGAACAGCATAACCAATTACGACAACTGACATGTCCATCACCAGAGAGACAAAAATATGATCAGCCTGTTATAATGATATATAATATTAATGTATGGACTCAACTCTCAAAGACATGGGTAAGCCAAGGCCAGCAAATAACACAAAAATAACTCAGCAAATACATATGCCAAAACACTCTTACCATAAACACATGAGCCAAGTAATCACATTTGATCACTACACAGAAAAAGGTTATTAAGAAAAAACGATATCTTTATACCTAAGAACAGACTACAGAACAGTAGAGTTCCCAGTAGTTCCAGAAAAGTCATGACCCAATCTAACTTGATCATCACATGGTAAAGGGTGATATTATTTAAAAGCCAATCATAAGTGAGAAGGTTGGATTTACAGCACACAGATATTCTGAGGTGCTTCTGGCACTACCACGTATAACAAGAGCCAAACTGGCAAGCATTTTGTCCCCAGAACGGAAGATTCTAATCTTCCAACCACTTTTTTGCTCTGCCATACTACAGCTTCAGTCCATGCACTGTACAGACCTTCAGTACATGCACAAGCATCACACAACTTCTAGGCAGTAAATTAATCACCCAGGCAACAATTAGGTAGCGGTATGGAAAGCCAGGTCTAGTTCGCTTGAGGCCACAGATGGTGAATCCGAGAGAGCTGGCTAGGCAGATGTGTTATGGGCACATAGTTTTCTTCCAAATGGTTGAGTTATGTTGTATAATGGGAGACTATTGGAATTGCTAAATAATCATTTAAGGTGGGGAGGAACACACCATTTTAGTTTCAATATATTTTAAAAACATGTGGTTAAGAATTAGCAATATGAACTTGACCTACAGAGTGAAGCTGTATGTAGCTAAAGTCAGGGACCTCACTAAATCTTAGTATATACCTTGAACTCTGCAGTTGTCACTCCTTATAGGGAAGTGTAGATTTTACTGTGTAGGTTTGAGGAAGCACAAGGCTATGCAATGAGTACGGTGAAAGGTGCTGAACAGTTTATAATACAAATACCAAGAAGGTAAGAAAAAATATACACATATATATATATATATATATATATAAACAATTAATTAAAATAAACACATATATATATATACAACTAATTAATATATATATATATAAACAACTAATTAAAATAAACACACATATATAAACAACTAATTAAAATAAATATATATATATATAAACAACTAATTAAAATAAACATATATATATATACATCTAATTAATATATATATATATATATAAACAACTAATTAATATATATATAAATAACTAATTAATATATATAAACAACTAATTAAAAAAACATATATATATATATATATATATATAAACAACTAATTAATATATATATATATATAAACAACGAATTAATATATATATACAAACAACTAATTAATAATTAATTTTGGTAAATGAGGATGATGTGGGAGGAGCACAAACATTCAAAAATAATAATAATAGTGAAAACAAACAAAAGTGTGGATACGACTTTGTAGCTGTAGAGGTTTTGAGTCCATTGCTCTATGAACCAGATATATATCTCAAATTATAGACCTCACTGTGGGCTCTCTCCTTTGATATAAAAGACACTGTCTAGGTATGACAAAACCCAAGCAAGTTACTCCAGCTAGAGGTAGGGGATCTCAAAAAATATTTGAAGCCAGAAATACCCACAGTCATAGCACCTTATGAGGAAGTTCTTGATATCTGTTTTTAAAGTGTGGGATAGGGAAGCCACAAGCTATACAATGAGAGTTTTTACTCCCTTCTATTTCAAGGAGGGCAAGCTAGGCCATCAAATGCTTCAGAGTGAAAAATCTTAAAGCTTGAGCATGCAGTTTTTACAAGTCCTTTTGAAAACACTAATCGTATCACTAAGTACCAGCTCAAACCACACAGTGAAAATCAGATTTCTAGCATTTCAAAATAAGGAGCTATGACTGGGGAAGTTGCAAGGCTTAAATATTTTGAGATTCCAAGACTCAATCCAGAGTAACTTGGGTATGGTTAAACCAAGGTACCTTATATATATATATATATATATACATATATAAATGAGAGCACACAGCGAGATACATCTAGTGAGCAATATATCCAGGTCAAAGAGCAAGTAATAAAAATGTATGGTGCTCCAAAGACGACACCACAAGTTTTTCATGACAAAAAATTTCCCCCCTTTTAAAATATTAGCATGCCATTAGCTGAATTTTCTAAGATATCTTAGTGAAGATTTATGACTCACCTACCCCCTCCTAATTTGTTTAAATAAAAACACATCAACTCTGTTTGATGCAAGAATAGAATTCTATTCTAGCATAAGTTGGTATGTCGTCAGTTGCAAGACATTAATTGTATGAGTTGCAAAACATCTCATTGTAATGCTATTATGTAAGTGTCATATTATAAACCTGCCATCTTAGGCAACATGCCATGCCCCACACCCTCCTCTAAACAGAAACTAGATGCACGTCTAGCCAAGGCGAAATCAAAATCATGCTTGGTGAACAGAGATATCCTAAGTAAGGTAGCAAACCCAAGCATATCAAGAAAGTATACACTGCAGGCAAAACCAATAAACTGTTGGGTTGGGTCGAGTGAAAAAAGGATCCCAAGATATCAGTAACAACATATATTAATTTATGGGCAGGAGAGTGGGGCTATTGGTGGCAAGTTTCCTCCATAAAAAAACTCTACAAAAACAGACCTTAATAAATGGGAGGATCCAAGATTAGCCATACTTCGTAGACGCCTTCAATGAACTTGATTAGCCATGTTCTGGCATTCGCTAAACTTCTTTAGATGGCTTCAAGTCAGATCCTTCCAGCATATTTCAGTTGCAAAGATAAAGTGTCCCACAGCTCCCGCCTGCAGTAGCTCAGTGATGACCTTAGCAATACACAGGTCAAGCTTAATAGGAAACCCGTTCCAACTTGCTAGCTTAGTTAGACACCAACCATACCACCAGGCTCTTGATCATGCACACCAAGCCTAATTGCACACGCAGTTATTGAACGAAGATGGCTGCACGTGCCACTATATTCCTGAGGTTTTGCCAACATTAAACCCAAAACATCTAACCCATTTTCCTCCGAAATATGCAATTTTTTTTGGTACCTGTCATAACTAATTTTCCCCTTTCTTCTCTGCAAATAATTATTATACCAGGTTGTTGCTTATTGTGTGTGCTTTAAGATGATATGTAAAATGTCTCTATAGGCACTTTTTCTTAGAAGATATAGCCAATTACGCAAGGGTCACATAAAATATGGCACCTCCCTAATGACAAGTCCTCTAATTTCCAGGCGCCTTGAGCTTCTGACCTCACGCGGTGAAGTGTTGATTATATATCGGACACTTTATTTCCAACCCGCAAAAAAACCTCGGAACATCTGTGACCCCCCCTCCTTCTAATCACCATAACTCAACATTGCTTCACGGTAAAACAAAAACAAAAAAATCACTGTCAAATCACAGCTTAGGCTTGTGGGAAGCCACAACTCAAGTTTGGGGTCTGTAGCTCACGGCGCCTTGGAATTAGAGTAGTTGTAAATTAGGAAGTGCCATTTTTGAGTGACACTTGCGTGTTTGGCTATATCTTCTAAGAAAAAGTGCCGTTAGACACATTTTTTTACACATCATCTTAAAGCACACGCAACACGCAACAAGCTGGTTTAATAATTATTTGCACAGAAGGAAGGGAAAAAATTTATGACAGGTACAAAGAATTTGCAAATTTAGGAGGAAAATGGGTTAGTCCCCCCAAATGAAGAGTAGCATGTTAAATTGTACATTAAAATACCTAACTACCATCTTCAGAGGAGGCATGGAACTGCACTAGTTAAGATTTTGTGGGCACCAGATTTAAGGCAGTAAGTAAGCCAGCAACAACACCAAGTCTATGCTACCACAAAAAATGGATCTTGGGGGAGAAACAAAAGATGGTGAAGTGAGTGTGGAATGGTAATCAGAAGAAAAACTCCAGTAATTCAGAACCAGAGTTGTTGTTTTAGACTCATGGTAGTGACTGCATTACAGCATGCAATACTATGCAGTGCAAATGCTGGAAGGTGGGTCATTACAGCGTGCAGGGTTGTGTGTGATGCATGCAAGCACTCATGCTGTGGGAACATAGGTTCACCTACAGCAACTGAAGAGGAACGTAAACACATAAACTGTACAAAATGGGGTGTTGTAATCACACTTTTTAGTGTGTTCTAATGCCACTGACTGATGAAAAACCCAAAGGACGTAATTGTAACTCACTATCTTTGGTGTACAGCAACACCACAGTGCGTGTTTCAGGAAGATAAAATGGTGTACACTACACATTTCAGTGGTGTGCAGTAAGTATTCATACATAAACTATGCATGTAACCAACTCCTTGGTGCTGAGGTGAACAAATGTAGTTAGTTGAGCTGTTTCCATTCTTTGCCGGGGCCCAGTCAACACCCCATGCAGTTCTTCCCATACACTCTACAGAGTTATCAATTTCAGTTCATGCAAAGGTTTTTGTCATAGTAATAATTGTAACATAGGAGCCAGATTTACCAGGATAAAAATGATCCATCTTTATATATCCACATAGTTTAATGAGGTCAGCTACACTGTTATCACCTTCCATACAGTTTTAAACAGGTCATATTAGTGGCAAGGGTCCCCTGGTGAGTGCAAATCAATGGTTCATTATTGAGCATATATCCCATAGCCTTGGGCACTCCGAGTCACTATCCACACCACGGACAGGAAAAGAGAACAGATGCATCCCCACGTAAAGGACAAGGGATGAACAAAAATAACAAGGAGGAGAAAAAATAGAAGAAAATAGAAAGGAAAAAAATGGCGTCATCACACATAAAAGTGAAAATCGCAGAGCTAGTAAAACCATAAATTGTTACCTACGCAACAGCCTTTCTCCACTATCACACACCACAACTAAGTGCTGAGGGATGACAACAGAAAGCACAGGTGGAGATACTCTGTGCAGATTTATCTACCCACATATGTACTTCCTCCAAATGAACTAGATAGAGTTGGTAAAGGGGGGTTAACAAATTTCCTCATGCTTGCACAAGAACAGTAAACAATTATTGAATCTGACAAGTACATCAACAGGCTGAAAAAATAAGATCAGATCATGTTATAATGATGTATTATAAATGTACGACTAAACTCGGAAGGACACGAGTAAGCCTCAGCCAGTAAAGATCATAAAAGAAAGCAGAGTAAATTAGCCATAACTCTTACCGTAGACACACAAACCAAATAATCCAATTTGATCAATACATAGTAGAGGTTTTTCTGAAGTAATTGCCACTCTGTTACACATAATAAGAGACGACAGAACAGGAGTTTTACCAGCAGTTCAATCTTACCGTAAACTCATTACCCAATCTAATTTGACAATCTCAAGGTAAAGGACTTTTTAAGCTACTCTGATTTTGTGCCAACTTGTGAGAAGGTTGAGCACATTGCAAATCAGGTAAGTGCACGGAGATTCTGAGGTACTTCAGGTACAATCGGATACAAACAATAGACAAACTGGCGTGAAGTTTGCCCCCATAACTGTGTGATTCAATACATCCAACTGTTTTTTCCTTTCTCCCAATTACAGCTTCAGTCCACATACTCTAGAGGCCTTCCTTACGTATTGTAGCCTCACACAAATTTTAGGCAGTAAACTATTCATCCAAGCAATAATTAGGTGGAACTAACATCAGCAAACAACCAAACAAGCATTGGAAAGATGGCAGTTCGACTGAAGCTGTACTTATTTTTCCTTCTCACCTTTATACAAATAAATATATCAATACAAGCACTGCGCACTACAGATGTGCCCCTGCTGGAGGATATTTCAGCATTCTACACAGAATGTCTTTGAAACATCCATGTCTGCAGGCTGTTTGAAGGAAGCATATCTCTCTTTTATACACAAAGAATTATATAGAATTTTCTCCATAAAGTGAGCCACATACTGCTAAACTATGCCTTTCTGTTTTTTTTAAGCATTTTGGTAAATTCATAGAGAACTTTTCTTTTTAGACATAAAAGTAACTATCTCAGAAACGAGAACTGAAATACTCAGAAAGTTTGTTTTCCTTACCATGTTTGAAAGGGCTAATCTTGATGAATATTTGGATTTGTTTAAACAATTGTTTTTAATCAAACCAGGAAAAGGTAATAATTATTAACAAAAAAAAATTTCTCCATAAAGTAAGCCAAATATTGCTAAACTATGCCTTTCTGTTGTTTAGAAGCATTTTGGTGGAAATTCATAGAGAACTTTTCTTTTTAGACATAAAAATTACTATCTCAGAAAAGAGCACTAAAATACTCAGAGAGTTTATTTTTCTTACCATATTTGTAAAGGGCAAATCCATTGGAAAATTTGGATTCGTTTAAACAATTTGATTTTAATCAAACCAGTAAAAGGTAATAAATATTAACAAAAACTTTTTTTTTGCACAAGGTGAGCAAAATACTGCAAAATTATGCCTCTCTGTTGTTTTGAACCATTTTGGGGGAAATTCATTAAGAACTTTTCTTTTTAGACATAAAGTAACTATCTCAGAAACGAGCACTGAAATACTCAGAAAGTTTGTTTTTCTTACCATGTTTGAAAGGGGCAAATCCTGAGGAAAATTTGAATTGGTATAAACGATTTGATTTTAATCAAACCAGTAAAAGGTAATAATTATTAACCAAAACTGTTTTTCTCGACAAAGTGAGCCACATACTGCTAAATTATGCCTTTCTGTTGTTTTGAAGCTTTTAGGGAGAAATTAATAGGGAACTTTTCTTTATAGACATAAAAGTAACTACTCAGAAATGAATATTGAAATACTCAGAAAGTTTGTTTTTCTTACCATATTTGTATAGGGTAAATTCTGAGGAAAATTTGTATTTGTTTAAACAATTTGATTATAATCAAACCAATAAAAGGTAATAAATATTAACAAAAACTGTTTTTCTTCACAAAGTGAGCCAAATACTGCTAAACTATGCCTCTCTGTTGTTTATAAGAATTTTTGGGGAAATTCATTAAGAATATTTCTTTTTAGACATAAAAATTACTATCTCAAAAAAGAGCGCTGTTTTACTCAGATATATATATTTTTTTACCATGTTTGAAAAGGCAAAATTCTAGAGGAAAATTTGGATTTGTTTAAACAACTGTTTTTGATCAAAACATTAAAAATGGATTAATTTAATAAAAAAAAACTCGTTTTTCTCCACAAAGTAAGCCAAATACTGCTAAACTATGCCTTTCTGATGTTTTGAAGCATTTTGGGGGAAATTTATTGAGAACTTTACTTTTTAGACATAAAAGTGACTATCTCAGAAACGAGCATTGAAATACTCAGAAAGTTTGTTTTTGTTACCATGTTTGAAAGGGGCAAACACTTAAGAAAATTTGGATTTGTTAAAACAATTTGATTATAATCAAACCAGTAAAAGGTAATAAATATTAACAAAAAAAAAATGTCTCCACAAAGTGAGCCACATACTGCTAAACTATGCCTCTCTGTTGTTTTGAAGCATTTTTGCGGATATTCATTAAGAACTTTTCTTTTTAGTCAAAAAAATTACTATCTCAGAAAGGAGTACTGAAATACTCAGATATTTTGTTTTTCTTAGCATGTTTGAAAATGGACAATTCCTGAGGAAAATTTAGATTTGTTTAAACAAATGTTTTTGAAGAAAACATTAAAAGGGGATAAATATTACAAAAACTGTTTTCCCCACCAAGTGAGCCACATACTGATAAACTATGCCTCTCTGTTGTTTTGGAAGCATTTTTTGGGAACTTTATTAAAAAAATTTCTTTTTAGTCAAAAAAGTGAGTATCTCAGAAAGGAGCACTGAAATACTCAGATATTTTGTTTTTCTTACCATGTTTGAAAAGGGACAATTCCTGAGGAAAATTTGAATTTGTTTCAACAACTGTTTTTGATCAAAACATTAAAAAGGGATAAATATTAAAAAAAAAAAATTTCTCCACAAAATGCCACATACTGCTAAACTATGCCTGTCTGTTGTTTTGAAGCGTTTTGGGGTAAATTCATAGAGAACTTTTCTTTATAGACATAAAAGTAACTATCTCAGAAACGAGCACTGAAATCCTCAAAAAGTTTGTTTTCCTTACCATGTTTGAAAAGTGAAAATTCTGAGGAAAATTAGGATTTGTTTAAACAATGGTTTTTGATCAAAAAAATAAAAAGGGATAAATATTTTAAAAAAAGGTTTTTCACCTCAAACTAAGCCAAATACTGCTAAACTATGCCTTTCTGTTCTTTTGAAGTATTTTGGGGGAAATTCATAGAGAACTTTTCTTTTTAGACATAAAAGTAACCATCTCAGAAATGAGCATTGAAATAGTTAGAAAGTTTGTTTTTGTTACCATTTTTGAAAGGGGCAAATACTGAGGAATATTTGGATTTGTTTAAACCACTGTTTATGATAAAACCAGTAAAATGGGATAAATATTAACAAAAAAAAATTTCCTCCCCCAAAGTGTGCCACACACTGCTAAACTATGCTTTTCTGTTGTTTTTAAGCTTTTTGGTGAAATTCATAGAGAAAATTTCTTTATAGACATAAAAGTGACTATCTCAGAAACGAGCACGGAAATACTCAGAAATTATTTTTTCTTACCATGTTTAAAAAGGGCAAATTATGAAGAAAATTTGTTTTTGTTTAAACAACTGTTTTTAATCAAAACCTTAAAATTGGATAAATATTACCAAAAACTGTTTTTTTTCCTCAAAGTGAGCCAAATACTGCTAAACTATGCCTTTCTGTTGCTTTGAAGCATTTTGGGGGAAATTCATAGAGAACTTTTCTTTTTAGTCAAAATTTACTATCTCAGAAACGAGCACTGAAATACTCAGAAATTTGTTTTTCTTACCATGTTTAAAAAGGGCAAATTCTGAGGAAAAGTAGGATTTGTTTAAACTTCTGTTTTTGATCGAAATATTAAAAAGGGATAAGTATTAAAAATAATAATTGTTTTTCACGTCAAAGTAAGCCAAGTACTGCTAAACTATGCCTCTCTGTTGTTTTGAAGCATTTTTGGGGGAAATTTATTAAGAAATTTTCTTTTTTGTCAAAAGAGTGACTGTCTCAGAAAGGAGCACTGAAATACTAAGATATTTTGTTTTTCTTACCATGTTTGAAAAGGGACAATTCCTGAGGAAAATTGGATTTGTTTAAACAACTGTTTTTGATCAAAACATTAATAATTGATAAATATTAAAAAAAATGTTTTTCTCCACAAAGTGTGCCACATACTGCTAAACTATGCCTTTCTGTTGTTTTGAAGCATTTTGGGGTAAATTGATAGAGAACTTTTCTTTTTAGACATAAAAGTAACTATCTCAGAAACGAGCACTGAAATACTCAGTAAGTTTGTTTTCCTTACCATGTTTGAAAGGGCAAATCCTGATGAAAATTTGGATATGTTTAAACAAATGTTTTTAACAAACCAGTAAAAGATAATAATTATTAACAAAAACTGTTTTTCCCCACAAAGTGAGACACATACTGCTAAACTATGCCTTTCTGCTGTTTTGAAGCATTTTTTCGGAAATTCATAGACAACTTTCTTTTTAGACATAAAAGTCACTCTCTCAGAAACAAGCACTGAAGTACTCACAATTTTTTTTTTCTTACCAGTTTGAAAAGGGAAAATTCTGAAGAAAAGTAGGATTTGTTTAAACCTCTGTTTTTGATCGAAATATTAAAAAGGGATAAATATAAAAAAAAAAAAAAAAATTCACCCCAAAGTAAGCCAAATACTGCTAAACTATGCCTTTCTGTTGTTTTGAAGCATTTGTGGAGAAATTTATTGAGAACTTTACTTTTTACACATAAAAGTGACCATCTCAGAAACGCGGACTGAAATAGTCAGAAATTTTTTTTTCTTAGCATTTTTGAAAGGGGCAAATACTGAGGAATATTTGGAATTGTTTAAACAACTGTTTATGTTAAAACCAGTAAAATGGGATATATATTAACAAAAACTTTTTTCCTCTCCAAAAGTGAGGCATATACTGCTAAACTATGCTTTTGTGTTGTTTTTAAGCTTTTCGGGGGACATTCATAGAGAACTTTTCTTTATAGACTTAAAAGTGAATATTTCAGAAACGACCACTGAAATACAGAGAAAGTTTGTTTTTCTTACCATTTTTGAAAGGAGCAAATCCTGAGGAATATTTGGATTTGTTTAAACCAATTTTTTTGATAAAACCACTATAATGAGATAATTTTAACAAAAACAATTTTTCTCCCCAATGTGAGCCACATACTTCTAAAGTATGCCTTTCTCTAGTTTTGAAGCATTTTGGGAATAATTCATAGAGAACTTTTCTTTTTAGACATATAAGTGTCTGTCGCAGAAACGAGCACTGAAATACTCACAAAGTTTGTTTTTCTTATCATGTTTGTAAGAGGAAAATCCTGAGGAGAATTTGGATTTCTTTAAACAATTTGATGTAATCAAACCAGTAAAAGGTAATAAATATTAGTCAAAGGGGATAAATATTAACAAAAACTGTTTTTCTCCACAAAGTGAGCCATATCCTGCTAAACTATGACTTTCTGTTGTTTAGAAGCATTTTGGGGGGTATTCATAGAGAACATTTCTTTTTAGAAAAAAAATTACTATCTCAGAAAAGAGCACTGAAATACTCAGAAATATTTTTTTTCTTACTATATTTGAAAAGATACAATTCCTGAGGAAAATTTGTGTTTGTTTAAACAACAATTTTTCCTCAAATAATAAAAAGGGGATAAATATTAATAAAAACTGTTTTTTTCCCCAAAGTGAGCCACATACTTCTAAACTCTGCTTTTCTGCTCTTTAAAAGCATTTTGGGGGAAATTCATAGAGAACATTTCTTTTTAGACATAAAATTGACTATCTCAGAAAAGAGTACTTAAATACTCAGAAAGTTTGTTTTTCTTACCATGTTTGAAAGGGGAAAATGCTGAGGAAAATTTAATTTTTTTAAAACAATTTTTTTAATCAAACCAGTAAAAGGTAAAAATTATTAACAAAAACTTTTTTTCTCCACAAAGTGAGCAACATACTCCTAAACTATACCTTTCTGTTGTTTTTAAGCATTTTTGGGGAAATTCATAGAGAACTTTTCTTTTTAGACATAAAAGTGACAATCTCCGAAACGAGCACAGAAATACTCAGAAAGTTTGTTTTTCTTACCATATTTGAAAAGGGCTAATTCTGAGGAAAATTTGGATTTCTTTAAACAACTATTTTTAATCAAAACATTAAAAAGGGAAAAATATTTAAAAAAATGTTTTTCTCCAAAAATTGAGCCTAAAATTGCTAAACTATGCCTTTTTTGGTTTTGAAGTATTTTGAGGGAAATGTATTGAGAACTTTTCTTTTTAGACATAAAAGTGACTTTCTAAGAAACGAGCACTGAAAAACTCAGAAATTTTGTTTTTCTTACCATGCTTAAAAAGGGCAAATTCTGAGGAAAATTTAGTTTTGTTTAAACAACAGTTTTTGATCAAACCATTAAAAGGGGATAATTATTACAAAAAACAGTTTTTCTCCATAAAGTGAGCCAAATACTGCTAAACTATGCCTTTCGTTTGTTTTGAAGCATTTTTGGGGGAAATTCATAGAGAACTTTCCTTTTTTGTCCAAAAATTGAATATCTCAGAAACGAGCACTGAAATACACAGAAATTTTGTTTTTCTTACCATATTTGAAAAGGGAAAATTCCTGAGGAAAATTTGGATTTGTTTAAACAATAGTTTTTGCTAAAACAATTAAAAAAGGATAAATATTAACAAAAAAAAATTTTCTCCATAAAGTGAACCATATACTGCCAAACTATTCCTTTCTCTTGTTTTGAAACTTTTTTGGTGGAAATGCATCGAGAACTTTCTTTTTAGACATAAAATTGACTCTCTCAGAAACGAGTACTTAAATACTCAGAAAGTTTGTTTTTCTTACCATGTTTGAAAGGGGAAAATGCTGAGGAAAATTTGAATTTTTTTAAACAATTTTTTTAATCAAACCAGTATAAGGTAAAAATTATTAACAAAAAATTTTTTCTCCAAAAAGTGAGCAACATACTCCTAAACTATACCTTTCTGTTGTTTTAAGAATTTTTGGGGAAATTCATAGAGAACTTTTCTTTTTAGACATAAAAGTGACAATCTCCGAAACGAGCACAGAAATACTCAGAAAGTTTGTTTTTCTTGCGATATTTGAAAAGGGCAAATTCTGAGAAAAATTTGGATTTCTTTAAACAACTATTTTTAATCAAAACATTAAAAAGGGAAAAATATTTAAAAAAATGTTTTTCTCCAAAAAGTGAGCCAAATATTCCTAAACTATGCCTTTTTTGGTTTTGAAGTATTTTGGGGGAAATGTATTGAGAACTTTTCTTTTTAGACATAAAAGTGACTTTCTAAGAAACAAGCACTGAAATTCTCAGAAAGTTTGTTTTTCTTACCATGCTTAAAAAGGGCAAATTCTGATGAAAATTTAGTTTTGTTTAAACAACAGTTTTTGATCAAACCATTAAAAGGGGATAATTATTACCAAAAACATTTTTTCTCCACAAAGTGAGCCAAAAACTGCTAAACTGTGCCTCTCTTTTGTTTTGAAGCATTTTTGGGGGAAATTCATAGAGAACTATCCTTTTTTGTCAAAAAAATTAATATCTCAGAAACGTGCACTGAAATACACAGAATTATTTTTTTTCTTACCATATTTGAAAAGGGAAAATTCCTGAGGAAAATTTGGATTTGTTTAAACAACAGTTTTTGCTAAAACAATTAAAAAAGGATAAATATTAACAAAAACTTTTTTTCTCCATAAAGTGAACCATATACTGCCAAACTATGCCTTTCTCTTGTTTTGAAGCTATTTTGGTGGAAATGCATCGAGAACTTTCTTCTAGACATAAAACTGACTATCTAAAAAATGAGCACTGAAATACTCAGAAATTTTTTTTTCTTACCATGTTTAAAGGGGCAAATCCTGAGGAATATTTGGATTTGTTTTAACTGTTTTTGATAAAACCAGTAATATGGGATAATTGTTAACAAAAACTGTTTTTCTCCACAATGTGAGCCAAATACTGCTAAACTATGCCTTTCTGTTGTTTTGAAGCATTTTCGGAATAATTCATAGACAAATTTTTTTTTTAGACATAATAGTGACTATCTCTGAAACGAGCACTGAAATACTCAGAAAGTTTGTTTTTGTTACCATGTTTGAAAGGTGATAATCCTGAGGAAAATTTGAATTTTTTTAAACAAATTGATTTTAAACAAACTAGTAAAAGGTAATAAATATTAAAAAAAAAAAAAATTCTCCACAAAGTGAGCCACATACTGCTAAACTGTGCATTTCTGTTGTTTTGAAGCATTTTTTTGGAAAAATTCATAGAGAACTTTTCTTTTTAGACATAAAACTGACTATCCCAGAAATGAGCACTGAAATACTCAGAAAGTTTGTTTTTCTTACCATGTTTGAAAGGGGCAAATCCTGGAAAAAATTTGGATTTGTTTAAACAACTATTTTTGATCAAACCAGTAAAAGGAGATAAATATTAACAAAAAATGTTTTTCTCCACAAAGTGAGCCATATACTGCTAAACTATGCCTCTCTGTTATTTTGAAGCATATTTGGGGTAATTCAAAGAGAACTTTACTTTTAAGACATAAAAGTGACTATCTCACATAAGCGCACTGAAATACTCAGAAAATTTGTTTTTCTTACCATGTTTGAACAGGGCAAATTCTGAGGAAAAAATGGATTTGTTTAAACAACTGTTTTTGATCAAAATATTAAAAAGGGATAAATATTTTTTTTTTTTAATTCTCTCCAAAAAGTGGGCCAAATACTGTTCAACTATATCTTTTTTTGGTTTTGAAGCATTTTGTGGGAAATTCATATAGAAATATTCTTTTTAGACCAAAAAGTGACTACCTGAGAAACGAGCACTGAATACTCAGAAAGTATGTTTTTCTTACCATGTTAGAAAACTGCAAATCCTGCGGAAAATTTCGTTTTGTTTAAACAATTGTTTTTAATCAAAACAGTAAAAGTTATAAAAAAAATTAATAATAATAATTAAAAAAAATGAGCCAAGTACTGTTAAACTATGCCTTTCTGTTGTTTTGAAGCATTTTGGGGGAAATTTATAGAGAACTTTTCTTTTAAGACATAAAATGACTATCTCAGAAATGAGCACTGCAACACTCCGAAAGTTTGTTTTTCTAACCATGTTTGAAAGGGGCAAATCCTGAGGAAAATTTGGATTTGTTTAAACAATAGTTTTTAATCAAACCATTAAAAGGTAGTAAATATTAACAAAAACTGTTTTTCTCGAAAAAGTGAGCCAAATACTGTTAAACTATGCCTTTCTGTTGTTTTTAAGCATTTATGGGGAAATTCATAGAGAACTTTCTTTTAAGACATAAAATGACTATCTCAAAAAAGACAACTGAAATACTCAGAAAATTGTTTTTCTCACCATGTTTGTAAAGGCCAAATTCTGAAGAAAATTGGATTTGTTTAAACAACTTTTTTTGATCAAAACATTAAAAAGAGATAAATATTAAAAAAATTAGTTTTTCTCCAAAAAGTGAGAAAAATTCTGTTAAACTATGCCTTTCTGTTGTTTTGAAATATTTTTGGGGAAATTTATAGAGAACTAATTTTCTTAGTCAAAAAAGTGTCTAACTCAGAAACAAGCATGAATTACTCAGAAAGTTTGTTTTTCTTACCATGTTTGAAAGTGGAAAATCCTGTGGAAAATTTCGTTTTGCTTAAACAACTGATTTTAATCAAACCAGTAAAAGGGGACAAATATTAACAATAACTGTTTTTCTCCTCAAAGTGAGCAACATACTGCTAAACTATACCTTTCTGTTGGTTTGAAGCATTTTTGGAGTAATTCATTGGGAACTTTTCCTTTTAAACATAAAGTGATTAAATTAGAAACGAGCACTGAAATACTCAGAAAGTTTGTTTTTCTTACCATGTTTGAAAGGGGCAAAATCCTGAGGAAAATTAGGATTTGTTTAAACAATTGTTTTTAATCAAACCAGTAAATGGAAATAATTATTAACAAAAAAAAAATTTCCCACTAAGTGAGCCAAATACTGTTAAACTGTGCCTTTCTGTTGTTTTGAAGCATTTTGGGGGAAATTCATGGAGAACTATTCTTTTTAGACAAAAAAGTGACTAACTCAGAAACGAGTTCAAAGGACACCATTTGGAGTCACTAATAGTGTGGCTTGTTTACAGAGAAAGATGGATGCGTTCATTTCAGAGGAAGAGTTGAAAGGTACAGTTTGCCTACCAGGATAATGTCACTATATTTGGTTGGAGCAAGTGGAGCATTATTACAATCTGAATGTTTTTCTTAACGTTGCAAAACGGTGCAACAATACATACAGTCCTAAAAAGTGACTGAGCGTCACAAACTAGGACGCGTTGTCTAGAATGGTGAGATTCGGCCGGATCCAGAGTGACTGCTTCCTCTTCGAGGATTACCGGTCCCTTCAGATACCAAAGCTCACAAGCGCATATTAGGCTTTTTCTCGTACCACTCCAATTATATACCATGGTACTCTGATAAGATTCAGCCTCTGGTTGCAATGAAGATATTTCCATACACTCCTGAAATAGCCGAAGCTTTCAAGGTTTTAAAAAAAAACATTGAAGAATCCGTGGTATGCAGTTTTGACGAGTCAGTGAGATTTGACATTGAAACCAAAGCCTCAGATTTTGCAATAGCGTTAAATCTCAACCAAGCTGGGTGTCCATTGGCATTTTTATCTCACTCACCAAGGGCCTGGAAGATGCCATTTATCAATAGAGAAGGAAACAAGCAATAACAGAGACCGTTCGTCATTGGAAGCACTATCTAACGGGTGGACATTTCTCACTCAAGACGGGGGAAAGATAAAAAAATGATTAAATCATGCGATGGAGAATGGAATTCTCATGTTATGATTTTGATATTGTGCATCGGCCTGGCAAGGAGAATATCCCTCCCGAAACTCTATCACGAGGGAACTGTGATGCTCTGAATAGTGGAAGTCTTGCTGAATTGCACCAAGCTCTGTGTCATCCAGGTGTGACACGAATGTTTCACTTCGTAATGTCCCGAAATTTGCCTTATTCGATGGAGGATGTGAAAAGAATGATCAGATCATGTCATATTTGTGCTGAATGCAAACCCTAGTTTCATAAACCTGATCCAGCACATTTGATTAAGGCTGCTCAACACTTTGAACAATTAAATTTTAATTTCAAAGGTCCTCTTGTAAGTTATAATAGTAATCGATATGTGCTGAAAGTAACAGAAGTAATACCAGTATCCGAGACTGGAACCTAGGCACTCACAAACACTCCTCTCCTGGATGACTCATCTAATTCTTCTACACAGTCGAGAGCAGAGCTTCCTCCACTATGCTGTTCCAATAGGAGTGGACAGCCTCCGGATCGTTTAATGCTACGAACACCTCCCACAAGGGGGTGAATGATGTGAGAGATTTCCTTCTCCCATAACCAAGTCCTATTCTGTCATTGCTTTTTTTTGTTTTACTTTTACTAGATAGATTTATGAGCTGATATGTAGGCCCTGTGAACAGATATTTTGATGCTGTTTTCTCATCCGTGTACACATGTTTAGTCATTTTCATATAAGATTAAAAAAATGCTTGTTTACATCCCCAAAATGACTGGCACCCATATGCGATACGATTATAAAGTGTAGACCCTCAAATAAGCACAAGAATTATGTATAAATATATGTAAGAAATATTTGATACTGGAGAAAAGATTGCCAACAATGCAAACCCTGAAATCAAACATCAACATAGTATTTTCATCTCACCACATTCAATTCACACTGGAATCCTCTGGTATCTATTTGGTGTGAGAGTATATTGCTGGATGGCATTATACCATTACTATCACTATATATATGATAGGAAGAATTTTTTTTTATCTAGGATACCCTGTACTGACAACTTCATACGAATATAGACTTCAAAGTCCCAAGTTGGGCCATTGTGGCCAAGTGGATGTGTTTGGTATTCAATCTTCTTGTATTTTCAAATCAACACTGTGGTGTTTTCAGGAAAATTTTGACTTAATTCTTCCATCCCAAAATGAAGGGTCTTATAGCATCTGAAAGTCTGGGTGAGTCTAAATATGCAAATTGTTTAATTGGAAATGGTGCTTCAGTTTGGTGTAAATACTGAGATAAATTTCATTGAAATTTAAATGCTGTTATGATCAATAGATATTGCTCTAATCGTTGTTTTTTAGAATATAACAAAAATAACTTATATATCGCTATAATTTCAATCCGTCAGTCTGCTTGTAAGTCTGTCGGTTTGTGTAATCCCAAAACCGAGCCACACAGTTGGCAGACACAACCCAAATCTCTATCAGAAATCTATGGGCTGAGTCACGCTCAACTCAAATCACAACCATTCGAATAAAGGCACACTCACACTAAGATTTCCACCTACAACCTGTACCAATTATCACCGAGTCAAATTTCCATTGATAAAAAAGAAGTTTCACATTCTTATCTTCAATAAATTGACACACACATTCAGACCAACAACCTGTGGCTCACATGTTTGTTATAAAAATGTCAGAATGCTGTGGACCATCGATTGTGAATGTACAGACGTGAATATTCAATTAGCTTGCATTCTGTGATCACGAAAATAAGTACAAACATGCTCCATATTCTGGGAACCACATTCAAAATATTTAGACACAGAATTTAGCCATTTATAAGCAAATTGCAAGCCAGGGGTTGGAGGTCACAAAGAGAGGCTCCATATATGTAAGGGTTGAAAATTAATATATGAATGTAGATATTCAGTGCATTTTTAAATATTCTGATATGCATGTTTACACACATGCTTCAACAAAACTGTTAAGTTGGTGCATGTTACATGACAATTTTCATGTCACCATGGTACTCAATTCTGTAGATGTTATACCTGAATAGAAAATTCAACTTGCCTGCTTCCCATTATTAAGCAAAATTAGAAGAGGCTGATTAAGGTCAAAGTTGTCCTGCTATCTTATTCTTCGGATTTACTTGAGCATAAATTTAAGTCCAAATAAGAGACTGAATGTGAAGCAGCATTGGCTTACGAAAAGAATACGATGGTTCTGGTCTGAATATATTTCTACAGGTCTGAATATGTGTCTTCTAAAGATAGGCCTATCTATATCCAGCTCCTCTAACTTATTTGAATAAAGATGGTCATTTTGGTATTTTTATCAGCCCCATCAGAGAGGATCTCTATGCATGAGGTCTTTGGAACCTCGAAATACTGAAAAATCAAGCGTCCATGCAGATATGCGCCCATTTGGCTAAGGAATAATTATTGTCACATAATTTTGTCCGAAGACATTCCCACGTATGCTCGGTATGCAACACCTGACGCGCATCGATTAGTTCGGAAGAAGACTAGTTTGCTAGTTTACACTAGATCATTTTGTTTGTGACTATTGATGGTGCTATTTTCATTAAACAGCCTGCTTTAGACAGCTTTATCATTGATCTACGCAAGTAGCACTATTTATTTCCAGTTCATATGCCTGGAAAATTCTGCAGTATGCTTCAAGCCACTGACAGTAAATTATCGGCATAAGACTCATTTCTTCTTGATATAAATGGCATGTATCTGTGAAGTATTAAGTATTTTCTGTACTCAGATACTACTTCAATAGTGTTGGACTATTTAATTATATTGTTGTAAGTTGGCACCATAGTTTTTCTTTGGTAACAAACTGCTGAATAGTTCCTTGCTAGATTATCACCATTCTAGAATTGGCTTTAAAGATGACATGACATGGGTTATGCCAATCAATTGTATTGGGCCAATGTTACTAGGGGGCGGTATTTCATATGTTATATGGGGAACAAGAATGAATAAGACAATATCACTTTCTTTGGCATGCCATACAGCCACAGAATTAAAGTGGGAACTGTGATGTAGCACATGTATGGGGAAAGTTGAAACTGAACTTGAGAAAATGGTCATAAGCTACGTTTTGAAAGTGTTATGTCTCTCCACCATCACCCACTCAAACCTTACCTCCCAAGTGCTATAAACAAGAATCTACAGAAACAAGACACAAGAAAGTCTATCCAATAAGGCAACAGAGAACTGGCTCAGCAGTTTCTAACTTTAAGATATGTTCTAGAAATTACCGGAATTCTTTTATTTTATTAAAAATGCGGAAAAATTGTGCACAGTGGCACCAATAGTTTAGCTGTGCTGATTTTTGGCAACTGTCTGTGTACTGCATGACAGCTACTTTACCCAGCCGATTAATCCAATAGTGATAGGTGCATTTTGATACTTAGCTACATGGAGGGCAGAGACAATGAACTTTCCAGTAGTTGGTAAAGTAGCTAATTTTGTGAACAAAGGTGGACCAGAGAGCTGTGATACCACTTTCAGACACCACTGGAACAAAATAAAAGAAATGATGGTACAGGACAGGAGGGGTGTCTGATGTGGGAAATCCGAGCAATGATCCATGAAACGTTGCAAAGCAAGCTGAAGATGGAGCTGTCTAGAGAGTATAGGAAACTTACTGATGAATTCAGTGGCAAGGAGATATTTGTGGTGGTCGGGAATCAAAGAGCCAGTGAGAAATTGTCAGGCTGATTTAGCTGTAAGTAGCACACTCCAGGTTTCGCTCAACTAGAGTCATGAGTCAGGGCCTCAACCCTAGAAGAGAATATACCTACACTTGCTGGGAAATTCCAGGGCATATATATTTTTTTGGGTGAAGTAAAAGTGGCATCTCTCTCTCTTTACCATAGCCCAAGTCTTATCTCTCTCTTTATCATAAGCCAAGTCTCATCTTTCTCTTTATCATAGGCCAATTCTAATCTCGCTCTTTATAGTAGGCCAAGTCTCATCTCTCTCTTTATCATAGGCCAAGTCTCATCGCTCTCTTTATCATAAGCCAAGTCTCATCTCTCTCTTTATCATAGGCCAAGTCTCAGCTCTCTCTTTACCAATAGGCCAAGTCTCATCTCTCTCTCTTTATCCAAGTCTCATCTCTGTCTCTATCATAGGCAACGTCTCATCTTTCTCTTTACCATAGGCTAAGTCTCATCTCTGTCTCTATCATAGGCAACATCTCATCTTTCTCTTTACCATAGGCCAAGTCTCATCTCTGTCTCTATCATAAGCAACGTCTCATCTTTCTCTTTATCATAGGCCAAGTCGCATCTCTCTCTTTACCATAGGCCAAGTCTCATCTCTCTCTTTATCCTAGGCCATGTCTCATCTCTCTCTTTACCAAATGTCAAGTCTCATCTTTCTCTTTACCATAGGCCAAGTCTTATCTCTCTCTTAATCATAGGCCAATATCCATCACTGACTTTATCCTAGGCCAAGTCTCATCTCTCTCTTTATTCTAGGCCAAGTCTCATCTCTCTCTTTGTCATAGGCCAAGTCTCATCTCTCTCTTTGTCATAGGCCAAATCTCATCTCTCTCTTTATCATAGGCCAAGTCTCATCTCAGATTAGAGGAGCCATGACACTGAAGAGGTGTTATTATCCCCTCTCCAGTCAGATTAGATGAGCCATGAGACCGAAGAGGTGATATTATCCCCTCTCCAGTCAGATTAGAGGAGCCATGATACTGAAGAGGTATTATTATCCCCTCTCCAGTCAGATTAGAGGAGCCATGATACTGAAGAGGTGTTATTATCCCCTCTCCAGTCAGAGTAGAGGAGCAGTCTTGTAATCTAATTTGCACCTTTTTTTTTACTCGTCATAACTTTTTTCCCATTTCTTCTGTGCAAATAATTATCATACCATCTTGTTGCTTATTGTGTGTGCTTTAAGATGATATGTAAAAAGTATCTATAGGCACTTTTTCTTAGATGATATAGCCACTAACGCGAGGGCCACTCAAAACAAATGGCACCTCCCAAATGGCAAGTCTTCTAATGGCCTGGCGCCTAGAGCTAGAGACCCCAAACCCGTGTTGAGGCTTCCCACAAGCATAAGCGGTGATATGGCTGAGAATTTTTTTTTTTTTTGCCGTGATGCAATGTTGAGTTATGGTGATTACAAGAGGCGGGGTCACAGATGTTCCGAGGTTTTTGGCGCGGTTGGAAATAAAGTGTCTCATATCTATTCAACACTTCACCGCGTTGTAATTATGATTCAGGCATATCACAGCTTACGGTGTTAGCTAGCCACTCAGGAAATTTGGGGTCTGTAGCGCTAGGCGCCAGGGAATTAGAGGACTTGCAATTGGGGAGGTGCCATTTTTTGAGTGACCCTTGCGTAATTTGCTATATCTTCTAAGAAAAAGTGCCTATAGAGACTTTTTACATGTCATCTTAAAGCACACACGATAAGAAACAAGCTGGTAAAAGAATTATTTGTACAGAATAGAGGGGGGGAAAGTTAAGACAGGTACATTTTTTTTTGCAAATTTCTGAGGAAAATGGGTTAGTCCTCCCTTTTAAACCTTCACAAATTACAGCAGACTTTGTTTCCTTCATAGTGCTCTTCACAGAGGACTGTTTCTAGAACAACATTTTCAAATTCCAACCAAATGAACATTGGGGGAATATGCCTTATTTGTATAGAACCAATATGGCTATCAAAACTCCTGAAGACAACTTATTATTTGTATAGAGCCAATATGGCTACCAAAACACCTGAAGACAACTTATTATTTGTATAGAGCCAATATGGCCACCAAAACTCCTGAAGACAACTTAATATTTATATGGAGCCAATATGGCCACCAAAACTCCTGAAGACAACTTAGTATTTGTATAGAGCCAATATGGCTATCAAAACCCCTGAAGACAACTTAATATTTATATGGAGCCAATATGGCCACCAAAACTCCCGAAGACAACTTAATATTTGTATAGAGCCAATATGGCTACCAAAACTCCTGAAGATACTTAATATTTGTATAGAGCCAATATGGCTACCAAAACTCCTGAAGATACTTAATATTTGTATGGAGCCAATATGGTTACTAAAACTCCTGAAGACAACTTAATATTTGTATTGAGCCAATATGGCTACCAAAACTCCTGAAGATAACTTATTACTTGTATGGAGCCAATATGGCCACCAAAACTCCTGAAGACAACTTAGTATTTGTATAGAGCCAATATGGCTATCAAAACCCCTGAAGACAACTTAATATTTGTATAGAGCCAATATGGCTACCAAAACTCCTGAAGATACTTAATATTTGTATGGAGCCAATATGGCCACCTAAACTCCTGAAGACAACTTATAATTTGTATAGAGCCAATATTCCTGAAGACAATTTATTCGCTCACAAAAATGGGCTAGCTGTTTGTGTGGGTTTAAAGTCTAAAATATATTCTCAGAACCTTTACCTTATAATTGGGTACCGATATATGGGAGGAAGAAGGGGGGGGGGGGGGGGGGTGAAGAATAAGGTGTTGCTGAAAGTGCATGAAACCCTTTAACTTACATTTGAGGGGAAGGGAAAGGTTCTGGTATTGCTAGTATAGATATAGTCAGGTGTTTGTATCCCATCAGGGTGGGAAAGGGCCAGCTGTTACAAGTATTGTTTGGTGCTGTGGGTAACTCTTTACCTTATCTTTGGTGTTGAGGGTGGGGGAAATTCATGGTTTTGGTAGTATTGATAGCCTTTACATACATTTTGTGTGTAGGAGGAAAGGTTCTTACTCTACATGCATTCATTAGCAATACATTGTTGAAGGATTCAAGCTAATTGATTACAAAAGCGTGCTGTCTCACATAGACTAGTAATATAGTAAGTTGCTGGTCTATTACAAACCATCCCCAAGTTCGCTATAGTGAAAAATAGCCATGTCATCCTGGTTCTCTACTCTCTTCATAGCCTCCAAAATTTCCTCCCTAAACTTCAATCTATTAGTACCATTGGGGGTTCCATATGAAGTTCTTTCCTACTGTGCAGAAAAGACAAAGATACTAACTAGTATACAGAAATCGCCGCGCAGGAGCTGCTATGCTGTTCACGAGACCTTAACGAGGGCGGATGAAGCCACGTTGCCATTCTATTAACTGCACATAATCCACACCTGCACAGTAAAAAACCCCAGCAAGCAGTCAGCTAGGTCAGGTTTGGGCCGCAATACTTTTTATTGGAATTTTTTTTTGTTGTTGTTGTCACTTGAAATGCACGAGCAGGTGATTCTCGCTTGGACATTTCAGCATCCGTTTTGGTGTGAAGAAAATGCGGGTATAGGCTAGCTGTGCAATAGTTCATCTTCAGTCTGATGTAGCTAATTTGAGTGATATTCCAGACAAGGTTATCGACCACTATTCTTCAAATTCCCCATCCTTTGGACAGAAAAGGGCTGTTTTTCTTAGTTTTCGCCTAGCTGATTCTCTCAATTGCACTTTCTACATCATGAATAGTTAATCTTCAGTCTGCTGTAGCTAATTTGAGTGATATTCCAGACAGGGCTTTCGACCACTATCCTTCAAATTCCCCATCATTTGGACAGAAAAGGTCTGTTCTTCTTAGTTATCGCCTAGCTGATTCTTCCATTTGCACACTCTACATCATGATGAGGCTATATAAAGATGTGTTCTGCCATACTTTTTTTGATGAGATTCAAATTAAAAAGAGTGAGGACCAACAGTGCAGATTCAGCATTTGTATGTTTCCTAACTAGCTCAGTTCTTCTCCTCTCCCATACTGCAAAGTAATCACAATTATTACATAATATACTGGATTTTTGAATTGTTGGAGGAAGTATAAAGAAATTTTGACCGAGAATTGTTTTACAACCAGCTTCAAACTTTGGGAGTACACCATCAGCAAGTGAGAACAGATGGAAGTATTTGGCATCAAAAACTATCTTCCTTTGATCTCATTTTGCTCCCACAACTTTTACAGTGGCTATTAGTGATGCCAGCTATAAAATCATCATCAGAGAAATCCTTCCTCACTTTGAGACAAGTGAAAAGTTATCTACTTTCAGCTATGACACGCCTAACAATTTAATGCTTCTGCATGTTCATAGAAGACAGGTCGACTTGACCTCAAAGTACTTTTGAATGAATTTGGTGAATTTTCCAAACATCACTCAAGTATCTTGGCGAAGTACTGACTGAATATGCATATTGCGTTAATATATAAATAATCTAAAGTTTTATAATTATTATTTTATCATTATCAGTAAAATGTAAATGAAGGTTTATTACCTTGCCCACAATTTCTTCTGGAAACATCTCTATTATATCCACCAACATTCTCTGGCCTGGCCACTTCAACTGCTTATAGAGGACAACATTTGCAGCTGTTGTCAGCAAGCTGCTCAAGTCATACTAGTTCAACTATCTTCTACTGCCCCTGAAGGTGTATTTTCCTAGTTATAAGCTAAACTTAATGAGCAACAAGACAGTTGCAGTACAATATTGAATTTTAAAATCACATTATTTTTCATCTTTCACCACTTTTCACAGAATATACGAATATTTCATGCAAAATAATTACCTAGACTAGATTAATATTTAAATAATAGCTTCAGGCTAGACCAGGTGGAGAAGACCACACTATTATCTTGCATTACACATTGACCTGGATTAACTACAAGTGAACTGAGAGGAGATTGTTGCAATAGCATCCAATTGATTAATCGATATGAATATAACACAAGTGATTACAAATAATACAACTGTTCGGACATGTAATAACAGCATACTTACATACTATAGAATAATATTTCACACTCCATGAATGATTCAAAATGTTTTATGATAGGTTTGTACAACAAGAACTAATATGTGACCACCTGACGAATATATGCAGCCGTCAACTTGGCAATCTCAGCAACCTACAAGTCAGAAGATATGATATTATATTCACAAGACTGCACATCTGTCTAGTTTCAAACACAGCAACAATATATAATAATATATCTTGGCCATCAAACAGTGAATGGTCAACTAGACAGCTCCTGTGAAGGTCTTGTCCAAGTGAACAAGAAATTTGAAACAGATCAGAATCATAATAGACATTGTACTGATGGAGATACCATACAACAGCTATATTCTGTGTAAATTACAATAAGGTACATATATATATATATATACATATATATTTGTACTGTGCCTATTTTCACCTTGAAGTTTATCTAGCTAGATAGAAATGCCTGCCAATCATGCTGCAATAGGTCTCCTTTCTGGAATCATCATCATCTTATCATGGAACACATTTTGGTTGAATAAAATATTTAAACTGCCTACAGCCAAGAAGAGGTGGTGCACACGTCATCAAACATAAACAAATAAATAATAACTTACCAATTTTGAAAAATCAACGATAAATTATCGAATATATAATGAATAATTTAACCCCAAAAAATTGCAAATAAATAAATTTAAAAGAAATTATAAAGAAATTAATAAAACGGAGAATAATAATCATGACAAATAAAAAAGAGCAAATTAATAAATAATTATAACTAAACAAATAATAATTTGATAAGATTATAATAGTATATAGTAGCTTTAGATATTGGACATGTTATATATAGAATATATATCATTGTTAGTTTGTATGCTATATATAGAACATATATCACTGTTAGTTTGCAGCTGTATATAGAATATATATCACTGTTAGTTTGTATGCTGTATATAGAATATATATCACTGTTAGTTTGTATGCTCTATATAGAACATTTATCACTGTTAGTTTGTATGCTATATATAGAACATATATCACTGTTAGTTTGCATGCTATATATAGAATATATATATATATATCTGTTAGTTTGTATGCTGTATATAGTACATATATCACTGTTAGTTTGTATGCTATATATAGAACATATATCACTGTTAGTTTGTATGCTGTATATAGAATATATATCACTGTTAGTTTGTATGCTATATATAGAACATATATCACTGTTAGTTTGTATGCTGTATATAGAATATATATCACTGTTAGTTTGTATGCTGTATATAGAATATATATCACTGTTAGTTTGTATGCTGTATATAAAACATATATCACTGTTAGTTTGTATGCTATATATAGAACATATATCACTGTTAGTTTGTATGCTGTATATAGAATATATATCACTGTTAGTTTGTATGCTGTATATAGTACATATATCACTGTTAGTTTTTATGCTGTATATAGAATATATATCACTGTTAGTTTGTATGCTGTATATAGAACAAATATCACTGTTAGTTTGTATGCTGTATATAGAATATATATCACTGTTAGTTTGTATGCTGTATATAGAACATATATCACTGTTAGTTTTTATGCTGTATATAGAATATATATCACTGTTAGTTTGTATGCTGTATATAGAATATATATCACTGTTAGTTTGTATGCTGTATATAGAACATATATCACTGTTAGTTTTTATGCTGTATATAGAACATATATCACTGTTAGTTTGTATGCTGTATATAGAATATATATCACTGTTAGTTTGTATGCTGTATATAGAATATATATCACTGTTAGTTTGTATGCTGTATATAGAACATATATCACTGTTAGTTTTTATGCTGTATATAGAACATATATCACTGTTAGTTTGTATGCTATATATAGAACATATATCACTGTTAGTTTGTATGCTGTATATAGAATATATATAACCGTTAGTTTGTAAGCTGTATATAGAATATATATCACTGTTAGTTTGTATGCTGTATATAGAATATATAGCACTGTTAGTTTGTATGCTGTATATAGAATATATACCACTGTTAGTTTGTATGCTGTATATAGAACATATATCACTGTTAGTTTGTATGCTGTATATAGAATATATATCACTGTTAGTTTGTATGCTGTATATAGAACATATATCACTGTTAGTTTGTATGCTGTATATAGAACATATATCACTGTTAGTTTGCATGCTGTATATAGAATATATATCACTGTTAGTTTGTATGCTGTATATAGAATATATATCACTGTTAGTTTGTATGCTGTATATAGTACATATATCACTGTTAGTTTTTATGCTGTATATAGAATATATATCACTGTTAGTTTGTATGCTGTATATAGAACATATATCACTGTTAGTTTGTATGCTGTATATAGAATATATATCACTGTTAGTTTGTATGCTGTATATAGAATATATATCACTGTTAGTTTGTATGCTGTATATAGTACATATATCACTGTTAGTTTTTATGCTGTATATAGAATATATATCACTGTTAGTTTGTATGCTGTATATAGAACATATATCACTGTTAGTTTGTATGCTGTATATAGAATATATATCACTGTTAGTTTGTATGCTGTATATAGAATATATATCACTGTTAGTTTGTATGCTGTATATAGAATATATATCACTTTTAGTTTGTATGCTGTATATAGAACATATATCACCGTTAGTTTGTATGCTGTATACAGAACATATATCACAACAACTAGTTTCACCACTGGCCTATCTTAGCGGGGGAAAGCCTACAAGCTGCCACCCAAAACAACTAGTTTCATCACTGGCCTATCTTAGTGGGGCCTAGCCTAGAAACTGCCACCCACAACAACTAGTTTCATCACTGGCCTATCTTAGTGGGACCAAGCCTAGAAGCTGCCAGCCACAAAAACTAGTTTCATCACCAGCCTATCTTAGTGGGACCTAGCCTAGAAGCTGCTACCCACAACAACTAGTTTCATCACTGGTCTATCTTAGTGGGACCAAGCCTAGAAGCTGCCACCCACAACAACTAGTTTCATCACAGGCCTATCTTAGTGGGACCAAGCCTAGAAGCTGCAACCCACAACAACTAGTTTCATCACTGGCCTATCTTAGTTGGGCCAAGCCTAGAAGCTGCCACACGCAACAACTAGTTTCATCACTGGCTTATCTAAGTGGGGCCAAGCCTAGAAGCTGCCACCCACAACAATTAGTTTCATCACTGGCTTATCTTAGTGGGGCCAAGCCTAGAAGCTGCCACCCACAACAACTAGTTTCATCACTGGCCTATCTTAGTGGGACCAAGCCTAGAAGCTGCCACCCACAACAACTAGTTTTATCACTGGTCTATCTAAGTGGGACCAAGCCTAGAAGCTGCCACCCACAACAAATAGTTTCATCACTGGCCTATTTTAGTGGGACCAAGCCTAGAAGCTGCTAACCACAACAACTAGTTTCATCTCAGGCCTATCTTAGTGGGACCAAGCCTAGAAGCTGCTACCCACAACAACTAGTTTCATCACTGGTCTATCTTAGTGGGCACAAGCCTAGAAGCTGCCACCCACAACAACTAGTTTCATCACTAGCCTATCTTAGTGGGGCAAAGCCTAGAAGTTGCTACAGCCACAACAACTAGTTTCATAACTGGTCAATCTTAGTGGGCCCAAGCCTAGAAGCTGCCACCACAACAACTAGTTTCATCACTGGCCTATCTTAGTGGGACCAAGCCTAGAAGCTGCCACCACAACAAATAGTTTCATCACTGGCCGCCTATTTTAGTGGGACCAAGCCTAGAATCTGCTACCCACAACAACTAGTTTCATCACTGGTCTATCTTAGTGGGGCCAAGCCTAGAAGCTGCCACCCATAACAACTAGTTTCATCACTGGCCTATCTTAGTGGGGCCAAGCCTAGAAGCTGCCACTCACAACCACTAGTTTCATCACAGGCCTATATTAGTGGGGCCAAGCCTAGAAGCTGTTACCCACAACAACTAGTTTCATCTCTGGGCTATCTTAGTGGGGCCAAGTCTAGAAGCTGCCACCCACAACAACTAGTTTCATCACTGGCCTATCTTAGTGGGTCCAAGCCTAAAAGCTGCCACACCCAGACCTACAGCAACTAGTTAAAAATGAAGTTATTCGAAGGACAATCAGGCATGGGAACTTATTCTTTGCTTCAACTAAATCCACTCACCAGTTTAGTTTGCAGTGAGATTGGCACCTGTCCTTCCACCATCAGCCGATAATCATTAGGAGATGGAGCTCCAAAACTCTCAATTCTGCACACAGAAAGTCCCTCTCCATATAATCATCCAAAGAGATCATATCTCAAACACACTAAAATGTTGAGGTCAGACAATGTACTTGTGGGGAGTCAGAAATATAGCACTCTTAACCGCCCTCACAAACCATTTACAACTGCTATGCTAGATAGGGTCTGAAATATAGCAATCCCAGTGTGCTAATATATATAGGGTCTGAAATATAGCACTCCCAGTGTGCTAATCTCCCGTAGCCAGACCATTTACAACTGCTATGCTAGATAGGGTCTGAAATATAGCACTCCCAGTGTGCTAATCTCCCGTAGCCAGACCATTTACAACCGCTATGCTAGATAGGGTCTGGAGACTTTGTATACCAAATATATTCTTCACTAATGCAACAAAAACAAAGGCCCGCCTTATAAAATAGCCTTGAAATTATATCTAGCTGGGCTGCTCTGCCTGGAAAAATTAAAAGTATATCTTTGTATTGTTGCATGAATGATTGAAGTCAGTGACAACTTCCTTAATCACATCCAGTTGAGCATTCCTTAGCAACCACTTGCAACATAGCTTCTTGCTATACCGTCAGAAGCTGATAAAGTATTCGACTTCAGACGCTACTCATTAGTGTTAAGCGTGTCTAACTGCTACTGTTCTACACGCCAACAGAACAATTTAACATGCTGATGTCTCCAGATCCGATAAAGTGTAGAGATTTGGTAAAGGGTCTAGCAAGACTACATTGTGCAGGTGTATCTATATTGATAGCTATAACACTTTTTTCAGGAACAATCATTCAAAACTGCTCAAACAATTACAATATAAAAGCTACACATGTCATGCTATGACTACAGCAAAAACATACAGCAAGGAACTTTCTCAAGAGTGAAGAGACCTAGAGTGCTTCAGTCAGTAAGTGAAATAGGCTTACTCACCCCAGAATCCAGAAGTACATACAGTGTTCCCACTTTTTATAATTAATAAACTTTGTGTGTGTGAGTGTGTGTGTGTGTGAGTGTGTGTGTGTGTGTGATCAATGTCCCAGTTTTGTTCTGCCTGTTGATACTTATGGATTGGTTAGCTGCAGAGTACTTCAGTATTTGGAGGGTACTAGCTCTCATCAAGAGTATCTCCTTTTTATTTTAATACTCAGAAGCTCCTAGTGACCTTCCAAATACTGAGGTTGCCCAACATCAGCTGCACATGTAACTGGCAAGATACTTACAATAC
>CBDHEM010000060.1:0-35827 GCA_965261955.1 Leptonemataceae bacterium
AGAGAAGACCTGAACACAACTCCTTACCTGCCACCCAAGAAATTGACAACCCTTTACCAGCAAGAGACTGAGTGCGTTACTATGGGTACATAAGTACATTACAGTACATTTTGAAACTATTTCGCTATTCAACAACTGATTAAAAAAAGTAATAATAATTTTGACTTTGACTCAACAACGAGCCAATTCCTAACACATCCTTAACTGTCTTACGCACATATACCATACATCACTGTCAATAGTTATCTTGGTGTCTTCCAACATGATTGCTGTCAACACGATGCTGATCCCAATCAAAAGATAGCTTTCCTCACTCTCTCAGAGTGTATTAAAACACACAACTAGGTAGGTACGGGTCAGTGGCAAGCAAAGACTTGAGGCCTTGATCATTCCATTCTCCCTTGCCCCCCCCCCCCCCCCAAAAGTTATAAAAAATTAACCACACACTAAACACTGGATTCTGAACCCCTTCACCTGCAAAAACACTGGATTCTGAACCCCTTCAAATGCAAAAACACTGGATTCTGAACCCCCTCACCTGCAAAAATACTGGATTCTGAACCCCCTCACCAGCAAAAACACTGGATTCTGACCCCCTCACCTGCCAAAACACTGGATTCTGAACCCCCTCACCCTGCAAAAACACTGGATTCTGAACCCCCTCACTTGCAAAAACACTGGATTCTGAACCCCCTCACCTGCCAAAACACTGGATTCTGAACCCCCTTACCCTGCAAAAACACTAGATTCTGAACCCCCTCACTTGCAAAAACACTGGATTCTGAACCCCCTCACTTGCAAAAACACTGGATTCTGAACCCCCTCACCTGCCAAAACACTGGATTCTGAACCCCTCACTTGCAAAAATACTGGATTCTGAACCCCCTCACTTGCAAAAACACTGGATTTTGAACCCCCTCACTTGCAAAAATACTGGATTCTGAACCCTTTCAACTGCAAAAACACTGGATTCTGAACCCCCTCACTGCAAAAACACTGGATTTTGAACCCCCTCACTTGCAAAAATACTGGATTCTGAACCCTTTCAACTGCTAAAACACTGGATTCTGAACCCTTTCACCTGCCAAAACACTGGATTCTGAACCCCCTCATTTGCAAAAACACTGGATTCTGAACCCTTTCACCTGCCAAAAACACTGGATTCTGAACCCCCTCATTTGCAAAAACACTGGATTCTGAACCCTTTCACCTGCCAAAAACACTGGATTCTGAACCCCCTCATTTGCAAAAACACTGGATTCTGAACCCCTTCACCTGCAAACACACTGGATTCTGAACCCCCTCACTTGCAAAAACACTGGATTCTGAACCCCTTCACCTGCAAAAAGGAACTATTCCAGGATGGGTTTCTTTGCAGAGTTCTGTTAGAGACATAGATCACGTAGCACACCATAGATAGCTTTTGCTTGCTTACCTCAATGGAGCTGATTCTTAGACCAAACTACCACTTGTTGTAATTGCATGCTAATGACACCAACAGTTTGAAAAGATGATTCCACTTTAAACTTTCACACACACACACACACACACACACACACACACAACACAACACAACACACACACAATTAATTAAGTCGAGAGTCAGTTGGTAAAGCAAATGGCAGGAAACAATATCGAAAAAGACACAAATAGGAAAGTCAATGTGGAAGAGTCGAAGATAACAGATTGTGTTTCTAATTAGAACATGATCGTTGCAAGCTCCTCTATCACGATGAAACCATACAGCACAACTGATCCAGCCCACCACGATGGAACCATACTGCATAATTGATCCATCCCACCATGATGGAACCATACAGCATAATTGATCCATCCCACCATAATGGAACCATACAGCATAATTGATCCATCCCACCATAATGGAACCATACTGCATAATTGATCCATCCCACCATAATGGAACCATACTGCATAATTGATCCATCCCACCATAATGGAACCATACTGCATAATTGATCCATCCCACCATAATGGAACCATACTGCATAATTGATCCATCCCACCATGATGGAACCATACTGCATAATTGATTCATCCCACCATAATGGAACCATACTGCATAATTGATCCATCCCACCATAATGGAACCATACTGCATAATTGATCCATCCCACCATAATGGAACCATACTGCATAATTGATTCATCCCACCATAATGGAACCATACTGCATAATTGATTCATCCCACCATAATGGAACCATACAGCATAATTGATTCATCCCACCATAATGGAACCATACTGCATAATTGATCCATCCCACCATAATGGAACCATACTGCATAATTGATTCATCCCACCATAATGGAACCATACTGCATAATTGATCCATCCCACCATAATGGAACCATACAGCATAATTGATTCATCCCACCATAATGGAACCATACAGCACAATTGATCCATCCCACCATAATGGAACCATACTGCATAATTGATTCATCCCACCATAATGGAACCATACTGCATAATTGATTCATCCCACCATAATGGAACCATACTGCATAATTGATTCATCCAAGTGCCCATTAATTAACACAGATTCCTCATGGAAACAGTTAACCAATCACAGCAGAGAGTTGGACATGTTCTCAACACCAACTATAATTGATCACATGCCAATACTTGCTAACGTCAGCTCTTTCTCTCTACCGGCTATGTACTCACTTTCGCTGCTGGATAGCTTCTCTCTGTCTGCTATCACTCTCACTGCTGGATAGCTTCTCTCTGTCTGCTATCACTCTCTCTGCTGGCTTTCCCAGGGTGTATCCTTGGATGTCTGCCATCACTCTCACTGCCGGATAGCTTCTCTCTGTCTGCTATTACTCTCTCTGCTGCCTATCCCAGTGTGTATCCTTGGATATCTGCCATCACTCTCTGCTGCTGCTATCACAGGGTGTATCCTTGGATATCTGCCATCACTCTCTGCTGCTGCTATCCCAGGGTGTATCCTTGGATGTCTGCCATCACTCTCTCTGCTGGATAGCTTCTCTCTGTCTGCTATTACTCTCTCTGCTGGCTATACCAGGGTTTTATTCTTGGATGTCTGCTATCACTCTCTCTGCTGCCTATCCCAGGGTGTATCCTAAGCAAGTAGATCCCTTGCCTTAACCCCACCCTATACATTGGACACAATATCTATGGATGCTGGCCAACTCACATTATAGCCACTTAATGCATAGCCAGGAAACAAGCCAGTGGGGGTCCAGCCATAAGTTGACTGCTGCTGGTGGCTGTCCAGGCCATGCTTGATGGGGAGCCCAACTGTACCCTAGCCCTTATACACACACACACACACACACACACACACACACACACACACACATGCCAGCCGGGATAGTCCTCGACACCAAGTGACCAGCTCTCTCTTTTTCTCTGCTGGCTCAGCCACACCCTCTCTCTCTGCTGGCACAACCTTCCTCTCTCTGCTGGCTTAGCTCTCGCTCTCTTCCTCTCTGCTGGCTTTAGTTTAGCTCTCTCTCTCTCTTAGCACTGCTGCTTTCTCTTTGTAGGCTCAGCTCTCTCTCTCTCTCTCTGCTGGCTTAGCTCTCGCTCTCTCCCTCTCTGCTGGATTTAGTTTAGCTCTCTCTCTCTCTTAGCACTCCTGCTTTCTCTTTGTAGGCTCAGCTCTCTCTCTCTCTCTCTCTCGCTGCTGGCTTAGCTCTCTCACTCTCTCTGGCTTAGCTCTCTCTCTCTCGGCTTAGCTCAGCATAGTATGACATCAAACAAGAAAACAAGATTTGAGAAATGAAGAAGATAAACGCTAAAAAAAATTACTGACATTGTGGCAGAAATCCATGTTAGTGTCTTGTTTAACCAGCAAGTGAACAAAGGCCAACTGGAGCTGCATCATCACTCGGGGAGACAGGCATCAGTCAAAGGCCTGAGATAAAAGAAAGAGCAACCTCAAGCGGAGACACAAACACATATCATAACTGCTAGCAAAGTGAACCCACTGGGAGGAGGCATCATAACTGCTAGCAAAGTGAACCCACTGGGAGGAGGCATCATAACTGCTAGCAAAGTGAACCCACTGGGAGGAGGCATCATAACTGCTAGCAAAGTGAACCCACTGGGAGGAGGCATCATAACTGCTAGCAAAGTGAACCCACTGGGAGGAGGCATCATAACTGCTAGCAAAATGAACCCACTGGGAGGAGGCATCATAACTGCTAGCAAAGTGAACCCACTGGGAGGAGGCATCATAACTGCTAGCAAAGTGAACCCACTGGGAGGAGGCATCATAACTGCTAGCAAAGTGAACCCACTGGGAGGAGGCATCATAACTGCTAGCAAAGTGAACCCACTGGGAGGAGGCATCATAACTGCTAGCAAAGTGAACCCACTGGGAGGAGGCATCATAACTGCTAGCAAAGTGAGCCCACTGGGAGGAGGCATCATAACTGCTAGCAAAGTGAACCCACTGGGAGGAGGCATCATAACTGCTAGCAAAGTGAACCCACTGGGATGAGGCATCATAACTGCTAGCAAAGTGAACCCACTGGGAGGAGGCATCATAACTGCTAGCAAAGTGAACCCACTGGGAGGAGGCATCATAACTGCTAGCAAAGTGAACCCACTGGGATGAGGCATCATAACTGCTAGCAAAGTGAACCCACTGGGAGGAGGCATCATAACTGCTAGCAAAGTGAACCCACTGGGAGGAGGCATCATAACTGCTAGCAAAGTGAACCCACTGGGAGGAGGCATCATAACTGCTAGCATGTCCTATAAAACCATGCACATATGTAAATAAGAATGGGTCACCATCATAAATATGAATGGGTCACCCACCTTAAATATGAATGGGTCACCCATCATAAATACAAATGGGCCATCCGCCAAAAATAAGAATGGGTCACCCATCATAAATATGAAATGGGTGACCCATCGTAAATATGAATGGGTCACCCATCATAAATATGAATGGGTCAACCACCATAAATATAAATGGGTGACCCATCGTAAATATGAATGGGTCACCCATCATAAATATGAATGGGTCAACCACCATAAATATGAATGGGTCACCCATCATAAATACAAATGGGTCATCTGCCATAAATAAGAATGGGTCACCCATCATAAATATGAATGGGTCAACCACCATAAATATGAAATGGGTTACCCATCATAAATATGAATGGGTGACCCATCATAAATACGAATGGATAAGAAGAGTTCCTAAATATGAAAGGTGTTCACTAAGAGTAGATAGATGAGAGGATGTGAAATAGGACAGAGAAAAAGTCTCTATGAGTCATCATCCCGGCCCTATATGGCTGTCCTTAGTGATGACATCATACGTGAGTGCGGGAAATACAACGTCAGGGTCATAACCAAGCCAGGCATGACTCTATGAGCATAGTTCTCCAGGGTCAAGGATAGGTGACCATCTAGCACCAACTCTTTGTTGTGTATATAATTCCTTACAGCTGTGGGAAAGTGTATATTGGAGAGACAATGAGGACGTTGGAGCCCCGGATCAAGGAGCACAAGGATGTGTGCAGGAATAGAGAGCTTGGGAAATCTGCCATCGCAGAGCATGCATGGAACCAGTCCCACGGAACTGCTTGTGATGAAAGCACTGCATACCCATCTTACAGCTGAGAATTAGCACTTCAACAGGGTGTAGGGCTGGAGCTACCTGGTTGCTGGGTCTCAACTCTCAAGGCTATCACTTCAACAGGGTGTAGGGCTGGAGCTACCTGGTTGCTGGGTCTCTACTCTCAAGGCTATCAGTACTTCAACAGGGTGTAGGGCTGGAGCTACCTGGTTGCTGGGTCTCTACTCTCAAGGCTATCACTTCAACAGGGTGTAGGGCTGGAGCTACCTGGTTGCTGGGTCTCTAATCTCAAGGCTATCAGCACTTCAACAGAGATGTAGGGCTGGAGCTACCTGGTTGCTGGGTTACAACTCTCAAGGCTATCAGCACTTCAACAGGGATGTAGGGCTGGAGCTACCTGGTTGCTGGGTCTCAACTCTCAAGGCTATCAGCACTTCAACAGGGATGTAGGGCTGGAGCTACCTGGTTGCTGGGTCTCTACTCTCAAGGCTATCAGCACTTCAACAGGGATGTAGGGCTGGAGCTACCTGGTTGCTGGGTCTCTACTCTCAAGGCTATCAGCACTTCAACAGGGATGTAGGGCTGGAGCTACCTGGTTGCTGGGTCTCTACTCTCAAGGCTATCAGCACTTCAACAGGGATGTAGGGCTGGAGCTACCTGGTTGCTGGGTCTCTACTCTCAAGGCTATCAGCACTTCAACAGGGATGTAGGGCTGGAGCTACCTGGTTGCTGGGTCTCTACTCTCAAGGCTATCAGCACTTCAACAGGGATGTAGGGCTGGAGCTACCTGGTTGCTGGGTTGCAACTCTCAAGGCTATCAGCACTTCAACAGGGATGTAGGGCTGGAGCTACCTGGTTGCTGGGTCTCAACTCTCAAGGCTATCAGCACTTCAACAGAGATGTAGGGCTGGAGCTACCTGGTTGCTGGGTCTCAACTCCCAAGGCTATCAGCACTTCAACAGGGATGTAGGGCTGGAGCTACCTGGTTGCTGGGTCTCAACTCTCAAGGCTATCAGCACTTCAACAGGGATGTAGGGCTGGAGCTACCTGGTTGCTGGGTCTCTACTCTCAAGGCTATCAGCACTTCAACAGGGATGTAGGGCTGGAGCTACCTGGTTGCTGGGTCTCAACTCTCAAGGTTATCAGTACTTCAACAGGGATGTGGGGCTGGAGCTACCTGGTTGTTGGGTCTCTACTCTCAAGGCTATCAGCACTTCAACAGGGATGTAGGGCTGGAGTTACCTGGTTGCTGGGTCTCAACTCTCAAGGCTATCAGCACTTCAACAGGGATGTAGGGCTGGAGCTACCTGGTTGCTGGGTCTCAACTCTCAAGGCTATCAGTACTTCAACAGGGATGTAGGGCTGGAGCTACCTGGTTGCTGGGTCTCAACTCTCAAGGCTATCAGTACTTCAACAGGGATGTAGGGCTGGAGCTACCTGGTTGCTGGGTCTCAACTCTCAAAGACTATGCACATGAAGCCACACCCATCATGGTCTTATCGGGTGCACTGTTTTGACATTAGCCTGTCTCCCTATTAAGCATCTCACCTCGTCAATCACTTCATAATCGCCACGCACAAAGGCAAGAGCAAGTTGGTCGAAACAAAAGTTTCTATAATACTTTTTGGGGGTTGATATAAGATAAATTCAAGTATTTACTTGAAAGTCAGTGTTTCCCCATGCTGGTGACCAGAGAAATGTGTAGATATGAATATCCACGTATGACACTCTCCAGGACAAATATAAAACACATTGTAAAAAGCAGTACAATATTGGGTTTCATTACTTTAATAAGTCAACGGAAACAAGACATTACCTATGTAGACCACAACCAGTTGACCTCCTTCATCACTTAAAATCATACACACCAACAGTACGTCTTTTATTGTGGTTGCAGAGGCAACTTGACTAGGTGATCTGCTTGTGGGCTACAAACGCCTGGTATGTCCACAAAAAGTATATCCTGGCTTCTTCTCTAAGGAAGTATGGTGATGATATGGGAGGATTCAAAAACGGCCTCAATGGAATGTTTCCAATGTTGTAAAATGTATCCCTTGATGATTTTAAAACCAGCACAATATTGGGGAGAATAATTCTAAATTGTAAAGGGAGTGTAACTGGTTGTATCACTACAGTCCTTTAACACATAATCCAATAAACCTGCGTTTTTAAATAAAACTTTTTTTTAATTTTGTTAAAAGTGTTTTTTGCTTCTGTGTATTACAGCTTAGCAGTGGGAGAGAAGTGGAGGACTACATCAAATGTGAGCTAATTGATGGAGGATCTTATACATTTGAACAATTTATCAAACATGTTTATTGTTGCTCACTACACCAATGTATTGATGATATTATTGACTGTCCATGTAAACCATGCTGTCCACTACAACAAATAAATCAGGGCATTCCAAATCTTGTTGCTATTGTTGACTGCACCTATGCAGGGTCTGCTACAGCTTCCTTCGAGGACTTGTTAACATTTCACAGGAGAAGAGCAGATATTTTGGTAGAGTATCAGCAATGGCCTCCTTTGGACATGGTAACAGTTGACCAGGAGTGAGTCCTCTACAAACCAAAATAGCTGAACAAGTGTGAGTCATCAGTTGTGTTCAACAACATAATTTGTGTCTTGTCGATATTTCCACTACCAATTTTTTTTTGTTATATTTCAGTGGATCGAGAAACTGAGTAGTTGTGGACGTCTATTTAGTTTTCAGGTACTAAAATTATGATGAAAGGACCTATTGCATGCCAGTTATGCAAACAAAGATCCGTATTGATGAATTTCATGCATTTTTCCACACTCCAAAAAAAAATTTGTTTTGTTTTTGTACTGCCGAAACACTACCTTAGTGAAGTATTCGAGGCATTCTTGGAGTATTTCTGGAGCAAATATAGGCTGAAACCACTGTTTAGGTGGCTAAGAAGCTGCTAATGTGAGTTTAGGCTGTTCATTTTTTCCTTTTTGGGTGATAGAGTGGGATGGGGGTGGGGCTTTGGTCTGCCAATATAGGGAGTACTAGTGTCTACCCTAAAAACATATAACCAACATTTTTGATTTGTGATTGCACAGGCACTCTACTGATTTTAAAATAAGCACAATATTGGTATATATGTTTTGACTGGTAAAGGGTAATATATCGGGTTGAGGTCATGGGCACAGTCATTAACAAGTCAATCCAATAGAGCAGTTTGATTTTTGTTTGCTTCCATTGTTGTTTCTCTTTATTATAAATGGGCAGTGGAGAGACTCCTCCTGCCTCTTAACACTTTTTTATACTTATAATTGTTACTGTACACTACACTACATAATGTATTATTATTGCTTACTGTTTCCATGTCTAAGAATTAATTTTTTTAGCACATACCTCATGTTGCTGCTATCTACAGCCTCCTTCAAGTACTTGGTGAAAAGAACTCCACCAACCAAACAGCTGTAGCCTCCTTTAAACTTAGTATCAATTTCCAGGAGTGGGAATTTCACAAACCAGCATGCATGCTTTACCCATTTCTAATTCAGTTAAGATTCATCAACCATATAAACACGCTAGTGTGAGTGTACTTTATTTTAATAAAACTTAACATTTCTTTGCCAGAAGACACCAAATGTTGCAATGAGCGTCAATGACTACTCCATTTCTTGTTCAAGTGAGGAAAAAAAATTGCCTGGATTTATTCTTCCGTTTTACAGGATCGACAAATGGAGTAGTTGTGGACGTGCATTGTAACACTTGGAGTCTTCTGGTATTAAAATTATGCAAAATGAGCCTAACTGTATGCAAGTTATGCTTGGGAAGGACAGAGAAACAAACAAACAGCTCACTGAAGGAAAAAACAAACATATTCAAAGTTATTGTTTTTGTGCTGCCAATTTACAACCTTAGCAAATGATTCAAAGCACACTTGGAGTCTTTTTGGAGATAATAGCGGCAGAATTACCATTTAAGGAGCAAAAAGCAGCTAATGTGAGTTTCAGCTGAGATATAAGCTATAAATTTTTGGGATACCCTGGTCGGCCATTTTAAAAGGTGGCTCAATCCAATATAGGGAGTAATAGCAGACTCTTAACTTAAACCTTTTTTTTTTCATATTTCTATTTCATTTTACTATAATTATTATAATTATTATAATGAAGCAGCTACCTTCAAGAAGTTATACAGGATAACACTATAACTAATCCAATCATAGCAGATGTCATGTTTACTATAACTAAACCAATCCCAGCAGCCGTCATGTTTACTATAACTAAACCAATCATAGCAGATGTTATGTTTACTATAACTAAACCAATCATAGCAGATGTCATGTTTACTATAACTAAACCAGTCATAGCAAATGTCATGTTTACTATAACTAAGCCGATCATAGCAGATGTCATAACTAAACCAATCATAGCAGATGTTAAGTTTACTATAACTAAACCAATCATAGCAGATGTTAAGTTTGCTATAACTAAACCAGTCATAACAGATGTCATGTTTATTACTAAATATAACATATTCCTAGGATTTACACAGATCAAAAGTAAAGCTTACCTGGTTTTGTTAAAGGTCTGTGCTGAGAGAAATGTCACAAGAGTAAGCTTCTGAGTAAACCAACTGATCACTTATCGGTGGAGAAAATGAGCAGCAGCAGCTAGACTGAATATTGCACGCACGAGTGTGTTTATTGTGAGCATTTAATTGTGTGGATGACATTTCAACTATTTTTTTGTATTTTATTTGATCGCGAAACAGAAGTTGCTGCAATACACTGGACATTAATGAGTCTTTAGGTAGTAAAATGAAAAAGAATGGACCAAGTATGTATGATATGCAAGTAGGTGAGGGGGGAAAGAGAAGATTGTACAAGAAACAAATTTCAAGGTTTTAAAATATTTTTGGGAGCTGCCAGATTACTACCTTCACAAAGGATTCAAGCCACATAGGATTTTTAGAGCTAAAACCAGCATTTATGATACTAACAAACCTGTCATGGAGAACTTAATTCAAGCTGAAATATAAATAATTGTTATTTTTGCATCAGCCATTCTGAATAGGAAATATAGGGAGAGCCACTACACACCCTAATAAAGGCTAACAATAAAGTAAAGTAGGTGCTTAACAAAAAAATAGTTGTTAACATATGTATATACTAGCTAACAACCAGCTTTTACTGTAGCTGTCCATTTACAAACAAAACCTCCCCCCCCCCCCCCCCCCCCCCCCCTTCGTTCTGGAGGACCTTATGCATTAGCTCAACAGGAATATAAAACAAACAACTATATTGGACAAATATATTGGATACTGTTAAAAAAATGGAACAAGACTCTACCCAAATAGACCACAATCGGTTAGAAGATACTTTACCTATTAAAATCATACATACTATAATCATATACAAATTATTATTAAAACACACACAAATACATGTACACACATGCATGTACATACACAAGCATAGCAATCTACATGCTCACACACAAAGTGACTACTATATTTTGAAAATGAAACCACACATCTACATGTACATTGGCTATAAATGGTAAAGGGTCAACTCTCACCAAAAAAGGAACTGTTTTTATTTTTAAACATGTTCTTGTTTCAAGTTGCCATTTTCTGCTACAACATAGTTGAGAGGTGAAAGACTACAAGTCATAGTTATACAAAGTCCAACTCAGGGCTTCTGGCCTTATTTCTTGTAGTTATTGTTGACTTTACACATGTACATATGGTTAGCTACTGCTGCCTCTGTGGTAGATCTGGGGAGGGGAGTGGGTAGGGGGAGGTGGGGAGGGGAGGAGGGAAGATGGGGTTGTAACCAATCCAGTTTTAGAGGTGAAGGCATAAGGAAAAATAGAAATACACTTTAAATAGACCTGCCCCCGCTCCTTCAGAAGATTCTCACAGAGAATCAACTGACCAGTCAGTTCTTGGAAAGCTGCATAGTACGCAAGTTAGCTTGATTAAGTTTTCGACAAACTTATAAGTATATGTACATCATCGTCTTTCCCTCTGAATATACCTTTATCAGTTTTAGTTCGTTTCGCTGGAATGAGAAATGGAGTTGTCGTGGACATGCATTGAAGCATTTGGTATTATTTGGATTAAAATTATGATCAATGGACCTAATGACCTAATGAATGAAGTTAATCGAGGGAGAAAACAGAGACACGAGTCCATCAGGTTATTTGGGCCACCCTGCAAATCTGGAGGAGAAAATGCCAAATTAGGCAAGGAGCTAGGTTTTGTTATGTAGAAATGTATCCTGAAGGACCCAAGTGGACCACCACTCTGGTGGCCGTTTTGGAAAAATCCAATATGGCTGCATCCTGCCAGAGTCAATATTAACATTTGAACTACTGTGCCTAGGACAAGTATTAAAGAAAAGAGTTTTTCCTCCTCAAAATGAGCCACATAGAGCTAAACTACTTTTTAGGGGTTTGGAAACATTTTTGCAGAAAAAGACAAACAATATCTCTTTAAGGGGGAAACTACACCTGAAACCACTGAAATTTGAACACATATTGTAGCTGTCATAACATTTTTCCCCTTTCTTCTTTGCAGATCCTTTTAATACCAGCTTGTTGCTTATTGTGTGTACTTTAAGATGATATGCAAAATATCTTATGCACCTTTTCTTAGAAAATACATCCGAAAACACAGGGTCTCTCAAAAAATTGTACCTCCCAAATTATAGCATGGATAATTCCTAGGCACCTTAGTTTACAGACCCCAAATTTGTTTGTGGCTTTCTAAAACACTAAGCTGTGATATGACTGAGCCATATTAACAAAGCAGTTATGTGTTCATTAGTTATAAGACAATTTATTTCCAACTGTGCAATATCTGTGACATCACCTCATCTAATCACTATAACTCAGCATTAATTTAAGTAAAAAAATAATTTAAACCATCATATCACAGAAATTAGGAAAGCCACAAACAAATTTGGGGTCGGTAGACCAAGGCACCTTAGAATTATCCGTGCTCCTCGGTAATTTCTGGTATAGTCCGCCCATTTAAGGTCAAAAAAGTGACTATCTCAGAAAAAGCTAAGAATTTCTCAGAAATTTTTTTTCCCAACGAGTCTGATAAGGGGGAAATATATTTTTATTTGAGAGAAACGACTTTTTTTTGTCAAACCTGTGAAATGGGACAAATATTACCGAAAACAGTTTTTCTCCTAAAAATTAGCCACATGCCGCTAAACTAAGATTTTCTGTTGTACTGATATGACGGAGCCTTAATAACAACACGGTAAAGTATTGATTTGATATGAGACACTTCATTTCCAATCACGCAGAAACTCACGCAATATCTGCGACATCACCTCTTCTAATCACCATAAATCAGCAATGCTTCATATAAAAAAAATAATTAAACCGTCATATCACAGATAAACGTATAGGCAAGCCCAAATTTTTTTTGAGTTTGTAGCTCATGGCGCCTTTGAATTATACATGCTGCAATTTGGGAGGTGCAATTTTATGAGTGACCCTTGCATGTTTGGATGTATCTTCTAAAAAAAGGTGCCCATAGAGACATTCCATTTATCATCTTAAAGTGCACACAAGCTGGTATCAAAACTATCTGCACAAGAGAAAGGGAAAATATTATTACAGCTACAAATATGTGTTAAAATTTCGGTAGTAAATGGTATTGTCCCCCGGTCAAAAAATTGTTTTTCTCATCAAAATGAGCATCATACAACTAAACTAAGCTATTCTTGTGTTTTGAAGCATTTTTGTAGAAAGAGACAAACAAACATCACTTTAAGGTCAAAAAGGTGTTTTTCTCATCAAAATTAGCTACATACTGCCTAAACTACACTTTTCTGGTATTTTGAAGCATTTTTGCGGAGATTGACAAAGAAACATCTCTTTAAGGTCAGTATTTTTCTCATTGAAATGAGCCACATACAGCTAAACTAAGCTTTTCTGGTGTTTTGAAGCATTTTTGTGGAAATTGACCAAAAAAAATCTCTTTGTGGTAAAAAAAAGACTATTTTTGAAAGAAGCTAAGATTTTCTCAGAACTTTTTTTTTTCTCAACGAGTGTGATAAGGGTCAAATCCTGAGTAAATGGTTTTGATTTGATAGAAACAATTGTTTTGTCAAACCTGTGAAACAGAAAGAATATTACGGAAAACAAGTTTTCTCCTCAAAATGAACAACAGCTAAACTAAGCTTTTCTGCTGTTTTGAAGCATTTTGCAATACAAACAACATCTCTTTAAGGTCAAAAAAGTGTTTTGCTAATCAAAATGAGCTACATACAAATAAACAACTTATCTGGTGTTTTGAAGCATCTTTACGGAAATTGTTTAGTTGTATGTGGCTCATTTTGAGTAGAAAAACACTAATGACCTAAATGAGATATTTTTTTATCAATCTCCGTAAAAATGCTTCAAAACACCAGAAAAGCAAAGTTTAGCTCTATGTAGCTCATTTTGATGAGAAAACCACTTTTTAAACATAAAGAGATGTTTTTGTCAATTTCCGCAGCGTTTTTCGCATCAAAATGAGCTACATACAGCTAAACTAAGCTTTTCCGGTGTTTTGAAGCATTTTGCAGAAATTGACAAAAGATATCTCTATACGGTTAAAAAGTGACTCTCTCAGATAGAAGCTAAGAGTTTTTCAGAAATTTTTTTTTTTCTAAACGAGTCAGATAAGGGGAAAATCCTGTGGAAAGGTTTTTATTTGATAAAACATTTTTTTTGGTCAAACTTTGAAACAGGATAAATTTTACTGAAAAGAGTTTTTCTCCTAAATATGTGCCACATAAGGTAAACTAAGTTTTTCTGTTGTATTGAAGAATTTTTGGGGAAATTGTCAAAAAAATCTCTTTTAGGTCAAAAAATTTGTATTTCTCATCAAAATTAGTCTCATACAGATAAACTAAGATATTTTTGTGTTTTGAAGCATTTTTGTAGAAATTCACAAAAAAATTTCTTTAAGGTCAAAAGAGTGTTTTTCTCATCAAAATGAGCCACGTCCAGCTAAATAAGCTTTTCTGGTGTTGGAAGTATTGTTTGTTGAAAATGACAAAAAAAAAATCTCTTAAGGTCAAAATATGTTTTTTCATCAAAATGAGCCATATAGAGCTAAACTAAGCTTTACTGGTGTTTTGAAACATTTTTGCAGAAAATTACCACAAAAAAAATCGGACATTCAGTTCAAAACAGTTTTTGACAGGATATGACCCATTTCAATCCAGATTGTGAACGAAATGTCCTTTCTGAGTGAATCATAGCAACTTTCTCTTTCTCTTTCTCTAATAGACACTTTTAGGACCGAATTGAGTATTTTTTTGTAAATTTCCTACAAAAATGATTTTTAATTACCTGAAAAGCTAAGATGAACATTATGTAGGAGCAAAACTTTTTCGTTAGGGTTAGTCCCATTTCACTTGTTTGAAGAAAAAAATTATTCCGTCTAATTTGAGTTTATTTCTGAGACAGCTTGTTTTTGCCCCATAACACTAGTTTTTGGCAGTATTCTACGAAAACGATACAAATCACCAGAATAGCCATGAACTTCCCAATGTGGCTCGTTCTGAAGTTCAAAATGTTTTTTTACAGGATATGATCTGTTTCACTCTCATTTGACCTCTTTCTGAGGTAGTCGCTTTTAGGACCGAACGAGTTGTCAATTTCCGGCAAAAATGCTTTAAAACTCCTGAAAAGTTTAGATTTACAGTATGTATTACACTTCAAGGTGCAAAACTGTTTTAGAAGTATTTGTCCCATTTTACTTGTTTGATAAAAACAGTTGTTGCCGTCAAATCTGAGCTTATTACAGAGATAGCCACTTTCATGCCCCATAACGGTAGTTTTTGGCGATATCCTACGAAAATGAAGAAAAACAATAGAAGAGCTAAGAAATGCCCAATGTGGCTCGTTCTGAAGTTCAAAATATTTTTCGACAGTATATAACCCGTAACACACTAGTTTGAGAAAATAAATTCCTTTCCCAGATAATTCTTCCAACTCTCTAAGATAGACATTTTGGGACTGAAATAATTTTTTTTAATTTCCAGCAAAAATGCTTTAAATCACCTGAAAAGCATAGTTAGCATTACGTGGCTTAATTTGAAGTACAAAACCTTTTTTTGGTAGTGTTTGTCCCGTTTCACATGTTTTACAAAATAATGTGGTTTCCATCAAATCTGAGCTTATTTCTGACACAGCTTGTTTTTGCCCCATAGCAGTAGATTTTGGCGATGTGCCATGAAAATAATACAAAACTATAGAATCGCTAAGAATTTCCCAATGTTGCTTGTTCTGAAGTTTTAAAATAGTTTTTGAAAGGATATAATCCTTTTTACTCGCATTTAAGGAAAATAAGTCCTTTCAGGGTAATTCTTAGCCTCTTTCTGTGAGTCACTTTTCGGATCAAAAATTTTTTTTTTGTCAATTTCGGGAAAAAAAGCTTTAAATGACCTGAGAAGCTTATGTTAGCATTATGTGGCTCAATTTAAGGAGCAAAACTGTTTTCGTTGGGTTTGTCCTGATTCACATGTTTGATGAAAAATTGTGTTTCACTGGATTGATTTGGGTTATTTGAAGTTGTGCGTTAGAATATTTGGAGTCATCTAATATTAAAGATTTTACAAATGGATGTAGTCTATGCAAGTTATGTGGATAGATCTTTGGAGATGAAATTAAAAAAATCACACCCAAACTTTTTTGTGTTGCAAGTTTACTGTTTTTTTGTGCATGTCTGTAAAATTGCTTCAAACATCAGAGAAGCTAAGTGGAGCTCTATTGAGCTAAATTTAATGTGAAAAACACTTTTTGATACAAATGACTAATTTTCTGTAAATTTCTGTAAAAAATACTTCAATACAACATGCAAGCTTTGATTAGCTGTATTTTGCTAATTTTGATGAGAAAAATACTAGTATGTTTTTCAATTAGTTGAAAAAAACAATATTTTGACATAAATCACAAGTTTTATGTCAATTTCTGTAAAAATGCTTCAAAACAGCTGAAAAGCTATGATAGCTGAATATAGCTTAATTTGTTAAGAAAAACACTTTTTTGGTCCTAAATGACAATTTTTTGTCAATTTCTATAAAATGCTTCAATACACAACACCAGCATAGTGTAGCTGTATATGGCTCAATTTGATGAGAAAAACACTTTTACGACTTAAATGACAAGTTTTTTTGGTCAATTTCTGTAAAAATGCTTCAAAACAGCAGGAAAGCTTAGTGTAGCTGTATGTCTCAATTTTAAGAGAAAAACACATTTTGACTAACGTAAATGCCAAATTTTTTTGGCTATTTCTGTAAAAATGCTTCAATTGAACAAACAAGCTTCGTTTAGCTGTAATTTGCTGATTTTGATAAGAAATATTCCTGTATGTGTTTCAATTTGTTGAGAAAAACATTTTTGACCTAAATGACAAGTATTTTTGTCAGTTTCTGTAAAAATGCTTCAAAACAGCAGAAAACCTTTGTGTAGCTGTATAATGGCTCAATTTGTTGAGAAAAATACTTTTGGTCCTAAATGACAAGTATTGTGTCAATTTCTGAAAAAATACGTTACTAGAACAAATAAGTTCCATTTAGCTGTATTTTGCTCATTTTGATGAGAAAAACACTTTTTGACATAAATGATAATTTTTGGTAAATTTCTATAAAAATACTTCAAAACAGCAGAAAAGCTTAGTGTAGCTGTATATGGCCCAATTTGATGAGAAAAACACTTTTTTAACTTAAATGAAGAGTTTTTTTTTGTCAATTTCTTTAAAAATGCTTCAAAACAGCCGAAAATTTAGTGTAGCTGTATAAGGTCAATTTGATGAGAAAAATATTTTTACGCCCTAAATGATGTGTTTTTTTTATTAATTTCTGCAAAAATGCTTCAATACAATAGAAAAACTTAGTTTAGCTGTGTGTGGCTCAATTTGATGAGAAAAAAAAATTTGACAGAAATGTCAAGTTTTTTTTGTCAATTTCTGTAAAAGCGCTTCAATACAATAGAAAAGCTTAATTTAGCTGTAAGTGGTTAAATTTCATGAGAAAAAAACTTTTTTGACATAAATGACAAGTTATTTGTCAATTTCTGTAAAAAAGATTCAATACAACAAACAAGCTTCGTTCAGCTGTTTTTTGCTCATTTAAAGAGAAAAATACCGGTATGTGGCTCAATTTGTTGAGAAAAACACCTTTTTGACATTAATACCAAAAAATTTTTGTAAATTTCTGTAAAAATGCTTCAAAACAGCAGAAAAGATTAGTTGAGTTGTATGTGGCTCAATTTGATGAGAAAAACACTTTTTTGAATTAATGACAAGTTTTTTTTTGTCAATTTCTGTAAATAAACTTCAAAACAGCAGAAAAGCTTAGTGTAGCTGTAGGTGGCTCAATTTGATGACAAAAACACTTTTTTGACAGAAATGTCATTTTTTTGTCAATTTCTGTAAAAATGCTTCAATAGAATAGAAAAGATTAGTTAGCTGTATTTTACTCATTTTGATGTGAAAACTCCGGTATGTGGCTCAATTTGTAGAGAAAAACACTTTTTTGACCTAAATGACAAGTTTTTTTTGTCAATTTCTGTAAAAATACTTCAATACAAGCTTCGTTTTGCTATATTCTGCTCATTTTGATCAAAAAACTCAGGTATTTGGCACAATTTATTGGGAAAAACACTTTTTTGACCTAAATGACCTGTTTTTGTCAATTTCTATAAAAATACTTCAAAACAGCAGAAAAGCTTAGTGTAGCTGTATGTGGCTCAATTTGATGACAAAAACATTTTTTGACAGAAATGTCAAGTTTTTTTTGTCAATTTCTGTAAAAATGCTTCATTAGAATAGAAAAGATTAGTTAGCAGTATTTCGCTCAATTTGATATGAAAAACTCTGGTATGTGGTTCAATTTGTAGAGAAAAACACTTTTTTGACCTAAATGACATGTTTTTGTCAATTTCTATAAAAATACTTCAAAACAGCAGACAATTTTTTGGTCAAATTCTGTAAAAATGCTTCAATAAAACAAACAAGCTTCGTTTTGCTGTATTTTTCTCATTTTGATGAGATAAATACCGGTATGTGGCTCTATTTGTTGAGAAAAACATTTTTTGACATTAATGACAATTTTTTTGTAAATTTCAGTAAAATGCTACAAAAGAGCAGAAAAGTTCAGTGGAGCTGAATGTGGCTCAATTTGATGAGAAAAATACTTTTTTTACAGAAATGACAAGTTCTTTGTCAGTATCTGTTAAAATGCTTCAAACTTGCAGAAAAGTTTAGTGTGGCTGTATATGGCTTAATTTGATGAGAAAAGCACTTTTTTGTCCTAAATTACAAGTTGTTTGTCAATTTCTGTAAAAATGCTTCAATACAACAAATAAGCTTCGTTTTGCTGTATTTTGCTTATTTTGATGAGAAAAATACCGGTGTGTGGCTCAATTTGTTGAGAAAAACACTTTTTTGACATAAATGACAAGTGTTTTGTAAATTTCAGTAAAATGCTTCAAAACAGCAGAAAAGTTCAGTGGAGCTGAATGTGGCTCAATTTGATGAGATAAATACTTTTTTGACAGAAATGACAAGTTTTTTGTCTGTATCTGTTAAAATGCTTCAAATCTGCAGAAAAGTTTAGTATGGCTGTATATGGCTTTGATGAGAAAAATATTTTTTGTCCTAAGTTACAAATTTTTTTGTCAATATATGTAAAAATGTGCCAATACAATAGAAAATCTTAGTTTAGCTGTATGTAGGTCAATTAGATGAGAAAAACACATTTTGGTCCTAAATTACATCCTTTTTTGTCAATTTATGCAAAAATGCTTCAATACCATAGAAAAGCCTAGTTTAGCTGTATGTGGTTCAATTTGAAGAGAAAAACACTTTTTTGTCCTAAATGACAAGTTTTTTTGTCAAATTCTGTAAAAATGCTTCAATACAATAGAAAAGCTTAGTTTAACTGTATGTGTGTCAATTTGAAGAGAAAAACACTTTTTTGAAATAATTGACAATTTTTTGTCATATTCTGTAAAAATGCTTCAAACAACAAACAAGCTTCGTTTAGCTGTATTTTGCTCATTTTGATGAGAAAAACACCGGTATGTGGCTCAGTTTGTTGAGAAAAACACTTTGTTGACCTGAACGACAACTTTTTGTCAATTCCTGTAAAAATTCTTTATAACAACAGAAAAGCTTTGTTTTATTGTATGTGGGTCAATTTTATAAGAAAATCACTTTTTTGACGTATATGACAAGTTTTTATCCATTTCTGTAAAAATGCTTCAATACAACAAACAAGCTTCGTTTAGCTGTATTTTGCTCATTTTGATGAGAAAAACACCAGTATGTGGCTAAATTTGTTGAGAAAATTTTTTTTTGACATAAATGACAGGTTTTCTGTCAATTTCAGAATGCTTCAAAAGGGCAGAAAAGTTTAGTGTAGCTGTGTATGGCTCAATTTGATGAGAAAAACACTTTTTGGACCTAAATGACAATTTTTTTACCTATTTCTGTAAAATTGCTTCAATACAAATTTTTTTTTTTTGTTTCGTTGTATGTGGCTCAATTTGAAGAGGAAAAAAAAAATTTGAAATAAATGACAATTTTTGTCAAATTAGGTAAATATTCTTCAATACTACAAACAAGCTTCGTTTAGCTCTATTTTGCTCAGTTTGATGAGAAAAATACCGGTATGTGGCTCAATTTATTGACCAAAACAGTTTTTTGACATAAATGACAATTTTTTTGTAAATTTCAGTAAAAATGCCTCAAAACAGCAGAAATTTTTAGTGTAGCTGTATGTGCCTCAATTTCATGAGAAAAACACTTTTTGGATATCAATGACAAGTCTTTTGTCAGATTCTGTTAAAATGTTTCAAAACAGCAGAAAAGTTTAGTTTATCTATGTATGACTCATTTTGATGAGAAAAACACTTTTTTGTCCTAAATGACAAGTTTTTTTGTCAATTTCTGTAAAAATGCTTCAATACAATAGAAAAGCTTAGTTTTGTTGTATATGACTCAATTTGATGAGAAAAACACTTTTTTGTCCTAAATGACAAGTTTTTTTTGTCAATTTCTGTAAAAATGCTTCAATACAATAGAAAAGCTTAGTTTAGCTCTATGTGGTTCAATTTGATGAGAAAAACACTTTTTTGACATAAATGACAATTTTTTTGCAAATTTCTGTAAAAATTCTTCAAAACAGCAGAAAAGCTTAGTGTAGCTGTATATTTCTCAATTTGATGACAAAAACACTTTTTTGTCCTAAATGACAATTTTTTTGTCAATTTATGTAAAAATGCTTTAATACAACAGACAAAGCTTCGTTTAGCTGTATTTTGTTTATTTTGATGAGAAAAATACCGGTATGTGGCTCAATTTGTTGGGAAAACATTTTTTGGCCAAAACGACATGTTTTTGACAATTTCTGTAAAAATTCTACATAACAACAGAAAAGCTAAGTTTTGTTGTAAGTAAGTCAATTTTATGAGAAAATCACTATTTTGTCGTAAATGGCAAGTTTTTATCAATTTCTGTAAAAATGCTTCACTACTATAGAAAAGCTTAGTTTAGCTGTATGTGGCTCAATTTGAAGAGAAAAACACTTTTTTTGGCCTAAATGACAATTTTTTTGTCAAATTCTGTAAAAATGCTTCAAACAACAAACAAGCTTCGTTTAGCTGTGTTTTGATCATTTTGATGAGAAAAACACTTTTTTTTTACCAAAATAAGTTTTTTGTCAATTTCTGTTAAAATGCTTCAAAACAGCAGAAAAGCTTAGTGTAGCTGTATGTGGCTCAATTTGATAAGAAAAACACTTTTTTGACAGAAATGACAAGTTTTTTGTCAATTTCTGTAATAATGCTTCAATATAATAGAAACTCTTAGTTTAGCTATTATGTGGCTTAATTTGATGAGAAATATACTTCTTTGTCCTAAATGACAAGTTTTTGTGAATTTCTGTAAAAATGCTTCAATACAATAGAAAATCTTAGTTTAGCTGCATATGGATCAATTTGATCAGAAAAACACTTTTGGACATAAATTACAAGTTTTTTTGGTCAATTTCTATAAAAATGCTTCAATACAACAATCAAGCTTCGTTTAGCTGTATTTTGCTCATTTTGATGAGAAAAACACCGGTGTGTGGCTTAATTTGTTGAGAAAAACATTTTTTGACCTAAATGACAAGTTTTTTGTCAATTTCTGTAAAATGCTTCAAAACAGCAGAAAAGCTTATTGTAGCTGTATGTCTCAATTTGATGAGAAAAACACATTTTGGCACTAAATGACAATTTTTTTGTCAAATTCTGTAAAAATTATTCAATACAACAAACAAGCTTCGTTTAGCTGTATCTTGCTCATTTTGATGAGAAAAACACCGGAATGTGGCTAAATTTGTTGAGAAAAACACTTTTTTGACAAATGAAAAGTTTTTTGTAAATTTCAGTAAAAATGCTTCAAAACAGCAGAAAAGTTTAGTGGAGCTGTTTATGGCTCAATTTGATGAGAAAAATATTTTTTTGACGGAAATGACAAGTTTTTTGTCAATTTATGTAAAAATGCTTCAATACAATAGAAAATCTTAGTTTAGCTGTATGTGGGTCAATTTGATGAGAAAAACACCTTTATGACATAAATGACAAGTTTTTTTGTAAATTTCTGTAAAAATTCTTCAATACTACAAACAAGCTTCGTTTAGCTGTTTTTTTTCTCATTTTGATGAGAAAAACACCGGTATGTGGCTTAATTTGTTGAGAAAATCAATTTTTGACCTAAATTACTAGTTTTTTTGGTCAATTTCTGTAAAAATATTTCAATACAATAAACAAGCTTCGTTTTGCAGTATTTTGCTCATTTTGATGAGAAAAATACTGGTTTGTGGCTCAATTTGTTGAGAAAAACATTTTTTGGACTAAAATGACTTTTATTTGGTCAATTTCTTTTAAAATGCTTCAAAACAGCAGAAAATCTTAGTTTAGCTATATGTGGCTCAATTTGATGAGAAAAACACTTTTTTGACTGAAATGACAAGTTTTTGTCAATTTCTGTAATAATGTTTCAATACAATAGAAAAGCTAAGTTTAGCTATATATGGCTCAATTTGATGAAAAAACACATTTTTGACATAAATTACAAGTTTTTTTGTCAATTTCTGTAAAAATGCTTCAATACAACAAACATATTTCGTTTAGCTGTAATTTGCTCATTTTGATGTGAAAAAAACCGGTATGTGGCTAAATTTGTTGAGAAAAACACTTTTTAAACAGAAATGACAAGATTTTTGTCAATTTCTGTAGAAATTCTTCATAACAACAGAAAAGCTTAGTTTAGTTGTATGTGGGTTAATTTGATGAGAAAATCACTTTTTTGATGTAAATGACAAGTTTTTGTCAATTTCTGTAAAAATCTTCAATACAACAAACAAGCTTCTTTTAGCTGTATTTTGCTCATTTTGATGAGAAAAATACCGGTATGGTGAGGATGTGGCTCATTTCCTCTGGGTTGTAGGGAATTTGTGAGAAATCGGCTGGTGTGTGTGCAGAATGGTCGTCTGGGAAATTTCCAGAAACCTTGGACACGCTAGATTCTGCAATTTTCTGAAACTATCATAGATAGCTGTTTATTCTCCATCATGTATAATCAAAATGTACTGCAGAAAAGGGGAGAGAAATAGAAGTTATAGCGTGTTTTTGAAACAGCTGAGCAAAGATTGGAAAAGCAAAGAGTGAGTGATAGAAGGAGAGAGAAATGCAACAGAAAATGACAGGGAAGACATGTTAATAGAAAATGTACCTGTAAGAGAGCAAAGATTGTGAATCAGATGCCACAGAAGAAAAAAAGAAGATTGCAAAGCATGCAAGTGAATCAAAGAGAAAAGATTGAGAATGAGACGCTACAGGAGAAAGAAAGAAGATTGCAATGCATACAAGTGAATCAAAGAGGTAAGATAGAGAACTAGAATGCATAACTGATGCATATAGTCAATAGTTGTGCTTAATGATATAGAGCATTCTGAAGACAATAAGCACACTTGAACAGATTCTTATCAGCTTTTGCATGGTCTTCCCTTAGTATTCCTGTAATTTCTGCAGAAAGCACTGCCTGCTGACTTCACTCATAATGTGTTGCTCTTCTCTTCTTTATGGAAAACAGTTCCAAGTATTCTTAACAAAACTACTTACTTCCACATGCATATTTTCATTGTTCTATCTTCCACCTGTAAAAATTACAGTAGAGATGATACAATCCAACCACTTACACTAGTTGTGAATCTCTAAGGAAAATATAATTCTCGACTGCATCACAACTCACAGTCATAAAGAAGACATCTACAAATCAATTTCTTGATGGTAGGAACTATTTTCAATCGTGTTAAGGTAAACTCAGTTCCTTACATGTTTACTGCAGCTCATTCTCTCAGATAGCGAGTACCTGACTGGATAGTTTAGCATACATAGAACGCATAACTGATGCAACTAATGATATAGGGCAAACTGAATAAAATAAAGTGTTAAAAGTGCAATCTATCACTTCAACAAGTTCTTCTCAGCTTCTGCATCCCTTTGTTCTCTGATAATTTCTGCAGAAAGCACTGCCTGATGACCAAAATCTTAATATATCTTAAAGGAAAATGGCTTCTAAATAATCTTAACAAAACTACTTTCACATGCTTCCTCTTTCAGAATGTTTTATCCCATAACATTATTGAAATCAGGTTGTTCAATCTGCACATGTAAGGAATATGTAATAACTGACAATTCTTGGCTACTTTCCCCATATTACAATCCAACCAGTTATACCAGTTGTGAATCTCTTAGAACTTATAATTCTCGGTTGCATCACATCCCACAATCAACCCACAATCGTAAATAAGATGTCTACAAATAACATCACAAATCAGTATTGGATTAGCTCTTCAGCTTACCCTTACAAGGTTATGGCTAGAGCAATGTCTATGTTTTTTCCTTGGGTAGTGATTAAGGCTAGGCAAACATAAAAAAAAATCTGAACAATTCTGACACATACTGCTTTATGACATCACTATTAGTTTGCTTGCATATTTGTTTCTAAGTAAAGTAGCTACTCTTACACAAAGCAATTCATTCGCAGCCATATTTTCATATGTACATTTCTGTCTCATAACTGGTCAGGAACATTGGCCAAGTAGTATTCGCTGGAATAGCAGTATTCGCTCGCCTTCGACATTTAAATGTTATTGCTAGCAGTTGGCAGGGAAGTGAGCCCTCAGTGGGAAGGCGGTGGAAAATAGTAGCTAACTAGCTAGACAGTCCAGAGTTTAGATAGATAATATTATTATAAGACAAGAATAAATGAAATAGAATCAGACACAGCAAGGTCCACACTCAACAATGAAAAACAAAAACTCACCTCTATCACCAAGACCCCTACAGATATATAAATACGAGATCCAGACATACATTATACCCACAGTAAACTAATGCTTTACTACATGCCATATACATTCTATCAGTCTTGACTCACTGGCCCTGTCACATTTTTCCCTCCTTCTAAAGGCTGGAACATGTACTCTGGCATCCTTGATAAGGTGTCTGCATTAGCATTGTCATTTCCTTTCTTATGTTCAATGGTAAAGGTGAAAGGCTGTAGAGCCAGACTCATCTAGTCGGCTGTTTTTCTCTTTGAAATTGTTTAACCATTGTAGGGCACAATGATCCGTCTGAATTCGGAAAGGTTTTCCCATAAGGTAAACCGCAAAGTGTTGGATTCCCAACTTGACAGCTGACACTCTCTCTCTGCTGTCGCATATTTCTGCTCTCTTGGGAAGAGCTTCCTGCTGAAATATCCGATAGGATGATCCTGATCATTATCATCCAGTTGACTTAGTACGGCTCCTACGCCCACCTCAGAAGCATCAGTCTGAAGGATGAAAAGTTTACTGAAGTCGGGTGCTTCTTGACACATCACCCTCCATGGAATTCTCTCTGGTACACTTTTCTGTTTTAAATCTGTGAGTGGTTTTGCTATTGTAGCATAGTTAGGAATAAATCTCCTGTAGTAGCCCGTCAAACCTAAGAATGATCGAACATCCTTCTTGGTAGTTGGTACTGGGTATATCTCTACAGCTTTCAAATTGCTCAGTTCCGGTCTTGTGGTTCCTTTTCCAATCACATGTCCAAGGTAAATGCACTCTTCCACAGCTAATTAGTATTTTTTAGCTTGATAGTTAATCCAGCTTTCTTCAATCGTAGAAATTTCTCTTCTACATGGGATGATGTTCCTGCCAAGTTGAACTATAAATGACTAAGTCATCCAGATTAATCTTGGTATAAAACTCAGTCCGTTGATGACTCTATCCATCAGTCTCTGGAAAGTACCTGGCGTACCACTAAGTCCAAATGGCTTTCTTTTAAACTGAAAAAGTCAAGTGGGTTGCTGAATGCTGTCTTCTCTTGGTCCTGTGGTTTCACTGATACTTGCCAATACCCTTTAGCCAAATCTAGTGTAGTGATGTATTTTGCCTGTCCAAGCTCATCCAATATGTCATCGATACTAGGCATTGGGTAATCCATCTCTTTTGGTCACGGCATTCAACTTTCTGTAATCGATGCATATTCGCATGTCCCCCCCTTTCTTCACCACAACAATTGGTGAATTTCATTCACTCTGGGATGGTTCTATAATTCCTTGATTTAACATTTCTTGCAATTCTTTTTCCACTTGCACCTGATATGCTCGTGGTATCCTCTACGGTTGTTGTCGAATTGGTTTCTCTTCTTTTACTATTGGTGTACTGTGATGAGTTAATTCTGTCTTTCCTGGTTTATCTGAAGTAATCTCAGGAAATATTCTCAACAGTTTGTGTAATTCCTCATTTTGATTCCTATCTAATTGGTTTCCCATCTTTAACTTGCTTGATATATTTTCATTTCTCTGTTCAGCTATGTTCTCTTCATTAACTGAGTCTTTTGATTCAACTACCAATATTGTTTCGTCCATTGCTTTGATCTTTCTCTGGGTTTGCCACTTTTTCAGCATATTGTTGTGAAAAATAACTTTCTTTCTCCATTCGTTCGGGCATTTCAATTTCATAATTCACCTTCCCAATGACTCTCATCACCTCATATGGACCATGCCATAGATTTAAGAGTTTGTTCGTGGATGTTGGCAGTAGCACTAGCACTTGGTCTCCGATTCTCAGTATCGTATCACGAGCTTTTAAGTCACATCATTCCTTTTATTTATTTTGTGATTTCTTCATGTTCTGTATGACAATCTCCATAGCTGCTCCATCCTTTCCCGGACCTTGGTTACATAGGTCAAGATGTCATCTACCAGTTCATCTGCATTGCTCCATTGTTCTTATAGCATATACAAAGGTCCTCGAACATCTCGTCCAAAGATGAGTTCAAATGGACTGAATTCCGTTGATTCCTGCGGTACCTCACGATAAGTAAATAAAACATAGGTTAGATTTTTTCCCACTCTCGTCCTTCTCCTTGTATGATCCTTCTCAACAGTTCCTTTAATGTCTTGTTGAACCATTTCACAAGTCCATCCATTTGTGGATGGTATAGTGTTGCCTTGATTGGCATTACTCCCAATAGTTAGTACAGTACCTGTAGTAGTTGTAGTGTAAAATTGGTGCCTTGGTCAGTAAGAATTTCCTTGGGTACTCCATACCAAGCAAACAATGAGATTAGCTCCTCCGCCACTGCATCTGCTGTAAACTTCTTCAGCGGTATAGCCTCGGGACATCTAGTCGCATAGTCACACACTACTAGTGTATACTTGTAACCCTTGATACTTCTCGGTAGAGGTCCAACTATATCCATTGCGATCCTCTCAAATGGCTGTCCCATTATTGGTAGATGTATCATTGGTGATCTTTGTCCAGTTTTTGGCTGTCTTTTGACACACAGGACACGAGTGACAGTAATCTGCCACATCTTTAAAAATATTGGGCCAAAAGAATCTTTTCCAAATTCTTCTAGAGGTCCTGTCTCATCCCATGTGTCCTGCTAAAGGTATAGAATGTGCTAACTGTAATACTTAACCCCTGTACTTCCTTGGTACCACTAATTCTTAATATTTTTCTCCTTGACTCTCTCTAGGTGTCCCTTTTCGGAAGAGAATTCCATTCTTTCGGTAATAGTGGTTGGTCTTATCGCCTTCTTCCATTGTTGTATGTGTTGTGCAATGTAGAGAGAATGATGTACATAAATTGAAGAGGTCTGAAAAACAATTTAACGATAGGATAAATAATTTAGATGATAGAATAAAAAGTTTAAATAAAAACTTTAAATGTTTAAATGGTAAATTTCATTTTGTTTATTTATTTAATTTTTTTATTTTTATGTTTACTAATGTATGTATGAATTACTTACAAACTTTTTATTCCAATCCCACACTCAGCACAGTTAATTTTCATCCATATATATACATGTGCGTAGTTTGTAATATAATGTAACGATCGATTTGTTATGAATATTCAAAGTGCGTGGACGTAAATATGCTTACGGCCATTAAAGAGTTAATGCAAACAATGGTGGTGGCTAAGAAAAAGGGGAAAAAAAGGAGGTGTGTTGTGGAAAATATTTCCAACTTCCAATTTCAAATAAACAGCTTCAAATAAACAGCAAAAAAAATACCCACTTCAACTCACACACACGAGGTTGTGGAATTGCAGCCAATTATATACAGCCGAGTGGAACGGCTAACAACACCCACCCATGGTCTGAAAGTCGTGAAAAGGAATAAAAAGTAAGGATTAAAAAATAATTCTACCTCACGGGTCTCGCGTTATAATCGGATTAACTTGAGAAATCTTAAACCGTCTTGGGTGACCGTCAGACAGAAACCTCCCTAACTATCCCCGTCTTGGTGTCAGTCTGTGCTCTCACTGTTCCAGGTATTGTCGCTCCTGTAATTGACCCTACAAAGTAAATTTCCTACCATTGTTTCAGGTTGTGTTCAACGGCTATAATGCTATGGCTAAATATTCTCTTTTTCTCCCAGCAATCACTGTGCTCTCTCTCTCAGCAATTCTCTCTAATCATCTCTCTCCCCCAAACTATAGCCTGTATTATAAGTGGAGTTTATTGTATCTGCCTTTGCCATCTAGTCCTAGTATCTAGTGTCTCTGCTGTCTAGTCTCCTGCCATTCTAATGTCTCTGCCATCTATTCTCATGTCATCCAGTATCTAGTGTCTCTGCCTTCCAGTCTCCAGTGTAGTCCCTGTGGCTTAGAGTACCATCCAAAAATGCAATCTACACCAGCAAATAAACAAATAAAGGGCGAGCTCTATTGAACAGGGAGCCAGCCCAACTTGCTCCTAGCTCTGTAAGTAGTTGCTAGCCTGCTGGGATCATGTACAATATAAGTCTTCACTCCTACTAATTGATGTGCAGATTATAAATGTGCGAGATGATGAAAAAATTAATGCAAGGCAGCGAGATGGATCAATGAAACCTGGGCCTCTGCCAGACCCTTTCCCTAGTCTCGTGCGCCAGACTGTGAACCTGTGTCAGAATCTTGACACCACAATCTGATTGGTTATGGTTGCATACATCACCTATAGCTTAGTCAGAGGCTGAAGAGGCTGTTGTTGAAAGAGCTGAAATATAGGCTGCAGAGAATTTGGTATGCTAAACTTTGTCCTCTTATTCAGCTGTACTTTACAGAGAAGACAACTCGATTGTAAGTCAGACATTTTTGCCACGCTGGTAGCAGATTACAATCAATCGCATTGTAATCAATTGATTAATTGCATTCTCGTTTCTGAATTACTTCGCTGGGCTCATGCAAACCTGGCAACAGTCATTAGACGTTCCTTACCCTGCGTACGAACGTCTGGTGCATGAGACTAGAGTCCCTTAAAATATGGATCCTGATGCTCCTAGCCCTGACAGGTGTGTCTGTGCAGTGTGCACTGATAACTCTTACCGTACTAGCTCTCTCTGACTGGGGTGGTGGGTACTAGTGTGTCTGTGCACTGATAACCCTTAGCAGACTAGCTCTCTTTGACTGTGATGGTGGGTACTGGTGTGTCTGTGTACTGAAACCCTTGGACTAGCTGCATACAAATGCATACATCTTCTCTCCTTTTTAGGGGTTACATGTATTCCTTCCATGTATCCCTTCCTAGGCTTGTTGGCTGTCTCTGTCTCTGCCAACTTCTCTCCCAAACATGTGTCTTGGTCAGGATATCCTGGACGATATGGCAGATCATGGTTGCAACACCAGAAAGAGATCGCAAGCTTTGTCAGTTCAAGGTGTGTGTGTGTATGGGTACATGTATGTATCTGTGTGTGCACCTTTGCATTTTGTATTGTACACAGTATTGTGTGTGCAGGTCATTATGTATCGTATAATGTACGTACTTTGCATGCATATATGCATTGTGAAATATAACAGTAAATGCTATCCTGACTGAGCATTACATACAGAAGGAGTACATGCAGTGAGGATTATAATAGTCGGCCATTTGCTGGGTCAAAATGTCAAATGTCTGCTCAAAACTTACTCTGATCTGACACATACAATTCCCTTAAATGGACTTGTGAAAATCTCAATGGGTTTTCCATGAATATGATTATATCTCAATATCAATAGAAGAAACTGCAGAGCCTTTGAAAGTTGCTAATTAGCCAAGCATATACTAACAATATATTCTTACCACTCTCTCTGGGGAAAAAAAACAAACAATAACAACAATGGAAACAACAAAGGTCGGACTTGCTCGTACTGTAACCATAAGGTTAGGCTAACATGAACCCAGCCATGGTGCATGCTGTGCAAACTGTACTGGCAGCATGCCCCTGCACACACCAATTTATGTTCTGACGTTCCCAAGTTGATGTCATATCAAAAATGGAGATGGTCTGACATTTTTTTCAAGACATTTTTGGAAAATTATAATCGTCACTGACATGTAGGCATGTATGTGCACTCTGTATCGATAATGACATGCTTGTACCATAGATACATAAGACTGTAGTGACGGCCATCTGTAACCATTGTACTGGACTGGTGGACTGCACTACCACTCATATCACACATTCAACTGACCAAAATCACATAGTAGATATCCCCTTCCTACGTAAGGTCTAGGTCAGCAGGGCTATGCCCAATTTTTCTCTTCTTCCTCAGCACCTACCTAGCTAGACTAATGAGCTAAGGCACTTTCACAAGATCACAGCTTCAGCTTTCCCCCCTTAACCACATGTATCTGCCTGGAAGAGCTGGGCTATTAAGGGGGATTTCGGTACATGTGCACCACCCCATCCCATTTGGGGGGGGGGGGGGGGGGGGGGGGTTGTTCGGGTTACAATACATAGCTGCACATAGCTAACCTCCCCTGCACCATCCACAACGAACACCTAAACCCCTTCACTGTGGTTGTGGTAAAGATGTCTTGATAGCCAACTGAATATTAAGCTCACATACTACATCAAAATGCACCTACCAAGACCCTGCACTCAGTAAGGCTGCCAAGAGTCCTACAGTAGAAGTAGTAGTAGTCTACTTCAGCTCGGGTATCATGACACAGCCATATTTCAGATAGCTGGATAGAAATAAGGCTTGCTAGCTATGCAATGCAAATTCACTTTTTTTGGTTGAATGTCCGACATAAACATTAGTCCACCAGTCCTGTCCAGTGCAGTGATTATGGACGTATGTGTATTGACATGACTTCACTCCATTGATAGGTGTAGGTGGTACTACTTTATTGTGGAGTTCCAGCTCCAGCGTGTCAATGGCGGTGTGCATCAGCAACCTACTATGCTTCGAGATGAGCATCAGCAACCTACCATACTTCCAGAAGGATGAGGATGGCGAATATTTTGGAGAAATTGGAAAGGATGTAGCACAGTACTCACTGCGGGAGATTGCTGAGCATTATAATGTGAAATGTGATAAAATTAAGAAGGACTTGTTAGAAAAAAGCCGCAGTCAGGTGAATGACCAAATCACCACTGCTTGTGTGCAGTGCATATGCGACTCCATCAAGAAAGAGTGGTTGGCCAAGGCCAACTGTGAGGTGCCTGAGTTAAAGAATTTGCACCCAATGTCCTCCTCAGTGAAGCAACAACCTGACACTGCTGTGTACTTTAAAGAGGAGGTTGGTTTCTCCTGTAAAACCTGTTCCTCACTCATGCTCTGGACGGAGAGAAAAGCGACTATTAGGGTTGCAGACCTCCTTCGCCCTCAGCACTGGAAAGGGTATACTGATATCAACTCCATTACCACATTCATTTCCCCGAACTTGCCAATCCGATCGGTCCTCACCGAGATAACTGTGACATGGAAGGACTTTATATTTCTCTACAAATTGACAAGGCACACCGACATGATACGTGGTTTTAAAGAGGCTAGAGGAAGTTATCGCATTTCAATGTCGTTCCATATTCGACCACCTTAAACAGGAAGAGTGTGGCCCATGCCATGTGATGGTGAGGCTTTCGGACAAGGAGATAGAACAGCTGTCTGGTGCATTGCCATCTGATTGTGCTTATCAAGTGATGTCCTCCAGGCATGTGATGACTGTATGTAATGACATTGTTTCAAAGATAATTTATAGTTTTAATGAATTTGTGAAATTAACTGTTTATGTCTCCTCAATACCCTCATGTGATGACTGTCTGATCAAGCCACATTATCACGGTCCTACCGTATTCAAATACCCCATGGTGAAGTATGCACCCCTCAAGGTAGAGGATACCAAACGGTGCTTAGGGTATCTAGTGATTGAAATAAAAGAGTCCCTTGCTCATCTGCACCACATCGGCATGTCCCACAATGATGTGCGGGCTCAAGAATATTTGCTTTAATTACAGTTACAAGTCGGTCTTCTTCAATCTGGCGTGATGTAAGAAGCTTTCCTATGTGCAACCAATGTTCGAATCCGATAGATGTACCAGCAGCTGCATGTACTCATTGCCCAAGCCATCATCGAAATTCCAAAGGGGTAAGAGTGACTATTCCAGCTGAGTTGGCTAGTGGCATGGGTGCTGGATGACTGGACTGTAAACTACCACAATCGAACTTGGGAAAATCTGAAAGCGGAGATTAAGGAGATCCATTTCATACAAGATCTTATTTATGATGGAAATTACAATCGCAAACTTATTCCAAAAGAATGGTTTTGTGAATCTTCTGTCCAAACTGTTTTGGAAGAACGACAAAAGAAGGGAAGAAAAAAGAAGAGAAAAACGACAACATGAAGAGTGAGAGTTTATTTTGACTTGCACAGAGGTTGACAATCTTGAATGATTGCCTAACTCATCATATATTTAGAGTAGTGGTGCTATTTTCTGATTAATATTGGATCATTATCTTCACATGCAATTTTTCCGTTTTGAGAGATACTTTTATCATCATGTACTTAGGATGGAGTGGGAAAAGAATGTAGCCCTATATGGGCCACATCATGGCAGAACCATATGGGGCATCATGGCAGAACCATATGGGGTACCCCACAGTAGCCCCCCCTCCCCCCATGCTATCTTTCAAGAAGAGACATATGGGGGTGGGTGGAGCTTGGGTTATCTTAGTGTGATATATAATAATACACACCAATGTAACACTCTTGGTTGTGGTTAATAGGTGTGCTCTCTTTAAAATAATATAAAAAATGGAAACTGAAGTAATTTCTAAGGCAGTGATTTGATAGCTCATCTGGTATAGCTAGTTGAGATTACTGATCCACATTATTCTATACATATTCCAGTTTTACAATGAAATAATTAAGAATTACAAAAGGCAACCACATAGAGAGTATAAAAGCTTGGTGCTTTGGTGTGTATTGATTAACTATTAACTTCATCAAAATCAGAGTTCCTGGAATTTTAGTAGAAGAAAGATGGGCCATTACAGCTATGAATTGTGAGCATAAAATGCTTTCGAGTAACCTACCAAAAGGTGCATGCCAGGAAAGGATATGGGGAACTGCCATAGAAGCTTTTGTTCTGTCACCCCTTGGATGGATGCTGATTAGTTTGGACATGCAAATATTAGTTGCATCCAGCCAGCAAGTGATCTAAGGATGCCCATTAATTACATATTTACCAGTATATCGATTTGGTAAAGGATCTGTGCAAAACTAGCAGTTGGCAGCTCAAAATAGCCCTGTGCCACCTGAGAGCGTGTAGTTATTGTTTTCATTTTGTTGTTGTTTGTGTTGTGCAATGTACGGAGAATGATGTACATAAATTGAAGAAGTCTGAAAAACATTTTAACGATAGGATAAATAATATAGATGATAGAATAAAAAGTTTAAATAGAAAACGTAAATGTTTAAATTGAAAATTAAGTGCATTTTGTTTATTTATTTCATTTTTTAATTTTTTTTATGTTTACTATTGTAATGTATGAATTACTTACAAAATAACAAACCCATTCTCAGCACAGTTAATTTTCATCCATATATAAACATGTGCGTAGTTTGTTATATAATGCAACAATCGATTTGTTATGAATACTCATCATATATTTAGAGTAGTGGTGCTATTTTCTGATTATTAATATTGGATCATTATCATCCCATGCAATTTTTCCGTTATGAGAGATACTTTTATCATCATGTACTTAAGACGGAGTGGGAAAAGGGAATGGCCCTATATGGGCCAAATTATGGCAGAACCATGTGGGGCATCATGGCAGAACCATATGAGGCATCATGGTAGAACATTATGGGGTACCCCACAGTAGCCCCCCCTCCCCCCCCCCCCCCCCCCCCTTTTTTCCACAACCACAGTGAAATGAGTATGACTTTTAAACAGAGTATTACCAGTCAGCCACACTTAGCTAGTTCGTGCCACTACTGCTTGGGTGTCGTGCCGGCTACGCATGCACATAGCAAATTCATTAACTCGACAAACAAAACCCTTGGCGACTGTTCTTGGTGTTCTCACTCTTGGTTTCTCTTGCCCTGGTGTTCCGTGAGCGGCCTCACACTACACCGAATTCTCTCATTGGTGTTGATATATAATAGTACCCACCAATGTACTCGCATTGGTGTTGATATATAATAGTACACACCAATTTATTCTCATTGGTGTTGATATATAATAGTACACACCAATTTATTCTCATTGGTGTTGATATATAATAGTACACATCAATGTACTCTCATTGTTGTTGATATATAATACTACACACCAATGCACTCTCATTGGTGTTGATATATAATAGTCCCCACCAATGGACTCTCATTGGTGTTGATATAATAGTGCACACCTATGTACTCTCATTGTTGTTGATATAATAGTACACACCAATGTACTCTCATTGATGTGGATATTTAATAGTACACACCAATATACTCTCTAATCATACACACCGATAAACTCTCATTGGTGTTGTACTATATAATAATACACACCAATGGACTCTCATTGGTGTTGTACTATATAATAGTACACACCAATGGACTCTCATTAGTGTTGATATATAATAGTACACACCAATGTACTCTCATTGGTGTTGATATATAATAGTACACACCAATGTACTCTCATTGATGTTGATATATAATAGTACGCACCAACGTACCCTCATTGGCGTTGATATATAATAGTACACACCAATGTACTCTCATTGGTGCTGATAAAAAATAGTACACACCAATGTACTCTCATTGGTGTTGATATATAATAGTACACACAAGTGTACTCTCATTGGTGTTGATATAATAGTGCACACCAATGTACTCTCATTGTTGTTGATATATAATAGTACACACCAATGTACTCCCATTGGTGTTGATATATATAGTCCCCACTAATGTACTCTACTTGGTTGATATATAATAGTACACACCAAATGTACTCTCATTGTTGATGATATATAATAGTACACACCAATATACTCTCATTGGTGTTGATATATAATAGTGCACACCTATATACTCTCATTGTTGTTGATATAATAGTACACACTGATGAACTCTCATTGTTGTTGATATATAATAATACACACCAATGATCTCTCATTGGTGTTGATATATAATAGTACACACCAATGTACTCTCATTTGTGTTGATATTTAATTGTACACACCAATGTACTCTCATTGGTGTTGATGTATAATAGTACACACCAATGTACTCCAATTGTTGTTGATATATAATAGTTCACACCAATGTACTCTCATTGGTGTTGATATAATAGTACAAACCAATGTTCTCTCATTGATGTGTATATATAATAGTACACACCATTGTAATCTCTAATAGTACACACCAATGTACTCTCATTGGTGTTGTACTATTTAATAGTTCACACCAATGGACT
>CBDHEM010000061.1:0-3240 GCA_965261955.1 Leptonemataceae bacterium
TTACACGTTAAATTTAGGGAAATGAAAAAGAGTCGATTTACCGAGCCTCAGCTCATCAAGATGCTGAGCGAACAAGAACAGGGAAAGAATGTGTCGGGCAACTACTCAGGTGGTCTATAATGTATAACTCATTGATTATAAACTGATTAGAAAGTTCGATTATTTCTTAACAAAACCTTAACATTTATCTATTTCACTGATTATCAGTCTTTTACTTAAAAAGTAACTAAGAATACAAGTTTATATAAACATTTTTTAGTTTGTAACTACCTGATAACAAGTAACTTAGACTACCTGAGTAGTTACTGTGTCGGATAGTTGTAGGGAGCATGGAATAAGCCAACCAACTTTCTACAACTGGAAGAGTAAATACTAGGAATGAGTGTGAACCAACTCAAAACGTTGAAGGAACTCGAATCAGAATTAAGTTCATTTAAGCGTAGGTATGTTGAGCTGGCTTTGGAGCACAATGGCTACATTCAAGTCATTAATGCAACTTTCTGGTTAACCAATAATTGATTCATTACAAATATAGGGATTTCATATTTATGTCTTTTTCTAGGTCGATTGTTTATCTTGGTTTCAACGTCTTTGATTTGTTGCTCATTGAGCATAGAGAAGTCTGATTTCTTAGGGATATATTGTCTGATCAGCCCGTTTAAATTTTCATTAGACCCTCTTTCCCACGAGTGGTAGGGATGGGCAAAATAATAGTCAATGCTTAGCGTTTTAGCTACCTGTTGATGCCAAGCAAATTCCTTTCCATTATCAGAAGTGATGGTGTGAAGAGACGGACTCCATTCTTCCAATAATGCATTGATGGCATCAGCAACTTCGCTGGCTTGTTTGGTTTCTACTTTCTTCATTTTCAACATGCCACTCGCCCTGTCGTTGATAGTTACAATCGCTCCTTTCTGATTTTTTCCAATGACCAAATCTACTTCAAGATCTCCAAATCTTGACCTTTCTTCTACCACCGAAGGTCTGCGGTCTATACTTACTCTGTCTTTTATAATTCCCCTGCTATCTTTAGTAGCCCCTCTTTTGCGATACTTTCTGCCCTTTCTTCGGAGATGAGTAGGTAACTCGCCCTGGTGTTTTTTGTCTTTCCATACATGCTGATAAATGCGCTCGTGAGAGACACAGTCTATCCCTTCTTTTATACTGATGCCTACAATTTGCTCGGGGCTATAATCTTCCTTTAGCAGGGTCTCGACATGGGACTGAATTCGCAAGATGAATCGCTTTTTCTTGGGTTTCTTTTTTTGACGTTGAGCATACTTTCGATGCGCCAAATCATGACTATAAACACCACTCCTCTGATCTTTATTACGCACAATTTCTCTGCTAATAACGGATTTATCTTTTGCTATGCTAGCAGCTATTTCACTTTGACTTTTTCCTTGTTGTAACATACACGATATCGCATACCTTTGTTCTGTAGTAAGATGTGCCATTTGCAACTTTATTTTTGACGATGTGAGGGGCAAATTAACCCTTACTAGCAAAGCAATGAAAGAGGGAATTGCCCTTCTTTCCTGTTTTGTAATAGTGATAAAATCTCAAATCTAAAAGTTGCATTTATTAGTTGAATGTGAGATGCATTAAAGCACCTGATCGAAAAAAACTTTAAGACCTGCTGAAAAGCGAGAAACTGTTGGGTATCTGGCCGATAGAAGGCCTGAGTATCAGGCAGACCTGTGTGGCAATTAATCTGAGTTTATCTGTGTATTACTACCGATTTAAGCGCAAAGCTGAGGACACTACTAGTAGTAGACATTTGGAGCAATGGGCAGAAAAGTATCCTGCTCATGGCTTCCAAAAAATGTACCATTTACTGCGTCTTGAAGATTCTAGATGGAAGGCCATAAACGCGTATACCGAGTGTATGTGATGATGGGGCTGAATATGCGTAGAAAGCGTAAAAGAAGACTGTCAGCACGAGTCAAGACTCCTCACATTTTACCCATCCAAAGCAACATCACTTGGAGTGCGGATTTCATGCATGATAGCCTGAGTAATGGAAGACCGTTCAGAACCTTCAACGTGATAGATGATCACAATAGAGAAGTGCTGATGAGTACCATTGATACCTCATTAAGTGCTAGGCGTATTACAAGGGAACTGGACAGACTCATTGAATGACGAGGAGCTCCTGAGATGATACGTGTAGACAATGGACCGGAGTTCTTTTCTGCTGTTTTTGAAGTTTGGACTCGAAAACATAAGATTAAACTGTGTTAACTGTGTTTTATTCAGCTAGGAAAACTCACCCAGAATACCCTTGTGGAACGCTTTAATGGAAGCTACCAAAAAGAACTGCTTAATGCCCATTTATTCACCGATTTGGATCAGGTAAGAGACCAGATCCAGCAATGGATCTGGGGGTACAACAACATAAGACCAGATGAATCCTTGGGTAATAAACCTCCAGTAACGTTCCTCAAACAAAGAGGAGTAACCGTACCAAGTCTGAATTTAGACATGCATTTGAAAGAAAATAAAACCGGCAGAAATATAATTCATTGTGTGATTTATTCCAGTGCCAAAAGAGAAATCTATTTGAAAATTATTCTTCAATAAATAAGTAATTCCTGCGTCAAAATCTCCTATATATTTATTAAAATCAGCAAATTCGCCGTAAGGCTCTATGTAAAGCCCAACTTTTTCAGTTACTTTCATTCCCATTACAAAAGAATAGGTAAAATCGCCATTGCCAGAACCAAAATAATTATATCCAACATTATATCCAACACCTATTTTATCATTAATTGAATGAGAAATAGAAAGTTTATTAATACTTCCTGCTTTGGAATTTGTCAATACTTTTGACCCTGTTGGAATTATTAGATGAGATAAAAACGCAATTTCTGTATTGACATTTTCTTTTTGGTAAAGTTGAATTTTAGCTCCAATCTCAATATCGCTAATTCCAGATACTTCTGTAAAATTAGTAATGTTTCTTACGCTTTCAAACTGGTTTAATACACGTAATTCTATGCCTCTTGTCAATCCATATCTAAACAAAGTGCTGGGTGCCAAAAATTGCCTTTCAGATTTGTATTTACTTTCGCTAAACCCTAATAAAAGACCACTTTCTATCTGTAAACTCCCCTTCGGTATAGTTGAAGAACTCTCTGTTTGGTCTGGTCTATCTGTAACTATTTCTTAAAGAGCTGGAATAGGCTTAAAATAGTTTGTAATAAGCTTTTCTGGCGCGATTTTTTTTCACTTATTTGA
>CBDHEM010000062.1:0-72817 GCA_965261955.1 Leptonemataceae bacterium
CCTTGACTACATCCACCTTGACTGTATCCACCTTGACTGTATCCTCCTTGACTATGTCCACCTTGACTGTATCCACCTTGACTGTATCCACCTTGACTATCTACCTTGACTACAGTCACCTTGACTATATCCACCTTGACTATCCACCTTGACTACAGTCACCTTGACTGTATCCACCTTGACTATATCCACCTTGACTATATCCACCTTGACACTATCCACCTTGACTATATCCACCTTGACTATATCCTCCTTGACTATATCCACCTGGACTATAGTCACCTTGAAAATTTCAATCCAAAATCCTAGAGAATTTATAAAGAAATCCTTGTGGATGATATCCCGACCTCTACTGTATTCAGTGCTGTCTCTCACCCCCTCTCTCCATCCTCTCCCTCTTCCTCTCCCTCTTCCTCTCACTCCTCTTCTTCTCCTCTCCCCCCTCTTCTCCCTCCTCCTCTCAAATAAAAAATCCTGAATAAAAACTATGAAGCACTACTTTGAAGGAGCCATCACACATTCTCCTTATACTTGGTCGAAACTTGGAAAGTATTTGAATCATGTGACCTCTCTGTCTGACTCTGTCAATTGCACCACTATTTCCAATCGCAGTGTTTCCTGATTGGCTCTCTCCCTGGACTTGCTGATTGGCTCTCCCCCTCTCCCTGAACTTGCTGATTGGCTCTTCCCCTCTCCCTGGACTTGCTGATTGGCTTGCCCCCTCTCCCTGGACTTGCTGATTGGCTTGCCCCCTCTCCCTGGACTTGCTGATTGGCTCTCCCCCTCTCCCTGGACTTTCTGATTGGCTCTTCCCCTCTCCCTGGACTTGCTGATTGGCTCTCCCCCTCTCCCTGGACTTGCTGATTGGCTCTCCCCCTCTCCCTGGACTTGCTGATTGGCTCTCTCCCTGGACTTGCAGCAGAATTGGTTACTTACATCTGGTGCTTAATTGCTTTGAGTGTCTAACTCTGTACCTGCAGAAAGCTGCACACATCACTCTCAACCAGCGTGCTCCATGGTGGTCCTGTCACAAATGTAATAGGAAAACTATCGAGTATATACTGATTGGGACATGTAGTTGAGCGATTAGTTATTTATGAATCTCATTACAGCAATCCTGACTCCAGCAATAGCTCCTTTGATCTTTTAGTAATGAATGTGATAGCTTAGTGGTGAGTACAATCAACTGATCTTACTAAGTGGTTCAACCATAAAAGCGACCTTCTCTATCTAAGTACTGTTTCTAAATCAATTAACAATTCTGAACTGTTCCCACTTGCTGTGGGACACCAGCCAGCCTGAACTGTTCCCACTTGCTGTGGGACACCAGCCAGCCGAAACACTTTGCTACAATGAATACCATTCCACAAACAGCTAGCAATTATAATACCAAGAACAACTAGAAATTATAGTTACAAAGAACAGCTAGCAATTATAGTACGAAAAACAGCTAGCAATTATAATACCAAGAACAACTAGAAATTATAGTTACAAAGAACAGCTAGCAATTATAGTTACCAAGAACAGCTAGCAATTATAGTTACCAAGAACAGCTAGCAATTATAGTTACAAAGAACAGTTAGCAATTATAGTTACAAAGAACAGCTAGCAATTATAGTTACAAAGAACTGCTAGCAATTATAGTTACAAAGAACAGCTAGCAATTATAGTTACAAAGAACAGCTAGCAATTATAGTTACATAGAACAGATAGCAATTATAGTTACAAAGAACAGCTAGTAATTATAGTTACATAGAACAGCTAGTAATTATAGTTACAAAGAACAGCTAGTAATTATAGTTACTAAGAACAGCTGGCAATTATAGTTACAAAGAACACCTAGCAATTATAGTTACAAAGAACAGCTAGTAATTATAGTTACAAAGAACAGCTAGTAATTATAGTTACAAAGAACAGCTAGTAATTATAGTTGCAAAGAACAGCTAGCAATTATAGTTACAAAGAACATCTAGCAATTATAGTTACAAAGAACAGCTAGCAATTATAGTTACAAAGAACAGCTAGCAATTATAGTTACAAAGAACAGCTAGTAATTATAGTTACAAAGAACAGGTAGTAATTATAGTTACAAAGAACAGCTAGCAATTATAGTTACAAAGAACATCTAGCAATTATAGTTACAAAGAACAGCTAGCAATTATAGTTACAAAGAACATCTAGCAATTATAGTTACAAAGAACAGCTAGCAATTATAGTTACAACGAACAGCTAGCAATTATAGTTACAAAGAACCGCTAGTAATTATAGTTACAAAGAACAGCTAGTAATTATAGTTACAAAGAACAGCTAGCAATTATAGTTACAAAGAACATCTAGCAATTATAGTTACAAAGAACAGCTAGCAATTATAGTTACAAAGAACCGCTAGCAATTATAGTTACAAAGAACCGCTAGCAATTATAGTTACAAAGAACAGCTAGCAATTATAGTTACAAAGAACAGCTAGTAATTATAGTTACAAAGAACAGCTAGCAATTATAGTTACAAAGAACAGCTAGTAATTATAGTTACAAAGAACAGCTAGTAATTATAGTTACAAAGAACAGCTAGCAATTATAGTTACAAAGAACATCTAGCAATTATAGTTACAAAGAACCGCTAGCAATTATAGTTACAAAGAACAGCTAGTAATTATAGTTACAAAGAACAGCTAGTAATTATAGTTACAAAGAACAGCTAGTAATTATAGTTACAAAGAACAGCTAGCAATTATAGTTACAAAGAACAGCTAGCAATTATAGTTACAAAGAACATCTAGCAATTATAGTTACAAAGAACCGCTAGCAACTATAGTTACAAAGAACAGCTAGTAATTATAGTTACAAAGAACAGCTAGCAACTATAGTTACAAAGAACAGCTAGTAATTATAGTTACAAAGAACAGATAGTAATTATAGTTACAAAGAACAGCTAGTAATTATAGTTACAAAGAACAGCTAGCAATTATAGTTACAAAGAACAGCTAGTAATTATAGTTACATAGAACGGCTAGCAAAATTGGTTCCAAGAATAGATCAACTAGCAAAAATGGCAGCCAGCAAAAATAGTTACGATACAAAGAAGTTCTGGAGGAAATGCTGTACTCTACCTGCTAAGTGTCTGCCGTTCCACCTAACTTCAGTGACGAACTCTCCAGGTTAACCAGTGTATAGAAATGTAGCTGTTGCTAATGCAGTCACAAATGGTTCTGCCATGTTAGTATAAGTGTTAAAGTTAGAGGGATTTGGCGGACTCTCAAGACTGACAGCTGGGAATATGGGACCCAACTTTGTAACATTGGACCTCTATCCTGGAACCTTTCTTGTTCCATTTGGTCACTCTTCTGGGAGGGAGGAATGGGGGGGCGGGGGGGGGGGGGGGGATTAGAGGATATATTGTTCAAATCAGGACCTTACCATGTGCATATCCTTAACATGACCGTAGAGACATTCACCCCGCCCCCACGTTATTTTTTATTTTATTGCTAGCTATAACTTTTTTCCAGAATAATCTCTTCAAATCATTAGATTGCAAGTTCAATGCGGTGCTGTTTGGTAAGATGGTAAGAAGGGGCTCTGTTGAGGTAAGCAAACCGAGGCTGTGCTTTGCTTAAAGCAAATAAATCCATCCAGAAGTATCATCTTTCTCAATTGTGAAGGGAATCAGCGTTGTTTCCAATGAGCATAGGTGACGACTCTGTTGCTTTCTTCAGCAGATGGACTTCCAGAAACAGTAGTAGAGACCTGTAAGTGATGGCAGTTGCAATTGGCAGTTATTTTTGGACTTCCTCACCGCCTCAAATGGCGTGTGCCGGGATATTTGCTTTAATTGAACTGTTTTCTAACATAGCAAGCGCCCACTAAACTCTTTCGGCTGATTTTTGGGGTGATTGTTTAGCACCCAAGGGTACTGAGCAGTAGACTACTGTAATTCCATAGAACCTCCAGCAGTAATAGTTCCATAGAACAGCCAGCAGTAATAGTTCCATAGAACAGCCAGCAGTAATAGTTCCATAGAACAGCCAGCAGTAATAGTTCCATAGAACAGCCAGCAGTAATAATTCCATAGAACAGCCAGCAGTAATAGTTCCATAGAACAGCTAGTGGTAATAGTTGCATAGAACAGTCAGTGGTAATAGTTGCATAGAACAGCCAGCAGTAATAGTTGCATAGAACAGCCAGTGGTAATAGTTGCATAGAACAGCCAGCAGTAATAGTTCCATAGAACAGCCAGCAGTAATAGTTCCATAGAACAGCCAGCAGTAATAGTTCCATAGAACAGCCAGCAGTAATAGTTCCATAGAATAGCCAGCAGTAATAGTTGCATAGAACAGCCAGTGGTAATAGTTGCATAGAACAGCCAGTGGTAATAGTTCCATAGAACAGCCAGTGGTAATAGTTGCATAGAACAGCCAGTGGTAATAGTTCCATAGAACAGCCAGTGGTAATAGTTCCATAGAACAGCCAGTGGTAATAGTTGCATAGAACAGCCAGTGGTAATAGTTCCATAGAACAGACAGTGGTAATAGTTCCATAGAACAGCCAGTGGTAATAGTTCCATAGAACATGCAGTACAAAGGGAATTAAAAAAAATTAAAAAGATGGGTGGGAGGGAAGACGCCCACTGCTGAGATGGTGGGGTGGAGTAATTAAAACTCCTATTAATGACAGTAGAAGAAATTTAATGAGTAGCCTTTTCAAAGGTTTTGGTCTTTGCAACCTGTGTATGGCTATGCATGTGCTCTCTCCTGGCATCACTGTATATGGCTATGTATATGCTCTCTCCTGGCATCACTGTATATGGCTATGCAAATGCTCTCTACTGGCATCACTGTATATGACTATTCATATTCTCTCTCCTGGTATCACTGTATATGGCTATGCATGTGCTCTCTCTCCTGGCATCACTGTATATGGCTATGTATATGCTCTCTCCTGGCATCACTGTATATGGCTATGCTGCTCTCTCCTGACATTGTCTAATCCTGTCTTAATATTGTGATACTGCTTAAAGGACACAGTTTTAACTCGTATTATTGCTCTCTCTTGGCATGTTGATTTTTCTTGATGTTGCTCAGTGAGGTATTTCCTGCTTTCTCCTTGATGTTTACGTTGACACATTGTTCGCTTCTCAAGGCCTTCATCTCTCACCTTGTCATTGTGCAGGTCCTGTCTATTTTTTCCTACACAAATCTAGACGGTACTGTTGTCTTTTCTCTCTGCCTTTGCTGCTGCTGGTCTGGGCTCCACACAATCTCTGCTTTTGCTGCTGCTGGTCTTGGCTCCATCCACACTCTGCCTTTGCTGCTGGTGGTCTGGGCTCCACACAATCTCTGCCTTTGCTGCTGCTGGTCTGGGCTCCATCCACTATCTCGGCCTTTGGTGCTGCTTGTCTGGGCTCCATATATTCCATTGCTCTCATTTCTTTTGGTAGTTGAGGTGTTTCATGTAGGAACAATTAGAATGTGCAGCTGGCTCTTGAATAGCAGTGTTGTTCAAAGTTTATATTGAGGGTCTAATAGCTAGGAGCTTGACTAGCAGTGTTGTTCAAAGTTTAAATATTGAGGGTCCAGTAGCTAGGAGCTTGAATGGCAGTGTAGTTCAAAGTTTAAATATTGAGGGTCCAGTAGCTAGGAGCTTGAATAACAGTGTAGTTCAAAGTTTAAATATTGAGGGTCCAGTAGCTAGGAGCTTGAATAACAGTGTAGTTCAAAGTTTAAATATTGAGGGTCCTGTAGCTAAGAGCTTGAATAACAGTGTAGTTCAACGTTTAAGTATTGAGGGTCCTGTAGCTAGGAGCTTGAATGGCAGTGTAGTTCAAAGTTTAAACATTGAGGGTCCAGTAGCTAGGAGCTTGAATAGCAGCGTTGTTCAAAGTTTAAATATTGAGGGTCCTGTAGCTAGGAGCTTGAATAGCAGTGTTGTTCAAAGTTTAAATATTGAGGGTCCTGTAGATAGGAGCTTGAATAGCAGCATTGTTCCATGATTAAATATTGAGGGTCCTGTAGCTAGGAGCTTGAATAGCAGTGTTGTTCAAAATTCAAAGTTTAAACATTGAGGGTGAGAGTCCAGTATGCATAATGTTTTGCACGTTGCTAAGACCAAACTTACCTGTGAAGAAAACAACATATACAAATACACTCCCACTAATGTCTTGGCACTTCAGTGCTGGGACAAAAATAATAATTATTATAAACAAGGTATGTATAAGTGGAGACAAGTTTTCCATGTGGAGGTTTTGAGTTAATATCACTTTTGATCAACATGATAACCTACTAGTACTCACCATGGCAACCTAGTAGCACTCACCATGAATAGTAGGGAAGAGAGAATGGATGAGATTTTGGTAGAGGTTTCTATGAATACAAGATGATTGAGTGTTAGATACATGGAAACATGCAATGGATTCATGGAGGTGTGACTGTAAGTGCAGAGTTCAGGGGATGGGGGAACCTGGCTTTGGTTGGGGAGGGGGGGTATCCAGGGCACCCCCTTCTTTTAAACTGTATCCACAGTAGGCGGCATTGACTCCTTTTGTAGTACTTATTTAGACGGACCCAGTCCATGTGCAGCTTCTTGTGGTTAGCTGAAGCTCTCTGCATAGGGCCAACCCCAAAACCTCTAATGAGGTGTTTAAGTGTTGTTTTTTTGCACTGGGTGCAAGTGGGTTTAATTTCTGTACGAGGGCCTAAGGTTTCAGCTGACCACATCACATGTCGAGGGTTTCTCACTGGTGGTGTGAAATGGTGACCAAGGACCTGAACTTTATCCACCTTTAATGACATACATTTCATAGGAGTGGTTCCCACAAATGATTGGCTAACAATACTAATGTGCCGGTTAACATGGCAGTGTGTAGCAGCCACCCCCAGTAAGACAAAATATTGAACAAAATGAACAGGGTGATAGGGTGATTTTTTCTTTTGGGGGGGGGGGGGGGGGGGAGGGGTTGAGGTTCACTTTTTCATTTGCCACATCTTCAATCCTCTCCATTGATTTTGTATTCTATTGACTTGAGGTAACTTTGGTGAACTACGGGAAGAATTATGTGTACTAGGTGGGTTTCCTGCCACAGAGAGGTGAGTTTCCTGCCAAAGAGAGATTGATTTCCTGCCAAGGAGAGGTAGATTTCCTGCCACAGTGAGGTAGATTTCCTGCCCGGGGGAGGTTGATTTCCTACCACGGAGAGTGCTCAATTCGATTGTGGTTGGGTAAATACACATTTTGTGTGCTAATCGCAGTTATTTTTTTGGTATTTTTTTTTATTTGGCGAGGTCCACATTATGCTAGAGGAAACTAGCACTACATGGGAGGTTGCAAGTTGATTTGGTTTGGATGACTATGTATGTCAGGAAAATGTACGTGTCTCAGCTGTCACCACTTGGGCTCCCTGTCAAGTAAGGCCTGTGTAGGTAAACACCAAATCAGCTCCCCATTAGAAGAGGGTACTGGACAACCACTGCACCTCTACTCACCTGACATGTCCTATTTGTCCCTGCATATTTCAATATTTCTGTTCAGCTTTCCCTTTCCTGCTCCTCTGCTTCAAATGTGTTTCTCTTCAAAAAGAGCTTCTCTCTCTAATGAGCTCTGAGCTTAAAAAAAAAGACGTTTCTATAAAAGCACTTCTGTCTCTAATGTGCTGAAGGCCTTCTCTCTTATCTTTATTTCTTTTTCCTTTATGTATGTATTAGTATTATTATTATTATTATTGCTAAAATTAGAATGCACCAAGTATTAGAATTAAAAATATATATGTATGGAAATAGGAAGATTAAAGTATACTATTTATTGATTTGGTCATAGATAATGCTCCATTTTGAGCTATAAATCAAGCCCCCCTCCCTCCCTGTATAGCCTTACCTAATATGGAAGTAAAGTGAAACCCCTTTGCCTTATCTGTACCCCCTACTACACATTTAAATTAGGGGGGGAAATGGGGGCTATATTTAGATTTTCTTATTAGAATTTTACTTAAAAAAATCAATTGTACACCTGCCTGTAGTCAAGTACCTAAAATAATTGTACAAGTACTTGTAGTCTCTAAAAAATAATTGTACAAGTACTTGTAGTCTCTAAAATAATTGTAGACCTGATTGTAATCCAAAAAATAAATTGTACCACCTGGCAATGACTAATTAAGGGGAAATTTCTGAGTTGTCATGTCCACCCTAGTCCCATACTGTGAGGAATGACTTAATGTAGTAGCTGGAGAAGAGTGTATGACCAGTGGTGCAATCCTTGAGTGTGGTTGATTAAATGTAATTTTATTTTTATTTTTTCTTATTAATAATAAAATAAATAATTCAATTATTATAAAATAGCTGATAATTTTTTTTTTCTCAACATCTTGACCCAACTACTTAAATCTTCTTCATAATGGCAACAGCAAGAACAATATTAGTAATAACTTAGTAAGTATTAAAATAGAGCAACAATTAATATTAATAAGGTGATTAACTGATTCATCGCCGACTTTATTTGTGATCAGATATTTTTATACTACAATTTTTGTTTTCAAGAATAACCCTCATATCATTATATAATCAACTTAATTGAGGTCACCAAATAAGAATTATCCATCACTATATCACTTACAGCATGGAAAATCCATCCATGAGTGAATCCTTTCTCAAGAGTGAAGGAATTCACAGCGATTCCAGATAAGCATCGATGCTTTTGCCACTTTCCTCCAAAGATGCCTTTGTCGCTACACAGCATTTAAAGGCCGGCAGCCATTTTTACAATTTATTTTTCTCGCTCGCTCCATCAAAGCATAAATATAGTTCTAGGACTATTTTGCAGCAATGGAGCTGTCCACTAGGTTTGTTCAGTTGAACAAAATCCGGTGTTTAGTACATTTGGTTAATTAAAAATATATATACAACTTGTGATTGTTGTTGAGTTGGTGCCATAGGTGGTTAATTGATTAGCCTATCACCGTAGAGATCTCTACAGATACGGCAAAATTGGTGCCTAAGCTGACTGACTGTTTATGCATTTTGTGCTTGTTGTCATGGTGATTAGATGGTGTCTTTCAAGGTCAGAAAGATGGCTCCAGTTGTATTGACTAAGATCCACTATGACGTTGATTTACCCGAGGACGATGTTCTACAAGTAAGGACAAAGGTTGTGTTATTGTTATCATAATGTTATTTCTTCCCTATGACTTCCTCGCACTTTATCCAGGTAGCTGTCACTGCTATGGTCACCAAAATCCAGCCTGCAGGAGTCACTGCAATTCCAAAGTCCCAATCTGGTAAACCATAGATGGTATAGGGATTACTGACTGACTGACTCATATTATCCATTGACTGACAAATATTTTTTCATTGATTGAAATCTGTTCTTGTGGTAACGAGCTGACTGGCAAATATATTCATTGACTAACAACTATTTTCATTGACTGACAACTATATTCATGTTGGCATGCTATGTGGGATGATATAGTGTCCCCCGTAGCTTAGTAGTTGATGTGTGTGTCAGCTGAATGATTGGTGAGCATTATATAGTAGGCATGTATTTAAGCTCTTTTCTAATCAATCTCCATGGACACCAATGGCATGGCGGCAATAAGCTGAGGCACTATTTTCTATGCTTCTGTTGCTTGATTGACACATTGTCCTAAATAGAGATCAGGCATTGCCCAGAGGTTAGAAATTATTGTTTTGAAATTAATGATCGGAGCAGACGTTTCCTTCTTATTCTTGTGGTCGGATTCTTTGTGGTCATTTTTTTTACTTTTAAAGATCACGAAGAGATCGGACATTCCAAAAAGTTTGACGGAGACAGAATAGGTCTTGAAAGATCAGCAACATGTAAGAAGGGGTGTGGCATTTGGAGGATAAGAGAGTTCCCTTTCCCAGTGCACTGGTATTTGATGGTCACTAGCTGTATCTGGTAGACCTGCCTTCTTATGGTTACACCTCCCAGCAATATGGCAGCTGGCCGTCAAATGACCCTTGCAGGTGAGTCTTACTGTAGACCTGTAGTTTATTAGGCGACTATTCTTTTTATTACTTTTTCATTTCTTTGAGCGTGGCCAGATGTGAATTGTGGACCCTGATCCCACCAGTGACATCAAAGAAATCCTTCTGGCTATATTTTCTTATGTTTCCTTTGAAGTCGGGTACAATCGCCTCCTCTAGTCTTCTAGTCTTACCTTTTATCTCTGGGGGATAAAAGATACTGAGTTGTAAAGCTCACCGGATGTTATAGAGTCCGTCACATCTAAATATGTGAAAAGAATACTGGATTCTGCATTTAGCTATTGCACACTCTATCACATAGTCTGCATACTTGTCCAATCTTGAGAAAAATGGTGGCTAAAAATAAGTGATATTGAACTAACCTTGCCAATTACACTTCATGTCGGTGTTTCTCTTGGCTTCTCCGTAGACTTGCAGCAAAATTGGTTACTTGTAGCTGCTGCTTGATCACCACAAGTTTCCATCCCTGCACCCGCAGAAGCTGCATTCCTCTCTCACCAGTGTGCTCCATGGTGGCCCGTCTCAGAAGTAATGACAAACACTAAACTTTGTGTGTGCTACAATCATTTACGTTGGGTCTAGAATTTGTGGAATTATTACATTATGAATCTCATTGCCGCACTTCTGAATATACTACACACTCCTGTAGTATACTAGACACTTCCTGTAGTATACTAAACACCACTACCATAGCTGATGCTGTTGGTGGATATTAATTTTGAGAAATTTAGCGGCTGCATATTTTATGAAACACGGGTCAACAGGAGAGGAGAAGTTGTTCTAACTTTTCCAAAGGGAGTCAATGCTAATACAACTGGAAACTTTTCTTTTTTTTAAGATCAGAGCCAATCTTGTTGAATGGTTCTGTTGTTACGTATTCTAAGTATTATCATCGTGCGCTTGATAATGAGCATACACTTGAAATGCAGCGTGAATTAAACAAGCAAAGAAAACAAACAATTAGTATAAATTTCTTAAATTGAATGGGAAAGTAATCTGGTTATTAGCAATTGCAGGCTGAAATTCTAGCAAAATAATATTATTTTTTGGTAATTATTATGTAGTAAGTGTAGAAATGGTTGTGTTGTAATCCATTATTATGATGTTCTATTTCGGTCGTTATTATGATGTAATGGATATTTTTAGCTCATTATTGTGATGTAATGTAGATGAAATGATATTTTCTATGGAAGACATACCACATCATCAAGACACCAGCTTACTTGCTGGTGGAAACATGGGTGAAGAGAGGAACGCTGGGGTACGCATGCACACACACACATGCTGGTAACCATTAGCTAAAAGGTGTCTCTATTATCATTATATTTGCAAACTTTTTTTGTTACTTTGAGTTGCTTTATAGTGAATGTCACAGTGTTTAGAGAGATATTGCCAAGTGGTTAAATATTTGCAGCTGGTGTCTAGGAAGAATTGCTGAGGGAAGACATCGTGGATTGGAAGCCACACAATGCTATGCTGCTCTTAAACCACACCTTTCACTTTTGTAATTCACAGATTGGATTCTAACTGTGAAAACTGTGGATATTGTGCCCCTCGTGATGTCCCTCTATCACGGATACAATATTGCATCAATTCCCCCTATGAATCACTAATCCTTTGAATTGTTGGCTTATATAGCGATTGTGATTTGAGCTTAGGGTGCAGCTGGAGGGCATGTGCTTTGCTTAGGTGATCTCAAAGCAATTCACTAGAATTAGAATTTTGTTTGTACAGGCATTCATACAGGATTTTTTTTTCAAAGTTGAGGGGGGGGGGGGGGGGGGGGTTTAAATGTCTAGTGTACTTTCAAATATACAGAAGTTTCTGTCAGGGGTGACTATCTCTCCTACTCCATGCATGTGACCCTGTGATGTGTGTATACACCGATCTAAATGTCTTTGTCTCAGGCTGTGCGTATCACTCCTCTTCCCTTTCTCTGCGGCTACCAAGTGGAATGTTACTTGACGATTGTCAACTTTTTTCTGATTAGGGAGAGCACTTCCATCCGCGAGGTAATGTATGTTAATATAATAATAAAGACTTTCCATATATGGAAGAGTGTGGTTTCTTTATGCCCAGTGATATTTAAACTTTTAAAATGGCAATTTTGTTTATATTTAAGTTGGTGCCCTTGGGGCTATAGATGCCTCCCATGTACTATACAGGTGATTTATGTTCTAAAAATGACTTGAATTTCTCAATTTAGTTAAAAAATACTTATTATTTTCATGCTTATTTGCTTCCTGTCGTCTCATGCAAATTTTGGGCATGGGCTGGCTTGCGCTCATAGTGTGTAGAGATAGCAATGAAGTATGGAGTTGAAAGGAACCGGTAGTGCTGAGGGTGTGGTTTGAAATGCCGTGAAAGCTTTCTTCATCTTTCTGCCTCTCCTACTCTTCAGCAGAGTTTGAAAGTAACCATACTGATGGTGAGATGACTGACTGGGTCGTTGGCCATATCAGCAGGAGGCCGTCATTGGCCAACTTGGGGGAACCTTCTGTGGATGACTAGTAAAGATCCACGCTGACGAGAGCCACAAAATTTAGCAGAAGTTAAATTTAACCACTAGAATTATGTGGTAGGCATATTTTTGATGATCTTAATGTTATTCATAGGTTCCACGTGAAACCTCGCTATAATAGTTAAAGTGCGCATCACACTGACCTCAGACTCAGGGTTGTACTCCAGTCCTGCAGCACAGACTTGTACTTTAGACCTAGATTGATTGGTCCAACAGCTGACTTGGCTTCACCCTTCACTGCTTCTAAAGTTGGACTATCCAAACATTCCCTCACCAAAACCATCTCAAAATCATGAGAGCAATAATAATATTGTGTAGTGGGTAATGACATTCCTTTACGGTCAAAGGTATCCCATTGGGTTTGTATTGGTTTCCAATCTATGGGTGTGTGCCATAATGGGATATGTGGTACAAAGCACTGGCCTAGAGATGCTAATTGGCACTAAGTGCACATAATTGGTATATAGTTAGCGGAAGTTACTGCTCTTGTACGGCTCTTGTCAGCGTGGACAGGTTTTACTAAGCAAATAATATATTTATATATATATATGTATATAGATATAGCTAGCTAATGATACAGAGATTGGAATAGTAACTCTTCAGGTAAGCTAGCTAGATATTGCTGGCAGCAATGCTCTATGAGCAACCAAATTTTTCAAAGTGTTTGGTAGCACTTTCCTCCGATCCTATCTCATATAGTCAGCCATGGAACCATCCAGCCATTCAGCCTTGGAACCATGTAGCCATGCAGCCTTGGAAACATCCAGCCATGCAGCCTTGGAAACATCCAGCCATGCAGCCTTGGAACCATCCAGCCATGCAGCCTTGGAACCATCCAGCCATGCAGCCTTGGAACCATCCAGCCATGCAGCCTTGGAACCATCCAGCCATGCAGCCTTGGAAACATCCAGCCATGTAGCCTTGGAACCATCCAGCCATGCAGCCTTGGAACCATGTAGCCAAGCATCCATCCAGCCATGTAGCCATCTAGCCATGTAGCCAAGCAGCCATGCAGCCATGTAGCCAAGCAGCCATGTAGCCAAGCAGCCAAGCTGTTTTGCTAACTCAGAGATTATCAGGCTCGGGAAAAGAAATTGAGCTCACCAGCACGGCATTATCTGCCACGTTTAAACGTTACAAAATGATGGGTTTTTTTTTTACTTCCTAGTAGTGGACTTGCTAGCTTTCTCTAATGAGCTCAGCGAATGTTTGTTGTGTCTGTGGCAGGGACCGGAATGTAATTGGGTAACCACACCTTAACATTATTTCATTATCTTTCATTTCATCACCCTTGATCTGCTAAACTGAGTAGACATATCTTATAACTACCAAGATTTAATATTGTATTCCAAAGCCTACAGAAGTACATTGTTGTCTTGTATTGTTGATACTGTTTTGATGCAGGGGTTTTCTAGCTGGGAGCAAGGGGGACAATTTGTTTCTCCCCCCCCCCCCCCCCCCTGGGAATGGTTTTACCCTTCCCCCCCCCCCTCCCTCCCTTCACCCTAACTAAGCCTTAATCATGGGGTTTAATTTACAGTGATTTGGAAGAATTCAATCATCTATATCATTAGCAAGTCAATACAACAAGAATTAATACTAAACAATTCTTCTTCTTCTTCTTCTTCTTCTTGGCTTTCTGTTCCAGACATCAATTTGTTCAAGTTCTTTTGATAGAGTCTGTGGTGATTCTATGGCAAGCTTCATGAGATGAGAAAGATTGACTTCTCCCAGGCCATTCCTCAATAGGTTTTTTTTATCATTTTCATATGCGAGGAGGAGCGTTCCACCAAAGCACTTCCTACTGGAAGGGTCTGACATACTTTCCCAAGGTTAATCAAGTTTGGACACATGGTTTCTAACATTGAACTTGTGGACAATTCTATCAACTGCTCATTCATATCCTCTTCGGCTGATTTGTTATGTATCTTCGAAAAGTTTTCCACTCCATTTGCAGATCAGAGGAGATGAAAGGTGGCATTACAAACTCAACACTAAGTATTGACCGTGCTGGAAGCTCTCTACCATAGTGCTGAAGGATAATGGTTTTGATGCTTTCCTCACCATGTGTACTATGATCTGCTGGGGGAGTTTGGTATTTTTTTCGAATTAAAAATGCTGAAAGATGACACAACATCTTGATAATTGAACCGGTTTTAAATATTACCCTTCAATATGGGGAAAAAAGGCTTAGCTACTCGCCTCTGAGAGTTTGTGATGCCTGCAGTGAGTGGTAGACTTGATGCCTATTGTTATTTAAATTTTATCTTCAACCTCTTCCAGTGTGCTGCAGGCTGGAAGACATAGCCTAGAGTATGTTGAGTAGCATCCTCAAGACTTGAAAGATAGTCAAATCCAACTTTTCTGACTGAAGACACTTCCTAACTTTGAGACCTGTGGAAGAACAAAGTCTAGAAGGTAGATGGTGAACAAAGTTGACTGTTTTGTTAAGATTCTGCTGATCCCAAGGGCTTCTGGCTCATGAGATACCTTTTTTTTTTTCAAGTGTGGTTACAGTTGCATCATAGCATCTCTTCTAACTATCTACTGTCAGAAGGTTTTACAATTTTCAACTTGGGGATGTCTGTAACTTTTTGCACCTCCTTGAGGCGTTTGCATCTCTTTGGGGAGTGATGAACAACTTCCACAAAGTGTTGAGTGTAATGTACACATGCTTGATCCCTTGAGCACTGTTTGCAGCTTGAACAATTGCCAGCTGAAGCCTATGACAATGGCAGTGGATGAAGACAGCATGTGGTGCATTCTTCTTCAGTCGTGCTTGAACTCCAGTTTTCTTTCCCACCAACGTTGCTGCACCATCAAAGCCCATGCCAACAAGTTTGCAGCATTGTACATTCATCTTCTTGAGCCAGTCAGGCAATGCTGAATTGATAGATTCAGTATTACCTTCTTCAAAGGGGAATTCCCATAAAATATGTTCAACGTGATCGATTTTCCACCCAACGACAAAAAAAGTGAGAGCTCTTCTACAGTTGCAATATCCATTATCCTGAAGATGGAGCAACATGAAGCTGACTTACTTGCAACTCATCAATCCATACTCCGATTGCCTCCATGAAATCGATGATAGCATGTGATGTGGTGTAGGGTGCATTCTTTGCTACTCTACGAACAAACTCTTCCAGATCATTTCCAGCACAAGGAATGACAAGGTTGATCAGCTTATGGAAGTTTGTCATGTGAGGAATGGGATGTCGGCATAGAAAATGAGTGCAGCAATGAAATGACTTGATAACATTTCAGTTCTTGCTTCTCTCGTGATCCCCAACATCTTGTATGATGTGCGATTGATTCCTTTTTTTTTAGCTAATAGCTCAGCTTCAGTGTATCTGATTATCACTACCTGCATGTGCCTTCATCTTTGAATCACCATTTTCCAGTTCTGAAATGACTTTGTGGTGTGCACACCACTACTTTCTTGTGAGTTTGACTCTGGCTCTCTGACTTTTTGCATGTTTTACAAAAAGCACCTTGATGGTTTTCATCATATTCTAGCCATGGAAAATCTTTCTCCCACATTCTGTTATATCTTCGCAGGGTAGTACTTGATCTGAAACGTAGTCTCTTTGGCTAGGCTAGGGTGTACTCTCTCTCTACTTGAATCCTCCTTGCTGTCACTACTAACTGTTGGAGCAAACACTGAAGAACTTGGACAACAATATCGAAGAATATCTATATAGTTGCTACAGCATTACCTTCACTTAAAATAAAATTTTTAAAAATTGAAAACTTTTCCATTTGAATTTGTTGCTCTTTCTTCCTTGTAGCCATGTTCTAAGTTTTGGAGATTTATTGCACGCTCCTTTTCATGCTTGTTCTTGTCTATGCAATTTGATTTATCTCAAGTCAAAGATTTAATGACAAAGGATCCGAATCTGAAGCGGTATGCTTGAAGCAAGCAATGCGATGATAACTATGCCAGGCTTGACTTCGTTGCTTGTTTTATGTATGGTTGAAAGCTCTGTCTTTGCTCTATAGACTGAGCACGCCCAATGGTCATATACTATAAGCATAGCTAAGTTATACTGATTCGAATAGAGTGGAAACTTTTTTCTTTTTAAAATGTTGCTATGTCTATGTACTAGCCATTTCCATAGTTTCAGAGTCATTGTGTGTGCCAATTCAAATTATGATGCTTTTGTCAGTGTTCATTTAACACAAGTCATACATTTGAATGGACGCCTACCTTTGATGGCTGATAGCTGCATTTGATGTTTTCTCTGAACAAAATTTGTAAGCACTTGTAGAGCTGGTGATATGAGTGCTCCTGATTTTTCTCTATTGCAAGCACTACCAAATTTTGCAGGTTTGAATTGTTGACCTAGGGTTTTTAAATAATTTAGTTCGCATGGTGACCTTCATCTAATTTACATGTTGCATATGTGTAGCCTTTTCGTTCCATAGATATCACAGATAAGAGCTTTATCAAACTATGACTAAACTGTAGCAGTCAAAAATGTGCGGTCTTTGAGTGAAACTGAAGTTGCCGAATGAATCTTCTTAGGAAATGTGCCTATAGCGATATTTAACGTTCAATATGAAAGCATAATGAATAAGCCACTCCCAGATAACAAAAAGCCTGCAAAATAGAAGGAAGGAAAAATAGTTTAGCAATATACATTTGTTATGTTTTGGGGAGTGTTTTGTTGTCTTTTGTACTTGTTGAATCTTTGTTGTTCACTTATTTTCATGACTCCTCCCACAGTGATGTGTGGCAGGATATTATTTTCATTCTGTCTCTGTGTGTATGTGTGTGCTTGCATGCATTCGTGTGTGTATGTTGTATGTGAACGAAAAAAACTCTGGAATGGCTGGACGCATCTTTACCACACTTGGAAGGCAAATTAAGTGTGTACCGAGGATTATTTGATTAAATTTTTAAAGGTCAAAGGTTACAGTGAACAAAAGTTGGATTAGCATTATTATGATGACATCATCAGTTCTGTAGTACTGTATTGGATTAGTGCTGATGATGTCATCATGATAATTATTGTGATATTATGAAATCGGCACTTATCAAGTGTATATATCTGCTGTCATATTATAATGAGATGCTTGCCTGTAGCTGTGGTTTGGGGTAGTTACATGAGAGCTACTTGAGCTGTTGCCCTGATAAAGACTATGCCATATGCAAACCATTCTAATCCAGCTGAACTCCAGCCATGGTGGCAGAACTCTAGGCCGAGGGTTCTTGCAGGCCACTTTTGCTCTAGCTAAAGCGACATGCATGTTGGTCCATACTAGTGATTTGAACAGTTTTAAAGTATGCTCTAAGGGGTGTGGTTTATAGGTCAAAACCACAACTTTTTTTAACAAATTTGTAATTGCATTAACTTTTTTTGTCTTTCCCCAAGTAATTTTGGTATCGTAGTGATGCTTTTTCTTGTGCTTCCTTGTGACATCTTAAATGCCTCTATTTGCTCATTTTCTTAGATGATACATCTGGCAACATCATGGTCACTTGAAAGCAGCACTTTCCTTTCTGATACAGGAATAGCTCCACAGTGGAATGTATGCACACTCTCTAATTTGGAATTTGGTCTGTAGTTAGTCAAAGCACTTAGCTGTGACTTAAGTGGAAGGAGAATGCAATCGCAATTCTAGGTCTGGGGCTGGTGCCAAAGAAAGTAAAAATGGCAATTTTTTTCTGGCACTTTTGCATGGGAACCTCCAAATGCATTGCTGAGATTTGCTCAGCACACTACCAAGCAGTAATAACCACATGCACAAGTACGCATAGTGTTCGTTAGTTCAAGGCCACCGTGTGAGTTAAACTAATTACGACCCAACGGTCACCTCTTCAAATAACCATATCTTGGCAATGCTTGCAGTGTTCAAAAATATCTGGAATTCTCGTATCTCAGAGCTCTAAAAGCACTTTCAAACAAACAACGATCTTTGAAGATGTGCTGTGGTAAGGTTATGATTGTTTCAAATGCAATAAAAACATGAATTATGGGAATAAACTTTCAAAGAGTAAGGCTTTTCTTCAAGAGATAAGTTAACACTTACAAAAACCATCATAATCTTGAGACATTCAGTGCCTCTAAGACTTAGGAATAGCTAGTAGATAAGCTACATCAACATAACTGAATTTTTTTTCCAATGTTTTTGATGTGTTGTTCTCCCACCTATTCAAACCCATATGACTTGGAGTGTATGAAAATATGGGACATTCGTATCATAGAGCATTGTAAGAGCTTTCTGAGCATAATTTAAATAAGCTTTGAAAGTGAAGTATGGCAAACTTATCATTATATTTCTATTATATTTCTTGCACGAATTCTGTTCCTTGTCTGTCTTTTTTGACTCAAGATATAGTGAATGAAAAAGACAACCATAACTTTGAAATGGAGCATCGGATAGCTCCAAAACTTGTAATATGGCTACTAGGTCGATACTGCAAGTTTGAACTGGAAATTTTTTTATTTATTTTTTTCTCATAGATTTTGACTTATAGCCTCCCCCCCCCTTCTCATTCTCTTAAAATTTTCAATGTTGACTTTCTGAAGCTTATGACAGCAACTGTAGAGATAGTTGTATATCATTAAATACTAGGTTTAAGAATCATTAAACTCTCTAGCAACAATATATTTTCGGAAAGTGTAGTAATGACATGGCCATGAATATCATTACAATAATCAAAGTGCTATATTGTGATTTACATTACGTAAAGTTTTAGCAGATCAGCGCTAGAAAATTGCATGGCTGGGAGGCCAGACACACCAGAGGAATGGCTGGTATTAGTACTGGGTTGCTATAGCTGCAAAACACACACATACATACACACATACAACTGCCTGTCACCCAGGAAAGAATCCTTTTTGAATCTTGGCTTTATTCCTGCTAAATTCCAGCTAGGGATTCTATTCACTGCTTTAGGCAGTGCTTTAAGATGATGCTCCTTAGCCACTACTTCCTTCTTCATCTTTGTGCTGAAGCTGGCAGTGTTTAGAGAATCCTAACTGAGCGATGATTCTATATCTCTGCTCAGTGTCTTAACAGCATGGTTCAAACTAGTCTCTCCAAAGTAGGTATAGACATCTCCTTCCTCATCGCTCAGTTTGCCGTCTCATAGCCCAAAATCCTCGTCAAAAAGTGCCTCCTAGACTTCTCTGGTGGGGTACCTTGAAACCATCGAAAACAAAAATTCGGCTACAATATATTCTCGTGTTCCCTTAGCAACCTATGGACCAGGGATTTTACCAGCTGATGGAGCATGTTTTGGGGCATATGCTAATCGAGGTAGTGCTAAGTTCAAGAATGGCCCGTGATGGAGTCATGTTTCATGCAGGTGTCTTCTAACTGCCACATGGCGGTAACGCTGGTGAATGGGTTGTTAATGTGGAGATGCACTGGAAATAATGAGTGGCATTCTTATACACTTAATTGTGGGTGTGGTTATGACCCAGTCTCTTTAGCAGATTAATCATTGTTGTAGTTTTGTTTTCTTTGTTGATGACCTTCAATCATAATACTTCTTTTTGTCTTTCACACACACCACACACTACACGTGGCACCCATACACACACACACACACAGAATGGTGGCTTGGATTCTTTCATGCATCTCTTTGTACTGGAGGCCCAGGCTATTGCTAGGGCACACGTAGCAGCCGTAGGTGGGAATGCTCTTCTTAATTATCGCCTCAATGACCTGGTATTGATTGAACACCCACACAAGAACCAGGTCGGTCCAATCTCTCCGGGATATGAATGCCATGCATGTGCATGTTCACAGTGTATCTCCTTAGTGATTTGGCAGTCAAGGATGGTAACCACTGTATAAAATTATTGCCAACGATTTTCTGCCTGCCATTTTTTTTACTTATGGCAGTGTGCTTGAAATTGCTTCTCTCTTGATTGGCTGCTTAGTAATACAGAAAGATGTCTTGGGATATTTTTTGTTCGCTATTCTGAAGAATGCTTGCCTTATAGGATATAGGATGCATGCAATCCATTGTCTGACCTCTATGAATGCAACTAGCTGATGTAGGGCCAATTAGATACCTCTGAATTTTAATGCCATCCATGTCTCCCATTTTGTCCGTCAGTATTTCCAGCTGTACAGTCGTTTAAGTTGAACATTTAGGAAAAATTGACCTTAATTAATGGGGTGCGTAAAGGTTTCTGAGGTGGGAGGGGGCATTCACCCACCCTTGGATCTGGTTCCACCCTCTTCCCACATCCCTCTCCCTTCCCCAAGTATTGCCCTCCTCCCTTCACCCTCCTATAATTTCGTAACCCTAAAGAATGCCCTCAAGAAGCACCGAGTTTGGCATTCATTTTAGGTGGGCGGTGAGGCAAAAGTGGGCAAAAGGGGGGCGGTAGGGGACGACAGGGTGGCATTAGGAGCAGTTAAAAAATAACCTTTTGTTTTTACAAAATCTGAATGACAAAACATGTCATACACACTAAGGTCAAGGTACAGGCATGCAGTTTATATATGTCATAAACACTAAGGTAAAGGAACAGGTTTGCAGTTTATATATGTCATAAACACTAAGGTAAAGGAACTGGTATGCAGTTTATATGTCATAAACACTAAGGTATGCAGTTTATATATGTCATAAACACTAAGGTAAAGGAACAGGTATGCATTTTATGTCATAAACACTAAGGTCAAGGTACAGGTGTGCAGTTATATGTCATAAACACTAAGGTAAAGGAACAGGTGTGCAGTTTATATATGTCATAAACACTAAGGTAAAGGAACAGGTGTGCAGTTTATATATGTCATAAACACTAAGGTAAAGGAACAGGTATGCAGTTTATATGTCATAAACACTAAGGTAAAGGAACTGGTATGCATTTTATATGTCATAAACACTAAGGTCAAGGTACAGGTGTGCAGTTTATATGTCATAAACACTAAGGTCAAGGAACAGGTGTGCAGTTTATGTCATAAACACTAAGGTCAAGGTACAGGTCAAGGTACAGGCATGCTGTTTATATATGTCATAAACACTAAGGTCAAGGTACAGGTATGCAGTTTATATATGTCATAAAAACTAAGGTAAAGGAAAAGACATGCAGTTTATATATGTCATAAACACTAAGGTAAAGGAACAGGTGTGCAGTTTATATATGTCATAAACACTAAGGTAAAGGAACAGGTGTGCAGTTTATATATGTCATACACACTAAGGTAAAGGAACAGGTTTGCAGTTTAAATATGTCATGAACACTAAGGTAAAGGAACAGGTATGCAGTTTATAGAGAATAAACTGACATAAGGATTATAAATGAATGCATAGCTTTGTTACATAGTCCAAAGTCGGAGTCAAAAGTCCGAACGTTTCCTTGATGCATATACACAACACGTATAGTGATGCATCAGTTACCACACGCCTCCCAGCCAGATCAGAGAGCAGAATCAGCAGACAACTACAAGGGCCAAAGCTCAGCTCAGGTTTGTAAGCACTGCACGTTAATTTCAATCTTGTAATGTTCAGCATTTAAACATAAACTAAAGATGTGGGAGAATGGTAGCCTATTGATGGAAGGATGCCAAAAGGTTTGGAAGTGTTACTGTGCTACGACTTCTTCTTAGTGAGTTCCATCCCGATGTTGAGAAGCTGATAGCCCTGCACCAAGCACATCCATCCATTAACAATAACCATGGTTACTGGTGAGATGTTGATTTACCCCTCCATATTGCTGACACAGCTAAAACTGCTAAATAAATTGGTTTATTAAATTAGGTTTTATTTGTGAAATACATCTTTGTGTTTAATCTTCTTGTTTTCAATTTGAAGCACACCAAAATAAAATAGGTCTGTGTTCGCATGTGTATATGAGGGGGGGGGGGGCGCTAGCCTAGAAAAATTTGGGAACCACTGATATAGTAGCTTAGACAATGTATTTCTGTGTGCTTTCTGAAATTGGGTATTAAAAATTTTATGATGAATTGCACCACAGTTCCACATTTATGACAGTCTGGTCCCGCCTTCACTGCTGGGGAAACACCAACCTCCTCCCTGTCTACAAGGTGGTATTAATGAACCAATTAGGGTCACTCACTCAGTGCTAATTGACCCAAGGTCCATCTTGACTGGCCTCTAGGAAGTGGAAATACCTGGGTCTATCTGCACATAACTTGGCTACTGTTATCTCCATGAATTTGTGTGTCTGTGTGTGTGTGTGTCAAATTAAACCACACAGATGGAGCGATCTGCTGACCCCAGTTTCCTGTATCACGGGGGTTTTGTAAGCATATTGACGCACTTTTTAAAATGGCAGACTGACCCCCTCCCCCCTTCCCATCCCCCCAAAAAAGCCAAGCTTATACCTCAGCTAAAACTCACATTGGCAGATTCTTAGCTGCATAAATGGTAATTTCAGCTGATATTAGCTCAAAAAATGAGCCTTGAATCCTTCACTATAGTAGTAAACCAGACTCCAAGCAGGCCTTGAATCCTTCACTAAGGTAGTAAACCAGACCCCAAGAGTGCCTTAAATCATTCACTATGGTAGTAAACCAGACTTCAAGCAAGCCTTGAATCCTTCACTAAGGTAGTAAACCAGATACCAAGCATGCCTTGAATACTTCACTAAGGTAGTAAACCAGATTCCAAACGAGCCTTGATCCTTCACTAAGGTAGTAAACCAGACTCCCAAGAGTGCCGTGAATCCTTCACTATAAGGTAGTAAACCAGACTCCAAGCATGCCTTGAATACTTCACTAAGGTAGTAAACCAGACTCCAAGCATGCCTTGAATACTTCACTAAGGTAGGGAACCAGACTCCAAGCATGCCTTGAATACTTCACTAAGGTAGTAAACCAGACTCCAAGCAAGCCTTGAATCCTTCACTATAAGGTAGTAAGCCAGACTCCAAGCATGCCTTGAATACTTCACTAAGGTTGTAAACCAGACTCCAAGCATGCCTTGAATCCTTCACTATAAGGTAGTAAACCAGACTCCAAGCATGCCTTGAATACTTCACTAAGGTAGTAAACCAGATTCCAAGCATGCCTTGAGTACTTCACTAAAGTAGGGAACCAGACTCCAAGCATGCCTTGAATACTCTCTAAGGTAGTAAACCAGATTCCAAGCATGCCTTGAATCCTTCACTAAGGTAGTAAACCAGACTCCAAGCATGCCTTGAATACTTCACTAAGGTAGTAAACCAGACTTCAAGCATGCCTTGAATACTTCACTAAGGTAGTAAACCAGACTCCAAGCAAGCCTCGAATACTTCACTAAGGTAGTAAACCAGACTCCAAGCATGCCTTGAATCCTTCACTAAGGTAGTAAACCAGACTCCAAGCATGCCTTGAATGCTTCACTAAGGTAGTAAACCAGACTCCAAGCATGCCTTGAATACTTCACTAAGGTAGTAAACCAGACTCCAAGCATGCCTTGAGTACTTCACTAAGGTAGTAAACCAGACTCCAAGCATGCCTTGAATCCTTCACTAAGGTAGTAAACCAGACTCCAAGCATGCCTTGAGTACTTCACTAAGGTAGTGAACCAGACTCCAAGCATGCCTTGAATACTTCACTAAGGTAGTAAACCAGACTCCAAGCATGCCTTGAATACTTCACTAAGGTAGTAAACCAGACTCCAAGCATGCCTTGAATACTTCACTAAGGTAGTAAACCAGACTCCAAGCATGCCTTGAATACTTCACTAAGGTAGTAAACCAGACTCCAAGCATGCCTTGAATCCTTCACTAAGGTAGTAAACCAGACTCCAAGCATGCCTTGAATACTTCACTAAGGTAGTAAACCAAACTCCAAGCATGCCTTGAATCCTTCACTAAGGTAGTAAACCAGACTCCAAGCATGCCTTGAGTACTTCACTAAGGTTGTAAACCAGACTCCAAGTGAAGGTGTCGCCAAACCACAAATTATGTTGACGATTCGTACCATAAAGAATGACTTGCACTTGGTTCAGCTATTTCGTTTGTGGAGTTCTCGCGCCTGGTCTACTGTTACCATTTCCAAAAGAGGCCGTAGCTGTTCCTCTACGAAAGTATCTGCTGTATTGTTCTCCTGTGTTATGTTGCCAATCAATCCTCTAAAGGAAGCGCTGTCAACCGTAGCAACAAGATAAGGATGTTCAGATTATTTTGTAATGTACAACATGGTGTACATGGGTACAGTCAACATATTAACAATAAACAAGTTAGATGGTGTTTAAATGTCTAGGAGACCCTCCATTATCAGCTCACACTTGATATAGTCCCCCACTTCTTCACCGCTGCTGAACTGTACAGATACAACATGACACACAAACGAGAGAAAAATACACTTGAAATGAGCAAAAATGTTTTATTTAAAAACACCAGCTATACTGGATTGACGTGTTGATAGGAATGGAAACAAGGCTGTACCCATGCAGACCACAACACGCTAGATTCCTTTACCATTTAAAATCATATACACCAATATTGTGCAGGTTTTAAAATCATGGAGTGCTTGTACAACCACAAAGTCATAATATTGGTGTATTTGATTTTAAATGAGAAAGGTGGTCTAACTGGCTGTGGCCTTCATGGGTACAGTCTTGTTTCCATTCCTTATTAACAGGTCCATCTAGTATAGTTGGTTGTTGTCTGTTAAAGAATAGCACTATAGAGCACACTGTCAAACGGATATTCTAATCACCCTCCCACAAGTATGCTAGTTTCATTGTGGCAGTTCTAGGAAATGTAATTTCTATATTCAGAATGTGGTAAATGCATGGTGGGGAGCAAGGTAGGTTGGTCTGACCACGAGAAAGATCTAAAAAAAAAACCATTCAAAAGCAGCTCACACTTAGCGTCCGGAGTTGGTGAGTTTTCTCTTTCTTAGTGGGCCACCTGTATTGAAAGATCACAGGGAATTGTAGCTGTAGGAAGCTGAGATGGCTAAGACGGTAATCTCTGTGGTGAGTTCTTCACACTCAGATGGATGACAGTTTTTGGTGGTCAACCAGATTATAGATACTCCCTCTCACAAAGGGATTTTTTGTGCTGATGTAAGACAGATACTTCTGTGTAGTTGGGTATGTCTATGTATTGCCTATGTATGTATGTGTGTGTGTGTGTTTGTCCAAACAAAGGAATCGGGGAGGGTTCACTTTCTACCTCTATTTTGGCCTTATTTCGCTGACGAAATACCGCGAACATCTTTATGGAATTTAGTGGCTGACCTTCGCAATGCAACAGTTATACTTGAAAGGGTTCAAACACTGTCCAGCGAAGACATGTGGCAGTGTGTGGGTGGATGCCGATGTCAACTTACACATATACTCAGTGTAGCATTTTTCCGTAGGCAAGCCGTGCATGAAATAATTATTCAACGCTTTACCAGCATTTGGGCGTACTCTTGGACTAACGTTTGCTGTGCTGATTTTGTTGGCTGTGGAAGAATCAGTTGTCCTTGATGCTCTCCTCGCTTTATTATCCCCCTTCCTTTTAGTGAGCCTTGCTCTTCCCTGTTCCGCCATTTCTGGGGCAAGCTGTGCTATCTTTTTCTGTCTTTGTAATTTCTTGCTTCCATCTTTTTCATTTCACTTGTGACACTGAGCCATCCCTTACCAGTGCACTTGTAATACTGAGCCATCCCTTGGCAGTACATTTGTAACACTGAGCTATCCCTTAGCAGTGCACTTGTAACACTGAGCCATCCCTTGGCAGTACACTTGTAGCACTGAGCTATCCCTTGGCAGTACACTTGTAACACTGAGCTATCTCTTAGCAGTACACTTGTAACGCTGAGCCATCCCTTAGCAGTACATTTGTAACACTGAGCTATCCCTTGGCAGTACACTTGTAACACTGAGCTATCCCTTAGCAGTACACTTGTAACGCTGAGCCATCCCTTGGCAGTGCACTTGTGACACTGAGCCATCCCTTACCAGTGCACTTGTAACACTGAGCTATCCCTTGGCAGTGCACTTGTAACACTGAGCCATCCCTTGGCAGTGCACTTGTAACACTGAGCTATCCCTTGGCAGTGCACTTGTAACACTGAGCCATCCCTTGGCAGTGCACTTGTGACACTGAGCCATCCCTTGGCAGTGCACTTGTAACACTGAGCCATCCCTTAGCAGTGCACTTGTAACACTGAGCTATCCCTTGGCAGTGCACTTGTAACACTGAGCCATCCCTTGGCAGTGCACTTGTGACACTGAGCCATCCCTTACCAGTGCACTTGTAACACTGAGCTATCCCTTGGCAGTGCACTTGTAACACTGAGCCATCCCTTGGCAGTACACTTGTAGCACTGAGCCATCCCTTAGCAGTGCACTTGTAACACTGAGCCATCCCTTAGCAGTGCACTTGTAACACTGAGCCATCCCTTAGCAGTGCACTTGTAGCACTGAGCCATCCCTTAGCAGTACACTTGTAACACTGAGCTATCCCTTGGCAGTGCACTTGTAACACTGAGCCATCCCTTGGCAGTGCACTTGTAACACTGAGCTATCCCTTGGCAGTGCACTTGTAACACTGAGCCATCCCTTAGCAGTGCACTTGTAGCACTGAGCCATCCCTTAGCAGTGCACTTGCACATGCACAAAATTGTTGTAGAGCGATATATAATGGAGATCATTGATTGCTCTGAGTGACAAACGTATGCATATATGAATACACGTATGCCTGAGAGAATTTTTTCATGATCATGTAGTGTATCCCTTTACTTGATGATCAGAAAAATAAGTTCACTATAAGGGCGGGGGGGGGGGGGGGGGAATTATGGCTCCACCTACTTCTGGTTTGTGGTGATGCTGTTTGTTCAGACCTAGTGATCCGTATCCGTTACTTGTCTGTCAAGACAGGTTATCAAAATCCCACGTACCACAGGAAGCCAGATGGCAAGGGGTTAATCTCTCTCACATAGCACAGATGACAGTGAGTAATCTCGTGTAGCATAGGTGGCAGGGGTTTAATCTTACACAGCGCAGATGGCAAGGGGTTAATCTCACATAGCACAGGTGGCAGGTGGTCTCATGCAGTGCATAGTGCATATGTTTTATTAAAGCCTAGTTCACACTGTGTGTCTCGTTCCATCGTGTCCCAGTGTTCCTGTTGCTGGTCTTCATTTTCTATTGGTCGTAGACTGTTTACAATTTAACAACTGCTAGTGTTCTTGGTGCACTTTGAACCATTAAAAAATACTACCTCTCTAGCAGCATTCTTCCGCGCATTCACCTTTGCCCTTCTGTCCTTAAAAACCTTGAAGATACTTCCCATAGGCAGGAAAACTTCCTCACTGCTTATAGTAGCTCTTCCTCATCCATCTCTTCCACGCAACACTCCTTCAAGACTTTAGCTCTAAAACATGCACACCAACCACACCCATTACCAGATCACAAGAACGACAGGAAAGTGTCAAAAACATCGACTGTCATTGGAATAGAACTCGAATCTATTCTAGCGGCAAGTGCGACAAGACATGATGCGATGAGAAGAAATTGTTGCAGATTTAAAAAAAAAGATTTTTAAACATCGCTACTCGTCGCATCACGTGGCAGGTCCAGCGACATATTGTGAAGCAGGCTTCATACCTTCTTTTTTTAAGATTAGTCATAATTGAGTAATGGAAGGAGAAGAAAGGGAAGAGGGGAAAGGAGGAGAAGAGGGAAAGAAATGATGGACAGAAAATAGAAGAGGGTAGCAAGCTGGAGGAGAGGTGTGAGTGGGTGTGGCCTAAAGATGATCTTGCAGTGGCATCAGTAGACTAGGAAGGTTGAGTGAGAGTGGTTGGTTTATGAGATCGGTGAGAGGTTGTGTAGTAACCCCTTTCCATAGATTATTTTGTGTGACTTGTGTCTGTGCAGGTTTACTGAATGGCTTCTGCTATAACGTGCATTATTACAGTATCAGTATGGTCATAATTTATCTCAAATCCCAATCTAGACTTGCTATCTCATACTGCAAATCCACAGAGAAGTATCAGCAAGTCTTGACTCTCTCCTCTCCCTCCCTCTCTCTCTCTCTATGTGCACATATGTATGTGTGTGTGCACATGTCTGTGTGTGTGTGTTGTGTGTGTGTTAAAAACCAGAAGACCCATATGTTGGTTAATGCCTGAGGTCCTACCACACTATTAACCTCGTTAGTCTCTCAAACTTCTTGGAGTGTCGGTCTTTGCTTGATCTTTCCAAGTCAAAACATGACCACGAGGACACTGACCTCAAGAACAAGAATGAAGCGTCTGCACTGATCATTAAATTTCAAACCATAATTTCTAGCCTCTGGGCAATGTCTGATAGCTATTTAGGACAATGTGTTAATCTATCAACAAACGCATAGACAATAGTGCCTCGTATTATTGTTAAGAAATCTAGACTCTGTGTGTGTGTGTGTACATGTGTGTATATGTGTTCCTGGGGGTGTATATACGCGTGGGGATGTGTACGTGTGTGTATATGTGTACTTGTGTGTGTGTGTGTGTGTGTGTTAAAATCAGATATGTTTGGTAATAACTGCAGTCCCCACCATTCTGTTCAACTGTCAAGTTCAGGGTCCAATACTCAGTCACCTGAATGAGGTATCTGTGGGGATGTTGGAGCTGGCAGGTAAGGAGTCAGTCCTGCTGGTGGATGTGATTGCAGATGGGATCTGTTGGAATATTGGAGCTGGCAGGTGAGAAGTCAGTCCTACTTGTGAATGTGATTGCAGGTGGGATCTGTGGGGATGTTGGCGTGGGGATGTTGGCGCTGGCGGTCAGTCCTACTGGTGAATGTGATTGCAGATGGGATCTGTGGGGATATTGGAGCTGGCAGGTAAGGGGTCAGTCCTGCTGGTGAATTGATTGCTGATGGGATCTGGAGAGAGAAAGTTATGCTTAGTGCTTCTCATCCCTCTCCACAGGAAGGAAATTGCACCATCTGTGAGAATATCGGGATATTGCCCTCCATGAGGACTTCTGGCAAGGTTCCTCTAGCGGCTCCAGCCTAGAGCAGAACTCCCTCTCTGTCAGAGCTCCAGCCTAGAGTAGAATTCCCTCTCGGTAAGAGCTCCATCCTAGAGCAGAACTCCCTCTCTTTAAGAGCTCCAGCCTAGAGCAGAACTTCCTCTCTGTCAGAGCTCCAGTCTAGAGCAGAACTCCCTCTCTGTCAGAGCTCCAGCCTAGAGCAGAACTCCCTCTCTGTCAGAGCTCCAGCCTAGAGCAGAATTCCCTCTCTGTAAGAGCTCCATCCTAGAGCAGAACTCCCTCTCTGTAAGAGCTCCAGCCTAGAGCAGAACTCCCTCTCTGTCAGAGCTCCAGTCTAGAGCAGAACTCCCTCTCTGTCAGAGCTCCAGCCTAGAGCAGAACTCCCTCTCTGTAAGAGCTCCATCCTAGAGCAGAACTCCCTCTCTGTAAGAGCTCCAGCCTAGAGCAGAACTCCCTCTCTGTAAGAGCTCCAGCCTAGAGCAGAACTCCCTCTCTGTGAGAGCTCCAGCCTAGAGCAGAATTCCCTCTGTAAGTGCTCCATCCTAGAGCAGAACTCCCTCTCTGTAAGAGCTCCAGCCTAGAGCAGAACTCCCTTTCTGTCAGAGCTCCAGTCTAGAGCAGAACTCCCTCTCTGTCAGAGCTCCAGCCTAGAGCAGAACTCCCTCTCTGTCAGAGCTCCAGCCTAGAGCAGAACTCCCTCTCTGTAAGAGCTCCATCCTAGAGCAGAACTCCCTCTCTGTAAGAGCTCCAGCCTAGAGCAGAACTCCCTCTCTGTCAGAGCTCCAGCCTAGAGCAGAATTCCCTCTCTGTAAGAGCTCCATCCTAGAGCAGAACTCCCTCTCTGTCAGAGCTCTAGCCTAGAGCAGAACTCCCTCTCTGTCAGAGCTCCAGTCTAGAGCAGAACTCCCTCTCTGTGAGAGCTCCAGCCTAGAGCAGAATTCCCTCTTTAAGTGCTCCAGCCTAGAGCAGAACTCCCTCTCTGTGAGAGCTCCGACCTAGAGCAGAACTTCCTCTCTGTGAGAGCTCCAGCCTAGAGCAGAATTACCTCTCTGTAAGAGCTCCAGCCTAGAGCAGAATCCCCTCTGTAAGAGCTCCAGCCTAGAGCAGAACTCCCTCTCGCTGAGAGCTCCAGCCTAGAGCAGAACTTCATCTCTGTGCGACCTCCAGCCTAGAGCCGAACTCCCTCTCTGTGTGAGCTCCATCCTTGAGCCGAACTCCCTCTCTGTGAGTGCTCCAGCCTAGAGCAGAACTCCCTCTCTGTGAGAGCTCCAGCCTAGAGCAGAACTCCCTCTCTGTGTGCACTCCAGCCTAGAGCCGAACTCCCTCTCTGTGACAGCTTCAGCCTAGAGCAGAACTCCCTCTCTGTGTGAGCTCCATCCTTGAGCCGAACTCCCTCTCTGTGAGAGCTCAAGCCTAGAGCAGAACTCCCTCTCTGTGAGAGCTCCAGCCTAGAGCAGAACTCCCTCTCGGTGAGAGCTCCAGCCTAGAGCAGAACTCCCTCTCTGTGTGAGCTCCAGCCTAGAGCCGAACTCCCGCTCTGTGTGAGCTCCAGCCTAGAGCCGAACTCCCTCTCTGTGAGAGCTCCAGCCTAGAGCAGAACTCCCACTATTTGAGAGTCAATGTGGCTTCCATCAGGGCGGCTCCAGCCTAGAGTAGAACTTCCTCTCTGTGAGACCCACTGTTACTTCCATCAGGGAGGCTCAAGCCTAGAGCAGAACTCCCTCTCTGTGAGACCCAATGTGGCTTCCATCAGCGTAGAGGGTATGCTGACCAAATGTTCTCTCTTCAGGTTTTGTTGGAGAAAGCAAAGAAGTTTCACTGATCACATGACATCTGTTTCATCAATCTAAAAAAAAATGGCATATAACTCTCTGGGTGCACTTATTTGTGCTTTGTTCGAGGACTTGAGATCTGCTGTCAGGTCTTACAAGAAGACCTCAGATGAGTTTGTCATCATTAGTGTTGTCATCAGGGCTGTGTACTGTTTTCCACGCTCTACAAACCTCTACTTTGTCGTGGCCGGGAATATTGCACTGGAAGATTGTCAGCTGCAAGGTAGAGGAGTCTGAGAGTGGCTTACCTCCATGCCAAGTTGGTGGGCAATCACAGGATGTTCCGGCATGAGACTGTGGTCTCTGATCTTGAGGTCACTGATGATATGGCTTTGGTGTTGAATCATGGGATGACCTCCAGTCTGTATTGGCGGTAGTTACAGTGAAGTATAGGACTTGGTTCTCACCATCAGCTGTAGGGAGATAAATACTCTGGCAATGTTCCATCAGACCTCTACCCATGGCCAGAATTTTTTTATTCATCTCTTTCCTAATGATGTCTCTATAAGAGATGGTGTCCAATTTTCATTACGTCAGCAGCATCGTGCAGGACACCTTGCCATGGAGGTGGATTCTATGGACACTGCAAGGTCTCCAGAGGTCGTTTTCTATGCCATAGCTTCTATTACAACGTAAGATCAAGACTTACACCAAGTTCTGCATCCTCAAAGCTGATGTCTTGCCTACTCCCCTCTATGGCCTGGAAGGTTTGGGTCCTCCAAGGATCTCAGATTCGTCGCCTTCATGGTTTCATGATGTGACAGCTAAGAGTCATGCTTGGGGTAACTATCAGGGGGCATGAACCACAATACTTCCCTACGGAGTATGGCTTAAAGAAGCAGAAGCTCTCCTCGGTGCTTTCCCAGTACAGACTCTGCTTCCTTGGTCATCTGTCATGGGATGGCAGCTGCCTACCAAAACAGTTGCTGGTTTTGTGTCCCCAAAGAAATATCGATGGATGCAAGAGACCTGACGAGATGGGGGCTAGCAGAGACTGGTATGAGTTGGCAGAGAGACACAGTCTTTGGTAACAAGCCATCATGGCGGAGTGTGGAGTCCCTCAGTGTGCAAGCTGAGGAGGAGGAGAAAGGATGAGAGGAAGAATTTGATAGAGCAGAGACAGCACTTAGCTGTGTCCATCCTTGAGGATGTGTTTTCATGAATGAGGATTGTGTAACAAACCATGTGCACGCAAAACACACATGAGCTGTCTCAATGTCAGTTTTGTGGGAAAATGTTACCTATACTGTCTTCATAACCATTTGAGTACCAGAGACTTGCAACAGCTAATTTGTTTCTTCGTTCAGTAAAACACGAAAATTGGAAAAGGCTTGTCAACATAATGAACCGAATAAATATCGTGCTACGTGCAGCGTAACTTCTTGGCTTGTATCACCTCTTCCATATGTGGCAAGCGAAAAACAAAATGACCTACAGAATGGAACTTGAATAGCTTGTAAATCCATTCCAAATAAAAAGATCTGAAGGCCGTGACTAAGCATTAATGGATACTGTAAAGAAAGTGTTCAGGACCTGTCTGTCAATATGGGCAAGAACAGAGTGGGTGGGAGTGGAAGGGTGTGGTGATAGCTGATTACCCCCATGCTGGCTGCACAGTGTGGAGTAGGTCAAATAATTATTTGTATTATATAATATGGTGGGGAGTGGTACTCATTTTTTAATTTCTAATTGTACGGAAACTCCCAGAAGATAATTAATGTCTAATGATTAGTAAAGGGTCTAGCCACGTGAGACTAAGCTCGAGAGAGAGAAACGAGGAGATCATGGCTATTAGTCCAATTTATTTCAGCCCGTGAAAAATCCTATTCTCACAATGGGTCAAGTCAGAATCTGTTTGTTTATCAACATACGCTCATTTTCACTCCAGAACAGTAGGCAGAAATTACTCTCTATGTCTTGTTGAATGGCAATAGTACATCTAGTCATTGCTACTTGAAGGAGCTACAAGTCCACACCCCTTTGTGCATGCTTAATGGTTGTGTAGTTAAAAAAAAAATTCTTAAAAAATGACAATTTGAACATTTTATTCTGAAGCTAATTTGCCTTAGATACGAGCATTACAACCTTCATTTTTTATCCCTTTATATGTTACAGGTTTTGCTGGTGGGATTTTCTGTTTTGGACCTCAACCATCAATTTGGGCCTTATTATTGTATATCTGCTGAGGCTTAATAAAAACTTAGTAGCTAATTCTGAAATTTCTTTGGTGGTTTCGTTTGTGGGACAGCCTTCGACCAGTAGCAGCTGCTATAGCATGTTAACTTGAGGCTTTGGGAAAGCTAATGCATTTTACAAGCCTTGATATTTATTTTTATCACAAGTAGATGTATTTTGAGATTTTTGCTCACTTAGGGCATTTTAGAAATAGTTGTTTTTTTAAGCTGAAAAACGCTGCTATACTCTGTACGTATTATAAGTGTGTATATATTGTCCATATTGTCCAGGCATAACAGTGGTGACATTTCTACTCTATTAGTGGCTTAGGTTAGATAGATAGATAAATAGATAGATAGGTAGATGATAGATGATGAGAGAGAGGGAGCAAGGCATCACATGAGCATTATAGCAGAGATTTGCAAACTTATTATTGGAAATTTATTGTTCTGCCTACAGTTCGTGAAACTGCTGAGCAAAGACAAACCAAGCACCAAGTTCAGTCAGCGCGAGCAACTGAATATCCTGTTTGAGGTGCTAATGAGAGTAAACGACCATGAAGATAATCCAACAAGAAGTGTGACGTCAACATTACAACGCCTTGGTCAGGCAATTTGCTTGTGTAATGACCAAACAACTGACAACAGACAAACAATTAAGCTGGATGTGTGTGGGTGTGTGCAAATGATGGAGTGTGCACAGCCACTGCTAGTTGACGGTGCTGGAAAGATCAATGCAGCGTGGGGTATCAACTTGTATTGGCATTGTATGGCTTGCCCAGGTTGGCTCCACACTGTTTACTTCCCAGTTACCACTTCCATGCAAAACACTCAGCACACACAAACAAACTCCAATCTGCAGACATCAAAAAGAACTGGGCGATAACCACCAACATTAAGTGACCTAGCCTCTGCGTGGTTATTTATATTTGCATGCACGTCTCAAATTCAGGTGTTGAGATATTTTGTTTGATGTTCCGCTAAGTGGCTCAGGTGCTGTTGTTAGTGGTATGGTCCGCTAACCATATCAAGCAACAGTAGACCATGCTCATGCAGGTGGCCACGACTCTTATTCAAATTGTTATGCATGTGTTTTTCTGGAAGACTTTAAGGGTATTCATTACATAGAGCCATTGACCATCTACATCTAAACACATCCAATCCTGCAACTCTTTCGTGTGTTTTTTCTCAGTGTTTTTTTATTTTAATATTAATTAAATTGGGCTAGTGTGTGATCTCTAGGCGTTGGTTGTTTTGGCAGCTAGATGAAAAGCTGCTGATTCAGTATAATCACAGGTTGAATTGGACAACATTGACTTATTGGTTGGAAAACTGTTGCTAGGAATAAATGTTTCTAATCAGTTCAGGTAATGAGAAATCACCTGGGTGTAGCTGTAATGGGTGGTGTTCCTCTAATGGGTGCTAATTTGTGATCTTTCTCTGTGTGTGTGTGTGTGTACATTTTCATTCATAGACTCGGGGCCTGCTGAATGTCTGATATTCCTTTCTGTGTGTGTGTCTGTGTGCATTTTCATTCATAGGCTCAGTGCCTGCTGAATGTCAGTGGAGATGCTGCACTTATTTCTCCCACCTCAACGACAATGACTGCCGCTCATGCAGCAGCTGCTTCTGTGGTGCGTTCTCTTTCCAAGGAGCTGGTTTGAGCAGAAGGGCACAAAGGAAACTTATTTCAACATTGCTCTGAGCTTTTATTTGCAGCATATCTTAATTTATTGTGTTAATGCTTGTTAGCTCACTCTGTGGGCGGCAATATGAAAATAGAAGTGCAATAATTGGCTTCTCTAATTCTTAATCTAATTTGTTGCTCTACTTAGTGGTCATATGCTCATTAGTGTAAGCACAATTATGTTTTCTCTGGCAACCGTAGAAAAATTGCTGACATTGCACCCACTTGCCACATGGCAGTGTTTGCAGCCTACAACAGTAACACTTGAGCACTCATGAATATCATTAGCACGTTCACCGTGTATATAAAAGTGGAGGCTGCTAGCTTAGTCTGCCACCAGATCTCAAGAATCTGCAGATTTCTTCCGAGTGTACAACAAACCTCAAACTCAACAGGTAAGCCATCTTGATTAAAATGACTACTCAAAAATACAGAGTTTTTTTTCCCCCTTCCATTTTACAGCAATACAGCCAGCATGATTATGCACACTCTCATTGGCAAGCTGTCCGAGAAACAAGGGCGTTCTTATGGAGCACCTCGTCTCATTCACTTCCTTGCCTATTGTATCTTGTGCAGCATCTTGCCTAAGGCAATTGTGGGCTCTCGTAAGTTTCTTCAACATATTATATAATGTATATGAATATATTATATTTAGCTGAGCCCGTTTAGAAATTGTGATAAAATAAAATAAATAGTGTGTCAGTCGATCTTCAATTCAATTGTAACTTCCGTCCCCCTCCCAAAAAGGGCGGAAAAGAACGTTTGTGTTTGCGAAGTAAACTGCTGTGCTAAGCAAAGCATTATATTTTCTCTTATTTGTTGCACACTGTGGTAGCTAAAACATTATTAAATGTGTCTCTGGTGGGGGTAGAGTTTAGATGCAATATGAGGTTGTTAAATATTTTATGTTGGCAGCTTCGTGATTCATTACTTAACTTTCCAGTACCTCAAGATTTTACAATCAGCTTCTTTTTGTTGTTGGGTCAATGTTTCAACTGAAGGCTTCATTTCGTCCTATTGAAGACAAGTATTCAGTTGAAATGTTAGCAAAAGGATAGAAAAAGATGATTGTCGGATGAATCATCTGCACGTATTTTATGAAGCTAGCTAAGAATCGCCATTCCAGTGAGAATAATTGTCATGTTTATTAGGTTGTGCGTTGTTAATTAACCAGCCGGACATAATTCACATAACACACACGACTACCTTACTTAATATTGCTTTTTGTAACTGTTGATACCTAGATCCTGTGGCATGTGATATTTTCCCGTGTGAGAATGGAGGCACATGTGTACCGGAGAGTGACGGGAGTTATTCCTGCACCTGCCCGATGGGATACAAGGGAATTAAATGCGAACAAGGTAAATCTCTTCATTATTGGTCATGAAGACATTAGCATATTCCCTAATTAATTAAAATACAACTGCAACGACACTCGCGGCTTTTGATAACTTGTTTTATGTGTTGCTTGTTTGTTTGTAGTATGGTTGACTGAAGAAGCGTTTGCGAAAATTGGAAACAAAATCGAGATTTTGTCTACAATTGTAAGAAACTATGCAATTGTCATTATACAATACGTACTATTGCCCTTATAGGGTTATGTGCTCCAGTGATCTAAACACTAGTGTTTAATTTAAAGCTTATTACCTATTAAATCCAACTTAGCACCTCTTATCACAGTGTTAAGACCATGGGGCACTAAATAATGAGTATGTTTTATCGTCCTTCAATAATTACTCATTCCTATTTATTTATGACATTGAATGTGATGTACTCTATGAGAGAACATACTTGTATTGGTTAATTAAAGGGGCCATGATCATTAAATATTTACGCATGCGACATGTTGAATTAGGTGATATAGAGTATGGTTGAATCATGATGGTTGATTTATACTCAAGTACTGAATTATATTTTTGAATATTAATTATTAAACTGGTAACTGGAAATTTACAGAGATATATGTCCACATGGGCTTGGCCCAGACCACAGTTTATATAATATTGAAATGCTATTTTTTCCCCTCATTCCGTGTATATAGGTAAGTTTTACAACAGTTGCCCAACTAACCCAAATGAAAACCATGAACACTCTGAAGAATAGCCAAGGTTAGTAAGATCAGGTCAAGGTCAACGGGAGGTGAAGAAAATATAATAATAATGTTCATATTAATTCATAAAGACACACACAGAGTGTTTGACATGTTCTGACTGGATGAGAGGGAATGTCACAAGTCTGAAGTTCAAAATGTGGCATTTTCAGTTGTTTGTTTGACCTTCATGCTTGTCTAAGTGTGTCAGTGATAAGCATATTAATCTGATGCATGTGCATGCAAAGTCACGACATGCACGGTAAAGCTTCGGCTGAACTCAATACAAAAACCACTTTCCCTAACCTTCATATACTAAGCTATAGCGATTTCTCTGTCCGTCCGTCTGTCTGTGTCCCTTAACTCCTTCTATGCAGTTGGAATGATAGGGATGAAACACTGTGTAGCCTTCAAAAATCACCCAAGGAAGGTTTTGCGTTTTCCTCTTAGAATGGAGGAAGTCATTCTTTTTATGCTCTTTGCAATTGTCAGCCATTTTGTTTAGTTACAAGATATACCCATATATACATGTGTTTCTCACATTCCCAAAGATGGCACGCAAATAGCACCAGTGATAACTGTCCATGGGACGGGTTTCTTGGCTAGAATATATACTTCATTAAATAATAACATACAGTGTATATTACATGAAGATGACATGTAATCTTTTATATGAGGATCAGTGCCCAGCAAAACTTGAACATTATCTTTTTATTAATAGTAACATATAATGAAGCTTAACTTTGTATATGTTTGAGACAAATAGCCCCATGTGACTAGGCTTCTTGTCAACAACATCTTTATCATTCTATCTAGATCAATTGCAAAGCTTTCTTAATTCACTCAATGGCCCACGTTTCTTCACGCCATGGAGTTCCCTTCAACTGTCGGAAGGTGTGGTGGACTCCAGCTACCTACAGATTGCCAGCAGACAACTGCTAGTGATTCTGACCAACTACTCCCTCATTCACGTGTTTGAGCTTCGTAATCAGTCCAGCTTTGTTGAAATCCAAGTTCTCCCCTCGAGGCAGGCTTGGAGCCTAAAGGGCTTCAGTATGGGAAGAAAGGATTGCTTGGCTGTAGCTCAGTCTTCACAAGCACTTGGGAATAATGGAGATGAAGTGAGATCTGTGCTCTACTGTTGGAATGCTACCATGCAGCATTTTCAAAAATTCCAAGATTTAGACACCAGGGGTGCTCTTCATGTGGAATATGTTTCAACTGGATCCACGCACAAATTTTTAGTGTTTGCTTGTTCCAGATATCGGGGGAAAAGCAGTATGCTATCTTACGTGTATGTATGGTCATCACTCGAGCAACGATTCTTTCTGTTCCAATACCTTCCCACGTTTGGTGCTGTTCGTTCCATCGCTGTGCACACTGAAGATGCTACGTTCTTGTCGGTTCGTCAGATGAAGGGAAGCTTAAATTCCAGTACCAAAATGTTTGCATGGAATGGAACACACTTTCATCATGTGACGTTTGTTTCTCCCAGAGCTGGATATGTCTTTGCAGCAGGCCAATGTATGTTCATTATCTCCTCTGGCACCATTTACAGACGTGACGTGGATTCCAAAGATTTCACATTTCACTCAACACTTCAAGGCTCGCACGATTTGAGAGATGTTTACGAGTATTTCTCCACCGACAATGAACACTTCTTAGCAGTGAGCCATTTCATGGGCAACACAAGTTCTTCATTAGCCATTTACAGATTGAATGGCTTTGACTTTGTTCCATACCAGAATGTGTCCATTCCAAGTGGTCTGTCTTTCGTAAAAGTGTTTAGCTTGGTGGAAAATGGACTGGTGCTGGCAGTAATTGGTAGACAGAACATTGAATTGCTGGAGTGGAAGCACATGTAATATATTATCTGGACTAAGGACTAAAGACATCATTATTTTCTCACTGAATATTCGAACTGTTACCTTCTTTCTTATATCAGTCAATATCAGCTGACTATAATATGACTGATGCTATTTACATTGTTCCTACCCAAGAAGATATGCACATAGTATCAGTCAAATTGACTTTTACCAAACCCAAAACCTTTACCTAGTATTGGACATTCAGTTATAATTGTATTACCAGATTTTGGTGTTATGTGTTGGTTATTTTTCTAATTATGTGAGTTGATTTCCAAAATATAATATTGTATCTGCTTCTTATGTCTACTTCTTTTAAAAAAAATTAAAGCCATACTTATTAGCAAATTGGCTGATCTTGTGAGTGCCTTTAGTTGCAAACTCTGACGTCGTTCACATACACACAAAATATATAATTGACCATAAGCGCTAAATTAATATATATATATATATATATATATATAGGGCCATTTTCTTGGAATTCATGACCATTTTGTTCCTTTTTATTTATTTCTTGGATGGATTTGACAGCTGGGGCCATTTTGGATGAAATTAGCTCCTGTGTACTTCAGAAAAGTGACTGGCTTACTCACCTGAAATGCAATATTCAAAATAGAAGCTGGCCACCAACTTGAAAAACATCTCTGGCAACAGATGAGCTAGATGGACGAATAAGTAGTAATTTTCCACTAATTCTGGCATTACAAATCTACTGGAATCCTTTATGTAGAGTTTTGGGACCATTTATGTAGAGTTTGGAGATCATCCTGACGTCTAAATCCATGGTGGCCACAGTCTGCTATTTGAAAAATGCCAAACTGTAATAACTCTGATTCCAGATAAGAGTTAGATATGCATATTCAGTGTTGTCATTACTGATTCTAAGCTACATATGGTATTGCAGATATTACATGTTTGCTTCTGTTTAATGTATTAATATCCATGTTGAAATTTTTTAAGTGTGACACTGCTCGCTGTAAACTACAAACTAATGGTACATGCTTGTCAAGTTTACTATCTCTACATAATTATCTGTATGAGTCACAGCTGTTACAACCACTGTCATCACTTTCACTGCTATCATTGCTTGGCCTCTGCCTGCAGGTTTATAGGTAGGAATATGAATAAGAAAATTGAAGGTTGGGTAAAACAGATAGGTAGACGTAGGCCATTTATGAGATGCTATCTATGGCCAATCAGTTTGTAATGTTTTCATTTTTTTATGCTAGATAGTTTCCATGCTCCAAGCGTGGACAGAGACTGTCCAAGTCGGCACAAGTGAGATAGTATTTTTTTTCTTCAGAACTCTGCACCTTGTTGCTCCCCTTCTCCCAGTGTCGCTCACAGAAGACAAATTGGATGACAAATCACTGATGACCGCTTTGTGCCACTGGGAGCTGTCAACCACACACTGTTAGCAGGGTTGTGTGCTTCTTTAGACTTCTCTAGGCAATTGGTGATGAGCTTCTTTCTTGCTCCATAGAAATCAGTGTTATGGTCACACCCAGTGAAAATATGTAGTGGTATAATGGATGCCGACATTGCCTCACTGCACAAACACTGGGCGGTGATTAGTTGAGGATTGCATTTCACACACAGGAGACATGATGCCCGCTGAGCGACATATGCCGCTTGTACGTAGTTGCCTGTTTTCCCAGTGTCAAGAACAACAGCTGCTGTGTAACCCTCTGACTGGAGCATACTATATATGGTGAACATGGCTGTGTCTGCCTCTGTATGGGAGCATGGGAGCTCTGGCACAAGCTTGCCTGTAGTGAGGTTCCTTGCAGTGCTGCCTACTACAGAGTACATGATCTCACGCTAGTTGTCGCTGCTGATTAGCATTTTTGGCGGAGTATTCATTCACTGTCTTTGATGGTGTACACCATGTCTACTTGAAGTCAGAAGATATTTCCTTCTAATATAAAATTTTCATGCTCTGCTGGTAAACATGAAAACAAGATCCATCCGCCTTCAGGCATTTCTATGAACAGCATTCCAAAGAACAGCAGTGACAACTTTCTAACTAGTCAGAGGGTTACACAGCAGCTGTCGTTCTTGACACTGATAAAACTGGCAACTACGTACAAGCATCATATTTCGCTCAGAGAATATCATGTCTCCTGTCTGTGAAATGCAAACATCAACTAATCATCGCCCAGTGTTTGTGTAGTGCATGTCCGGTATCCATTATACCATTACATGTTCTTCCTGGGTGTGACCATAACACTGATTTGTATGGAGCAAGAAGAAACTCATTGCCATTTTCCCAGAGAAGTCTAAAGTTGACAGCTCCCAGTGGCACAAAGAGGTCATCAGTGATGGAGCGATTTGTTATTCGAAACATCTATTGTGAAGCAAGACCCTGAAAGAATGGGGGGGGGGGGGGGGGGGGGGCAGCAAAGTGGAGAGCTCTGAAGAAAAAAAAAAAACTATCCAACTTGTGCCTGACTTGAAGAGTCCCCGTCCGCACTTGGATAGTCCTAACTTGGACAGTCCTCACTTGGAGCATGCAAACTCCCTCACATATTTTCAAAAGCATTACAAGCTCCAAAGTTACCCCACACAGATCGCCCATGGATGGCATCTCGCAAATGGCCTATGTCTGTCTATCTGTTCTACCCAGCTCCCACTTCCCCCATCCATATCCGTATCTACATACGACAGTGATGATAGCAGTGAAAGTGAGGACTAATTGAGACAGCTGCAGCTCATGCAGTGAATCATATAGTGATAGGGAAGATTGATATACATGTGCAATTAGTATCAGGGAGTAATAGTTACTCACTATATTGGATTGACGCACTTTTTAAATGCCATGCCGAACCCCCCCCCCCCCCCCCCCCCCCCAAAAAAAAAAGAACAAAGCTTATATAACTCATCTGCAACCCAATCAGTAGCTTCTTAGCTAGCTGATATTAGCTCCAAAAAGACTCCAAGCATACCTTGAATACTCCGCTAAACAATGAAGGTAGCAATCAACAGCAAATAAAATGTTTTAAATGTTAAGCTGTGAAAATCTTGTGAAATTCATCATCAAGATTTCTTTGTTTGTTTGTTGTTTCTCTGTTTCTTCCCACGCATAACCGGTGTACAATAGGGCCTATCGTCATAATTTTAGTACAGAAGACTCCTAATGTTCCAATAAAATTCCACCATTACTCCCATTTCTTGATCCAGTGAAGCAACAAAAAAGAACAGCAACTGGTGACAGTGGTAGGTATTGCCAAGAAAAATGTTTGTGATGATTCTCACCAGAACTAATGATTCTCGCTTAGTTCAGTTATAAAAATTGGGTGAATCTTTTGTGCTTACTATTCTGCAGATACAACAATTTCAATTGAGGAGAAAAGTTCTGCTATTAGAGTAGACAGATTATCAGCACAGTATTTAAGATAAATGGCGTCACAGCCCATGAATTTATTTGAATACATTGGATAAAGCTTCATAGACATCAGATGATAAATAATGCTAAGCTAGTGAGCATTCAGAAGGATGGTTATCTCCAGGAAGGAGATATCACCATTAGAATGAAGACACTTTTTTTTTTTATGAGTTAAGATATCTGGAAAGCTGACATTTCTCTTGGAGCTTTCCTGGATTGTTATGGATTAAATCATGCATATATGTGGACTTCGCTGAAAGAATATGATTCTTCCTCCAGTTGATGTAACTGTTTGAGCGAGGCCTTTAAACGCACTCATTCTGTTTGTCCTGTCTGATGCCGTTTCAACCGCTGTCCTACCTTTCAAAGCCACAAGTGTGAAACGCATCCATTTGACGATCTAATCTTCAAATGTTGAGTCCGTCAGGATCATCACACAAAGAAAAGGACCAAAAAAAAAGCTTTTTAAAAAAGAACCCCAAAAATTAGTATACTTGAGTTTTTCAGGGGGGAGGGGCCCAACACAACTAAGTTTACTAGTAGTTTCATAAACTATTGGGTAGCTCTGCCTCCCTCCCTCCCCCAATATATTTTTTCCTTCCTACTCCATTGTTCTAGTTTTCGAAGAAATCGTGCTCATCACTATTGTAGTGGGGGGTTTTCGCGTGTCAAAACACACACGATTGGTGTGCTTATTACGTAGAAGAGATGGATGCACAGTAGAGAAAGAAGACAAGTTTTTTCCGGACAAAGCAGAAAATCTATCTTTCTGGGTCCAGGAAGTCTTCACAAAAGATATGGGGATATACATCAAAGATATCTTTTTAACTCTAGAGTGGATCTAAGATAGCAGGCTATCTAGCAGGTTAACCATTATTAGCCTGGTCGAAGTTTGTAAGCCTAGTCTTTTAGCTATAAGCCAGGCTCAAGTAAGCTATCAACCTGGTTCTAGCTATTAAACCTGGCTCAATATAATGTTGTTGGCCTTATTCTATTAATAAGCCTGGCTCTAAAACCTGGCTCAATATAATGTTTTGGCCTTATTCTAAGTCTGGCTCTAAAACCTGGCTTGGCCTTATTCTATTAATAATCCTGGCTCTAAAACCTAGCTCAATATAATGTTGTTGGCCTTATTTTATCAGTGAACCTGGGCTTTGGTATCAGGCCTGCTCTGGCAGAAATCCATCTAGCTCTGGTTATCTGCTTTGCTCTAGCTAGATCTTAGCTAGAAGATCTAGCTCATATATATGTTATAGTGCCATTTCTTTCCTGTTATGTATTACTGTATTTCATATCATAGGACATTGGCATACTAGATGCATGTTGAAGGAATAAAGTGAGTAATTGCCAATGAAAGCAAAATTACTGTAAAACCTCTTGTAAGCTAAGTGCTCCAATATGTTTATCTGTGGTATATGTATACGAAATTGCTTTATATATAAGTGCTATTTCTTTCCTGCTATCCTGCACAATGTTGTTTGATGCCATGGTTTATTGCAGCATACACTCTACATTAATCATTGCAGAACTTTGAGCACACTTGCACCATGAAGAGAGCTCTTTCAGTATGCTTGTCTGGGAAGCCTTGAGGAGTAATTTTCAACATGATCTGTTTGTTTATGCTCACAGAATGCCCAGTGTAAGCAATATTTTGTATAGGTTCAGAATATAGTGTTAATTAATTAATAAACTTCAGAATTTCATGCAACAGCATTGACACAGTCACCTTGACACTTGCTGTTAGATTCTTCCTAAAAATTGCAAATTCACAAAGACGATCAAGTAGCTAAAACATCAGAGTATGAAATATATATGGAATCATCTTACCTTCATTGGAGCTTTACTCCTTAAATTCTGTATTATCAAATGATTGTCATATTAATTATATTTTAACAGATCTAATACAAAGCTTACCTACTCAATTTTGGCATGTTGGTGTCTGAAAGGTATCAGAACTCCGCCTTCTTGCAAGTGGACCTTGAGGTCTTGCAAGCTCCTTATACTGGTAGAGGGTCCTAACTTGGTCTACTGAAACAAAATATGATCTAGCACAGTGGTAAACAAGTAAGCTCCTTCACTTTTATAGCAGTAATGAGCCGTTAAGACTTAGTTATTTCTCCTAGAAGCCTAAGCTAAATCTAACAACTGCTCAAGACTCTTTATATACTAGTAACGAATGCATGGTATTGAAGATTTTTTTGCCAGAAATTGACAAACATCTCATTATTGTCCAAAAAGTTACTATCTCAGAAAGAAGCTATGAATTACCCCAAAAGACTTTTTTTTTTTCACAAACCAGTGTGAAACGGGTCAAATCCTATCATAAACTTTGTTGAACATCAAAATGAGCCACATTCGGCAGTTCATAGCTATTCTGGTATTTTTATCATTTTCGTAAGAAATTGAGCCACTTACAGCAAATCTAAGCTTTTCAGGAGTTTTGAAGCATATTTGACGGAAATTGACCAAAAAAAACACCCAATTTCGGTCCAAAAAGCGACTATCTCAGAATGAAGCTTGGAATAACCATGAAAGAACTTTTTTATCGAAAGAGTGTTAAATGGGTCAAATCCTGTCGAAAACTTTTTTGGTTTTCTAAATGAACCACGTTGTGCAGTTCATAGCTGTTTTGGAGTTTTGTGTCATTTTCGTAAGAAATGGCCGAAAACAAGCATATGGGGCAAAAAGCCTCAATTCAGATATAGGCTCAGATTTGATGAAAATGACCTTTTTTTTGTCGTATTGAAATGAGAGAATTATTACTCAAAACAATTTATTCTCCCATTACGGTTGTTTTTGGCGAAATCCTACGAAAACTTACAAAATACCAGAATAGCTATGAGCTGACCAATATGGCTAATTTTGAAGTTCGAAACTGTTTTCGACATGATTTGACCTGCTTCACAATCTTTTGAGAAAGAGTTCTTTCCAGGTAATTCTTGGCTTCTTTCTGAAATAGTAACATTTTGGTCCGAAATGAGAGATTTTTGTCAATTTCTGGCAAAAATGCTTCAAAACACCAGAAAAGCTTAGAGCAGCTGAAACTTGCTCATATTGAGGTGCAAAGCTCTTTTCGTTAATATTTGTCCCATTTCACTTGTTTGACCAAAAAAAGGCGTTTTCATCAAATATGGGCGTATTTCGAAGTTAGCCACTTTTTGCCCCATAATGTTTGTTTTAGGCCATTTCCTACAAAAATAATTCACAACTCAAAAATAGCTACTAACTGCCCAATGTGGTTGTTTTGAAGTTGAGAGAATTTGATCATTTCATACTCTTTGGGGAGGGGGGGGGGGGAAGCCCTTTCTAGGTAATTCCTAGCTTCTTTCTGAGATAGTCAATATTTTGACAGAAATGAGAGCTTTTTGTCAATTTCCGGCAAAAATGCTACAAAATCCCAGAAAAGCTTCGATTAGCTGTATGTGGCTCATTTTGAGGTGTAAAACTGTTTTCTGAAGTATTTGTCCCGTTTCACATGTTTGACAAAAAAATATTCATTCCGTCAAATCTAAACTTTTTCCTGAGGTAGCTAGTTTTTTTACCATAACAGTAGCATTTGGCAATTTCCTACGAAAATGATACAAAACATAGCTAAGAACTGGCCAATGTGGCTCATTTTTGAAGTTCAAGAGAGTTTACAACAGGATTTGACCCATTTCACACATGTTTGAGGGGGGAAAAGATCTTCCAGGTAATTCTTATCTTCTTTCTGAGATAGTCACTTTTTTGACCAAATGATAGTGTTTTTTGGTGAATTTTTTGCAGGAAAAATTGGATTAGCTGTATGTGGCTCTTTTTCAGGTGCATAACTGTTTTCGGTAATATTTGTCCCATTTGATTTGTTGTACGAAAAAAAGTCATTTCGTTCAAATCTGAGCTTATGTCTGTGATATCACTTTTTTCTACATAAAGGTTGTTTTCGGCCATTTCCTACGAAAACGATATAAAACTCCAAAATAGCTACAAACTGCCCTATCTGGCTCATTTTTAGTTCAAAACAATTTTAGACAGGATTTTACCTTTTCACACTTTTTGAGGAAAAAAGTTCTTTCTGCGCCATTCCTAGTTTCTTTCTGAAATGTTCACTTTTTGGACCAAAAAGTAAGTCTTTTGTCAATTTCCGGTAAAAAAGCTTCAGAACAACTGAAAACCTTATATTTGATGTATGTGACTCATTTTAAGGTGCAATTTTGGTGGTATTTGTTCAGTTTAACTTGTTTGACAAAAAAAGTCGTTTCCGTCAAATCTGATTTTTTTCGAGAGATAGCCACTTTTTGTACCATAACGTTAGTTGCTTTTGCGATTTCCTATGAAAGTCCAATTTGGCTCATTTTGAAGTTCAAAACTTATTACGACAGGATTTGACCCATTTCACACTCGTTTCAGGAAAGGGAAAAAACGACGTTCCGAGTAATTCTTAACGTCTCTCTGAAATAGTCACTATGTGGGCAAAATGAGAGGGTTTTTTGTCAATTTCCCGCAAAAATGCATCAAAACACAGGAAAGCACTGATTAGCTCTATGTGGCTCATTTTGAGGGTCAGAAGCATTTTTTGGCATTATTTGTTCCGTTTGACGTGTTTGACCAAAAAAAGTGTTTCCATCAAATCAGAGCTTATTTCTGAGATAGCCACTTTTTTCATATATGGTAGTCTTTGAGATTTCCTACGAATAGCTAAGAATGCCTAATATGGCCCATTTTGAAGTTCAAAACAGTTTTCGACTGATTTGACCCATTTCACATTGCTTTGTGAAAAAAATGTCCTTTTTGGGTAATTCTTAGCTTCTTTCAGAAAGTAACCTTTTTTGACCAAAATGAGTATTTTTCCGGCAAAAATGCTTCAAAACACTGAAAAAGCATGGATTGACTGATGTGGCTCATTTTGAGGTTCAAAACTGTTTTGGGCATTATTTGTTACATTTGACGTGTTTGAGGAATAAAAATAGTTTCCATCAAATCTGCGCTTATATCTAAAATAGCCACTTTTTCCCCCATAATGCTAGTCTTCGGAGATTACCTACGAAAAAATTACAAAATAATAATGTCCAGTGTGGCTCATTTTAAAATTCAAAACAGCTTTCGACTGAATTTGAGACTCGTTTGAGAAAAGTCCTTTCCAGGTAAATCTCAGCTTCTTTGTGAGATAGTCAGATTTTTTTTGTCAATTTACAGAAAAATACTTCAAAACAGCCAAAAAAACGTTATATTAGCTTTATGTGGCTCATTTCAATTGCTTCATTCTGAGATGGTCATTTTTTGACTCAAACGAGAAGTTTTCAGTCAATTTCCGAGAAAATACTTCATAAAACAAGAAAAAATTAGTTTAGCTGTATGTGGCTCAATTTGATGAGGAAAAACTTTTTTTGTAATATTTGTTCCATTTCACTGGTTTAACCAAAAAAGTTGTTTCATTCAAACAAAATTTTCCTCAGGATTTTCCCCCTTTCAAACTTGTTGAGAAAAAATTATTTCTGAGAATTTCTGAGCTTCTTTCTGAGAGTTTCATGTTTTTGACCCAAAAAGAGAATTTTTCAGTCAATTTCTGCGAAAATGCTTCAAAACACGGAAAAGTTTAGTTTAGCTGTATGTGGCATATTTTGAGGAGGAAAGCCATTTTCATCAATATTTGTACCATTTCATGGTTTGACCAAAAGAAGTTGTTTCTTTCAAATCAAAATTTTTCTCTAGATTTGCCCCTGCAAACATGTTGAGAAAAAATTATTTCCGAGTAATTCTTAGCTTTATTCTGAGACAGTCACCTTTTTGAAGCAAAAGAGAAGTTTTAAACACGAAAATGCTTCAAACACCAGAGAAGCTTAGTTTAGCTGTATGTGGTTCATTTTGACGAGGAAAAATGTTTTAGTCAATATTTGTCCCAATTTACTGCTTTGACCAAAAAAAGATGTTTCCATCAAATCAAAATTTTCCTCAGGATTTGCACTTTTTCGAACTTGTTGAGAAAAAAATCAATTTCTGAGTATTACTTAGCTTCTATCTGAAATAATCACGTTTTTGACCCAAAAAGTGAATTTTTAGCCAATTTCCACGAAAATGCTTCAAAATACCAGAGAAGCTTAGTTTAGCTGTACGTGGCTCATTTTGAGGAGGTAAAACGTTATCGTCAATATTTGTCCCATTTCACTGGTTTGACCAAAAAAAAAAGTTGTTTCCATCAAATCAAAAATTTTCTCAGGATTTTCCCTTTTTCAAACTTGTTTTAAAATAATAACTTTCTGAGTAATTCTTAGGTTCAATCTGAAACAGTCACATTTTTTAAGTGAATGAAAATTTTTCAGTCAATTTCCGTGAAAAAACTTCAAAACAGCAAAAAAGCTGAGTAGCTGTTTGTGGCTTATTTTGAGGAGGAAAACTGTTTTCGTCAATATTTGTCCCGTTTCACTGGTTTGACCAAAAAAAGTTGTTCCATTCAAAATCAATATTTTCCTAAGGATTTGCCCCTTTTCAGACTTGTTAAAAAAAATTATTTCTGAGTATTCCTCATCTTCTTTCTGAGATAGTTCCATTTTCGACCCAAAAAGAGAAGTTTTCAGTCATTTCCCACGTAAATGCTTCAAAACAACAGAAAAGCTTAGTTTAGCTGTATTTGGGAGGAAATACATTTTTCATTTTGAGGACCATAAAATTTTTTTTCAGTCAAATCACTTTTCCACTGTACCCCTTTTCAAACATGTTGAGAAAAAATAACTTTTTGAGTAATTCTTGGCTTCATTCTGAGTTAGTCTCATTTTTGACCCAAACGTGAAGTTTTTAGGCAATTTCTGCGAAAATGCCTCATATAACAAGAAAAGCTTAGATTAGCTGTATGTGGCTCATTTTGAGGAGGAAAAACGTTTTTGGTTGTATTTATCCCATTTTACTGGTTTGACAAAAAAAAATTTTTTTCCGTATAAAAATATTCCTTTGGATTTTCCGCTTTTCAAACTTGTAAAATACATTTGTGAGTATTTTTTGTTACTTTCTGCGATGAACCAAAAAGAGAAGTTTCCAGTCATTTTCCGCAAAAATTCTTCAAAACACCAGAAAAACTTAATTTAGTTGTATGTGGCTCATTTTAAGGAGGAAAACTATTTTTGTTAATATTTGTCCGTTTCACTGGTTTGAGCAAAAAATATTGTTTCATTCAAATCAAAACATTTCTTCAGGATTTCCCACTATTCACTTGTGAAAAATAATTTTCTGAGTAATTCTAAACTTCTTTCTGAGAGTCACTTTGTTAACCAAAAAGATAATTTTTCAGTAAATTTCCACAAAATTGATTGAAAACACCTGAAAAGCTTAGTTTAGCTGTATGTGGCTCATTTAGAGGAGGAAAATCGTTTTCGTCAATATTTGTCCCATTTCACTTATTTGACCAAAAAATGTTGTTTCAATTAAATAAAAAATTTCCTCAGAATTTTCCCCTTTTCAAACTTATTAAGAAAAAAATTATTTGTGCGTATTTCTTAGCTTATTTCTGAGATAGTCAGGTTTTTGATCCAAAAAGAGAAGTTTCCTGTCAATTTCCGCGAAAATTCTCAAAACACAAGAAAAGCATAGTTTAGCAGTATGTGGGTCATTTGAGGCAGAAAACCATTTTCATCAATACTTGTCCCATTTCACTGGTTTGACCAAAAAAAAGTTGTTTCCATCAAATCATAATTTTTCTCAGGATTTTCCGGTTTTCAAACTTGTTGAGAAAAAATAACTTTCTGAGTAATTCTTGGCTTCATTCTGAGACAGTCACTTTTTGTGCAAAAGAGGTTTTCAGTTAATTTCCTCGAAAATGCTTCATAAAACCAGAAAAGCGTAGTTTAGCTCTGTCACAAATTTTGAGGAGAAAATATATTGGTAATATTTGTCTCAATTCACTGGTTTGACAAAAAGTTGTTTCCATCAAATCAAAATTTTCCTCAGGATTTGACCCTTTTCAAACATGTTGAGAAAAAATATTTGTGAGTATTTCTTAGCTTCTTTCGGAGATGTCAAGTTTTTGACCCAAAACGAGAATTTTTCAGTCAATTTCCGTGAAAATGCTTCAAAGCACCAGAAAAGCTTAATTTAGCTGTATGAAGCTCATTTTGAGGAGGAAAACCGTTTTTGTCAATATTTGTCCAGTTTCACTGGTTTTCCCCAAAAAAGGTTGTACCCATTAAATCAAAACTTTTGCTCAGTATTTGCCTCGTCAAACTTGTTGAGAAAAATAACTTTCGGAAAAATTCTTAGCTTCATTCCGACACCGTCACTTTTTTGAAGCAAAAGATGTTTTCAGTCAATTTCTGCGAAAATGCTTCAAATATCAGAGAAGCTTAGTTTAACTGTATGTGGCTCATTTTGAGAAGGAAAAATGTTTGTCAATAATTGCCCTGTTTCACTGCTTTGACCAAAAAAGGATGTTTCCATCAAATCTCTATTTTCCTCAGGATTTGCACCATTTTGAACTTGTTGAGAAAAAATCATTTCTGAATATTTCTTAGATTCTTTCTGAGGTATTTATATTTTTGACAAAAAGAGAAGTTTTCAGGCAATTTCCGCAAAAATGCTTCGAATCACCTGAAAAGCTTAGTTTAGCTGTATGTGGCTCATTTTGAGGAGGAAAAACATTTTCGTCTGCCCCATTTCACTGGTTAGACAAAAAAGTTGTTTCAATTGAATCAAAATTTTCCTCAGGTTCTTTTTTTTCAAAATTGAGAAAAATTTATTTGCGAGTATTTTTAGCTTCTTCAGAGATAGTCACGTTTTTGACCCAAAAAGAGAATTTTTCAGTCATTTTCCGCAAAAATTCTTCAAAACACCAGAAATGCTTCGTTTAGCTGTATATGGCTCATTTTGTGGAGGAAAAACATTTTCAAGTCCCATTTCACTGCGTTGCCCCAAAACAATTTACCCATTAAATCAAATCATTTCCTCAGGATTTGAGAAAAAAACAAACTTTCAGAGTAATTCTTAGCTTCATTCTGAGACAGTCGCTATATTGACTAAAAAAAGAAATTTTCTCTCAATTTCCTTTGAAAATGCTTCATTAAACCAGATAATCTTAGGCTAGCCTGTATGTGGCTCATTTTGAAGAGGAAAAACGTTTTTGGTAATATTTGTCCCATTTCACGGGTTTGATCCAAAAATGTATCCATCAAATCAAAATTTTCTTAGGATTAGCCCCTTGTCAAACTTGAGAAAAAATCATCTGTGTGTATTTCTTAGCTTCTTTTTGATTTTTTACCCAAAAAGAGAAGTTTTCAGTCTATTTCCGCGAAAATGCTTCAAAACACTAGAAAAGCTTAGTATAGCTGTTTATGGTTCATTTTGAGGAGGAAAACTGTTTTCGTCAATATTTTTACTGTTTTACTGGCTTGACCAAAAAAAGTTGTTTCTAACAAATCAAAATTTTCGTCAAGATTTGTTCCTCTTCAAACATGTTGAGAAAAAATTATTTCTGAGTAATTCTTAGCTTCATTCTGAGACAGTCACTTTTTTGAAGCAAAAGAGAAGTTTTCTGTCAAATTCCACGAACAGGCTTCATAAAACCAGAAAAGCTAGTTTTAGCTGTTTGAGGGTCATTTTGAGGAGGAAAAATGTTTTTTGGTAATATTTGTCCCATTTCATTGGTTTTCCCCCAAAAATTTGTTTCCATCAAATAAAAATTTCCTTAGGATTTGCTCCTTTTCAAACTTATTGAAAAAAATCATTTGCTAGTATTTCTTAGCTTCTTTATGAGATAGTCTAGTTTTTGAACCCAAAAGAGAAGTTTCTAGCCATTTTCCGCGAAAATGCTTCAAAACACCAGAAAAGCTTAGTTTACCTGTATGTGGCTCATTTTGAGAAGGAAAACCGTTTTCTTCAATATTTGTCCCGTTTCACTGGTTTGACCAAAAAAATTTTGTTTCAATCAAATCAAACATTTCTTCAGGATTTGCCACTGTGATAAAAAAAAATTATGAGTAATTCTAAAGTTGTTTCTGTGAACTCACTTTGTACACCTAAAAGATAGGGTTTTGGTCAATTTCCGCGAAATGCTTGAAATCACATGAAATGCTTAGTTTAGATGTATGTGGCTCATTTTGAGGAGGAAAAACGTTTACGTCAATATTTGTCCCGTTTCGCTGGGTTGAACAAAAAATGTTTCCATCAAATCAAAACTTTTACTCAGTATTTGACCCTTTCAAACTTGTTGAGAAAAAAATAACTTTCTGACTAATCCTTAGCTTCATTCTGAGACAGTCACTTTTTTGAAGCAAAAGAGAAGTTTTCAGTCATTTTCCGCGAAAATGCTTCAAACACCAGAGAAGCTTAGTTTAGCTGTATGTGGCTCATTTTAACGAGAACAAATGTTTTAGTCAATATTTATCCCGTTTCACTGCAATGACCAAAAGATGTTCCCACCAAATCAAAATTTGATCCGGATTTGCACCTTTTCGAACTTGTTTTGAAAAAATTATTCAGAGTATTTCTTAGTTTCTTTCTGAGATATTCACATTTTTGACGCAGAAAGAGAATTTTCCAGTCAATATACGCGAACCGTTTTCGTTAATATTTGTCCCGTTTCACTGGTTTGGTTAAAAAAAAGTTGTTTTCATCAAATCAAAATTTCCCTCAAGATTTGTCCCTATTCAAACTTGTTGAGAAAAAAAACAGCTTTCAGAGTAATTCTTAGCTTCATTCTGAGATAAGTCACTTTTTTGAAACAAAGGAGATGTTTTCTGTTTATTTTCGTGGAACTGCATTAAAACACCAGAAGAGCTTAGTTTAGCTGTATGTGGCTTATCTTGAAGAGGAAAAACGTTTTCGTTAATATTTGTCCCGTTACATTGATTTGTTTAAAAATAGCTGTTTCCATTAAATCATAATTATCCTCAGGATATGTCCCTATTCAAACTCATTGGGAAAATTAATTTTCTGAGTAATTCTTTGCTTCTTCTTGAGATAGTCAATTTTCTGACCCAAAAGAGAGGTTTTCAGTCAATATCCACGAAAATGCTTCTATACACCAGAACAGCTTAATTTAGCTGTATGTGGTTCATTTTGAAGAGGAAAAACATTTTTCTTAATTTTTGCCCCATTTCACTTGTTTGACCAAAAAAGTTGTTTCTATCAAATCAAAATTTCCCTCAGTTTTGTCCCTATTCAAACTTGTTGAGATAAAGTTTCTGGGTAATTCTAAGCTTCATTCTAGTAAATTTTTGACCCAAAAGAGAAGTTTTCAGTTAATTTCTGCGAAAATGCTTCATAAAAGCGGAAATGCTTAGTTTAGCTGTGTGGCCCATTTGGAGGAGGTAAACCTTTATTTGTCCCATTTCACTGGTTTGACCAAAAAAAAGTTATTTCCATCAAATAAAAAAAATTCTTAGGATTTTCCCCTTTTTAAACTTGTTGAAAAAATCATTTGTGAGTATTTCTAAGTTCCTTTCTGAGATACTCACGTTTTTGAACCAAAAAGAGAAGTTTCTAGTCGTGAGATACTCACGTTTTTGAACCAAAAAGAGAAGTTTCCAGTCGTCTTCAGCGAAAATGCTTCAAATCACCACAAAAGCTTAGTTTAGCTGTATGAATAACTTGCTGAGTAATTCTTAGCTTCATTCGGAGATAATAAAAAAATTTAAACGAAAGAGAAGTATTCTGTTAATTTCCGCAAAATTGCTTCATAAAACAAGAAAAGCTTCGTTTAGCTGTATGTGGCTCATTTTGAGGAGGAAAAACATTTTCGTCAATATTTGTCCCATTTCACTGGTTTGACAAAAAAAGTTGTTTCAATTAAATCGTGTGTGTTTCTTAGCTTCTTTCCGAGATAGTCACGTTTTTGACCCAAAAAGAGAAGTTTTCAGTCTATTTCCGCGAAAATGCTTCATAAAACCAGAAAAGTGTAGTTTAGCTGTATATGCCTAATTTTTAGCAGGAAAAATGTTTGTTTTTTTGAATACTTGTCCCTTTTCATTGGTTTGACAAAAAAAAGTTGTTTCCATCAAATCAAAATTTTCTCAGGATTTTCCCTTTTTCAAACTTTTTGAGAAAAAATAACTTTCTGAGTAATTATTAGGTTCAATCTGAAACAGTCACATTTTTTAAGTGAATGCGAAGTTTCCAGTCATTTTCAGCGAAAATGCTTCAAATCACCACAAAAGCTTAGTTTAGCTGTATAAATAACTTGCTGAGTAATTCTTAGCTTCATTTGGAGATAATAAAAAAAATTAAACGAAAGAGAAGTATTCTGATAATTTCCGCAAAAACGCTTCATAAAACAAGAAAAGCTTCGTTTAGCTGTATGTGGCTCATTTTGAGGAGGAAAAACATTTTCGTCAATATTTGTCCCATTTCACTGGTTTGACAAAAAAAGGTGTTTCAATTAAATTGTGTGTATTTCTTAGCTTCTTTCTGAGATGGTCACGTTTTTGACCCAAAAAGAGAAGTTTTCAGTCAATTTCGGCGAAAATGCTTCATAAAACCAGAAAAGTGTAGTTTAGCTGTATATGCCTAATTTTTAGCAGGAAAAATGTTTGTTTTTTAATACCTGCCCCTTTTCACTGGTTTGACAAAAAAAAGTTGTTTCCATCAAATCAAAATTTTTCTCAGGATTTTCCCTTTTTCAAACTTGTTGGGAAAAAATAACTTTCTGAGTAATTCTTAGGTTCAATCTGAAACAGTCACATTTTTGAAATGAATGCGAAGTTTTCAGTCAATTTCCGTGAAAAAACTTCAAAACAGCAGAAAAGCTGAGGAGCTGTAAATGGATTATTTTGAGGAGGAAAACCGTTTTCGTCAATATTTGTCCCGTTTCACTGGTTTGACAAAAAAAGTTGTTCCATTCAAAATCAATATTTTCCTAAGGATTTGCCCCTTTTCAGACTTGTTGAAAAAAATCATTTCTGAATATTCCTCATCTTCTTTCTGAGATAGTTCCGTTTTCGACCCAAAAAGAGAAGTTTTCAGTCATTTTCCGCGTAAATGCTTCAAAACACCAGAAAAGCTTAGTTTAGCTGTATGTGATTCATTTTGAGGTGAAATTTTTTTTGTAATAAATATCCCGTTTCACTGTTTTCCCATAAAAGTTGTTTTAATCAAATCAAAACATTTCCTCAGGATTTACCCCTTTTCTTACTTGTTGTGATAAATAACTCTCTGGGAAGTTCTAAGCTTCTTTCTGAGTAAGTCCCTTTTTAAACCCAAAAGAGAAGTTTTCAGGTAATTTCTGTGAAAATGCTTGAAAATGGCAGAAAAGCTTAGTTGTATGTGGCTCATTTTGATGAGGAAAACGTTTTCATCAAGATTTGTCCCGTTTCACGGTTTGACCATAAAACGTTGTTTCAATCAAATCACTTTTCCACTGTATTTGTCCCTTTTCAAACATGTTGAGAACAAATAACTTTCTGAGTAATTCTTAGCTTCATTCTGAGTTAGTCTCATTTTTGACCCAAACGTGAAGTTTTTAGGCAATTTCTGCGAAAATGCCTCATATAACAAGAAAAGCTTAGATTAGCTGTATGTGGCTCATTTTGAGGAGGAAAAACGTTTTAGGTTATATTTGTCCTATTATACTGGTTTGACAAAAAAAGTTGTTTCCATCATATAAAATTATTCCTTTGGATTTTCCGCTTTTCAAATTGTAAAATACATTTGTGAGTATTTTTTGGTTTCATTCTGAGATGAACCAAAAAGAGAAGTTTCCAGTCATTTTCTGCAAAAATGCTTCAAAACACCAGGAAAGCTTAATTTAGTTGTATGTGGCTTATTTTGAGGAGGAAAACTCGTCAATATATGTCCCGTTTCACTGGTTTGACCAAAAAATGTTGTTTCATCAAATCAAAATTTTCTTCGGGATTTGCCCCTTTTCAAACTTTTGAGAAAAAATCATCTGCGTATTTCTTAACATCTTTCTATGATAGTCACGTCTTTCAAACAAAATGTGAAGTTTCCATCATTTTCCGCAAAAATGCTTAAAAATACCAGAAAAATTTTGTTTAGATGTATGTGGCTCATTTTGAGGAGAAAAACAGTATTCTTCAATATTTGTTCCATTTCACTGGTTTGACCAAAAAAGGTTGTTTCAATCAAATCAAAACATTTCTTCAGGATTTCCCACTATTCATTTGTGAAAAATAATTTTCTGAGTGATTCTAAACTTCTTTCTGAGAGTCACTTTGTAGACCAAAAAGATAATTTTTTCAGTCAATTTCCACGAAAATGCTTGTAAAACACCTGCAAAGCTTAGTTTAGCTGTCTGTGGCTTATTTTGAGGAGGAAAAACGTTTTCGTCAATATTTGTCCCATTTCACTTATTTGACAAAAAAAAAGTTGTTTCAATTAAATAAATATTTTCCTCAGAATTTGCCCCTTTTCAAACTTGTTAAGAAAAAATTCATTTGTGCGTATTTCTTAGCTTATTTCTGATATAGTCAGGTTTTTGATTCAAAAATAGAAGTTTCTGTCAATTTCCGCGAAAATTCTTCTAAACACAAGAAAAGCATAGTTTAGCAGTATGTGGGTCATTTGAGGCAGAAAACCATTTTCATCAATATTTGTCCCATTTCACTGGTTTGACCAAAAAAAGTTGTTTCCATCAATTCATATTTTTCTCAGGATTTTCCCGTTTTCAAACTTGTTGAGAAAAAATAACTTTCTGAGTAATTCTTGGCTTCATTCTGAGACAGTCACTTTTTGATACAAAAGAGGTTTTCACCTCGAAAATGCTTCATAAAACCTGAAAAGCGTAGTTTAGCTCTATGTCACTAATTTTGAGGAGAAAATATTTTGGTAATATTTGTCCCAATTCACTGGTTTTACAAAAAGTTGTTTCCATCAAATCAAAATTTTCCTCAGGGTTTGACCCTTTTCAAACATGTTGAGAAAAAAATATTTGTAAGTATTTCTTAGCTTCTTTCGGAGATGTCACATTTTTGACCCAAAAAGAGAAGTTTTCAGTCAATTTCCGTCAAAATACTTCAAAGCACCAGAAAAGCTTAGTTTAGCTGTATGAAGCTCATTTTAAATGGGAAAACCGTTTTTGTCGATATTTGTCCAGTTTCACTGGTTTGCCCAAAAAAAGTTGTTCCCAATTAAATCAAAACTTTTGCTCAGTATTTGCCTTGTCAAACTTGTTGAGAAAAATAACTTTCGGAAAAATTCTTAGCTTCATTCCGAGACTCTCACTTTTTTGAAGCAAAAGAGTTTTTCAGTCCATTTCTGCGAAAAAGCTTCATATATCAGAGAAGCTTAGTTTAACTGTATGTGGCTCATTTTGAGAAGGAAAAATGTTTGTCAATAATTGCCCCATTTCACTGCTTTGACCAAAAAAGGATGTTTCCTTCAAACAAAAGTTTTCAGTCAATTTCCGCAAAAGTGCTTCAAAACACCTGAAAAGCTTAGTTTAGCTGTATGTGGCTCATTTCGAGGAGGAAAAACATTTTCGTCTGTCCCATTTCAATGGTTAGACAAAAAAAAAGTTGTTTCAATTAAATCAAAATTTTCCTCAGGTTTGTTTTTTTTCAAACTTGGGAAAAATTTTATTTGTGAGTATTTTTTGTTTCTTCGGAGATAGTTACGTTTTTGACCCCAAAAGAGAATTTTTCAGTCAATTTCCGCAAAAATTCTTCAAAACACCAGAAAAGCTTAGTTTAACTGAATATGGATCATTTTGAGGAGGAAAAACATTTTCAAGTCCCATTTCACTGTGTTACCCTAAAAAAAATTGTATTCATTAAATCAAATCATTTCCTCAGGTTTATCCCCTTTTCAAACTGGTTGAGAAAAAAAAAACTTTCAGAGTAATTCTTAGATTCAGTCTGAGACAGTTGCTATATTGACTAAAAAAGAAATTGTCTGTCAATTTCCGTGAAAATTATTAAACCAGATAATCTTAGGCTAGCCTGTATGTGGCTCATTTTGAGGAGGAAAAACGTTTTTGGTAATATTTGTCCCATTTCATGGGTTTGATCCAAAAATGTATCCATCAAATCAAAATTTTCATTAGGATTAGCTCCTTGTCAAACTTGAGAAAAAAATCATCTGTGTGTATTTCTTAATTTCTTTCTGATTTTTTACCCAAAAAGAGAATTTTTCAGTCAATTTCCGCAAAAATACTCCAAAACATTAGAAAAGCTTAGTATAGCTGTATGTGGCTCATTTTGAGGAGGAAAACTGTTTTCGTCAATATTTTTACTGTTTTACTGGTTTGACAAAAAAAAATGTTTCTAACAAATCAAAATTTTCATCAAGATTTGTTCCTCGTCAAACATGTTGAGAAAAAATTATTTCTGAGTAATTCTTAGCTTCATTCTGAGACAGTTACTTTTTTGAAGCAAATAAGAAGTTTTCTGTCAAATTCCACGAACAGGCTTCATAAAACCAGAAAAGCTAATTTTAGCTGTTTGAGGCTCATTTTGAGGAGAAAAATTTTTTTTGGAAATATTTGTCCAATTTCATTAATTTTCCCCCAAAATTTGTTTCCATCAAATAGAAATTTCCTTAGGATTTGCTCCTTTTAAAATTTGTTGAAAAAATCATTTGCTAGTATTTCTTAGCTTCTTTCTGAGATAGTCAATTTTTTGAACCCAAAAGAGAAGTTTCTATCCATTTTCCGCGAAAATGCTTCAAAACACCAGAAAAGCTTAGTTTAGCTGTATGTGGCTCATTTTGAGAAGGAAAACCATTTTCTTCAATATTTGTCCCATTTCACTGGTTTGACCAAAAAAAGTTGTTTCAATCAAATCAACATTTCTTCAGGATTTGCCACTGTGATAAAATAATTTTATGAGTAATTCTAAAGTTGTTTCTGAGAACTCACTTTGTACACCCAAAAGATAGGGTTTCGGTCAATTTCCGCGAAATGCTTGAAATCACCTAAAATGCTTAGTTTAGCTGTATGTGGCTCATTTTGAGGTGGAAAACCGTTTATGTCAATATTTGTCCCGTTTCTCTGGGTTGAACAAAAAAATGTTTCCATCTAATCAAAACTTTTACTCAGTATTTGACCCTTTTCAAACTTGTTGAGAAAAAATAACTTTCTGACTAATTCTTAGCTTCATTCTGAGACAGTCACTATTTTGAAGCAAAAGAGAAGATTTCAGTCATTTTCCGCGAAAATGCTTCAAACACCAGAGAAGCTTAGTTTAGCTGTATGTGGCTCATTTTGATGAGAACAAATGTTTTAGTCAATATTTATCCTGTTTCACTGCAATGACCAAAAGATGTTCCCATCAAATCAAAATTTTGATCAGGATTTGCACCTTTTGAACTTGTTTTGTAAAAAATCATTCAAAGTATTTCTTAGTTTCTTTCTGAGATATTCACGTTTTTGACGCAGAAAGAGAATTTTTCAGTCAATTTACGCGAACCATTTTCATTAATATTTGTTCCGTTTCACTGGTTTGGCTAAAAAAGTTGTTTCCATCAAATCAAAATTTCCCTCAAGATTTGTCCCTATTCAAACTTGTTGAGAAAAAAACAGCTTTCAGAGTAATTCTTAGCTTCATTCTGAGATAAGTCACTTTTTTGACACAAATGGGATGTTTTCAGTCTATTTTCGTGGAACTGCATTAAAACACCAGAAGAGCTTAGTTTAGCTGTATGTGGCTCATCTTGAGGAGGAAAACCGTTTTCGTTAATATTTGTCCCATTACATTGATTTGTTTAAAAATAGATGCTTCCATTAAATCATAATTATCCTCAGGGTTTGTCCCTATTCAAACTCGTTGGGAAAAAATAATTTTCTGAGTAATTCTTTGCTTCTTCCTGAGATATTCGATTTTTTTACCCAAAAGAGAGGTTTTCAGTCAATTTCCGCGAAAATGCATCTACGCACCGGAACAGCTTAATTTAGCTGTATGAGGTTCATTTTGAGGAGGAATAACTTTTTTCTTAATATTTTCCCCATTTCACTTGTTTGACCAAAAAAGTTGTTTCCATCAAATCAAAATTTCCTTCAGGATTTGTCCCTATTCAAACTTGTTGAGATAAAGTTTCTGGGTAATTCTTAGCTTCATTCTAGTAATTTTTGACCCAAAGGAGAATTTTTTAATTTAATTTCTGCGGAAATGCTTCATAAAACTGGAAATGCTTAGTTTAGCTGTGTGGCTCATTTGGAGGAGGTAAACCTTTTTTGTCCCATTTCACTGGTTTGACCAAAAAAAGTTATTTCCATCAAATAAAATTTTTCCTTAGGATTTTCCCCTTTTTAAACTTGTTGAAAAAAATCATTTGTGAGTATTTCTAAGCTTCTTTCTGAGATACTCACGTTTTTGAACCAAAAAGAGAAGTTTCCAGTCGTTTTCAGCGAAAATGCTTCAAAATACCAGAAAAGCTTAGTTTAGCTGTATGAATAACTTTCTGAGTAATTCTTAGCTTCATTCGGAGATAATAATTTTTTTTAAACGAAAGAAAAGTATTCTGTTAATTTCCGCAAAAACGCTTCATAAAACAAGAAAAGCTTCGTTTAGCTGTATGTGGCTCATTTTGAGGAGGAGAACCGTTTAACGTCAATATTTGTCCCGTTTTACTGGCTTGAACAAAAAAAATGTTTCCATCAAATCAACTTTTACTCATTATTTTCTCCTTTTCAAACTTGTTGAGAAAAAATAACTTTCTGAGTAATTCTTAGCTTCATTCTGAGACAGTCACCTTTTTGAAGCAAAAGAGAAGTTTTAAGTCAATTTCCACGAAATTGCTTCAAACACCAGAGAAGCTTAGTTTCGCTGTATGTGGCTCATTTTGACGAGGAAAAATGTTTTAGTCAATATTTGTCCATATTACTGCTTTGACCAAAAAAAGTTTTTTCCATCAAATCAACATTTTCCTCAGGATTTGTACTTTTTCGAACTTGTTGAGAAAAAAATCAATTTCAGATTATTTCTTAGCTTCTTTCTAAAATAATCATGTTTTTGATCCAAAAAGTTAATTTTTTAGTCAATATCCGTGAAAATGCTTCAAAACACCAGAGAACCTTAGTTTAGCTGTATGTGGCTCATTTTGAGGAGGGAAAATGTTATCGTCAATATTTGTTCCATTTCACGGGTTTGACCCAAAAAAGTTGTTTCAATTAAATCAAAATTTTCCTCAGGATTTGCCCATTTTCAAACTTGTTGTGAAAAAAACATTTGTGTGTATTTCTTAGCTTCTTTCCAAGATAGTCACGTTTATGACCCAAAAAGAGAAGTTTTCAGTCAATTTCCGCGAAAATGCTTCATAAAAAAAAAGGTGTAATTTAGCTGTATATGCCTAATTTTGAGCAGGAAAAATGTTTTTTTAAATATTTGTACCATTTCACTGGTTTGACCAAAAAAAATTGTTTCCATCAAATCAAAATATTTCTCAGGATTTTCCCTTTTTCAAACTTGTTGAGAAAAAATAACTTCCTGAGTAATTCTTAGGTTCAATCTGAAACAGTCACATTTTTGAAGTGAATGAGAAGTTTTCAGTCAATTTCCGTGAAAAAACTTCAAAACAGCAGAAAAGCTGTGTAGCTGTATGTGGCTTATTTTGAGGAGAAAAAAGTTTTCGTCAATATTTGTCCAGTTTCACTGGTTTGACCAAAAAAGTTGTTCCATTCAAAATCAATATTTTCCTCAGGATTTGTTCCTCTTCAAACATGTTGAGAAAAAATTATTTCTGAGTAATTCTTAGCTTGATTCTGAGAGACACTTTTTTGAAGCAAAAGAGAATTTTTCTGTCAAATTCCGCGAAGAGGCTTCATAAAACTAGAAAAACTAATTTTAGCTGTTTGAGGCTCATTTTGAGGAGGAAAAATGTTTTTTGTAATATTTGTCTCATTTCATTGGTTTTCCCCCAAAAATTTGTTTCCATTAAATAAAAATTTCCTTAGGATTTGCTCCTTTTCAAACTTGTTGAAAAAATCATTTGCTAGTATTTCTTAGCTTCTTTCTGAGATAGTCTAGTTTTTGAACCCAATAGAGAAGTTTCTAGCCATTTTCCGCGAAAATGCTTCAAAACACCAGAAAAGCTTAGTTTAGCTGTATGTGGCTCATTTTGAGAAGGAAAACCGTTTTCTTCAATATTTGTCCCATTTCACTGGTTTGACCAAAAAAAGTTGTTTCAATCAAATCAAACATTTCTTCAGGATTTGCTACTGTGATAAACTAATTTTATGAGTAATTCTAAAGCTGTTTCTGAGAACTCACTTTGTACACCCAAAAGATAGGGTTTCGGTCAATTTCCGCGAAATGCTTGAAATCACCTGAAATGCTTAGTTTAGCTGTATGTGGCTCATTTTGAGGAGGAAAACGTTTACGTCAATATTTGTCCCGTTTCTCTGGGTTGAACAAAAAATGTTTCCATCAAATCAAAACTTTTACTCAGTATTTGACCCTTTTCAAACTTGTTGAGAAAAAATAACTTTCTGACTAATTCTTAGCTTCATTCTGAGACAGTCTCTTTTTTGAAGCAAAAGATAAGTTTTCAGTCATTTTCCGCGAAAATGCTTCAAATACCACAGAAGCTTAGTTTAGCTGTATGTGGCTCATTTTGACGAGAACAAATGTTTTAGTCAATATTTATCCCGTTTCACTGCAATGACCAAAAGATGTTCCCATCAAGTCAAGATTTTGCTCAGGATTTGCACCTTTTCGAACTTGTTGAGAAAAAATTAATTCAAAGTATTTCTTAGTTTCTTTCGGAGATATTCACGTTTTTGACGCAGAAAGAGAATTTTTTAATTTACGCGAGCCGTTTTCGTTAATATTTGTCCCGTTTTACTAGTTTGGCAAAAAAAAGTTGTTTCTATCAAATCAAAATTTCTCTCAAGATTTGTCCTATTCAAACTTGTTGAGAAAAAAACAGCTTTCAGAGTAATTCTTAGCTTCATTCTGAGATAAGTCACTTTTTTGACACAAATGGGATGTTTTCTGTCTATTTTCGTGGAACTGCATTAAAACACCAGAAGAGCTTAGTTTAGCTGTATGTGGGTCATCTTGAGGAGGAAAACCGTTTTCGTTAATATTTGTCCCATTACATTGATTTGTTTAAAAATACTGTTTCCATTAAATCATAATTATCCTTAGGATTTGTCCCTATTCAAACTCATTCGAAAAAAAATTTTAATTCTTTGCTTCTTCCTGAGATAGTCAATTTTTTAACCCAAAAGAGAGGTTTTCAGTCAATTTCCGCGAAAATCCTTTATAAAACCGGAAAAAATTTGTTTAGCTGTGTGGCTCATTTGGAGGAGGTAAACCTTTTTTGTCCCATTTCAGTTGTTTGACCAAAAAAAAAGTTATTTCCATCAAATAAAAATTTTCCTTAGGATTTCCCCCTTTTTAAACTTGTTAAAAAAATCATTTGTGAGTATTTCTAAGCTTCTTTCTGAGATATTCACGTTTTTTAACCAAAAAGAGAAGTTTCCAGTCTTTTTCAGCGAAAATGCTTCAAAACACGAGAAAAGCTTAGTTTAGCTTTATGAATAACTTTCTGAGTAATTCTTAGTTTCATTCATAGATAATAAAAAAAATTAAACGAAAGAGAAGTATTCTGTTAATTTCCGCAAAAACCCTTCATAAAACAAGAAAAGCTTAGTTTAGCTGAATGTGGCCCATTTTGAGGAGAAAAAACGTTTAACGGCAATATTTGTCCCGTTTCACTGGTTTGAACAAAGAAAATTGTTTCCATCAGATCAATTTTTACTCATTATTTTCTCCTTTTCAAACTTGTTGAGAAAAAATTACTTTCTTAGCTTCATTCTGAGACAGTCACATTTTTGAAGCAAAAGAGAAGTTTTAAGTCAATTTCCATGAAAATGCTTCAAACACCAGAGAAGCTTAGTTTAGCTCTATGTGGCTCATTTTGATGAGGGGAAATGTTTTAGTCAATATTTGTCCCAATTTACTGCTTTGACCAAAAAAAGATGTTTCCAGCAAATCAAAAATTTCCCCAGGATTTGCACTTTTTCGAACTTGTTGCGAAAAAAATCAATTTCTGAGTATTTCTTAGCTTCTTTCTGAAATAATCATGTTTTTGACCCAAAAAGTGCCAAATTTTTGGTCAATTTTCGCGAAAATGCTTCAAAACACCAGAGAAGCTTAGTTTAGCTGTACGTGGCTCATTTTGAGGATGAAAAACGTTATCGTCAATATTTGTCCCATTTTGCTGGTTTGACCAAAAAAAGTTGTTTCAATTAAATTAAAAAATTTCTCAGGATTTGCCCCCTTTTCAAACTTGTTTAGAAAAAAAAAATTGTGTGTATTTCCTAGCTTCTTTCTGAGATAGTCACGTTTTTTACCCAAAAAGAGAAGTTTTCAGTCAATTTCCGCGAAAATGCTTCATAAAACCAGAAAAGTGTAGTTTAGCTGTATATGCCTAATTTTGAGCAGGAAAAATGTTTTTTGAAATGTTTGTCCCATTTCACTGGTTTGACAAAAAAAAGTTGTTTCCATCAAATCAAAAATTTTCTCCGAATTTTCCCTTTTTCTAACTTGTTGAGAAAAAATTATTTTCTGAGTAATTCTTAGGTTTAATCGGAAACCGTCACATTTTTTAATTGAATGAGAAGTTTTCTGTCAATTTCCGTGAAAAAACTTCAAAACAGCAGAAAAGCTGAATAGCTGTATGTGGCTTATTTTGATGAGGAAAACTGTTTTCGTCAATATTTGTCCCGTTTCACTGGTTTGACCAAAAAAAGTTGTTCCATTCAAAATCAATATTTTCCTCAGGATTTGCACCTTTTCAGACTTGTTGAAAAAATATCATTTCTCTGAGTATTCTTCATCTTCTTTCTGAGATAGTCCCGTTTTCGACCCAAAAAGAGAAGTTTTCAATCATTTTCCGCGTAAATGTTTCAAAACACCAGAAAAACTTAGTTTAGCTGTATGTGGTTCATTTTGAGGTGAAATTTTTTTTTTGTAATAAATGTCCCTTTTCACTGTTTTCCCATAAAAAGTTGTTTCAATCAAGTCAAAATATTTCCTCAGGATTTACCCCTTTTCTTACTTGTGATAAATAACTCTCTGGGAAATTCTAAGCTTCTTTCTGAAAAAGTCCTTTTTAGACCAAAAAGAGAAGTTTTCAGGTAATTTCTGTGAAAATGCTTTTAAACGGCAGAAAAGCTTAGTTGTATGAGGCTCATTTTGAGGAGGAAAAACGTTTTCATCAAGATATGTCCCGTTTCACGGTTGACCATAAAATGTTGTTTCAATCAAATCACTTTTCCACTGTATTTGCCCCTTTTCAAACATGTTGAGAACAAATAACTTTCTGAGTAATTCTTAGCTTCATTCTGAGTTAGTCTCATTTTTGACCCAAATGTGAAGTTTTTAGTCAATTTCCACGAAAATGCCTCATATAACAAGAAAAGCTTAGATAAGCTGTATGTGGCTCATTTTGAGGAGAAAAAAGTTTTTTTTGTATTTGTCCCATTTTACTGGTTTGACAAAAAAAGTTGTTTCCATCATATAAAAATATTCCTTTGGATTTTCCGCTTTTCAAACTTGTAAAATACATTTGTGAGTATTTTTTAGTTTCTTTCTGAGATAAACCAAAAAGTGAAGTTTACATCATTTTCGGCAAAAATTCTTAAAAACACCAGAAAAATTTAGTTTAGCTGTATGTGGTTCATTTTGAGGAGGAAAAATGTATTCTTCAATATTTGTCCCATTTCACTGGTTAGACCAAAAAAGGTTGTTTCAATCAAATCAAAACATTTCTTCAGGATTTCCCACTATTCACTTGTGAAAAATAATTTTCTGAGTGATTCTAAACTTCTTTCTGAGAGTCACTTTGTAGACCAAAAAGATAAGTTTTCAGTCAATTTCCACGAAAATGCTTGAAAACACCTGCAAAGCTTAGTTTAGCTGTATGTGGCTTATTTTTAGGTGGAAAAACATTTTCGTCAATATTTGTCCCATTTCACTTATTTGATAAAAAAAAAGTTGTTTCAATTAAATAAAAAATTTCCTCAGAATTTGTCCCTTTTCAAACTTAAGAAAAAAATTGTTTGTGCGTATTTCTTAGCTTATTTCTGAGATAGTCAAGTTTTTGATCCAAAAAATGAAGTTTCTGTCAATTTCCGCGAAAATTCTTCAAAACACAAGAAAAGCATAGTTTAGCAGTATGTGGGTCATTTGAGGCAGAAAACCATTTTCATCAATATTTGTCCCATTTCACAGGTTTGACCAAAAAAAGTTGTTTCCATCAAATCATAATTTTTCTCAGGATTTTCCCGTTTTCAAACTTGTTGAGAAAAAATAACTTTCTGAGTAATTCTTGGCTTCATTCTGAGACATTCACTTTTTGATGCAAAAGAGGTTTTCAGTTAATTTCCTCGAAAATGCTTCATAAAACCAGAAAAGCGTAGTTTAGCTTTATGTCACTAATTTTGAGGAGAAAATATTTTGATAATATTTGTCCCAATTCACTGGTTTGACAAAAAGTTGTTTCCATCAAATCAAAAATTTCCTCAGGATTTGACCCTTTTCAAACATGTTGAGAAAAAAATATTTGTGAGTATTTCTTAGCTTCTTTCGGAGATGTCACGTTTTTGACCCAAAACGAGAAGTTTTCAGTCAATTTCCGTGAAAATACTTCAAACACCAGAAAAACTTAGTTTAGCTCTATTTAGCTGTATGAAGCTCATTTTGAGGAGGAAAACCGTTTTTGTCGATATTTGTTCAGTTTCACTGGTTTGCCCAAAAAAGGTTGTTCCCAATTAAATCAAAACTTTTGCTCAGTATTTGCCTCGTCAAACTTGTTGAGAAAAATAATTTCGGAAAAATTCTTAGCTTCATTCCGAGACCGACACTTTTTTGAAGTAAAAAGAGGTTTTCAGTCAATTTCTGAGAAAATGCTTCAAATATCAGAGAAGCTTAGTTTAACTGTATGTGTATCATTTTGAGGAGGAAAAACATTTTTCTTAATATTTTCTCCATTTCACTTGTTTGACCAAAAAAGTTGTTTCCATCAAATCAAAATTTCCCTCAGGATTTGTCCCTATTCAAACTTGTTGACATAAAGTTTCTGGGTAATTCTTAGCTTCATTCTAGTAATTTTTTTACCCAAAAGAGAATTTTTCAGTTAATTTCTGCGAAAACGCTTCATAAAACCGGAAAAGCTTAGTTTAGCTGTGTGGCTCATTTGGAGGTGGTAAACTTTTTTGTTCCATTTCACGGGTTGGACCAAAAAAAAGTTATTTCCATCAAATAAAAAATTTCCTTAGGATTTTCCCCTTTTTAAACTTGTTGAAAAAATCATTTGTGGGTATTTCTAAGCTTCTTTCTGAGATACTCACGTTTTTGAACCAAAAAGAGAAGTTTCCAGTCGTTTTCAGCGAAAATGCTTCAAAACACCAGAAAAGCTTAGTTTTAGCTGTATAAATAACTTTCTGAGTAATTCTTAGCTTCATTAAGAGATAATAAAAAAAAATTAAACGAAAGAAAAGTATTCTGTTAATTTCCGCAAAAACACTTCATAAAACAAGAAAAGCTTCGTTTAGCTGTATGTGGCTCATTTTGAGGAGAAAAACCATTTAACATCAATATTTGTCCCGTTTCACTGGTTTGAACAAAGAAAATTGTTTCCATCAAATCAACTTTTACTCATTATTTTCTCCTTTTCACACTTGTTGCGAAAAAATAACTTTCTGAGTAATTCTTAGTTTCATTCTGAGACAGTCACCTTTTTGAAGCAAAAGAGAAGTTTTAAGTCAATTCCACGAAAATGCTTCAAATACCAGAGAAGCTTAGTTTATCTGTACGTGGCTTATTTTAGCGAGGAAAAATGTTTTAGTCAATATTTGTACCAATTTACTGCTTTGACTGAAAAAAATGTTTCCAGCAAATCAAAAATTTCCTCAGGATTTGCACTTATCGAACTTGTTGAGAAAAAAATCAATATTTGAGTATTTCTTAGCTTCTTTCTGAAATAATCACGTTTTTGACCCAAAAAGTAAATTTTTTTGTCAATTTCCGCGAAAATGCTTCAAAACACCAGAGGAGCTTAGTTTAGCTGTACGTGGCTCATTTTGAGGAGGAAAAACGTTATCGTCAATATTTGTCCCATTTCACTGGTTTGACCAAAAAAAGTTGTTTCAATTAAATCAAAATTTTCCTCAGGATTTGCCCCTTTTCAAACTTGTTGAGAAAAAAAATTTGTGTGTATTTCTTAGCTTCTTTCCGAGATAGTCACGTTTTTGACCCAAAAAGAGAAGTTTTCAGTCAATTTCCGCGAAAATGCTTCATAAAAACTAGAAAAGTGTAGTTTAGCTGTATATGCCTAATTTTTAGGAGGAAAAATTTTTTTTGAAAAATTTGTCCCATTTCACTGGTTTGACAAAAAAAATTGTTTCCATCAAATCAAAAATTTTCTCTGAATTTTCCCTTTTTCAAACTTGTTGAGAAAAAGTAACTTTCTGAGTAATTCTTAGGTTTAATCTGAAACAGTCAATTTTTGAATTGAATGAGAAGTTTTCAGTCAATTTCCGTGAAAAAACTTCAAAACAGCAGAAAAGGTGAGTAGCTGTATGTGGCTTATTTTGATGAGGAAAACCGTTTTCGTCAATATTTGTCCCGTTTCACTGGTTTGACCAAAAAAATTTTTCCATTCAAAATCAACATTTTCCTCAGGATTTGCCCCTTTTCAAACTTTTGAGAAAAAATTATCTGCGTATTTCTTAACATATTTCTATGATAGTCACGTCTTTCAAACAAAATGTGAAGTTTCCATCATTTTCCGCAAAAATGCTTACAAATACCGGAAAATTTTGTTTAGCTGTATGTGGCTCATTTTGAGGAGGAAAACTATATTCTTCAATATTTGTCCCATTTCACTGGTTTGACCAAAAAAGGTTGTTTCAATCAAATCAAAACATTTCTTCAGGATTTCCCACTATTCACTTGTAAAAAATAATTTTCTGAGTGATTCTAAACTTCTTTCTGAGAGTCACTTTGTAGACCAAAAAGATAATTTTTCAGTCAATTTCCACGAAAATGCTTGTAAAATACCTGCAAAGCTTAATTTAGCTGTATGTGGCTTATTTTGAGGAGGAAAATCGTTTTCGTCAATATTTATCCCATTTCACTTATTTGACAAAAAAAAAGTTGTTTCAATTAAATAAATATTTTCCTCAGAATTAGCCCCTTTTAAAACTTGCTAAGAAAAAAATTGTTTGTGCGTATTTCTTAGCTTATTTCTGAGATAGTCAGGTTTTTGATCCAAAAAGAGATTTTTTTTGTCAAAACACAAGAAAAGCATAGTTTAGCAGTATGTGGGTCATTTGAGGCAAAAAAACATTTTCATCAATATTTGTCCCATTTCACAGGTTTGACCAAAAAAAGTTGTTTCCATCAAATCATAATTTTTCTCAGGAATTTCCCGTTTTCAAACTTGTTGAGAAAAAATAACTTTCTGAGTAATTCTTGGCTTCATTCTGAGACATTCACTATTTGATGCAAAAGAGGTTTTCAGTTAATTTCCTCGAAAATTCTTCATAAAACCAGAAAAGCGTAGTTTAGCTCTATGTCACTAATTTTGAAGAGAAAATATTTTGGTAATATTTGTCCCAAATCACTGGTTTGACAAAAAGTTGTTTCCATCAAATCAAAAATGTTCTCAAGATTTGACCCTTTTCAAACTTGTTGAGAAAAAAATATTTGTGAGTATTTCTTAGCTTCTTTCGGAGATGTCACGATTTTGACCCAAAACGAGAAGTTCTCAGTCAATTTCCGTGAAAATGTTTCAAAGCACCAGAAAAGCTTAGTTTAGCTATATGAAGCTCATTTTGAGGAGGAAAACCGTTTTTGTCGATATTTTTCCAGTTTCACTGGTTTGTCCCAAAAAAGGTTGTTCCCACTAAATCAAAACTTTTGCTCAGTATTTGCCTCGTCAAACTTGTTGAGAAAAATAACTTTCGGAAAAATTCTTAGCTTCATTCCGAGACAGACACTTTTTTGAAGCAAAAGAGGTTTTCAGTCAATTTCTACGAAAATGCTTCAAATATCAGAGAAGCTTAGTTTAACTGTATGTGGCTCATTTTGAGAAGGTAAAATGTTTGTCAATAATTGCCCCATTTCACTGCTTTGACCAAAAAAGGATGTTTCCACCAAATCTAAATTTTCCTCAGGATTTGCACCATTTCGAACTTGTTGAAAAAAAATTATTTCTGAATATTTCTTAGATTCTTTCTGAGGTATTCATATTTTTGACAAAAAGAGAAGTTTTCAGGAAATTTCCGCGAAAATGCTTCAAAACACCTGAAAAGCTTAGTTTAGCTGTATGTGGCTCATTTTGAGGAGGAAAAACATTTTCGTCTGTCCCATTTCACTAGTTAGACAAAAAAAGTTGTTTCAATTAAAGCAAAATTTTCCTCAGGTTTGCCCCTTTTCCAAATTGAGAAAAATTTATTTGTGAGTATTTTTAGCTTCTTCGGAGATAGTCACGTTTTTGACCCAAAAAGAAATTTTTTAGTCATTTTCCGCAAAAATTCTTCAAAACACCAGAAAAGCTTAGTTTAGCTTGTATATGGTTCATTTTATGGAGGAAAAACATTTTTAAGTCCCATTTCACTACGTTGCCCCAAACAATTGTATTCATTAAATCAAATCATTTCCTCTGGATTATCCCCTTTTCAAAGTTGCTGAGAAAAAAATAAACTTTCAGAATAATTCTTAACTTCATTCTGAGACAGTTGCTATATTGACTAAAATATAGCATGAAAATGCTTTATTAAACCAGATAATCTTAGGCTAGACTATATGTGGCTCATTTTGAAGAGGAAAAATGTTTTTGGTAATATTTGTCCCATTTCACGGGTTTGATCCAAAAATGTATCCATAAAATCAAAATTTTCCTTAGGATTAGCCCCTTGTCAAACTTGAGAAAAAATCATCTTTGTGTATTTCTTAATTTCTTTCTGATTTTTTACCCAAAAAGAGAAGTTTTCAGTCAATTTCCGTGAAAATACTTCAAAATGCTAGAAAAGCTTAGTATAGCTGTATGTGGTTCATTTTGAGGAGGAAAACTGTTTAACGTCAATATTTGTCCTGTTTCACTGGTTTGAACAAAGAAAATTGTTTCCATCAAATCAACTTTTACTCATTATTTTCTCCTTTTCAAACTTGTTGAAAAAACAAACTTTCTGAGTAATTCTTAGCTTCATTCTGAGACAGTCACCTTTTTGAAGCAAAAGAGAAGTTTTAAGTCAATTTCCACGAAAATGCTTCAAACACCAGAGAAGCTTAGTTGAGCTGTATGTGGCTCATTTTGACGAGGAAAAATATTTTGTCAATATTTGTCCCAATATACTGCTTTGACCAAAAAAATAATGTTTCCATTAAATCAAAATTTTCCTCAGGATTTGCACTATTTCGAACTTGAAAAAAAAATCAATTTCTGAGTATTTCTTAGTTCTTTTTGAAATAATCACGTTTTTGACCCAAAGAGAGAATTTTTTAGTCAATTTCTGCGAAAACGCATTTAAATCACCAGAGAAGCTTAGTTTAGCTGTATGTGGCTCATTTTGAGGAGGAAAAACATTATCATCAATATTTGTCCCATTTCACTGGTTTGAACCAAAAAAGTTGTTTCAATTAAATCAAAATTTTCCTCAGGATTTGCCCCTTTTCAAACTTGGGGAGAAAAAAGTTTGTGTGTATTTCTTAGCTTCTTTCCGAGATAGTCACGTTTTTCACCCAAAAAGAGAAGTTTTCAGTCAATTTCAGCGAAAATGCTTCATAAAACCAGAAAAGTGTAGTTTAGCTGTATATGCCTTATTTTGAGGAGGAAAAAAAAAATTGACATATTTGTCCCATTTCACTGGTTTGACCAAAAAATATTGTTTCCATCAAATCAAAAATTTCCTCAGGATTTGTCCTTTTTCGAACTTGTTGAGAAAAATAACTTTCTGAGTAATTCTTAGGTTCAATCTGAAACAGTCACATTTTTTAATTGAATGACAAGTTTTCAGTCAATTTCCGTGAAAAAACTTCAAAACAGCAGAAAAGCTGAGTAGCTGTATGTGGCTTATTTTGAGGAGGAAAACCGTTTTCGTAAATATTTGTCCCGTTACACTGGTTTGACCAAAAAAAGTTGTTCCATTCAAAATCAATATTTTCCTCAGGATTTGTTCCTCTTCAAACTTGTTGAGAAAAAATTACTTTCTGAGTTATTCTTAGCTTCATTCTGAGACAGTCACCTTTTTGAAGCAAAAGAGAATTTTTCAGTCATTTCCGTGAAAATGCTTCAAACACCAGAGAAGCTTAGTTTACTGTATGTGGCTCATTTTGACGAGAACAAATGTTTTAGTCAATATTTATCCTGTTTCACTGCAATGACCAAAAGATGTTCCCATGAAATCAAAATTTTGCTCAGGATTTGCACCTTTTCGAACTTGTTGAGAAAAAATCATTCAAAGTATTTCTTAGTTTCTTTCTGAGATATTCACGTTTTTGACGCAGAAAGAGAATTTTTCAGTC
>CBDHEM010000063.1:0-81329 GCA_965261955.1 Leptonemataceae bacterium
GGGAAAAACCCTTATTGATCTCAATCCCCTTGTGGTATTATGGAGGGAAAACCCTTATTGACCTCATTTCCCTTAACCCTTATTGACCTCTTTTCCCTTAACCCTTATTGACCTTTTTCCTTGATCCTTATTGACCTCATTTCCCTTCTATGTGGTATTCTGGGGGGGGGGGGGGGGGAATTACATTCGAAGTGAGTGGTCATGTTATATATAACCTGTGATTGGAAGTGGTTATAGAATTTTCCTCTAGACCTGGATACACTTTCATATGTGTAGTCATGTATAAGGAATTATTCTTCATATTTTTGATATTGTATGAGCTTGATGTCGTGGGGAAATGCTGGTAGACATTGGGATCTTGTGAACATGGTCCCCCTGCCCAAGACTTGTCTCTATTACGTGTCTGACACGGAAGCTGCAATAAAAAAATTTCTAACAGATTCAGCTTGACCTACATATACGATAGCTACCAATGAAATCTAAACCCCATCTTTCATATGAGTTCCAATTTGCTTTCTCTTGGACCAATTTGAATGATTGTGGTATTAAGTGGGAATTTGAGTGATTTGTATTACAGAGGAATTTTTACATAATATCAAGGGAACTTATTGCCCAGTGCAGGTGTGTAGCCCGTGACAAGTGTGTACTGGGAGTGGTTTATGGGTCTACTTTATTTGTAATGTAAGTTTGCCTGCAGAATTTCTTGATAATCAGAAAGGTAGCCATGATGGGCGCCATGCTTCTGATGACAATATGTGTAGCTAAATGGTGAATGAATGTTCTATCATGATTACTGCAGATTTACATTAAAAAAAATACAAATTAAAATCTTGTCTGGAGAGAGGAGTCAAATCCCATGAAGAAGCTTTCTTCCTTCCAACCTCTATCCCACCCCCTGCCCCCTGGGTGTTGTTATACATAGAATTTCTTCTATCCATACTAGGGAGGTAAAGTTGACTGCGATTTTAGCTACATTATCATGCAGACATTCATTGTTGCTTGGTCCACTCACTGGATGTGCCATTGGTGCTGTATAGGGAACTGGAAAGAGCTGACTACATGCACTGAGGTGGTGGGGGTTGGGGGGGGGGGGGGGGGGGAGTGTAAGGGGTATGAAGAGTAAGACGCCTGATATTGTTAAGTAAAGGTTGAAGTTATTGGGTGACTGTTTCAAAGCATAAATAATTGTGAAAAATATTGTTGCCATTAATTTAAAAGGAAAATCTGGCTTGAGATACAAATGAGGCATGCCCTCAACCAGCATCAAGTGATCACCAAATCCAAATGTTTGGTAAAGAGGACAAAAAACATAGAATGTTTATATTTGTAAGTATGCAACTTGCGTATCATCTACAAGCAGCACAAAATATGCAAGAAGGACTGTGCTCTCTTGTTTTTCCTAATTCTGTAAGACCTGCATTGCCATGGTGACAAGACGGGCGCTCCTTTTCCGTTACAGCACAATCATAGTCTATAAGGCCCCCTCCACCCCCACTCCCTACCCGGACAAACACACTTCCTACAAGGTATGATAATGTCAGAGAGCATCTGTATCACAAAAGAATAGACTCTCAATCATTCCTGTCTGTCTATCAACTATTGTCCAGAGAGTGGGGCACATTAGGTTTTGGAGAGTGGGGTACATTAGGTTTAGGAGAGAGGGGCACATTAGGTTTTGGAGAGGGGGGCACATGAGGTTTTAGTGAGTGGGGCAAATTAGGTTGTGGTGAGTGGGGCACATTAGGTTTTGGTGAGTGGGGCACATTAGGTTTTAGTGAGTGGGGCACATTAGGTTTGGGGCACATTAGGTTTTGGTAAGTGGGGCACATTAGGTTTTAGAGAGTGGGACACATTAAGTTTTAGAGAGAGGGGCACATTAGGTTTTGGAGAGAGGGGCACATTAGGTTTTGGTGAGTGGGGCACATTAGGTTTTAGGGAGAGGGGCACATTAGGTTTTGGAGAGTGGGGCACATTAGGTTTTAGTGAGTGGGGCACATTAGGTTGTGGTGAGTGGGGCACATTAGGTTTTGGTGAGTGGGGCACATTAGGTTTTAGTGAGTGGGGCACATTAGGTTTGGGGCACAGGTTTTGGTGAGTGGGGCACATTCGGTTTTAGGGAGAGGGGCACATTAGGTTTTAGAGAGTGGGACACATTAAGTTTTAGAGAGAGGGGCACATTAGGTTTTGGAGAGAGGGGCACATTAGGTTTTGGTGAGTGGGGCACATTAGGTTTTAGGGAGAGGGGCACATTAGGTTTTGGAGAGAGGGGCACATTAGGTTTTGGAGAGTGGGACACATTAAGTTTTAGAGAGAGGGGCACATTAGGTTTTGGAGAGTTGGGCACATTAGATTTTGGAGAGTTGGGCACATTAGGTTTTAGGGAGAGGGGCACATTAGGTTTTGGAGAGAGGGGCACATTAGGTTTTGGTGAGTGGGGCACATTAGGTTTTAGGGAGAGGGGCACATTCGGTTTTGGAGAGTTGGGCACATTAGATTTTGGAGAGTTGGGCACATTTGGTTTTAGGGAGAGGGGCACATTAGGTTTTGGAGAGAGGGGCACATTAGGTTTTGCTGAGTGGGGCACGTTAGGTTTTAGGGAGAGGGGCACATTAGGTTTTGGAGAGAGGGGCACATTAGGTTTTGGAGAGTGGGACACATTAAGTTTTAGAGAGTGGGCACATTAGATTTTGGAGAGTTGGGCACATTAGGTTTTGGGGAGAGGGGCACATTAGGTTTTGGAGAGTGGGGCACATTAGGTTTTGGAGAGTGGGGCACATTAGGTTTTGGAGAGAGGGGCACATTAGGTTTTGGAGAGGGGCACATTAGGTTTTGGAGAGGGGCACATTAGGTTTTGGAGAGGGGCACATTATGTTTTAGAGAGTGGGGAAATTATTTCTTGGCTGAACTTTGGGGATATGTGATCTTATTGCCACTTGTTATTTGAGGAGTTTCTTGGAGCTTGGGAATTTGGGGAGGTTTACTTTCGTTGGATTGACCCCTCGCCAGACATGTTGGTTATAATTTGGGTTTGTGATTGTAAATGAGCATAACATTGTAGTATCTATTCATAATAAAATATTCATTCACCATAATATATTATCAATGGAAACTTGAACTCCTCAGTGTAATTTGCTGACTCCTATACTGCCTGGCGGTGGCACCCTTGATGTCTTCCCATCTAATTAACCAGAAATACTGCAGAGGGTTATCCTGAGGCAAGTATGCTGCTTTTATGGTTACACCTGTCAAACATATTGTTTACTATATTCTATATTAAACAGACCCAAAATTCTTATAACCAGAATTTCTCTCCAGCACACATGTTGCCAGGCTCCACTCCTGTTCTAGGAGTTCCCGCAATACCTAGTGCGTAACTTTTTTAATTTTTTTTAAATAACCTTCTCTGTATTTTCATAATCACTAAAAAAATTTTCACGGATTTGGAAACTTGGCATTCATTTGAAAGCAGGCGATTAGAGGAACTTCATTGGAACCACACACATAAGGTCTAGGATCACTCTAGTAGAATGTATTCATTATTGTAATGTTCACTTCTGACATGTGAAGTGACAAGCCATTGGTAAGGGACTGCAGACCATGTTCACAGGATTCCAGATGTCCACCCTGGGATTTCCCAATTCTTTTAACCCATATATCAGAAGTAAGAAGAGAAATTTCCTATAGATAACTATGCGTATAAAATCATATCCAGGTCCAGGAGTATTTTGTAATTTTTAATAATTTTCTGCGTGATCAGGTGCAGATTTTTAGGAGCATACTTGTGCACCGATATATATACTAGCCTTCATAGAGTCCATCGTTGAAAAGCTCTTGAAACAAGCTATCAAAATTAAACTGCAACGAGTATAAAATAAACGGAGATGTTCAGGTATCTTCTTTTATTTTTATTTTGGTATACTCGCCCCTCAACTGTACCCTAGTTTTGTGAGCATATGCAAAAATACAACTAGTTTACAAACTACTATATATATTTTTTCCTCACAAGCATAAAGCATAACATTTGTAGAACAGAATTTTCCAGTGTCTTACCACAGTTTCTCACTAGCAAAAAAAAAAGCAGAATGGTAGTAAAGATTGGATTTTTTTGACTGATAACACAGCTAGTTTATTTGTGGGGTTTCATATAAATTATATTTGTAGCGATAATCTTTTTTTCAAGAATATATTTTTGAAACTGTTGGTATCGTTAGAATCCAAATACAATAACTGCAGTTTGATATAGGAATCAGCTCCATTTACGTAAGCAAACAAAAAATATGTATCTCGATATTGTGTCATGTCTACAACAAAACTTACATGACAGTATTTTCCAAAAAACAGTTGTAACTGTGCAGCCTTTCCCAGCAGAAGAGCACACAGAAATACCAATAAAATAGTTCGGTTGCCAAACACCTATTCTTTGAAGGACCTGGAATTTTGTGACACATAATTGTTTTCAGTGGATTTTTAATCCACCAGGTGCCACTCTGTCACCGTTAAGAAATTTGAGAAATTCAAGATGGCCACCAAGGTATCTGACACTCACCTGTAAATCGACATATCAACATGAATTTTTCATATTTTAATCAGAATTTTATCGTTTTCAGGCCAAAGATGTGAATGTAGGATCAGGTGAGCTGGAACAATATGTAGGACCAGGTGAGCTTGGTAACTAACCACCTGAAGAATCAGGTAAGCTAAGCAACTAACAACATGTAGGATCAGGTGAGCTATGCAGCCAGCCATCTATACCAAGCTATTGGACAGTGGAGCATACATATCCCTTTGCTTTTATCTGTCTCTGAAGAGGTGTAGGATCAGGTGAGCTATGCAACCAGCCATATATACCAAGCTATTGTACAGTGGATCATACATATCCCTTTGCTTTTATCTGTCTCTGAAGAGGTGTAGGATCAGGTGAGCTATGCAACAACCATCTATACCAAGCTATTGGACAGTGGAGCATACATATCCCTTTGCTTTTATCTGCCTCTGAAGAGGTGAGAAGATTTGACATTCAAGCTCAATTTTTGTTGCTATGGTAAGATACCAATGTATACTTTTTAAATGAACAGTATCCTATGTAACTAAGATACTAAATTACTGGGCATGCTCAATGCCATAGCAAAATAATACACACTAGCCCAAAGCTAGAAAATGAGTAAAATTAATAAATCCATTGTCCTATATAGCCTTGGCATAACCAAGTGTCTATTATGATCTGATCTGTAAATATTGATGCCATCATGATGTTGTAATGGTTGGATGATGCAATGGTTGGATTGGGATATAGCGAAGTAGCCAAGAATTGTATGTGTCAATTCCTTACAGGTGTGTGTTTGGACAACCTGATTCCTTACCACTAAATGGGATGTACATGGAAAAGAATGAAGAATAAATGGAAATGCTTAACTTGAAGAGAGAGATCATCAGGCAATGCTTTTTGAAAAAATTCTCAAAGGAGTACTAAAGGGAAGACCATGCAAAAGCAGACATCATGAACTGTTAAAATGATTGCACTCATGTGAGTTTTTTTTTTGATTTCCATATGCTCTCTATCACTAGTAAAATCGCATCAGCTATCTTTTTATATATGCTATGTAGCCAGTCACATACTCGCTGTCTGAAATGGAGAGAGAGAGCAGTATATATGCAAGGAATTGTATATACCTTACCAAGATTGATATGATTTCCACATATAATGAAAATACTTCCAATGTCAGAGCATAGAGTAGTTTTGTTAGTTCCTTAGCAGATGCCAGTCACTCTTTCTTCATCTTTCTTCAGAGCAGTTTTGTTTTTGATTGACACCATTTCCAAAATGGGAATTTCCATGTAGATGCGTGTGCATAATCTTCTAGATGACCATATCCTGTCGAGTCTGCAAAATCTTCCATACGCTCTCTGGTATTTAATGTACAACTTAAAAATATTTACTAATGACAAATGCACAGCATTGAGGGGAAAGCGAAGGAAGGTCTGCGAGAGAAAAAAGGTCGAGGGGATAACACTATATTTCTTGATGCTTATTTTAGTGGTGGCCTATTGCACCTAATATGAACACGTTGACCTAGTCATAGCTTAGCCAAAGAAATACAGTACTCATCTGTGCATATTGATACCATCATCATGTTGTAATGCTTAGTTTGTGATATGGGTTAAGTAGCCAAGAATTATATTTGCATATTCTTTACAGATCCGTGCAAGGTTGAACAACTGGATATCCAACAAACAATGGAATGACAAATTTTGAAATGGAAATATGCATGTGGAATTTAGGTGTTCTGCTACAGTAATTGGAAATTGATTTCCTTGAAGATAAGATGAGCACCACATCAAGAGTGAGGTCAACAGGCAGTTCTTTCTGCAGTAATCATCACACACTATCCAGCCATCTACTCGCTCTCAGGAAATACGAGCGCTGTACACATTGCAAGGAACTGTGTTTCCCTAAGCAAAATTTAAAATAGCTCCTATTGTCAGGAATAAATATCACATCCAATGCCCGTGTGTTGATGAAATGAGCAGTTTAGTCTGAATAAAATTCCAGTATTCTTTCTCTGGCAAATGTTAACCAAGAAAGCTGTGGGTAGATCCAGGGTTTTTTTTTCCTTTGGCCTTCCAATCAGCAGCCATTTTCTTCATTGATGGGAATCTAGTGTATCCATAGCGAGTTTTCCAAGATGACCATTTCCTTTTTTAATTTGAGTCTGTAAAATCTTCCTTATACTTTCAGGGTTATGAACGTATGGCACATATATATATATATATACCACATACAGGTGTGCGCAGCAATACGAAGTTTTCCATCCACCTCCCAGCTGAGGGCTCTTCGCTCGCCTTTTTTTTTTAATGTTCTATTTAAAACTACACCAATAAAAGGTGTAAGTGGGGTGGCCGGTGAAAAACAATAATTTAGGTGGATAGTGATGATTTAAGAGATTCTACAAGAAACCATGGGATTGGAGGAAAGGTTGAGTATGTAAATCCTAAGGACTAGTGATCTAATTTTATCACTAATGGAGTAAAAATTCTTAAATGGATTACCATATACTGTCCTAAGAAGGTATAACAACGATTGGCCACTATTGAAAATAAACTTCATTAAAAAAAAAGGAACATTTATTAGACTTATTAAGAAGTGAGTAACACCCTTCTATGTACATATTTATAAGACTTAGAAGTTTAGCTGTCTGGTGCACAATATGTGTGAGCGTTGTAAGGTAGGTTTCCATTAGGGAAAGTATCTTATTGTAAGCAATGTCCAAAGCATTCTGGGTTTTGGCTGAGATTGACCACAGTTCACACCCATATAGGGAGAGGGATAGGGCTAAGGTGCAGATGCGGAAAGAAAAATAATACAAAATATGTCATCCTGATCATGTTCTGACTCTTGAGACAAATGTTACTGTCGAGGTGTGTTACCTCAGCTAATAAGGGAAGATGAGATGGCCACAGAAGAGTATAGTTAGTTCAACCTTGAGGCATGAGTGCTGATGAAACTGGATAAACTTGGTATTACTAAAATGGAAAATAAGACCATGAGAGCTAGCAAATGCCTCACACTTCTAATGCATGAGTTTAAGGGCAGCCAGGGAGGCGGCCAACTGAACAATATCAGCAACATAGGCCAAACTTCCTGAAAATCCCCTATTTCAAGTGCAACCAACAGCAGATTTCTTGTGGGCAAGCTGGAGGATATCTAGATAGAGATAGATAGAAGAAAATAGAACTGTAAAAAGCACACCTCCCTGCCTGACACTCTTTGCCACACAAAACACGTCAGAAAGATACTCCCCAGCAAACTTTGAGTTCTTGACCGGAGGACCATTTTGATAAAAGCCTCATAAACCAGATGTTAGGCCCCTATCTGCCAACTTCAAAGAAATGTGTGGAATGTCGAGATCAAAGGCCTTGAAACAGACAAATACTCTAGAGCCTCGATGCAAATAACGAGATATCAAGTTCTTCATAATGCCAGTACATAGGGTCGTGGAGAGTCCAGATTGAGACCAAACTGTAGATCAGAGGTCATTAGATTATTAAACTTGATGAGGATGCATTTTTCCAAGGATTTACTTAGAATTGTCGCTAATGCAATAGGTTTGTAACCATCAACCTCGGAAGGAACAATTCCAGGCTAAGGGGAATGGGAACAAGTAATAAAATTCTTCACTGAAGCAGGAAGATGGCTGTAGTGCAGAATAATTGTGAACTGCTGCTGAGAAAATCAGCAATTACTGGTAATGCCATGAGAAAGTGAGTAGAATGAAGACGTCAAAATATCAGATTTCTGCGCTAACTTTTAGAACAAGGAAGTGGTATCGAGGTAATTTCTCCAAACATGAAAGCAGTTTTTATAATATATATATTATTTTTTTATTGTAAAATGTGATTTAACAACAGCAAACTATATGTGATGTCCATTAGTTACCAGTACAAGATCTGCAATTGGAATGAGATGCGCACTTTGAGAAGGGCTCCAAGTAAATATACTAATTATTTCTTTCTCTATGTCCAGTTATGAAACTTATAACTAGCTATTACCAAGAGCATTATTGAATTTTTTAGCTATGTATGCACTCGAGTGCTGTGATAATGATGTAGGTATGAACCACACCAGTATCTATAGCTACTGCACTGTCGATCAATTACCAAGTTTGCATGGAGCAGGACTATGGGTATCAACGCAAATTTCAACTTCTGTTTACAAATACGGCCCTTGTGTGCTGTTTGGTAATAGATTGGTCTAGGTTTGTGTCAAAGAAGGAACTCAATAGATAAAAACTGACCGGATTAGCAACTAAGTTCCTTCGAGCCACAGATTGGGCTACCAATGCAAACTTGTATATATATATAATAGATCTTTTAATATAGAGCGCTTGTGTGACATGTGAAAGCTAGAGCTACAAACCATAGCTGTAGCCCTAGCTTATGAACTGGTCTGGGTTTGTTCTAAAGAAGGAGGTCCACAGATAAAAACTGACCCGTTTAGCAACTAAGTTCTTTCGAGCAAAGTTTTATACTATAGCGCTTCAATAGCTTCGTGTGCAGTGTGAAAGCCATAGCTACAAACAACAGCTGTTGATATAGCAACTGCTCTGTTCTCAGTTTTGTCCAATGAAGGAAGTCCACAGTTGAAGACTCCATGATTTGCCATTGGTTTTCAAAGTGGTACTACTTAGGTGCTTTTAATCATCTGGGGACTATATTTTTTGCATCAAAAATATAGTAAACGTCATTAATTACCACTATATGTGTGACAAGTGAAGGGGAGAGTCAAGTAATCCCATCTATACAGGTTGGCAGGCTGGGTGGGCAGGAAATTTCTGGTGCAACATAGCCGCATTTCCTTTCCAAAGTGCGATATTCCCTGAAACAGGTGGCGGACTGTTTCTTCAGGAAGTTCCCAGATTGTTACCCTAGAAGGAAACCTATCCTGGTGATGTTGCTGACTGCCTCCATGCTCCATCCTCCCAAGGTTACAATCACCATTAGGATAAAAAAAAATACCCCCACAGATTAACATTTGTTGTAGTGGGCAGACATCTCTCTCTCCTCCCCTATCCTCAAATCATGACCCTGAGTAACATCTCCGGATAAGTTGAGATGCTGCATGATGGAAATCACCATCAGATTCTGGGCAGATGGGCGTCCCCTACACCAATTAGGGAGGTAAGCATCAGATGGGCAACTACTGGTTTCTGGGATCAAAGACAGTATTTCTTTCCTTGGAACAAGAGCAGCTGATTGTGCAACTCTGAAGATCGTGTCCCACTATCATGCCTGTGGATTCGACCTGCATTCCACCCGCAACCCCCTGCAACTCATGTGATGGTCTTCAAAATAACAGGAGCGCCCTTCATCACACAGAGGGGGCATCTGGACTGTGAGCTAGTAGGCCAGACATAGCCTAAATTCGCTATCATGAAGGTGGAGTTCTAGGGTCGGTGATGGTACTATGTTCAACCAGTCTCCAATGTGGGGATTAAATTTTGTTCCACCATCCGCGGAAGTGGTTTTTATGCAGACTAAATTTAGTTTCTCCGCATTAAGAGGGTTAAGATGGCCAAACGCCTCAAGGATGCAGTCTATTTCTTGTTCTTTACTTCAGAATTTGAGATAAGGTAATTTGATTCATTGAAACAATCTGAATTATGCTTGTTCCAGTTCTCAGAAAACTAGGTAACCAGGGCATTACTTATGGAATTGGGATCACTCGGTACATTAACAATTGGTAATATAGTGTTTCTATTGATAGTTTGCCAAACTCACTTTATCTCCTTACAAAATAATTTTGAGAAGGCTTTTGTAAATGCCGACACAATATCATTATTCCTAACGTTCTCTTCCCTTTGTTTAATTTTCCTCTTTGTAACTTATTCCTAAATTTATTGTCCTTAATTTGGAACAGGTGCTAAACTATGGCGAGCCTCCCTCAATCCACACATGGTCCCAACAATCTGCCTTTTCTTTAGCTTCCTTTGCTTATTCCAGCCTGGGACTAGTTTCCATTTCAGCCTTCTACAAGAGGGGAGAATAAAGATGATGTCTCAGACGTACAATCCAAGGGAGAATCAGTAAAGAGACAATGAGTGTTGCAAGAAGAGCATGAGCCAATACAACAGGATAATAGTTCCTCCTGCATTGAGGGTGGATTAGAGCTTATATACTCATGAAAGTCCTAAAAAGCCTTGTCTGTGAACAATGACCAGTTTGTCTTATTGCAGATACCTAGCAATTAATCAGTGGGGATGAGGGGTAAAGTAAACTGCTGGGATAGAGTAAGAAACAATACTAAATGATCAGAAATATTGTGCCAACATAAAGACTATGCACAGGTGAAATTTTTTTGGCCATCAATGGTGTGGACAGAAAATGATCTAGCCAAGATGTAGTCTGACCATCGTCACTCTCATAGGTGTGATTAATTGAGTGGGATGGGCAGTCGGCACAGATAAGATTGAACTTGTTCATGAAATCCAATAAATTGGAGAACTGCATTGAGTCTTAAGTAAGTCAGCAATAAGTTTCCTCCAATAATGAGATGATCAAGGGCTTGCGAGTCGATGAAACTGCTGAGCTCACTATGACTTTGATCAACATCAGCCTCTGAGGTATCAGATCGATAATCAGTTGGCAGGTAAACACAGAGTAAAAGGATGGTGGATGACCTGGAACTCAAAGTAGCAGCACAGAAATGTTTATTAGTAGGTTTGATAGACTCTTTGCAGCTCACAATTTCTTTTCTGTTAATAATCACACATCCGCAAAAAAGAGCAATCACTAACTGGGCACCACACAGAAAATCGTGCTAAGGGGGGAAATTGTGATTACAAATTGTAGCGGCGGGGGGAGCAATGGTGTAATTGTGAGTCTATGGCATATAACAAGTTAAGGGGATCTGTGGATATGTTCCCTAGGAGATTTTAGATATATTAACATTCTGAGATCATATTTTGTTCATTTCAGACAACATTCAAGGTTAATTTTTCTTAACTAAGCAATTTCCTTTTACTATTTCTGAGCTTCTTTCCGAGATATTTTTTTTGACTAAAAAGAGAGATTTTCAGTGAAATTCACCGAAAATGCTTCAAAACAACAGGAAAGTATAGTTTAGCTGTATGTGGCTCACTTTGCGGAGAAAAACAGTTTTTGTTAGTGTTTGTCCCTTTTTACTGGTTTGAGCAAAAACAGTTGTTTAAACAAATCCAAAATTTCCTCTAGATCTGGCCCTATTCAAATTTTTAAGAAAAACAAACTTTCTGAGTATTTCTGTGATCCCTTCTGAGAGTGTCACTTTTTGGACTAAAAAGAGAATTTTTCAGTGAATTGGCCCGAAAATGCTTCAAAACAAAAGAAAAGCATAGTTTGGCAGTATGTGGCTCATTTTGAGTAAAAGACTGTTTTTGTTAATATTTTTCACATTTTACTGCTTTGAACAAAAAGGGTTGTTTATACAACAAATCCAAATTTTCCTCTGGATTTGCCCCTTTTCAAACTTCTTGAGAAAAACAAACATTCTAAGTATTTCTGTGCTCCTTTCTGAAATAGTCACTTTTTTGACAAAAAAAAAAGATGTTTTCAGTGAATTTTCCCCCAAAAGCATAGTTTAGCAGTATGTGGCTCATTTTGAGGAGAAAAACAGTTTTTGTTTATATTTGTCCTGTTTAACTGCTTTGAAAAAAAGAGGTAGTTTACATCAAATCCTAATTTTTCTCTGGATTTGCTCTTTTTCAAATTTGTTGAGAAAAAAAAACATTCTGATTATTTCTGAGCTTCTTTCTGAGATAGTCTATTTTTTGACTAAAAAGAGAAGTTTTCAGTGAATTTCCCCAAAAATGCTGCAAAACAACAGAAAAGCATTGTTTAACTGTGTATGGCTCACTTTGAGAAGAAAAACATATTTGATCAAAAACAGTTGTTAAAACAAATCCAAACTTTCCTCAGGATTTACCCCATTTCTAATTGTTGAGAAAAACAAACTTTCGAAGTATTTCTGAGCTTCTTTCTGAGTAGTCATTTTTTGACTAAAAAGAAGTTTTCAGTGAATTTCCCCCAAAATGTTCCAAAACAACAGAAAAGCATAGTTTAACTGTATGTGGCTAACTTTGAGGAGAAAACAGTTTTTGTTTATATTTGTCTCCTTTTACTGGTTTGATAAAAAAAGTTGTTTAAACAAATCCAAATTTTCCTCAGTAGTTGCCCTTTTTCAAACTTGAAAAAAAAAAAAAAAAAAATTTGAGTATTTCTGAGAATCTTTCTGAGATAGTCACTTTTTTGACTAAAAAGAGAAGTTTACAGTGAATTAGCCCGAAAAAGCTACAAAACAACAGAAAAGCATAGTTTGGCGGTATGTGGCTCATTTTGAGGAGAAAAACAGTTTTTGTTTACATTTGACCAGTTTTACTGCTTTTAACAAAATGGGTTGTTTAAATCAAATCCAAATTTTCCACTGGATATGAACCTTTTCACACTTGTTGAGAAAAAAAAACTTTCTGATTATTTCTGAACTTCTTTCTGCGATATTTTTTTTTTTAACTAAAAAGCAAAGTTTTAGTAAAATTCCCCGAAAATACATCAAAACAACAGGAAAGCATAGTTTAGCTGCATGTCGCTCACTTTGAGGAGAAAAAAAGTTTATGTTAATATTTGTCCCTTTTACTGGTTTGATCAAAAACATTTGTTTAAACAAATCCAAATTTTCCTTTGGTTTACCACTATTCAAATTTTACGAAAAACAAACTTTCTGAGTATTTCTGTGATCCTTCCTGAGAGTGTCACTTTTTGGACTAAAAAGAGAAGTTTTCAGTGAATTTATCCAAAAGTGCTTCAAAACAACAGTAAAACATTTTTTAGTTGTATATGGCTCATTTTGAGGAGAAAATAAGTTTTTGTTTATATTTGATCTGTTTTACTGCTTTGAACAAAAACGGTTGTTTACGACTAATCTAAACTTTCCTCTGGATTTACTCCATTTCAAACTTGTTGAGAAAAACAAACATTCAAAGTATTTCTGAGCTTCTTTCTGAGATAGGCCTTTTTTTGGTCTAAATAGAGAATTTTTAAGTGAATTTCCCCAAAAATGTTTCAAAACAACAGAAGAGCATAGTTTAACTGTATGTGGCTAACTTAGATGGAAAAAAAGTTTTTGTTAGTATTTGTCTCCATTTACTGGTTTGATCAAAAAGAGTTGTCTAAACAAATCCAAATTTTCCTCGTGATTTGCACCTTTTCAAAATTGTTAAAAAAAAAAACTTTTGGAATATTTCTGTGCTATTCCTGAGAGTAATTTTTTGACCAAAACAAGAAGTTTTCATTGAATTTCACCGAAAATGCTTCAAAACAACAGGAAAGCATAGTTTAGCTGTATGTGGCTCAATTTGAGGAGAAAACAGTTTTTGTTAATATTTGTCCCCTTTTACTGGTATGAACAAAAACAGTTGTTTAAAAAAATCCAAATTTTCCTCTAAAAATAATTCGGAGTATTTCCGTGCTACTTCATGAGATAGTCACTTTTTGACTAAAAAGAGAATTTTTCAGCGAATTTCCCCAAAAATGCTACAAAACAACCAAGAAGCATAGTTCAGCTATATGTGGCGCATTTTGAGGTTCAGCTATATGTGGCGCATTTTGAGGAGAAAAACAGTTTTGGTTTATATTTGTCCAGTTTTTTAAAAAAAATCTTAATTTTCCACAGGATTTGCTCCTTTTCAAACTTGTTGAGAAAAACAAACTTTCCGATTATTTCTGGGCTTTGTTCTGAGATAGATTATTTTTTGACTAAAAAGAGAAGTTTTCAGTGAAATTCCCCGAAAATGCTTCAAAACAACAGGAAAGCATAGTTTAGCTGTACGTGGCTCAATTTGAAGAGAAAAACAGTTTATGTTAATATTTGTCCCCTTTTACTGGTTTGATCAAAAACAGTTGTTTAAACAAATCCAAATTTTCCTCTTGGTTTACCCCTATTAAAATTTTACGAAAAACAAACTTTCTGAGTATTTCTGTGATCCTTCCTGAGAGTGTCACTTTTTGGACTAAAAAGAGAATTTTTCAGAGAATTTCCCCAAAATGCTTCAAAACAACAGAAATGAATAGTTTAACTGTATATGGCTAAATTTGAGAAGAAAAACATTTTTTGTTAATTTACTATTTGTCTACTTTTACTGGTTTAATCATAAAGAGTTGTTAAAACAAATCCAAATTTTCCTTAGGATTTGCCCCTTTTCAAACTTGTAAAAAAAAAATTTCGGAGTATTTCCATGCTACTTCAAGAATAGTAACTTTTTTGATTAAATAGTGAATTTTTCAGTGAATTTCCCCAAAAATGCTTCAAAACAACAGAAAAGCATAGTTTAGCTGAGTATGGCATATTTTGAGGAGATTTTTTTTTTTTTTTTTGTCCAGTTTTACTGCTTAAAAAAAAGGGTTGTTTAAAACAAATCCTAATTTTCCTCTGGATTTGCTTCGTTTCAAACTTGTTGAGACAAAACACTTTCTGAGTATTTCTGTGCTCCTATCTGAGATAGTCACTTTTGACAAAAGAGAAGCTTTCAGTGAATTTCCCTAAAAATGCTTCAAAACAAAAGAGGAGCATAGTTTAGTTGTATATGGCTCATTTTGAGGAGAAAATAAGTTTTTGTTTATATTTGTCCTATTTTACTGCTTTGAATAAAAACGGTTGTTTACAACAAATCCAATCTTTCCACTGAATTTACCCCATTTCAAACTTGTTGAGAAAAACAAACATTCTAAGTATTTCTGAGCTTCTTTCCGCTCATTTTGAGGAGAAAATTTTTTTTTTTAATATTTGTCCCATTTTACTGGTTTGTTCAAAAATAGTTATTTAAACATATCCAAATTTTCCTCAGTATTTGCCCCATTTCAAACTTGTTAAGAAAAACAAACTTTCTGAGTATTTCCATGCAACTTTCTGAGATAGTCACTTTATTGCCAAAAAAGATAAGTTTTCATTGAATTTCACCGAAAAAGCTTCAAAACAACAGGAAAGCATAGTTTAGCTCTATGTGGCTAATGTTTAGGTAAAAAACATATTTTTTGTTAATATTTGTCCCATTTTACTGCTTTGAACAAAAAAAGTTGTTTAAGAAAATCTCAATTTTCCTCTTGATTTTCCCCTATTTAAATTGTTAAGAAGAACAATTTTCGGAGTATTTCCGTGCTACTTCAAGAGATAGTCCCTTTTTTGACTAAAAAGTGAAGTTTTTAGTGATTTTTCCCCAAAAAGCTTCAAAACAACAGAGAAGCATAGTTTAGTTGTATATGACTCATTTTGAGGAGAAAATAAGTTATTGTTTATATTTGTCCTGTTTTGGTGCATTTAACCAAATGGTTTATTTAAAACAAATCCTATTTTTCCCCTGGAAATGATCCTTTTCAAACTTGTTGAGACAATTAAAACTTTCTGATTATTTCTGAGCCACTTTCTGAGATACCTTTTTTTTGGACTAAAAAGCAAAGTTTTCAGTAAAATTCCTCGAAAATGCTTCAAAACAACAGGAAAGCATAGTTTAGCTGTATGTGGCTCACTTTTAAGAGAAAAACAGTTTATGTTAATATTTGTCCCCTTTTACTGGTTTGATCAAAAACAGTTGTTTAAACAAATCTAAATTTTCCTCTTGGTTGGCCACTATTCAAATTTTTAAGAAAAACAAACTTTCTGAGTATTTCTGTGATCCTTTCTGAGAGTGTAATTTTTGGACTAAAAATAGAAGTTTTCAGTGAATATCACCAAAAGTGCTTCAAAACAACAGAAAAGCATAGTTTAACTCTATATGGCTCACTTTGAGAAGAAAAACATTTTTTGTTAATTTAATATTTGTCCACTTTTACTTGTTAAAACAAATCCTAATTTTCATCAGGATTTGCCCATTTCAAACTTGTTAGGAAAAACAAACTTTCAGAGTATTTCTGTGTTATTACCTGAGATAGTCATTTTTAGACTAAAAAGATAATCTTTCAGTGAATTTCCCCCAAAATGCTTCAAAACAATAGAAAAGCATAGTTTAACTGTATGTGGCTCCCTTTTAGGAGAATTTTTTTTTTTGTTAATATTTGTCCTCTTTTATTGGTTTGATCAAAAACAATTGTTTAAACAAATCCGAATTTTCCTCAGGATTTGCACATTTTTAAACTTGTTAAGAAAAACAAATTTTCGGAGTATTTCCGTGCTACTTCCTGCGATGGTCACTTTTTTTGACTAAAAAGATAATTTTTCTTTGAATTTCACCAAAAATGTTTCAAAACAACAGGAAAGCATAGTTTAGCTGTATTTGGCTCAATTTAAGGAGAAAACAGTTTTTGTTAATATTTGTCCCCTTTTACTGATTTGAACAAAAAAAGTTGTTAAAAAATCCAATTTTCCTCTTGATTTTACCCTATTCAAAATTGTAGAGAAAAATAAATTTCTAAGTTTTTCCATGCTACTTCATGAGATAGCCACATTTTTGACAAAAAAGAGAAGTTTTCAGTGAATTTCCCCAAAAATGCTACAAAGCAAACGAGAAGCATAGTTCAGCTGTATGTGGCACATTTTTAGGAAAATTTTTTTTTGTTTATATTTGTCCAGTTTTACCGCTTTGAACAAAAAGGGTTGTTTAAAAAAATTCTAATTTTCCTCTAGATTTGCACCTTTTCAAACTTGTTGAGAAAAACAAACTTTCTGATTATTGCCGAGATTCTCTCTGAGATATATATTTTTTTGAATATTAAGAGAAGTTTTCAGTGAAATCCCCCGAAAATGCTTCAAAACAACAGGAAAGCATAATTTAGCTGTAGGTAGCTCACTTTGAGGAGAGAAACAGTTAGTGTTAATATTTGTCCCCTTTTACTGGTTTGATCAAAAACGGTTGTTTAAACAAATCCAAATTTTTCTCTTGGTTTGCCCCTATTCAAATTTTTAAGAAAAACAAACTTTCTGATATTTCTGTGATCCTATCTGAGAATGTCACTTTTTTGACTAAAAATAGAAGTTTTCAGTAAATGTCCCCAAAAATGCTTCAAAACAACAGAAAAGCATAGTTTAACTGTATATGGCTCACTTTGAGAAGAAATTTTTTTTTTTTTTGTTCATTTAATATTTGTCCACTTTTTCTGGTTTGATCAAAAACAGTTGTTAAAATAAATTCAAATTTTCCTCAGGATTTGCCCAATTTTAAACTTGTTTGAAAAAACAAACTTTTGGAGTATTTCCATGTTACTTCCTGAGATAGTCACTTTTTAGACTAAAAAGATAATCTTTCAGTGAATTTCCCCCAAAATGCTTCATAACAATAGAAAAGCATAGTTTAACTGTATGTGGCTCCTTTTAGGAGAAATTTTTTTTTTGTTAATATTTGTCCTCTTTTATTGGTTTGATCAAAAACAATTGTTTAAGCAAATCCTAATTTTCCTCAGGATTTGCACCTTTTTAAACTTGTTAAGAAAAACAAAATTTTCGGAGTATTTCCGTGCTACTTCCTGCGATGGTCACTTTTTTGACTAAAAAGATAATTTTTAATTGAATTTCACAAAAAATGCTTCAAAACAACAGGAAAGCATAGTTTTGCTATATGTGGCTCAATGGAGAAAAGAGTTTTTGTTAATATTTGTCCCCTTTTTCTAGTTTGAACAAAAACAGTTGTTAAAAAAATCCAAATTTTCCTCTTGATTTTACCCTATTAAAAATTGTAAAGAAAAACAAACTTTCGGAGAGTTTCCATGCTACTTCATGAGATAGTCACTTTTTTGACTAAAAAGAGAATTTTTCAGTGAATTTCTCCAAAAATGCTTCAAAACAACCGAGAAGCATAGTTCAGCTGTATGTGGCACAATTTTAGGAGAAAAACAGTTTTTGTTTACATTTGTCCAGTTTTACTGCTTTGAACAAAAAGGGTTGTTCAAAACAGATCCTTATTATCTTCTGGATTTGCTCCTTTTCAAACTTGTTGAGAAAAACAAACTTTCTGATTATTTCTGAGGTTTTTCTGATATAGTTCTTTTTTGACTAAATATAGAAGATTTGAATGAAATTCCCCCAAAATGCTTCAAAAAACAGGAAAGCATAGTTTTGCTGTTTGTGGCTCACTTTGAGGAGAAAAACAGTTATGTTAACATGTGTCCCCTTTAACTGGTTTGATCAAAAACAGTTTGTTAAAACAAATCCAAATTCTCCTCAGGATTTATCACCTTAAACTTGTTAAGAAAAACAAACTTTCTGACTATTTCTGTGCTCCTTTCTGAGATGGTCACTTTTTGGACTAAAAAGAGAAATTTTCAGTGAATTTCCTTCAAAATGCTTCTAAACAACAGAGAAGCATAATTTAGCTGAATGTGGCATATTTTGAGGAGAAAAACAGTTTTTGTTTATATTTCTCCAATTTTACTGCTTTGAAAAAAGGGTTGTTTAAAACAAATCCTAATTTTCCTCTGGATTTGCTCCTATTCAAACTAGTTGAGAAAAACAAACTTTCTGAGTAATTCTGTGTTCCTTTCTGAGATAGACAATTTTTGGACTAAAAAGTAGTTTTCAGTGAAATTCCCCGAAAATGCTTCAAAACAACAAGAGGGTATAGTTTAGCTATATGTAGCTTATTTTGAGGAGAAAAACCTTTTTTTATAATATTTGTAACCCTTTACTGGTTTGTTCAAAAATAGTTGTTTAAACAAATCCAAATTTTCCTCAGGATCTGCCCCATTTCAAACTTGTTATGATAAACAAACTCTCTGAGAATTTCCATGCAACTTTCTGAGGTAGTCACTTTTTTGCCTAAAAAGATAAGTTTTCATTGAATTTCTCTGAAAATGCTTCAAAAAAGTAAAGCATAGTTTAGCTGTATGTGGCTCATTTTGAGGAGAAAAACAGTTTTTGTTAATATTTGTCCCCTTTTACTGGTTTGAACAAAAACAGTTGTTTAAGAAAATCTAAATTTTCCTCTTGATTTTTCCCTATTCGTATTGTTCAGAAAAACAAATTTCGGAGTATTTTCTTGCCACTTCAAGAGATAGTCACTTTTTGACTAAAAAGATAATTTTTCAGTGAATTTTCCCAAAAATGCTTCAAAACAACAGAAAAGCATACTTTAACTCTATGTGGCTAAATTAGAGGAGAAAAACATTTTTGTTAATACTTGTCCCCTTTTACTGGTTTGATCAAAAAGAGTTGTTGAAACAAGTCCAAATATTCCTCAGTGTTTGCCCTTTTTCAAACTTGTTAAAAATAATAATAAATTCTGAGTATATCTGAGAATCCTTCTGAGATAGTTACTTTTTTGACTAAAAAGGGTGAATTTTCAGTGAATTCCCCCCAAAATGCTTCAAAACAACAGAAAAGCATAGTTTAACTGTATGTAACTCAATTTAGTGAGAAAAAAAGTTTTTAAATATTTGTGCTCTTTTAATGGATTGTTCAAAAATGGTTGTTTAAACAAATCCAAATTTTTCTCAGGATTTAACCCTTTTCAAAATTGTTAAGGAAAACAAACTTTCTGATATCAGTGAACCTTATTGAGATAGCCACTTTTTCCACTAAAAAGAGAAGTTCTCTGTAAATTTCCCAAAAAATGCTTCAAAAACAAGTTTTTCTTGATATTTGTCCCCTTTTAATGGATTGATCAAAACAGGTTGTTTAAACAAATCCAAATTTTTCTCAGGATTTGCCCATTTTCAAACTTGTTAAGAAATACAAACTCTATGAGATTTTCAGTGGTCCTTTTGGAGATATCCATTTTTTTGACTAAAAAGAGAAGTTCTCTGTGAATTTCCCAAAAAAATCTAAAAAAATACAGAAAGAAAAAAAATTCTGAGTATTTCTGAGAATTATGACTAAAAAGGGAGAATTTTTTAGTGAGTTTTCCCAAAATGCTTCAAAACATCAGAAAAGCATAGTTTAACTGTATGTGGCTCACTTTGAGGAGAAAAATTTTTTTTTGTTAATATTTGTCTCCTTTTACTGGTTTGATAAAAAAAAATTGTTTAAACAAATCCAAATTTTCCTCAGGATTTGCACCTTTTCAAACTTGTTAAGAAAAACAAACTTTCAGAGTATTTCCGTGCTACTTCCTGAGATAGTCTCTTTTTTGACTAAAAAGAGAAGTTTGCAGTTAATTTCACCAAAAATTCTACAAAACAACCGAGAAGCATAGTTCAGCTGTATGTGGCTTATTTTGAGGAGAAAAAAGTTTTTGTTTATATATGTTCAGTTTTACTGCTTTGATCAAAAATAGTTGTTTAAACAAATCCAAATTTTCCTCCTGGTTTGCCCCTATTCAAATTTTTAAGAAAAAATGTTTCTGAGTATTTCTGTGATCCTTTCTGAGAGTGTCACTTTTTGTACTCAAAAGCGAATTTTTCAGTGAATTTCCCCAAAAGTGCTTCAAAACAACCGAGAAGCATAATTTAGCTGTATATGGTTCATTTTGAGGAGAAAATAAGTTTTTGTTTATATTTGTCCTGTTTTATTGCTTTGAACAAAAACGGTTGTTTACAACAAATCCAATCTTTCCTCGGGATTTACTCCATTTCAAATTTGTTGAGAAAAACAAACTTTCTATGTATTTCTCAGCTTCTTTCTGAGATATTTTTTTTAACTAAAAAGAGAAGTTTTCAGTGTATTTTCTCCAAAAAGGCTTCAAAACAACAAGAAAGCAAAATTTAGCTGTATGTGGATAATTTTGTGGAGAAAAACAGTTTTTGTTAATAATTTTCCCATTTTACTGGTTTGAACAAAAACAGTTGTTTACACAAAATCCAAATTTTCCTCTGGCATTTCTCCTTTTCAAACTCGTTGGCAAAAGTAATATTTCTGAGTTTTTCTGAGCTTCTTCCAGAGATATTCACTTTTTTGATTAAAAAGAGAAATTTTCAGTGAATTTCCAAAAAAATGCTACAAAACAACAGAAAAACATAGTTTAGCTGTGTGTTGCTCATTTGAAGGAGAAAAACATTTTTTTAATATTTGTCCCCTTTTACTGGTTTGTTCAAAAAGAGTTGTTTAACTAATCCAAATTTTCTTCTTTGCCCCTTTTCAAATTTGTTAAGAAAAATAAACTGAGTATTTCTGTTCTCCTTTCTGAGATAGTCACTTTTTTGACTAAAAAGAGTAGTTTTCAATGACTTTGCCAAAAAATGCTTCAAAAGAACAGAAAAGCAAAGTTTGGCGGTATGTGGCTTATTTTGAGGAGAAAAAAGTTTTTGTTAATATTTGTGCCGTTTTACTGCTTTGAACAAAAAGGGTTGTTTACAACAAATCCAAATTTGCCTCAGGATTTTCCAATTTTCAAACTTGTTAAAAAAATAATCTCTGAGTATTTCAATGCTTCTTTCTGTGATAACCACTTTTTGACTAAAAAGAGAAGTTTTCATTGAATTAACGCGAAAATGCTTCAAAACAACAGTAAAGCATGATTTAGCTATATGTGTCTCATTTTGAGGAGAAATTTATATTTTTATATATTTTTCCAGTTGTACTGCTTTGAAAAAAAAGGTTTGTTTGCAACAAATCCAAATTTTCCTCTTGGTTTGCCCCTATTCAAATTTGTTAAGAAAAACAAACTTTCTGAGTTTTTCTGTGATCCTTTCTGAGATAGACACTTTTTTAACGAAAAAAAGTTTTTAGTAAATTATCCCGAAAATGCTTCAAAACTTCACAAAAGAATTGTTTGGCGGTATGCGGCTTATTTTGAGGAGAAAAACAGTTTTTGTTAATATTTGTAATGTTTTACTGCTTTAAAAAAAAGGGTAGTTTACACCAAATCCAAATTTTCTTCTGGATTTGCCCTTTTCAAACTTGTTGAGAAAAAAAAACTTTCTATTTATTTCTGATCTTTTTTCTGAGATAGTCACTTTTTTAACTAAAAAGAGAAGTTTTCAGTTAATTTTCCCAAAATGCTTCAAAACAATAGAAAAGCATAGTTTAATTTATGTAGCTCACTGTGAGAAGAAAACCATTTTTTGTTAATTTAATATTTGTCTATTTTAATGGTTTGATCAAAAAAATTTGTTAAAACAAAACTAAATTTTCCTTAAGATTTGTCCCTTTTCAAACTTGTTAAGAAAAACAAACTTTCTGAGTATTTCGGTGCTCCATTCTGAGATAGTCATTTGTTGACTAAAAAGAGAGGTTTTCAGTGAAATTCCCCAAAAATGCTTCAAAACAACAGAGAAGCATAGTTTAGCTGTATGTGGCATATTTTGAGGAGAAAACATTTTTTGTTAATATTTGTGCCGTTTTACTGCTTTGAACAAAAAGTGTTGTTTACAAAAAATTCAACTTTTCTTCTGGATTTGCCCCTTTTCAAACTTGTTGGGAAAAACAAATTTTCTAAGTATTACTGAGCTTCTTTCTGATATAGTCAATTTTGGGGAAAAAATTGAAGCTTTCAGTGAATTTATCCAAAAATGCTTCAAAACAACAGGAAAGTACAGTTTAGCTGTATGTGATTCATTTTGAAGAGAAAAACAGTTTTTGTTGATATTTGACCCCTTTTACTAGTTTGATCAAAAACAGTGGTTTATACAATAAAAAAAAAACTATCTTAGTAATTCAATGCTCCTTTATTTGATAGGCACTTTTTTGAATAAAAAGGTAAGTATTCAGTGAATTAACACGAAAAAGCTTCAAAACATCAATAAAGCTTAATTAAGCTCTATGTGGCTTATTTTGAGGAGAAAAACAGTTATTGTTTATATTCGTCCTGTTTTACAGCTTTAAAAAAAGGGTGGTTTATAACTAATCCAAATTTTTTACTTGGTTTGCCCCTATTCTAATTTGTTAAGAAAAACTAACTTTCTGAGTATTTCTGTGATCTTCTCTGAGATGTCACTTTTTGACTAAAAAGAGAAGTTTTCAGTAAATTAGCCCGAAAATGCTTCAAAACAACAAGAAAGCATAATTTTTCTGTATGTGGCATATTTTGAGGAGAAAAACAATTTTTGTTAATATTTGTCCCCTTTTACAGTTGTTTAAACAAATCCAAATTTTCCTGAGGATTTGCCCTTTTTCAAAGTTGTTAAAAAAAAAATTTCTGATTATTTCAGTGCTTCTTTCGGTGATAGATATTTTTTTTGTCTAAAAAGAGAATTTTTCAGTGAATTAACACGAAAATGATTCAAAACTATAGGGAAGCATAATTTATCTGTATGTGGCATATTTTGCGGAGAAAATCAGTTTTTGTTTATATTTCTCCCCTTTTACTGGTAATATCAAAAACAGTTGTTTAAACAAGTCCAAATTTTCCTCAGGAATTGTACCTTTTCAAGCTTGTTTAAAAAAAATCTATGAGTATTTCAGTGCTACTCTCTGTGATAGCCATTTTTTTTACTAAAAAGAGAATTTTTCAGTGAATTAACAAGAAAAAGCTTAAAACAACAGGAAAGCATAGTCAAGCTATATGTAGCTAATTTTGAGGAGAAAAACAGTTTTTGTTTATATTTGTCCAGTTTTGCTGCTTGAACAAAAAGGTTTGTTACAACCAATCCAAATTCTCCTCTTAGTTTGCCACTGTTCAAATTTGTTTGGAAAAAAAAAAATTCTGAGTATTTCTGTGATCCTTTCTGAGAGAGTCACTTTTTTGAATAAAAAGAAAAGTTTTCAGTGAATTATACCGAAAATGCTTCAAAACAACAGAAAATAATTGTTTGGTGGTATGTGGCTCATTTTGTGGAGAAAAACAGTTTTTGTTAATATTTTTCCCGTTTTACTGCTTTGACCAAAAAGGGTTGTTTTCAACAAATCCAAATTTTTTCTGGAATTTTCCCCTTTCAAACTTGTTGAGAAAAAAGAATTTTCTAAATATTTCTGAGCTTCTTTCTGAGATAGTCACTTTTTTGACAAAAAAAGAGAAGTTGTCTGTGTATTTCCCCGAAAACGCTTCAAAATAACTGAAAAGCATAGCTTAGCTGTATGTGGCAAATTTTTAGGACAAAAACAGTTTTTGTTAATATTTATCCACTTTTACTTGTTTGTTAAAAAACAGTATTTAAACAATCCAAATTTCCTCAGGATTTACCCCTTTTCGAACGTGCTAAAAAAACAACTTTCTGAGTGTTTCAGTACACTTTCAGTAATAGCCACTTTTTGACTAAAAAGAGAGGTTTTCTGTGAATTAACTCGAAAATGCTTCAACACAACAATAAAGCATAATTTATCTATATGTGGCTCATTTTGAGGAAAAAAAGAATTCTTGTTTATATTTGTCCAGTTTTACTGCTTAGAAAAAAATTGGATTACAACAAATCCAAATTTTCCATTTGGTTTGCCCCTATTCAAATTTGTTAAGAAAAGCAAACTTTCTGGTTATTTCTGTGATACTTTCTGAGATAGTCGTTTTTTGACTAAATGCGAAGTTTTCTGTGAATTAGTCCGAAAATGTTTCAAAATAACAGAAAAGCAGAGTTTGGCGGTATGTGGCTCATTTTCAGGAGAAAACATTTTTCGTTAATAATTGTGCTGCTTTACTGCTTTGAACAAAAAAGGTTGTTTACAACAAATCCAAATTTTCGTCTGGATTTGCCCCTTTTCAAACTTGTTGAGAAAAACAAACTTTCTAAGTATTACTGAGCTTCTTTCTGAGATAGTTAATTTTTTGACCAAAAGAGTGAAGATTTCAGAGAATTTCCCGAAAAAGCTTCAAAACAACAGGAAAGCACAGTTTAGCTGTATGTGGCTCATTTTGACGAGAAAAACAGTTTTGTTAATATTTGTCCCCTTTTACTGGTTTGATCAAAAACAGGGGTTTAAACAAATCCAAATTTTCCACCGGATTTGTGCCTTTTCAACCATGCTAAGAAAAACAAACTTTCTGAGTATTTCTGTGAATCTTTCTGAAAAGGTTACTTTTTTGACAAAAAAGAGAACTTTTCTGTGAATTAACTCGAAAATGCTTCAAAACAACAATAAAGCATAATTTAACTATATGTGGCTAATTTTGAGGAGAAAAACAGTTTTTGTTTATATTAGTCCAGTTTTACTGCTTTGAAAAAAATGAGTTGTTTACAACAAATCCAAATTTTCCTATTGCTTTGACCCTATTCATATTTGTTAAGAAAAAAACTTTCTGAGTGGTTCTGTGATTCTTTCTGAGATAGTCACTTTTTTAACTAAAAAGAGAAATTTTATGTGAATTAGCCTGAAAATGCTTCAAAACAAAAGAAAAACATAGTTTTGTAGTATATGTCTCGTTTTGAGGAGTCAACGGTTTTTGTTAATATTTTTCCCGTTTTAATGTTTTCAACAAAAGGGTTGTTTTCAACAAATCCCAATTTTCCTCTGGATTTGCACCTATTAAAACTTGTGAAAAACAAACTCTCTAATTATTTCTGAGCTTCTTTCTGAGTTAGTTACTATTTTAAATCAACAGAGAAGTTTTAATTGAATTTGCCCCAAAATGCTTCAAAACAACAGAAAAACATAGTTTAACTGTATGTGTCTCACTTTTGGGAGAAATACAGTTTTGTTAATATTTTTGCCCTTTTAATGGTTTGATCAAAAACGGTTGTTTAAACAAATCCAAAAATTTTAGGATTTGCCCCTTTTCAAACATGTTAAGAAAAACAAACTTTCTGAGTTTTTCCGTGCTCCTTTTTGAGATAGCCCCTTTTTTGACAAAAAAAAGAGAAGTTCTCTGTGAATTTCCACAAAAATGCTTCAAAAATAGAGAAAAGCATAGTTTAGCTGTTTGTGACTCACTTTGAGGAGAAAAAGAGTTTTTGTTAATATTTGTCCCCTTTTACTGGTTTGATCAAAAATATTAGTTTAAACAAATCCAAATTTTCCTTAGGATTTGCCCCTTTTCAAACTTGTTAAGAATAACAAACTTTCGGAGTATTTCTGTGCTCTTTCCTGAGATAGTCAATTTGTTGACCAAAAAAAGTTCTAAGTGAATTACCCTAAAAATGCTTAAAAACAATAGAAAAGTATAGTTTAGCTGTATGTGGCTCATTTTAACGAGAAAAACAGTTTTTGTTAATATTTGTCCCTTTTTAATGGTTTGATCAATAACAGTTCTTAAATCAAATCCAAAATTTCTTCAGAATTTACCCTTTTCACACGTTAAGAAAACAATTTTCGGAGTATTTCTGTGTCACTTTTTGGACTAAAAAGATAAGTTCTCTGTGAATTTCCCTGAAATTGCTCCAAAACAACAGAAGAGCACAGTTATTCTGTATGTGGCTGACTTTTGGGAGAAAAACAGTTTTTCTTAATATTTCCCCCTTTTTAATAGTTTGATCAAAATTATTTGTTTAAACAAATCCAAATTTTTCTCAGTGTTTGTCCCTTTACAAACATGTTAAGAAAAACAAATTTCTGAGTTTTTTAAGTTCTCCTTTCTGAGATAGCCACTTTTTGAGAAATAAGAGAAGTTCTCTGTGAATTACTACGAAAATGCTTCAAAACAACAGAAAAGCATAATTTATCTGTATGTGGCTTAATTTGAAGACAAAAACAGTTTTTGTTAATATTTGTCCCCTTTTACTAGTTTGATCAAAATCATTTGTTTAAACAAATTCAAATTTTCCTCAGGATTTACCATTTTCAAACATGTTAAGAAAAACAAACTTTCTGTGTAATTCAGTGCTCCTTTCTGAGATGGTCACTTTTTTGAACAAAAAGATAAGTTCTCTATGAATTTCACCAAAAATGCTTCAAAACAACAGAAGAGTATAGTGTAGCTGTGAGTGGCTCACTTTGAGGAGTAAAACAAGTTTTTGTTAATATTTCCCTCATTTTACTGATTTGATCCAAAAAATTTGTTTGAAACAAATCCAAATTTTTCTCAGGATTTGCCCCTTTTCAAACTTGTTAAGAAAAACAAACTTTCTTAGTGTTTCTCTGCACTTTTCTGAGATGTCACTTTTTGGACAAAAAAAGAGAACTTTTCTGTGATTTTCACCGAAATGCTTAAAAACAAAAAAAAAAGCATAGTTTATCTGTATGTGGCTGACTTTGAGGAGAAAAACAGATTTTCTTAATATTTGTCCCCTTTTAATGGTTTGATCAAGTACAGTGTTTAAATAAATCCAAATTTTTCTCATCTTTGCCCCTTCTCAAACGTTAAGAAAAACTAACTTTCTGGGTTTTTCAGTGATCCTTTCTGAGATAGCCACTTTTTTGACTAAAAAGAGAAGTACTTTGTAAATTTCACCAAAATGCTTCAAAACAACAGAAAAGCATAGTTTAGCTGTATGTGGCTCACTTTGAAGAGAAAAAAAGTTTTTGTTAATATTTGTCCCCTTTTACTGGTTTAATCAAAAAAGTTGTTTAAAAAAATTCAAATTTTCTTCAGGATTTATCTTTTTCAAACATGTTAAGAAAAACAAACTTTCTGAGTATTTGTGTGCTTTTTTCTGAGAAAGTCACTTTTTTGACTAAAAAGAGAACTTATCTGTGAATTACTATGAAAATGCTTCAAAACAACAGAAAAAATTAGTTTACCTGTAAGTGGCTCATTTGAGGAGAAAAAATTTTTTTTTTTAATATTTGTCCACTTTTAATGGTTTGATCAAAAACAGTAGTTTAAACAAATCCAAATTTTCCTCAGGATTTACACTATTCAAACTTGTTAAGAAAAACAAACTTTCTGTGTAATTCAGGGCTCCTTTCTGAGATAGTCACTTTTTTGAACAATAAGAGAAGTTCTCTATGAATTTCACCAAAAATGCTTCAAAACAACAGAAAAGTATAGTTTAGCTGTGTGTGGCTCATATAGAGGAATAAAACAAGTTTTTGTTAATATTTCCATCATTTTACTGATTTGATCAAAAAATTTTGTTTAAACAAATCCAAATTTTCCTCAGGATTTGCCCCACTTCAAACTTGTTAAGAAAAACAAACTTTCTTAGTGTTTCTGTGCACTTTTCTGAGATATTCACTTTTTGGACTAAAGAGAACTTCTCTTTGAATTTCCACAAAATTGCTTCAAAACAACAGAAAAGCAAAGTTTATCTGTATGTGGGTCACTTTGAGGAGAAAAACAGTTTTTCTTTATAATTGTACCCATTTAATGGTTTGATCAAAAACCATTGTTTAAACAAATACAAATTTTCTTCAGGATTTACATATTTCAAACATGTTAAGAAAAAAATTTCTGTGTAATTCTGTTCTCCTTTCTGAGATAGCCACTTTATTGACTAAAAAGAGAAGTACTCTGTGAATTTCAAAAAAATGCTTCAAAACAAAAGAAAAGCATAGTTTAGCTGTGTGTGGCTCACTTTGAAGAGAAAAACTGTTTTTCTTAATATTGTCCCCTTTTAATGGTTTAATCAAAAAAAGTTGTTTAAACAAATCCAAATTTTTCTCAGGCTTTGCCCCTTTTCAAATATGTTTAGAAAAAAAATTCTGTTTTTTTCAGTGCTCCTTTCTGAGATAGCCACTTTTTTGACTAATAAGAGAAATTCTCTGTGAATTACAACGAAAATGCTTCAAAATCACAGAAAAGCATAATTTATCTGTATGTGTCTTAATTTGAAAAAAAAAATTTTTTGGAAATATTTGTCCCCTTTTACTGGTTTGATCAAAAACAGTTATTTAAACAAATTCAAATTTTTCTCTGGATTTACCCTTTTCAAACATGTGGAGAAAAACAAACTTTCTGTGTAATTCGGTGCTCCTTTCTGAAATAGTCACTTTTTTGACAAAAAAGAGAAGTTCTCTACAAATATTACCAAAAATGCTTCAAAACAACAGAAAAGTATAGTTTATCTGTGTGTGGCTCACTTTGAAGAGTAAAACAAGTTTTTGTTAATATTTCCCTCATTTTACAGATTTGATCAAGAAAAATTTGTTTAAACCAATCCAAATTTTCCTCAGGATTAGCCCTTTTTCAAACTTGTTAAGAAAAACATACTTACATAGTGTTTCTCTGCACTTTTCTGATATAGTCACTTTTTGGACTAAAAAGAGAACTTCACTCTGAATTTCACCGAAAATGCTTCAAAACAACAGAAAAGCATAGTTTATCTGTATGTGGGTCCCTTTGAGTAGAAAAACAGTTTTTATTAATATTTGTCCCCTTTTAATGGTTTGATCAAAAACAGTGTTTAAATAAATACAAATTTTTCTCCGGTTTGCCACTACTCAAACGTTAAGAAAAATAAACTTTCTGAGTTTTTCAGTGATCCTTTCTGAGATAGCCACTTTTTTGACAAAAAAAGAGAAGTACTCTGTGAATTTCACCAAAAATGCTTCAAAACAACAGAAAAGCATAGTTTAGCTGTATGTGGCTCACTTTGAAGAGAAAAACAGTTTTTGTTAATATATTTCTTCTTTTGCTGATTTGATCAAAAACAGTTGTTTAAACAAAACCAAATTTTCCTCAGGATTTATCCCTTTCAAACATGTTAAGAAAAAAAAAATTCTGAGTATTTCAGTGCTCTTTTCTGAGAAAGTCACTTTTTGGACTAAAAGAGAACTTCTCTGTGAATTTCCACGAAAATGCTTCATAACAACAGAAAAGCATAGTTTATCTGTATGTGGCTCACTTTGAGGAGAAAAAAGTTTTTCTTTATAATTGTCCCCATTTAATGGTTTGATCAAAAACCCGTTGTTTAAAAATATCCAAATTTTCCTCAGGATTTACACATTTCAAACATGTTAAAAAAATTTTTTTTGTGTAATTCTGTGCTCCTTTCTGAGATAGCCACTTTTTTGACTAAAAAGAGAAGTACTCTGTGAATTTCATCAAAATGCTTCAAAACAACAGAAAAGCATAGTTTACCTGTATGTGGCTGAAGAGAAAAACAGTTTTTGTTAATATATTTCTTCTTTTGCTGGTTTAAATTTTCCTCAGGATATATCCCTTTCAAACATGTTAAGCAAAAAACTTTCTGAGTATTTCTGTGCTCTTTTCTGAGAAATTAACTTTTTTGACTAAAAAGAGAACTTCTCTGTGAATTACTACGAATATGCTTCAAAACAACAGAAAAGTATAGTTTATCTGTATGTGGCTCACTTTAAGTAGAATTTTTTTTTTTTTTTAATATTTGTCCCGTTTTAATGGTTTGATCAAAAATAATAGTTTAAACAAATCCAAATTTTCCTCAGGATTTACACTTTTCAAAATTGTAAAGAAAAACAAACTTTCTGTGTAATTCAGTGCTCCTTTCCGAGATAGTCACTTTTTTGACCAATAAGAGAAGTTCTCTATGAATTTCACCAAAAATGCTTCAAAACAACAGAAAAATATAGTTTAGCTGTGTGTGGCTTACTTTGAGGAGTTTTTGGTAATATTTCCATCATTTAACCGATTTTATCAAAAAAAATTCTTTAAAGAAATCCAAATTATCCTCAGGATTTTCCCCTTTTCAAACTTGTTAAGAAAAACAAACTTTCTAAGTGTTTCTGTGCACTTTTCAGAGATAGTCACTTTTTGGACTAAAAAGAGAATTTCTCTGTGAATTTCCACGAAAATGCTTCAAAACAACAGAAAAGCATAGCTCAGCTGTGTGTAGCTCACTTTGAGGAGTAAAACTAGGTTTTTTTTTAATATTTCACTCATTTTAATGATTTGATCAAAAAAATTGTTAAAACAAAACCAAATTTTCCTCATGATTTGCCACTCTTCAAACATGTTAAGAAAAACAAACTTTCTTAGTACTTCTGTGCACTTTTCTGTGAATATCAACGAAAATGCTTCAAAACAACAGAAAAGCATAGTTTATCTGTATGTGGCTCAATTTGAGGAGAAAAAAGTTTTTCTTAATAATTGTCCCCTTTTAATGGTTTGATCAAAAACCGTGTTTAAACAATTCCAAATTTTCCTCAGGATTTACACATTTCAAACATATTAAGAAAAACAAAATTTTTGTGTAATTCTGTGCTTTTTTCTGAGATAGCCATTTTTTGGCTAAAAAGAGAAGTTCTCGGTGAATTTCACCAAAAATGCTTTAAAATAACAAAAAAAGTATAGTTTATCAGTATGTTGTTCAAGTCGTGGAGAAAAATTTTTTTTTTTAATATTTGTCCCCTTTTAATGGTCTGATCAAAAAAAAATATTTAAATAAATCCAAATTATCCTCAGGATTTGCCCCTTTTCAAACTTGTTAAGAAAAACAAATTTTCGGAGTATTTCTGTGCTCTTTTAGTCACTTTTTGGACTAAAAAAAGAACTTCTCTGTGAATTTCACCAAAAATGTTTCAAAACAACAGAAATGCATAATTTATTTGTATGTGGCTTAATATGAAGAAAAAAACAGTTTTTCTTAATATTTGTCCCCTTTTAATGGTTTGATCAAAAACAGTTGTTTAAATAAATTCAAATTATCCTCAGGATTTTCCCCTTCTCAAACGTTAAGAAAAACTAACTTTCTGATTTTTTAAGTGATCCTTTCTGAAATAGCCACTTTTTTGACTAAAAAGAGAAGTACTCTGTGAATTTCACCAAAAATGCTTCAAAACAACAGAAGAGCATAGTTTAGCTGTATGTGGCCCAATTTGAAGAGAAAAGCAGTTTTGTTAATATTTTTCCATTTTTACTGGTTTGATCAAAAACTGTTTAAACAAATCCTAATTTTTCTCAGGTTTGCCCCTTTTCAAATATGCTAAGAAAAACAAATTTTCCGTGTTTTTCAGTGCTTCTTTCTGAGATAGCCACTTTTTTGACTAATAAGAGAAGTTCTCTGTGAATTACTATGAAAATGCTTAAAAACAACAGAAAAACAAAGTTTAGCTGTATGTGGCTCATTTTGAGGATAAAAACAGTTTTTGTTAATATTTGTCCCCTATTACTTGTTTAACCAAAAACTGTTATTTAAACAAAGATTTTTTATTAATATTTGTCCCCGTTTACTTGTTTATTAAAAAAAAGGTATTTTAACAAATCAAAATTTTCCTCATGATTTACCCTTTTCACATGTTAAAAAAAAAATCTGTGTAATTCAGTGCTCCTTTCTGAGAGAGTCACTTTTTGGACCAAAAACAGAAGTTCTCAATGAATTTCACCAAAATGCTTCAAAACAACAGAAAAGTATAGTTTAGCTGTGTGTGGCTCACTTTGAGGAGTAAAACAAGATTTGGTTAATATTTCTCTCATTCTACTGATTTGATAAAAAAAAAAAGGTTAACCAAATTCTAATTTTCCTCAGGATTACCCCTATTTCAAACTTGCTAAGAAAAACAAACTCTCTTGGTGTGTCTGTGCACTTTTCTGAGATAGTCACTTTTTTGACTAAAAAGAGAACTTCTCTGTAAATTTCCACGAAAATGCTACAAAACAACAGAAAAGCATTTTTTTTCTGTATTTGGCTCAATTTAAGGAGAAAAAAAGTTTTTCTTAATATCTGTCCCCTTTTAATGGTTTGATCAAAAACAGTGTTTAAACAAATCCTAATTTTACTCAGGTTTGCCCCTTTTCAAATATGTTAAGAAAAACAAATTTTCCGTGTTTTTCAGTGCTCCTTTCTGAGATAGCCACTTTTTTGGACTAATAAGAGAAGTTCTCAGGGAATTACTATGAAAATGCTTCAAAACAACAGGAAAAAAGTTTAGCTGTATGTGGCTCACTTTGAGGACAAAAACAGTTTTTTAAAAATATTTGTCCCCTATTACTTGTTTAATCAAAAACAGTTATTTAAACAAACAGTTTTTGTTAATATTTGTCCCCTTTTACTTGTTTATTCAAAAACAGGTATTTTAATAAATCAAAATTTTCCTCATGATTTATTCTTTTCAAACATGTTAAAAAAAAAAAATTTCTGTGTAATTCAGTGCTCCTTTCTGAGATAGTCATTTTTTGACCAAAAAGAGAAGTTCTCAATGAATTTCACCAAAATGCTTCAAAACAACAGAAAAGTATAGTTTATCTGTGTGTGGCTCACTTTGAGGAGTAAAACAAGTTTTTGTTAATATTTCTCTCATTTTACTGATTTGATCAAAAAAATTTGTTTAAACAAATCCATATTTTCCTCAGGATTAGCCCTTTTTCAAACTTGTTAAGAAAAATAAACTTTCTTAGTGTTTCTGAGCACTTTTAAGAGAATTCTCTGTGAATTTCCACGAAAATGCTTCAAAACAACAGAAAAGCATATTTTTTCTGTATGTGGCTCAATTTGAGGAGACAAACAGTTTTTCCTAATATTTGTCCCCTTTTAATGGTTTGATCAAAAAGAGTTGTTTAAACAAATCCAAAATTTTCTAAGGTTTTGCCCATTTTCAAACGTTATGAAAAACCAAAATACCGCTAAACTTTGCTTTTCCGTTGTTTTGTAGCATTTTTAGTGAAATTCGCAGAGAACTTCTCTTAATAGTCAAAAAAGTGGCTATCTCGGAAAGGAAAACTGAAAAACACAGAATTTTTTTTTTCGTAACGTATTTAAAAAGGGCAAAGCCTGGGAAAAAATTGGATTTGTTTAAACAACTGTTATTGATCAAACCATTAAAAGGGGTCAATTATTAAGAAAAAAAGTTTTTCTCCTCAAATTAAGCCATATACAGATAAACTATGCTTTTCTGTTGTTTTGAAGCATTTTCGGTGAAATTCACAGAGAAGATCTCTTTTTAGTCCAAAAAGTGACTATCTCAGAAAAGTGCACAGAAATCCTCCGAAAGTTTGTTTTTCTTAACAAGTTTGAAAAGGGGCAAATCCAGAGGATAATTTGGATTTATTTAAATAATTTTTTTTGATCAAACAAGGAAAATGTGGGAAATATTAATAAAAACTAGTTTTTCTCCTCAAATTGAGCCACACACAGCTAAACTATTCCTTTCTGTTTGTTTGAAGCATTTTTGGTGAAATTCACAGAGAACGTCACTTTTTAGTCAAAAAAGTGACTATCTCAGAAAGGATCACTAAAAAACTCAGAAAAAAGGTTTTTCTTAACGTTTGAAAAGGGGAAAAGCCTGAGAAGAATTTGGATTTGTTTAAACAACTGTTTTTGATCAAACCATTAAAAGGGGCAAATATTAAGAAAAACTGTTTTTCTCCTCAAATTGAGCCACATTCAGAAAAACTATGCTTTTCTATTGTTTTGAAGTATTTTCGTGGAAATTCACCAAAAAATTCTCTTTTTAGTCCAAAAAGTGACTATCTCAGAAAAGTGCAGAGAAACACTAAGAAATTTTTTTCTTAACAAGTTTGAAAAAGGGCTAATCCTGAAGAAAATTTGGGTTTATTTAAACAAAAAATTTTGAACAAATCTGTAAAATGAGGGAAATATTAAAAAAAATTGTTTTTCTCCTCAATGTGAGCCACACACAGCTAAACTATAATTTTCTGTTGTTTAGATGCATTTTGGTGAATTTCATAGAGAACTTCTCTTTTTGGTCAAAAAATGACTATCACAGAAAGGAGCACTGAAAAACTCAGAAAGTTATTTTTTCATAACATATTTGAAAAGGGGCAAATCCTGAGGAAAATTTGGATTTGTAAACCAATGTTTTTGATCAAACCAGTAAAATGGGAGAAATAAAATTAAAAAAATGTTTTTCTCCTCAAAGTGAGCCACAGAGAGCTAATCTATGTTTTTCTTTTATTTTGAAGAATTTTCGGGGAAATTTACAGAGAACTTCTCTTTTAGCTCAAAAAAGTAATTATCTCAGAAAGGAGCACTGAATTACACAGAAAGTTTGTATTTCTTAACATATTTGAAAAGGGTAAATCCTGTGGGAAATTTGGATTTGTTTAAACAACTGTTTTTGATCAAACCAGTAAAAGGGGACAAATATTAACAAAAACTGTTTCTCTCCTCTATGTGAGCTACATACAGCTAAATTTGCTTTTTTGTTGTTTTGAAGCATTTTTGGTGAAATTCACAGAGAACCTCTCTTTTTAGTCAAAAAAGTGGCTATCTCAGAAAGGATCCTGAAAAACTCAGAAAGTTTTTTTCCTTCTTAACGTTTGAAAAGGGGTAAAGCCTGAGAAAAATTTGGATTTGTTTAAACAACTCTTTTTGATCAAATCATTAAAAGGGGACAAATATTAAGAAAAACTGTTTTTCTCCTCAAATTAAGCCACATACAGATAAAGTATGCTTTTCTGTTGTTTTGAAGCATTTCTGGTGAAATTCACATAGAAGTTCTCTTTTTAGTCCAAAAAGTGACTATCTCAGAAAAGAGCTCGGAAATACTAAGAAAATTTGTTTTTCTTAACAAGTTTGAAAAGGGGAAAATCCTGAGGAAAATTTGGATTTGTTTAAACAGATGTTTTTGATCAAACCAGGAAAATGGGAGAAATATTTTAAAAAAATTGTTTTCCTCATCAAATTGAGCCACATACAGCTAAACTATTTTTTTCTGTTATTTTGAAGAAAGTTTTTAGCTGTAGGTGGCTCACTTTAAGGAGAAAAACAGTTTTTGTTAATACTTGTCCCCTTTTACTGGTTTGGTCAAAAAAGTTGATTAAACAAATACCAAGAGCACAGAAATACTCCGAAAGTTTTTTTTCTTAACAAGTTTGAAAAGGGGCAAATCCTAAGGAAAAATTGGATTTGTTTAAACTACTGTTTTTGATCAAACCATTAAAAGGGGTCAAATATTAATAAAAAAAACTGTTTTTTTCCTTAAAAAGAGCCACATACAGCTAAACTATACTTTTCTGTTGTATTGAAGCATTTTTAGGGAAATTCACATAGAACTTCTCTTTTTGAATTTTTTTTTGACTATCTCAGAAAGGAGCAATGAAATACACAGAAAGTTTGTTTTTCTTAACATATTTGAAAAGGGTAAATCCTGAGGTAAATTTGGATTTGTTTAAACAAATGTTTTTGATCAAACCTGTAAAAGGGGACAAATATTAAAAAAAAAAAAATTTTTTTCTCCTCAAAGTGAGTCACCTACTGCTAAACTATACTTTTCGGTATTTTTGAAGCATTTTGGGGGAAATTCACAGAGAACTTCTCTTTTTAGTCAAAAAATTGACTATCTCAGAAAGGAGCAATGAAATACACAGAAAGATTGTTTTTCTTAACATGTTTGAAAAGGGTAAATCCTGAGGGAAATTGAGATTTGTTTAATCAACTTTTTTGATCAAACCAGTAAAAGGGACAAGTATTAACAAAAACTGTTTTACTCCATAAAGTGAGCCAACTACAGCTCAACTTTGCTTTTCTGTTGTTTTGATGCATTTTTGGTGAAATTCACAGAGAACTTTTCTTTTTAGTCAAAAAATGGCATCTCACAAAAGAGCACTGAAAAACTCAGAAAGTTTTTTTTTTCTTAACATGTTTGAAAAGGAGAAAAGCCTGAGAAAAATTTGGATTTGTTTAAACAACTTTTTTTGATCAAACTATTAAAAGGGGACAAATATTAAGAAAAACCTTTTTCTCCCCTATGTGAGCCACATACAGATAAACTATGCTTTTCTGTTGTTTTGAAGCATTTACGGGCAAATTCACAGAGAACTTCTCTTTTTAGTCCAAAAAGTGACTATCTCAGAAAAAAGCACAGAAAAACTACAAAAATTTGTTTTTCTTAAAAAGTTTGAAAAGGGGCAAATATTGAGGAAAATTTGGATTTGTTTAAATTAATGTTTTTGATCAAACCAGTAGAATGGGGGAAATGTTAATAAAAACTTTTTTTCCTCAAATTGAGTCACATACAGCTAAACTATGTTTTCTGTTAGTGTGAAACATTTTGGGGGAAATTCACAGAGAACTTCTCTTTTTAGTCCAAAAAGTGCCTATCGCAGATAAGAACACAGAAATACTCTGAAAGTTTGCTTTTCTTAACATGTCTGGAAAGGGTAAATCCTGAAGAAAATTTGGATTTGTTTAAACAACTGTTTTTGATCATACCAGTAAAAGGGGAAGCTGTATGTGACTCAATTTGAGGGAAAAAAGTTTTTATTAACATTTCCCCCATTCTACTGGTTTGATCAAAAACATTTATTTAAACAAATCCAAATTTTCCTCAATATTTGCCCCTTTTCAAACTTTTTAAGAAAAACAAACTTTTGTAGTTTTTCTGTGCTTTTTTCTGAGATTGTCACTTTTTGGACTAAAAAGAGAAGTTCTCTGTGAATTTCCCCGTAAATGCTTCAAAACAACAGAAAAGCATAATTTATCTGTATGTGGCTCACTTAGGGGAGAAAAAGGGTTTTCATTTTTTCAGAATCTTAATCAATATCATGTGGTAGCTAATCGAGGATTACACAGATTTTCTTAAAATCAAAGACATAACTAGGTGATTTTATAACAAGCATACAGCACAATTAGTTATATAATAATAAAAATATTAAAGTCAGACAATGACTGTATGGTGTGGGCTACAATGATGTCACCAATATGGTGTCAAGATCATCTGCAGAAGAAGCATTGGACAACAAACGTATTTCATCTTCAATATATTCAATTGGTTCTACTTCTCTTTCAACTGTTCTCCTTCCTTTACAGAATTCCACAAAGCAGCAGCACTTCAAGTAATACAGAACATGGACTCTGTCTTTCCAACGCTTAGAGTAGAGCTTCTCAACACCCTCCAATGAAAGTCCCTACCAAATTATGTTAGGCTGACCATTTTGCAAAAGCAATATGCATATAGCTCCACATCACAACAGGTTCACTTACTTTAGTTTCAGGCATCAAGAAGAGAACAACTAGAAATAGGAAGACAATAACAGCAGAGAACAAAAGTAATGTTCCAGACACTTGTAGAGCAGAGTTGATGAGGATTGATCCCAATTGATTGGTTACAATAAGCCCTATCCAGAACCCAGAGTTACATATGGCTATCATGAAACCTGTGGAGCAACAATAAGAAATCACGTCTAGCTTACTATGGGATAATCAAGAGATTTAGCAATAACACAATACTTCACAAACACCACACACAGTTCAGCTATATAGCCATATTAGGCACCAAAAAGTGCCGGCCATGACTCTGTAATGGCTGACAAAGTGTCCTATTCGGATGAAAATGAGAAATTGACAAGAAATTGTAGGAAAAAGCTAGCTATAATTTGGGGAGCATCAAAGATCCCTGGAGGAAAGGCAGGATGGTTTGGACAGGGAAGAGATTGAATATCTTGAGTAAACCAAAGACCACACATCACATATTTGAATCAGTTTAATCTTTCCAACAAATCAGGAGGCCCATGTGAAATGAAGCATCTGTAGCAAGTAAAGATCTGGACGGAAGTTTAGAAGTGTGGTGTAAATGCAAGACTAAATGATGCTCCAATGCAACAGAGGGCAGTGTAGATTGCATGGTGCCATATAAAGATTGTCTCAAGATTACTTTTACTCCACAAGGCAAATGATGTGTCCTGATTGTAAGAAAGTTGGCACTGAATATAAATTATATTTACGACAAAGCATGCAAAACAATGAGTAATACAATCATATCATAATGATCAACATGCATAGAGTATACAATTATATATTTTTGATAATACCTATCATATGTCCAGTAGACCGATGAATGGCAGTGGGGGGGAAAATGTTTGGTTTACATAGTTGCCAACTTTCCAATTTATGAAACTGGGAAATCTATACCCACTAATTAGTAAACCATGCCAACCCAACTACGTCTCCATAGCTTTCGAAGAGGGGGCCATGGATGGCAGAGTCAGCAGGCGAAATACCGAGCCTCTGGCCCAGCACATGTCCCAAGCTTTTGATGTTGTCCACTCAATCACTCCAACTACTGATTGACTCTACTACCAGAGGAATGAAGGACACTCCCACTGAGTAGAAGGTCTCTGCGTAAGCTGCAATCTTCCGCTCCTCCCCCATGGATAGAGCATGGCCTGGAGTAGTAGAACCAAGTGATGGTTTACTGCAAGACATAGAAGACATAGAGCTAAGGCTAGATTACTATCATACTCCAGTATCATGAGCCACACCATCACACCAAGAGAGAAAGAGTCCGTTGACATCGGTACATTTTTGCCATTGCACACGTTACTTCAGGACTTTACATAGTCCATCAGATACATGGTCATTTGACTCTACGTCATGATTATGCACCCAACACTTACATCCCTAGCAAGACTACAGCCGTATTTCACATGCTTTGCAATGAAGAAGGATAACCTGGAGCTGATCAGGAAAACAACACGTTTGCTGTGCTATGCTCCAAATAAAAAGAGGTTGTCAGTTTCATCACTCTTCAAGCGTCACTGTTGTAGAAGAGTTGTAAAACCCGGAAGGAACATTGGGTAAGATTCATAAACTGGGACAATCCTGGTAAAACAGGGACTGTTGGTAACTATGCCTTTAAATAACAATAATTAAAAAAAAAAAAATTCTATATAGCAACTACCACCTTGGATCAACTCTTCCAGACCAATCCTGCTGTTTCTATGCTGAGAAAAGCAGCACAGGCAACAATGCCTCAGGAACCACTGTGACTCATTTTGCCAATGAGAAAGGAGACATGTCGCACCATAAAGGATTACCGTGTTGTAGAAATATCACAATGTAGCTTTTGCCCGCTTACCTCAATGTGAGACGATTCATGTATCAGACTGAAGCTTAGTATATTTGGATTTTAATAACATTAAAATTTCATATTTTGCATGAAGCTAAGTATTCTTTGAGAAATAAGAAGCTAAAATTGCATCCTACTATTTACTTCCATTTCAGGGCAGGAATCTGTGCACCAATAGCGATCTAAATATGCAAAAAAAGAACAAGAACAAAAAACTGTATTTCAGTTACTTTTAAGAAGGTGGTCAGGGGAAGATATCAAGTGGAGAGTTGAATGTAAAGTAGTGTTCAGTTGCTGCATATCAGGCACTCACTAGCATGGAAACCAAGAAATTTAGGTTGTCGTCCTTATGCTGAAAGGCTTGAAAATGACCGAAAGAAAAGACACCAGGAGAAAAGTCCTTCTTGCAGGCAGAGTTATCTACCTACATAAAGGACATAACCATTATAGTAATGTTTTGTTCACAGGATTGGCACAGCCAATGGTGCAATGATACAGCCATAAATTGGTGGTGACATTCCTAGACACCGACAAAGATTGCTGTGCTCACTGCTAGCCTCCAAGAATCCTGCACATATATTGCAGCAGTGGTGTTTTAAGTGGGAACTTTACTAATCTCAACAGTAAACCTTTACTTTGGACATAGCAAAATTGTCCAGCATATTAGAGAGATATCCTGTGTTTCAGGTCAAAGATCTGAATTTGACTTGACCAAAAGGAAGAGGAATAGAGAAGATGAAAGCAACCCTATCAATCACAATTGCATTTCAACTCAATCAAGTATTTCAAAAATGGACAGTCCTGCTCTGTGAGTGTTGCACAAAACCTGCCATTTATTCCATTGTAGATTGACAGTCCTGGATCCTCTGGGAGTGTAGATTCTTATGCAAAGAAATACATTCCAAAAGTAACTCCGTCCATCTTTTCTACAACCTAAATAGGGAGGACCACCTGTGAATTTATGCACATTATAATTACCGATGAACAGGTGAAGTATAAAACTAATACTAGAGCCTTGTCACCAGAAATAATCCAATAAAGACAATGATAATAGTTTAGCTGATTGTTTTCATTCCTCAAATCCAAGTGGCCCCATAACGGAACACCTAATATGGCATAGAACAAATTGGGGGAAAGGGAGCAATTGATGTGTCCACATTGACATCATGGCAGCAGAGCAGCAGAGGACAGGAGGTTTTTCCTGAAACACATTTTCTGATATATAGTGTCTTTGCTAACACTAGCTTTTCTACAAATGTAAGTGCTCCCATCCCAGATGGCCCGACGACAGATGGTAACAAATTTTAACAGTTGTGGAAAGGGAGTAACGGACAATTAGTGTCCACATTGCCATCGTGGTGGTGCAATCATTGAAGCAGCAGAGGACTTGAAATCTTCCTCAATTCTTTTCTCCTATTAGTGCCTGTAAATTGGATTTTGATCAACATACCATTACCAAGTTCACTCAGATCAACATTTATTATTTCAACAGTGTGACATTGACCAGACATTTACATAAACGTATTGTTCCTGATCAAGAGCTAAGGTCAACTGAATTGAGAAGACACTGGAATTCATGAGCATTTAGGAAGATGACATTCGAGATGTCATGTTATTGGTCAACAAAAAAAAAACCTGCTAGTGATGATTCATCAAGTAATATTGTGAATTTTTTCACACAATGTTTGAAAATAAAGAGTATGCAAAAAGGAAAGTTGCACTTCCCAATATGCTGCAAGTTATCTTCATTTTCAGGAGGTAACATTACAATAAGATTAATATCTTCTATACGTATGGTGCTATGCACAAGTACTATTACTTGCTTTACCATATGTAACAACAGAATTATTTGCATTCCAGTAACAGATACATAAACAATCTCATCAACATACTTAGGATAATCCAGGTTTGGTTGTTAAAAATTCAGGTCCTTATACAATATAATATTTTTGGTGCACAACACCAATCACGCTCAACATGGATGCATACAGTACAGGTTTCTTCAATCTTCAAAGATGAGATGAGAGTTGGTCATGCCTTTGGTAGCAGTATAAAGCTGTAGTATCACATGCATCATTTCCACCAGACAGAAATGTTGAAGGCTTGTATGACAAGTATACAACATCTGTAGGAAGCAGCTTCCTTAGAACACCATAACTTCCAGACAAGACTTTATTACCAGCTCACCCCAACCCCATGCTTCCGACATATGTATGACATTTTACCTTGTGGTGAAATTCCAAAATTCCAAGAAGAATTTTCACAATATGGTGGCCAAGCCTATCCCAGGAGATCTTCCAGAAGAAAGTCGACACTGTACAAAGAGAGGTAATCCTAGATTTGCACATTGATGCTGTGCAAACTACTACAACTAATATAAATGATTAAACGAAGCACCAACTCTGTCATCAGCATCATACAGTAAAACAAGAATACCATGTAAGACCACCAACAGTCTTCAGTGGCAAAAATCTTCAATACAGTTAACATGAATCTAGCAGCCTCATTACCTCGGGAATAATGGATATGAGGAGAGGAGAGTGCACTGAACACTCCAACTTTGCCATCAAAAACTAAGATGAACCATTTGCCCGGTTCACAACATAATGCGAGGCCTTTGCATTGCGATGCATTGAGCAGTTCACAACATCCATATCGAAGTACACTCAAATAAAGAATTACGAATTCCATCCATTGATTTACACGAACCCAAATGCCAATATTCCAAACCAAGAACATGCTCCAGCAATACGTGAAGATGATGGACGCCAGCTATCCCAGTGACAAGGATCACAGCCTGCTTTTGATTTTAGTTACAATGAGGAGGAGAAGGACGAGAAGCTTATAAGTATTTTGACTATTTTTGTACAAGGCAAGCAAGGTGAGTCCACAAGCTTCTCCAAGCATGTTAGATACCTCCCATATGCATCACACAGACTCAATCATCCAAGGTGGGACTATCCATTCTGTAGTTGAAACGCAAATAAATCCCACCAATCTGTTGCAACTGACGCATTGACCAATGCAAGAATAGAACACAAGTCCACTAAATGCATAGGGTAGGAATGTGTGCATTGCGATGTTCACAATACAGGAGTTTGAACAAGTCACAACACAAGTGTGTGGTTCACATTGTGAACCAACCTTTACAAGTCATTGTTCAGTTACATTAGTGTGGTCACTCCCTATTAGAGCTTCATATAGAGACGTTTACTACTAAAGTGATGATTGTACTAGACTTGAATTCAAGACCTAGTGTAAGGAGCTGAATCATCACGCCAAGCTACAAAAGAGATTAAAAAACTCAAGTCTAAATGATTTTGGCATGCAAAGTTCTAATAGGCAAATCCAGCCTAAAATATTTAATCTAATGTTCTAGGAAATTGCCTCGAGTGAGTGTCTATTTGTGGGGGTGCTGGAAAAGGAAAGTTCCACTATATATGATAGGAGTGCATATACATTTTTTAGTCTTCATCGGCTTATTTATTCAGATTGTTTTTAATATCTCGCCACAATTGACTATAGGCCGTCTCAATTATGTAGCCAGTTCTCTTTTGAAATGCCCTCTACATGTGTAGCATCCATTGGAAGTATACACGAAATTGCTTTTAAACTTGCCAAGCTTTGAGTTTTTATACCCAACTAATGTGGAAATATCCACCCCCACAGCCAGAACATGTTGAGGAATTAGTTCTATGTGATACCGAAACAAACACCTGACAGCTACTAACTATACATCCATTATCAATCCCCGGCAATTCTCCTTGACTTCAAACTTTCAGCCAGTTCTCTAAATATTTTTACACTTTGACAACCATTTTCTTGCATACATAAGCACACTATATTTAAACTGGAGACTTTTTTTTTTAAAGGTGAACATGGTTCAGATAGATAGATCACTGATACAATCATGGATGGCAATACAAACCATATATGCATACAGAAAATGAGGCTAGGGGGGAACAATGAGATTTTCCAAAAGTTTAGGGGGCATCTAACATATCTCTATAAACTTTCCAAAGGTCAAGGGGACCAACAGCTCACCTGGGTGGGGGGTGAATGCCCTCCCTCGCTCCCCCTTAAACTCAGCCATGCAAACTTTCCCATCCAACTACCTACTGAGGGCTTGCATCACTAACTAATGATTCTGTATCTATGCTAGAAAAGTGCTAATTGCAATCAACTAGTTTACAATATCCAAGAGAAACAAACATTTAATCTTAGCTATAACTTGAACGCCAGTTCAGAAAATTCTTTAAAAATTAACAAACAGAAAATTTATGACCTGTCCCTAGCTTCTATCTAATAGAATTCAAGCAGAATTCAAGTTTATAACAAAACAAACAAAAACACATCACACCATGAATTAATTGTTATACCTTACCTTTGGCAGGTAGGGGGAAAAGCTCCCCCATAATTATCCAGGTAACATTTCTAGCAATAAATATTAAAGAGGAACTGATCATATCCAACAATATTTATGCTATATTTTCAACTCACCCACAAGTCAAAGAAAATAATCCAACATTTAAGGACAAAAGGATCAGTACGATATATTCTACAACCTTCAGAGATTCATCACGTTCACTTGATTGAATACTACCCAAATCAAACTTGATGATAAGTAGAGAAGATAAAGCATATGTACAAAACATCAGAGTGAGTCCAATTAAAAAAAGAGGTTTGCGTCCAATCTATTATAGGAACAAAATAAAAAAGAGCATATAAATCAGAAAGTCTTTAATAGTTGAGGTAAAACATAGGTGTGTTCTATATTGATGGTTAATAAAGAAAAACATTCAATTAAAAAAATAAATAACTAAAATCACAATTTTTCTGACTAGTAAGTAACACACCCTCTGACAAGTTATATTTTCACATAAGGGACACCATGCATCATAGATATAATGGAAGAAAAAAAATCACATGCATTAAATTAAGATAATGCGATTATTTGAGCAAGACAATGAATAATAAAACCATGCTAGTTACACAAAACTAGAAGATGAAAAAATGAATCATTTCCATGACAATCTGGCCCTGCATGCCAAAAAAAAAAATGTGAAACATGCTTCCATCACTCCTGCTACTTTGCAGAGTAATTGATAAAGAAACTGAAAAGCTTTATCCTCCTTACCACATCTGTAAAAGGAAAACCTCTTCAAGGGAGATTATAGTTAAAAGGTCCCCCTTTGAGCAATACTATACCTTGTAGAATCTTTGGGTCTCACCCTATGTTCCTTTCCAAGGTCTGGAAAAGTGAGTATTTAGAGAAAAAAGTTCCTAGAAGAATTTATGGATGTGCATGGGTAACAGTATACAAACACTGGTCCTGGCACAACCTGACAAAGTTAGAGGCCTATACCAAAGGTAATGGCATAGTCTAAATCAATATAATACACATGGGATATTCTGGATCACAATAGAGTACTTGGCGTGTGCCTCCGCCCCCCCCCCCTCATTCTGTGGAGTCACAGTGTAACTGAGTCTCAATAGAATATACCGTTGGGAAGTGAGAGTACCAGGGTCAGTCGACCCTCATCGCCGCCCAGAGAATTCAAATTGCAGAGCAGGTCTATTTTTTTTTGACATATATATTGGGAAGTTTCAGTGCAGGTCGTATTTTCCCTATCCATTTCAGACAATAACACGGATTATGGCAAGAACACTAGCACGCAGTGGATGCCAGGGAAGACTACTATCTCCAGGAGCAGCACTGCAGAGTTCACCTACATCAGCTATGCCATGACTTGTCCTTCCATGACCATATCACATTTAGGTGCTAATGAAGCATATTTTTGCACAGCTCATGGCTAAACAAAAACAAAAAAAAAGGCTGAGCAGAATACTAGGAAAGCACTCCCGGCAGTCATGGCTGATCAGGTATGGTGCTTCCAACTTAGTTTGGAACAAGACACTCTATTGTCACAGTGACAAGTTGCTCCATAGTGCTGGAAAACGAAATTATTTCCTTCAACAAGATCTAGTTCCATAAAGTAAATGTATCTAACTTGCCTCTGTTACAACACTGTGCAGGACTGAAGTATAATGGACTGCTGTGCATCATTTGCTAACAAGCAAGTTCACCCAGTCTGTCCGGATGGGAATTTTTACCAGATCAAAATTAGGTAGACACAGCACTCCCTGTCATGATTATAGAGACCTCAATTTCAACCATCTCTTGCATGTGCATGTAAACTAAGGAGGTCGTTCCCATTATACAAGTGTGCCAGGTGCCTAGCATCACATAAACATAAAGCGGAATATTTTTTCCAGCTTCTGGTATTTGTCGTTCGATTATTTTATTTAAGTTTTTCAATACTCAACAGACATACATTGGTTTGAGGCAGGAGCGTTAAGAGTTGCATGCGTGTTATTTGGGTTATATTTGTAGCCACAGACCAAAATGCTGAATATAGCAGTTGTTGAGGGTTACTACTGAAGATAACTCCCAACTTGGTAACAATGCTGCCACCAGAGTAATATCAATGCTGTACAATCACTCCTTAGCTTAACTCAGAGAAATTTAGAGTATTATTAGAAAGCTGATAGAATAATTGAGCAATAACAGACAGAACTCAAGAATAATGGGGAATCAGGGCTTAAATACCCTCAAGCCCAGGAAACAGGAAACCACACAAATATATAATACACATACAAAAGTCTAAGCACAGAAACGCCATAGGCTTTCATATGTCTATATAAATAAGCTAATTGAGCATGCAACTAAGATCATTGTATGTTTAACACCTTACTAATTATAATTACAGATCAACACTCCACTAATTATAATTACAGCTAAGCTAAGTGTTCAGGCCTAAGGGCCATCTTGATGGTTCTTGGGCATGTTGAGGGCTGCCCTCGACATCTCCCCCTCCTAAGCTTGGAGCTCTCGCTTCTTGTTTAGGTCCTCTTCCTGTAGATGTCACTTCTTGCGTGAGCCTAGGGCCAGTGGTTATCGCTTCGTTGTCTGTCACCAGATCTACTGTCGATGGTGTCGTGGCTGGATCATCCCTCGGCCAACACTGTCTGGATAAAACATCGGCGTTTTGATGATGTATGCCAGGTCTGAACTTCAGCACAAAGTCGAATACTTGGAGTGCCAGCGCCCATCTCATGAAACGTCCATTCAGTCGATTCGAGTCTTGGAGGGCTATCAGGGCACGGTGGTCGGTCACCACAGTAAAGAAATGCCCCAGTAAGTGGATGGCGAAGTGATCAATAGCCTCGACAACTGCTAGGCATTCCAACTCTGAAACTGTGTAGTTTTTCTCTGCAGCTGATAATCCTTTCGAATAATAAGCCACAGGTTTTTCCATGTCCTCCCGTATCACTGATAGTACAGCTCCGATACCCATCGTAGAAGCATCAGTATGCAGTTCCAGCTTGTCGTTGTTCCTGGGGAGTGTGAGCGTATGCTCGTGGCAAAGAATAGAGATTAAATGTTTAAATGATGCACACATATGTTTATCCCATGCAAGGGAACAGGGGGCACCTTTCTTAAGGGCATTGAATAGGGGACACGCCCACTGAGAAAATTCAGGAATAAACTTCCGGTAGTAACCGGCCGTACCCAGATATGCCCGCAACCCTTTCTGGTTGGTTGGTCTGATATAATCCTTCAATGCCTTAACCCGAGCTTCTGGCACACCAACCATCCCATAACCTATCTTGTGTCCTAGGTATTCAAGTGACTTTGCACCCCACACGCACTTATCCGGGTTAGCAGTAAGTCCAGCTTCCTCCCAGTTTTTGGAATAAATCAGAATATCATCTATATAAGCGGAGCTGTACATAGAAAGATGTGCGAGAGTGTTCTGCATGCATCTCTGGAACGCAGCAGGTGCATTTTTCAACCCAAATGGCATGCGCGTGAAGGCATACTTGCCCCATGGTGTGCAAAATGCTGTTTTGTCCTGGCTTCCTCTACTCAATGGAACCTGATAAAAGCCTTTGTTAAGATCTAGTTTCGATAACCAGACCGCATCTGAGACCTGATTTAATAAATCCTAGATACATGGCATCTGATAAGGATCCGAAATAGTAATCTTATTTAGCTTCCTATAGTCAATGCAAAGCCTCACATGTCCATTTTTCCTAAGAGGCACCATTGGTGATGACCATGGGCTCCTTGATGGAACAATAATGCCTTTACTGATGAGATCATCAATCTCTCCCTTCAAATCATCAAACATACCTGGGGCAATGCGATAGGGCCGAGTTCTCAAAGGATAACCTTCCTTGACATTGATGTCGTTCTCCTCAAATTTTGCAACACCTAAGGTATGGGTAACTCGATCGGAGAATTTGGCAAGCCTCCTGTCTAACTCAAGGCGCTGTTCTTCAGTTAAATGAGTAACACCATCTTGACCTTCCCAATAGGCTCAGGATTGACTTCAAATTCATCAGCCACTACAACCTGAAACAAGTTGGCAGTTGGGGTCTTCCAAGCTTTTAATCTATTGATATGCACAGTGGTATGTCTAGATCTTTTGCCTTTGACTGCAATAGTGTAGTTGCAATTAGATAGTTTAGCAACCACTTCGTAGGGGCCATCCCAGATTGACTGTAGTTTCCCCGTGAGCCCAGGGGTATGGCATAACACAAGATCACCTGGCTCAAAGCTACGGGCCTTGGACCCAACATCATATGCTGTCTTAGATTTAACTTTTGCTACCTCCTCCTTGGCATGAGCTACCTTGTGTAGAGCTACTAGAGTCTCCCTCAATGCTTGTACCCACTCAACTGTGCTGGTAAAACTGATGTCTCCTCCTATCCATCCCGCCTTAACTGCCTCTAGGGGACCTCTCATGCTCTTACCGTGGACTAATTCGTAAGGTGAAAATCCAATGGCTGTGTGGGGGGTAGCCCTGTATGCTAATAAGCAGTACTTTAGCAGTTTGTCCCATTGTTGGCTTTTCCCCTGAATCTTACGAATCATGCCCTTCAAACAACTGTGCCACCGTTCTATTTTCCCATTGGTTTGGGGATGGTAGGCCGTGGTCTTTATCTGTTTAATGTTCAGGAGTCGACATACCTCCTTAATAACCTTTCCCAGAAAAACAGATCCTTGATCTGACAAGAGTTCAACTGGGATGCCTGTGTGACTAATTACTTCCATTAAGCCCTCTGCTACTGATTCCGCATCAACCCGTTTCAAGGGAATAGCATAGGGGTATCTAGTCCCAAGACACATGATGGCAAGGATGTACCTATGACCTTGATTGGTTTTATCCAATTGCCCTACCAAATCCCAGGCCATCCTTTGGTAAGGTTCAGATATGGTTGGTGTAACCACCATGGGTACTCTAGGCTGTAATTGCCTCCCTGCCTTTTGACATTCCGGGCAGGCTCTACAGTATGACCTGATATCTTTCCTAATACCCGGCCATGTGAAATGGTGAGATAAGATGGCAAACATCTTATTGTGTGAAAAGTGTCCACCCACTAGGCCTCTGTGCCCTATATCCAATACCTCTTTCCTTCTACAGGATGGCACAACAATTCTAGATAATTCTTTTTGAGGTTCTACCAACTTGACATGTACAAGTACACCATTCTCCCAACAATACCCATCTTCCTGCTTCACAGCTTTATTACTCATCTCTAACAGGCTACTGTCTTCCTCCTGCTGAGTGACTAGCTTCCTAACCTCTTCCTCACTGTTGGACAGCACCGGAATTGGCTGATCACAAGATTGACCTTCCTCTAACCCATTAAGGACTACTTCCTCAACCAAGACCGAAGGGTCTTCTTCCTCATCCCCTCCCACAGAAGCATACTCATCTGTGGTCGCACTGACTTCATCCTCTCCAGGAGAGTTGTTAATAGACTCTTCCTCACGCCCATCACATAACTGGACACGCAGACTAGGACCAGGGTTGCCAGTGGTACTGGTCTTTGGACTCTTCGCCTGTCTCTCTATAGGCTTTGGCTTAACCTTGGGTTGTTCAGGTGAAAGGGACTTAACCTTAGCTCCAGACTGAGTACTTGCTACCTGGTTGGAAGTATCCTCCATCTCCAATGCCTGGTTTTGTGCCCTAGTAATGGCTGCTAGAGGCACAGGAGTATTACTCAGCTCTGGTAAGGATCTCCTTGTAATCCAACATTTAACAAAAGGATGATCCGTACCCAATAACACATGAGACGCATCCTTATCAATAACAAAAACTAGCATGGTATGGCTAATACCTTCAATCTTCAAATCAACCTTGGCTGTCCTAAGGCTCTCAACCCCATTAGTTGCTAGCACAGCTTTCTCCTCAACTCCAGTAAACTTGTTAGGTAGAATTAAGTGTGCCGGAACAGTTGTTCGGTTAGCACCCGTATCAATCAGACACCTACAGGGTCTACCATCAATGGTTCCTATTTTACTTAAGGCCTTGTTTTCCTCAGACTCAGATTCCAAGTTGATCATTGCTAGTTTAGACTTCAATTTGGGACAATTTCTCTTGTAATGCCCTGTCTCTTTACAATAGTGGCACAACAGGTTTTTAGAAAGGGCTGGGACCTCCTGGCTACCACCGGTCACACCTTTTGTCCACACCCCTTCAGACCCAGTAAGCTCACCCCTACCCCTACCCTTAATTAAGCACCCACCTGTTCCCTCTGTAGGCTGTGCATCTCGAGGTCTGGTCCACTGCTGTCTCCTGTTGTTGAACGTCCTTTCTGCTGCAGTCCTGTGCATCTTGGTACGCTCTGAGTATGGTCTGGATTCCCAAGCCGCTTCAATGTCATCCACGATGTGTTGCATATTGTTGAAATTCTTCCCTCTTAATAAATGGCAAACTTCGGCAGAGTAATATAGGGTAAGAACACCTTGGAACATTTCCATCATGAATTCCTTGGTATCCTTCAAATTGTTAGTCAGTCGATTAATTCCTCTAATGATTGGAGTGAGATGTGCTCTCGGGGATTGGTAGTCCAATGGCTGATTCTTCCAGACTGTCTGCCTAGCCTTAATGCAAGTGCATCCAAGCCTCTCCAACATTAGAGCTTTGATTTCTGGATAAGCCATCGTTCCAACCAGTTCCTGGAATACTTCTGCTGCTCTTCCTACAGTTTGTTTCCGTAGTAACTGATTCCATTCTCTGGTCGGAATTAGTCCTTCCGCCATAGACAGTTCAAAGTGAGCAAGGTAGGTTTCTGGGTCGGTCTGATTGTCCAACTTCTGCAGATTATGTAGTATAGCTTGCCTCTTCATCTCTAGTTCCTTGGCTACTATGTCCGCAGCTCGCCGGCTCTCTTCTTCTCTATTTCTTCGTGCTGCCTCGGCTTCCCACTTTTTATTCTTCTCGATCTCTGCAGTCACTTTGTCCTGATTGGCCTTTAGCCAAGCTTCTTCTTGCTTTTGGCGTGCTACCTCAGCTTCTCTCCTGGTTATCCGGTCATACTCCATTGACTGCATCATGGAGATCATGGCTTGTTGAAGCGCTTCCATTGGGTCTCCACTTTTCATGCTAGTAGAAGTAGTATGTTCAGATATATCATCTTCCACAGATGTTTCCTTGAGGACTGAAAGAGTTCTATCACTCTTCATCATGGAACGAGTTTGAATGGCTCCTGGATGAGACATGGTGAGAGAGTAAACAGTATGGTTCAATTTACGTTCGGTGTGTTTGGTTAGCGGTTCCTGATGATGGCTGTTAGTCGTCTTCTTATCTGAACCACCGCTGCCACCATATGTTGAGGGTTACTACTGAAGATAACTCCCAACTTGGTAACAATGCTGCCACCAGAGTAATATCAATGCTGTACAATCACTCTTTAGCTTAACTCAGAGAAATTTAGAGTATTATTAGAAAGCTGATAGAATAATTGAGCAATAACAGACAGAACTCAAGAATAATGGGGAATCAGGGCTTAAATACCCTCAAGCCCAGGAAACAGGAAACCACACAAATATATAATACACATACAAAAGTCTAAGCACAGAAACGCCATAGGCTTTCATATGTCTATATAAATAAGCTAATTGAGCATGCAACTAAGATCATTGTATGTTTAACACCTTACTAATTATAATTACAGATCAACACTCCACTAATTATAATTACAGCTAAGCTAAGTGTTCAGGCCTAAGGGCCATCTTGATGGTTCTTGGGCATGTTGAGGGCTGCCCTCGACAGCAGTGGACGAACCACTTTGCTGACAGGTGGAGATAAATATCTATAGAATGAAGGAAAAGATTTTTTTTTGATCTCACATGCTGGGACAGTTGATGAGGATAAACTAGCATTAGTAAAATCCACCCTATACATATGCAGAGAAAATACAACATGGAGCCAGTTAGTATATGTAGAAGTTAAAATCATAAGTACTAAATATCCAGCTTGCACAAATGGTCCACCCCTTGAGAACTGTTTCTTACATGTGCAGAAACAGCAGCTATCGGTCTACCTAATAAAACAACGAGGGACTGAAGTATGTTATTACAAGAATACTGATGAGTTTGCACAGACCTTAGCCTAGTGCTGTGACAACATTCAGGCTGCAAATGACAGCGAGATACTGAAAAATGAGGTTAAGGAGCTCCTTATGACATTCTTGGCTGATGGCCGGAGTACCTCCTGATATACAGCGGATATCTGACGACAAACAAGTCAATTTCCATGTTTAATATACATAGCCTAGAGCTAGGAAGAGCATGATGCCACTTCTTGCATACATCAATAACTTTGTTACAGATAAGTTTCAGAAGGAAGACATGGAAATATGCATGCATATTTCCAAGGAGGACTTTACAAGTGACGGGAGTTTTGAGCATTCAGGAGCTTCACAAGAAGCAAACGGACACAAACCAAAAAATGGAGAGAACTGACTGTTGGTGCGATCTACAAAGTAAATAACTGAGATGATGAAGGTGCCTACAAAATACGCTCCAACCTTAATCCTAAAAATAAATAATACCATTTTCAAGTGTAGGCACCAGAGACAATCGATGGAGAGCTAACCAACATCACGTCCTAAATTTGTTAGAACAGACAGGCATCGAGAAGGATTCAGTAAAAAGTTTCATGCTTATACCCGACTTCAGATACGTGCTATTTGCAGTCAACTAACAAGGGGGAAAGTTTCATGCCTACACCTTAGTTGTAGATATGACAGGCTACATGATCTATACCAGGCCTAGGTCACACAATCTAAGTCAGGCCAAGTTCACATGACCAACATCCGGCCTGGGTCATGTGCAGCGGCATTTGTCCCAAATGTAGTATGTAGGAAGTCTTTGAGATGATTACACATGTGGATGTCAACTCACCCATCTTTTGACTTATAGAGGATCCCACCAATGATCTGTTGATCCAGTAGCTAGAGTAAGTGCGGGTTGACCGCCATGACCAAAACTACAACCAGAAGCAGGTATTTATCAAAACCAAAGATTGAAAGAAGCTATTATGATAGCACAAGACCGTGCTTAAAGTTTGCGGACTTGTGGTACAAAGTAATGTTACTATCTAAGAAGTTTGTACAGAACTAGCCAATGGAGAAAGGTTCTTCTTCGAGACCATGCAACTCCAGGTCAATACCAAAATCGTCAAGTAGTTGGAGCAGTATACACCTGTTATCTCGATCCTGAAGTTGCTGCTCATGACTGTCAGTAATGACCCGAGTTCCACGGCCACGAATATGCTTGTATACAGAGACACCAGTACGGGACACCCCCCCGATGAGTTCAAACCTAATAGCAGGCTCCAACATGCTGGTATTGTCCAGATGATTCTGCCTCAACAGGGTCCAATTTCAGTCAGTACTATACTACCGAAACAAAAAAAAAAACAGCTACAATATTGGGCTCATCAGCCACAAGCAGTGCTGTACTGGGCCAAGGTCCTAAATATCATGTGGTAAGTCTGGGTTTTGAGAAAGACATTGTCCACTTTCCATAGAGTCAAGTTCGGCCACCACCTAGCACAGAATAATGCCAAAAACATGCTGCATCAGGATAATGCCAAAAACATGCTACATCAGGATAATGCCAAAAACATGCTGCATCAGGATAATGCCAAAAACATGCTGTATCAGGATAATGCCAAAAACATGCTGCATCAGGATAATGCCAAAACATGCTGCATCAGGATAATGCCAAAAACATGCTGTATCAGGATAATGCCAAAAACATGCTGCATCAGGATAATGCCAAAAAACATGCTGTATCAGGATAATGCCAAAAACATGCTGCATCAGGATAATGCCAAAAAACATGCTGCATCAGGATAATGCCAAAAACATGCTGTATCAGGATAATGCCAAAAACATGCTGCATCAGGATAATGCCAAAAAACATGCTGTATCAGGATAATGCCAAAAACATGCTGTATCAGGATAATGCCAAAAACATGCTGTATCAGGATAATGCCAAAAACATGCTGCATCAGGATAATGCCAAAAAACATGCTGCATCAGGATAATGCCAAAAACATGCGGCATCAGGATAATGCCAAAAACATGCTGCATCAGGATAATGCCAAAAAACATGCTGCATCAGGATAATGCCAAAAACATGCTGCATCAGGATAATGCCAAAAACATGCTGCATCAGGATAATGCCAAAAACATGCTGCATCAGGATAATGCCAAAAACATGCTGCATCAGGATAATGCCAAAAACATGCTGCATCAGGATAATGCCAAAAAACATGCTGCATCAGGATAATGCCAAAAAACATGCTGTATCAGGATAATGCCAAAAACATGCTGCATCAGGATAATGCCAAAAAACATGCTGTATCAGGATAATGCCAAAAACATGCTGCATCAGGATAATGCCAAAAACATGCGGCATCAGGATAATGCCAAAAACATGCGGCATCAGGATAATGCCAAAAACATGCTGCATCAGGATAATGCCAAAAACATGCTGCATCAGGATAATGGTATAGCCAGAGACAAGTTCGTCATCAAGTGTGGGTGACCCTATCTACTGTAGCTGTACCAGAAAATAGCAGACCATGCTAGAACAGAAGCACATGGCTGGCTACACATGAATGCTGTATTTCAAAAAACAGCATATCTACTGGCAATAGGAAGTTAGTGCTCAGCTTCATGCCACGTTGCCATCACCTCAAGAGACGAACTGACCATGCACATCATCACCTTCCAGGCTGCTGCCAATTGGAGGAAAATCCAGCATGTCTTCAACAATTACAATCTGCAGAGATCCAAGACCGCATTAATAACTTCTACAAGTTCTCGGACTACAAGCCAGCATGTTTCTACAGGGACCCAGCATGAGCTTATTGCAGCCTACATGTAATTGCAGGGTGCTGCCACGAAATTTGGTATCCCTACCAGCCAGTGTCACCCAAGGATTAACCCGCCCTATCCTCACTAACCACTTTGAAGCTACGAAACACCCTGAAAAACTAACAGGAAAATACTGAGGTGTGCAGAACCCTCAGCTTGGTGTTTCAGTTACCCACAAGCATGGCTGCAGCTTACAATGCTGACTGGTGATGAACGAAAGGTTCCTTTTTCCACGATGCTTAGAAGTAAGGCCCTTGAAGAGCAGCTCAGCTAGAATTTTTTCTTTTTTGCACTAAGTTTAGAAGCTTCTTTGAAATCAACCTCTAACCAGACAATGTCAGCTATAGGTTCTAAGGCCAACACTTGAGCGGGTGATCGCGCAGAAGGTTGCGGGGTCTTAGCTCTAGCTTCCCCACAGTCGCTCAGCAGGGAATATGTTGGCAAGTACTGCTGTTCCATCATGCGTGGCTGGCACACTCTCTGCTTCTTCCAAGATAGGATGAGTGGCGGCTAGGCTACAGAAATCCTGCTGTACTTTGACCCACAGTCTATTGAGTGTAACAAACACATTGTGCAGCACTTGATGTGCATCTTGTGAATCGGTAAGTGTGAGAATGCTAACTGCCAAATATGTTTGGTGGAAGACTGGCAGTGACAGATCACTGCTCCAATGGTGGTTCCTTGCAACAGTTGGTGCAGTTTAAGTGGTCATAGCAGAAGCTTTAACACAGGTTTCAAATTCACCAGCACTTACGAGGCACTAGAGGAAGGCATTATCACACCCATTTATAGGAAAACCAAGAGGACCAACAAGAGCTTCTTCCGGTGGCATTGTTAATTGTATCAAAAGTAAGCAGCGACTAAATCTACTAACCTACCTCAGTGCAAATGCCAAACCACACTCCAAACATGATGCTAATATCCCCAATGAGGTGTACCATGCTGATCAATCATTGGGTTCTGTTTCATTTGTGTTTCACTGATCCTAATCCTTCTAGCACAGAGAGATTTATATATATTGACAGCAAAATTTCAATCCCATAATCACATAACCCAGATGGGGGGTAGGGGATTATGCGAGGCAATATCCATAACTGTGAGTGCACGCTTGTTGATGAGCCTCCCGACCCAGTGATGTGGCAGAAACAACAAATTAGCCTGGTGCACTGCATTGGGGTTATTAGCATCAAACCTGGATTGTGGTATGGCATATGTGTAGAGGTGATTTAGTATATTTTTCCTCCGCTTACTTTTGTAGGATGGACCAAGAATCTGCATGAGTACTCCTGCCACCTTAGCGAGTTTTTCATAGCCCCATCCAGTAACCTTGGGAGCTATAGTATGCAGTCTTTGGACTGTGCATAACACATTTCACTATGCCACCAAAGAGGCTCTTTAGAGTCCACTTGACCGTCCAGCAAATGAGCAAGATAATGCCTTCCTCTAATGCCTCATGAGTGCCGATGAACTTGAAATCTGTCTGTTACAGCTTCTGCTATGACCACATAACCTGCACCGACTGTTGCAAGGAACAACCTTTGCAGCAACGATCTGTCACAGCTGACTTTCCACAGCGCATAAAGTTGGCAGTTGGCATTCTCACACACACCAATATACATACATGAAAAATTCCAAACTGTCAGTACAAGGTCCGGACGAACTGCTGCACAATGTGTTCCTTACACTCAATGGATCATGGGTCAAAGTACAGCAGGATTTCAGTGGTCAAGCAGCCATGCATCATATTGTGAAAGAAGCAGAAGAATGTACCAGCCACACTCAATGGAGCGGTGATCCTGGCCAACAATGCTCTCTACTGAATGACTGCAGGGAAGAAAGAGCTCAGATTCTGCAACCGCCTGCGCAATCACCCGCTCAATCGCCGGCCTCAGAATTGCGGTTCACATTTACTAGTTGTAGGTTGATTACCACAAAGCTCACTAAACCTAGTGCAAAAAGAATGGATTCAAGGTGAGCAGCTCTACGAGGTTCCTTCCGTCTACTCACAGTCAACGATATATTGCCCCGCATTACAAGGAAGCAAAACCTCTATCACCAAAGAGCTCGGATGAGGTGATGCAGGTGTTGAAGAAATCTAAGCACAAGAATAGTTCAAGAAACCACAGCTGCAGCAGTGGATCTGAATTAAAGGGAGCTGGGCAGAAGCATACTTCTAGGCACGATGCAACCATTTGCTGCAGGTAAGTGGTTTAGTACAGAGAGTGATTCAATTGCATTATAGATGAACTACTTTGGCTACATGTACACTGCTGAGCTGGTGCAGCCAGGGACCCAGAATCATGATGGGTGCAGCAGCTTTCAGCAGTGTGCATGCTCTCAATGGTGAGGCCACTATGCTAATGCGTAAAAAACCCATTCAGGTCCCCTGTGCTAAGCAAGTGCATGGTACTAATACTTCGTGGGCCTCTTGCCAAGTGGGCATTGGAGAAGTATGGCTGCCTAGAGATGTCTTTGGTTCACTATGTTATTCGCCAGGGGAGCTCGATGGTAGAGAGAGGAACAGAGCTATGCACACAATTTACTCCATGAATGTGCACACCACACATGGTCTGTAGTGAAAACTGAAAAGCCAGTATTTACTATCTCACAGTAACGAAAATTTTTTTGCAGAGATAAAAAGCAGAGGTCTACATGGCCAGTAGACCACATTAACAGATAAAGGTCCTCCAAATATTTGTGGTCTACAACTGTTTCTTGTTTCCTTTTCTTTGACAAGTCAGCCAATAAACTTTTTTTTTTTTTTTTTTATTAAACTTGCCTCTATTTTTTAGTCAAAAAATTGCAAGTGGAAATAATTTAGTACCAAATTGATACACCCCACAAGTCTGCACATACCATACCATTATCAGAGGAGTCGGCCAGAAATGGAGTCAGCCAGGGATTTGCTATGCCATCGGCCATGACAAGAGTTTCAGAGGAGAACTCAAGATTCTTCAAAGACTTGGTCACAGAAATACCAGATTCTTCATATGATTTGGTAGAGTTGCACAGGATAAATACAAAACAAAAAAAACATAGCAGATGTTATTCTATGCCATGCTTACTGCTAAAGAACACACAATATATTGTTGATGTATATTTGAATGCTTATTTTTGGTTAAAAGCAGTAAATCAACTGACAGCTCATTCAGCTACCTAGAGCATAGCATAGCTTGAGTTAGTCTCGCGAGCCAGACTACCAATTCATACTGTACAGGGTCTGGATAATTAAAACAAATTGGCATGTGCGCTAGCTATATTCTATCACCAAAAAAACGTTAACATAATAAAATCGCTAGCACAAGTGTCCGTATTTTTACATATACTTACCATTTTTCGGCAGATTTTTATTTATAATTATTTTTTTTTGCTATTTCACTGGATCAAGAAACGGAGCAGTTGTGGATGTGCATCGGAATACTTGGAGTCTCCTGGTCCGAATATTATGATGCATGGACCTGTTGTACGCAACTTATGCAAAACAGTAAAAAAAATTTTTTTTTTTAATCTTGAAGATTAATTGCACACTTTCAAGGCCTTTGTGCTACCCGGTTGCAGCCTTAGTGAAGGATTCAAGGCATGCTTACCGTCTTTTTGGAGCTAATATAGGCTGAACTCACCATTTAGGTATTATTTGAAACCACCATTTAGGCAGGTAATAAGCAGCTAATGTGTGTTTCAGCTGAGAAATAAGATTTCATAGGATGAAGAATACAAGCGAACCTTAAAAGAGCTCCAGGTATTACAACCTGACATGGAGACACCATGACAATGACACAAGTGCAACTTATCCAGCAGATCATCAATACAGGCCTTGATGGAGCTGCATTAGTGTCTCCCACCAGTACAGATGGTTGAGACTTAGTTGAACTGCTATCTCCACAGAAACTCCCAGAATGGCAATGGGGTGGGTCAAACACTGGGTACGACCAAGCTGGTCTCTGGATGACCCAGAACCCCCAGTGTACATAATAGCAACTGTGCCAGAACCAGTACTCTGTACAGTACTTGGGTGCAACATTGAATACAAAATATAGAGAGTGTAACTAATTCGATTTTCAGAGTACAAGTAATCTCCCAAATATGTACACAGACTTGCGATCTTACAATAGGGTAGTTAGCTTAGATAAGCGATATTCTTGAATAAAACCACAAAAGTCTGAGTGATTGACATAGCTAAATATTCTATTTAATTTTAATATATTTATTCCTTTACAAACAACGGTACTAAAATATCATACTCCTTACATGAACACCAACAAATATAAACCCCAAAAGTAACCATCCGAATGACCGACCTTATCTATGAAGGTTAGAGAGGCCACCATAGGAACCAAGACTGCTCCAGCTAGTGCTAGAGAAACAACAAACCCAGGCAGGCCAATCTTGCAGAATATGGACACAGCAAAATACCTACAGGATTAAGCAAAAATAATAAACGTCTGGAAATTCAGACATACAAAAATAACATAGCATGTAACTAGACGGCCAACCACACAAGTCCACATTCTATATTGGCTTACATTTCAAAATGGCTGACCTAAAAACACAAATAACACAAAACAAAAAGCCTACATCCCAATTAAAACCATCTTAACAGCTTCTTATACACTTAAAATGTGATTTTGGCCATTAATATCTATGAAGGATTCAAGGTGTACTGGTTTGCAACCTAAGTGAAGGAAGGATTCAAGGTGTGCTGGTTTGCAACCTAATTGAAGGTAGGATTCAAGGAGTGCTGGTTTGCAACCTAAGTGAAGGAAGAATTCAAGGTGTACTGGTTTGCAACCTAAGTGAAGGAAGGATTCAAGGTGTACTGGTTTGCAACCTAAGTGAAGGTAGGATTCAAGGTGTGCTGGTTTGCAACCTAAGTGAAGGAAAGACTCAAGGGTGCTGGTTTGCAACCTAAGTAAGTGAAGGATTCAAGGTGTGCTGGTTTGCAACCTAAGGGATGGTAGGATTCAAGGTGTGCCGGTTTGCAACCTAAGAGAAGAAAGGATTCAAGGTGTGCTGATTTGCAACCTAAGTGAAGGAAGGATTCAAGGTGTGCTGGTTTGCAACCTAAGTGAAGGAAGGATTCAAGGTGTGCTGGTTTGCAACCTAAGGGATGGAAGGATTCAAGGTGTGCTGGTTTGCAACCTAAGTGAAGGAAGGATTCAAGGTGTGCTGGTTTGCAACCTGAGGGATGGAAGGATTCAAGGTGTGCTGGTTTGCAACCTAAGTGAAGGATTGATTCAAGGAGTGCTGGTTTGCAACCTAAGTAAAGGAAGGATTCAAGGTGTGCTGGTTTGCAACCTAAGTGAAGGAAGGATTCAAGGTGTGCTGGTTTGCAACCCAAGCGAAGGAAGGATTCAAGGTGTGCTGGTTTGCAACCTAAGTGAAGGAAGGATTCAAGGTGTGCGGGTTTGCAACCTAAGAGAAGAAAGGATTCAAGGTGTGCTGGTTTGCAACCTAAGTGAAGGAAGGATTCAGGGTGTGCTGGTTTGCAACCTAAGAGAAGAAAGGATTCAAGGTGTGCTGGTTTGCAACCTAAGTAAAGGAAGGATTCAAGGTGTGCTGGTTTGCAACCTAAGTGAAGGAAGGATTCAAGGTGTGCTGGTTTGCAACCCAAGCGAAGGAAGGATTCAAGGTGTGCTGGTTTGCAACCTAAGTGAAGGAAGGATTCAAGGTGTGCGGGTTTGCAACCTAAGAGAAGAAAGGATTCAAGGTGTGCTGGTTTGCAACCTAAGGGATGGAAGGATTCAAGGTGTGCTGGTTTGCAATCTAAGTAATGGAAGGATTCAAGGTGTGCTGGTTTGCAACCTAAGTAATGGAAGGATTCAAGGTGTGCTGGTTTGCAACCTAAGAGAAGAAAGGATTCAAGGTGTGCTGGTTTGCAACCTAAGGGATGGAAGGATTCAAGGTGTGCTGGTTTGCAACCTAAGTGAAGGAAGGATTCAAGGTGTGCTGGTATGCAATCTAAGTAATGGAAGGATTCAAGGTGTGCTGGTTTGCAACCTAAGTAATGGAAAGATTCAAAGTGTGCTGGTTTGCAACCTAAGTGAAGGAAGGATTCAAGGTGTGCTGGTTTGCAACCTAAGTGAAGGAAGGATTCAAGGTGTGCTGGTTTGCAACATTCATCTTCAAAGATTTATCCTCTATCTCTTTTTCTACCACCCCCATAACTCGAGTACCATAAGTCCATTAATAAGAAATTTAAGTACGATTAACTCCAATTTTTCCAAACACTAATTGGTTACACTAGTACGAAAAAATATAAATGGATCAATGGTACCATGTACATAAAGACTGTCGTCTACAATCTAGCTGCACAGCGCACATGCTGAATTATTATTACATTAAGCAGTAGCAGTTGATCCTAGCAAACTTGTGAGAGTTCTGTTGGTTCACAGATAATCTTGTTCTTCTAGGAAAAGCGTATCTACATCAACAAAACAGCCTGGCCAGATAAAAGGAGTATCTACTATAACAATTGTGGTGTATCATATGCAACTGACACCAAGTCTTCGAAGGAGGCAGTTTCAAAACCTCTACCAAGGAACTGACGCCAATAACAAAACAATAATATCAAAAGTGATAAATTGTGTATAGTACAAGAAAAAGTTAGAAAAGTTGTTAAAAAAGAAATGATGTTAATAACTACAGGATTTGCTGAATCTTAGCCGTAAGACTAATACTCAACCGATATAGGTCTCAACATGGCTAAAGCTATCTAACTGATAGATATTATACACAGAAGAATGAATAAATAAGTAGCCTCAATTAGACTGCATGTGTTGTATTGTTGTATTAATTTCATGGGCTGCCTAGCTGCATGTAGTATTTTGGGGTGCACTCTATTTCGTAGCACTAGCATGCACATGTTAGGCAACAGATCACCTGATCTATCGATACTGTTGTTTGTGTAAGTATTTGTTGTAGACTCTCCTTCCAGGCAGCTTTACCCAATGATAAGGCTGTCTCGCGATATCTTCATTGTGTCAGTTTGGCTGAGCATCCGGTGATAGCAGAAACTGTCTTTGCTGCTACCAGAGTGATCTTCTGCGCTATTCTGCTCATAGATTAACACTAATTGTGTTTCATAATACTGTACTCATGTTCACTTATGAGCATGCACTTTGAAATGTAGGTCACTTGTGCTCATTCTAATTGAGGGTACACAATGTTTCACTCGAGATAGGTAATGATATGCAATGTAAATGTGGGCATCGTTTAAATGACACTGTGGTCTAATCAAAGAAACATTTTACTTATCAAAAAAGAATGGAAACAAGACTGTAGCCATGTAGACCACATCTCTTTAACATTAGAAAACGATCAACAACAACATTGTATTGCATATTAAAATATTAATGGACATGATTCTTATAGTAAACTGATTGGGATCAGCGAGGAGGATTAAAAAAAAACCTTACCCCATGAAATTTCCACCAGTAAGTCGGCCCAACAAGAAGGCAGCAAAACCAAACAAAACCCTGAAAGAAAACAAACATGAATGTTAAGATAAGCGGCATATTCCCGCAAACCTTTGTAAGACCCTCCACTGAAGAATATACTTGACTGTTTTAGATAGAGTCATCACATTGGAAGACAATGTTAATCTTATTGCTATGAGATGTTCTTCTGCCACACTCTGACAACTATATATGTGTTGGAGCACTTTAAGAGCCTCATCGTCTCTCTTCTTCATGACCAACCACCTGAAAAAATAACAACCAAAAGAGACGCTCAATTTTTTTCCAACCTTTCATTTTCATTACAATATAAAACAACCTCTTGTTACCTGGGAGATCTAGGTGTTACAATCATTGCAAGGGCCATAACTGTCCCGATCAGGAATTCAATGCTCACTGATATTCGCCATCCATATGATAGATCTTTAACGAAGATATTCAAAACAATCCCGAACTAGTATGATGGTAGTATATAAAAAAATAACAGCAATGTTTTAAAATAACAGTGTGCCTGTAGCAGCAAACATTATTAAAATACTTTCCCAACGAAAATAGATAGATAATTTTATTTCAATACAATGAAAGATTTCATAACCAGTCTCAACTCCTATTACTGAGGTGATCCAAGAGTCATTCCAAGGGCCAAAACAAAACTGACCAAAGATTGAGTTAATACTTCACTTCTGCAATACATGCAACTATCAAATGGACCACACCAAAAGCTAGACTAAATGGCAAGCAGCAAATATGAGTTGTAGTTTTTTAAATCAGGTAAACACAAGCAACGATACAAATAGAAACGTAAAAAGAAAAATATTTCAGTGTGTCCACCAATATAGTATAACACACTATAAGCACTTCCTAGCAATAACACACTATAATCACTACCTAGCGATAACACTCTATAAGCACGTCCTAGCAATAACACAATATAAGCACTTCCTAGCAATAACACTCTATAAGCACTTCCTAGCAATAACACTCTATAAGCACTTCCAAGCAATAACACAATATAAGCACTACCTAGCAATAACACTATAAGCACTTCCTAGAAATAACACAATATAAGCACTTCCTAGCAATAACACAATATAAGCACTTCCTAGCAATAACACACTATAAGCACTTCCTAGCAATAACACAATATAAACACTTCCTAGCAATAACACACTATAAGCACTTCCTAGCAATAACACACTATAAGCACTTCCTAGCAATAACACACTATAAGCAATTCCTAGAAATAACACAATATAAGCCGTCCTAGCAATAACACAATATAAGCACTTCCTAGCAATAACACACTATAAGCACTTCCTAGCAATAACACACTATAAGCAATTCCTAGAAATAACACAATATAAGCACGTCCTAGCAATAACACAATATAAGCACTTCCTAGCAATAACACAATATAAGCACTTCCTAGCAATAACACAATATAAGCACTTCCTAGCAATAACACTATAAGCACTTCCTAGAAATAACACACTAAGCACTTCCTAGCAATAACACACTATAAGCACTTCCAAGCAATAACACAATATAAGCACTTCCTAGCAATAACACTATAAGCACTTCCTAGAAACAACACACTATAAGCACTTCCTAGCAATAACACAATATAAGCACTACCTAGCAATAACACAATATAAGCACTACCTAGCAATAGCACTTCCTAGCAATAACACTCTATAAGCACTTCCTAGCAATAACACTATAAGCACATCCTAGCAATAACACACTATAAGCACTTCCTAGCAATAGCACTCAATAAGCACTACCTATCAATAATACAATATAAGCACTTCCTAGCAATAACACACTATAAGCACTTCCTAGCAATAACACACTATAAGCACTTCCTAGCAATAACACACTATAAGCACTTCCTAGCAATAACTCTCTATAAGCACGTCCTAGCAATAACACTCTATAAGGAATTCCTAGCAATAACTCACTATAAGCACTTCCTAGCAATAGCACTCCATAAGCATTTCTTAGCAATGGCACTCTATAAGAACTACCTAGCAATGGAATTATATAATCACTTCTAAGCAATAACACTCTATAAGCACTTCCTAGCAATAGCACTCTACAAACACTTCTAGGCAATGGCACTCTATAAGCACTTCCTAGCAATAGCATGTATAAGCACATCCTAGCAATAACTCACTATAAGCATTTCCTAGCAATAACACTCAATAAGCACTTCCTAGCAATAGTGCTCATAAGCACTTTCTAACAATAGTACTCTATAAACACTTCCTAACAACAGCATTCTATAAGCACTTCTTAGCAATAGCACTCTACAAGCCCTTCCTAGCAATAGCATTCTATAAGCAATTCCAAGCAATAGCACTCTATAAGCACTTTCTAGCAATAGCACTCCATAAGCAATTCCTAGCAATAGCATGTTGTTGTTTTAGGGTGGTTGAGGGGGGACATTTCTCCCCCTAAAATGGTTTTGCCCCCTCTGAGCTTTAGCCAATTTTCACTTGAATTTTTTTAAATTATTTAAGAAATTAGCCATAATCAACACATGTAAATGGTGTTTTGTCAAAAGCAATTCTTCAAGGCTTTCTAGTCCAAATAGTCACAATCTGTTCAAGTTCTTCATCTGACAAGGCCTCAGGGGGTTCCAATGTAATTTTCATTAGATATGAAAGATTGGCTTCTCCAAGTCGATTTCTCAGACGAGACTTTACCATTTTCATATGGGAAAAAGAGCGTTCAACAGAGGCAGTTCCAACAGGAATGGTTAGGCAAACATTAGCTAGGATGCTCAAGTTTGGAAATATGGTTTGCATCATGGAATTAGTAGACAACTCCTTTAACTGCTCCTTGGTATCTTCCCTTGGTTGATTGGTGATAAATCGCCGAAAGGTTTTCCACTCTGTGGGTAGGTCTAAACTTGAAGTGATGACTGCTGGCATTAGAAATTCATCTCCTACAACTGTTTCAGCTGGAAGCTCAGACCCATAGTGTTCAAGGAGTACTTTAACTTGGTCTTCTCCAAACGTCCAGTTTTCCAAAGAATTTGGAGTCTTCTTGGGATCAAAAATACTGAAACAGGAGACAACATCTTGTGAAACGAAGCGGTTTGCGATATTTTCTTTCAATTTGGTGTAAAATGGCTCTGTTACTCGGCTCTGAAATGATGCTACATCATCACTGTTGAAGTTAATGCCTCCAGTAATATCCATATCCTCTTAACTTCTTGCAAATCTAACACCCACTTAGCTGCAGGTTGAAGCACATCTTCCTGAGTGTGCAGGGTAGTATCCACAAGGCTTGAGATGATGGACAAATCCAACTTCTCTGTTTGGAGACTTCTATTCAACTTGGATACCTCAGGGAGAATGTAGTCAAGGAGATATATGGCAAACAATGTAGAGGGCTTAGATACGATCTTGCTAATACCGAGCGCCTCCGGCTTGCGGGATTCCTGATAAATAGTTTCAAGTGCAGACACAATTGCTCCATAACATTTCTTCACAGTAGAAACACATTTCTCATGGGAGAGCCACCTGGTGTCAGATGGTTAGACAATCTTTAGCTCAAGAATGTCTAGTAATTTCTGTATCTCTTTCAGATTCTGGCATCTGTTCGGCGAATAGTGAAAAAATTTCCACAATGTAGTCAGTGTTGTATAAACGTGTTTGATTCCATCAGTGCTGTTTGCAGATTGAACACAAGACAGTTGAAGCTTATGGCAGTGGCAGTGGACGAAGACTGAATGAGGTGCATGCTTCTTCAGACGTGCTTGCACACCCTATTTCTTCCCAGAAAATGTTGCAGCTCCATCAAAGCCCATACCTATAAGCTTACTGCACTGCAAATCCTTCTTCTTTAGCCAATCCAGCAACATGGAATAGATAGATTGAGCTTTCGTTTTCTTCAGTGGGAGAATTTCCATGAAATGCTCTATTGGTACTCCATTTTCTACCCATCTACAGTAAACAGATAGCTCCTCAATGTTAGCTACATCGACACACTCATCAGCCATCAAGCTGAAAAATGGAGCATTGCGGACCCTGTTAACTTGTAATTCGTCAACCCATATTCCTATTGCTTCAACATTCTGTTGAAGTGTAAGATGCATTCTTTGCTGCCTTACGGACATATTCTTCAAGATCTTTCCCACCAAAAGAAACAATAAGATCAATCAACTTGCTGAAGTTGGTAGTATGAGGAATGTGCTGTTTGCATAAGTAGTAAGTGCAGCCAAGAAGTGCTTTGATGGCTTTCCGGTTCTTGCTTCTCTCAGAATCTCCAAAACGTTGCAGCTGATGTACAACTGTTTATCCTCTACTCACTATCAGCTCTGCTTCAACTTGTCTCAAGTGGGATTCACTGTTGGCATGTTCTTTCATCTTTTGAACTGCCTTTTTCCAATTCTGGAAAGGCTTTGTGACCCACACACCTCCACTTCCTTGTGAAGGCTGACCCCGGGTTTCAACCTTTCTGCATATTTTGCAAAATTCACCTTGGAAGTTGCCATCATATTCTAGCCATGGAAAATCTTTTGCCCACTTCTTGTTGTATTTCCTAGAGGTTGCAACAGATGATGGTACAGCACATGGTTTCTTGGAAGGTGGTGCTTCATTTGTTGAATCTTCTTCACTCTCTGACCCTTCTCTCAGGCTAGAAGTAACTGACTTGGAAGAGCTTGAACCAAAGAAATTGCAAATATCCATCATTATCACGGGGAACTAAAACACTGAACTTGGAAATTCTCTGAGCTTGGAAAAAAACTCTGGGCCTGGCTTTTATACATGCCGACTCTTCAAAGCCCAAGCTTGACACACTTGGCTGCAAAAGAGATGGGGAATGGCCTGGGAATTATTTTTTCAATTAATAGTACTATCAAGTTTGTTTAAGCTAGCTTAGTGAGAAACCCACTCAAAGAATATTCCATTTTCTGTCCACATTCCATAGTATGAGACTTGGAAAACTCAATGCAGCTAATTTAGATATATGCCAGTGGCTTTTGTAGCAGGACTATTGGGAAAATCCATTGTGGTTGGTCTTCCTTGGCAAATGGTGGCCTATCTAATCACTGTGGTGGTGGGGATTATTAGAATGGGGGATTATTCAGTTAAAATACACCATTACTAATTTATGAACAAGAAAATGGCATATAATATTATGTGCAGCAAAAAAAAACCTTTGAGCCAGGCTTATGAATAATGCTGACTCTTCAAACAGGGTTTGATACAGAGAGGGTGGGACCTGGAATTTCCTCCCCCTTCAAGCCAAAGTTTTGCCTCCAAGAATTCTTGAAAAATATTATATAAATAATATATCACTATTCAGAGTTAAATCCTATGATTCTTCTTTTTAAAAATGTAAGGGGGGGGGGGGGGGGGGGGGGGCTGGACCTGGGATCTCATCCCCATCCGTGGATTTTTAAAACTGATGATGTGATTGTTTTAGTTGCTGTTAATTCATGAAGAGTGACAGAGAAAAGTTAATAGTAGACAGCATTCAATATGACCTGGGATATCCCATCTCAAAGCTAGAATACTTCTCCCCCAAACCCCACAATAGTAGCATAATAGCAACAGCATTCCCAGCTTTGAATTATTGCAAGGGTATTTTTGCTCCCACTTCTTCTGGTAACTGAGTCTGGCTTTCACTCGTGTTTGTTGGCTGAGATTCAGACAAACTGACCCACCTAATGCTTGGGAATTGGTGGTTAAAAAATCACTGCTAGGAGAAGTTTGAACTACATCTTCCTCGTTATCACATTCTCCACATGCACTTTCCATCTGGGGAAAAGGTTCCTGAGGTCCATATCTATGCTCAGTTGTACATTGCTACTACCCCACCAGTTTGTTCTGAATTGTGATTACTAGAATGTGCTGTCCCAATTGTTCTGAGCATGTGCTAGAACAGAATGGCTATAAGTACCTCCAAAATGCATCAGATCAATCTCAGAGTATTTATTTTTCAAAAAATCCCCCCCCCCCTCCCTTAGCAAGTACATGAAAGTCCCCCCCTTCTCCTAACTCAAAATCCTGTATGAATCCCTGACAATGGGACAATTTTTTTTTTTTAATTTGGTATGGAAATTTTCCAGGATCGACACGTTTCTTCCTACCCACCCCCCCCCCCCACAAAAAAAAATCCCGTATGAAACCCTGTCAAATTGCAAGCTTATGACTGGCTGCATGTTTGCAGCTGACTAATTAGCACAAACTGAATGTAAAATGAGGCAGCCACTATATGCTAAAGAGGCATTTGCAACAAAGTACATTATGTATTTTAGTTCCAACCTATGCCCCCCCCTTTATTTCTTGAAAAATTGGTATGCCCCCTGAATTTTTTTCCTAAAAAAAACCCTGAATAGCTAGCACCCCATAAGCACTTCCAAGCAATAACACTTTATAAGCACTTCCTAGCAATAACTCTCTATAAGCACTTCCTAGCAACTACAAGCATACTGTATATTGAAAGAACTACACCGTATGAACGGTAATGTGTTCTCATGTCATATACAGAGGTGCATCCACCTAAGCATATAAAACGCACGCACGCACGCACGCACGCACACACACACACACACACACGCACACACACACACACACACACAGACACACACACACACACACACACTATTCATGCAGTTAGCATAATATTCACATCCTGGTGAGCAAGGTGAGCAAACACATATGGAGAAGTGAAATTAAATCTATTGTCCAAGAAGTTCATTGGAACATTGTTCCAGCGAGATATAATATAAAATGGTAGAGAGTATGTGATAGAGGTCCGAGGCTAATCTTACAGTGAGAGCAACACCATAGAACTTACCAAATAACCGATACAAGCAAGGGTATTGAGTAGAGACAGCAGTCTTCCTCTAACATGTTCAGGGGCAATCTCTCCCACATATATTGGTGTCACATGATAAATCACACTAAAAAATTCAAACATATCCATTCTAAACTCTTTTCAAAAATAATATTACTTGTAAATAATTGATCAGTATATCAATTGACAGTATATAACAGACCAAACCTATCAGAAATATTCAATGGCCAATAACTTCTCCCCATACCTCAGCACAAATAATAGTAGTGTCAAAAGTTAGATTTGTCAGGAACTTTAAAACAACGTAAAATGTTGGAGGTGAGGAATAGGGTAAGTCAACCCCTTATGCTGGAGTAATATATATATATATATTTTGCTACTCTGGCAGTTGAGTAGAGGTACATTTCAACTTGAAGTTCATAAACTAAATCATATGTGGCAAGATAACACACATATTAGAAAGCATAATAAGTGGGCAACGATCACAGCATGAATGTGTGACAAGATACGGAAAAGAAAAAAAAGAAAAGGAAGAAAAAATGGCGGCCAGGTAATCATTCCATGTCACCTCCCCTGCCAGAGTTAAAACAGCACTATTAGTATGGTGTGGACTGCTAGTAGTAAAGAAAACCTGTATTTCCATTACTAGGTATTTTTCTCCTGCTGAACTTAACAATAAGTGAGTGAACATTGACTATGACTGCCTATATTCACTTATGTAATGTCATGGAATGGATTTTAATACTTCTAATGAAAACAATCATCTCTAATCACTACATGACATCAACAATTTTGTGGGTGAAGCAATCACAAATGGAGGTAGATATTGTCTAAAGCTGATTAAAAATATGTGAGGCATAAAGTTTGCACTTGGCTCAGGCAACAGGCATACCTCCCCTAAATGCAAGTTAGCTCTCTTCTCCACTTCATAAAGTCAGCTCACCTTTCTACCATTGATTATCAAATTGTGGCCAAAGGTCAATAAGGTCAATGTGGGCCGCAATAATAAAAATGTGTGAGGCATACTATTTCTGCCTGTTGCTGAAGTTCATACCTTCTTCTCATTCTAATTATAAGTCTATAAGGAATATCCACTGACTTACCCTAATCCAACACCACCAATGAATCTACACAAGAGCACCATCCTACAAAAAAGGATATATGTAAATATACTGTATCCAGTAAACTAACAGAAGCATCATACAATTAGTACAGATCAGTAAATATACATCAAGCCTTTGCTTATCCACACTCCTCGACCTTCGCCATCCATTTTATTCCTTTCCATACATACACATTAATAAGCAGTTCATTTACTCTCTCAAGTCATACAAGGAACGTGTCATGGGCCAGGCCACTGCAACCAGTTCTCTCTGTTCAGGCTGTACATGTGTTTAACTTGCCAAGATTGATACGAGTTTCTGCATCACTATCCCATATCCACGACTAGAAAATGTCAGAATGAAACTCCAATATCCAGATATTAACCATGCAGCCCATCACCAGCTTGTAAATCTAGTTCTTTAGTGATCTTTGAATGTGCTGTCGCTATCACTTCGCTATGACAACTATTTTCAGTTTATGTTGCCATTTTATTTATAGAAGGTGGGTGACCTGTTATTACTTTTAACGGGTGAACGTAGCCGATTTTAATTAAGGAAGGGTGAACCCATCATACTTTTTACGGGTATGCCATGAGTAGTACTACAATCCAACTCTTTGTTTCGCTCACCAACTAGTAATGAATGCAAAGCAATGAGTGGCCAGCAAAGGTGCGAGAATGGAGGGAAATCCTTTTAAAAAAACATCATTTTTGGTAACCCAAACAAACAGCTGACAACTCGACTAAAGCCCTAGATACGATATAACACAGAATACGGCCATACAACTCCCACCTCTTCTAGCAAATTCATCAGCCAGCAACTGCCTGATGACCTGTCTTAAAACACTTTCATCCTCAGAGGTAGCTTGATCCAATTAGCCAGTCATAACAAACCCTCTACTCTCAGCAATTTTTACAACATATATATATATATATATATCAGTATGGCCGTGCATGGCTTTCATATATTATGCCATCTCTTTTTCTTCTGTGCATGGTACCAGGTTCATTGTAAATAATTTCACCTTACCTTCTCCTTGACCTTGAGTCATATGGGGTTGAATGAATGCATAGACACACTGAGGTGAGCAAAACTTGGAGTTCTCTTTCTGGGTTTTGGAATTACTAGCACGGGCAAAAGAGCATGGTGGGAGTGCATGTAGCATCACACTGAATTAATGTTTTTCTACTTGGGACATCTGAGTGTGCAGCAGTCTTAGGTGTGTTAACTCACCCACAAGTGTTACCAGAAACCTATCCCACAAAAAACAACAACACATGCACAGACAAAGCTACCAATTTTTCCCTACATGTGGTGTACCACTGGTCATCACCTCATCATACCTCATTAATACATGTAGGGCTGATCTGGCTGGACATCAATAGTCTATTGGTTCAGAACAATAGTCATTGTTAGTTGTTTGTTTAAATATAAGTGACTATAATGCCTGACTTTAGAGTTGCTTGTGTTTTGTCATCATACTAAACTGTCAGCTACTGAACCTACACATCCACCAATGAATCTTATGCTACTCTTTCTCAGCTAATTGTGAGCAGAATGTAATGGATACCAGAAAGCATTTAGGAGAGATAACTCAGAGGGAACAGTCTGATAAATCTAGTGGTGAAGAGCTGATACAGAGTAATCACTCTCACGTGCAGACAAGAGCAAGACATTCATGACCTGTCCCGCCTCTAATAAATTATCTGCACAACAGAAGAAGAAATATTACAAGAAAAAGCTAAGCTATAAGAAAGTTTGGGAGAAAGTTTATCCCTGAGTTCAGTGTGAAGATCCTAAAGTTGGCATGTTTAGTAAAAGGAGAAGGCCACCTCCAAGTGCAAAAGGTGGGAGGACGACAAGGGGAATTGTTGACTGGAACCATGCCACAGAACTACTGAAACAACATAGTGGATCTAAATGGAAGACTCATCAATCACTGCGAGAATGGCTAAGCATCTAGAGCAGCAGAATGTCATTGAAATGCAATGTGCAGGTGCTGCTAGACCGAGCAAAAAAAAAAAAAAAAAAAAAAAAAATATTCTTAAATCGTATTCCACACTCAACCACATACAAGTAGTTATTTGAGCTCCAAGTGCTAAATGGCGAAGAATTGCATGAAAAGCATCGTAGTGAAGGGCCATCTAATGTTCAATACACATCAAGATTCAGTACTATGGTGTTGATTGAAGCGATTGTTATTTGGATTGAAAGGAATCTAATGTGTAGTTCGAGACCCTACTTTTCCATTAGCAGATGAATGCCAGGACATCAGTACTCAGGATGAGCTATCCATCTGTCACACATGGTTAGTTAATGGAAAACAAGAGGAGCACTTTTTAATGGTACTTCATGTCTGTTCTATAGATGCCGGTACTATCGCAGAAGTTACAGTCCTTAATACAGCAGTAGCAACTTGATCTAAGAAAGTTGATTGGCCAAGGATATGATGGTGCTGCTACATTTTCTGGGAAGACAATTGGAGTTCATAAACGAATTCAGACCTCCTCTGCTCAGCTCATGCAATATATACCCACTGTTCTTGTCACAGGTTACAGCTTGCTTCAATTCAGGCAGCTGCATCAGTGAAGGAGATAAGGATATATTATTCCCCCCAAAAGCAGAGGCATTGAAGGGCATCCAGGCTGTTCTTGGTTTCCCTAAGCTGAAGATCGTGAAGCCTAATGACACTAGGTAGCTGTCGCATGAGAGTTGTGTTAAGGCAATTTGCAAGGAACTGCCACCATTGTTGCAAACTCTTTCACAGTTACACAAGTCATCTGGAGATGCTGAGGAATATGGTATATACTCCCTTTTGGCTAGTGTTAATGGTGTATCAAGCAGTTATCTCCCATCAGATTCCCAGTGCCCTTGCTCTCTAAAACTTGTTGATCATCTAAATTCCATCATGGATAGTGATGCCAGTTGGTGTACTGAGGTGAGACAGCTATATCGAACTTAGAAACAGAGTATGGAATAGCAATCAAAGGTAGTAGGGGACCAACAGTATGGAAATCACCTCCTTTGTCAGTTGAACAGTTTCGAATACAAGTGGCTATTCCCCACTTTGATATACTGATAGCAAACATTAATAGCCACTTTTTAGGTGTGGTAATTAAGCTTGTAGTCTCAGCCTCTGTATTCTACCCAGCTCTTCTTCCTGATGATGAGACACTCAGAGCTTAGAATAACTCTCTGTCAACCTTGGCTAACTTCTAAGGAAAAAAGCAGATGTAACGTTTGAAGGAGTTACATATCCTTCTCTTGCTATTGGTTAGGATGGAAAAAACACCAGCCCTCCATCTTTGCAAGACATAAGAGACACCATAGAAACAAGTTATACTTGTATATTTCCAGAAAGTAATAAAATGATGAACGTTTTTCCACTTCCACTAGGCACAGCCTCAGTGGAACGATCATTTAGCCATTTAAAAATTATAAAAACAAGGCTACGCAGTCGCCTATCAGACTGTAGTGTAGTACAGCTCATGAGGATATCGATTGAAGGGCCTGAAATTGATGCAATCGAATTTGAGGAAATTCTGGAGATTTGTAAAGAAAATAATCATAGAATTCAACCTTGACGGTGTAGTTTAGTGAGCTAGCTATTGTTGCAAGCTTATGTGTGGACTTTATGGCTAATTAATTAAAAGATGTTTGTTGTCTAATTTAAAATATATTTTTTAATTAGTTTCTTCATGAAATGGCGAAGAGCCAAACCCAAAAGGGGGGAAATCCCTGGGTGTCCCCCTCTATATACATCCCCAGAAAATAACTCCTGCCATAATCAGGTACCAACCAACTAGAGATTCTCTTCTTCATGTACCCATTGTTAAATTTCACATTTTCGCACTTCACACTATTATAACTGGAAGTTATATTACCACAAAATACGTACGTATATTGGACAATTATATTTTCACCTCTGTGTTAGTGCTTACATCGTGTAGTGGGCCCTTGTACGTTCCAAGAAACTGGCATCAGTGATTCTAAGCAATGCACATCCAACTTATTCACATTTACAGATCATGTGGAGTAGTTTGAAAGTTAGAGCCAGCTCTAGGTAACATTTTGCTGGTCGTTTTAATGTCCATCTGCAACCTCTGCTTTAACTAATGCTATTCTTGATCCTGAGGCTATCTAAAACTTCCCAAATGACATCAATTTCAATCCAAGTCTGCAAATAGATTCATTCCTATATAGCCCTTGAATAGAATTTTAACATTTATATACAAGCACTTACTACATGTACCCTAGCTAATCCAAGATGGCTGAAAGAGCACAATGGGCCTTTACTACGTGGAGAGCACTTACATCAAACTTTATGGTCCTTTTAGAAGAATAAAGAACTGGCCACAAGTCGTTTGAACTCCGACTACAGCACGGGCTACTCTATTTGCACCACTAACCATAAGTGCACAGCTGAAGTGTGAATGAGTGCCCCCAGGGCCACCACACTTCCTCCAAGGATGAGAGCTGGCTTCCTTCCCAAGTGATCAGAGAGACCTCCACCAGCAAGAGCACCCATCAGACCTCCAACAGAAGACAAAGATATTATCAGACCCTGGGCAATGTAACAGACAACAACAACACAATTTGTTATCTACAATTTTTTAAAAATGAGTAGTAACAAATATTTACGACAACTGTTACAATTTTTTTTTGTATTTTTGTAACACAGGAATTGAGTCCAATTTGGGAATAAATGTACAAGTAAGAGTCTGAGTAATTGAACGTGGAGAAACCAGAGAGCAATTTTGACTGTTACAAGGACAACTAGTAACAAATGCATGGCACTAAGTAGTGAGTGATGGTGAGAGAGAGAGTAAAGAACGAAGGTGACAGAGAGAGAAGAGGGTGAGAGAGAAACAAAAAATATATACCCTAGGTTGATGATACCATTATGTCTTGTTGGAAATCCCAGCATTGTTAGATCGCATTGCTATACCCATTGCCTAGCGTAACTGAAGGCCCAATAGAGTACTGATCTGTACATATTGGTGCATTACGATGCTATAATGGGTTGATTGTGATAAGGGAAGGTAGCCAAGAATTGTATATTTTTATTCCTTACAGGTGCAAGGTTGGACAACCTGATGCCATACAACATAATGGGATGACAAACCCTGAAACAGAAATGTGTAATTGGAAGTAAGGAGTATTGTTAGAGTACTTGGGAGATAGTTCTCTTGAAGATGGGAAGTGCACCACACAAGAGTGAGGTCATCAGGCAGTGCTCTCTGCAGAAATTATCACAATACTAAAGGGAAGACCATGCAGAAGCTGATAATAACTTGTTCAAGTGATAGTTTGCATTCTTGACACTGTTTATTGTTTTCAGTACGCTCTCCATCGTTACCACAACTCTTCTCTATTGACTATATGCATCAGAGATCCTTTCTATACAATGCTAACTATGTAGCCAGTCACCTACTCACTGTACGAGAGAGAGAGAGAGAGGCAGTTCACATGCAAAAAGTGTGCATACCTTAGCAAGATTGAAAATAGTTCCAACCCCATGAAGATAGTAACTTGCTTCATCTCCAATATAACATCATGTTGATGAATCATGGGGAAAAACAAGTGTTTTAAGCAGTTTGGTCAGAATAAAACTCCAGTAACCTTTCCCTGGCAGCCTATTAACCAGGTTGCATGGTATCCAGGTTTCTTTCCCTGCTCTTCAAATCTGCAGTTGTTTTCTTCATCATTGATGACCATTTCTGAATCTAGCACATCCATATAGCGAGTTTTCTTGAAAACTCCAAGATGACCGTATAATTTTGAAGTCAAATTCTTAAACCCGCCCGTGTAATCTCCAGTGCATGAACGTACGCCAGATAACACATTCTGACATACAAACAACTAGTACAACCAGGCAAGGCAATACAATTTGTTCCGTCCAACTTCCCAGCGAGGGCATGCTTCGCTCGCACATTATTAAATGAAAGCTCCCATTAATCACACAGTCACTAGTAAAATTGTGTAGATAGACATTGGTTATCATGCAACCTACGAGTAAATGATGACTGAAGGAAAGTTTGAAGTACTTCTGGTATGCACTCCATTTATATATTTCACTACAGCTAGTTTATGAAGCGTATAACTCGCTAACTACAATGTCTAAAGATATTATTATTGTTCCCAATAAGTCTCTTTGTTATCATCTTTCATGTTTTTAAATTCAACAGGCCTGTCATTCATATCACTCAACGATTATTCAGGTAAATTTGCCAACAAAAAAGCTGACACCAGGTCATCATGTGCTGTTATGCACTCCAACAATGCTGGTTAAAAGAAATCTCCTAAGTTACATTTCTCTACTGCTGTAAATAGTAACCTGCAGTAAATAGTAACTATGTGTTGTTAGCAAACAGAAAAAATTAGCTTGCTCAATTTTTTTGTTGCTATGGTAAAATATCAATGTAATTAAACAAGTTTTTCACTATGGTACTAAAATACTGGACATGCTCAGTGCTACGGTAACTAAGTCCACACTAGCCTAAAGCTACCTGGACATGCTCAGTGCTACGGTAACTAAGTCCACACTAGCCTAAAGCTACCTGGTCATGCTCAGTGCTACGGTAACTAAGTCCACACTAGCCTAAAGCTGCCTGGACATGCTCAGTGCTACGGTAACTAAGTCCACACTAGCCTAAAGCTACCTGGACATGCTCAGTGCTACGGTAACTAGGTCCACACTAGCATAAAGCTACCTGGACATGCTCAGTGCTACGGTAACTAAGTCCACACTAGCCTAAAGCTACAAAAATACTTGACATGCTCCGTGCAACGGTAAGAGCACATTCTACAAAATACTGGACATGCTCAGCGCGACGGTAACTAAGTACACATTAGACCAAAGCTACAAATTGAGTCAATTGAGGAAAAAAAGCCAGGGGCTACAAAATATGTACAAGGAATGTATAATTGTAACCTTCCCCGTGGGAGTAAATGTACCTGAAAATATACGGATTAAGTGTAAGTTAGCCAGTGACAACAGGGGACCTGCATTATATACGGATTAAGTGTAAGCTAGCCAGTGACAACAGGGGACCTGCATTATATACGGATTAAGTGTAAGTTAGCCAGTGACAACAGGGGACCTGCATTATATACGGATTAAGTGTAAGTTAGCCAGTGACAACAGGGGACCTGCATTATATACGGATCAAGTGTAAGTTAGCCAGTGACAACAGGGGACCTGCATTATATACGGATTAAGTGAAAGTTAGCCAGTGACAACAGGGGACCTGCATTATTATGCCAAGTACATTCAGCCATGCCTACTTGTGGAACAATTATAACAGTAACAACTGCAAGACATTATGTGGCGAGTAAAGGTTAGGTGATGAGAATTTTTTCACTGAACATCTATGGCTCCAAAAATGGAGTAAATATTTGGGGGGGGAGGGGATTTATTAATTATTATTCTATTTTATTTGTGCAAAATCTTAGCAGCGTTAGATTTCATTGCTACTATCATTGCCCTAGTCCTACCAAGCTGAAGGCCCAATACAGTACAGAATTGCCCTAGTCCTACCAAGCTAAAGGACCAATACAGTACAGAATTGCCCTAGTCCTACCAAGCTGAAGGCCCAATACAGTACAGAATTGCCCTAGTCCTACCAAGCTAAAGGACCAATACAGTACAGAATTGCCCTAGTCCTACCAAGCTGAAGGCCCAATACAGTACAGAATTGCCCTAGTCCTACCAAGCTGAAGGCCCAATACAGTACAGAATTGCCCTAGTCCTACCAAGCTGAAGGCCCAATACAGTACAGAATTGCCCTAGTCCTACCAAGCTAAAGGACCAATACAGTACAGAATTGCCCTAGTTCTACCAAGCTGAAGGCCCAATACAGTACAGAATTGCCCTAGTCCTACCAAGCTGAAGGCCCAATACAGTAGAGAAGTGCCCTTGTCCTACCAAGCTGAAGGCCCAATACAGTACAGAAGTGCCCTAGTCCTACCAAGCTGAAGGCCCAGTACAGTACAGAATTGCCCTAGTCCTACCAAGCTGAAGGCCCAATACAGTACAGAATTGCCCTTGTCCTACCAAGCTGAAGGCCCAATACAGTACAGAAGTGCCCTAGTCCTACCAAGCTGAAGGCCCAGTACAGTACAGAATTGCCCTAGTCCTACCAAGCTGAAGGCCCAATACAGTACAGAATTGCCCTAGTCCTACCAAGCTGAAGGCCCAATACAGTACAGAATTGCCCTAGTCCTACCAAGCTGAAGGCCCAATACAGTACAGAATTGCCCTAGTCCTACCAAGCTGAAGGCCCAATACAGTACAGAGCAGTGTATACTATTGATATCATCAAGATGTAATCCTCAGAGATTGCAATTTGGTGATGTAGTGGAGAAATGTATGTAAATATGCACACCAATTAGTGCCCATTACGCCCCTCAGTACAATGTATTGTTGGCATTCATAATTTCAATGAATCCATGAGCACTGCTCCTGCATTATATATGAACTTAATTGTAGGGTTCGGAAGTTCACAAAATCTGCTACAATCAATGCAATATATTTTCGTGTTTAATTGAGACACAGTTGGAGAGTATAAGTCAGGAATGTTGTGAGCACTGAGCCTACCAATGAGCTTCCTGCTCTGCACTTTTTGTCAGGCTGCAGTTCATTGGTTTGCTGCAATTGGCTGGTTAATCCAAGTTTTTTAAAAAATGTAACGGAGCATCACTGAATAGACATGAGACTAGTCAATTTCATGCACTAGTTGGAGCTCCATTAAGGGTTGGAGAGCAGATGTGCTACAACAACTACAGAGATTTCGTTTCTAAAGTTGTAGCACTTTTGCACATCAAACTATGCGTGACCTTCACTGGTTGAAGCAGAATAAGCTCACGCACATTCAGTGATGCTCCTGGATCATTTTGTTACCTTACACAAACCTGAGAATAGATGTCTGACAATGAGCTCTGAGTAGCAAGCGTGCAGTTAGGAATAGTGCTAACAAGATCCTTGCACTCACCAAATTCCCTCAATCTCATTCAAATGAACACAAAGAGCATATCAGACTGAAGAAATTTCGCGAGGTTTCCAACCCTATAATTTGATTCATATATACTGCTTAATGTTGGAAGAGTACTCATGGATTTATAGCAAACATGAATGACAATACATTTCCTATGGGACATGGAACTATTGATATGAATGTACATTATAAAGCAGATTATTATACAGTAGAAACTCAGTGCCAACTCAATGGAATACAGAAATTATGTTCATCTAGACACTTAGTATCACACAGAAGTAGAGTAGTGTACTGGGCCACTTTGAGCTTTGCGGCATGGCAGCTCAAAACAGTCTCATGCTTCCTGTGTGAGTTGCACGCTTCTGAAGAACACTAAACACTTCCATGTACCAGTTGTTATATCACATCTAAAGCTTGTGCGCTGTCATAAACCACACCTAGTCTAATAACTACAGCCAAAGCGTCATATGACTATTTCGTGATTATATAATTTTGACAACATGGAGACACTAAGCCTAGTCCTAGCATGCCCCAAGTTCACTCGAACAACATTAATGACTGTGTATTAGAGGCTGACATGAAGGCAAAAATAACAGTGCTAGTGATGAAACTTTGTGTCCACAGGTGCCGAAATAAAACACCAAGAATCAGTGATGAACAACACCAGGTATGTCAGCAAGCGGTAAAAGAAGTGTCCAATATTTCAGGCAGTGAAGAATGATCATGTCTCCATCATGTGTACAGTGGCTCTAAAAGGCAGACATGGGAATGGCTGATGTTAAACTTCACATTTCGGGATCATCTAAGTAAAGGTAGCAAAGCAGATGAACAGCAGTCGAAAGTGTCATTTGATTCTCCAAAGAATCCTATCCAAGAGAATATGTGAGTGTATTCAATATCATTCATTCTGCTAGATTGAATGTGCTGAAGCTCAATTTGGCCTTGAGTACTTTGATTAGCAAGATGTGTGATGAGGACACAGCAAGAGGATATACATGTGTGTTAAGACCAAAAGTTTGAGCATACTCAACTGTGCAGTTGTACCTGAGTTCAGGGCAGACATAGTCAACATCATGCAGTAAGAATCATTCTGACTGTTAGGATTTTTATCTTTGCAGAGAAGATACAAGATTCTGAACTACATGTGGCTGGATGCTGCTGCAGCAAAATCATTTTTTTACAATATGAATGCTGCTCTTGATCTCCATCATATCCTCTTGGGATAACTGCATAGGCTTAGGAGTAGACAACACAAGTATCAACATCAGAAGGCATAATTCAGTCGTGACACAGGTCCACCAAATGAATTCAAATGTTTATGTGACGGACTACCCTTACCATATCGCCCATTACATAGCCATATAATGCCACTGCTGAACACAGCCATGTAATGCCACTGCTGAACACAGCCATGTAATGCCACTGCTGAACACAGCCATGTAATGCCACTGCTGAACACAGCCATGTAATGCCACTGCTGAACACAGCCATGTAATGCCACTGCTGAACACAGCCATGTAATGCCACTGCTGAAGGCAGCCATGTAATGCCACTGCTGAACACAACCTTGCAATGCCACTGCTGAAGGCAGCCATGTAATGCCACTGCTGAAGGCAGCCATGTAATGCCACTGCTGAACACAGCCATGCAATGCCACTGCTGAAGGCAGCCATGTAATGCCACTGCTGAACACAGCCATGCAATGCCACTGCTGAACATAGCCATGTAATGCCACTGCTGAACACAGCCATATAATGCCACTGCTGAAGGCAGCCATGTAATGCCACTGCTGAACATAGCCATGCAATGCCACTGCTGAAGGCAGCCATGTAATGCCACTGATGAACACAGTCATGCA
>CBDHEM010000064.1:0-49975 GCA_965261955.1 Leptonemataceae bacterium
CAGTATGTGAGAGGCCACTGCACCATCTAATTAACAACAGTATGTGAGAGGCCACTGTACCATCTAATTGACAACAGTATGTGAGAGGCCACTCTACCATCTAATTAACAACAGTATGTGAGAGGCCACTGCACCATCTAATTAACAACAGTATGTGAGAGGCCACTGGACCATCTAGTTAACAACAGTATGTGCGAGGCCACTGTACCATCTAATTAACAACAGTATGTGAGAGGCCACTGCCCCATCTAATTAACAACAGTATGTGAGAGGCCACTGTACCATCTAATTAACAACAGTATGTGAGAGGCCACTGTACCATCTAATTAACAACAGTATGTGAGAGGCCACTGTACCATCTAATTAACAACAATATGTGAGAGGCCACTGTACCATCTAATTGACAACAGTATGTGAGAGGTCACTGTACCATCTAATTAACAACAGTATGTGAGAGGCCACTGTACCATCTAATTAACAACAGTATGTGAGAGGTCACTGTACCATCTAATTAACAACAGTATGTGAGAGGCCACTGTACCATCTAATTAACAACAGTATGTGAGAGGCCACTGTACCATCTAATTAACAACAGTATGTGAGAGGCCACTGCACCATCTAATTAATAACAGTATGTGAGAGGCCACTGTACTATCTAATTAACAACAGTATGTGAGAGGCCACTGTACCATCTAATTAACAACAGTATGTGAGAGGCCACTGTACCATCTAATTAACAACAGTATGTGAGAGGCCACTGCACCATCTAATTAACAACAGTATGTGAGAGGCCACTGTACCATCTAATTAACAACAGTATGTGAGAGGCCACTGTACCATCTAATTGACAACAGCATGTGAGAGGCCACTGCACCATCTAATTAACAACAGTATGTGAGAGGCCACTGGACCATCTAATTAACAACAATATGTGAGAGGCCACTGGACCATCTAATTAACAACAATATGTGAGAGGCCACTGTACCATCTAATTAACAACAGTATGTGAGAGGCCACTGTACCATCTAATTAACAACAGTATGTGAGAGGCCACTGGACCATCTAATTAACAACAATATGTGAGAGGCCACTCTACCATCTAATTAATAACAGTATGTGAGAGGCCACTGCACCATCTAATTAACAACAGTATGTGAGAGGCCACTGTACCATCTAATTGACAACAGTATGTGAGAGGCCACTCTACCATCTAATTAACAACAGTATGTGAGAGGCCACTGCACCATCTAATTAACAACAGTATGTGAGAGGCCACTGGACCATCTAGTTAACAACAGTATGTGCGAGGCCACTCTACCATCTAATTAATAACAGTATGTGAGAGGCCACTGCCCCATCTAATTAACAACAGTATGTGAGAGGCCACTGTACCATCTAATTAACAACAGTATGTGAGAGGCCACTGTACCATCTAATTAACAACAGTATGTGAGAGGCCACTGTACCATCTAATTAACAACAGTATGTGAGAGGCCACTGTACCATCTAATTAATAACAGTATGTGAGAGGCCACTGTACCATCTAATTAACAACAGTATGTGAGAGGCCACTGTACCATCTAATTAATAACAGTATGTGAGAGGCCACTGGACCATCTAATTAACAACAGTATGTGAGAGGCCACTGCACCATCTAATTAACAACAGTATGTGAGAGGCCACTGTACCATCTAATTAACAACAGCATGTGAGAGGCCACTGCACCATCTAATTAACAACAGCATGTGAGAGGCCACTGCACCATCTAATTAACAACAGTATGTGAGAGGCCACTGTACCATCTAATTAACAACAGTATGTGAGAGGCCACTGTACCATCTAATTAACAACAGCATGTGAGAGGCCACTGCACCATCTAATTAACAACAGTATGTGAGAGGCCACTGCACCATCTAATTAACAACAGTATGTGAGAGGCCACTGTACCATCTAATTAACAACAGTATGTGAGAGGCCACTGGACCATCTAATTGACAACAGTATGTGAGAGGCCACTGCACCATCTAATTGACAACAGTATGTGAGAGGCCACTGTACCATCTAATTGACAACAGTATGTGAGAGGCCACTGTACCATCTAATTAACAACAGTATGTGAGAGGCCACTGCACCATCTAATTAACAACAGTATGTGAGAGGCCACTGCACCATCTAATTAACAACAGCATGTGAGAGGTCACTGTACCATCTAATTAACAACAGTATGTGAGAGGCCACTGTACCATCTAATTGACAACAGTATGTGAGAGGCCACTGTACCATCTAATTAACAACAGTATGTGAGAGGTCACTATACCATCTAATTGACAACAGTATGTGAGAGGCCACTGTACCATCTAATTAACAACAGTATGTGAGAGGCCACTGTACCATCTAATTAACAACAGTATGTGAGAGGCTACTGCACCATCTAATTAACGACAGTATGTGAGAGGCCACTGTACCATCTAATTGACAACAGTATGTGAGAGGCCACTGTACCATCTAATTAACAACAGTATGTGAGAGGCCACTGTACCATCTAATTAACAACAGTATGTGACAGGCCACTGCACCATCTAATTAACAACAGTATGTGAGAGGCCACTGTACCATCTAATTAACAACAGTATGTGAGAGGCAACTGTACCATCTAATTGACAACAGTATGTGAGAGGCCACTGTACCATCTAATTAACAACAGTATGTGAGAGGCCACTGTACCATCTAATTAACAACAGTATGTGAGAGGCCACTGTACCATCTAATTGACAACAGTATGTGAGAGGCCACTGTACCATCTAATTAACAACAGTATGTGAGAGGCCGCTGTACCATCTAATTAACAACAGTATGTGAGAGGCCACTGTACCATCTAATTAACAACAGTATGTGAGAGGCCGCTGTACCATCTAATTAACAACAGTATGTGAGAGGCCACTGTACCATCTAATTAACAACAGCATGTGAGAGGCCACTGTACCATCTAATTAACAACAGTATGTGAGAGGCCACTGTACCATCTAATTAACAACAGTATGTGAGAGGCCACTGCACCATCTAATTAATAACAGTATGTGAGAGGCCACTCTACCATCTAATTAACAACAGCATGTGAGAGGCCACTGTACCATCTAATTGACAACAATATGTGAGAGGCCACTGCACCATCTAAATAACAACAGTATGTGAGAGGCAACTGTACCATCTAATTGACAACAATATGTGAGAGGCAACTGTACCATCTAAATAACAACAGTATGTGAGAGGCAACTGTACCATCTAATTGACAACAGCATCGGAGATCACCATCTAATTAACAACAGTATGTGAGAGGCAACTGTACCATCTAATTGACAACAGTATGTGAGAGGCCACTGTACCATCTAATTAACAACAGCATCGGAGATCACCATCTAATTAACAGAAGCATCGGAGCTGATATCTCCACTTAATATGTGGAACTTGAGAGAAACGACTTGTTTAGTGGGTGTGGTTATGGTCTTTGACTGCCAATGCATCAAATTGGCTCTACCTTCGTATTTTCAACTCTGTGGTGTTGTGGGAAAACTTCCTGCTGCAGTCTATTATTTATCTGTCAGCCAGGACAGTTCCACGTCACTTAGCCCTTATTTGCAGTCTCCCTACTACAAATCTTATGCTGTGCCCAATAATAGTCTACGGCTTCGCCTGTAGCTGTTATTCTTTTCCTATTAAATTGAGATTAAGTTGAGAATAGAGTAGTTAAACTTTATGACGTACAAGCAAATGAGGTGTGCCTCTTGGTTAAGTGAGGTGTGCTGCCTGGTTAAGTGAGGTGTGCCGCCTGGTTAAGTGAGGTGTGCCACCTGGTAAAACGGAAGAAGTTCTTAGATACTCAATATATATTAGATACATACGATACCATCGTACTTCTAAATAACTCGACTGTTACTAACTATTTTAGTTCAGTTCAGTTCTTTTATATTTTTCAATGTTCGAAGTTCGCCGTTCCTTGGCACTGACCAATCAGTATCTTCCTCTTTTCCTTCTGGAAGGCCGTATTCTTTCATCGATGCCTGTGGCAATTGTGCACCGTCTACGATGCTACCTCCGCTGGCCTGCAAATCACTCTCACCATTGACCACAGGTCCATGAACTCCAACGTCCCTCTCACCAACCTCTCTCCTTGGAGGTTCACACTCTGTCAGGGTCGAAATCCCTGACAAGAACACAGATGAGCCACAAACTTGATCGGCAAAAGGACATATATGACGAGAAAGTTCATGGTAAGCCTTTCAAACAAAATTATCTAGTTTGGTTACATTCTACTGTTGTTCCTCGAGGTTGCGAAGGAAACTACATCGTTCCTGGACTGGACCTTTCAAAGTAGTTAATACAGTGCACTCCTGATAATTGGATCACATCTGTCCCAAACAAAAGTGGTCCATTTATCCAGATGGCTAATATAGCAGACTTTTATGCAAATTGTTTACAATGTACAATATTGCACATGATACATGTACATACATGTATGTATAACAATTAGTTCATGTAATTGAGTAGAGTGGTTTGTTTAATTGCTGTGGCTCCCCTAAGATGAACTAAATCAGCACACTTGTCTAGCAAAGAATGTGCTGCATGGTCAAATCCCTGTTCAGTAAAATAGCGTTGCAGTCCAAGTATTTGAAGCTTGGCTTCTGTATGCATAATCAGAGGAACAGGATCAACCTCATCGTTATCATCATTATCACTTTGTTCAAGGCAAGACCTTTTGGCAATAATCGTCTCCACAATTTCATCATCTGGAACATTGGTTTCACTGTAAGAAGGTAACTCAGCGTCTGCATGTATGTTATTGTATTCTTCCCCATTGTTAATCTCTGGTAAAGTAAACTCCTCATCATTTTCATCTATCACACTTGGTGATAAAGTAAAGAAGCCAGGTTTTCGAAAACAGTTGATAATTGTAGCTTCATTTACTGCCCGCCAACTTTTGGCAACAAAACTCATTGCTTGAAGGATTGAAATCTTAGAGCTGACATCAATTGCAGTGGAGGATGGATTGAGAATGTTTTCTTCTATGTATGACAAGGTCATATGCACAAGTTCTTTACGAAAGAGTCTTCAAGTTCTTTATGATTCCCTAATCCATTGGTTGGATAAGTGAAGTGGTATTGGGTGGCAAAAATTCTAGTTGAATGTTCTTTAGTGTGCTTACATGAGGGTGTGCAGTATAATTGTCAACAAGCTAAATGGTCTTCCGATTTACTTTGGTAAGGTACGAGCCCCAAGTTGCAAACCATTCAGTAAAGATTTGAGAGGTCATCCAAGCCTTCTTGTTAGGACGATATGTGACACGTAGATTATCCACATTAACATTCTTGAAACAATGTGGCCTAAGACTCTTGTCTAAGACAAGGAGTTTATCAGTTCCTGTCAGATTTGAACAGCAAAGAACTGTGATCCTTTCCGTTGCTTTCTTAGAACCACTTTTAATTTTTCATGACAATAGCAAAGTGAGTCACCAGGAGTGGCTCGGTAATACAGCCCAGTTTTATCTGCATTATAGACCTCATTAGGCCTATATTCTTCCAATAACCCTGATAGAATAGTGCTTGTCCACTCTTCAGCACTTTTAATATCTGAACTTCCCTTTTCTCCATGTGCCCTTTTGTACCTAATTTGATGCCTTGCCTTCCAGCGTGAAAGCCAGCCTTCTGTGGCAACAAAATTAGTGTGTCCTAACTTTTTGGCTAAATCCTCTGCCTTCTCCTTAAGAATAGGTCCATTTAATTTCTGTCCCTTACTTGTCACAAGACAAAACCACTGATTAAGAACAGTGTCTACCTCAGGTGCTTTACCTTTACGAAGGCATTTCAACTTCTTTGCTGGCTTGTGACCATGACAGAAGACCTCAAACCAAGGTGACCTAAGTTCTTCCTTGTTGATTAGTCTAGTAAGAGTGCTTCTTGTGATTTTAAAGATTTCAGCAAGCTCCCTCTGACTTGAATTGGGAGGTTGTTTTTTGACTTTGTCCCAACACTTTAATCTTCTCTTGTAGAGAGAGTTCCTGTCTCTTGGCCTTAGCTAAGCAGCTTCTAGCAATTTAAATCTATGCAGCTGCAACATTAGCCAGGTGCAGAGGTCATGTAGAGAATGTGTAAATGATTACTAGCCAAAAGTGTAAATGAATACATGTAACAATGTACATCAAAAGTGGCCCATATATCAGGAATTCTTGACCCATTTAGCTGATTTTTTTTTGTATGTGTATGTATACAAATGTTCTGTCCAGGGCCAAAATGGCTCAGTTATCAGGAATGTTCATTTATCCAGTGGTCCATTAAAGTGGAGTGCCAAAATGGCTCAGTTATCAGGAATGTTCATTTATCCAGTGGTCCATTAAAGTGGAGTGCCAAAATGGCTCAGTTATCAGGAATGTTCATTTATCCAGTGGTCCATTAAAGTGGAGTGCACTGTAGTTGGCAGAATCAGCATATCGTCTTCAGAATGTTAGATTACGAAGCCATTAACCAGTCGTGCACTTTAACAGATTGAAACCATGTCCAGATGATATTTGCATGCCAAGTCCTGTTCCAGTTCAACAGACACCAAGATCTAATTCCCTTTGCCACCTGGTACCAACCTGTTGCAAGTTCCGCAAGATGATTTTCAGCTACCAACACCACCACATTGTCCTCAGCGATCTCGTCATCTCCCAACTCGTTTACACCCTATGGTTACATCCTATGGTTACTCATTAAAGATCTGAATCCGAGAAGGATTCGTTTTTCAGGAGGAACTATGTGACAGTGTGTTCCTATTTTAACTTATGATTAGATCATTAACTGATAACTGACTTAAGTAATAATGATTAGCTATCTAGATTGCATGATTTAGTATCTTAGTGATATTATTTATCTGTATTTATCTGTAATACCATGAGTAGTAGTTGTAGCAATAGATTTCAAACAGTTGTGAGATTGTGCTGTAAATATAATTATTGTTGTTCTGTTATGCTGTGTCTGCCTTTGTTGGTGAGTAAGACTTTGAAAAGATTTTGAACATTTGAATTCTACTTGTCAAACAGGTCACTTTACGCACCAAGAGTACATTGTAGTGGGATAAATTAGCAAAGAATGGTGGAGGGATGGTGCGGTATGTAAGGTCTGTGCAGGCTAGGAGGATGTGAGGCTGATGTTCAGAGAGTATTGGCTTAGCTGGGTTGCTGGAAGATAAGAGATGTAATGATTATAGATGGCGGTGTAATGTGATAATGGTAAAGGAGAATATGTGGAGCATTTATTGGTGATGTGGAGAATTTGAAAGGGTCAGTAGGTACTGGTAGATTAAGTGAGCAGAATTTTAATGCCTGAAGTGAGTGTGCAAGGATGGGAAGGTGACATTGCTGTGGGGGAAAGGCATGGAGCGAATAAGTTACACTGATTGAGAAAGTGGGTGAATATGCTAGTATTGGATAGGGAAGTAGTGGCTGAAAAGGAAGGAATTGTTGTATGGTAAACGAATGGATGGATTTGGCCCCCATTATACGAGCAGCTGGACAGTAGTCACACTAGCCGACTCTCCCCTGTTTGGTGTTTCAATTTAGAGTATTAAGAAGCCTCTCAGAGATTTTTTCCCACCCTTAATCACTATAAATAATGCCATTACACTGTAGGTACTATAGAAGATCATTTGAAATTTTAAACTTATTAAATATCACTACCATTCATGTTAAAACTACAATTTAGCAACAAAGAAAATGAAGACGAATTTAAAACCAAAATACTGCCATTGCTCTCTGCATGTAAGGAAACTACTGATCCATTTGATTTCAAATGACAAAAAACAACAACGAATCTTTGGCCATAATTCGAACACAAATAAATGTCTGCAACCGAGAAAAAAAAAGCAAGTCTAAAACAACAATAGTTATATTGCATTCTCTGCTTGTAATCAAACTAGATGGTGAAATTACAAAACTTCCAAATTTGGTGACTGTAGCTAATTCTACTGTACCACATATAGCTAAAATAAACAGGAATATAATTCACTAAATAATTTTGGGGTGTTATTTGCCAGTAGATAAAGCTTTTAACATCAGACTCTTTCCTGGTCTTTCTTATCAGGAGATATCTAGCCAAAATGCAGTATGGTACTAATTGCTGTAGATGGCTTGCGTATCAAGGATTGCGCATGAGGTATGGTCTCCTTACTTGTCAATCAAGTTTCGTGTATTATGAGAACGATCAGGTTCATGCTATGTCAAGACAAAATGTTGCTTAATTCCAAAACAGTCAGCACATATTTCGTGGATTTACGGTGAACCATTCTTCGACGTTTTTATGGCGGTTTAGCGTCTCAGTTCTGCTGACCAAACGCACGTGGGGTTATCTAGATCGCTGGCCGTTCCCGTCACGTAATAAACGTAAGGTCTGGTAACATTCGTAGTAACATTTGTACCAGTACCATTACCAGAATCCTGGTAAGGACTTATCAGAGCACAGTATGGTTACTAATGTGTGCGTACCCATACCTGGACCAGATTATGGTAGGTACAAACGCTGCTGTAAGGATTTTGCTAACCCTTCCGTTTCTTACGTTGGGCATGTGGCCAACCGGACTAGGCGTTATCCGTGTGATGAAATTATTTTCTCATGACTTCACACCTTGAGTTCATTTTCAAGGGCATATGACCACAACTCGCTATTTTATTTGTGGAAAGAAGAAAATGAATACCCTCTCTAGTTGCCTCCTGATGTTTGCTTTGATTTTCAGCATCAATGGTGAGTAATGACCGAATTGTAGCAGGTAGGACAGTATAGCTTGCAGTGAAAGTTAAGATTCGTGAAAGAATAAATATTTGCTGCAAGGCACAATAGAGGGTAGATGGAAATGCTGAGTGAATTAAAATTACTCTTTGTGTATATTGAGTGCAATAAGCTGCTGACCTTGTGCATGAGTAGCTACCCTTGATTATTTCAAGATAATCAATTGTATACTCACTGGTTATATCCTTTGTGAATGCAAATTTTGTCCTCATTCAGTAACATAAGGAATGGCACCTGTTTTATGGCTGGGATAAAAAAAGAACTTTTAGTTTCCTGTACAAGACCACTGGGAAACATGCCATATTGCTGCATGCATAAAGAATTCAATTGATAACTAGAGGACAAAATGTCATAGACCTAAGACAATAATTGTTTTTCTATCTGGCTCTTAGAGCTTAAAAGGCAGGATATATTCTTACTAAAAATATTAATTTTTTTTTAAGAGTCCATTCCCTATCATAGTCTATGTAGTAATCATCCTTCAAGTTTCAGAGTATTTTCATGCTCCGTTACGAATTATGCTCCATTTTGCCATGCCATTTCAAGCTATTGAGCTACAAGATACTTACCTCAAGATTGTAAAAGAAGGACCTTGCGAAGGTAAGTGGCAATCTCTAACCATTTGCACTGGAAGCCTGAGAAAGAGACCAAATTAAGGCCTATCAGCTGCTCAGTATTGCTCTCATTACTGCACAACCCTTACCAAGAATATTCTTGATTGCACATCCTGTCACCTTACTATGCTCAGCAATTTTGAACTTTGATTTCTAGAGCTTTTTATTATGTCTAGGAGAGCTTATAGGAAGCGTTCTAAGGACCTTTCTGGCACCCAGTGCCAGTTCATGCCTCCAGTTAGGCCATCCACACATTCTGAGAAGCATCTGCAGAAGCTTCAATTCCAGTTGAGAATCATGCCCCCCTGGAGACTGGTAGTAGTAAGAAACTAGCCATTTCTCTCGGATTTTTATCAGGTAGTGAATCTTCTAGAGACCCTAGTGTATCACATACCAGCACTGCTGTTGAGCTTAGCTCTGGCACTGAGTTGGAATATGTTGGCAAAGGCTACCGCCTTGTAAATTGTGAAGGTCTGTCTCAATCAGTAAGCATGGTTGGTATGTGCAATACATGTGGGTGTACCCTCATCCTCAGGATGGACCTGGCTACTAGGAGGAGATTGTTGACCAAGCTAGTGATTTGCTGCACCAATACTGCATGTCGCCACTTTTTCTGACCCTTATTCAGCTGAGTATAAGGGTCTGAATGCCAGGTCCATTTTGAGAATGTGGGAAATTGGAAGAGGGCAAATTACCTGGAGTACTTCTTTAGCTTGATGGAGATGCTGCCTCCTGTGAAGACACCTTCCTACAGGCTTCATATCCGTCGAATGGCGGAAGAGTCTATGGAAGGTACTTTGCAGAACATGCATGCTGCCTGCCGCTGCTCATCTCCACAATCTGGATGGTGTCGAGCTCACTGAAACCATCGACTTTATTGTCACTTGTGATGGGACATGGTGTAAGTGTGGCTTCACAGCGACACATGGGGTTGTGGTGGTCATTGCATGGGAGCCTGGGAAAGTCCTTGACTTCATAATCATGACCAAGCATTGCTCCATCTGTGCCCGCAAGAAGACTGCACTTAGAGAAGACTCACAGGAATTTGCTGACTGGTGGGAGGAACACAATGACTCCTGTGAGATCAACCACCTTGGCTCTTCTCCAGTGATGGAGTGTGCAGGTGCTCTCGAGATATGGAAGTGATCGGAGGAGCTTCATCGCCTAAGGTATGTGGAAGTGATATGTGACGGTGATGCAAAAACCTTCGCCACATTGAACGACCATACTAAGAGAGCTCAGACCAGGGAGTCAGAGGTGGCCAAGAGGCAAAGAAAGTTGAAGCCGATTGTGGAGAAACATGTGGAGGCAGTGCATGTAGTGGCCGAGGGAACTCTCTATGAAGCTGGTGGTTTTGAATGTTGATTACAAAACCCCTAAAAAAATATCGTGCACATTACATGACCTTACATACCCACTTACATATCTGTGCTTGTTTCTCAAAACGACTTTATAGTTACAAAATGCAGCATAACTCTCTCAATTATATACAGATTGTAACAATTAATGTATCATTTGAAAGCTCTGTTTCTGCTCTATTTTAACAGCTGACAAAATTGTGCTCAAGCCATTGAAAAGTTATCACTCAGTGGCCAGAATACATGTTTTTTGGGCTGAATTGCTTAAAAATACATTTTACAAGATATGACCTTTTCCTCCTCTGCTAGGGTTTCCCCTAAGTGCTGTTAGATCGGGAAGTGGTAAAGGTTTTAGCAACTTGACTTTAATTAAGAATATTTTAATGAGGTATGATCAATTTGCTTGAAGGAGCATAGTTTCACCTAGAGAGTAGTAATACAAAAACTGAGCATATCATCAGAAAGCACACACAAAGAGCTACATTTTGATACTGAGATATAGTGTTGAGAAGAGGAGGACCACGGAAATTTGCTGGGCGTACAGGAAATTTACGTGGTCCCGCCTCTTCTCAGCTCTATATCTCAGGGGGGGTTCACCGGAAAAAAACGTGAATCCGTTATATCACAGCTAAGGGCATTAGCTACCCGCACACCGAGTTTGGGGAGCTGCGGTCAAGGCGCCTGGCTGTAAAGTTTGCCACAAATTAGGAAGTGTTTTTTTTTGTGACCCTTGCGTGTTTGGATATATCTTCTAAGAAAAAATGCCTATAGAGACTTTTTATATATCATTTTAAAGCACACACAATAAGCAACAAGCTAGTATCAAAAGTATTTGCACAGAAGAAAGGGGGGAAAAGTTATGACAGATACAAATATGTGTTCCAATTTCGTTGGTTTCAGGTCCAGTCCCCCCTTAATTTACTGCAGTTTCAAACTCTAGCCTGAAAAAGGAAAATTCACCACAAGCTATAACACCATCCAATCTCCATCATATTTATATTTGGTGGCCTGCATTTGCTGTTGCATGCTAATGATTACAGTAACACAAATAATACGAAATATGGGTTAGTATTGTGAATGGCTTGATTAATGCTGCAGCATTCTGGTTGAGTTCACAAAAGCCATGCCAGTTAGGCCGGATGACCCCGTTTCCAAATGTATATATATATATAAATTAATAAATAAAGCATCTGGTTCATGGGACATTTCATGAGACTATATATCGCTCATATGTATATATTAATAATGAACTTTTTTTGTTTCACAATAAACGAGAAGTAAGAAATGTTGTGGAAAAACTATAATATTTAGTAATAATTATTATGCATATTTATTTTATATAGCCGACTTCATTAGAACACCTGTGGATGTCTTCACTCCTATGGGCACTAACTCCACATTCACCTGTGAGATAAATGATTATCCTGACGAACTAGTGTGGATCATTAGCATCCCAGGTGACGATAACATTGTGATTGAACAATACTCTTCTGAAGTGGCTTTTGCAAATCTGCGAGATAAGAAGATCTACTTTAATTCAAGTGCAAATGAAATGGAGATTATTTTAACTGTGTTGGCTACAATTGAGAACAATGGAACGAAGATTATATGCATAGAAAGAACAATCCAAATTTCTTTTTTCAGTCAACAAGCAACTTTGACTGTCACAGGTATTGTAATAATTAATTATTCAGAAATAATGTAAGCGTGATCACTATAAGACTATATTTTAAATGCACAACTTATTTTTAATTTTTTTAAATAATTTTATTAATAGCTATAACAGGAATGAACTTTTCAAACTGTTCATATCATTAGAATGCTGATACAATATACTACAGTTTAGTATAAGAATCAACTCCACTGAGGTAAGCAAACAAAAGCTACACATCTCTATCTCACTCTTAGTCTACAACAAAACATATAACAAGATATCTATACTAGGAGTGACTCCTTTCTCAGAAAGAATTCTAAGTGTTTTCCTGTAAGAATTGATGTCTGCGCTGACTTTCCAGCAGAAGAGCTTCTAGAAATGTATGTGAAGGCCAGGAGTGATGCTTTATGACTGAGTTGCAAACAAGTTAGCCATTGCTAATTTCTTTTTTCATTTTTGGTCATGTGACACTCAAACCGGAAGTTAAGTGTTGTTGTTTTTATATGATAATGTAGAGCAATCTTCTGAGCACATGTAGGTAAAAATATATAGCATTTAGCACATATGGTTCATTATATATATATATATGTAGTTAAAAATATATAGCATTTAGCACATATGGTTCATTATATATATATATATACATAGAGGTAAAAATATATAGAATTTAGCACATATGGTTCATTATATATATACGAAAAAAATATATAGCATTTAGCACGTACGGTTCATTATATATATATATTACAGATTTCGAGTTCACCTAAGGTGTGTAATCAGTTAACGACATGATCATTCCATCCTCTGTTTGATCAGCCTCAATTGTTACCAGTGTAATTATCACAAATTTCATGTCAGTGCTTCCACTACGAAATCATATATGAAAAACATTAAGTTTCATTATTTGATCAGCAGAAAATATTTTGTCAATGTAGTTAGAGTATAAAATAGAAAATGAACAGAAGTAAATCATAAGCACTTAGTGTATACATGAGTAGTCATGTAGATATCCAATAATGTCTTAGTTATGTGTTTGAATGGCGGGGTGGAGTGCAGCTGTGCAGACAAGTGAAGGGGATGTATACTCCTACTATTGAAGCTGATCGTTTATATATATATATGAAGCTGAGCATAAATAAGACCCATAATTTACTTTTAAACTAATTTGGTGGTGCTACAACTGAATAGCTGAAACTTTACCTGCAGTAGACTACCATACTTAACCATGTACTATGTGCTGCCATTGAAATATTCTTTATAGATACAATTTTTCTACTTCTTTTTTTTTTTTTAAGTCTTGAGGAAATAATTCACGATGCATTTAACTTGGGAAGGAGTGATGGCAATTGACAAAGCTCAACATGATAACACTCATAACCTAAATATTTTTTTAGATATATGCAAGTAATTGTTTTGACAGTTTCTTATATGCATAGCCTAAATTTGTGCTAAGTCATTCCTGATATATAAATATAAATTCTAGTTGAGATCATTGATACTTTGTGACTTGCAAAGATGTGTATGTGTATGTATTCATAATGTTGTCTTCTGTTACCTGATTAGCATCAAATTGTAATGAGTAACACAAAAAGTGTAAAAATATTACTTGATGGCAGAAGTAATGCTATGTAGATGTGGACTATCTACTCTTGTTACTTATACAGTAAAGCTGTTCCAACAGGTTGTGGTCATGTGAGTACAGTCCTTTCTTGTTTCCTTTCTTTATTAATTTGCCAATCCAAACAAAAATATATATTTTTTTATTATAACTTTCAATTCTCCTTGTTTCAATATTTTGTCTTTTTTTTGTTGTTGATGTTTTTGAATAATTGTTGTTGAAGTTGAGCAGTGGAGGAGCACTGGAGGACTATATCATGTGTGATATGAGTGGTGAAGTGTTTCCTTGGCATTTAAACTTTTTTCTACCTTGTTTATTGTTCCTGTATACTACAAACATATCTATGCATGCCATGTATTGATGCTATTGTTAACTGTTCCCATGTGCACCATGTTGTCCACAACTAAATAATCATTTGTGCTATTGTTTACTACACCCATCTTGGGTCAGCTACAGTGCCCTTCAAAGACTTGGTAACATTGTACAGGAAAACACTACAGCAGATACTTTGGTAGAACACTTAAACTATGGCCTCCTGACCAAGAAACTGAGTAGCCATGGATGTGCATTGGAACATTTGGAGTCTTCTGGTTCTAAAATTATGATGAGTTGACCTATTGTTTGCCAGTTAAGCAAAGAAAGAAAGAGAGAAAAGATGAACAAAGAAATGGAACCATGGCACGCTTGAAATCTTTTGGTGTTTATACCAGATGAAAGTACCTCTTAGGCAGCTAAGAAGCTAAGTTTTAGCTGAGATATAAGCTTTGTTATTGGGGTTTTTCCTTCCTCCATTTTAAAAAGTGGGTCAATCCAATATAGGGTGTTGGTATACTCCCTGATTGTACACAATCAGCACATTGTGTTGTAGTTTTATCAACATGTGTACTAGCAACGAAGCATGGCATTGAATGGCGAGTGAAGATGCGAGACAGAGAAGGGGGACTTATCCATTTTCCTCCAAAATTTGCACATTTTTTTTGTACCTGTCATAACTTTTCCCCCCTTTCTTCTGTGCAAATAATTATTATACCAGCTTGTTGCTTATTGTGTGTGCTTTAAGATGATATGTAAAAAGTCTCTATAGGCACATTTTCTTAGAAGATATAGCCAAACACGCAAGGGTCACTAAAAAAAATGGCACTTCCTAATTTATAACAAGTCTAATTACCAGGCGCCTTGAGCTACAGACCCCAAACTTGTGTTGTGGCTTCCCACAAGCCTAAGCTGTGATATGGCTGAGACAATTTTTTTTTACCGTGAAGCAATGTTGAGTTATGGTGATTAGAAGAGGCGGGGTCACAGATTTTCCTTTGATTTTGCCGCGTATGGATATAAAGTGTCTTGTACCTCATCAACACTCCACCGCGTTTTAATAGTGATTCAGCCATATCACAGCTTAGGGTGTTAGCAAGCCACACAGGAAGTTTGGGGTCTGTAGCTCAAGGCGCCTGGAAATTAGAGGACTTGGCTATGGGGAGGTGCCATTTTTGAGTGACCCTTGCTTGTTTGGCAATATCTTCTAAGAAAAAGTGCCTATAGAGACTTTTTACATATCATCTTAAAGCACATACAATAAGCAACAAGCTGGTATAATAATTATTTGCACAGAAGAAAGGGGGAAAAAGTTATGACAGGTACAAAAAAAAAGGAGCAAATTTCGGAGATTGGGATAGACCTCCCTTTTAAAAATATTATTAGACAATGCTAGAAATCCTAGTAATTTTGAATTGCAAGGCTCTAAAGATGTATAGTCGGATGTGATATTGGCAAGTAGGCAATAATTGAATATTCCTTACAGGTGAATGGTTGACAACTTTATGCCATGCAGCATAATGGGATAGCAAATTCCGAAACGGAAATGTTTAAGTGGAAGTTAAAAGTTTTGTAAAGAGTGCTTGGAAGCAGTTTCATAAGATGCAAAGCACACCACACTAGGACTGCGGTCACCAAGCTGTGCTTTATGCAGAATTTATCAGAGAATTAAAGGGGAGACCATGCAGAAGCTGACAAGAACATGTTAGAGTTTTCATTTTGACAATGTTTATTGATTTCAGTATGCTCTCCAATATTAGCAAAATTCTCTATATGCATCAGTTATCCCTTCTATTATGCAAATGTCCGAGAGTGAGAGTGGCAGTACGCATGAAAGTAATTGTGTTGACCTAACCAAGATTGGTATATAATAGTTCCTACAACATCAAGACTGATAACCTCGCAATGCCAGGACATGTTGATGAATTGCGTAGTTTTGTCAGAATAAAACTCCATCAACCTTTCTTTGATAGCTGGCTGCTAACCAAGGCAGGTCATGTGTGGAGGTCGCATGTCCATTCAGTTTCATTCTTGGGTGCTTGAAAACTTTTTCAAATTTTTTTTTTCCGATTATGGCTTATCTAATTTTTTTAATTTTTTTGATGTGTAATCTATTGTGCACACTAAGCATAGTGGCTAACATTTTGGCCGAAAACTGTAGTGGTCATTTATCTTTTAGCTAGTGCCTTGATCTTCTTGGCTCCATTACAGTATGCAATAAATTTTATCTAAGATTCCTTGCTTCATTATATTTAGAATTTTTTTTTTGCCCTTGTTTTTGGGGGGTTCAAATCCGGGTGACCACAAAACTTGCTGCTGCAAACCTCACCACAGCCACTACATTATTATTCTAATAGACTAGGCTTAGATGTAGCATCACTAGCAAACAGCTAGAGTTACATTACTTCTCCATGCACACTCTTGTTTAACTCTTTGTTAATGGGTGCCAAGTTGTGTTCTATCCGCTATCATTGGGAATGTGAAACTTGAACGGGATGATATTATCTGCTGTCAACCCTAATGATTAAATGAGGGAGACCTCAAGATAAAATGAAAAAGAATCGACAATTTCTTCCACCCAATCCTCCCACTCCCCTTCCCCTCCTTCCCACTCCCAAGCCCCCAATTACCCTCCATCTCAGTTAGGGATAGAGACAGGGCGGTCAGCACACACACACACCCCAAACAAAGCAGTGCACTGAAGCCCCTACCTGCACAACCACTCACAGGAATAAAAATGTATATGGTTAATTAAAATTAAACATATATTTATAGTACTTCTAACTACACTACAACCATAGATACTCATATACCCTCTTCTTTCTAGTATGTAAAAGGTAGCCACACCAATTTCTTGTAGCCATTCACCATCCGCTTTCTGAAAATTTACTAGAGTAATGCTCAAGTCTTTGTTTGTAGCCACGACTATAAGGAAATGTAGCATTCTAGTTGCCACAAAATGTTGGGCTGGTCACTAACTTTTCTTAAACTATTGTCGAAATTTCAAAATTAGTTAGACACCTTGTTCAACAGGATCTATGGCGTTATTGGCAAGCAAAGATTAACATGGGATCCTTAAAGCCCCAGGCAAATGCCCAGCGTTCCCATGCATTAAGACGGCTCTGGGTAGAGGGAGAAAAGTGTTTGGCTCTCCTTGTACAGACTTGGGTCATAAAACCATTGCATCATGCCATCGATTAAAGAAGGTATTCCTGTTGCTGCAATCCAAGCACAGGATATTCGTCAGCATTTTAGTGGTAGATGTATGAGTTGCACTTCGTAGCCATGCCATTATAAGACATAAATCTTTCAATCTTAATTTGAATGGTAATGATGGTCCTAAAATTTGAGGTGATCCTCGTGTGCTAATGATTATTTATCCATGGGACAGCACATGATGTATAGAATATCCATAGTGCTATGGTATCACATGATGTTTTCATGTGACAACATCACATGATAGTGACATCACACCACATAATCATAAAATAAATACATGATGTAAAATTATAGTAACATTTTGGAATTTGTCTAGCCCCACCCCTTGCTCCCTCACTCAGCTCCAACATTCTAGATGACGCAATCATGTTAACATGGGGCAAGCCCTTCACTTGGCCGGGACACGATATTCTGATCTATGTCATCACAGAACGAGATACTAATGGTGACAGAACATTATCTCAACCCGTCAATTCTCAGGTAAATATATGATATATATACGCACATTTATACACTCTACATCTCTACTCCATGCTCTGCGTGCCCACAGCAATCTTGTTTACAGTCAGTGTATATATGCTTGACCAATCAAAATAATCACGAAGTTTGTACTTTTTTTTAGCTTGCATTAACTTGCTGCAAAAGATGCCAGAACAGTTTTATGGAGTTTAGAAGCCACCAAAATTGAAAAGTGCTTTAATAATTCAGCAAGCTACTTCTGTATAAAGAGGCCAGTCTAAGTATAGGCCACCATAGCTCACCTGCATTATACATATATATTCAGTTCATGCTCATGCTGACTCTGTAATAGCTTGTCCATGGATATAAGGTCACGATGCATGAGGTATGAGTTCATGAATGTGAACTGTTACAATAATAATAATGCAAACCTTTCATGCTGCTTAGTCGTCAAAATGAATTAAGCAGTCTGATTGCTGGTCTTTTTAAGGTTCACTTGTTTAACCTAGTTACCTGTGTGCAGTAGACGGGGTCTTAGATGCTGTGACCAAATTGGTCAGTTGTTGAACTAATTATACCAAGAAGTATTGCAGATCTCTGTGGAAGCCACTATAATTCCATACAGATGACTACATACATGATGTTTATGTGTATGCATCCATGCCAATGCATGCTACTTAAAATAGGTGAGTCCCTCCTTTACCCGTGTCCAGCACAAACAGCACAGTGTGATATGTACATGACCACAATTTTCAAAGTCATAGTGGATCGGTTGAGTAGGTGGAGGGACAATACAATAGTTCTTGGGATAAAGTCACATTTGTCACAATAATTAGTGCTCTATGAAGATGCCTGCAAACTCGTCTTTAAATCTTACCTACAGAATAGCACCCACACTCATGTATACATTGTGTCCTCTGAGGTGAGGGATTCTTGTGAGACCGTACTACTGGAGGTGGTGGCTATCAGTGACTTGGGATGGAGCCAGGCAGCAGAGTCAAGAATTTACTTACCCAGATGTGAGGCTTTGATTTTTTTCCACACACATGCCATGACATACCATGCACACAAACCATGCACACACATACACCAAGTACACTCAATCGCACCGTTCACACACACTCGCACCATGCACACACATGTAAACAACATGTTCGAACACACACCATACACACACCATGCATGCATGCACTGCTCTCACACACACATATGGACGCACCGCAAACCAATGCATACTGCACACTGAACGTTTACAAAATGTAAATAATATTTTGTTATTGTATGAAACTAGAGTAATCTGATTTCTGGATGTAAATCCAGGGACATTCAGTGAAATAACAAAAAAGAATTCAAACATATATATATATATACTCCTGTGGGCCGAAAATGGGGACGTCTGGTCTAACTACATGAAACAATTTATATTGTAGAGGATATATATATATATATTTTTTATAGTAATCCTCCTTTAATGAATTTGTAACAAACACACTTGATATTTGCAATATATATATCAGCTAGCTATAACAATAATTAATTATAATCATGGCTGTAACTATTGCAGGGAATCTGACAAGCATCTATAGTCACATTTAGAATTATAGGAGAAAAAAATCTTGAAAGGATTTATTACCATAGATCATTAATTGTTCATGTACCTGTATATGGTCATCTTTCTTTCACTCTATCTCATACAGGTGATTTTACTACCGAAATATAGCTAATTTCCAAAAGTTTTCCAATGGTATACATATACTAATGTTTTTGCTAGTATACAGGATGTACCAAAAAAAATTCATGTATTTTTTCCTGTGAAGATTTTTATCTCAGTGGATTTCTCTTGTATAATACTGCTTTACTATATATATACATTCTGTATCACATTCCTTATACTCGATGTAGCTACTAAGGTATGAATTACCATTCACTTGTAATGCATTGACATAATCATACTCACATTCGGTCTTAGACTGTTTACCAGCTTCTGTGAGGGTTTTCCGGCTCTCAATGCACATTTTGTGTTTAATCTGATATGTCCATAAGAGGCAACCGGCAATGGGTCCCTCCTTTGAGACCTTTTTTTTATGACCAAGGTGGTTCATTCTGACTTAGAGAAAATGCTATTATAAGCATACCATTGGAAAGTGAGCTAGTAAAATTACCACCTGTATGGGATAAAAACTCTCCAGAAGTATTAATCATGTATGGTAATGAACCCCTTTAATGATGAATGTATTCTCTGTATATTCTATATAATATTTGTGCAGTTCCTGGCGGTATTGGTAACGTGAGTGCTGTTGCAATTAGCGATGGTAGCAGCTCACAGCTGAGCATCAGTGTACAGGTTAGACCATGAATTTAAGTAGCACATATATTAATTCAGTTAAGGATAGTACATTATGAATATGCTTAATTGATGAATCACTGTGGCTTTTTCATGGGTTTTTTGCAGGTACAAATATTTCAAACTGTCCATATCGTTAGAATACTGGTTAATTAAGAATCGGCTCATTGGTAAACAAAAAAAGCTTCCTTGCTCTATGCATATAAAAAAACTTGCATCAAAGAAATTCATATAGGAGCAACATTTTTCCTCAAGAGTGATGGCATTCAGGTAAGCATGGGTGCCTGTGCTGATTTTCTCCGTTTTAGAGCTTCCGGAAAACCATGAATAGACGATTCATGATGGCAGTTGTGATCACCAGCTTTTTTTTTTCAGTTATGCTCGCTACCCAGTCATATTGGAGTAGCTATTTTGTTATCAATAAAGAAGACAACTGTGCATATGAAGGTGTTTAACCCTTTTAACGTGGGCAGCATATATGTACTCCATACAAAAACTCTACTCATACACACTAGCAACTGCTTAGAAAAACTGTTGCAAATGTTCTTAGTTTACATCTGTGGACTTCTTTCTTAGGAATGTAGACAAATGCAGCTGCTATAAATACTACAGCTGTAGTTGGTAGCAATAGCCTTCCCAAAGCATGGGAGTTCTCTATTGTGAGTGCTATATATAAAATTAAGTTATGTAGGTAGCCCAATTTGTGGCTCGAAGGAACTTGTTGCCAATCAGGTCAGTTTTTATGTGCTTCTTTCATTGGTACAAACCTAGAAGTTCATACGTTTGAGTTACAACTTTGGTTTGAAGCTTTAGCTTTCAATTGGCACACGAGCATCTCATTTAAACATGAATGTTGCGTTGCTAGCCTAAGCTGTGGCTCCATGCAAACTTGGTAGCAAATCTGTTTAGCTTTCATTTGTGGACTTCCTTCTTTGGACCAAACCTAGACCAGTGCAGTACTTTTAGCTACTACATGTATAATAATAGCTATTGCCTTTCCAAGGCACTCGAGTGCATGCATAGATAATAGCTTAATAATGTTCTTGATAATAGCTAATAGCGAGTTTGCTGTTTAAAAGCTTCATAACTGGACATATTAAAAGCTTTTGGGAGGACTTCACCATTTACTACCGAATTTGAACAACAAATTTTGGTAGATGCATCTGCACTGGCAGGAAGTTGGATGGATGCAACTACACTGGCGGAGGTTGGGTGGATGCATCTGCACTGACAGGAGGTCCAAGGCACCTTGAGCTACAGACCCAAATTTGTGACTTGCTAAAATACTAAGCTGAGATATGACGGAGCGATATTAACAACACGGTAAAGTGTTGATTAGATATGAGACACTTCATTTCTAACCGCGCAAAAAACCACTCAATATCTGTGATGTCACCTCTTCTAATCACCATAACTCAGCAATGCTTCATGAAAAAAAAATTAACTACCATATCATAGCCAAGCGTTAGGCAAGACTCAAAAATTTTGGGTCTGTAGCTCAATGCGCCTTGGAATTATACGTGTTGCAATTTGGGAAGTGCAATTTTTTTAGTGACCATTGGGTGTTTGGGTGTATCTTCTAAGAAAAGGTGCCTATAGAGGCATTTCACATATCATCTTGAAGCACATACAATAAGCAAAAAGCTAGTATAAAAATATTTGCACAGAAGAAAGGGAGAAAAAGTTAAGACATCTACAAATATGTATTCAAATTTCGGTAGTAAATGGTATAGTCCCCCCTAACTAGTATACTTACTAGGAGCCCATCTCAAACTTTCCCCTTCAATCCAGTTGTATATCTTGCACTGATAACTAATGACATCAACATAATAGTTTGCTGTTTTTGAATTACATTTTACAAGATTATGATTATAAAAAAAAAAATTCCTGTGTGGGTGATTTAGCTTGTATACTGCCTCCCCGTTAAGAGAGTTAATACATATTGTTGATTTACTAAAGTTTATTTCTATCTATGAGAACAATGTCAGGGTTTGCACCTGTATGCGCTTAAGTCTATCATTAGTTTAACAATCTGCTGATCAACAGTGACTCACTGGGTGCATTTTAATATATGCTTCCTCATCATTAAGGTTGAAGTTATAGTTTTGTTCAACACATACATTGAAAACCTATGCAACAAATGACATTGGGTTTTGATGACTCATAATTTTTCTGGCTCATTATTATTATTATTATTATTGTTATTGTTGTTATTATTATGTGTTGTTATTATTATTGTTTTTGTATTTTAGTAGTGGTAGTAGTAGTAGTAATAGTAATAGTAGTAGTAGAAGTAATAACTAGTAACATTAGTAGTAGTATTTGCAGAAAAATGCAGCCTCCAGCATCTATTTCAACATCACTTTTTTGCTATGAGCTCACTGTCAACTCATACATACAAACACCTTAGCTCTGTTCTGAACATCGTTATTTCTTCCAGCTTTGGTGCCCCAGCTATCCTTCTATTTGCTTCCTAATCTTCCTCACTTTACTGAGAATCTGTTTCATTTTGCTCTTCTGCTAGAGGGACCTATACTGTGCTAATCCAGCCAATTTAGCCACGTATATGGTGATTCGGAATCTCTGTAAACTTTGATTTTTTTTGTGTGTTGTATTGCTCAAAAAGCAATATTTACTTTTTATTTCAGCATATCATCTAGGGATTACTTCCACCATGATGAAAAGTACGTATTTAATTATCTTACCTTCAATGTGATTCTGATTGCCATAGTGTTTGAATCTGGTCGTATTTTTCTGATCTGACCCTTATATAGTCTGGGAGGAGATAGTAATCAAACAAAGAAATATTTATAGCTCCAATATGTATTGATTATTATTATTATTATTATTATTATTATTTATTATTATTATTATTATTATTATTATTATTATTATTATTATTATTATTATTATTATTATTATTATTATTATTATTATTATTATTATTATTATTATTATTATTATTATTATTATTATTATTATTATTATTATTATTATTATTATTATTATTATTATTATTATTATTATTATTATTATTATTATTATTATTAATACTGTTATTATTATTATTATTGTTGTTGCTATAATTATTATTGTTATTATTATTACTGCAGCCCCCAGAACTTTGTGAATTTCAATCAGGAAATATAACTGTGACAGTTTCTCGGGAAAGTAATAATGAAACACTTATTACCAAGTCTCTGCCTTATTCTGGCCAACCAGCAGAGCTGTTATTCTTAGTGGATGTGCTTGATCTTAGCATCATGAATAACAATGTCAACTACGTAATGGAAGTGTTGGCAGAGACCATGGGCATGGCTACCACTAAAACTTCTCTAATTTCAGGTGCATAAATAAGCTATGATAATGAGGTAACGTAATTCCTAGAGTGGGAAAAGTTTGAGCAGGTACAGAAATTTCCAGTGAAAATTGTCTTTGTGCTACCAGTGTTTATTTAGAGACGCTTTCTAAAACAAAAATCCTTAATAAATATATTAGTGTTTAATCAGCATTGGAATACTCCCTCTCTCTCTCCTCACATATACATGTTTATGGTAATATATATCTCATCAGAGTTGTAACTGCTAATGTTTTGTGAACGAGACCTTCCAAGTATACCAAACAGTAGAGTATTGGCTTTGGATGATATACACTATATTATATACATATAATGTGGCTAGCTAGTTTGAAGATATTATCATTTGCTTTTATACTGCACAGGTGTGCTGTTGGATTCACTAGGAACAACCATGGCAGGTAGTATTTTATTAGTACTGATATGTTGTATGCAAAGCCGTAATATTGGCTATTTGATGTAGTGCACATTGCTATGCTCCTCGATTACACTGGATTTACCACTGACTCTATATTTGAGATTTTCTGTAACCATAATATTTTAACGAGAATGACTTTTCATAATGCATATTTAGTAAGCTTCAGTTTAGTATAAGAATCAACTCTATAGAAGTAACCAGGTAAAATCTATGCTGTGCTATAGCGCTCATTTCTACAACAAAACATAGAGACAGCAAAGAAACCATAAAGGAGTCTCTTTTCTTTTGAACTAAGGATTAAGAACAATTCCAGGGAAACATAGGTGCTTTCCTCCACAGAAGTGACCATTCTTGATGTCAATTGCTATCTTCATCCATTTAAAAAGATCACTTGCTTGTTTAAGCTGTCAAATAGTATGTCTACTGGACCTGTACAGGATTAATAATATCTGGTAATTAGCACACATCTATTAGTGACAGCTATCCGTATATCTGCTTATGACTGTCAGGTAAGGATCTCAAGGTCAAAATCAGAAATATGAAATAAAATGTATGTCAATACTTTGAGATATCAGAGCTACATAACTTCCACATGGTTTATAATTAATTGATCCTCATTTAAATATCATCCATCGGATTGCTCCCTTTTGGCCCTAAAACTATAGAGACTATGTTTATAGTTTTTCTGATTGAATCTGGACAACCACAAATATAATTACTTGATCTCATGTATTCTATACTTTTTTAAAGCTGCCTCTTCTGCACAGCCTACACCTAATGGTAAGTGAAGTGTAAGCATTATATATATATATACCATAATATCTGGTTATTAAACCCTTATCCATAAGTTAATCACCTACTTTTTGTTAAATACCTACATTACTCTTGTTTCTAACTGAGCACCAATCATCACTATGTCTCCTCCTGTTGAAAGTTGGTATTTCCTCCACTGCTGTTGACACATGTGTATGAAATTACTGTGACAGTTTCTCGGGAAAGTAATAATGAAACACTTGTTACCAAGTCTCTGCCTTATTCTGGCCAACGGTCATGGGAGCTTTAAAGCGCCCACGGAAGGATCTCTGTTTAAAAAATTCATAAAAAATCAATTGTTCGAACTTACCGCGATAAAAACATATTAAACGATGCCTAAAACGCTGCTCTATCATGTGGTATTCATAAAACAATGACAGCATAAAGGTTGCTAAAGACTTTGAACTCGGACCGCTCACACCAAAATCATGGCTAAGCGCTTGAACACTAGGGATTCAGCTATTGGAAGACGAAGATTTCGGCAGGTCTGAAGAGGATGACAGTGATTTTGAAGGCGAAGGTGTAGAGGACTACCTTCCTAGAGCAGACCCCGAACCAGAAGTAATGGAGGAAGATGAAGAACCAATAGACTTCGAAGATATAGTTTCTGATGACAGCTCCAGTCTAGTGATGAGAGTATTACTCAGCCTTTAGGTAAGTATTACTGTTTAAAAAGGTATAGAATATAAAAATATTTGTTTCTATGTCCACAGTTTTTAGCTCTACACAAAGTCACATCAACCCCACCTCCCACAGAGCTCAAATACCTAGCAGTAGTGATGAGGTCTCATCAGATGGTAGTAAGTTTGAGTTTGCTAGATCAAATGATCATGATGATAATAGTTCTTGTGTGGATGATCAGCAAGAGCAAGGGGGTGTATGCAACCAAGGAGAAGGGGTCATGGACGTAGACCTGGAAGAGGGCGTGGCAGAGGTGGACGTGGGACTCCAGTCAAGCAATATGTGGAATGAGCATTAGGAAGGGGTATGGGAGGGATACTAATGGAATCATACAGGATCAGCTCATACTAAATGGCCAATGGCAAAGAAAAGAAACTTATGATAACATTTTTTATGCATTTGCAGGTACATAGATTTCAACCATAATGACTTCAGGATGCAGCGTGGAATTAAGAAAAACATTATATAAATGAAGAAAGAAAAATAGAACAATAATTGCCTTGAAATTTGAATATTAATTACTAAACCACAAATACAACCACATACTTTGTTGCTAGGCAACATAAACTGCACCTAAATATTAAGTAATTATGCGTGATTCCAAAAATATATGGTTGCTATGGATTTTAATAAATATTTGAGACAATACAGTTAATTTTAGTATGGTACCAAAATTCACACAAAAAAAAACCATGAAAGGGTTAAGCTGCTGCTCAGTATGAAGCACTCATTTTCATGCTGACTTTAAGCCGTGACCTGTTTAGCTATCACCTTTTTGGTATATATTTAATGCTATTATTACATATATATTGTACACTATTACCAGATCTTCACCATTGATTTATTTTATAGGTTGCACTACTTCAGCACAGTGTACACTTAATGGTAAGCGAAATGATGACATGAAATAATGACAGAAACTTCCTCTCTCTCTTTCATAACTCTCGGGTTCAGTAGAAAAAAATTATAGGCAATTTGATGTCATTAAAAAACATATGTGGTTAGATTTGTAGTTCAGAGTTCATTTAGTTTCACCTATGCACTTGATAAACAATTATATCTTTGTTGGGTACCTTTGAAGCTGGTTGCTATACAAGAACACATGGCACTAATAGCATTAGTCAGCAAGTAAACTGGCACTACAATGCTTTATAGCAGACCTAATCAACAATTTCTTTTTGGAACAGATCACTCAGGTATGTACCAGGTTGGCTAGAAAGGATGGCAAAGAGTTTAACTTGTAGGTCAGAGCCTGCTGATTATCGTAGGACATCCCGTTAGTAGCTGCTAGCGATGGAAGAAACACTGACTCGCGAGTAGGAGGAGATAAAGCTTCGATTAACACTTAATAAATAGAGGAAAGTAAAGTTGGTGCTTAAAAAACTGTCGCTGCTGAGTACAGAAACATCCTTAACAACCATTTTCTCTCATGCTGGATGAGGACAATCATCACGGATTCATGACATGCACATTAACAGTCGTAAGGATGAGTGTCACAATCCAAGACAATATTCGACTGCAGTACAAACATGTTCAGGATGGAAGACATACACTCGACAACACTTCCACACTAGGGAAGGATAAAAGCTAAAACAAACTGAACCAAGAATAGGAAATGCTCGTTTGCTCGACTTTAGATCACAAATACATGGTTAGAAAAAAATTGTAAAAGCTATCAGTAGCTAAATTGGTAAGTAGCCTGGTACTCCCTCGATACTTACCAAAACAATAGCAGTCTCACAGAGTCCCAGCTAGCAAACCAAGTCTTCAATTTACGCATAGACGTAGGCTAAAACTAGTTTGAAGCAATAGTAAGCTCTCTCATCTGTAAGCACTCAAGTCAATGGATCGAGAAAGCTACTTCTTCATAGAGGTTGGAGAGGTTTCGTAGCATTCCTGTAGCCATGAAGAATTCAATGAAGCAAAACGTACTTTCCTGCCATGCCTAAAGCACTGTCACCAAAATTGGACATGAGGAAAAGATATGCCATCTCAGTGACTGAGATTAAGCGTATGTGACGTCATCCACATGAAAGATTCAATTTTTCACACTCATTTTTTAAGGGTTAAAGGTAGCTAAGTTACTTGCAAATGCAATGAATAGATATCATATAAATTGCTGCAGGCATTGATAGTGGCTTGTTTATTTCCTTCCTATCTAGTGCGCACAACTAGGCTGAGTTATGGAAAACTAAATGCTGCACAGACCAATTATGTTGACTCACTCGGCCATTCTATCAGTTACCCACAATTTGTGTTTGACCCCTCAAACATTTGGTCCCTCAGGCCACTATTTGCAGACCTTTTAGCATGTATAGTAGATGGACTCCACACTCTGCAGTAGAAGCTGCCACCCATTATAATGTTTTCTATGATCTAAGGAGAGAACTTCAGCTCTGGATTATTATTATTTATTTGGGGGGGGGGGGGGGGAAGGGGGAGAATGGATGATAAAAAATCCCATAGTACATTCCACAACTCGCAAAAATTTTAGTGTCAAACAGTACTTTTTATTTTCAAAAGTTGGTGGCTTGAGTCCGTGGAATGTAAAAATATGTTTGATGGTTGGAGCAATGACTTGCAACATTTCTGTTGTCTATAAAAAGTCTAAAATTCCAGTGAGTGTTTCTTGTGCAGTCTGACATAGAATAACTCTGATAGCATTGTGTTAATATCATTTGCAAGAAACATAAAGATGATTGCTTCAGCAAAATACAGCCTTCAGTTATTAACTTGGGAAAATGCTCAGCGAATAAATACCTCGGTGTCTGTACTTATATCTTCCCCTTCCCATCATTATTATAATAGATGTGGTGCTCATAGCTGTGCTAGCAACTGTGGCAGGAGTCTTGCTGCTGACCCTGTTCCTAGTGCTGGTCATCCTGGCCATCGTCTATCTTACCAGATCATCCAAAGGTAAAGTTATTGCCATAGATTGGGATATTTTCAAAGGGTTAAATTCTCAGAGATAGTGACTAACTGGAGGAATTCATGGGGCAGATATTCATGGGTTTTGTAGCATATAGTGGAAGCCACACCAGTTTGTGCTGCCCTTAGACCTACCTTGGATTCCAACCGAATGCTCTATACGATATTGTAACTATCAATACACAAAAAAGCAAACATGGTATTTAACTATCATTGCACCAAAACTCATTAACTACACCCAAACTTGCATCTTTACAATGTACACACTCAAAAGTTTCGTACATGAGTATGGAAGGGAAGGGCTTAGTCTTGTGAAGTTGGTACTTACCCTGTTTTTGTACACTGATGTACACCATTTTGTTCCAGTACACCTCAATCTTAGTATTTTAATGTTTTAATGGTCACACACTCATTTCCTAATTTCTACTCTCCCCCCACATGCCCTTACCCCCTTCCCCATCTCCCTCTTTTCTCCCCCCCCCCCCTCCCCCTCCTTCTGATGTTCTAGCATGTGCATGATTGACAATGGATGCACAACGATTGAGGTGCTCTTTGAGCAAAATACTTGATCTCATTGTGCCAGACTCTTTTCTTTCAATTTAAATTGGTAAAAGGTTAAGCTACATGAGACAGGAAAAGGTCTACTTCAATATCTGGTAAAGTAATTACTTAACGTTGTAAAGGAAATTATGAACACACAAGCTTGAAACTTGTACCAAATTTATTAAATTATAAGTCGTATTTTTACATGGCCTTATTCATAATTCATTAACTAGTACACCATTTCAACATTTTGTACAACGACTCCGGCTAATGTAAGAATGATACACTGCTACAATGAAGGCTTTTGCAATAAAAATTACCCTGGTATTTGAACTACCATCATATAGGAACCATCCACATATAGGAACTACCGTCTTATATTGAGGTGCTGTACTCAACTGTAAAAAAGACAACTTGGCGAGAATTGTCCAGAAAATCAGAATGTTTGAACAAATGACATGGATTTGTGGTTGCATATGTATTACATTCCGTGATTTCAAAACTAGCACTGTATTCGTGTATGATTTTAAATGGTAATTTCATGCCAGAACTTTAGAAATGTTTCAGCACTTCCTTCCTCCAGGTTCTTCAAATGATCTTCTATGGCCTTTACTGTAATGAGGAAATCATCAAGATATACTCAAACCCGAGGGTTCCTCGAAAGATGTTTTTGGACAGCAGGAATATGGAGACAAGGCTAACCCAAAGGAGAATCAGTTCTATCAGAATAGACCATTTTGGGTATTAAAAGTGTTGATCATATTTGAATATTTATCCAGAGGAAGCTGTAATGCATGCCTGGGCCAAGTCCAGTTTAAGAGAAGTATTGCCTCAAGCAGGAGATGCAAACATGTCTCCAATCTGTGGCAGTGGATAAGTGTTGTGTTACTTTTTGTAACCAGGTTTACCGCCAGCCAGTATTCCCTGCATATTCTCATACCTCTGCCCTTCATTATCATTGGCACGATGGGGGCTTCCCAGTCAGAAAATTGGAACAGGATCAATGATGCTTTCCTCCTGGAGATAATTCTGTTCCCTGTAACCATAGCTAGCATTGCATCCGAGACTGGTCTGGGTCTTTAGAATCTGAGACAAGCATGTGTGTCAATTAGAATTTTTGCTTTTGCACCCTGCACAGTGACTCCATCTTAATGCTTCTCTACAGTCTCCTGTAGGATAAGAAAAGTATTAATTTGATAGAACCCCCTCAAATCTAGTCTAGTCTTCTTCAGCCAATCTCTCTCAGAATTCTAGGACCAGTTTCATCTACCACCGATGAATGGAGGAGTTCCGTGATGTTGACATTCACTTCCCGCACCCATGTACCTTTAATCCCTCTTTATATCTTTGTAATTTTACTGAGGAGTGATGTATGAGTGGTATAGGTGGTGTCCTCATTCTGGCCACAACCCATTAGCTATAGGTAGTTTCACTGATAAGAAACGATGCTCTGGTGTCCACTTCATGGGAAGTTCGGCCTCCATTAACTAGAACAGTAACTACAAGGGGCTTGGTTGGCTTGCTTGGTAAGGTTAATAGCATCAATTATCTCTGCCAAGACGAGATGAGTTTGCAGAGCTGGAAATAGCTTCAGGCCACTGGCCAATTTCCAGCTGTTTTGCCTATTTGGCCACACAAACAAATTTTGGCTGGACATTTTTGCTTCTGCAATACTATCTAGAGGGGAAAAACTTGTGCTGACAGCACTTGACAACATGAATGAATAAATTAAGCACTTGCTAACATGTATGAATAAATTAAGCACTTGACAACATTTCTCTTATGTACTGTGGTGTTCTAAACAAACCCACTTAATTAATTCATAATGACATCTATAGAGATGCATCAATCATAATTGCACATCCAGCTAAATTATGAAAATGTCTTACCAAATACTTCGCCGGATGTCCAAGAAAATTTGAATCATATTTCCACTTCATCTTGCCTGTCCTTGGGGATCCATGGTCTTGCTCTTACTTTCGTAAGATAATCTCTCTTGCCACAGTTGTGCTATAGAAATGGCACATATTTGCTTGATGGTTGCCCCAGCAACCTCATCATGTGTGATGAGAGTTGGTGGCTTATTCTGACCTCAGAAGGAGAGTATAGGTTACACGCAGTCATTCTGTTGCAGATCCGGTGTATTCTTCCTGTCGGCAGTTACAGTACGATCCATGGCCATCTGAAAGTTGAGGTCAGGCAACACCACAGGCAAGCTTATCACATAACATGACATCTTGTGCATCTCAATGTTGCAATGCTCAGTGGATCGTTAAAGCTTATAATAAATGTGGACATTGTCTGTTCAGATTTCTACACTTATGAATTGAAGCAAAATCTCTCCATGATGACTGAGGGCTTTGGGTTGTAATGAATTTTTATCTGCTCTACCAACTCTTGAAGGTTTTGTCTCTAGACTTTGCATATGGTAGTATCAGGCTTTTGAAATCACAATAAGTTGATGGTCCACAAATGCTTTGAAAAATTGCTCATTCTTTCTCCTTAGTTTGAACATCGTTTTCAGTGAAGTACAGTTGCATATGTTTGGTATATGAAATTCTTTTTTCTTGACTTGGTTAATTCTGTAGTGCTGCCATGAAGATTCTTATCGCCAGTCTAGTAATCTGCTTCAGAACTCAATTGTGAAAATACAACTCAAAGAAGAATGCTTAGAACATTAACATCATTGAAAAAATCCGAATGATCGAGCAAATAATGTGCTTGGTTCCACACAAAATGAGGTACTTTTGAGTGTTGAACTATTTATTTCAGATATGTGAATGTTCTACAGTTACTACATATAGCCTCATACCTCATGTAGGAACTAGCCTCATATAGGAAACTCACTTGTATGGGAACCATACACGTAAACGAACCACTCTAATCTCTTATAGGAACTATCCTTGTATGAGAACTGCCTTTGATAAGGAACCATCCTTGTATATGAAGGATCCTCATGTAGGAACACACTCAATAGGAACCAGCCTAATAATGGAACCAGCCTCATAGAGGAATCACCTCAAATAGAAAATATCCTCATATATATGTACCACCCTTGTATAGGAACCATCTTCATGTGGGATAACCCTTGTATGGAACCATTGTGGTATAGGAATTATCGTGGTATAGGAACCACCATTATATAGGAAAAAAACATATATAGAAAACACCATCATATAGGAACCATCCTCATATAAAATAACCATCTACCATGTATATAGGAACCATCCTCATATAGGAACAAACCTCTCAGAGCTACCACCTGGTATAAGAACCACTCACATACAGAAGCACCCCCGTAGCTGAGTGTGCAGCACCCTCCTTGTGAATAGCAATAGTAACTTTCCATTCAGCAATAGTTGTAATTGGTCTGCTGTAGCTGCTAGCTTTCCAGCAGCAAGCTAGTTGTTACCAAGTCACCAGTCCACAGCTACAGTGCACTTGAGTAAAGATTTAAAAAAATCCATGCTCATACCCGCATACTGCGCAAATCATCAAAATATTCCCATCTACTAAATCCAGGATAAAATTCAGACCAACCTCTCTGATATAGGAACCGCCCTAATATAGGATCCACCCTCTAATAGCAACCACCCTCAATAGGAAATATTCTAGTATATAAACTGCCAACATATAAAAACCCTGTTATACTAATACCTGGTAAAGCCAACAGCTGGTATAGGAACCATACTAGTATTGGAACCTCCATAGTATATGAATTACTCTTGTATAGAACCCTCCCTAGTATAGGAACCACTCTGGTATAGGAACCTCCCTAGTATAGGAACCACATGGTATAGCAACCATTCCCTGGTATATTAACCACTCTCACATAGCAACCATCCTTGTGTTGTAAACTGTTAACAGAGGTGGATCCAAAGTAGTCATCAGTAAAACAACTTTATCTACCTGGTGAACATGTATCTTGTTTTCAAGTGAGCATTCAAGGATACAATAAATCTTTGTTATCTCGAGATCCTTGCTGTCAAGCATTAGTGTCCCTGTCATAACAAAGACTCTGATATTGCTATGGGGATTGTCAGTGTTTCTACAATTGCATGGAATTTATATGCTCTAGCAAAAGTATCCACCTTATGGGTGTCATTTAAAAAAAAACATGTGCAAACTTCAACGTGGGCTTCAAACTCAGCAAGTACTGCTGTGAGCCGAAAACAGAGACTTGGAAACAAACATCCTGTAGGAAGACTTCTGTTGTGTGCCCAAGTACAGAGACAGTGGAGCAAGCTCCTGCGGTCTGTGTATTTCAACTCTCCTTCATTCTTTTTGCACTTGGAACTGCTATTCCTAAGCTCGTTCATTTCTTGTGGCATTGTCAGTGTTGTTGCTTTGTTTGTTTGTTTTTTGTGTTTATTTTGCTGGTTGCTATGTTTTCTGTAGTGTGGGTACATTTTAGGAAAGACGGTTGTAGTGATATATAAAACTATCACTACAGCAGCTATATTTCTTGTCCTATCTTCAAAAATCTGGAGTGGAGAACAAACCCATGACCATGGAGATTGGGACGAGGAGTGTTCTGAGCTCTTTCAATCTCCAGTTTAGTCGTAATGCATGCATAAACACAAATACACACACACACATAGGTACACATGCACACACACACACACATAGGTACACATGCACACACCCACACACACATGGGTACACATGCACACACACATATGTACACATGCACACACACACACACATAGGTACACATGCACACACTCACACACAGGTACACACATGCACACACACACATATAGGTACATCGCACAATTTGATCTTTATTTATAGTAAGTTGAATTTGGTATTTAAGACTATAACTTTTTTTTTCAAGAATAAACTTTCAAACAGTTAATATTATTAGAATACACATACGATAAACTCTAGTTTGGTATAAGAGTCAGCATAAGTAAACAATAGATATGCTTAGATCCAGTCACTCTATGTCTACAATAGAACTTTAATGAAAGAAATCCATCAGGAGCAACTCCTCAGTAAAGAGCTAAGGGATGACATTTTTTTCAGGAAAACAATACCTGTATAGATTTTCTCTGAAATAGGGTTTCTAAAAACTGCTATAAAGGCCAGGAAGAGAGTATTCATGATAGCAGTTGTAATTGTCTGCCAATTTTTACTTTATTGTGCTCACTCCCCCCCCCCCCCCCCCCCCTTCCTTAACAAAACCAGAAATAACTTTTTATGACTTATTATATATAGGGCATGTGCAAGTAATGATTCTCACATATGGTTCATATCTATATTGTGAATGATGTCTAAATTTGCACTGTTGGTACTTATGGTCTAATAGTTAAGGGTTACATTATTATAGTTTTCTTGCTAGGCTCTAATTATCTGTTAGACTCTTATTTTCATGCTAATTTCGGAAGAATTGGTTATGCTTAAAACCTCATTTTAAGGCAACTCAAATGGTTTAAAATTGCCAGTAGATTAATATCCTTAATCATTGTACTTGTAGGTGCAGCCCATATGCCTGTGGCTGGAATGGAACTTGATGCTAAAGAGAACATATCATGTAATATGTAAAATGTTAGATTGTACCTCAGCTGTTGAATACATTATTCGGCGATGTAACTATAAATACAGTTAATGTTTGTCACTATAATAATGGTTTAATTTTTATGGTAAATACATGAAAGGATTTCCAGTACTACCACAACTTTTGTTTTCCTGAGCAAACCTTAACCATAGGCCTACAATACCCCATCCATAAAAAATCACTAGCCTATTATAACCCTGGCGCTAGAATTCACCCAGCCAATGAAAATCCCTAGCTCTAGAATAGCCCTAACCAAGTCTACTGGTCAAAAAAAAATCTCTTTTAGGTAAAAAGGTGTTTTTTAAAATGTAAATCAGTCACATACAACTAAACTAAGCGTTTCTGGTGGTTTGAAGCATTTTTGCGGAAATTGACAATAAAATATCTCTTTTAGGTCAAAAAAGGGTTTTTCTCATCAAAATGAGCTCCATAGTGCCAAACTAAACTTTCATGATGTTTGAAGCATTTTTGCAGAAATTGACTAAAAACATCTCTTTTAGGTCAATAAAGTATTTTTCTCATAAAAATTTAGCCACATACAGCTAAACATAGCTTTTCTAATGTTTTGAAGATTTTTTTGCAGAAATTGACTAAAAAAATCTCTTTCTGGTCAAAAGAGTGGTTTTTCCCAGCAAAATGTATCATATAGAGTTAAACTAAGCTTTTCTGGTGTTTTCAAGCATATTTGCGGAAATTAACAAAAAAAAAATTAGGTGAAAAAAGTGCTTTTCTCATCAAAATGAGCCACATACAGCTAATTTATGCTTTTCTGTGAAAGCATTTTTGCGGAAATTTACAAAACAACATATATTTGAGGTCCAAAAAGTGTTATTCACAGCAAAATGTGGATCCTGCCACAAAGACATATCATTATGGAACAAAAATGCAAAAAATGAGCCATAGAGAACTAAACTAAGCTTTTCTAGTGTTTTGAAGCATTTTTCCGGAAATTTACAATAAAACTTGTCTTTACAGTAAAAAAAGTGTTTTCACATCAATATGAGCCACATAGAATTAAAGTAAACCATTCTGATATTTTGAAGCACTTTTGTGGAAATTAACAAACAAAACATCTCTTTTAGGTCAAAAAGTGTTTTTCTCATTAAAATGAGCCACATAGAACTAAACTAAGCTGTTCTGCTGTTTTGAAGACGTTTTTGCGGAAATTTACAAAAAAAAAACATCTCTTTTAGGTCAATTTTTTTTTCTTCATCAAAATGAACCTCATAGAGCATTAAGCTTATCAGGTGTTTTGAAGCACATTTGCAGTAATTGACAAAGAAATCACATCTTTTAGGTCAAAAAGTGTTTTTCTCAACAAAATATGCCACATACAGCTAAACTAAACTTTTCTGATGTTTTGAAGCATTCAAAGATGTTTTTCTCTTCAAAATAAGCCCCATGGTGCTAAACTAAGCTTTTCTGGTGTTTTGAAGCAATTTCTACAGAAATTGCCTAAAAAACATCTGTTTTAGGTCAAAAAAGTGTTTTTCTCACAAAATGAGCCACATACAGCTAAACAAGGATTTTCTGGTGTTTTGAAGCATTTTTGCGGTATTGATAAAAAAAATCTCTTTTAGTCAAAAGTGTTTTTCTCATCAAAATGAGCCACACATCTCTTTCAGTCAAAAAAGTGTCTTTCTCATCAAAATGAGCCACATAGAGCTAAACAAAGAATTTCTGTTGTTTTGAAGCATTTTTGAGGAAATAGCCAAAAAACATCTCTTTCAGTCAAAAAAGTGTTTTTCTCATCAAAATGAGCCACATACTGCTAAGCCAATCTTTACTGGTGTTTTGAAGCATATTTGCAGAAATTTGCAAAGAAACATCACTTTTAGGTCAAAAAAGTGTTTTTCTCAACAAAATGAGCCACATACAGCTAAACTAAGCTTTTCCGGTGTTGAAGCATTTTTGTGGAAATTGACCAAAAAACATATCTTTCAGTCAAAAAAGTGGTTTTCTCAATAAAATGAGCTACATACAGCTAAAATGTTATGTTGTTTTGAAGAATTTTTTTCAGAAATTGACTAAAAACATCTCTTTTATGTCAATTTTTTTTTTTCTCAACAAAATGAGCCACACAGCTATAGTACGTTTTTCTAGGGCTATGAGGAATTTTTTCGGAAATTAGCAACATTTCTTTACGGAAAAAAAGTTTTTTTCTTTTCAAAATGAGCCACATAGAGCCAAAGTAAGCTTTTCTAGTGCTTTGAAGAATTTTTGCGGAAATTGACAAAAAAATATCTCTTTTAGGTCAAAAAAGTGTTTTTCTCATCAAAATGAGCCACACGCAGCTAAACTAAGTTTTTCTGGTGTTTAGAAACATTTTTGCCGAAATTGACAAAAATAGATCTATTACGGTCAAAAAAGTGTTTGTCTCATAAAAATGAGACACATTGAGCTAAAGTATGCTTTTCTAGTGTTCTAAACTTTTTTTTCGAAAAATAACATATAAACATCTCTTTTAAGTCAAAAAGTGTTTTTCGCAACAAAATTAGAAAAAACATCTTTTAGGTCAAAAAAATGTTTTTATCAACAAAATGAGCAACATATAGGTAAACTAAGCTTTTCTGGTGTTTTGAAGCATTTTAGCGGGACTGACAAAAAAATATATTTTAGATGTTTTTCTCAGCAAAATGTGCCACATAGAGCTAAACCAAGCTTTACTGGTGTTTTGAAGCATTTTTGAAGAAATTGGCAAAATAACCTCTCTTTTAGGTCAAAAAAGTGTTTTCCTCAACATAATTAGCAACATGCAGCTAAACTAAGGTTCTCTGGTGTTTTGAAGCATTTTTGCGGAAACTGGAAAAAAAAAATCTCATTTAGGTAAAAAAAAATTTTTTTTAAGTAAATCAGTCACATACAACTAAACTAAGCGTTTCTGGTGGTTTGAAGCATTTTTGCGGAAACTGGCCAAAAAACATCTATTTTAGGCAAAATTTTTTTTTTTTTGTTGTGTAAATCAGTCAAGTATTTCTGGTGGTTTGAAGCATTTTTGCGGAAAATGACAATAAAATATCTCTTTTAGGTCAAAAAAGTGTTTTTCTCATCAAAATGAGCTCCATAGTGCCGAACTAAACTTTCCTGATGTTTGAAGCATTTTTGCAGAAATTGACTAAAAACATTTCTTTGGATCAAAAAAGTGTTTATTTCAACGGAATGAGTATCATACAGCTAAACTAAGCTTGTCTGGTGTTTTGAAGCATTTTTTGCTGAAATTGACTAAAAACATCCCTTTTAGGTCAAAAAGTTTTTTTCTCAACAAAATGAGCCACACACAGCTAAACTTTGCTTCTCTGGTGTTTAAAGCTTTTTTGCGGATATAGACAAAAAGAATCTTTTAGGTAATAATTTTTTTTTCTTATCAAATGAGCTACATACAGCTAAACCAAGCTTTTCAGTTGTTTTGAAGCATATTTATGGAAATTAACAAAAACATCTCTTTACGGTCAAAAACGTGTTTTTCTCATCAAAATTAGCTACAAAGAGCTAAACTGCTTTTCGGGTGTTTTGAAGTATTTCTGCAGAAATTGCCAACAAAACATCTCTTTTAGGTTAAAAAAGTGTCTTTCTCAACAAAATGAGCCCCATTGTGTTAAATTAAGCTTTCCAATGTTTGAAGCATTTTGGCAGAAATTGACTAAAAAACATTTCTTTTAGATCAAAAAAGTTTTTTTAAACAGAATGAGAAATATACAGCTAAACCAAGTTTTTCTGGTGTTTTGAAGCTTTTTTTTCAGAAATAGACTATAAACATCTCTTTTAGGTCAAAAATGTGTTTTTCTTATCAAAATGAACCACAGAGAGCTAAGATTTTCTGGTATTTGGAAGTACATTTGCAGTAATTGACAAAAAAACACATCTTTTAGGTCAAATTTTTTTTTCCTCAACAAAATATGCTACATACACTAAGGTTTTCTGGTGTTTTGAAGATTTTTTTGGAAATTAACCAAAAATCGACATCTTTTCGGTCAAAATAGTGCTTTTCTCATCAAAATGTGCCACAAACAGCTAAACAAAGGTTTTCTGGTGTTGTGAAGAATTTTTTTTTAATTAACAAAAAAAACATATCTTTTCGGTCAACATAGTGTTTTTCTCATCAAAATGAGCCACATAGAGCTAAATTAAGCTTTTCTGGTGTTTTGAAGCATTTTTGCGGAAATTGGCAAAAAAATATCTCTGGATGTCATCTCTTTTGGTCAAAAAGTGTCTTTCTCAAAAAAATATGCGACATATACATAAACTAAGCTTTTCTGGTGTTTTGAAGCATTGTAGCTAAAGGCCTTAGCTGTGATATTAGCGTGTTTTTTTCTTTTCCGGTGAACCCCCCCTGAGATATAGAGCTGAGAAGAGGCGAGGCCAAGGATATCCGTGGCCCCGCCTCTTCTCAGCTCTATATCTCAGGGGGGGGGGGGGGGGGGTTCACCGGAAAAGAAAAAACACACGCAAATATCACAGCTAAGGCCTTTAGCTACATTCGAACCGAGTTTGGGGCGAGTCGGTCAAGGCGCGTGGGAGTTAGGTCTGCCCCGAATTAGGAAGTGACATTTTTGAGTGACTCTTGCGTGTTTGGATATATCTACTAAGAAAAGATGCCTATAGAGACTTTGTACATATCATTTTAAAGCACACACAATATGCAACAAGCTGGTATTAAAAATATCTGCACAGAAGAAAGGGAAAAAAAGTTATTGACAGCTCAAATATGTGCTCAAATTTTTGTGGTTTCAGGTATAGTCCCCCCCTAAGCATTTTTGCGGAAATTTACAATAAAAATTGTCTTTACAGTAAAACAAGTGTTTTCACATCAATATGAGCCACATAGAATTAAAGTAAACCATTCTGATGTTTTGAAGGACTTTTGTGGAAATTTCCAAAAAAACATCTCTTTTAAGGGGGGGTCTATCCCATTATTCCGATTTTTTTTTTGTTTTGTACCTGTCATAACTTTTTCCCCCTTTACTCTGTTCAAATAATTATTATACCAGCTTGTTGCTTATTGTGTGTGCTTTAAGATGATATGTAAAAAGTCTCTATGGGCACTTTTTCTTAGAAGATATAGCCAAACACGCAAGTGTCACTCAAAAAATGGCACTTCCTAATTTATAACATGTCTAATTACCAGGCGCCTTGAGCTACAGACCCCAAACTTGTGTTGTGGCTTCCCACAAGCCTCAGCTGTGATATGACTCAGTCAAATTTTTTTTACCGTGAAGCAATGTTGAGTTATGGTGATTGGAAGAGGCGGGGTCACAGATTTCCGTGGATTTTGCCGCGGTTGGAAATAAAGTGTCTCATATCTATTCAACACTTCACCGCGTTTCAAATATGGCTGAGTCATATCACAGCTTAGGGTGTTAGCAATCCACACAGGAAGTTTGGTGTCTGTAGCTCTTGAGCTACTGGCAATTAGAAGATTTGTCGTGGGGGAGGTGCCATTTTTTGAGTGACCCTTGCTTGTTTGGCTATATCTTCTAAGAAAAAGTGCCTATAGAGACTTTTTACATATCATCTTAAAGCACACACAATAAGCAACAAGCTGGTATAATAATTATTTGCACAGAGTAAAGGGGAAAAAAGTTATGACAGGTAAAAAAAAAAAAAAAACAATTTCGGAATAATGGGATAGACCCCCCCCCCCCGTCAAAAAGTGTTTTTCTCATTAAAATGAGCCACATAGAACTAAACGAAGCATTTCTGCTGTTTTGAAGATGTTTTTGCGGAAATTCACAAAAAAAACATCTCTTTTAGGTCAATTTTTTTTCTCATCAAAGTGAACCTCATAGAGCTTAATTAAGCTTATCAGGTGTTTTGAAGCACATTTGCAGTTATTGACAAAGAAATCACATCTTTTAGGTCAAAAAGTGTTTTTCTCAACAAAATATGCCACATACAGCAAAACTAAACTTTTCTGATGTTTTGAAGCATTAAAAGATGTTTTTCTCTTCCAAATAAGCCACATGGTGCTAAACTAAGCTTTTCTGTGTTTTGAAGCAGTTTCAACAGAAATTGCCTAAAACACATCTGTTTTAGGTTAAAAAAAAAGTGTTTTTCTCACAAAATGAGCCACATACAGCTAAACAAGGAGTTTCTGGTGTTTTGAAGAATTTTTGCGGAAATTAACAAAAAAACATCTCTACGTCAAAAAAGGGTTTTCCCAACCAGTGAATCACATAAGTTAAACTAAGCTTTACTGGTGTTTTGAAGTATTTTTGGGGGAAATTGACCAAAAAAACACATCTTTTAGGTCAAAAAAGTGTTTTTCTAATCTAAATGAGCCACATACAGCTAAACTAAGTTTTTCTGGTGTTTTGAAGAATTTTTGCGGTATTGAATAAAAACATCTCTTTTAGGTCAAAAAAAAGTTTTTCTCATTAAAATTAGTCACATGGAGATAAACTAAGCTTTTCTGGTGTTTTGAAGAATTTTTGCGGAAATAAACAAAATACATCTCTTACAGCCAAAAAAGTGTTTTTCTCATAAAATTGAGCCATATTGAGCTAAACTAAGCTTTCTAGTGTTCTAAAGCTTTTTTTTGGAAATAGACCAAAAACATCCTTTTTAGGTCAAAAAACAGTTTTTCTCATCAAAATGAGCCACATAGAACTAAACTAAGCTATTCTGGTGTTTTGAAGCAATTTTGCAGTATTGACAAAAAAAATTTCTTTTAGGTATTTTTTTCATCAAAATGTGCCAAATACAGCTAAACTAAGCTTTTCTGGTGTTTCGAAGCATTGTTGCAGAAATTGACAATAAAACATCTTTTTAGGTCCAAAAAATGTTTTTCTCATCAAAATGAACCACATGCAGCTAAATTAAGCTTTTCTGGTGTTGAAGTATTTTTTTGAAATTGACAAAAAAACATCTCTTTCATTAAAAAAAAAGAGTGTTTCTCATCGAAAGGAACCACATAGAGCTAAAATAAGCTTCTCTGGTGTTTTGAAGCATTTTTGCGGTATTGATAAAAAAAATCTCTTTTAGTCAAAAGTGTTTTTCTCATCAAAATGAGTCACACATCTCTTTCAGTCAAAAAAGTGTCTTTCTCATCAAAATGAGCCACATAGAGCTAAACAAAGAATTTCTGTTGTTTTGAAGCATTTTTGAGGAAATTACCAAAAAACATCTCTTTCAGTCAAAAAAGTATTTTTCTCATCAAAATGAGCCACATACTGCTAAGCCAATTTTTACTGGTGTTTTGAAGCATATTTGCAGAAATTTGCAAAGAAACATCACTTTTAGGTCAAAAAAGTGTTTTTCTCAACAAAAAAACATTTCTTTCAGTAAAAAAAAAAGAGTGTTTCTCATCGAAAGGAACCACATAGAGCTAAAATAAGCTTTTGTGGTGTTTTGAAGCATTTTTGCGGTATTGATAAAAAAAAGGTTTTCCGGTGTTGAAGCATTTTTGTGGAAATTGACAAAAAAACATATCTTTCAGTCAAAAAAGTGGTTTTCTCAATAAAATGAGCTACATACAGCTAAGATGTTCTGTTGTTTTGAAGCATTTTTTTCAGAAATTGACTAAAAACATCTCTTTTATGTCAAATTTTTTTTTTCTCAACAAAATGAGCCACACAGCTATAGTACGTTTTTCTAGGGCAATGAGGAATTTTTTCGGAAATTAGCAACATTTCTTTACGGAAATTTTTTTTTTCCTTTTCAAAACGAGCCACATAGAGCCAAAATAAGCTTTTCTAGTGCTTTGAAGGATTTTTTGCTGAAATAGTCAAAAAATATCTCTTTTAGGTCAAAAAAGTGTTTTTCTCATCAAAATGAACCACATGCAGCTAAACTAAGCTTTTCTGGTGTTTAGAAACATTTTTGCCGAAATTGACAAAAATACATCTATTACGGTCAAAAAAAAGTGTTTGTGTCAAAAAATGAAACACATTAAGCTAAAGTATGCTTTTCTAGTGTTCTAAAGCATTTTTTTGAAAAATGACATATAAACATCTCTTTTAAGTAAAAAAGTATTTTTCGCAACAAAATTAGCCATATACAGCTAAACTAAGCGTTTCTGATTTTGAAGCATTTTTGCGGAAATAGAAAAAAAATCTTTTAGGTCAAAAAAAAAATTTATCAACAAAATGAGCAACATACAGGTGAACTAAGCTTTTCTGGTGTTTTGAAGCATTTTAGCGGGACTGACAAAAAAAAATTATTTTAGTTTTTTTTCCAGCAAAATGTAAACCAAGCTTTACTGGTGTTTTGAAGCATTTTTGAAGATATTGGCAAAATAACCTCTCTTTCAGGTCAAAAAAGTGTTTTCCTCAACATAATTAGAAACATACAGCTAAACTAAGCTTCTCTGGTGTTTTGAAGCATTTTTGCGGAAACTGGAAAAAAAAAATCTCATTTAGGTAAAAAAAAAGAAGATTTTAAGTAAATCAGTCACATACAACTAAAGTAAGCTTTTCTGGTGGTTTGAAGCATTTTTGCGGAAACTGGCCAAAAACATCTATTTTAGGTAAATTTTTTTTTTTTGTGTGTAAATCAGTCACATACAACTTAACTAAGCGTTTCTGGTGGTTTGAAGCATTTTTGCGGAAAATGACAATAAAATATCTCTTTTAGGTCAAAAAAGTGTTTTTCTCATCAAAATGCGCTCCATAGTACCAAACTAAACCTTCCTGATGTTTGAAGCATTTTTGCAGAAATTGACTAAAAACATTTCTTTGGATCAAAAAAGTGTTTATTTCAACGGAATAAGTATCATAGAGCTAAACTAAGCTTGTCTGGTGTTTTGAAGCATTTTTGCTGAAATTGACTAAAACATCTCTTTTAGGTAAAAAAGTGTTTTTCTCATAAAAATGAGCCACATACAGATAAACTTAGCTTTTCTGGTGTTTTGAAGCATTTTTGCTGAAATTGACTAAAAACATCTCTTTTAGGTCAAAAAGTGTTTTTCTCAACAAAATGAGCCACACACAGCTAAACTTAGCTTTTCTGGTGTTTAAACCTTTTTGTGGATAGAGACAAAAAGCATCTTTTAGATAATAATTTTTTCTTCTCAAATGAGCTACATACAGCTAAACCAAGCTTTTCTGTTGTTTTGAAGCATATTTGTGGAAATTATCAAAAAACATCTCTTTACGGTCAAAACCGTGTTTTTTCTCATCAAAATTAGCTACATAGAGCTAAACTGCTTTTCGGGCGTTTTGAAGTATTTGTGCAGAAATTGCCAACAAAACATCTCTTTTAGGTCAAAAAAGTGTCTTTCTCAACAAAATGAGCCCCATAGTGTTAAATTAAGCTTTCCAATGTTTGAAGCATTTTGGCAGAAATTGACTAAAAAACATTTCCTTTAGATCAGGGGTAAACAAACTACGGCCCGCGACGTCTGTTCATCAGGCCCACCGACGGCACTTGAATTTGCTTGATAAGTTGTGATACAATTTAAATTTATAGGTATGTAACAAGGATTTCTTTGTTTGACAGTGATAGGTCAATGAACTACAAGTGTGATTAGAGGTCATAAAGTAACAATGCCATAGAAGCCTCATGTTATTACGAAAATAAATGGGTTTGCATGATGGATTCCATCCATTTTCAAAGATGCATAGTAAACTGGCAGTGACTGAAAGATATATTGGAAAAATACCTGGAAAAAAGTTTTCCAGGCTCCAACTCGGATTTGAACCATCTCCGGTATTCTAGACCGGTGTTCTTCCCAACTGAGCTAATGGAACCCATATGTCATTGGAGCACTATAAGATAGATTTTATATAGAGGCTTGCTTCACCTCCTTTTACGTTGCTCTTACCAATAATTATGCGGCCCGCACTCGTCATTCTTTCAGTTATCCGGCCCACTGTGAAAAAAGTTTGGTGACCCCTGCTTTAGATCAAAAAAGTAATTTTTTTAAACAGAATGAGTAATATACAGCTAAACCAAGTTTTTCTGGTGTTTTGAAGCATTTTTTTCAGAAATAGATTAAAAACATTTCTTTTAGGTCAAAAATGTGTTTTTCTTATCAAAATGAACCACAGAGAGCTTAAAAGCTTTCCTGGTATTTGGAAGTACATTTGCAGTAATTGACAAAAACACATCTTTTAGGTCAAAAAGTGTTTTTCTCAACAAAATATGCCACATAGAGCTAAATTAAACTTTTCTGGTGTTTTGAAGCATTTTTTTCGAAAATTGGCAAAAAAATATCTCTGCGATGTCATCTCTTTTGGTCAAAAAGTGTCTTTGTCCAAAAAATATGCGACATATACATAAACTAAGCTTTTCTGGTGTTTTGAAGCATGTTTGCGGAAATTGACAAAAATATCTTTTAGGTCAAAAAAGTGTTTTCCCCAACAAAATGAATCATATACAATAAAACTAAGCTTTTCTGGTGTTTTGAAGCATTTTTGCGGAAATTAACAAAAAAAACATGTTTTAGTTCAATAAGTGTTATCCCATCAAAATGAGCCATATAGAGTTAAAGAAAGCTTTTCTGATGTTTGAAGCATTTTTGCAGATTTAACAAAAAAACATCACTTTACGAACAAAAAAGTGTTTTTCCATTAAAATGAACCACATAGAGCTTAACTAAGTTTTTCTGGTGTTCTGAGGCACATTTGCAGTAATTGACCAAAAAAAAGACCTCGTTTAGGTCAAAAAGTTTTTTTCTCAACAAATATTCCACATACAGCTAAACTAAGCTTTTGTAGTGGTTTGAATAATTTTTGCCAAATTTAACAAAGAAACATCAATTTTCGGACAAAAAAGTGTTTTTCTAATCAAAATGTGCCACAAAGAGCTAAACTTACCTTTTCTGATGTTTTGAAGAATTTTTTCGGAAATTTACAAAAAAAAATTTCTTTTAGGTCTAAAAGTTTTTTCATCAAAATGAGCCATATAGAGCTAAACTAAGCTTTTCTGGTTTTTTGAAGCATTTTTGCGGAAATTAACTAAAAATCATCTCTTTCCAGTAAAAAAAGTGTTTTTCCCCAGCAAATTGTATCATATAGAGTTAAACTATGCTTTTCTGGTGTTTTGAAATATATTTGCGGAAATTAACAACAAAAAAAAAATTTAGGTGGAAGAAGTGATTTTCTCATCAAAATGAGCCACATACAGCTAAATTAAGCTTTTCTGTGAAAAAATGTTTGCGAAAATTGGAAAACAACATATCTTTGCGGTACAAAAAGTATTTTTCACAGCAAAATGTTGATCCTGCCACAAAGGCATATGCTTATGCAACAATAATGCAAAAAAAAAAAGAGCCATATAGAGCTAAACTCAGCATTTCTAATGTTTTGAAGCATTTTTGCGGAAATTTACAATAATACTTGTCTTTACGGTAAAAAAAGAGTGTTTTCACATGAATATGAGCCACATAGAGTTAAAGTAAACCATTCTGATGTTTTGAAGTTTATTAGCGGAAAAAAAATCTCTTTTAGGTTAAAAAGTGTTTTTCTCATTAAAATGAGCCACATTAAAATGAAGCTATTCTGCTGTTTTGAAGATGTTTTTGCGGAAATTCACCAAAAAACATCTCTTTTAGGTCAATTTTTTTTTTCTTCATCAAAATGAACCACATAGAGCTCAATTAAGCTTCTCAGGTGTTTTGAAGTATATTTGCAGTAATTGACAAACAAATCTCATCTTTTAGGTCAAAAAGTGTTTTTGTCAACAAAATATGCCACATACAGCTAAACTAAGCTTTTTTTGATGTTTTGAAGCATTAAAAGGGTTTTTCTCATCAAAATAAGCCCGATAGTGCTAAACTAAGCTTTTCTGGTGTTTTGAAGTTTGTTTTTTTTTACAGAAATTGACTAAAAAAACATCTCTTTTAAGTCAAAAAAGTGTTTTTCTCAGCAAAATGAGCCACATGAGCTAAACTAAGCTTTTCTGGAGTTTTGAAGCATGTTTGCGGAAATTCACAAAAAATATCTCTTTTTGGTCAAAAAAGTGTTTTTCTCAAAAAAATGAGCCACATACAGCTAATCAAAGTTTTTCCTTTTTTTAATGTATTTTTGCGGAAATTAACAAAAAAAAAAAAAAAAAATCTCTTCACAGACAAAAAGTGTTTTTCTTACAAAATGAGCCACATACAGCTAAACAAGGATTTTCTGGTGTTTTGAAGCATTTTTGCGGAAATTAACAAAAAAACATCACTTTACGTCAAAAAAGTGTTTTCCCAACAAATGAATCAAATACAGTTAAACTAAGCTTTACTGGTGTTTTGAAGTATTTTTCTGGAAATTGACAAAAGAAAACATCTTTTAGGTCAAAAAAAGTGTTTTTCACATCAAAATTAGCCCCATAGTGCTAAACTAAGCTTTTCTGGTATTTTGAAGAATTTTAGCGGAAATAAACAAAATACATCTCTTACAGTCAAAAAAGTGTTTTTCTCATAAAATTGAGCCATATTGAGCTAAACTAAGCTTTCTAGTGTTCTAAAGAATTTTTTTGGAAATAGACAAAAAAATCCTTTTTAGGTCAAAAAACAGTTTTTCTCATCAAATTGAGCCACATAGAGCTAAACTAAGCTATTCTGGTATTTTGAAGCATTTTTGCAGTATTGACAAAAAAACTTCTCTTTTAGGTATTTTTCTCATCAAAATGAGCCATATACAGCTAAACTAAGCTTTTCTTGTGTTTTGAAGCATTGTTGCAGAAATTGACAATAAAACATCTTTTTTAGGTCCAAAAATTTTTTCTCACCAAAATAAGGCACATACAGTTAAAATAAGCTTTTCTAATGTTTTCAAGCATTTTTGCCGAAAAAAAACAAAAACCTTTAAGGTCAAAAAAGTATTTTTCTCAACAAAATGAGCCACCAGCTAAATTAAGCTTTTCTGGTGTTGAAGTATTTTTGTTGAAATTGACAAAAAAAAACATCTCTTTCAGTAAAAAAAAAAGAATTTTTCTCATGAAAAGGAAACACATAGAGCTAAACTAATCTTTTCTGGTATTGAAGTATTTTTGTGGAAATTGACAAAAAAAAAATCTCTTTCAGTCAAAAGAGTGTCTTTCTAAAACTAATATCTCCAGCTTCCAGCTGCCTAAACATTGGTTTCAGCCGAACTAGCTCCATGCATGCCTTGACTCCTCTGCTAACGTAGTAAACTGGCAGGCTAAGAAAACCTGAAAAAAACTCGCCTTCAGATATATCTTTGTTTACTTGTTTCTCGTTATCTTCCCACGCATAACTGGCACACAACATCCTTTATCATAATTTTAGTATACCAGAAGACTCCATATGTTACAATAACGTCCCAAGTGTTATGTATCATCAACACACACTTGACATTGACGATTCATACCTCTACGAATGACTCGCTTTGTTCAGCTATTGCTATTCGATTTGTGGATTTCTCACTACTAGTCAACTGTTACCATCTCCAAAGGAGGCCGTGGCCGATCCTCTACAAAAGAAATCTGATGTAGTGTGTGCAATGCTACCAAGTCCTGGTGGAAGCTGAAGCTGACCTTACATGGGTACAGTCAACAATAGCTCCAAGATATTGCCTGTTCTGATTGTTCTATAATGGACATCATGGTGTATATGGGAACAGTCAACAATAATAGAATGCATTGATATGTATGTAGTGTACAGCAACAATAAACCAATTGAAAAAGTGTTTAATGTCTTGAGACCCTCCTCCAATCAGCTCACACTTGATGTAGTCCTCCACTTCTCCTCCACTGCTAGACTATACAGAAACAACAAATCAATACAATAAAACACTTTTAATAAAGAGCAAAAATGTTGATTGAACTCAAACAGCTTATGTATAAAGACTGTACCCATGTAGACCCAACCAGTGAGACCCTTTACCAATTAAAAATCATCGTATACACCATTGCACTGGTTTTAAAATACAGAGTGCCTGTGCTGCCACGTGTATGTATATGATTTTAAATGGCAAAGGGTTCTAACTGGTAGCAGTCTGCATGGTGTTGGCCTTGTTTCTATTTAACTAGTCTAACAAATAGAGCTGTTTGTTTATATAAGTAGTAATGGTTATTGTAGAAATAGAAAACCAAAAATAGTTTATTTGATGATGCTAATCTTTCTATGTAACTTCAGAAATTGTCTGTTTTTTTTTTGGTGTGTCAAGCAAATTATGAGAGGTCAAATTGCATAATTTAGCATGAGAGGAGGTTTCCTTTACACTCCATACATAATGTTTTCCTTACATTGTCCACCATCACAGTTATGGGCTGACTCAGTCCAAGCATATGCTCCACAGAATGTTTATATTTCCTACTTGCTGTAGCATTAAGTGTATGTTCAGGCAGCAGGCTAGGAATGGCTGATAAATTTCTCCTGTTGGAACTGAGTAGGATATGAAGACTAAGTTATCATATCATAAGAAAAGCATTTAATCAAATATACTCCTTACCACTTCTTGACCTAATGAGGCTCATCTGCAACAGGAGCTTTAATAGGAGATTTATACACATCACCAGAAAGAAACACCAATTGATACTTTCCTGCACAACTACTTCTTTTTAAAATTTGGTAGTTACCTGTAAATGCAGGCCACAGACAAGCCTTACTTTAACCAGGTTTGTACCTGAATAACAGAAATGGGGTGGAGCTGAATCATGTAGTAATTTGGACACAATTTAAAACACTTTGATAATTACCACATGCATTGAACTTGCCTAATCATTCATTATAGCCTCAAGAGGTGTCCCAACTGCAGTAATGCTGGGATCCCATGGCTTTGAGAGTAAATCCGAAGGAAAGCAAAGCATAAGCTATTTCCGTAGCTAGTGAGCAGCACTCCAAAAATGTCAACACCGTCGACAAAGCTTTCAACAAATTCGCTAATGCAAGGTAAAGGTTTGTCATCCTTGTATGCTTCTATTGTGTTTGCTGCATATCAGCTATAGAGTACTTGTTGACCTATATTGTATTAAGCAGTCTGCATGTGCCCCCCCCCCCCCCCCCCTATTCCATGGCATAACCAAGACTTCCCTCTATTCCTTAAAATATTCCAAGACCCTCTATTCCTTAAATGAAACATGACCCCCTTTATTCCATGGAAGAAACTGACACCCCTCTATTCCTTGGACAAAACCCAAACCCCCTCTAACCTCCCCCTCTATTCCTTAGAAGTACTCCAGACCCCCTCTATCACTTAGAAGAACACTGGACCACCCTATATTCCTTGGTAGAACCCAGACCCCATTCCTTGGAAGATCCCTAGACCTCTTTTATTTCCTTGGAAGAACCCCAGACCCCCTTTTATTTCTTGGCATAACCACAATCTCCCCTGTAACCTATGATTCACTTCTATCTTGGATGAATTGTCAACCAAGTCAGGGGCAACTGGAAGAATCT
>CBDHEM010000065.1:0-5769 GCA_965261955.1 Leptonemataceae bacterium
CCAAGCATACTTGTGCCTGATAGGATCACTCAATGTTAGGTTTTGCCCCCCCCCCCCCCCCCCCTCCCTTCCCAAGCAGGGCAAGTGGAAGGGAGTGTCATGTGCTCCATCTGTGTGCATTTCCTCACACCTAGGGCTAGGGCCTGCAAGGGCTAGGGCTAGAGCTAGGGCCTGCAAGGGCAATACTTTTTTCTATCTTATTTTTGCAATTCTTGGATTATCCCACTTAATAAATTGGGTAGCAGCCACTTTAGTCTGCCATTTTAAAAACTAGCCAAATTTATTACGGCCTCTAATAGCAGCTCCTTTAAATACCTAGGTTTCTGGCCCAGCACATTATCAATCCTTATATGGCAATATGTAGTGCATCTATTACGGCCTCTAATAGCAGCTCCTTTAAATACCTATGTTTCTGGCCCAGCACATTATCAATCCTTATATGGCAATATGTATTGCATCTATTACGGCCTCTAATAGCAGCTCCTTTAAATACCTAGGTTTCTGGCCCAGCACATTATCAATCCTTATATGGCAATATGCATTGCATCTATTGCGGCCTCTAATAGCAGCTCCTTTAAATACCTAGGTTTCTGGCCCAGCACATTATCAATCCTTATATGGCAATATGTATTGCATCTATTACGGCCTCTAATAGCAGCTCCTTTAAATACCTAGGTTTCTGGCCCAGCACATTATCAATCCTTATATGGCAATATGTAGTGCATCTATTACGGCCTCTAATAGCAGCTCCTTTAAATACCTAGGTTTCTGGCCCAGCACATTATCAATCCTTATATGGCAATATGTATTGCATCTATTGCGACCTCTAATAGCAGCTCCTTTAAATACCTAGGTTTCTGGCCCAGCACATTATCAATCCTTATATGGCAATATGTATTGCATCTATTACGGCCTCTAATAGCAGCTCCTTTAAATACCTAGGTTTCTGGCCCAGCACATTATCAATCCTTATATGGCAATATGTATTGCATCTATCACGGCCTCTAATACCAGCTCCTTTAAATACCTAGGTTTCTGGCCCAGCACATTATCAATCCTTATATGGCAATATGTATTGCATCTATCACGGCCTCTAATAGCAGCTCCTTTAAATACCTAGGTTTCTGGCCCAGCACATTATCAATCCTTATATGGCAATATGTATTGCATCTATTACGGCCTCTAATAGCAGCTCCTTTAAATACCTAGGTTTCTGGCCCAGCACATTATCAATCCTTATATGGCAATATGCATTGCATCTATTGCGGCCTCTAATAGCAGCTCCTTTAAATACCTAGGTTTCTGGCCCAGCACATTATCAATCCTTATATGGCAATATGTAGTGCATCTATTGCGGCCTCTAATAGCAGCTCCTTTAAATACCTAGGTTTCTGGCCAGCACATTATCAATCCTTATATGGCAATATGTAGTGCATCTATTGCGGCCTCTAATAGCAGCTCCTTTAAATACCTAGGTTTCTGGCCAGCACATTATCAATCCTTATATGGCTATATGTATTGCATCTATTACGGCCTCTAATAGCAGCTCCTTTAAATACCTAGGTTTCTGGCCCAGCACATTATCAATCCTTATATGGCAATATGTAGTGCATCTATTGCGGCCTCTAATAGCAGCTCCTTTAAATACCTAGGTTTCTGGCCCAGCACATTATCAATCCTTATATGGCAATATGTATTGCATATCACACTATATTCTGGCCAACCAGAATAGGCCAGGAGATGATGTAAGCTGCTTTATGGAAAAAGAGGACATTTCTGGCCCGTTCTGAGGCTTTTTCTGAGATGTCACATTTGTCCAAATGATCATTTAAAAAAAAAATTTATTTCAGAGGAAAACACTCCAAAACACGTGAAGATTTCTCATCAAAATAAGCCAAACACTACAAAATTAGGTTTTTCTGTTTTGTAGAATTTTTTCGGAAATTTACAAAAATAAATCTCTTTTTGGTAAAAAAAATATTTTCGCATTAAAATGAGCCAAATACTGCAAAACGTAGCTTTTCTATTGTTTTTAAGCATTCTTACGGATATTGACAAAAAACATTTTTTAGGTCAAAAAAGTTTTATTCTTTAAAAATACGCCACATATAGCTAATCTAAGATTTTCTGCTGTTCTGAAGCATTTTTGCGGAAATTGACAAAAAGCAATTCTTTTAGGTCAAAAAAAATGTTTTTCTCATCAAAATACGCCACATATAGCTAATCTAAGATTTTCTGCTGTTCTGAAGCATTTTTGCGGAAATTGACAAAAAACAATTCTTTTAAGTCAAAAAAGTGTTTTTCTTATCAAAATGAGCCACATATAGCTAATCTAAGATTTCTGCTGTTCTGAAGCATTTTTGCGGAAATTGACAAAAAAAATTCTTTTAGGTCTAAAAACTGTTTTTCTCATCTAAATACGCTAATCTAAGATTTTCTGCAGTTCTGAAGAATTTTTGCGGAAATTGACAAAAAAACAATTCTTTTAGATCAAAAAAGTGTTTTTCTCATCAAAATAAGCCACATATAGCTAATCTAACACTAACTGTAGGAAACACATGAAAAGTTAAAATTGGTGCTTGTGTCTGATTTTATGGCCATAAGCCAACGTCTTAGGCACTAATTAAAAAAAAAAAGTTGTTTCTTTTTAGACTTTTTGGTACATGACGGCCATTTTTAATGGCCTACTGGTGGAATGCTCCACAACACCTGACAGGCTTGTAGTAGATGAACAAACTTGTATTCATTGGTGTTAGACTGTTTCACACTCACTACTCTATGGGAAAATGTCAATTCTGATCAACCCTGAGATTTCTTTCTGATATATCACTTAGTTTTCCTGACGACCGTTGTTTTGTTTCTTGTTGACTTCAGATGAAGATGCTCGGAAACATATGGAAAGCTAAGAGACAGTTGGTGCTTGTGTGAGATTGTGTGGATCGAAACTGCTTTCATTGTCAGGTGACCATTTCACCCTTGTGTGTTTGTTTGTTTCTTCAAGTCATTGCAGGCCAATCCTGAGCATTTTTTTCCTGAGATATCTCTTCCCTAGACAACGTTTTTTTTTGTGGATTTCTGATGGAAATGCTCCAGAACAACTGACAAGCTTGTAAAGGATGTTTGTGGCTTGTGTGGGTCAGACTTTTGTTTGTTAGTATGTACACATCTGTCACTAGGGCTTGAGTAAAGATGGTGGAATAATCTCCAACTTCTAACCACTCCCTATTATTATTATGCTAACACTATGTATGTACCCATCTGTCACTAGGCCTTGTATAAAGATGATGGAATACTCTCCAACTTCTAACACCTCCCTATTATTATTATGATAACACTATGTATGTATACATCTGTCACTAGGCCTTGGGTAAAGATGGTGGAATACTCTCCAACTTCCAACACCTCCCTATTACTATTATGATAACACTATGTATGTATATATCGGTCACTAGGCCTTGGGTAAAGATGGTGGAATACTCTCCAACTTCTAACACCTCCCTATTACTATTATGATAACACTATGTATGTATACATCAGTCACTAGGCCTTGGGTAAAGATGGTGGAATACTCTCCAACTTCTAACACCTCCCTATTACTATTATGATAACACTATGTATGTATTCATCTGTCACTAGGTCTTGGGTAAAGATGGTGGAATACTCTCCAACTTCTAACACCTCCCTATTACTATTATGATAACACTATGTATGTATTCATCTGTCACTAGGCCTTGGGTAAAGATGGTGGAATACTCTCCAACTTCTAACACCTCCCTATTATTATTATGATAACACTATGTATGTATACATCAGTCACTAGGCCTTGGGTAAAGATGGTGGAATACTCTCCAACTTCTAACACCTCCCTATTATTATTATGATAACACTATGTATGTATACATCAGTCACTAGGCCTTGGGTAAAGATGGTGGAATACTCTCCAACTTCTAACACCTCCCTATTATTATTATGATAACACTATGTATGTATATATCAGTCACTAGGCCTTGGGTAAAGATGGTGGAATACTCTCCAACTTCTAACACCTCCCTATTATTATTATGATAATGCTCTTGCTCTAGATAGTTGTCATGGCAGCCTGGTGCCACCAGCCTTCATGCCAAGTTTGATGCAAAAGTTAGAACTTTTACTGAAGGTAAATTGCCAGGTCATAAAATGCACCAGAAGTGACCTCACACTTCAGGAGGTTTAAATTAAAATATAATAAGATGGAGCAAGCAACCAGAGCCACCAAGATTGAGGCCCCCTTGTGGGGTACCTGAACAGTTGAGTTATCCTCCTCTTCTTGAAAGTAATCATAATTGCAGACCTGCTTGTCTCCTCTTGTGTTAGCCTCGCTGGTTCACAGCTGTTCCAGGAGAGGGTCATACAAGTGAGTGGAGGTAGTTCAGAGGTCACTCATGATGGATGTGCTAATTAGGTCAATACTAATATACACTTTACAAAACACACTAGCCAAGAGACAAGCCACAACTCCTGACAGAGACAAGAGTGTAATAAACGTGTTGCCTTGTAGCTGTAATGGCTGCACTAGGGGTGGGGTTTATGTAGGGCAGGTCTGGTAATTGGGATTGACACCAGATCTACTTAAATCCTGTCCCCACTACAATTTATACAAACCACAAAGTTCACATCTAGTAACTAACTAACTAGTAACTAATTTACACTTCAAGAGCTGCTTGTCACATGACTTGCTCTCTTGCACCTGTGTCTAGAGCTTGCTCTCTTGCACCTGTGTCCTGGGGATGGATGCCCGTAATGAATAGGATTTGTGTGCAACTGTTCTTGCTATGCTACTTCATTATTCACAGAATAGGCAGGAAGTTCTCATTTAGTCACTTGAAAGGAGGTGGAGTGTCTTTTGACTCCGCATATGGACATGTCCCAAACATTATTAGGTCATGCAGTACAATAGGTCCACTCATCACAACTGGGGTATATTTTTCTCATCAAAATGAGTCACATACAGCTAAACTAAGCTTTTCTACTGTTTTGATGCATTTTTGCGGAAATTTACAAAAAAAACATCTCTTAGGTCAAAAAAAGTGGTTTTCTCGTCAAAATGATCCGCATACAGCTAAACTAAGTTTTTCTGATATTTTTAAACATTTTTGAGGAAAATGACAAAAAAAAATTGTTTAGGTAAAAAAATTGTTTTTCTCAATAAAATGAGCCACATATAGCTAAACTAAAGCTTTTGTTTTATTTTGTAGCATATTTGCCAAAATTGACAGGAAAACATATCTTTTAGGACAAAAAAGTGTTTTTCTCAACAAAATGAGCCACAGACAGCTAAACTGAGCTCTTTTTTTTGATATTTTTAAGCTTTTTTGAGGAAAATGACAAAAAAAATCATTTAGGTTAAAAAATTGCTTTTCTCAACAAAATTAGCCACATACAACTAGACTCAGCTTTTGTGACCTTTTTAACCATTTTTGGGGGGAATTGACAAAAAAACATCTCTTTTAGGTCAAAATAGTGTTTTTCTCATCAAAATGAGCCACCTACAGCTAAACTAAGCTTTTCTGCTGTTTTGAAGCATTTTTGTGGAAATTGACAAAAATATCTCTTTAGGTCGATATCAAAATGAGCCACATACAGCTAAACTAAGCTTTTCTGGTGTTTTAAAGCATTTTTCCACAAAAATGCTTCAAAACAACAGATAAGCTTGCTGTATTTGGCTTATTTTGATGAGAAAAACTTGTTCTTGACCTAAAAGAGATGTTTTTATGTTAAATAAACATTTCT
>CBDHEM010000066.1:0-13910 GCA_965261955.1 Leptonemataceae bacterium
GTTGGAAAAGTTTTTCTTGAAAAAAAAGTTGCAGTTAGCTAAAAATACAGAAAAAAGTTACTGCTAGCTATAAATACAGAAAAAATTATAGCTAATAAATAGAGAAAAAAAGTTATAGCTAGCTATAAATACAGAAAAAAGTTACAGCTAGCTATAAATACAGAAAAAAGTTGCAGCTAGCTATAAATACAGAAAAAAGTTACCGCTAGCTATAAATACAGAAAAAAATTATAGCTAGCTATAAATACAGAAAAAAAAGTTATAGCTAGCTATAAATACAGAAAAAAAGTTACAACTAGCTATAAATACAGAAAAAAGTTACAGCTAGCTATAAATACAGAAAAAAGTTACTATAAATAAAGAAAAAAAGTTACAGCTAGCTATAAATACAGAAAAAAAGTTACAGCTAGCTATAAATACAGAAAAAAAGTTACAGCTAGCTATAAATACAGAAAAAAGTTGCAGCAGCTAGCTATAAATACAGAAAAAAAAGTTGCAGCTAGCTATAAATACAGAAAAAAGTTGCAGCTAGCTATAAATACAGTAAAAAGTTACAGCTAGATATAAATACAAAAAAAGTTATAGCTAGCTATAAATACAGAAAAAAGTTATAGCTAGCTATAAATACAGAAAAAAAGTTGCAGCTAGCTATAAATACCAAAAAAAAGTTGCAGCTAGCTATACAGGAAAAAGTTGCAGCTAGCTATAAATACAGAAAAAAGTTACTGCTAGCTATAAATACAGGAAAAATTATAGCTAGCTATAAATACAGAAAAAAAGTTATAGCTAGCTATAAATACAGAAAAAAAGTTACAGCTAGCTATAAATACAGAAAAAAGTTGCAGCTAGCTATAAATACAGAAAAAAGTTGCAGCTAGCTATAAATACAGAAAAAAGTTCAGCTAGCTATAAATACAGAAAAAGGTTCAGCTAGCTATAAATACAGAAAAAAGTTCAGCTAGCTATAAATACAGAAAAAAGTTACAGCTAGCTGAAAAAGTTACAGCTAGCTATAAATACAGAAAAAAGTTACAGCTAGCTATAAATACAGAAAAAAGTTACAGCTAGCTATAAATTCAGAAAAAAGTTACAGCTAGATATAATACAGAAAAAAGTTACAGCTAGCTATAAATACAGAAAAAAAGTTGCAGCTAGCTATAAATACCAAAAAAAAGTTGCAGCTAGCTATACAGGAAAAAGTTGCAGCTAGCTATAAATACAGAAAAAAGTTACTGCTAGCTATAAATACAGGAAAAATTATAGCTAGCTATAAATACAGAAAAAAAGTTATAGCTAGCTATAAATACAGAAAAAAAGTTACAGCTAGCTATAAATACAGAAAAAAGTTGCAGCTAGCTATAAATACAGAAAAAAGTTCAGCTAGCTATAAATACAGAAAAAGGTTCAGCTAGCTATAAATACAGAAAAAAGTTCAGCTAGCTATAAATACAGAAAAAAGTTACAGCTAGCTGAAAAAGTTACAGCTAGCTATAAATACAGAAAAAAGTTACAGCTAGCTATAAATACAGAAAAAAGTTACAGCTAGCTATAAATTCAGAAAAAAAGTTACAGCTAGATATAATACAGAAAAAAGTTACAGCTAGCTATAAATACAGAAAAAAAGTTGCAGCTAGCTATAAATACCAAAAAAAAGTTGCAGCTAGCTATACAGGAAAAAGTTGCAGCTAGCTATAAATACAGAAAAAAGTTACTGCTAGCTATAAATACAGGAAAAATTATAGCTAGCTATAAATACAGAAAAAAAGTTATAGCTAGCTATAAATACAGAAAAAAAGTTACAGCTAGCTATAAATACAGAAAAAAGTTACAGCTAGCTATAAATACAGAAAAAAGTTACATCTAGCTATAATACAGAAAAAAAGTTACAGCTAACAATATATACAGAAAAAAGTTACAGCTAGCTATAAATACAGAAAAAAGTTACAGCTAGCTATAAATACAGAAAAAAGTTACAGCTAGCTATAAATACAGAAAAAAGTTACAGCTAGCTATAAATACAGAAAAAAAAGTTGCAGCTAGCTATAAATACAGAAAAAAGTTACAGCTAGCTATAAATACAGAAAAAAGTTACAGCTAGCTATAATACAGAAAAAAAGTTACAGCTAACTATATATACAGAAAAAAGTTACAGCTAGCTATAAATACAGAAAAAAGTTACAGCTAGCTATAAATACTGAAAAAAGTTACAGCTATCTATAAATACTGGAAAAAAAGTTACAGCTTACTATAAATACTGGAAAAAAAGTTACAGCTAGCTATACAGCTATAAATATAATCAATTAGTTGTTTTGTAAATGCAAAATAAAATATTTTTACCGTAATGGACTCAGCTGTGCTCAAGTCATACAACTATTCCACCATCACCAAATACAACACCACCGCCTTTCCCACATATAGAATCATGTTGCACCACTGCATACAAAGTTGGGCCCCCAATATACCATCCATTCCACTTCCTCTGAAAAGGATGCTGTGAATGGTTGTAACTGTACAAACTACAAGTAGTAATTGATCCCACCAGTTCATCGGTGGTAACAATGTATCATGACTAGCCTCCACTGATGATGATATGAGCAACCTATCATACTTGCCCAAAAATATTGATGGTCAATCTTTTTAAACAACTCTGATGACTCTGACAATTGACAGTGCTAAAACATGGTAGTGGTGGAAAGGTAGGTTGGCCAGACCTACATGTGGCAAGATCAAACAGAGTCACACCTATGGAACAGTTTTGAACTTTCTAGTTGAGTAAAAGACCACCGTATTTATCATCCTATTTGCTGATCTTTCCACTATATATATATGTAGAACTTTAACAAAAAAAATGCCAACAAGAAAATACTTTTCATCTCATGCTTTTGGTGGGTGTGTATTGGCAGTAATTATATATGGTGGTTATGGTCTTTGACCGCCAATGTGTTGTATTTAACTCACTGACCATTTCCAGATATACAGTACATGGAGTGTAGACGCTGGTTGTTAAGCCTCGCACTATTTGGCACATAAAAAGTTGTTAAGCACCCAACTTGTTGTCATTATAAACTGTCTTTGTTAGGCATCATTGGTATCCTCTGTGAAGAGCTGGTCTTGTAGTTTAAAAAAAAAAGTACCGGTTATATGCATGCATATTAGGTTCAACTTCAAGGCAACGTATTTCACAAAACATTGAGGCAAGAATTATAATTGGATGACCGCGGCTACAATTATCTATAGTTGTCCATAGTTTCCAGACAAGCTTCTTGCTGCTAATTTGCAGGACCTTTCAGTAGTGAAAGCAACTCCTCCTCCATGGCCTATGAAGTTCCAAAACGCTTTCCAAAATAGACACCCAATGAGTGTACATCTGGCTCGTGAATAGCCTGTCACAAGAATAGTTGTCATCTTTGGAAAAATGGAGCTTTTTGCCTCCAAATAGTTCTGTAGATGAACGTACTTTCAAGGAGTACAGTCAATCACATTGTATACTTGAGAAGTCATTTCTTAATTCACCTCAAGAGAACTTCTCCTTCATAATCTGGTTTGAGAGACTGAGTCTTTCTTAGTTCAGCTTGAGAAATAAGCTCTATCTTCAGCTGGCTCATGAGACTAGCCCCTCCATTCTCCATCAGTCTGGTCTAAATAAAATGATGCAAAGCATTCGTTTAATTTTTCAGTGAGTGCGCATTACTTAACAATAGTGTTTAGTAAGTACCCATTTATAGTTAGCTAAGTGCATGTTTTCTTGCAGACTCGAGTTAGAAGAGGAGCACTGAACAACCAAAGTTCACAGTATACGAGACAAAAATGTTATATTTACAAAAAAAAAAGGATTGATCCAAAAAAAACAAAAAAAAAACAAGTATTTCTCAAATGTTAACCACAAACATTCAGAGGAGCCTTTACTTTTTAATACCAATGATGCCAACTCTTCCTTCCAGATGTGTATGGTCAACATTTGATTTTGTTTTTTTGACAAGTTACTTTAAAATATTTTTGTCTTGTTTCTATTTTGTTGTTTTTCTACCTCTCTATGAAAATTATACTTCTTCCAAATAACTTTGCTCATATAACTACCATTACTAAAGTAGGTACACATATACAAGAACAATCAAAACAAATGTTTTTTAAAAAAATGGAAACAAGTAAACCACAATTAGTTAGATGACCCTTTACCATATACAATGATCATAAAAGCAGTACAACATTGGTGTATATGATTTTAATTGGTACATGGTCATCAACTTGTTGTGGTATACATGAGTACAATCTTGTTTCCTTACACGTCAATCCAATATAGTATTATTATCCCTTCCACCGTTGAATTCCCACGGTATGTAACAAAAAATCAACCAGCTTCAGTTAAAAATCAATATAAAATCTAAGAATTATTATTACTTTTTGAAATTAGATTTCATGATAGCACCTTTGTTGACAAACATTATGGTGAAAACAATCTGCAACAAGACCACAGAATATGAATACCATTATAGTATTTCCTATCCCGATATTGATCAATATAAAGCCAGGAATTCACTCACATGCCTCACAATTTGGTTTTACGATACTACTATTGTTAACAAATAGTATGGTAAAATAATATTCAGAAACATACAATACTTCGCATTTTATTGCTACATTTGTTTATCAACATTATTATCACCATGACATTTATGTACACTTGTTTATTTTACAGAATGTCAGAAGAAGATTATTGTCTCCAGACCTCTACTTTTGTGTGGTATAAAAACAGTTACATTCCTCCAAGATGCAGAGGTGGACATTGCAGTACTTGCATTTCACTCTGGACTCGTGCTGGTTGCCCCGAGATTTAAGATTTCTTCACCTTCTTCTTCTTCTTCTTCTTCCTCAGAGAGGGTCATATCATCCCTGGTAACTTGAGCAATAACATCAAACAAAGATAGTCTCTCAGCCACACCGAAGATCGTTGAAACTCCAGATCGTCGGTAGAATCACATGTTTTTGACGTGTCTTTCTTCATATTCCGGACTCGAAATTTGGTACACTGGTAGAGCTGTGATACGGGATTCTTACGATATAAAAATTATAGTAATATACCGAATCTGCGATTTTTTTGCGCATTTTAAAAAATTATTCCGCCATATGGCGCTTACACCAGTGAGAGGGTTAAAAAAAAGAAGTAAATAAAATGTTTTTTTAAAGACTGACTACCTTCTAGTCGTGATCCCTGTTATGACTCTAGCTCTGGCAAGAGTCAATCAAAATCAGCAAACCAAAACATATGACATCACTTCAGACATCTCTTTGTGATGGAGGATACCTCAAATGAATGACAATGAAGTTGCTTTTTCTTGTTTCTTTGTTGTTTCTGGACTACCCCAAAAATGTGAGCTACAAGATCTCCAGAGCTTTGAAACACTTTTTCTAACTGTTTATTGTTGTTGTATATAACACATATCGTACCCTGCAAGACACGGAAGGAATTTTCTATTGGTCAGGCCAATCGTCAGTAAAACAGCAAACACCTCCCTCCTCTCCTCCCATTCCCAGACAATGGGCTAACGATGACGGTATGTTGATCATTTTTTTAGTAACAAAACAAAAGTAATGATCCAGCTCCTCCAAAAAGATTAGTAGAAAGCTAGAGAGGACTTCTGAATCATTTTTAGCTCATTGTTTTTGTTTCACTATCAAATCAATGATCTTGCTACTCTAAATAATCATACTATACTCTAGCTTCTGTAGAAAGCTAGAGATTACTAATTTTTTGAGTAGCTGGATCATTGCTATTATGATGATGATTGCTATTTGTGCCAAAGTTATTGAGCCTGTTTCACTAGTTACAAACAAGGGTAACCAAGCGGTGAGGCGCTGAACTATCTTCCCCCCAAAAAGAGACAGCTTAAGATTTGAACCACCGAGTCTTATGCTTATAATGCAGGCATTCTTACCACTGACACATAAAAGTGAGCATAGAGAGACACACATGCAGACAGACAGATACAAGACAAACAGACAGATGGATATGATCACTACTACTGTTTTGCAATGCTTTGTAGCTCAACAAATATAAGAGCTGGCAAGTTTACAAGAAAAGCTAGCTTGCTCTGGAAACTAATATGAGCTGGGAGAGTTTTCTGGGAACTAACAAGAGCTGGTAGAGTTTACAAGAAGAGTTAGCTTGCTCTGGGAACTAATAAGAGCTGGGAGAGTTGACGAGAAGAGCTAGCTTGCTCTGGGAAATAATAAGAGCTGGCAAGTTTACAAGAAGAGCTAGCTTGCTCTGGGAACTAATAAGAGCTGGGTAAGTTTACAGGAAGAGCTACCTTGCTCTGGGAACTAATAAGAGCTGGGAGAATTTACAAGAAGAGCTAGCTTTCTCTGGGAACTAATAAGAAGTGGAAAGTTACAAGAAGAGCTAGCTTGCTCTGGGAACTGATAAGAGATGGGAAAGTTTACAAGAAGAGCTAGCTTGCTCTGGGAACTAATAAGAGCTGGGCGAGTTGACGAGAAGAGCTAGCTTGCTCTGGGAAATAATAAGAGCTGGCAAGTTTACAAGAAGAACTAGCTTGCTCTGGGAAATAATGAGCTGGGCAAGTCGACAAGAAGAGCTAGCTTACTCTGGGAAATAATAAGAGCTGGGCAAGTCAACAAGAAGAGCTAGCTTGCTCTGGGAAATAATAAGAGCTGGGCAAGTTGACTAGAAGAGCTAGCTTGCTCTGGGAAATAATAAGAGCTGGGCAAGTTGACAAGAAGAGCTAGCTTGCTCTGGGAAATAATAAGAGCTGGGCAAGTTGACAAGAAGAGCTAGCTTGCTCTGGGAAATAATAAGAGCTGGGCAAGTTGACAAGAAGAGCTAGCTTGCTCTGGGAAATAATAAGAGCTGGGGGAGTTGACAAGAAGAGCTAGCTTGCTCTGGGAAATAATAAGAACTGGGCAAGTTGACAAGAAGAGCTAGCTTGCTCTGGGAAATAATAAGAGCTGGGTAAGTTTACAGGAAGAGCTACCTTGCTCTGGGAACTAATAAGAGCTGGGAGAATTTACAAGAAGAGCTAGCTTTCTCTGGGAACTAATAAGAAGTGGAAAGTTACAAGAAGAGCTAGCTTGCTCTGGGAACTGATAAGAGATGGGAAAGTTTACAAGAAGAGCTAGCTTGCTCTGGGAACTAATAAGAGCTGGGCGAGTTGACGAGAAGAGCTAGCTTGCTCTGGGAAATAATAAGAGCTGGCAAGTTTACAAGAAGAACTAGCTTGCTCTGGGAAATAATGAGCTGGGCAAGTCGACAAGAAGAGCTAGCTTACTCTGGGAAATAATAAGAGCTGGGCAAGTCAACAAGAAGAGCTAGCTTGCTCTGGGAAATAATAAGAGCTGGGCAAGTTGACTAGAAGAGCTAGCTTGCTCTGGGAAATAATAAGAGCTGGGCAAGTTGACAAGAAGAGCTAGCTTGCTCTGGGAAATAATAAGAGCTGGGCAAGTTGACAAGAAGAGCTAGCTTGCTCTGGGAAATAATAAGAGCTGGGCAAGTTGACAAGAAGAGCTAGCTTGCTCTGGGAAATAATAAGAGCTGGGCAAGTTGACAAGAAGAGCTAGCTTGCTCTGGGAAATAATAAGAGCTGGGCAAGTTGACAAGAAGAGCTAGCTTGCTCTGGGAACTAATAAGAGCTGGGGGAGTTGACAAGAAGAGCTAGCTTGCTCTGGTAACTGATTATTGTTTCATTGGAATGTGCCAAATATTCTGTGATGGTATTTCATTTGCAAACAATTACAAATTACAAGCTATTGAAATTAAATCTAGCTTGTCAGTTAACTTGTATATATATCTATATATAAGACCATGGCAACAGAAACATCAGGAATGATGGGTCAAAGTCATTGACTTTCCCCAAAGACTTCAAAAAACCACATGTTTCGACATCACACTGAGGAAGTGTGGGCACTTTCCTATATATGACGAGGAAATACTGCCTCTGTTCTGGGATGGTTTTTTTCCACATAACCATTATATTTGTACCTATAATTTTTTTAAGAATAACAGTTCATACAATTAGAATGCAAATGGAATAAGGTGCCATTAGGCATAAGAATCAGCTCTATTGAGTTAAGCAAACAAAATATATGCAGCACTACATATGTCTCTTAGTGTAGACAACAAAACCTATAGCAAAGAAATCCATCATGGAGTACCTCCATTCTCAAGGGTGAATGGATTCAGAGTAGTTCTTGGTAAGGTAAGGTTCCTGTGCAGCATTATCAGCAGTGAGAGTTTCCAGAAACAGCAGTAAAGGCTTAGATGAGGAGGTCTATGGCAACAGTTGTAATTGTCAGCTTTTTTTCTTTCCTTAGGCTTGCTCACCCAAGGGGGGAGCAAGCCTGTTACCCTGGGACCATTTTTAACTCAATTTTAGTGGTTATGACTTTGAAACTCCAAAGATTCTGCACACTTGACTCAATGAGCATAATTTAAAGCTCAAAAGATATATCTCTCTGTGTACTCTCTTTTAATACTAAAAAGTTGTGCATAGGTATAACTATATATAAGTTACATGTAACCCAAGTCAGGTACCTCAAAATCTAAGGTTCTTGGCTCTTGGCTAGAAAATTCCATATAGGGAAATCCAGAAAACTGCCGTAATCTGTAGTGTGGTTAGTTAAGCATTACACTACAAGCTAGCAGAGCCAATTAGATCTAGGGGTGGGGGGATGGGAAGTTGTCAAGCGTGTGCATAGAAAAACACAGAGTTTTTTTTGATGAATCATAACTAAATTAAATAACATTACTAAAAGCGCTCTGCTGGTGTAGTAGAAGTGTTGATTTAGCAACCAGGGTAGTATCGCCTTATCAACACCTTGTGCTGGACAGATATTTGCTCTGCAAACAAATGAGGTTACAATGAGGTATATTTTCAATTTGCAGTTCATAAACAAAAGTATGTATGGGAAGGTAAAACATACCAATAGAAAGTATTGAATGGGCAACATTTTGGTACATAAATCAGAACCATGGCATGAATGTGCAAAGATGTGGTAAAAAGAAAGAACAAGAAAAATGGGTTAATGGTCATGGGGTTCCTCCCCCCTCAAAAGTACAATCATGATTCAGCAGCTTACTGGGCACGTGCAGTAATAAAACACATGATTTTCTTAGTGAATGTTAATTTTTTTTTTTTTTTTTTTGCCAGTAGGAGCTTATGGCAGTTAATCGAAGATGGAGAATGGTCTGGCCTCTAGTTCCACCACCAATGCCATGTACACCATGTAGCCCACTATGCAAATATCACACAACCATATCTTGTCGCTAATGTTGACTGTACCCATGTAGAGTCAGCTCTAGCCTAGTAATAGTTGCACAGGATAAATCAATCACATTAGTTGCTGCAATGCATTGGTACAGTAGGAGTATTCCAGTACCAATGTTTTGATGAATGGACATATTGTATGCAAGTTGTATGTGGTAAGGAACAATATAGAAAAATAGAAACGTAGATTAGATCCCCGAAGATGAATTTCAAGTTTTTTTCACACTTTCAATGTTTTTTTGCTCTGAGGTGTACTACTTAGCAAAGGATTCAAGGCACGCTTGGATTATTTTGGAGCTAATAAAGCTGAAACCACCATTTTAAGCATTCAGGCAGCTAAGAAGCTGCCAATGCAAGATTTATTTTGCCATCTGACTTTTTAAAATGAGGGCAATCCACTATAATGAGTACTAGTGTATTTCCCGATACATACCTGAATCACAACGAATTATCTCATTTTGGTGAAGGTCTATGCTTTTAACTATTGTCACAAGCGTAAGCTCCAACTGACTGTTTACTTCTTGGCAGCGAAAATGTGCAGCAGCTGCTGAATTAGGGCAGTTAAGCTCAATATTACATGAGCGTGTTAATTATGCTGTTATACTTTTACCGATTACTGATCAACCGATCACTGAAGAAAGAAATTAGTTATTACTAGGCAATGGAAAGTTTGAGAACTCTGGTAATAAAATTGTTATGAATGGACTCATGGTACTCAAGACCATACTTAGAATAGTGGCAGGAGGAAGGGGGGGGGGGGGGGGGGGGGGGGGGGAGGGGCAAGGTTACTCAACTTATTTAGACATAGTTGCTGAATAACTTCCCCCAGCCACTGCTATTGACAGTAAGTAGTAGCCAAGATTTAAAAATGTACACTTCCTTCTTTCCTTTCCCTGATCTAGTCGCACAATCGTGAACCCATAATTTCACTCTTTGCGTGTGCATATACAGCTGGCTTGCAAGACTATACCTGATCGATTGTGACCACTGACGAACTGATATAGCTTGTGGTAGTTTAGATAAAGATATTTTTACGCCCGTTCCACAAAAGCTCTGTCAGTCATCACTTTCTTGGAATTGGAAGGGTGGGTAGCTAAGTTTATGTAGCAATTCCTTGCAAGTTTGCCCCCTCCCCAAATAAAAATGGCCATGTACCCTGGTACTCAGTGGGGGTGGGAGAAATAGATCGACGAAAAGCAATTGCACAGTTTTTAACAGTTTTGGTGACTGCCAGTTTCCTACCTTAGCAAAGGATTCTGAGCATGCTAGAAAAAAATTTGGGAGGAAAAGAAGCAGCCAAAGTATATTTATCTGAGAAGCGAGCTTTTGTGTGTGTGTGTGTGTCTTTGTGTGTGTGTGTGTGTTTGTGTGTTTTGGCATGCACTATTTTAAAATACAACATTATAGGGAGTGCTATTGCACTCTCTGATGCCTAGATTAAGTATCACAAAACATATATTTTCTTACCATATATGGTATGATCTATTTTTGATCATTTCTAACTCAAGGTGTCTCGAACACTGTGTGTTTGTGTGAGTGTATGTATATGTGGGTGTGTGTTATTACATATAATCACACTTGAAACATATAATCACACTTGAATACTAACTAGCGTAAACTTGCACATTATCGCCAAAAAAAATGCTTACCTTATTATCACCAAACAATTATATCTCATTATAACTTGTCCTCAGACCTTTTAGAGCATGCCCAGTAGGTAGAGTGAAGTATGTGCATCAATTTAGTACCATTTAGCAGCTACAGCTCGTTTCGTGTCTGGCTTACTAGGTCCAGAGGCGAGAAGCTGTTTGCCTCGTTTTGCGATCCAGGCGAACGGAGTTCATTAGACTAGGAGGACTATTAGTCGAGGTAAGTGAAAGATAAACCTGTGCTATCTAGGAGGACTATTAGTCGAGGTAAGTGAGAGATAAACCTGTGCTATCACTTCTATTTTGTCACTGACTGATTGTGCTATTGTCTGGGTATAAAATATAAGGCTCATTTCTATTTACTTTGTTGCAGGATGACTGGGAAAAAAGTCCGCAAGCTAGGGAACGACGTGGACATGGTAGCTGCTTAATGCTGTAAAGATCAACCAAATGCCATTATCTGGTGCTGCCAATCACTTCCATGTTCCTCGAAAGGCCTTAGATGATAGGATTAAGGGTCGTGTGGAACATGGCTCTAAGCCTGGAAGAAATCCAGTTCTTTCAGCAGTGGAAGAAGATGCTTTAGTTGTCTACCTTTTATACATGGCTGACCGTGGTTTTCCATTGGCTAGAACCATGGTGAAAGCATTTGCATGGACATTGGCTAAGCAGCCTGGAAATGGAGATCGCTTTAATGCTGAGACTGGCTCTGGGGAACATTGGTGGACTAATTTTAAGAGTCGTTATCCTGGAATAACTCTTCAGAGATGTGATATGTTAGAACGTACTCGTGCCGAAGCCCTTCAAGTTATAGTCAACGAATACTTACGCTTCTCAGTAAGACCTTAGACGATACTCCCAATACAGTTATACAATTGTGACGAAACATTTCTCCATTTAAATTGCCTAAAAGAGAAAGCTGTAACACGTAGGGGTACTACAAATGTGTAGTGTCAATCATATGGGACAAGTGAACATATTACGCTGCTTTGCTGTGCTTCTGCTGCTGGAATACCTTCAATCCACCAATGATCATTTATGCTAAATCATTTCCTGGTGGTCAGTATCGCTTTGAAGGCCCTGATGATGCAGTGTATGCAAGAAGCGAGTCTGGCTGGATAGACTCAGAACTGTTTGTGGTTTGGCTGAAGAAATTGTTTCTTAATATGCTGTTTCCCAGCGTCCAATTCTCCTCCTCACAGATGGGCAGAAGTCTCATGTCAATATTGATGTCATTGACCTTTGCCGTAGTAATGATGTCATCCTTTTTTGTTTACCTCCACACACTCCCCATGCGTTGCAGCCTCTGGATGTAGCTGTTTTTAAGTCCCTTAAATATGTTTCCTTTAAGACAGTCAGAGCTCTCTCTTTCATGAAAAGGAATTTCATTGTTATGAAGAGGGAATTTTCCCGAATTGTGAAACATCCATTGGAGCAAGTCAAGGCAGGTTTTGCAAAGTCAGGGATTTATCCATTTAATCCGGATGCCGTTGCAAAACATAAGCTGATCACTTCTTCCTTGCATGAATCATTTTCCTCAACAAGTGATTCAGAATCTTCTAGTTTGTATTCTTCTTCAGTTTCAGAATCCCCCAATCCACCATCTCAGCCATTTTCACTTTCACAGTCGCCTAGTCAACAGTCCCAGCAAACAACACAGACTATTGTTCCACCAGCTCTGCCTCCTCCACACACTGTTGATGGTACTTCTGGAGCCTTACAACACAGACTATTGTTCCACCAGCTCTGCCTCCTCCACACACTGTTTATGGTACTTCTGGAGCCTTACAACACAGACTATTGTTCCACCAGCTCTGCCTCCTCCACACACTGTCTATGGTACTTCTGGAGCCTTACACGCTGAAGATGCTGTAATTGTTGCTTCACAGAGTGACACTGTGACGACAAGCACAACACAAACTCCTGTTCTTTCCCCTTCGAGTGTTGTCTATGCACCTCATGCACCTTCAAGCAGGCTTTCTCCAATAATGAATGTGGGATTGGTACCTGAGGACTTGTCAGACATTCTCAGCACACCTCCGAATGAACAAAGCGTATAACTGGAGCGAGGAACCTGACGTCCGAGGAATATGTTGAGATGCTTAGAGAAGACAAAAATAAGAAGATAGAGGCTGAAGAATTGAAGGAAAAGAGAAACCATGAAAGGGAGAAGAGAAAAAAGGAAATAGAGAGAAGATGAAGGAAACACAGTTGAAGAAGCGAAAAGGGAAGAAGAGAAGGAACAACAGAAGAATGGTAAACGCAAGGCGCAGGCCAACGCCCGCCGTCAGGTAAGAGAGAGCAGTTCTGTGAGTGATGACATTCCTGATGGGCATTCCACTAGTTCTTCATCCATTGGTAGTGATTCTGATACAATGACAGGTGAAGAACTGGACGTAATCGTCCACAATGCTGTTCACAACTTCCAGCTCGATTCCGCGAAGACATCGATGATGCTGATGGTGTTCTCTGTGAGGTTTGCCGCAGCACTGAACCTGAAGGTTTGACATCCAGCACTGTGTTCTGGATCGACTGTGACAAGTGTAGTGTGTGGGTGCACAATTATTGTGTCTTCCAGAAAAATGATGTCAGTGGCAAATATGTGTGCAGTGATTGTTCAGAAATAGCCACTGAGTTGTTGTTATTTTAATGATGTGTTGGTCTGCATGTTTATGCATTTCAATTGTCTGAGGTCATATGTGGATGCAACCATTCCTGTTCCAGAGTTTTTGAGCACGTCACATTTAGCGTCCTATTCTCGCCACGCTGATTTTGGACTCGGCGATAATTGGTAGAATGTGTCGTATTATCGCCACTTGACCTACACATACTTCGGACTTCATAACTGGAAAAGTTTGAGCTGATGCCATAAATGGGAGGTGCCAGTTGATAGGAGGGACTGTCCCTTATGCTGCAACGTTAAAAACGTGAATGGCAGATAATTCTACTGCTGGTGACAGGCAGTATGGACAAAACGCGGCGA
>CBDHEM010000067.1:0-8719 GCA_965261955.1 Leptonemataceae bacterium
ACCAAGTTTCAGCTTTCTGGCTTTCATAGTTCCTAAGAAAATATTTCATTAATGACAAATACATGTTGAAAACATAAATGTGAAAAACCTACTAAGAAACATAACTCTGTGTTGTATGGGCCCTTGGCCCCTACTTCCCTAAGCACCATGCATCTACCCATTGTTCATACTTATACCAAGTTTCAGCTTTTCTGGCTTTCATAGTTCCCAAGAAAAATATTACGAAAATTTTTCATTGATGACAAATACATAAATGTGAAAAGGTAATAAGGGACATAACTCCAAGAGTTCCGGGCCCTTGGCCCTTATTCAACTACCACATATCCTTTTCTTCAGGGACCAAGTGTGATATATTTTTCATGGATGTAGGCCCAGAAACATTAAAAGTATTAAACAGAATGTGAAAACCTAATAAGGGACATAACTCTTTGAGATATGGGCCCCTGGCCCCTATTCTACTACCACACCAACTGTTCTTCAGGGAGCAAGTGTGGTATAAGTTTCATGGATGTAGGTCAAGAAACATTTAAATTATTAAACAAAATGTGAAAACCTAATAAGGGACATAACTCTGTGAGTTATGGGCCCCTTGGCCCCTACTCTACTACCACTACTCCCTTTCTTCAGGGAGCAAGTGTGGTATAAGTTTCATGGAAGTAGGACCAAAAACCTTTAAAATTTTTAACAAAATGTGAACATAAATGTGAAAACCTAATAAGGGACATAACTCCAAGAGCTACGGGCCCTTGGCCCTTATTCTACTATCATACAATCCTTTTCTTCAGGCAGCAAGTGTGATATTAATTTCATGGATGTAGGTCAAGAGACATTTAAATTATTAAACAAAATGTGAAAATCTAATAAGGGACATAACTCCAAGAGTTATTGGCCCTTGGCCCCTATTCTACTATTACACCTCCTTTTCTTCAGGGACCAGGTGTGAATATAAGTTTCATGGAAGTAGGACCACAAACATTGAAAGTATTTAATAAAATGTGAAGTCACGGAATTACGGAATTACGGAATTACAGAATAACGGAATTACGGAATGATGGAAGGACATGGCAAATCCAAAATAGCCCCACTTTTTCAAGCGGGGCTATAATAATATTTCCCAGTCATGCTTACTTGCTAGTGTAGTTATCAACGGTCAGGTCTTCAAGTTAATAGTAGATATCAGGTCTTCAAGTTAATAGTAGATACTGGTTCTGCATCAACGCTTTTGTCAACTAGTGTCGTCAATAAAATATTTGGCAACATAAAAAGGTACAGCCCATGGATACCTCATGCAATTTAACTTCAGTTAAAGGCACCCCTTTAGCTATAAAAGGAAAGTTGGATTTATAGTTCAGTCTGGGTGAACTTAGGTTTCAGCATGATTTTTTCTGTAGCTGATATTGATTTACCAGGCATCTTAGGATTATACTTCTTAGAGCAGTACAATATTACCATCAAAGTATCACATTATTATTATTATTACTATTATCATTATTATCAAATTTAGTCGCTCTAAATATTTCTTCACATTATTCTATTATACTGAAATTTTGAATTGTTTCATTTGTTTGTTTTTTTTTTTTTTGTTTTTTGTTTTTTTTTTTTCTGTTTATTGTATATTTCTCTTCGTATTGGCACCCGGAAATACATTTTCCTACTGGTCTTGCTTTTGTAGCATATATATATATATATATATATATATATATATATATATATATATATATACTTTCGTTATCTTTGAAAAAAACATGTATTTATTACAGGCGTATAACCACATTTTCATTTAGCAATATCCTCATATGTACAAAAAATCGTGATATTTTGTCTTAGGCTATCAACTGCCATCAAATTAACAGCTGATCGTTATATTACAGGAGAAGAACCTTATAAGCATTTATATGCTTTCGTTCTAATCCTTTCATTAATTCATGTCTTGTGCATATCTATGTTGTATATCAAAGAATGAAATAAATATGTTTTAACTAAAGTTTACAGATAGGTGACAAATGGATTTGCTTAGAACGTGAAGATTCCGTGAAATGCTCAAGAGAAAAGCTGTCTGAAATGTTAGTTAGGGCCTATGTCAAGGGGCAGTCAGTTTCGGGTGGAGAATATTTGTTTGAACCCTATAGAAGTTTAGCTGTAAAGAGTCTTCTCGTTTCTAATTCATTAGTACAACCAAAAATGAACTATTGTCTCTAATCAGCGTAAAAAAATAAATAAATAAATAAAAAATAAACAATTACTGATGAAACGTTCAACTAAACCATCAGCTATAATTCGAGGGAAGCAACTCAATTATGTTAGGGCATTTGTCTGTGACTTTTGGGTCGGACTCGTGAATAGCAATTATCAAGAAATCTGAGCGGTTCAAACAGATAGAGAACAGATATTGATATTTAACATAGGGGAGATTGTGATAGCCAATGTAAGATGGGTCTTATTCGTCTGGTGTGAAAGCCTTATGGGTTAAGCGCAATAGTTTATTCGTCGTACTCTTATTAGATACCTTGTAGTTCACCCTCTTACTATTACAATATTGTAATAGACAGTCTCTGGCAGGCATCATCAATAACTGAAACATTAATCTCCATTTAACAGACTTTGTCTCCAATTGGATTATACAACAGAACTGGAAAAGAACTGTGGAACCCAGAGGACTATAAAATGAATCATCAGTAACCATAAAGTTTATAATCTAGGATCTAAAGTTGCTCAATCAACGCTTTACCTGTTTTTCCAAAAGCGCACACTTGTTGACAAGAAAGTACTGTTTTGCTGATGAATTCTTCATAGTAATCGCTTATCCACATAATATAATGATGATGATGATGATGAGTTCAAGTTTAACGACGCGTCAACCCATAAGGGTCATTTGCGTCAAAATGGTGAGAAAACTGTCAACAATCAACTCGTATACAAAGTTAAAATTCTATATTGTTCGTACGATGTAAGTTTACAATACAGTTTAAAAGATAAGTGTTAATGTTATCACAGGTGATTATGATATTTTAAAAATTAAAATAATTATATCTTGTTGAAGAGATGAATTTCTTTTAGATATGATAAAATTTTATCAACAGGTACATCTGAAAACAGTTGTTTTAAATTTCTGACAGAAAAATATTGTTTTCTAATATCTAAGAAATCAACGCAGTCTAAAAGAAAGTGTTTAACTGTAAAAGGTTCATTACAGCTAACACACTGAGGTTGCTCATCACGTTTAAGTAAATGTGAGTGAGTGATATGTGTATGACCTATTCGTAAGCGAGTAAGGACTACATCTTCACGTCTTAAAGACTGAACAACTGGATAGTCTACCTTTATTAATGGTCTCACTTCATGAAGTTTATTAAATACTGCATTATCCCACGAAGACTGCCATTTCGACAAAATATACCTGTGGATATAAGGTTTGAAATTGGTAAAAGGAATTGTAAAATTTGTAACGTTAAGATTCAGCGCTTCTTTTGCCTTTTTATCAGCTTTTTCATTACCTCTTATGCCAATGTGGCTTGGGAGCCAGCAGAAAATAATCTCTTTGGATTTAGAGATTTCATGATGTTTTTCTAGTAGATTTTGAATTTGTGCATTTCTTGAATATGAATGATTCAAAGCTTTCAAACCTGAAAGGGAGTCTGAGAAAATAATAAATTTATTATCGGGGTTGGTTTTGATAAACTCTAAAGCCAGTTCAACTGCCTTGATTTCAGCAGTAAAGATGGAGGCACCGTCAGGAAGTCGCAGAGTTTTGCTGAAATTATTTGTTGTAAATGCACATCCAACTTTCTCTTCGTCTTTTGAGCCATCTGTATAGATATGCTGATAATCAGAGTAACGGGCCTGTAGTTCGTGGAACTTTGCTTTCAAAACGTGTGGGTTTGATTTTGATTTGTTTCCATTATGTAAATCAAATATAACAGTGGGCTTTTTCAAACACCATGATGGAATATCAGTAACAGAATGTTTTTGGATCATTTTTGTGTTTATATTTGAAGCTTCCAAAAGTGGTGCAATACGGATGCCAAAAGTTTTTATTGCGTTAGGTTTGTTTTCATATAACTCAGGAAATTGTGGTTGGAATGTAGCTTCAAAAGCGGGATTAGACGGATTAGCAGCCAGTCTAGTAGCATACTGAAGTGAAAGTTTCTCTCTGCGCAATGACAACGCTGGCTCATCTGCTTCAACATACAAGCTTGCTACGGGAGAAGTACGAAATGCTCCCAAAGCTAAGCGAAGTCCCTGATGATGTACAGTTTCTAACATCTGCAGGTATGATTTTCTAGCGGAGCCGTACACAATTGAACCGTAATCGAGTTTTGATCGAATCAACGATCGATATAATAGTAAAAGTGTAGTTCTGTCTGCTCCCCAATTTGTATGAGATAAAACTTTTAAAAGGTTCAGCGCTTTTAGACATTTGTTCTTAAGATATTTTATGTGTGGAATAAAAGAAAGTTTTCGATCAAATATGACTCCCAGAAATTTTGCTTCTGGAACAACTGGAATGTTTGATCCGTACAAACGAAGAACTGGATCATTGTGTAATTTCTTCAGCTGACAAAAATGTACACATTGAGTTTTCGACTTGGAAAATTTAAAACCATTATTAGTGGCCCAGTCTTCTATTCTATTCAAACCTTGTTGTAATTGTCTTTCAATTGTTCGCATATTTTTAGAGCGATAGCATATACAAAAATCATCAACATAGAGTGAACAGTCTGTTTTGTAATCAAGACAATGAACAATATTATTGATTTTGATATTAAATAGTGTTGTTGATAAAATACTTCCTTGAGGAACACCCTGCTCTTGATCAAAAAGATCAGATAGAGTTGATCCTATTCGAACTTGCATGGTACGTTTTTGAAGAAAACTTTGAATAAATATCGGTAGTCTTCCTTTGAGACCTAAATCTTGTAGATCTTTTAGTATGCCATATCGCCAAGTCGTATCATATGCTTTTTCCAAATCGAAAAATACAGCAACAACATGTTCTTTTTTAATGAAAGCATCACGAATAAATGTTTCTAGTCTTACTAGATTGTCGTTGGTACATCTTTCTGATCGAAAACCCGATTGAAATTCTGATATAAGATTATTAGATTCCAGATACCACATAAGCCTTTTGTTAATCATTCTTTCTAATGTTTTGCAAAGACAGCTAGTTAGAGCTATAGGTCGGTAGTTTGTAGGTTCTGTATGATCTTTACCGGGTTTGGGTATTGGTATAATAGTAGCTAAACGCCAGCTTTCGGGATAAATACCGGTTGTCCAAATAGTATTGAAAATATGTAAAATTGTTTCAAGTGAACTTTTAGGGAGGTGTTTCAGCATTTGATAGTGAATTTCATCAGGGCCGGTTGCTGTGTCGTGAGATTTCTCGATAGCTTCTATGAGTTCCTGAACATTAAATAAATCATTATATTTTTCGTCATTCAACGATTTGAAATTCAAATTTATTTTTTCTTGTTGTTTTTTGATGTTCTTAAATTTTTCAGAATAATTTCGTGAACAAGAGTTATACATAAACGTTCCTCCGAGAGTATGTGCAATGTCGGCTTTGGATGTTGCTTTTGTTTCTAAAGGTGTGTTTAGATGTGTAAAACTGGAGGATTTTGATTTACCCGATATTTTCCGTATCATGTCCCAAATCTTTTTGATGGGCGTTTTATTATTAAGTTTTGAAACGTATGATCTCCACGATTTTCGTTTTGTGGCTTTAATTGTTCGGCGAGCTTTGGCTCTAAATATTTTTACTTCGTTTAATTTGTTTCCTGTTGGAGATCTGCAGAACCGTGATAGTGCCTGCTTCCTCTGTTTTATAGCTTCTTTGCATTCATTGTTATACCATGGTTTACTTTTCTTAGGATTTGTCGAGGTTTTCGGAATACATGATTCCGATATTTTAATAAGAGAAGATGTGAAGTCGGCTACTAGATCAGAAGACTCTTTTAAACTTTCAATGTTCAAACGTTCATCACAAAGAGAAATAAACAACTCCCAATCAGCTTTGTTTAATTTCCATTTTGTATTATGATCTTCTTCTGAGGAAATTATACTTTCAATAACAACAGGAAAATGATCGCTTCCATGCTGATCGTCATTTACCTTCCACTCAAAGTCCAGATATAGTGATGGATGGCATAAAGAGAGATCTAAAGATGACGATTTTCCAGTTGCTGGGTGGATGTATGTGTAGGATTTATCATTCATTAGGCAAATATCATTTTTAGTAATAAAGTCTTCAATGAGTGTGCCTCTAGAGTTATTTTCACTACACCCCCAAAGAGTATTGTGACCGTTAAAATCTCCTAGTAGAATATAAGGTGATGGTAGTTGTTTAAGTAAGTCTTCAAGATGTTTAGCCTGCAAAGAGAAATGAGGTGGTATATAAACAGAACATACTGTAATTGTTGTATCTAGGGTAACAGATACTGCGACAGCTTGTAGATCTGTTGTAAGCACAATTTCGCGCTGAGGACACGAAGAATGGACTAACATTGAACTTCCACCAGAGGGTCTTCTGCCATCTTCGTAAATGTAATTATACATGTTGAAACCTTTGAAATTTATATTGTCGTCAGGTTTTAGGTATGTTTCTTGTAGACACAATACTGACGGTTTTAATAAAGATAAAATTAATAAGACTTCGTTATAATTTGGTTTTAAACCTCTACAATTCCACTGTATTATTTTGTGTTTGAAACTCATGGTTAAATCTACTGGAAAGACTTAATGGTTAATCTGATGTATAAGGATAATTATTATGTGTCAGTGAGACGGTTAAGTGTACCCTTTGGAACACCTGGAGATGATTCTGAGAAGATTACAGAATCATCCTCCATCTGTTCCAACACTGAGTAAGGATTCTTATTCAGTGTGTGTAAATTCTCTGAAGCTTTCGTAACTTTGCCTTCTATGTCCGAACGTTCGCGTCTAGCTGTTTGTATACGTTCTCGTTGTTTTGATTTAGCCATGTCTTTGCGGATCATTTGTACTGTTTGTGGCTTAAGTGTTTTGACTTTATCTTTCTTAGTATTTGTATCTGTTTGTGAATCCGCTTCTGTCTGTGTTTCTTTGTCTGCCGTTTGTGTTGCTTTGTTAGCAGTTGTTTTTGTTACGTTTGCGTATGTTGTAGTAGGTCTTGAATATTCTTTTTCTATTTTACCTCTGGCTTCTTGGAATGAGATGTTCTGTTCGTATTTTAATTTTACGATTTTCTTCTCTTTCTGCCATGTTGTACAATCACGAGAATTAGCTGAGTGTGCTCCTGTACAATTACAGCACTTTGCTGGTCTTGTGCATTGACCTGATGTTGGGTTTATATGATCAGGTTCTCCGCAATTGACACACACTTTTGGTCGAGTACATCTATCCTCATGATGACCAAACGACTGACAACGATAACATCGAAGAGGGTTTGGTATGTAGATGTCGACAGCTACTCTAAGATATCCAACTTTTGTATGTTGTGGCAAGACTGGAGTGTTAAATGTCAGAACGAACGTGTTGGTAGGTTTCAATATACCGTCACGACGAATATGAATTCGGCGAACTGCCGTGACTCCTTGCTCCCTCATCTCCTCCAAAATATATTCGTCACTGTGTCCCTTGAGGGCAGCGCAACGAATAATACCCTTTGAGGAGTTAAGGGTTTCATGTAATTCCACTTTGCATGGTACATTGAAAAATGTGGTGACTTTGCGAAGATTTCTCTCATGAGATTCACGGTCACATTCTACCAACAGCTGGCCAGATCGCAACGTCTTGATGTTTTTAACTTCGCCTGCTATGCTTTGTATGGTTTTGTAAATAACAAATGGCGAAAGTGATGCTATTGATTTCCCTTCTTCTGTAGATGTTATCACAAGGAAACGAGGAACGTATGCTTTTGAAGGTTGTGACTGAAGAATGGATTGACTAGACGTCTGTGACGATGATTGATTTGAACTTTGACTGTTCGAATGTTCTTCTGAATCGGAATCGGAATTAGATGGTTTCTGTCTTTTGTGTTTGTTTTTAGAACGCATGATTTTAAAGGGGGTTATTCATCTCCTATGCTCTCCACCCGCCACGGAGCCCTACAAGGGAACACTTTAACGGAGTGGTTTTCCTATACTCACAAGTGTTAGAGATACACAGAAGATATACTCGTACAAAAACTTGCACGATTAACTCGTTCAGCCGCCGCCTTCCAGAAATGTGAAAGTATAGAAAGATACAAGACGAATGGGCACATGGTTGGTATCAGATCGATACAAAAGAATAGGAAGAGAAAGGATTTTTCTGGGGCTTGGCACGACCAGCCGATTGACTGTGCCGAGTTAACACAGACGCCCGACTACACCGCACACGGGGCCAAAGAAGTGTGTTGAAACACCTGGAGATCCCTGGGATGCTCCTCAACTTCCAGGATCCTCGCAGCTGGCTTACGGGATGCCACCCACGGCAAACAAGTGGTTCCTCCTCTTTGCTCTTCGCAGTGGGGACAAATACTGTTTACTACAGAATCGTCCCCAGTGCAAATTGAGCCCCCGGGCCACGACAAGGCGGGAAGAAATCCCGGGGGGATTATATCCCGGAGGGTTTTCTTTCCTCACATTGTCTATATTGCCTGTATTTTGACAGGAAAGCTGACCTCTGAGTCGAGGGCAGTCCGGAATCCTGGTGTTCACATCGAGGCGATCCAGTGCCGGGCGCTCTCTGATTGGTTCATCAG
>CBDHEM010000068.1:0-7530 GCA_965261955.1 Leptonemataceae bacterium
ATTTTTAGCTCACCTGTCACAAAGTGACAAGGTGAGCTTTTGTGATCGCGCGGTGTCCGTCGTCCGTCGTCCGTCCGTGCGTCCGTAAACTTTTGCTTGTGACCACTCTAGAGGTCACATTTTTCATGGGATCTTTATGAATGTTGGTCAGAATGTTCATCTTGATGATATCTAGGTCAAGTTCGAAACTGGGTCACGTGCCATCAAAAACTAGGTCAGTAGGTCTAAAAATAGAAAAACCTTGTGACCTCTCTAGAGGCCATATATTTCACAAGATCTTCATGAAAATTGTTCAGAATGTTCACCTTGATGATATCTAGGTCAAGTTCGAAACTGGGTCACGTGGGGTCAAAAACTAGGTCAGTAGGTCTAAAAATATAAAAACCTTGTGACCTCTCTAGAGGCCATATTTTTCATGAGATCTTCATGAATATTGGTCAGAATGTTTATCTTGATGATATCTAGGTCAAGTTCGAAACTGGGTCACGTAGGGTCAAAAACTAGGTCAGTAGGTCTAAAAATAGAAAAACCTTCTGACCTCTCTAGAGGCCATATTTCTCAATGCATCTTCATGAAAATTGGTCAGAATGTTCATCTTGATGATATCTAGGTCAAGTTTGAAACTGGGTCACGTGGGGTCAAAAACTAGGTCAGTAGGTCTAAAAATAGAAAAACCTTTTGACCTCTCTAGAGGCCATATTTTTCATGAGATCTTCATGAATATTGGTCAGAATGTTTATCTTGATGATATCTAGGTCAAGTTCGAAACTGGGTCACGTAGGGTCAAAAACTAGGTCAGTAGGTCTAAAAATAGAAAAACCTTGTGACCTCTCTAGAGGCCATATTTCTCAATGCATCTTCATGAAAATTGGTCAGAATGTTCATCTTGATGATATCTAGGTCAAGTTCGAAACTGGGTCACGTGGGGTTAAAAACTAGGTCAGTAGATCTAAAAATAGAAAAACCTTGTGACCTCTCTAGAGGCCATATTTTTCATGAGATCTTCATGAATATTCGTCAGAATGTTCACCTTGATGATATCTAGGTCAAGATCGAAACTGGGTCAACTGCGGTCCAAAACTAGGTCAGTAGGTCTAAAAATAGGAAAACCTTGTGACCTCTCTAGAGGCGAAATTTTTCAATGGATCATCATGAAAATTGGTCAGAGTGTTTATCTTGATGATATCTAGGTCAAGTTCGAAACTGGGTCACGTGCGATCAAAAACTAGGTCAGTAGGTCAAATAAAAGAATAACATTGTGACCTCTGTAGAGGCCATATTTTTCATGGGATCTGTATGAAAGTTGGTCTGAATGTTCATCTTGATGATATCTAGGTCAAGTTCGAAACTGGGTCACGTGCGATCAAAAACTAGGTCAGTAGGTCAAATAAAAGAATAACATTGTGACCTCTGTAGAGGCCATATTTTTCATGGGATCTGTATGAAAATTGGTCAGAATGTTCATCTTGATGATATCTAGGTCAGGTTCAAAACTGGTCAACTGCGGTCCAAAACTAGGTCAGTAGGTCTAAAAATAGAAAATCATTGTCACCTCCCTAGAGGCCATATTTTTCAATGGATCTTCATGAAAATTGGTCAGAATGTTCATCTTGATGATATCAAAGTCAAATTTGAAACCGGGTCACGTGCGGTCCAAAACTAGGTCAGTAGGTCAAATAATAGAAAAACCTTGTGACCTCTCTAGAGGTCAAATTTGTCATGGGATCTGCATGAAATTTAGCCTGAATGTTCAACTTGATGATATCTAGGTCAAGTTCAAAACTGGGTCACGTGCGGTCAAAAACTAGGTCAGTAGGTCAAATAATAGAATACCCTTTTGACCACTCTAGAGGCCATATTTTTCATGAGATCTGTATGAAAGTTGGTCTGAATGTTCATCTTGATAATATCTAGGTCAAGTTTGAAACCGGGTCAACTGTGATCAAAAACTAGGTCAGTAGGGCTTTAAATAGAAAAACCCTGTGACCTCTGTAGTGGCCATATTTTTCAATGTATCTTCAATCAATATTAGGCCATAACAATTTGATATGTAGTTCGTCGGAACTACCGCATGTAAAATTTCATTCTAAAGAAAAAAGAAATCAAATTCACCCGCCCGCATGTCCAAAAAATTCTCCGAAAAAAAATTTTTTTTTAATCGAGCGGTCTGGAATAATAACGGTATTACAGGTTTTATCGTAGCCTGAAAGCGTCCGGGAAATATTGATCGGATTTCAAGCATCCATCACGCATATTTTGAATGTATTTTTCAACTTTACTAAAGTTTTTAGCGCTATAATTATGTCATTATTCATTGTAAGCGTGAAAAGTGGCGCCTCTTGTATAGTAAAACCCACCGCCTTCCATATTCCACGAGAAGAAGACGTTGACACATTCTACGATCTTTTTAATAAGGTGAAGAAAAGTAAGTTTATCAAAGCAAAGCAAAATACATTTTTTGCCCACCTGAGCAAAAGACTCAAGGTTGGTATTTGTTATCACTTGTTATCTGTCATTATGTGAGCATGACATGCCTGTTTACAATCTCTGAACAAAATCTTCTGCCAGCAAAGGTTAGTGCAGATTTACACCAGACTTCACAGGGTTTTTTTAGTTGCAATATTTCTAGATTATCCAGACTGATTGTGAACTGGGCTCTTCCATGCAATTACTAAAGTCTGAGTCAGGATAGTGGACAGATTTTCATCAAACTACATGAAAAGGGCCTTTAGATGCCCCTTTAGAAAATTTCACAAAAAATTGAGCAATACTGCTTTGGTTGTGCTGTTTAATAGGGATCATCCACTATAAATTAAAGTCTTTTTGTTGTTTGGTGTCAAAACTACACTTGATTGAAAAAAAATCTAAACTGCATGTAGGAAACTTCACATTATATAATTACATTTACAACCTTAAGGAAAAATTTTCAAAATCATATTGTTCAAAACCACATCCCAGATAGTACTTTTTGGGCGAAAGGAGGGTTTTTACCTCAACTATTCCAAGAATGTGGAGAGCTATTACAGTCATCTTTGTGTCGGCCTTGCTTCTGCGTGGTGTTGGTGTTGCACGGGTTAAGTTTTGCGTGCAACTACTTTATACGTTATATCTTTGTTAACAATGCCTGTATTAACTTTACACGAGTCTTCACTGTGATGCAAACAATCAAGATAGATAACTCCTTTTTTATAAATTATGGCCGTTGTTCGACTTAGAATTTTACCAATTTTCCGCTTGAAATGAATTTTCTCAAATCCTGTCAAAGCTTTCAACTTGAAACTCAATACAGTTATAATGTGATGACCCCCTTCTACTGACAAGAGGAGACAACTCTTTCAAGCATTTTGTGAGACTTATTCCTCTTTTTTTGACTTAGAATTTTAATATACTATCCAGCACTGAGAATATTCGTGCGTGCTGTCATGTGACAGCTCTTGTTACTGTCACTACCCCAGTAGCAAGAACTTAGACAAACTATTTTTCATATGTATCACTGTTAAATGTTTGACATCTGTGTTGTCTCTTATTTTTGCAATTATCAGCCTAAAACTCTGCTCAAAACCGACTCAAAACCGACTCATGTGGGAACAGGTGAGCGATTCAGGACCATCATGGTCCTCTTGTTTTATACATAGAGCAACAAACAAGCAGAAACCATCTTTATATATGAAAATATTAACCCTATTGCAATAGGGTTACATGAGCCTGCAATGAAAAAAAACACACAGATGCTTGTGTGACCAGCAAAGGCAGTGAGATCACCCGGGTTATTGACTGAAGAAGAAAGTGAGCCGTAGGCTAAACAGAAAGTGAAAAGAAGAAAGTGTGTGATCAGACTGTAGTTGTGCAGTATAATGTGACATTAATGTGAAACTGATGACTCAAGTTTACTCAAGGCTCATGCTAAACTGAGCAGCTGCCTGGCCTCACATGAGCATTTGCTGTTTGCACAAATTAAAAATTAAGCCTAAAACACATCTGAGCAAAGTGCCAGAGCCCTGGCCATGAGGGATATAAAACTTCTTGTGTGCAAGTCAGATGAATTTTTGCTGTTAGTTACCATTGAAAGGCCAACAGTTGTCGGCATTTCAGTGCTTATTAGCCAGAAAAATTTTATGCTGAGCCCAATTGAGCAGGAAAAAAGTCCAGATTATTGGCAGTTGATATTTATTCTCAGGATAAACTTCTTGCATAACTGAGTTTAGCATGAATAAAGATTTGTAACCTGGAGCCCTGGACCTGTGAAATGGTCTAATATGAGCATTTGAAAGATTGGTTAAACCCCTTTTATCAGATCTAGAACAAGAAGCTGTTGGCTTATCTGAATCATTACTAGATAGCTGTTCTAGGAGCCAACATTTCTTGTGATGTTGTCTGTATTTTGTCTGTAGGGTTATTTAACCCTACTGCGCTAAGAATGTCCAAAACTCTGTTGAGTTTTGGACATTCTGAGTGCAGTAGGGTTAATAAAACAAAAAGACAGATAAAACAAATGTGAGATGCACCAGACTCATTTTCATATTATACTCAGAAAATGATTAATGTAAAATGAAATTATGCTATATATGTACGTAACATTGATTTAGACCACCAAATGAATTTATGGATAAAATTGTTTACCAGGAGTCTTTCTTCGATTTCCTTTACAGATGATATTATAGGGACTCATTAGAACTGCTTCAGTGAAGTATAGTGAAATTCCACTATTAAGACCACCTAAAATTAAGACATCTTACCTATCCAAAACCTAATTTGCAAAGTTTAAGTTATTCTTTTCATCATTTTCTGCACCCATTGTACCTCTGATTAGAGACCACCTTTGGGACTGTCCAAAAGTGGTCTTTAAGACCACTTTTGGACAATCCTAAAGGTGGTCTGAATATAGGAATTTTACTGTAATTCAAAGAAGTACCTCAGTGTGCAAATCTTTTTTAAGGAGTAATGAGATAATTATTATTATCTCATGTCACGTCAAACCAGAAAAGGTTCTTTTTTTATAACAGTGTAAATCTGGGTCAGAGTGCTTCAATGAGCACTATTTTGGTGTACACTGGTGTCCTGTGATGTATCTAGAAAAAATACTGAGGTGGAACAGTTATATTTCAGAAAATAGGCATAAGAAAGATGAACCGATTTTCAGGTATTTTCCATGCCTGAAGTTATGGAAAATGATTCAATTGTAATTTATTAATTAATATTTTTTCTTCTACAGTATAGCCACTTAAAATCAGTATAGCATCAAAGTGTTATGTACATAGAAATCAATGAGAAAATTCACTATTTATTATTTTGAGACTTACAAAAGCATGTCACGTTTAAACACAATTGTGGATACTTTTCTTGAGGCACCTGCAGAAGTGTAATTGACAGTGTTTTTCCTGTGAAGCTGTTCATTGTCAGTGGATATGGTCAATGGATATACCAGACTTGCATTTCTCAAAGGGGGACAACTCTTGGAAATGGAAAAGTACTTAGTATTTGAATTAATTCCAAAATTGGGAAAACTTCTAAGGAAATAATTTACTCCCAGAGGGTACTGAATTCTTTTTTTTTTTTATAGTTGTCATCCTCTGAGATGAGATATCATTTTCAAGACTTGGTTAGCTCCCTTGGAAGACTCTCTTCCCTTATAGTAAATTTTCTTGTTAGTAATGATCCACTATGTGATTGATGCTTTACATAAACCTGTGTTGGTCTTTAACAGAAAGGATAGCCCATCTTGCCCATTATGGCATTTTGCCCCAAATCAGTTACTCCAGAACTTTGCTGCACAGGATAGACCAAGAAAAGAAAAGTTTAAGACCACTTTTGGACAATCCTAAAGGTGGTCTTAATATAGGAATTTTACTGTATATTTTTTTTCAGAGTATAGAGTGATGGATAATTTGAGTATTTTCATACACCACAGACTCTTCATAACACTATTACTGGGTTCCAATGCAGAACCTGTGTTAGTTAACCCTATTGCACTCGGAACGGCAAGAACTGCATTGAGTTTTCGCCAGTCCAAGTGTGATAGGGTTAGATAGCTATTTTGTATCCAAACAAGGATGTAAAGATAATACAGAAATTACCATTGACGGTTATCTTTCCCTATAATCAATATGCCTTTGTGATCCATCATTAAACCATGTTTTATCAAAAACCATGGCATTATGAACAGTGCTACAAAAGAGTTTGTGTGTATTTTCCATGAAAACTTGCCTGTCAGTAATCATTGGAATTTCCTGCCCAAGCGATTCTTTGAAGTTGAGGCAGAGTATATGTACATGTATATTGGGTGGAGAATTGCCGATTTTCTCCATATCAGTATATCCTCTTGTCTTTGCTTTTGGTATGAAATACACTGATTACTTCGGAGTTTATTTGGTTTCCAAGGCCTGCATTTTGTTTTTTTTTTGGTTTTCAAGACCATATTGCCATTATGATGTCTGCAATTACATGCCACTATATGATTTCCACTGTTCTAAATTTGGTTTGGGTATATTCCGGAGAGCCTTTGACATTTTGACAACACATTTTTCTTCCTGAAGAATTTAATTTGCCTTGTTGATGTCATTTTCAATGAAAACTATTTTACTATGTACTATGAAGTGAAAATAAATAATTAAAAACAATTGTGCTTGTTTATATACAATTAATACCATATTGTAAAAATTTATTGAGGCAATTCCAGACTCTCTTGGGGCACCTTAATTTTCCTGAATATATTGATTTTTTAAATATTTGATTCTTCCAGAGGTACATGAGAATGTTGGTCTAGGTTTTACACTATTCACCTGTAGGCCAGCTGTGGAGCAACTAAGCAGCTCAAGTATAGACCTAGATAACCCAATGCAAGTCCTTAGATTAAGTCAAGAAGCAATGAATTCAAAGCATGGTTCTGCTGCATTTTAGGCATTGGATCATCAATATCAGACTATCTTCCTGGTGACATGTCAACAGACATTCATTCACCAGGGTCAACGAGTGAGAGGACTAATCCCCAGATCTCATCAAAGATGTGAATCTAGAGATGCAACCTTCAGAACATTCAGCAGAGGATAATTATCACAGATGCAGGGAGAGCATTCCAATCACTAATAGTTTCAGGGAAGAAACTGTGCTTTTAAGCATCAGTCCTGAAAAAGAGAGGTCACTTTGACCAAACTGAATTTGTCTCCAGTTCTATAGGGGTCTCCTTACTTTAAGAAAATACACCTGTGTATTCTAATGCCATCTTGCCCAGCTCTATAAATAGCATTTTTGAGACAAAAATTTTGTGACATTTTTTTATTTATGGTCCAAACATAGATTGTGAGTGCTTGTTAGAGCCACCTCACTGAGGTGGTTTTAACAAGCACCCAAATTCTATGTTTGTAGAAAAAAAAAATAATGTATACCTCTGCAAACCCAAATTTTCTCTATACAAATTGGGGTTTCAGAGGGTGTGCTTCAGGGGAGCTTATAGGCCAGACAGGCTCTGTCATCCATTGTTTGCCCATTGTCTTTCATCAACATTTTCTAACAACTACTCTGAAGTCCTGGGCC